>CBDAOL010000011.1:0-643801 GCA_965198045.1 Dehalococcoidia bacterium
CGCGACGTGCGCCGCCAGCTCGGCGAGGCTCGCCAGGACACCGCCGTTGATCGAATCGCGGACACCCGCCACGTTGACCTCGGTTCGATGCAACACGAGGCGTGCGCGACCCTCATCGAGCTCCGCCAGCTCCATGGAGAGCGCGGCGAGGAAGGGTTGCTGCCCCCACCAGCGCGAAATCGCCTCGTACGCGTCTGCTCCGCCGAACGCCGGTTCACCGCTCATCGAGACGCCAGCTGGCGGATCGCGTACGTGCCGCGCCCACGCGCCACCACACTGCCGTCCTCGTCGTTCGCCACCACCTCGACGATCGCCATCGATGCATTCCGCTCGAGGACTTCGCAACGCACCGAGACCTCGCCGCGAGGCAACGCCACGTAGGTCAGGTTCATCTCGGCCGTGCCGTTCATCTCCTCGCGCCGGTGGTCGATGGCGCTGCTCACCGCCGACACAAGCGCGAGGTCGGCCGCCGTGGTCACCACGAACGAGGAGACTGCGCCCGCCGCCCCGCCGTCGATCCCCGCTTCGGAGGCCGGGACGCACGTCACGCGGTAGACGACGCCGCCGTCGCGCACCGAATCGACCTCGATGCCCAGCTCCGCGTGGAGGCGGGGGATACCGCCCGGGAGACCTTCGTTCGCCATCAACACTCCTCGTCCGGCGTTCCGACGGATAGCATGCGCGGACAGCCCGGCAGCGGCCAGCGTGACGACGAAGGGAAGCGACGATGGGAATCTTCGTACAACGCGAGTTCGTGGTCGGCCGTGACGACCGGCGGGAGTTCGAGGGCGCGAGCAGCCTCGGCGTGTGGCCCGGGCAGCTCTACCACGGGTCGCTCATGATCGCGTTCGGCACCTGGGCCTTCGGCGGGCCGAGCGACTGCGTCGTCACCAACTCGGTCTACGCCTCCTTCGATCACTGGACCGCCACCCGCGGGTGGGGCGAGTTCAATACGAATCCGGAGCGCGCCGCCGAGACGAAGCAGCTGCAGGACATCCGCGCCGGGCGTCCGAGGCTGATCGAACACTCGCGCGCGCGCATCATCGACTACAACGACGAGGTCTCCGAGCCGCAACCGCGTTGGCGTGAGCTCGGCGAACCCACCCTCGAACCGGCCGCGACCTTCGGCCGCCAGTCCGTAGTCTCCGAGCTCACCTACGACCTCGAGGACGGCGCACAGGCCCGGTTCCTGGAGCTGTCGCGTGAGCAGATCTGGCCCTGGCTCGAGGCGCAGGGCGGGCGGCTGCTGATCTACGGCCGCGACCCCCTGGGTTCCGCGAACTCGGTGATCACGCTCTTCGCATTCCGCTCGATCGAGGCCTGGCACCATGTCTCACGGCCCAACGCCGACCAGCAGCCGCCCGCCGCCGTCGTGGCCGCGTGGGAGGAGCGCCACCAACTCGTGCGCGACCAGAGGGGACGCATCCTGATGGTCCAGACCGACTTCGGCACGCCGGCCTAGCCGTGACCGAGACGGCGCTGCCGCCCGAGTCACCGCCTCCGCTCGAGGACCTCGAGGCGATCGAGGCGCTGGCCGTGGAGCTGGCCCGCGCCGCCGGAGAGCAGGCGACCGCGGCGCTGGGCAGCGGATTCGATGTCGAGTACAAGAGCGAGCAGGAGAGCGAAGAGCAGGCGGGCGGGCGTGCTCCACGGCGCGAACGCGAGGGCGCGCCCCACGACCCCGTCTCCGAGATCGACCGCGCGGTCGAGGCTCTGATTCGCGAGCGCGTCGGCGAGCGCTTCCCCTCGCACGCCATCATCGGCGAGGAGGTCGATGTTCACCCCGAGGCAGACGCCGAGGTGGTGTGGGTGATCGATCCGATCGACGGCACGATGAACTTCGTGAACGGCTTTCCGCTGTTCGCCGTCTCGATTGGCGTGCTGCACGAGGGCCTACCCGTCGCCGGAGCCGTCTGGGTCGGCGCGACGCACCGCCTGGCGCCGGGCGTCTACCACGCCCGCGAAGGCAGTCCACTCCATCTCGATGGTGAACCGATGGAGCGCGACGCCACGGCGGCGGGCGTGCGCCGTCGCCTCGCCGCCGCGCCGGGCGGCGCCTCGGGCGGCACGCGCGAGTGGGACCACCGCGTCACCGGCTCCATCGCCCTCGAGGCGGCCTACGTCGCCGCCGGCATCTTCACCTCGGCGGTGTTTGGCGGACCCCGCATCTGGGACATCGCGGGGGGCGCAGCCCTCGCCCGCGCCGCCGGCCTCGAGGCCTGGACCCGCGACGCCCGCGGTCAGTGGCTCCCCTTCGAGCGTTTCGAAGCGCCCGACCAACCGATCCGCCGCCGCGACGACCCCGAACGCGACGCCACCCTCCGCGACTGGCGTCGCACACTCGTCATCGGCACGCCCGAAGCGACCGGCCTCATCCGCGACCGCCGCCCGCCCCCAAGCACCCTCGCACGCTGGTGGCGACGACTCCGCCGCACGGTGGGGATGGGGCGCTAGCTCACACCAACGGCCAGGGGACGCAGCGCCAGGGGTACATCTCTGGGAGGACCGGGTGCCCGACGAATTCGTCGATGCGTTCGGCCAGCGCTTCCACCTCGCCGACATCGAGGCAGGATCGGAGCGTCTCGGCGGCGGCGTCGCCGTCGAGGAGGCACTCGCGCGCGCAGCGCAGGTCGGTCACCCAGGCGTCGCCGGCCTCACTGCCCGCGTAGTCCCAGATCACCGTGCGCAGCTTCGGGTGGCGGTGGAAGCAAAGGCCATTGTCGATGCACCACAGCGCGCCATCCGGGTCGAGCAGGACGTGCCCGCCCTTGCGGTCCGCGTTGTTGGCGACGAGGTCGAACACCGCGATCTGCGCCAGCCGCTCGTCGTACTCGTCGGTCTCACGCAATACGAAGTAGTGCTCGCGCGGCTGGTGGTCGATGAGCAACTGCATCGACCCGATGCCGTGCGGGCCATCGACCTCGACGGTCGGCGGCACGAGGTCCCAGCCGAGCAGCTGCGAGAGTGCGAACGCGCCGATCTCGCGCTGATAGAGCGTGCCCATCGGGAAGTCGTGGAGCGGGCGCTCGCCCGTCTCCGGCTTGTAGACGCCGAGGCCGCGCCCCGCCTCGGCGTGATCGAGTTCCGAAATGAAGACGTAGTTCGAGGAGTCGTACACGAGCCTCAAATCCGTCAGCTCGGCGTCGCGGAGCGCCTCGACGACGCCGGGCGTGTCGGGCCGCCACGGATTCCGCGTCGTGGCTACGTCCGTTTCGCTGCTGTCGGGCGTGGTCATGCCTCGATTGTACCGGCGGCGGCAGACGTCCGAGGCGGCGCGGTCACGCCTGCACGACCTCGCGGTCGTGGATGCCGAGGCCGACACGCATGGCGCAGGTGTGCATCATCATCGTCGAGAGCGCCGGCAGAGCGTTGTCGACGACCGTGCGCGCAGCCCCCGCTTCCTCCGGCGCCACGCCGGCCGCGTTGAGCGCGTCCGCGGTGAGGTCCAGCGGCTCCGCAAGGAAGCGCGCGCCGGCGCGGGCGTAGTAGTAGAGCGCGCGCCCGCGGCGACGGAAGTCGGGGTACGCCGAGAGGTGCTGCAGCTCCTCCCACGCCGGTTCGAGGTAGCGTGGCCACCGCGCAACGGCCCGGTACAGATCCGGCGCGCCCGACAGTCCGAGCACCTCTGCCATTTCGGGCAGCGGCGCCGTCTCAGGCGGCGCGAGCTGGACCGCTGTGTCGAGATGCGCCGTGTCGCGTTCGCTCCACGCCCGCTCCTCGACGCGCCCCTGGCCGCCGACGCGCCCGCGCTGGAAGCCCTCGGCGACCGCCGAGGTCAGCAGCAGCAGTTGCGGGTGCAGCCAGTGGAACACGTCGAGGACGGCGACCAGCTCATCCAGGTCGGTGCTGGCCAGCCCGCCCTCGATCAGCGTCTGCTGGCCGAGCTGTGGCGCGTAGACCTCCTCGACGGCATCCAGCGCCATGTCGGCCATGTACAGCGCGCTGCCCAGGAATCCAGCGGTATCCACCGACGTCGCTAGCTGCGCCCAAAGGTACGCCAACAGCGTCGGCGCGACCTCGAGGTCACGCAGCAGCGAGGGTGCGAACGGCGTTCGAAGCGCCGAAGCGATTGCGGCCGCGGTTCCGCCAGCGTCGTCAGGCAGGCCCATTGGTAGCGGCTCCATTAGTAGATTTCGCCAGAATTTCTCCGCGACGAGTCGCTATCCTCGCCGTACCGCCAGCCCCCTCCAAGAGGACGCGCATGTCAGAGAACCTCTGTTCAGCGATCCATCAGAGCGTAACGACTTTTGTCGAGACCCCGCGCGGGCGTGAGCTGGCGCAGCGCGGCCGTCGAGGCGAGTTGGAGCCCGGAGAGTTCTTCGCTGCCGCCTGTATAGACGCGAAGGTGCCGGTGCTCGACCACCTCGCGCAGTCGTTCGAAGTGCTTCCCGACAACCTCGAGCAGGCCTATCTGTAGGCATGGGCGCTGGCTGAGCAATCGGCGCGGGGTTTCGACCTCGACTGGCGGCTCGACGATAGGCGTATCGCCGAGGGCGTCAAGGTGCGCTATCGCCTCGAGCTGGAGGCGGACTGCGTACGGTTCGTCATCGACGCGATCGCCGAAACCCCCGTCACCGCCTGAACCTCGGCCCGTTCGAGGCCATCCCAACAGACGGGTGAGTTCGCCAGCGTGTCAGACGGCTCTCCCCCGGCACGGCGTGCGTGGCGGCTCCCGCTCGCGAGCAGCCTGGCGCTCACGATAGCCGCGGTCGCCCTCGCCGTTGCGCCTTCGTCGATCAACTCGCAGTCGAACGAGCTCGTCGGCGACTTCCCGGCTTCAACGGCTTCGTGGGGCGTCGTGTCCAACGCTACGACGGCCGCGGAAGGCGGCGCGCTGCGTGTGACGGCGACCGTCGCCGCGCAGTTCGGCGTCTGCTCCGGCCTGCTCGGGGGCGTCGAGGGCGGGTGGAGCGTCGACGCGTCCGCGGTGATCGACGCTAGCGACGACATCCGATCGAGCTGGTGCGTATCACCGAAGTGCTCGCGGACCCGGCGGCGCCCGGGAACGATGCGTCGTTCGAGTGGGTCGAGCTCACGAACTACGGCGACGAGACCGTCTGGCTGATCGGCGTCGCGCTCGAGGATGCTTCTGGGCGTACAGACGTCGAGGCGCACCTCGAACCGCGGGGGGTGTTGGTCGTGGCGGCCGCCGAGGCGGAGGTCGGCGACGCCGCCCATGTGCTGCGCGTCGAACGCATCGGCAACGGCCTGCGCAACGATGGCGACGTGCTGCCCCTCGTCGGCGCCGGCGAGACGATCGACGAGGCGAGCTGCGGCGATAGCGTCGGTGCGGAGCAGCGCCCGGGCGCCGGCCAGAGCCTCGAGCGTTGGTTTGATCGCAGTGGCGCGTTCCTCGGCGCTCGAGTCGCGAACACGCCCACGCCGGGCCACCGCACGGAGCCACCGCCGGTCTCCACGCCCGACGCGAACGCCGCGCCCGATGCGGACCGGACGGCTGCGCCCGTCGCCCCGTCGACCGCCGAGGCAGCCTCGACCGCGACGCCACCGTCGCCATCGGCCTCGACGGTCGGAGCGAGCGACACGAACGTCGCGGTCTACCTCGTGCTGTTCACGATCGCCGGGATCGCGCTCGGTGGGGTCGGGGTCTACCGGGCGATGGAGGTCCTACAGGACCGACGGCGAGACTGAAGCCAGTCCGCGGCTAGGCGATCGGGACGTTGTCGATGCCTGCACCACGCTCACGGTGGGCGCGCTCGACGATCGCAAGCACCTCGTCCGCGGTGTCCACGACCTCGAACAGCATTCGATCCTCACCGGCGATCAGGTTCCGCTCGACGAGGACGCGATCGATCCAGTCGGTGAGGCCGCCCCAGTACTCGCGACCGACGAGGATCATCGGGAAGCGCTCGACCTTGCCCGTCTGGATCAGCGTCACGGTCTCGAAGAACTCATCGAGCGTGCCGAACCCGCCCGGGAACAACACGAATGCCGTCGCATACTTCACGAGCATGACCTTGCGCACGAAGAAGTAACGGAAGTCGAGCGACAGGGTCTGGTACGGGTTTGCCACCTCGTCGGTCCGGAGCTTGATCGCCAGGCCAGCCGAGGCAGCGCCCGCTTCGAGGGCGCCGCGATTCGCGCCCTCCATGGCGCCGGGGCCGCCGCCGGTTACAACCGAGAAACCAGCCTCGCCGAGGCGGCGACCGACCTCGCGCGCCAGCACGTAATCGTCCGAGCCCTCCTTGCTGCGTGCCGAGCCGTAGATGGTCACCGCGGGGCGCAACTGGGCCAGCACGTCGAAGCCCATCACGAACTCCGACATGATGCGGAACATGCGCCAGGCCTCGTGCGGCTCGTCGATACGGTTCATGGGCACCTCGGCTGTCGCTGCACGCCGCCGACGCTACGGCGGCCCGGACACTACAATCGTAGGGAATGGGGCATCGGATGCCGAACACCGTACTCCTGGCCGCACCTCGAGGCTTCTGCGCGGGCGTCGTGCGGGCCATCGACGTGCTGGAACAAGTCCTCGATCGCGAGGACGGACCGGTCTACGCGTTCCACGAGATCGTGCACAACCGGAGCGTCGTCGACAGCTTCCGCGCACGCGGAGCCATCTTTGTCGACGAGATCGACGAGGTGCCCGAGGGCTCGCGCATCGTCTTCTCCGCGCACGGCGTCTCGCCGGCCGTCGTCGAGGCCGCGGAACAGCGTCAGCTCCGCATCATCGACGCCACCTGTCCGCTCGTGACCAAGGTCCACCTCGAGGCGCGCAAGGCCGCGCGCGATGGGTTTGAAGTGCTCCTCGTCGGGCACGAAGGGCATGACGAGGTCGAGGGCACGAAGGGCGAGGCGCCAGAACAGACGCGCGTCGTCGACACGCCCCACGACGTGGCGACGGTGCCTTCCGGTGACCTCCCGGTCTTTGTCGTCACGCAGACGACGCTCTCCGTCGACGACACGGCAGACACGATCGCCGCGATCCGCGAGCGCTTCCCGACCGCCGAGGTGCGCAACGACATCTGCTACGCCACGACGAACCGGCAGGCCGCAGTGCGCCAGGTCGCGGAACGCGCTGGCGTCGTGATCGTCGTTGGCTCCGCCAACTCCTCGAACTCCGTGCGCCTGCGCGAGGTGGCGGCAGCCACGGGCACGCCCGCCTACCGCGTCGACGGCATCGAGGAGATCGACCCCGGTTGGTACGAGGGCGTGGATGTGGTCGGCCTCAGCGCCGGTGCTTCTGTTCCCGACAGCCTGCTCGAACCGATCATCGCCGACCTCCGCGACCGTGGGGTCAACACCGTCGAGCCGGTGGTGGTGGCGACAGAGACGGTCGAGTTCCGCATGCCCGAGGAACTCGAGCGCTAGCGCGGCGCGTCCTCGTCTGCGCATCCGATCGATGCGCCCTAACCGTCCTCATCTGGCGACGGAATCTGGTAGCCGACGCGTCGCACCGTCTGGATCACCTGTGGCGCACCGGCGGGGCGGAGCTTGCGACGCAGCCGCGAGACTTGCGCCTCCACGAAGTTCCGCGTCCGCACATCCTCGAGGTGCCACACGGCGCGCGCGAGTTCCTCGATCGACACGGCGTGTCCGCGATGCCGCAGCAGGAACTCGAGGATCGCGAACTGGCGTTTCGAGAGACGGAGAGGACGCGAGTGGACGTAGGCGCGGTTCCCAGCCGGCCGCAGCGTGACACCCTCGGGACCCTCGAGGTCCTGACTGGGCCCGGGCAATGCGATCGATGCGAGCGCGGCTGTGACGAACACACGCGCCGCTTCGATGTCCACCGGGCGGAAGAGCTTCGAAACGACATTGAGGCCGGGCGGGACAGCGCGTGCGTCGCCCGCATCGATACCGACGATGGGGATCCCGCCGAGCAGCGCCGCGGTCTCCACCGGACGCACCATCGCCAGGTCCAGGATGGCCACGTCGATGAGGCTCACCTGCGCTGACGCGAGCTGCAACGGCGACGTCGCAAGTTCGACGCGGTGCTCCTCGGCTTCGAGCATTGCCGCGAGAGCAATCCTGAACGAAGCGTCGGCCTCTGCCAGCAGGATGCGTGCCATCGCGCCTCGCAGCCCCCGAGCGTCGAGGTCGCGAGCGGCGTGGATGCCTCGACCGTAGCGCTCAGCCGAGCGTAGGAAGTGACGGACCGCGATCCGGTGGCCGTGTCAGGAATGGCGTCAGGTTTCCATCAGGTTCTCGTCAGGAACGCGGTTCAGCCCCCGTCGAGGCCGTGCTCGGCCACGAAGTCGAGCAGGAGCTGGCGGAACCGCTCCGGCGCCTGTCGATAGACCGCGTGACCGGCGTCCTGCACCACCTCGAGCTCGGCGTTCGGGATCTGGCGGCTGATGATCACGGACCCCCCAGCTCCAGCGACCGTGTCGGCGCCGCCGCCGATCACCAGGGCGGGGCAACTGATGCGATGCAGCTCAGGCGTCAGCGGGTGCTCGCGCAGGCTGGCGGTCGCGCGCGACTGTGCGACGAACGATTCGACGTGCTCGGGCGGCACCTGGCGCTGCGGACTGGCCTCGCTGGTGACGGTGGCGTGGCCGGCGAATGCCGGCGCGAACTCGCGGTTCACCGCCTCCGCGCCGATGCGCGCGATTTCGCCTCGGGCATACCAGTTCTCGCTGGCCGCGACGTTCACCTCGCTCGAGGTGGAGTCGAGCACGATGGCTGTGCAACGCCCGGGGTAGTCGAGGGCGAAGCGCTGCACGAGCACCCCGCCCCACGACACGCCCATCACGATCGCGCGCTCGATGCCGAGGTGGTCGAGCAGCCCATCGAGGTCAGCGGCGTAACGCGGCAGCGAGTACTTGGCCGCCGCGCTGGACCGCCCCAGGCCACGTTGTCCCAGGAGACGGTACGGAAGTGCTCGGCGTACCAGTCCACGTCGTCGCGCTCGAAGCCCTCGCCGGAGCCACCCAGGCCGTGGCAGTAGACGAAGGCAGGACCGGAGCCGCGCTCCTGGTAGTGAATCGTCGCCTCGTTGAGTTCGCACGTGGGCATGTCGCCCCGCCTTCCGTTGCAGCGACGCGTCGCGCGCCGACACCGGATCTACAGCGGATCGATGGTGCCCGGCAAGCGCGGTGAGCCATACGCTGGAACGATGGAGCCGCTGATCGATGATCTTGCAAGCGTCCGCCGCCAGATGCGGCGGGCGTCAGTGGCCGCCGTGGTGGTGCTGGTCGCGGCGATCCTCCTCTTCACGCTCAGCCCCGGTGGCTCTCTGACCTCCGGCTCGCGCGTGATCGAAGAGATCGCAGAGGTGTACGGGACGCGGCAACAGGCCAG
Source organism: Dehalococcoidia bacterium (assembly GCA_965198045.1). GTDB lineage: Bacteria > Chloroflexota > Dehalococcoidia > UBA2979 > UBA2979 > CBDDEC01. The sequence continues at coordinate 9,262 of CBDAOL010000011.1, forward strand.
CTGGCTGCTCCACGCGGGGCTCTTTGGACTCTTCGGCGTGTCGCTGTCCCTGTGGTTCGCCAGCTCTTCGACCTCCCGCGGGTCGCCGCGGCGGGCGCTCGGGATGCTGCTGCTAGCGGTGTGGATCTTCGCCGCCGTGACGGAGCTCGCGCAGAGTGGTGTCGAGGGGCGCGACGCGAGCTTCGGCGACTGGGTCGCCGACATGGTCGGGGTGCTCGCCGGATTGCTGCTCGCACCGATCGTATTGCGGCCGGTCGTCGATCGGATGATCCGCTAGCGCCCGGATCAGCCGTCCAGGGCGTCCGCGTAGACCCGCATCCCGTAGTCGTTGTACTGCAGGTCGGGCCCCAGCGATGAACGCGCGGCGATGCGCGAGACCTTGATGCGATGCCGCCACGATCCTCCGCGCGAAGCACGGCGCACGCCGTCCGCCGGACCTCGGGGGTCGTCACCAGCCTCCAACGCGTAGGCGTCGGTGGCGTACCAATCGCTGCACCACTCGTGGACGTTGTCGGCCATGTGATACAGGCCGTAGCCGTTCGGCGGGGACGTGCCGATGGGGTGAGGCCGGTCGCCGCCCACTGATCCGAAGGCATGCACGCCGCTGTCCCATGGCTCATCGCCCCAGGGGTAGCGGACGCCCTCGACGTTCCCGCGAGCGGCGAACTCCCGCTCGGCCTCCGTCGGCAGACGACAGCCGCGCCCGAGCACGGAGGAGAGCCACTCGCAATAGGCCACGGCGTCGAACCAGCTAATCCCAATGGCCGGAGCCGTCGGCTCGCTGAACTGCTCGTCGTCCCAGAACCGTGGCGGCGCGTGCTGCGTGGCCTCGAGGAACTGCGCGAACTCGAGGTTCGTGACTGGAGTGAGCGCCGCGGCGAACGACCTCACGTTGACCGTGCGAGGCGGCTGCTCGTCCTTGCGCAGGATCGAACCCATCTCGAAGGCTCCCCCAGCGATCTCGACCAGGACCGCGGCGGCTGCGCCTTCGGAGAGGAGACGTGTGATCCGAGGGTCCCGTGGCATAGAGGACATCCTACCCGTCTGATTCGGGATCAATGGCCGATTGATCCCCCGTGCACAAGCGCTATCATTCGATGGCGGATCAGTCGCCATCTGCTGGTGACGCAGTGCGTACAAACCAGCGAAGGCGATGAAGAGGGGTGTTTCGTGCCGATGGAGATTCCTGAGGTCGTCATTGAGCGGCTTCCTCAGTACTACCGCCTCGTCAGCCGTCTGGAGGCGGAAGGGCGCTCGGTCGTCTCCTCCCAGGACCTCGGCGAGGATCTGGGTGTCACGCCTGCGCAGTTGCGCAAGGACCTTTCCTACTTCGGGAAGTTCGGGAAGCAGGGTCGAGGCTACTCCGTGCCGCGGCTGGCCGAGGAGCTCCGCAAGATCCTCGGCCTCGACCGTCGCTGGACCATGGTCGTTGTCGGCGTCGGGCGGCTCGGTCACGCCATTTCCTCCTACCCGCGCTTCTCCGACCAGGGGTTCGACATCATCGGCGCGTACGACAGCGACCCTACGGTTGTCGGTACGCAGGTCGGCGACGTCATGGTGCGCGATGTGACCAGCCTCGACGCGGACCTGCGGACCCGGCCCGCGGACATCGGCATCGTGACGGTACCCGCCGAGGCCGCCCAATCGGTCGTCGACCGTCTTGTGCGCGCTGGCGTGCACGCGATCCTCAACTACGCCCCGACGCGTGTGCAGGTACCGGACGGCGTGGAGCTGAAGCAGATCAACCCGGTGCTCTTCCTGCAGAGCATGACCTACCACCTGAAGCAGTCAGTCGAGCGTCGCGAGCAGCGTGACGGGGATGGTGCCGCCGGACCGTAGCCTCGTCGAGGCCCGACCCAGCCTCGAGGGGACGCCTAGCGCGTCCCTTCGCCGATCAGGGACTCCTCCTCGGTCGGCATCGCTCGCGCCACCACCTCGATGTAGTCGAGCGCGGCGCCAGCGCCGCGGGCGACGCAGTGCAGCGGCTCGTCAGCGACGTGCACCGGGACTCCCGTCTCGTGCAGGATCAGCTCGTCGAGGTGGCGCAGCAGCGCGCCGCCCCCCGTCAGCACGATCCCACGGTCGATCACGTCGGACGCCAGTTCGGGCGGTGTCTGTTCGAGCACGTGGCGCACGGTCTGGACGATCACGGCCAGCTGCTCCTGGATCGCGTTCGTGACCTCGGACGACTCGAGCGTGATCGTGCGCGGCAGGCCGCTGATCTGGTCGCGGCCGCGCACGCCGGCGGTCAGTTCTTCGTCGAGGGGCAGCGCGGAGCCGATCGAGACCTTGACCTCCTCGGCCGTCCGTTCGCCGACGACGAGGTTGTGCCGTCGCCTGATGTACTCGGCGATCGCCTCGTCGAGACGGTCGCCGGCAATCCGCACCGACTCGCTGACGACCACCCCGAACATCGAGATCACGGCCGCCTCGGTGCGACCGCCGCCGACGTCGACGACCATGTGCCCCCGCGGCGAGCCTACGGGAATCTCGGCGCCAATCGCGGCGGCAAGGGGTTCCGGGAGGAGGTGCGCGGGACGGCGAGCGCCCGCGGCCTCGGCGGCGTCGCGGACAGCGCGTTGCTCGACGCTGGTCACACCGACGGGGACGCAGATCATCACCTCCGGCCGGACGATGCTGAGCCGGCCCAGCACGCGCCCTATGAAGTAACGCAGCATCGCCTCGGTGATCAGGTAATCGGCGATCACGCCGTCGCGCATCGGCCGGATCACCTGGATGCTGCCGGGATGCCTGCCGATCATCGCCCTCGCGTCGTTGCCGACGGCCACGACCGTGTTATCGCGCTCGGTGATGGCGACGACAGCGGGCTCGTCGAGGACAATGCCGCGGCCGCGCTCGTAAACGAGCACGTTGGCCGTCCCAAGGTCGATCCCAATGCGCTTCTTGAACACGCTTGCCTCGTGCGGCGATGCCGGCGAAACCGCTGTGCCCACTCGCTCGCCGCCGCATGACGAGCGGTACGGAGACGGCTCGGAGGCTGCATGGGCGACCGAGGCGGCGTGCAGCGAGGGTAGCCGGTTGGTGAAAGCGCTGCACAGTTGTGCGTCGCAGCACGACAGTCATCCGCGCAGTCGTCGTCAGCAGCGCTCGATGTCCGCGCCGAGCGCTGCTGACGTGGCGCAGAGGTCAGCGTAGCCACGGTCGAGGTGATGGATGTCCGCGACGACCGTCTCACCGTCTGCGGCCAGGCCGGCGAGGACGACCGCGGCGCCGGCGCGGATGTCCAGGGCTCGCACCATCGTGCCCCGCAGTGGTGTCCGCCCCTCGATGATCACGGACGGGCCGCCGACGGTGATGCGAGCACCCATCTTCCGCAGCTCGCCGACGTAGAGCGTGCGGTTGTCGTAGACCCGCTCGTGAATCAGGGACACGCCCTCCGCCTGGGTCAGCACGGCCGCCATCGGCGCGTGCAGGTCGGTCGCGAAACCGGGATACGGCACCGCCTGTAGTTGCACCGCGTGCAATGGCCCCTCGGCTGCGGCACGAAGCCCACCGCTCGAGGGCGCCTCGACGGTCGCGCCGACTTCATTGAGCTTCGCGATCAGGCTGTCGAGCTGATGCGGCAGCGCGTTCGTGATCGTAACGTCGCCCCCGGTAGCCACGCCTGCGAGCAGGTAGGTTCCGGCCACGAGGCGGTCTGCCTCGACCTCGAAGTCCACGCCGTGCATCCGCGACACACCCTCGATGGTGAGCGTTGAGGTGCCGAGGCCGTCGATGCGCGCGCCCATCTCGTTCAGCATGCGGCCGACCATCGCCACCTCGGGCTCGGCGGCCGCGTTGACGATCGCCGTGGGCCCTTCGGCGAGCACGGCGGCGAGAACCACGTTCACCGTGCCGAGGACGCTCGGGTAGTCGAAGAAAATGCGCGCGCCCCGCAGTTGCGCGCTCTTCGCCGACCAGTTCGCGCCCTCGCGGTCGATGGTGGCGCCGAGAGCCTGGAACCCCGCGAGGTGCACATCGAGCGGTCGCGCGCCGATGACATCGCCACCAGGCGGCGGGCACTTCGCCTCGCCCATGCGTCCCAGCAGCGGGCCCATCACCAGGAAGGACGCGCGCAGCGCCAACACCTTCTCGGCGGGCGGCTCAGTGCTCGTCAGCTCAGACGCGCGGATGGCGACGCGGTCGCCGTCGATCTCGACCTCGGCGCCCAGCGCGCGGCAGATGTCGGCCATCTCGCCGATGTCGGCGATCGCGGGCACATGACGCAGGGTCACTTCGTCCGAGGTGAGGAGCGCCGCCGCGACGGCGTAGAGCGCGCCGTTCTTGGAGCCGGGGACGGCCACGGCGCCGCGCAGCGGGCGTCCACCGTGGATCACGAACTGCTCGGCCATGCTGCTCCCGACGCGGTCCCGCCGCCCTCAGCATAGCCGCGCCTGCGGCTAGTAGGCCTCGCTCTGCCCGAAGATGCGTCGAGGGTTCTCGACCGTCATCGTCGTCAGCGCGTCCTCGGACACGCCGCGCTCGCGCAGCATAGGGAGGATGTCCAGCGGGATGTGGGTCAGACGCCAGTTGGGCAGGCGTTCCGCCTTCAGCTCGTGCGGGATGCCTGCCAGGAGCGCGCAGGTGTCGTGCGAGAGGGTGATGCGTTCCGCATAGCCTCGCTCGACCAGCTCGGCGACCCGGTCCGCGCGCTGTTCGCTCGTCCGAGGGAACGGCAGGCCGATGCGGTCCATGCCGCAATGGGCGCCGCTGTCGAGAATCTCCAGCTGGTAGTCAATGTCCTCGGCGTCGTCGGAGTGGCCGATCACCACCCGCCCGAGGTCGACACCCTCCTCCCGGAAGACGCGGATCTGGTCGAGTCCGGTGCGGTTGGCGGGCTGCGTGTGCGTGCAGATGGGAGCGCCGGTCTCACGGTGCACCTGGGCGGAGGCGCGAAGGATCATCTCGTTCGTCTCGTGCATCTCCGGCTCGGTCGCGCACTTGATGACGCCCGCGCGAACTCCCGTGTCGCCAATGCCCTCGGTGATGTCGCGCAGCATCATGTCGTGCAATGCGGCAGGGCGAGACGGCGCCGAGGAGCCCGGGAACGGGTGCTGGTGGTAGAAGCCGGTGGCCACAATGATTTGCATCCCCGACCGCTCGGCGGCCTCGCGGATGTACGCGGCGTCACGCCCGAGGTCGATCGGGGTGAGGTCGACGATCGTCTTCACACCGGCCGCCTGCGCCTCGTTGAGCTGCTCGACCGCGAGCGCCAGTTCCGACTCGCGGTCGAAGGCGTCGGGGTACTGCATGCGGTAGTTCCACGACATCACGAGCACGTGTTCGTGCATGAGCGTGAAGCCGAGTTCGTCGCTGCCGATGGGCCCGGTGGCGCTCTGGATCGTCGACATCTGTGGTCCTCTCAGGTCCGCTCGCTGCCCGCTGGTTCTACGTCGGGTCGGGCTTCTGGGCCAGCCCCTTGCCGGCGGCGCGAGAAAAGTCTGAGGAATTTCCGTACCTCGTGTAACAAATTCACCTCTTACGGCATTCATATCACTGCATACGAAAATCAGACAGATCGGGAACCGACTACCGGGCGGAGCGAAGCATCCACACGAGCACGCAACTCGCGCAGCACGGCAGTGCTCGGTGAGACCGACGACGAGGTCCCGGCTCGATCGATCCTACGGCCCTCGGGCGGGCCGACCGCACAGGAAGCCGCCAGCGAGATCCCCGCTCGAGGCTGGCGGCTTGAGGAGGGCTCCACCATCGGTGGAGCCCTCCTTCGCGTCCATCGCCGATCACCACGCCCCGGCGGATCCGATAGCGCATCGACAGCCGTTCGAGGGAACCGCGCCGCACTCGAGGCCGTCTACTGATAGGGACCGGCGCGCACGTCGAGGTATTTGGGCCCACGGCGAGCGTTCCGGTCACCACGGATTCGCGGCATCAAGTTGCCCGCTCGTTGCCGCGAGCACGGAAACGCCCCGCTACCCCGCGGGGCGTTTCTGTGTGCCAGATGTCCGGAGCGTCGCCGCCGCTACGCCGTCCTCGAGGGCACGCCGGTGCCGGCACGGCGGCGCCTGACGTTGAGGCGCATGAGCGCGCGGCGCAGCGCGAGCTGCGCGCGCAGGAGGTCGAGCGCCCCCTCGGTCAGCTCGACATCGCGGCCCTCGAGGCGCGCCTGGGCGCGCTCGACGGCGGCCTGCGCGCGCTCCTCGTCGATGTCGTCGACGGGTTCGGCGGCGTCCGCCAGGACGGTGACCTCGTCCGAGGTGATCTGGAAGAAGCCGCCGTGCGCGGCGATCGAGATCACGGCCTCCGGTGTGTGCACGATGATCTCGCCGATGTCGAGGCTCGTCATCAGCGCTGCGTGGCTGGGTAGCACCGTGATTTGACCCTCGGTCGTAGGCACGACGATCTTCGTCACATCGTCCCGTTCCAGGACGCTGCGTTCGGCGGTGACGATGCTCAGCTTCAGCGGCATGCTGTCTCCCGGTCGGACCGGCCGCGGGTGCGGCGCTTAGTCCGCAGCATCGGCGGCCATCTGCTCGGCCTTGGCGACGGCGCCCTCGATCGAGCCGACCATGTAGAAGGCCTGCTCCGGCAGTTCGTCGTGCTTGCCTTCGAGGATCTCCTTGAAGCCGCGCACGTTATCGGCCAGCGAAACGTACTCGCCGGGCGTGCCCGTGAACTGCTCGGCCACGAACATCGGCTGTGAGAGGAAGCGCTGGATGCGGCGCGCGCGTGCGACCGTCACCTTGTCGTCCTCCGACAGCTCCTCGATGCCCAGGATGGCGATGATGTCCTGCAGATCCTTGTAGCGCTGCAGCGTCTGCAGGACGCCCTGCGCCACGTCGTAGTGCTCCTGCCCCACCATCGCCGGGTCCAGGATGCGGCTGTTCGAGGTGAGCGGGTTGACTGCCGGGAACAGCCCCTGCTCGACCAGCGCGCGGTCCAGCGCGACCTGTGCATCGAGGTGGCCGAACGTCGTTGCCACGCCGGGGTCGGTGTAGTCGTCCGCGGGCACGTAGATCGCCTGGAACGAGGTGATCGAACCCTTGGCCGTCGAGGTGATGCGCTCTTCGAGCTCGCCGACCTCGGTCGCCAGTGTCGGCTGGTAGCCCACAGCCGAGGGCATCCGGCCCAGCAGCGCGGACACTTCCATACCGGCAAGCGTATAGCGATAGATGTTGTCGACGAAGAGCAGCACGTCGCGCTCCTCGACGTCTCGGAAGTACTCGGCCATGGTCAGGCCGGTCAGCGCGATGCGCAGCCGCGTGCCGGGGGGCTCGTTCATCTGGCCGTAGACCAGCGCCGTCTTGTCGAGAACGCCGTACTCCTCCATCTCGTGCCAGAGGTCGTTGCCTTCGCGCGAGCGCTCGCCCACGCCAGCGAACACGGAGAGGCCACCGTGCTCGGCGGCGAGGTTACGGATCAGCTCGGTGTTGGTCACGGTCTTGCCCGTGCCCGCGCCGCCGAAGAGTCCGACCTTGCCGCCACGGGGCAGCGGGGTCAGCAGGTCGATCACCTTGACGCCGGTCTCCAGCAGCGAGGTCTCGGTCTCCTGCTCTGCGTAGCTCGGTGGCGAGCGGTGGATCGGCCAGCGTTCGACGTCGTCCGGGATCGGCTCCCCCGGGTCGATCGGCTCACCGATGACACTGAAGATGCGCCCCAGCGTCGAGGGACCGACGGGCACCGCGATCGGTGCGCCGGTGTCCTCGACGGCCGCGCCGCGCGCGAGTCCGTCCGTGGAGTCGAGCGCCAGGCAGCGCACCCAGTTGTTCCCGAGGTGCAGCTGCACCTCGGCCACGAGCATGCCGTCGCCTGTCGTCACGTTCACCGCGTTGAAGATCTCGGGCAGGTCGCCCGAGGGGAATTCAACGTCGATGACCGTGCCGATGACCTGTCGAACGCTGCCGCTTGCCATCTGCTTCTCCTCTATGGTCCGTCCGCGGGCGTCCTCTGAACGCCTCGGGCGTGTCGGGCTGATTCAGCCCGCAGTCTTAGGTCGCTGCCTGTTCCAGTGCAGCCGTGCCGCCCACGATGTCGAGCAGCTCGGCGGTGATCGCTTCCTGTCGCGCCTTGTTGTAGGTGAGGGTCAGGTCGGTGACCATGTCGCCCGCCGCGTCGGTCGCCTGCCGCATGGCCACCATGCGCGCCGACTGCTCGGACGCCTGCGCTTCCAGGATCGCCTCGAAGATCTGCATCTCCACGTAGCGCGGAAGCAAGGTCTCGAGCAGCGCCGCGGGCGAGGGTTCAAAGATGAAGTCCACGGGCAGTGCTTCCAGCTCGTCCGGCGCCTTGACCGGCAGGATCTGCCGGATCGTCGGTCGCTGCACGGCGGCGTTCACGAACTGCTGGTAGCCGATGTAGACCTCGTCGATCTCGCCACGCGTGTAGTCGTCGATGATGGCGCGTGCGATCGGGAGGATCTGCGACATGTCGGGGAAGTCGCCGATGTTGTCGAACTCGGCGAGCAGCGGGAACCCCGCGCGGCGGAAGAACTCGCGCCCCTTCCGGCCGATTGGCAGCACCGACACGCGATCGACCTCCGGCTGCCGCTCGAGGGCCAGCGCCGCGCCCGCGCGGTTCATGTTGGAGTTGAGTCCACCCGCCAGGCCGCGATCAGCGGTGATGTGCAGGAAGGCGAAGTGCACCACCTCGCGCTGCTGGAGCAGCGGCGGCATCTGGTCCTCATCGAGGCTTCCCGCGCTGCCGGAGAGGTGTGTGAGCACGGCCCGCATCCGCTCGGCGTAGGGTCGCGCCGCCAGCGCGCGCTCCTGGGCGCGGCGCATCTTCGACGCAGCAACCAGCTCCATCGCGCGTGTGACCTTGGCAGTGTTCTCCACCGACCGAATGCGGTCGCGGATGGCTCGTACCGTGCCACCGCCTGCCATCGATGCCTCCTGCGTCCCCTACGTCGCCTCAAGTTGCGTCACGCCCCTCGAGGTCGCGCTAATAGGCGACCGTCGCCTTGAAGTCGAGGATCGCCTGCCGCAACGCGGCGTCGGTGTCCTCACTGAAGTCTCCCGTGTTGTCGATCTCGTCGAGGATCGGCCGGTGCGACGCTGCCATGTATTCGTGGAACGCCGGCTCGAAGTCACCGAGCTTGTCCGTCGGCACGTCGTCCAGCAGGCCCCTGACGCCCGCATACAGGATCGTCACCTGCTTCGACAGTTCGAGTGGAGCGAACTGCGCTTGCTTGAGCAGCTCTGTCAGCTTCTCGCCTCGGACGAGCTGCTGCCGCGTCGCGGCGTCCAGGTCGTCTGTGCCGAACTGGGCGAACGCCTGCAGCTCGCGGTATTGCGAGAGGTCGAGGCGGAGCGTGCCGGCCACCTTCTTCATCGCCCGCGTCTGGGCGTCGCCACCAACCCGGGACACGGAGATACCGGGGTCGGTCGCGGGGCGCTGACCGGAGTTGAAGAGGTCCAGCTCGAGGAAGATCTGGCCGTCCGTAATCGAGATGACGTTCGTCGGGATGTACGCCGAGACGTCGCCCGCCTGCGTTTCGATGATCGGCAGCGCCGTCACGGATCCGCCGCCGAGCTCGTCGGTCACGCGCGCGGAGCGCTCGAGGAGCCGCGAGTGGAGGTAGAAGACGTCTCCGGGGTACGCCTCGCGGCCCGGCGGGCGGCGCAGCAGCAGCGACAGCTCGCGGTAGGCCCAGGCGTGCTTCGACAGGTCGTCATAGATGATGAGCACGTCACGGCCGTTGGCCATGAAGTACTCGGACATCGCGGCGCCGGCGTAGGGAGCCAGGTACTGCAGAGCGGCTGACTCGGCCGCTGAGGCGGAGACCACGATGGTGTGGTCCATCGAGCCGTGCTCGTGCAGCGCCGCGACGGTCTGCGCGACCTTGGCGTCCTTCTGCCCGACCGCGACGTAGATGCAGATCACCTCGCCGCCGCGCTGGTTGATGATCGCGTCGACCGCGATCGCGCTCTTGCCGATCGAGCGGTCGCCGATGATCAGCTCGCGCTGGCCGCGACCGAGGGGAATCATGGCGTCGATGGCCTTGACGCCGGTCTGCAGCGGCTCGTCGACGTGGACGCGATCGACGACACCAGGCGCGACACGCTCAACGGGGTACACGGTGTCGCTGGCGATCGGCCCCTTTTCGTCGATCGGGTCGCCGAGCGCGTTCACCACGCGGCCGATCAGCGCGTCGCCGACCGGCACGGAGGCGACCTGGCCGGTCGTCCGCACCTCGGCGCCCTCCTTCACCCGGGAGTACTCGCCCAGGATGATGACGCCGACGGTCTCTTCCTCGAGGTTGAGCGCGAGCCCACGCACGGGCCGGCCGGCCTCGTCCGTGACATCGAACTCGACGAGCTCGGAGGCCACGCATTCGCCGAGGCCGTGGATGCGGGCGATGCCGTCACCGGCTTCGATCACCGTTCCTACGTTGGTCTGTTCGGCGCCACTGTCGAAGCCCTCGATCTGCTCTCGCAGGATGGAGGCGATTTCTTCGGCTCGTACCATCGTTGGTTCCTCGCTCACCGCCGTCGTGCGGCGGTACTCGTTTTCGTTCGGCCTAGAGCGACGCGCGCTCCAGGTGTGATCGCAGGGCACGGATTCGTCCGCGCGTCGATCCGTCCAGGAGCTGGTCCCCGACGCGGATCACGAGCCCGCCGACGAGTTCGTCGTCGACGCCGGTCTCTAGCTCCACGGTCTTGCCGGTCTGCGACGCCAGCTGCTCTCGGATCGACGCGACGCGCGCCTCGTCCAGCTCGACCGCGCTCGTCACCGTGGCGCGCACGATGCCGCGCTCCTCGTCGAGCAGTTCGCGGAAGAACGAGGCAATCGAGGGCCCCAGGGCCATCCGGTTCTTGCGACGCAGCAGGCGGAACAGGTTGAGCTGTTTGGCAGCGACGTTCGGCAGGACGCGGCGGACGATGGCCTGGAAGTCGGCGTCCGTCATGCCGTCGCCCTGCAACGCCTCGATGGTGCTGCTCTGCGCGGTGAGCGCGTCCAGCACCTCCGCGGCGTCGAGCCAGGCGTCGAAGTCGCCATCCGCCCTCGCGATGCTCGACATCGCGAGGGCGTAGCGTCGGCCGGCGACATTTCTTGCTGCCATGCGTCAGTTGTTGCCGTTCTGCCCGAAGCTGCTGTCGACGAGCACGTCGTCGATCAGACGCTGGTGGGCATCGCGGTCGAGCGACTGCCCGACGACGCGCTCAGCGGCGGTGATCGTGAGGTCGGCGAACTCGGTGCGCAGCGCCTGGATCGCCTGGTCGCGCTCCGACTGGATCGAGGCCTGCGCATCGGTCCGGATGCGCTCCGCAGCCGTTCGAGCCTGGTCCTCGAGTTCGGTCCGCAGCTGTGACGCCGACTCCTGCGCACCGGCGAGCAATCGCTGTGCCTCGGCGCGCGCCTCGGCGAGCACCTGCTGCGACTGCTGTTCGGACGCTTCGGCCTGCGAGGCGGCCTCCTCGGACTTGACGAGGCCCTCCTCGATGCGCCGTTTGCGCTCGTCGAGCATGTTCATGATCGGCCTGAACAGGAACAGCCGCAGGACGATCAGCAGGATCGCGAAGTTGAGCAGCTGCGCCACCAGGCCGGGCAGGTTGAAGCCCAGCGCGGAGATCCCGCCGGACTCCTCGGCCGCCATCGCCGAGGCCGGCAGCGCCGCCACCAGGAGACCAACCGCCAGGGCGGCCAGCCGTATTCGGGCGGAGCGCAGGCGTTGCGTCCACATCTTCTGCGACAACTTCGTCATCTTCGGCTCCATTCACGCCCGCCGCGCGCCCCTCGACGGGGGTGCGGCGGGACGTCTGGGCTCGCGCCTAGAAGACGAAGCCGATCAGGATCGCGGTCACCAGCGCGTAGATGCCGATGGCCTCGGCGAACGCGATGGCGAGGATCATGTTGGTCTGGATCGCGCCGGCGGCTTCCGGGTTGCGCCCCAGGGCCTCCATCGCCTTCCCACCCAGGAAGCCAATGCCGAGCCCCGGGCCAAAGGCGCCCAGGCCCATGGCCAGGCCTGCGGCCAGGAACTTCGCCGAGTTCTCGGTCGAGACGTTGTCTGCCGCCTCCTGCGCGCCGGCCACGCCGGTCGCTGCCAGGAACGCCAGACCGGCCAGGACGACGACGAAGATCGCGCGCCGGGTCATCGCTACTGTCATGTTCGATTTCCTCCCTGGGTGCACCGCGGTCGACCGGTCCTCGGACGACGGGGTGCGCTCAGTGTTTGCTCGTTCCATCAACACACCCCCACCCGCCGGTCGAGCCCGCGAGGGGGGGTGGGCTTATGCAATTAATGTGCCTCCGCCACCTCGTGGTCGTCGCCGTGCTGCGATACCGCAGACAGGGCGAAGACGAGCGTCAGGATGGCGAAGACGAAGGCCTGAATCAGTCCGACAAAGAGTTCGAGCGCGTAGAAGATGTCCGCGAGCACGAACGGCACGAGGAACGTCATCATCAGCAGCAGTACCTCGCCGGCGAAGATGTTGCCGAAGAGACGGAAGGTGAACGAGATGATGCGAGAGAGCTCCGAAACGAACTCGAGCAGCCCGACGAAGATGTCGATCACCCCCATCGGACCTCGCCGCAGTGCGCCAAAGGCGAAGAACTTCCCGAGGTAGCTCACGCCCAGCGTGCTGAGGCCCCAGAACTCCACGAAGATGAAGGAGAAGATCGCGATCGCGAGCGGCGCGTTGGTGTCGGTCATCACCGACCGGAAGTACGGCGCGATGATGCCGCTGAACTCGGTGACCTCGCCCTCCTCAGCGGCTGGTGTCGAGGCTTCGGCGCTAGGGCCTGGCGCTACGCTGACCAGCCCAACGCCGGAGCCGTCAGGCAGGGTCGAGGCGTGGTCGTCCTCGGCCGCCTCGTCCTCGGCGCCATGCTCCTCGAGGGGCAGCCGCTCGCCATCGATGATCTGGTACGGCTCGTCGCCGTCGCCGATGTCGACCTGGTCGGGCTTGAACGGGATGTACGCGAACGTGCCGATCAATGGCCATTCGACCTGCTTGAGGACGGCCTGCTTGTCGCCGACGGCGGGCTCGGTGCGGCCGATCACGTTGTTGATCGGTAGCAGGCCGGCGTAGTTGGAGATGAGGATGAAGAAGAAGATCGTGCCGATGAGGGGGAAGAAGCGGCGGCCGTTCTTCTCGCCGGCAATGCCGACGACGATGTCGTAGAGCGCCACGACGGCGGCCTCGACCGCACCGCTGAAGCCGGAGGGGACGACGCTGACGGCGCGTCCGGCGACGACGGCGATGATGACCAGGAGCGCGACGATGAACCAGGACGTGAACATTGTGTTCGTGACGTCCAGCGGACCCCAGTGGAAGACGACCTCGGGTGCGACGATGATCGCGGGCGATGCGCCACCGACGAAGAAGAAGCCAACGAGGCTGAGCGCTACGACGAGGATGGCGACGATAGCCAACCGCATGCGCGCTTCCCTTCCAGGCACTCGCTCCGGCGTTAGTCCTTGTCGGTCGGGTTGGTGCGCTCGATGAACTGCATCAACTGCCGATAGGCGCCGTAAAACCCCGCCGCGAGGCCCAACACCAAGAAGATCAGGGTCAGCACGGGTTCCGAGTCAAACCGCAGGTCGAGGAAGTGCCCGACGAGGGTCAACCCGACGATCGTGGTGGCCAGGTAGCTCCCGATGCCCAGCAATCCGAATGCTGGCGAGTTCCACATCGGCCTGCGCCCTCCGGGTCTCCGTTGGGTTCTGAGGCCGCTCGGAAACTATCACGGGCATTTCTACCGGGCAAGCATTTGTGAGGGCGCGCACGAACGCCCGAGAACCCTCGTCAGCGCTGGCTTCTCTGGGTACGCCGCAGAGCCACGGTGGCCTACGACCGCGCCCGCGACGCTCAGTCGTTGGCTGGCTCGTCTCCCGTGCCGAGGTCGTCGAGATCAAGCCCTGAAACGAAGTCGTGGAATGCCGAGAGCTTCTCGAGCTCCTCCGCGGAGGCGGCCGCCGGCGCCTCGCGCGCGGCCTCACTCTCGTCGAGGGGTTCGCCGTCCTCGGAGAGCGTCTGGCCGGCGCGCTCAAGCACCTCCGGCGCCGCATAGAGCGGCACGCCCGCGCGCACGGCGAGGGCGATCGCGTCCGAGGGCCGCGCGTCGATCTCGACGGTCCGTCCGTCCTGCTCGACCTGGATGCGGGCGAAGAACGTGTCGTCCTGCAGGTCGTTGATGACGACCGCTTTCACGTCGCCGCCCAACTCCAGAATCATGTTGAGCATGAGGTCATGCGTCAGCGGTCGCGCCACCGAGACATCCTGCAGTCGGAGCGTGATCGCCTCTGCCAGATCGGGGCCAATCCAGATCACCAGGTAACGCTCGCTGTCCTTCTCGCGAAGGATCACGACGCGACGGAGGTTGCGGAGACCGACCCGAATCGAGTCGATGATTACCTCGTGCATGCCGTCAACAGGTCCGGCCACAGTCGCCTCTCGCCTGCCCACCGCCATCAGATCTGTCATTCGAGTCTAGGTTCGTGCGTGGGCGAAGGTCAACGATTTCCAGCGCCGCCGTCACCCTCGAGGTCTGAACCAGGGCTGTCAGATTCGCCGTAGAGGGCGCGCTCGATCGCCGGGTCGACCTCCGGACCGCGCTTGAGCAGCGTTTTCAGGCGTCGGCGCAGGGTCGCGCGGTCCATGAGGACGCGGCGACCGCAGGTACGGCAACGCATGCCGATGTCCGCGCCCACGCGGTCGACATCCCACTCCGTGCCACCGCAGGGATGCTTACGCCGCAGTTCGAGCGCGTCGCCCACGCGCAGATCGAGGACCATGGCGCGTCATTCCGCCTCGGCCGCCGAGGCGGCGGCTCGGGCGCTGTCACGCGCCGCGTTGATGGCGAGACGCAGTGCCTCTGCGCTATCGCGCGCCGCGTCGGCCCAGGCGAGCAGGTCGCCACCCGCTTCGTGCTCCGCGCCCGCGTAGATCACGCCTCGCGAGGCGTTGACCAGGATGCCGTGCTGCCGCGCGTCGAGGCCCGCCGCCACTGCCGCGTCGAGGTCCGCAGTCTGCGCGCCGACGCCGGGCATCAGCAACGGGAGGTTCGGTGCGAGCCCGCGGATGGCGGCCGCCTCGGCGGGGTAGGTCGCGCCGACGACGAGGCCCACATTGCCGCGTGTATTCCACTCGGTCGCGAGCCGCGCGACATGCTCGTACAGCGGTCGTCCGTCGTCACCGACCGGCAGGTCCTGCAGGTCGCGTGCGCCCGGGTTCGAGGTGCGGCAGAGCACGAACGAGTGCCGGTCCTCGCGCTCGAGGAACGGTTCCAGCGCGTCACCGCCGAGGTAGGGGTTGACCACGACGGCGTCGACGTTCAGCCCGTCGAAGACCGCGTGCGCGTATGCCTCGGCGGTGTTGCCGATGTCGCCACGTTTGGCGTCGAGGAGCACCGGGATGTCGTCGGGCACCGCTGCGACCAGCTCACGCAGCATCGGCAGGCCCTCGTCGATGTCCGGCTCAAAGAAGGCGATGTTCGGCTTGTAGCAGCAGGCGATGTCCGCCGTCGCCTCGACGATGGTGTGCAAGAAGTCGCGGGTCGGGATGCCGTTGGGGATGCGCGAGCGGTCGGGGTCGAGGCCGACGCAGAGCAGCGAATCGTTGCGCTCGCTGGCATCGGCGAACTTGGCCGCGAAGCGGCTCCTCGTCGCCACGGCTGGCGGCTCGCTCGTTTCAGTTGTCATCAGGCACAGCTCCCCGCGGGAGGCTCGTCAGGCGGACGACGCGTTCGACCCGGATCGGCGGCAGAACGGCCTGAGCGCCGCGTAATCGGGAGAGAACGCGCTCGAAGGCTGCCGCATCACCCGAAGGATAGCAGACCACCTCGCCGGCCCCGGCGGACGCGTCCTCTGCCTCGCCCAGCACATGCACGACCCGGCGTGCCACCGGCTCGGCGGCGTCGAGGGCGCTCACACCCTCGGGCAGTAGCCGTGCGAGCAGCGGGCGCAAGAAGCCGTAGTGCGTGCAGCCCAGCGCTACGACATCGACGCCGGCGCGCAGCGGCGCTTCGAGCGCCTCGCGCAGCATCGCCTCGACCTCCTCGCCATCGATCGCGCCCGCCTCGACGAGGTCCGCGAGGCCGGGCATGGCGAGCGCGAACACCTCGACGTCGGCGGCGTAGTCGGCCGCGAGGCGCGCGAGGCGCTCTCCGGCGACCGTGCCCGGCGTCGCCAGCACGGCCACGCGTCGTGAGCGACTTCGCTCTGCAGCCGGCTTCAGCGGCGGCTCCATGCCGACGATCGGCACCGATTGCTCGTCGCGCAGGCGCTCGAGGGCCGCCGACGAGGCCGTGTTGCAGGCGACGACCACGGCCGACACGCGGTGGGCGACCAGCTCCGCAGTGATCAGCGAGGAGCGCTCGGCGACGACCTCGGAGGTTTGGTCGCCGTAAGGGAAGTGCGCCGTGTCGGCGACATAACGGATCGTGAGGTCCGGGCGCAGCTGGTGCAGCGCGCTGGCGACCGTGAGGCCGCCGACCCCGGAGTCGAAGATGCCGACGGCCGTCACGCCTCGTCCTCCGCTGCCCCGCCGCTCCATGCTAGCGCAGGCTAGACTCGCCCGATGCCGGTCACCGAGGTCGATGTAGCGCTCACGCCTGCGTCTGTGACGCCGGCGGGGCGCACCTGCCTCGTCGTCGACGTGCTGCGCGCCACCTCGGTGATGGCCGTCCTCTTTGGCCGGGGACTCGATGCGCTCTACCCCGCGCCGAGCACGGCCGAGGCCCGCGCCACGCACCAGGCGCTGGCGGACGGAGGCGATCGGCCGCTCTTGATCGGCGAGGAGAACGCGCTCCCACCCGAGGGCTTCGACTACGGGAACTCGCCCTCTGAGTTCGCCTCCCTCGGGGCGCTGCCCTCGATCGCGGTAGCGGCGACGACGAACGGGACACCGGCGCTGCTGGCCTGCGCGACGGCGGAGCTGACGATGCCGGCGGCGCCGCTCAACGCCGCCGCCGCGATGGCCCAGGCCCAGGCGGCCGGGCACGCGGTGACCGTCGTCTGCGCCGGCCTGCGAGGTGAGCCGGCCGAAGACGACATGCTGGCGGCCGGATTGCTCGTCGAGCGGCTCGTGCGCGACGGGGCGCGGCCGAGCGACGAGGCTGCGGTCGCCCTCGAGCGCTACGAGGCCGTACGCGACGATCTCGCGGGCGCGTTTCGCGCAGCTGAGCACGGCCAGATCCTCATCGATCGTGGGTTCGAACTCGACCTCGAGTTCTGCGCCACCGCCGACCGCTACGACGTGGCGGCCGCCCTGGACACCTCCGGCGCGCGGCCGGTCATCCGTCCGCTCGCACCGCCCGAGGATGGACGTCTGGCGCGCTAGAACTGCGCGCGCTGCGTGGGGTCCGGGTTCTCCGGTCGTCGAACGGCGCGGCGAGCCATGTTGAGGCGGAACTGGAAGTCCTCGGCCTCGCTGAGCACCGCCGCGCCCTGGAGCCGGTTACGCGTCTCCTCCGTGGCCGGATTCGCCGTCTCCCATGCGAGGAGCGCGTCCGCGAGCGGGCGCAGCTCGTCATCGTCAGGGAAGTGCCTCCCATAGCGCGCGCGGTCGAACTCTGCGCCGATGCGCTCGAACAGCGGCTCGTCGAAGGAGCGGCTCGCGAGCGTGGCAAACTCGATCGGCGTCTCCCCATCGAGGCGCCGCATGCCGCGTTCGGTGGAGTCGTACTCGGCACGGGCGAACAGTCGGTAGATGGCATGCCGCTGCAGCCAGGCACGCTTGTCCGAGGGCGCGCGGCCGCGCCGCAGCAGGCTGCGCAGCAGCGAACCGACTCCCGTCGGCGTGCCGTCCATGTGCTCCCGGTCCTCCTCGTACTCCCCGCCGTCGTCGCCGCGACGACGCACGATGCGACGTGCGATCACATAGAACGCCACGAGCAGCGCGACCAGACCGATGAGCTGGACCAGCGGCCGGAACCAGCCGGGAATGCTGAACAGCGGATCGTCTTCCTGGACCATCTCCTCCGCCTCCTGGTCGGCCAGCGGACCGCCCTGCAGACCGTCGAACAGACCGCCGATGCCCTCGGGCAGGAGGAAGCGCAGGATCGGCTCCACGATCCAGAAGATCGGCGTGAGGATGATCAGCAGCAGCACCTCGAGGATCGCGCCGAGCACGCTGCCGACCGTCGCCAGGACGGACTGCACGTCGAGGAGCGCCAGCAGGCCGAGTACCGAGCCGACCGTGAGCAGCGTGAAGCCCGTCACCACCATCGACACGACCCATGGCGTGGTCTTGCGCACGCCTTCGACGCCGAATGTGGCGCGCGCCGCTTGCGCCGCGGCCATCGTCATCACGCCGAGGACGAAGTAGGGGATCGCCGCAATCGTGGTCGACTCGATGCCCTCGAGGCGTGCAAATACGACCGCCCCGATCATCGCCAGGAACCCGAACGTGAACGAGCGGAGCACCGTGTTGAGACTGACCGTGCCACGGCCGATGTACATGAACCGCAGCCAGCAGCCGAAGACGCCGACCGCAGTGGCGGTCAACGCTGCCCCGTGCGCACCCAGGAGCTGCGGATCCGCCACGAAGCCCTCGACATCGAACGACCCGGAGAAGTAGCGCCCGGGCTGGTCGACGAAGTTCGCGAGGCCGGAGCTGTCCCAGAACGCGATGTCGCCCGCCAGCGCGAAGTGCAGCAGCACGTTCAGCGAGAGGATCGAGGCGATGACGATGACCAGGCCGCTGAACGCGCCGGTGATGCGCGCACGGCTGAGCAGGCGGACCAGCAGGAATCCACCGAGCGCCGCCAATACGAAGACGACGTACGGCGGTCCGGCCTGCACACCGCCACGCGCAGCCTCGAGCATGGTCGCGGCGCTTTCGGCTGCCTCACGTTGCGTCCCGATTTCCGTGGTCGTGAGCTGCAGCGTCGCGTCGAGCAGGTCCTCGATGAACGTGCGCTCGGCGCTGGTGGCCAGCACGCCGACGACGACGAACCAGACCAGGGTTTCCGTGACGATCTGGAATGCTTCGAGCACCGGCTGCTGCCAGCGTCGCGCGCGGAGCTCGCGCTGCGCGTCGTCCGCGTCGTCGAGGCGCACAGTCGTTGCGGCGTCGCTCATACCGGCAGCTCCGCAGGCGTGCGCTGCCGCTCCGCTCGACGCCAGCCGCCGTCGTCGACGGCCACGATGCCATCGGCGACGGCCTCCGCCTCGAGCGGCTCCATCACCGGCGCCACTTCCGACACTGGGATGCCGCCAAGGTCGACCTCCCAGGGCGGCTCACTCGTCTTGACGACGTGCACGTAATGCCCCCGTTGGCGCAGCCGCCGCACCGAGGCCGCGAGCTCCGGGCCGAGCAGTGCCGCGACGAGCACGACGGTCGCGCCCGCCGGCAGCGCCTGCCCCTCGCGTGGCGCCTCGAGCTCGCGTGACATGCTCGAGGTGGTGAACGAGGTGACGGTGGCGAGCGCCTCCAGGATGCGATTGAGCTGATCGGTTCGGCTGCCGGCGCCGATGCGGATCGGGCGGTCGGCGTCGGGGAAGGAGCCGTTGGCGATCAGCCCGACGGCGTAACCCGCCTCGACCGCGGCCCGCGCGAGCGATGCCGCCACGCTGATGCCCCGCTCCAGCAGCACCGGGTCGGAGCCCTGCCAGGTCTGGCCGAAGGTCGGAATGTTGAGCGCGACGATCACAGAGAACGCGCGTGACGGCTCGTAGAGTCGCGATTGCAGCCGCTGGGCGCGCGCGGTGGACTTCCAGTCGATCCGTCGCAGCGGATCGCCGGGCTGGTAGTCCCGCACCCCGACCACCCTCGAGGGATCCTCGTAGATCGGGTTGCCGCCGCGACGGTCGCCAAACGGGTGCTCGCTGTCCAGGCCCAGGTCCGGCAGCGTATACGTGCGCGGGTAGACGACGATGCCATCGGTGGGGCGTCCCTGTTCCTCTTCGACCTCGTACAGGCCGAAGAGGTCGCCCGATTTCAGCTTCGTCGGGCCCACGCGGTAGTACCCGCGTGAGATGGCTCGCAGCGCGATCGGCCAGGTCAGCCGGTCGTTCGAACCGAGCGAAGTCGAACGCAACAGCGATCGCGCGCCGGGCGCCGTCGAGGCCTGCGTCTTGCTATCCACCTCCATGCCGCGCGGCAGTTGTTCGCGGACCTCGAGCCATGGCACCGGCAAGATCTTGCGGTTCTCGATCGTCAGCCGGATGTCGACGCTCTCGCCGACGAACAGCCGGTGCTCGCTGAGCGTGCGCGAATAGACGACATCCTCGAGCGAGAGGCGCGACCACAGTCGCGCGATGCCGCCGGTGCCGAGGATGAGCGCGCCCAGGGCGAGCAGCGCTACCGACGAGGCGGCGAGGCCGAAGAAGATCAGCAGGCCTGCGACCAGGACCCAGGCTTCTGTGATGACCGCTCGCATCGAGCGCCCTCGATCCGCCCGCTAGCCGGCGGCGTCCGCCACCGGCACGGGGATCGAGCTGAGGATCTCGTCGAGTACATCGTCAGCCGTGCGGCCGCGCAGCTGAGTGTTCGAGGAGAGGAGCAGGCGGTGGCCCAGCACCGGCTGCGCGACGCGTTTGACGTCATCCGGCCGCACGTAATCCCGCCCGTCGATGGCGGCGTAGGCGCGGGCTGAGCGGAATAGCGCGAGCGAGGCACGCGGGCTGGCGCCCAGGTCGAACGCATCGTTGCTGCGCGTCGCGCGACAGATCGACACCGCGTAGCGAACCACGTCGTCCTCGACGTGGATGTGCGGGAGCTGCTCGGCGAGGGCGGACAGCTCGTCTGCGGCGACGACCGGCTCGAGCGATTCGATCGGCGATGCACCCTCGAAGCGCCGCAGCACCTCGAACTCGCCCTCTTCGTCCGGGTAGCCCACCTTGAGCCGGAGCGAGAAACGGTCGAGCTGAGCCTCGGGCAGAGGGAACGTCCCTTCGAGTTCGATTGGGTTCTGGGTGGCCAGCACGACGAAGGGCTCCGGCAGCTCCCGCGTTTCGCCCTCGATGCTGACCGTGCGCTCCTCCATCGCTTCGAGCAGGGCGGATTGCGTCCGCGGCGTCGCGCGGTTGATTTCGTCCGCAAGCACGATGTTCGAAAGGATCGGGCCGGGGCGGAATTCGAACTCACCGCTCTTCTGCGAGTAGTAGTTGATGCCGAGCACGTCCGAGGGCATCAGGTCCGGCGTGAACTGAATCCGCGAGAAGTCCGCGCCGATCGAGCGCGCGAACGACCGTGCCATCATCGTCTTGCCAGTGCCGGGCACATCCTCGAGCAGGACATGTCCGCGCGAGAGCAGGGCGACGAGGACAAGCGTGACCGCCTCGTCCGCGCCAACGATCACCCGTCCGACGTTCTCGCGGATGCGCTGAGCCACGTCATGAATACGCTCGGCGGCGACCGCCCGATCCGCGATATCGGTGTTCTGCAAACGTCTCCCCAGTCCGCATGAATGACGAGGATATCAGAGCCAGGGCTTGACCTCGGCGGTCGTCAGGCTTGCCGACAAGCCCGCAACACAAGCGTAGAACAGCTAGAGGATGGGGCGGCGCGCCGCGTTGAGGTCGACTGTCCGCCACCCTGGCTCTCGCTCGAACGTGTCGGTGACTGCAGCCATGGGCCCTCCCCGTGCCGGGAGCCCCGCCGTAGCCTCCAGTCACGCCCT
This sequence comes from Dehalococcoidia bacterium, assembly GCA_965198045.1. Taxonomy (GTDB): domain Bacteria; phylum Chloroflexota; class Dehalococcoidia; order UBA2979; family UBA2979; genus CBDDEC01. Next base: position 30,790 of record CBDAOL010000011.1, read on the forward strand.
CACGCATGATGGCTCCGCACGCACGAACGCCGAGGAGCAGGATGACCAGCGAGGCGAACGAGAGTCGCGCGCCCGCCGAGGCGGGCAGCAGCGGCAGCGGTGACATCGGCGACCTCGCCGCGCAACTGCACGCGCTGCGTGCGGCGTTGCTCGAAACCATCGAGGAGTTGCCCGAGACGCGGCTCTATCGCGCCACAGACCGCCTCGGTTGGACGCTGAAGCACGAGCTCTCCTCGCTGGCTGCGGCCGACGAAGAGCTGAAGCACGTCCTCGACCGCCTGCGAGCCGGCGAGGCGACCGCGGAGCTGCAGCTGCGGCGCTTCCGCGGCGAGCGCATGTGGGCGGCGCAGGAACTGCGCCTGGCGCCGCTGCGCCAGCACCTCGCGGCCACCGGGGAGCAGGCCGTCGCTGCCGTTCGGGCGCACGCCGAGGCGTTCGTCGACGCGCCGCTGCGCATCGCCGGGAGAGAGCTCGCTACGGCCGGCGAGTACCTGCGATCGCACCTGGAGGCCGCCCGTACCGGCCTGCAGCGCATTCGCGAGGCGATGGAGTAGGCCTCCTGCGGTGCTGGCACGCCTCGACGCCGCGGGCGCTCTGATAGGCTGAACGGCGCACCATGGGCGCCAGGCCAGGGCCGGTGCTGGTGCCGGGAGGAGCGACGCCGTCGGCATGACGACGAACGAGCAGACGGACGCTGTCCGCAACCGTCTCGACATCCCGCGACAGACCGTCCCGAAGCGCGATCCCGTTGAGCGGATTGAGCACTTCGAGGAGACGTATCTGAGCATGGACCTCGACGCTGCGATCGTCGAGGCCGCGCGCTGCATCGACTGCCCCTCCGCGCCCTGCATGGACGCCTGCCCGGTCCGTAACGACATCCCGGCGGCGCTCAAGCTGCTGGAGGACGGCGACATCCTCGCCGGCGCGGACAAGTTCCGAGAGACGAGCACGCTGCCCGAGATGTGCGGCCGGCTGTGCCCGCAGGAGTCGCTGTGCGAGGGCGCCTGTCGCCTTCGCGATCCGTCCGGACGGCACGAAGCAGCCTCCGGTGGCGATCGGCCGCCTGGAGTCGTTCATCACCGACTCGCAACGGGAGCAGCTGGGCGGCTACCCCGCGCAAACCATCGCGCCCTCGTCCGGCCGCAGCATCGCCATCATCGGCAGCGGCCCCGCCGGCCTGACCGTCGCCGAGGAGCTGCAACTGCGCGGCCACCAGTGCACGATCTACGACCTCTGGCCCGAGCCCGGCGGAGTCTTGCGCTACGGCATCCCCAACTTCAAGATGAACAAGGCTCTGCTCGAGGAGAAGCTGGCCGCTCTGCGCGAACTCGGTATCGCCTTCGTCAACAACACCAAGATCGGCACGGACGTCAGCCTCCAGGAGCTGCACGAGCGGGACGGCTTCGATGTGATCTTCGTTGGCACCGGTGCTGGCGTCGGCAACGAGCTGCGCACCGAAGGCGAGGAGCTCGAGAACGTCTACCAGGCGACCGACTTCCTCGTCCGCGGCAACCTCGAGGACCACGAGCTCCCCGAGGACCAGCGCGGATTGCCGCACATTGGTACTGACGTCGTCGTCGTCGGAGGCGGCGACACCTCGATGGACTGCGTGCGCACCGCGATTCGCCTCGGCGCGGAGCGCGTGACCTGTGTCTACCGCCGCACCGAGAAGGAGATGCTCGGCCGCGCGGAGGAACGCGTCCACGCCCGCGAAGAGGGCGTCGAGTTCGCCTATCTCACGACCCCGACACGCTTCCTCGGCGACGACGAGGACCGCGTGGCCGCGGTCGAGTTGGTGCGCATGGAGCTGGGCGAGCCGGACGAGTCCGGCCGTCGTCGTCCCGTACCGATCGAGGGCTCTGAGTACAGCGTGCCGGCGACCGCCGTGGTGGTCGCGGTCGGGTACAACGCCGACGCGGAGTTCGCCGAGGATGCCCCGATCGAGACCGACAGCTGGGCGCTGGTGAAGGTCGATGAGCGCACGGGGCAGACGAACATCCCGTATATCTTCGCCGGTGGGGATGTCGTCAATGGCGCCGACCTCGTCGTCACCGCCATCGCCGACGGCAAGCGCGCGGCCACCTGGCTGCACACGTACCTGACGAACCTCGACGCGTTCGAGGGGCAGAGCTAGAGCGGACGAGCCCAGGCCCAAGGAGGATCACGATGACCTCGACGGATACGAACGGGGCCACGACCCACGACTACGACGCCATCGTCGTCGGAGCGCGCTGCGCGGGCCCGCCGACGGCGATGCGGCTGGCCCAGATGGGGCACAGCGTCCTGGTCCTCGACCGCGACGAGTTCCCGAGCGACTGCATCTCCACGCACTTCATCCACCCTCGAGGGGGCGACCGCCTCGAGGGCTGGGGGCTGCTCCAGCGCGTGCTGGACACGAATGCGCCACCGATTCTGAACCAGGGGGGCCTCGCGGACGGCTCCTTCCAGCAGACGCCCTTCGGCAAGAAGGAGGACGGCAGCGACATCATCGGCCTCTGCCCGCGCCGCATCGTGCTCGACAAGGTCCTCGTCGACGCGGCAGTCGAGGCCGGCGCGACGTTCCAGGGCAGCACCTCCGTGCAGGACGTGGTGCGCGATGAGAGCGGCGCCGTCGCAGGTGTGATCGGACCTCACCAGGGCGAGCCCTTCGAGGCGACCGCGCGCGTGGTGATTGGCGCGGATGGCATCCACTCGCGTATCGCACGCCTCGTCGACGCAGAGGCGTACGAGCGTGTCGACACCCTGCTCTTCGCCTACTACACGTACTACAGCGGCATCGAAGGCGCTGGCATCGAGGTCTACCTGGGCGACGGCGGCGGCGTCCTGATGTTTAGCACCAACGACGACCAGGTCTGCATTGGCGGCGGCGTCTCCATCGAACGGTTCGAGGACTTCCGCCAGGACATCGAAGGCAACTTCACCGCGATGCTCGAGGGGGCCTCGACGGAACTGGCAGAGCGAGTGGCCAACGCCACGCGCGAGAGCGAGTTCCAGGGGATGGCCGATCTGCCTCACTTCAAGCTGCCGGCTGGTGGCCCCGGCTGGCTCCTGGTCGGCGACGCCGGCTATCACGTCGATCCGATCCTGGGCTTCGGCATCTCGAACGCGTGGGACCACCTCGAGTTCGCAGCCGACGCGGCGCACGCCGTGCTCAGTGGCGCGGCAACAGACGAGGAAGCGGCAGCCCGATACCAGGAGCAGCGCGACGAGGTGCTGCAGCCGTTCTGGGAGGCCAACCTCGAGTTCTCGCGCGCGGCCACGTCCGGTGCGGCCGCGGCCGAGCCTGCGCATTAGCCAGCGCCGACCGCTGGTACACTCGCGCCCGTCGCGAGGCGTCGCGAAGCGCTGACGCCCGACGAGGGAGGCCAGCCGTTGCGCGCGGAGATCATCTCGATCGGCACCGAGATCCTGCTCGGCGAGATCGTGGACACCAACGCCGCGCACATCGCGGCCGCGCTGCCGGAGTACGGCATCGACCTGCTCTATGTGACGCAGACCGGGGACAACCCGGAGCGTCTCCACGGCGTTTTCGAGCAGGCCTGGAACCGCTCCGACATCATCTTCTGCACGGGTGGTCTCGGTCCCACCGAGGACGACATCACGCGCGAGACCATCGGCCGTGTCCTCGGCGAGGAGCTGTTCATGGACGAGGCGCTGGCGGATGTCGTCCGCTCGTTCTTCTCGCGCCGCAGCTACGCGATGCCGGAGCGCAACATGAAGCAGGCGATGCTGATCGCCTCCGCTCGTGGCATCGACAACCCTCGAGGCACGGCTCCTGGCTGGTGGGTCGAGCGCGACGGCAAGACGATCGTCGTGATGCCCGGCCCACCGCAGGAGATGACGCGGATGTGGGAGCACGAGGTCGCGCCGGAGCTGGAGCGCCGCGCCGACTCGATCCTCGTCTCGCGAACGCTTAAAACGACCGGCATCGGCGAGGGCACCGTCGACGAGATGCTTTCACCGCTGCTCTCCGGCACCAACCCCTCGGTCGGTATCTACGCGCGGCGCGACGGCGTCCACGCCCGCATCGCCGCCAAGGCCGCGACTCGCGAGGAGGCCTGGGTCCTCATCCGCCCGGTCGAAGAGGAGGCGCGACTAATTCTCGGCCCCTCGATCTGGGGCGTCGACGACGACACGCTCGAAGGCGCGGTCGGGAGCATGCTGGAGGAACAGGGTCTGACCCTCGGCGTGATGGAGTCGGCGACCGGCGGCGCTCTGGCGGATGCGATCACCAACGTCGATGGTTCCTCCCAGTACTTCAAGGGCTCGTTGATCACCTACGCGACCGAGCAGAAGATCCAGCACGGCGTTCCCGCCGAGATCCCGGCGATGCACGGTGTGATCTCACGCGAAACCGCGGAGGCGATGGCCGTCGCTGCACGCGACACGCTCCACACCGACCTCGCCATCGGGATCACCGGCATCGCGGGCGGCGAGGAGGTTGAAGGCCAGCCGCCCGGGACGATGCACATCGCCCTCGCCGACGCGAGCGGCGTCGATTACACATTCATGCAGTACTACCAGGGCCGCGACGCCGCCAAACGCCGCGCCGTCCTGACGGCGCTCAGCCACCTGCGCCGCTATCTCATGGCCCGCGCCGCGGGTTAGTGCCTCCGGGTTAGAACGGCCTTGCGCTGTGCCTCGAAGTTTCGCCCTGATCCTCGCCTTCGTCCTACTGGTCGCCGCCGCCTGCGGCGGTGACGGCGATGACGCGCCATCCGGCGTGACCACGGCCGTGCCCACGCCCGAGGCCACATCGAACGCCGAGGCGACGTCGACGGCGCGGCCGGCCTCGACCGTGACGCCCGAGCCAGCTGACACACCGCGTGCAGCGCCGGCATCGGACACGCCTCCTTCGGCGCTCGGTCGCCAGCTGGCGGCCCTGGGCGGCGAAGACCCAGCGATCGTCACAGAGCTGTTCGAGCGCCTCACGCCGCGCTGCCAGCAGTCGCCCGAGGAGCTCGGCAAGCTGCTGGAGCGGGCCTGGACTGCGCTGCGTGAGACCTACGGCGTCGCGCTCCCGATCACCTCGATGGTTTCGCGCATCGTGGTGGAGATACCGGCAGGATCGAGCCGCGAGAACTGCGAGACGCTGATCACCGCGGTGATCATCCAGATCGTCGGGCGGTAGCACCCCGGCGGGTTGATCGCTGCGCTAGCATGCGCCGCGCGGCACCAGAGCACAGAGCGAATGGAAGAGCCATGAAGTTCGGCGCGTTCATGTTCCCGACCGATTACTCGATCGGCCCGGTCGAGCTGGCCAGGGAGGTCGAGGCGCGCGGGTTCGAGTCGTTGTGGTTCCCCGAACACACGCATATCCCGACAAACCGCGAGTCGCCCTACCCTGGCGGCGGTGAGTTGCCTCAGGAGTACTCGCACACCCTCGACCCGTTCGTGGCGCTGGGCGCAGCGGCCGCAGTGACCGAGCGGATCAAGCTCGGCACCGGCATCAGCCTCGTCGTCGAGCGCGACCCGATCGTGCTCGCCAAGGAGGTCGCCACGCTCGACCAGATCTCGAACGGCCGCGTGCTGCTCGGCATCGGCGGCGGCTGGAACCGCGAGGAGATGTCGAACCACGGCACCGACCCGACGCACCGCTGGAAGCTGATGCGCGAACGCATCGAGGCGATGAAGGCGATCTGGACGCAGGACGAGGCGGAATACCACGGCGAGTTCGTCGACTTCGATCCGATCTGGTCCTGGCCGAAGCCGGTTCAGCGGCCGCACCCGCCGATCATCCTCGGTAACGCGGGCGCGGGCGCGGTCCGCCGCGTGGTGCGTTACGCCGACGAGTGGATGCCGATCGGCGGGCGGGTCAACATGTCGGAACGCCTCGATGACCTGCGCGCGCAGGCCGCCGAGGCCGGCCGTGACCCGATCCCGGTCACGAACTTCGGCACCGCTCCCAACCGCGAGGCGATCGAGGAGCTGGTCGACCTCGGTATCCACCGCGCGGTGCTGCGCGTGCCGCCAGCGCCGGCCGACGTGGTGATCCCCTTGCTCGACCGGCAGGCGGAGTTGATCGAGGCGTTCAGCTGACCATCGCGTGGTGACCACGCGGGAGCGGCGTAGGATGTGCGCCGAAGTCGCGCCCACCGCGCTGAATCGAGCCAGCGTGCCCCGACGCACCATCATTGCAGCGCTCGCTGCCCTCGCATTGCTGCTCGCCGCGTGCGGTGGCGGCGGCGACCAGCCGAGCGCCACTGCTGAGGCGACGTCGACGCCAACCGAGGAGCCAACGTCGAGCTCGACGCTGACGACCAGCGAGTTCGCGCGTTCAGACGATCCGATCAGTCTCGCGCCACTCGCCCAGGACGTCCCGCCGACGACGGCCGCGCCGGGCCTGGCGCTGGTGGATATCGTGAACAGCGGCGTGATCACATTGACCGCACCCCCGTCCGCGCCGCTCCCGATCGGAGGCGCGGAGCCACGCTGGCGCGCTCGAGGACGCCGTCGCCGTGAACAATCGCGTGCCGGTGGCGCTGAGCGACGCCCCCGGCTGCGACGGTATCTGGGTCACCGACGACGCCTTCCGCATCGTCTGCTTCGAGTCGGCGCGCGACGTAGCGCTCGCCAGCAACGCCCAGGTCGCGCTGCTCTACGCGCGACAAACGAACGTCGGCGGCCGCATCCTCATCGAGTGGATCGTCGAGACCTTCGAGGCGGCCAGCCAACTGCGCGCGACCGTGCTGGTATGGCCGGTGGATGCGACGGATCCCACCTCCGACGACGGCATCTTCATGGTCTGGCGAGACGACGGCCAGGTGCTGGCGCTCTACTGGCCCGCGGGCAGAGCCGAATAGCCTTCCTATTGGCCTCCTGATCCTTGGCTGAGGCTGTCGCATGGAGTGGCGTGGGCGGAGCGCCACGAGGGCCAAGAGGTCAGCCGGTCGGTTGTCGGGGCGGAGTAGCCGCCTCTCACAGGGCAGCGGCGCTACGCGGCCGCCACGGCGGCAGACCAGCCTCTTTGCCGGGGGTTGCCGTTCGCTGGCCAGGAGGACGGCCGCGCCCGGCGATAGAGCTTCTTGAGGTTGTGGGTGGCGGCGATCAGCTTCCATTCGCTGGCGCACGAGGCGATCCCGCGCCGCATGAACCGGCGGATGCCGCGGTTCTCCTTGACGTCGCCGAAGACGGGTTCGATCATCCAGCGCCGCTGCTCGTAGAGACGCCGGCCACGCTGCGTCGCCAGCTTGCGATCCATCCGTTCACGGACGGAGAGCCCGGCAGGGATGCGCCCGCGCGGCGGTGCCGCGCCGACGCGCCGGTTGCGGTCGCTGCGGGTCGCGAGCAGCAGCTCCGGACCTGCGCTCCCCGCCTGCCGCACGTTCGCCTCGGAGTAGTAGCCGGCATCAGCCAGCAGCACGCGCGCCGGCCCGCAGTGTGCGGCCTGCAGGTTGCGGTGCATCACCTCGATCATCGGTTGCAGCTCGTGCATGTCGGTCGCCTGTCGGCTCACCTCAGCCGCGACGATGATCTGGTCGCGGGTCGTCACCGCCTGCACGTTGTAGCCTTGGAAGTAGCCGTGATAGTCGCGCACCACGCGGCTGTCCGGGTCGGTGACGTTCACCTTCGCACCCTGCTCGGGCTGCGGCGGCTTCGGGCGGCGCCCGCGCTGGTCCTTCTCCACGCGGCTCCTGAGGCGTTGCTCGTAGTCCTCCTGCCGCTCCCGCTCTCGGGCCGCCAGTCGCTCCCGCGCCTCGTGCAACCGCTGCAGGCGCTCCTCGCGGTCCCTGAATCCCGGAGGCAACTCGTCGCCCCGCGCGTCGCCGAAGCGCGCGTTCTCCTCGGCGTCCACCCGCTCCGCTTCGTCGAGGATGCGCCGCACCTCGGCCTCCAGGTCCGCATCCGTGCGGTTGCGCTCACGGCTGGCGTTGGCGTGCAGCTTGGTCCCGTCGAGCGCGACCACCCCGACCCGCACCAGACCAGCCTCGGCGCACAGCCTGAGCACCTCGGCGAACAGTCCCGAGAGCGCCTCCTCGTGCTGCTGGCGGAAACGGCAGATCGTCGCGTGGTCGGGGTGCTGGTTCGCGGTCAGCACCCGGAGGGCGATGTCCTCCCGGCAGCGCCGTTCGATCTGGCGGCTCGAGCGCTCGCCCTCGCAGTAGGCGTAGAGCACGAGCGCGACCATCATCGACGGCTCGTACGCCTTCCGCCCCCAACCGTCCTCGCGGTAGCGCTCGTAGAACGCGGTGAGGTCCAACTGGCTGACCGCATCGAGCACGAACCACGCGAGGTGGTCCCCGGGCAGCCAGTCGCGGAGGCTGGCGGGCATCAGGTATTGCTGGTCACGGTCGCACGGCAAGAAACGCTGGGTCACGGCGGCACCTCGGAATCACTCCGCCCCCGCCGCCATGCTCATCGTATAGCGATGTCCCCCTCTTCGTGGGTTTGTGCGACAGCCTCGGCTATCAACCGAGCGCGATCGGTCAGTGTGAGCGCGGGTCGGGGCTAGCATCGAGTGGCCGCTCCCACGTAGCCAGAACGGGTCCACCCCATGCGATCCCTCCTCGCAGGCAGCGCGACAGCTTCGTGGGCCCGAGCACACCAGACGCCCGTTCGGGCGCACAGATCTTCGCCCTCTGGTCGGACGACGGCGGTCGGCTAGTCATCTACTGGCCGTGGGTGTTCGGCGTCTAGAGCACGTCGAGGGCGCGCGTCTCCTCGACTGCTGCCCAGTTGCGGTGCGCGAGCACGCGCAGCAGCGGCGCCCCGTGCCCGACGATGTCGCCAGCGGGGCGAGCGAGGGGGCCATCGGCGTGGTTCAGGTCCTCGGCGGCGCGCAGCTCGGCAGCCCAACCGACCGGGCTGAACAGCGCGACGATCAGGCCGAGGCGATAGTCGTCCCACAGGCGATCCACGCCGTAGTCCTCGACGCCCCCGGTAGCGAGCCCTCCGAGGTAGCGCGCGAGTAGCTCGCGTTCGTGCTCGCGGCGTAGCGCTGGCTCGAGGCTCTGGCCGAGGAAGTACGCGAGGTCGCAGGCGCCGGCATTCCAGGCGACTCCCTGCCAGTCGATCACGACGAAATCGCGTTCGTCCGCCGAGGGAAGGAGCAGGTTGTCGGGCCGCACGTCGCCGTGGACCAGCGTCTGTGGCGCGGACCGCAGTCGGAGCGAGGCAGCGGCCACCAGCTCGTGCAGCCGCGGCGCCCGTTCGAGCAGTCCGGCCGGGATTGGCGGATCCCCTGCGGCGTAGCGTGCGAGGTCCGAGGCGCCGACGCGCGTAAAGCTCGCGAGCGACTCTGCCGCCGCCTCGGCGTTAGTCGCGAGCCACGAGGGTGGAGCCTGTCGCCAGAACGCGGCGTGGAGCCTGGCGAGGGCATCGACCACCGCCTCGGCGAGGTCGAGCGCCGCGCCCTCCTCCTGGCGGACCGCGCCAGCGTCGTCGCCGAGATCCTCGAGCAGCGTGGCCGCGAGGCGGTCGGCTTCGCTGACGGCACCACCGAGGTATCGCGGGGTCGTCAACGGCACGTGGCCGGCCAGGTCACGGTAGAAGCGCCACTCGCGCACATAGCCGGCCCACCACGAGCGCTGCATCTCTGGCGCCGCCGGCAGCTCGGCGACGATCGAGGGCGGTCCGGCCTCGGGCGGGTCGTAGGCGACGCGGAGGCGCAGCAACTGCGCCACATACCCGGATCCCACCCCGATGCGTTCGGTCTGGACGCTCGCGACGCGCGAGGAGGCGTCGAGCGTCCCGCCGGCGCGCAGCGCGACGGTCAGCCACGCAGGTGTGACCTCCTCAGCGGACTGAGGCACCGACTGCGGCGTCTCGGGACCTGTCGTCATGGCTCGTGAGGATACGCCGAGGAGCGCTGCCCTCCGCCGCGCGGCCGGGTACGCTCGGCGCGTGAGCGACACCGACCGAATCGTCCTCGGCGACAACAACGTTTACCCGCTGCGGCTCGCCGACGGCGGCATTCTGCTGATCGACGCCGGTCTCGACTACCGAACGAGCGCTGGCGAGACCAGCTGGGACGCCCTCGTCGAACGCGCCGAGGCACTCGGCTTCGCGCCGTCCGAGGTCAGCGCGGTGGTTGTGACGCACGCACACATCGACCACGCCGGACTCGCGCCACACTGGGCCGAGGTTGGTGCGCGCATCTTCGCGGGCGCGGACGATCGGCGCGCCGTCGCGGCGGGCGCGGCCGCGAACGATACGCAACGCAAGCTCCGGATCGACGAGCTGCGGCGTCATGGCTGCCCCGAGGCCATCCTCGCAATGCTCGCGGCCGCGCGCGGGCGGCGGGGCCTCGCCTGGTCGCCATGTCCCGCCGGTGCGCTCGACGCCGCCGAGGGCGTCCGCTTCGAACTCGAGGATGGCGGCGCGCTCGAGGTGCTTGCGGCGCCGGGCCACACGCCCGGCAACGTGGTCGCATGGAACGAGCAGCGACACCAGCTCTATACCGGCGACACACTCCTTCCAACGACCATCCCGACGCCCGGTCTGCACTTCGCCGATGCCCTCGAGGCCGGGCCGACGCCCGGACGCTGGCCGTCACTGCCGCCCCTCCTCGCCTCGGTTGCGACGCTGGCAGAGCTGCCAGTCCGGCGCATCCTTCCCGGTCACGGCGCTCCGGTCGACGATCCGCGCGCGCTCTTCGAGCGCTTCTCCGAGCACCACGACCGCCGCGCCCGCCGCATCGTCGCGGCCCTCGACGGCGGCGCGACGACAGCGTTCGAGGTGGCGCGGACGCTGTTCCGCCGGCTGCCGGACATGCGTATCGGACAGGCGATGACGGAAGTGATCGGCCACCTGGACGTGCTCGCGGCCGCCGAACGGGCCGTGGTGATCGATCGCGAACCGTGGCGCTACGAGTTGACCGAGGTGGGTAAGGCTTGAGCACCGACCTGTTCGTCACGCTCGTCTTCGTGGTGCTGTCGCTGCTCGTGGCCTGGCTCGGCCTCGGCATGCGGCGCTCGCCGACGGCGCCGTCGATGACGGTGCGCTACCGCTACACCGAGTCCGACCGCCGGGTCTGGACCGACGCCTCGCGCTACCTCGGCACCGCGCTGATCCGCCTGGGGGTCGTCGCCGCAGCGCTGGCCCTGGCGCTGCATGGTCTCTCCGCGCCGCGGGGCGGGCAGCTGTCCGAACAGCTCGTCTTCGCCGTCGATGGCGTCGTGGTGCTCGTCGGACTGGTGGTGCTGCTGGTCCTGCATTGGCTCTATGCGCGAGAGCGCTGGCACTTCTACCGCCTGACCGAGCGCGCCGAGGAGGCTTGGCCCGCTGAAGATCATCCCGCCGAGGAGCCCTCCACCGACGACTAGCGACCGCCGCGCCCGCGACCCCGCCGATCGGGCCCGAGCCGCTTCGTACTCGTGCACACTCGCACGAATCTCCGAGGGCGTAGGCTGAACTCGCAAGGTGCACGTCAGGGCGGCGAGGTCCGTTTGGATCTCGTTCGCTCCAGGGCCGACTACTCGGAAAGGGGGAGACTGGGTGTCTATCCAGCCTTCCACGCCCCGTCTGGGGCTCCCCGGAACGCCGACCGGCTGAGAACGGAGCAGACCCTTGAAGCAGACAGCGAGCTCCCGATAAGCGAGCGCCCGGCTCTGGCCGAGCGACTCGCATCCCATGTCGGGAGCTAGCCCACACCAGGCACAGGCAGGAACGAGGCCCTTCGGGGCCTCGTTCCCGTCTGGTCTCCGCTGCGGTTGGAGGGCTAGTCGGCCGCCAGGTGCCGGTAGAGGGTCGGCAGACGCCGTGGCAGCGACTCGATCTCGTCCACCACCTCATAGCCGATGTCGTCGCACATCTGCTTGAGGTAGTCGTGGCCCTCCTTGTCGACGGTGATCAGGAACGGCGTGATCGAATCGCGCTTCGCCTCGACGAGCGCCTGCTTCGTGTCGTGGACCGCGTACTCCTTCTCGGTGCGGTCGCGCCCGTAGCCATGGTCCTGCGGGCGACCGTCGGAGACGAGGATCAGGATCTTCACCTTCGCGTCGTAGTCCTTGAGCTTGGTGATCGTGTGCCGGATCGCCGGCCCCATCCGCGTCGAGCGGATCGGTTCGATCTTGGCGATGCGCTTGCGCACTTTGTCGTTGAACGTCTCGTCCAGGTCTTTGATCGTGTGGAATTCGACGTTGTCGCGGCCGTAGCCGGAGAAGCCGTAGATGCCGTAGACATCGCCGATCGCCTCGAGCGCCTCGACGATCAGCACCGTCGACTCCTTCTCGAGGTCGATGATGCGCTTGGGCGGCTCGATCGCCTGCCGCGCACGGCGCTGGGCGAGCCACTGGAAGTACTTCCGAGGGTCGCCGTCGAAGTCCTCCTCCTCGTCGTCATACTTCTGACGCTGCTTCTCGATCTCCTCGTCCGTCGACGCTGACATGTCGAGGAGGAAGGCCACCGCCACGTCCCGCTCGATCTTGTTGCGGCGCGTGTAGATGCGCGCGAGCGGGCCGACGCCCGCCTTCTTGTCGACGTGGAACTCGATCGCCTGGTCGAGGTCGATCTCGTTGCCGTCCTCGAGGCGCTTGATTTTGCGGAATGATTCCGGCCGCATCAGCTCAAACTGGCGGCGGGTCTCCATCACGAGGCCGTGGTATTTACGCAGCGTTTCGTCGTAGAAATCCTCGTCGCCCTCGGACGCGATCCGCTCACCGACGCGGGTCCAGCGTGGCCGGTAGTCGCCGGCGCGGAAGTCCCACTCGTCGTAGTACGTCCAGTCGATCTCGACCTCGAGCTCGGAGTCATCGCCTTCGCCGCTGCCCGGTTGGTCCTCGGCGCTCTCGTCGTCCTGCTGGCCGTCGCCAGCCGGCGTGCCGGCGTCCTTCTCGATGTTGTCGAGGAACATGCCGAGGCTGGCGTCGAGGTCGCCCTCGGCCCACTCGCTGATCGTGATCTCGACGGAGTTCTCCAGCAGCTCCATGAGTTGCTCCTTGGTCAGCGGAGAGCTGACCGCGTCCTCGCCGCCCTCCTGCTGCAGCTTGAGCTTGGTCATCAGCTGCACGAGCTCGGGCTTGAAGTCGCCGCGGAACTCCGGCTGCGGCGGGTTCTCGAACGCCATCTCTTCGCTGTTCGGCAGCATCGAGGGGTCGGCGTCGCCGCCGCCGGGCATCCCCGGCTCGACCGAGATCATGTCCTCGGTCGGCTCCTCGAACTTGCCGTCCGCGAGGCCTTCTGCGACGTTCGGGATGGAGATGGCGATGTCGTAGATCGCGGTCGCTATTTCCGCGGCATCCTGCACGGTGGCGGCTGGCTGCTCGACGAGCTTGAGCGCGCCCAGCGAGTCCGTCATCTCGCGCGCCAGCGACGCTGGCCAGCGAATGGTGTCGGGCCGTCCGAGGGAGGCGCGCAGCAGGTTCTCGACGAAGGCCTGACGCAGCCCCATCTGCTCGATCGGTGGACGTCGCTCGGCCTCGTGCGACTGCAGGCGCTGCAGCCAGCCGCGGATGCCGCTGTACTCGCGGGACACCGTCGCATCGACGCGCGTGTCCTCGACGACGGTGAACAGGCCGGAGATCAGCGGCCGGTCGTCGAAGATGTTGAAGTAACGCTGCATGTCTGTGACTGGTCCGGCGCTGCCGCCCTCCGCGGTTTCGGCTGGTGCGGGCCGCGCGGCCTCGCGTGTGGCTGCCGAGGTGTTGGCGTGAGTACCGTCGAGGTCGAACGCGTAGCGGAACGATCCGAACTCCATGCGTCCGGCCTGGTGCGTGGCGAAGACCTTGAACACCTGGAAGTTCGAGCTCTGGTCCTCGAAGGTCTCAACGAACGGCGGCAGGTAGATCGAGGAGCCTTCGGTCGTGGCGCTCGTCTCGGTGACCCACCCGATGTTGCGGTCGACGAGCTGCTCCGAGGACTGCACGGACACCTGTTCGCCCGAGAGCGCCTTCGCATACATGCGCAGCAGCGAATTGACTGAGTTCAGCTCGATGCGCGCAGAGAGCTGGGCGAGCATGTCTTCCGCACGCGTCGACTCCAGCCGGAAATAGGCCTCGGCGCCTTCCGCATTGTGCTCGACCAGCAGGATGTCGACACCGGTTTGCGACCAGTTGGACATCTGCTCTGGCGTCAGCCGGCTACGCACGAATGGCGCGGTCTTCAGGTACTCCATCGCGGCCGTCGGGCTGCCCGGCGCGAGCCGCGAGGCGAAGCCAATCAGGTCCTCGTGGACCTCCGGCTCGACCTCGCTCAGCGCCTGAGCGGCGTCGGCGAACAGGGGGAAGCCCTGTCGCCCGACCTCGGTCGTGACGCGGGCCGCCAGATCGAGGAACGAGGCGCGCTGCTCCGGCGCGATCGCTTCGAGGAGCTTCGGGCCGCGCTCGAAGTAGAGCCGTGTGTCGGCCCACGACGCGCGCGTCACCGCCCGCGCGAAGACGAGGAACGGCTCGCGGTCGGCGGCGGCGAGCTTCGAGAAGATCGGCCCGGAGCCTTCGAGGCAGGTCGTGGCGAGTTCGTATGAGCGCTCCGTCAGCTGATCGACGATGTCGACCAGGCGACCGACCGAGGAGAGCGGCAGCGAGCCGAGGAGTGCGGGGCTGGTCTGGAAGTACAGGGCCGCCAGGGCGATCGACTTCCAGTTGCCGCGGCAGAGCCGGTCGCCCTGCTGCGACCACTCCTCGAGCTCACCCGGGTCGAGCGTGCTCAGCACCTCCGGCGTGGCCTTGATGAAGGTGGCCGACATCAGCGAGGAGCGCGACGCCAGTTCCGTCGCGAGGCCGAGCCAATCCTGCAGGCCCTCCGCGCCGAGGCGCGGCAGGACTCGAGGACTGGCACGGAAATACTCTGCGGCCGCTTCCCAGGAACGCAGGCTGTGGTTGGCGAGTGCCACGCCTTCGGCCGCCCAGCTCTCGAGCTGTGCGTCGTCGAGCTGCTCCGCGAGTGCGGTCGCGCCCTGCGCGAAGTCGTCCGGCAACGATGCGCCGAAGCCGCGCAGCTGCTCACCGTAGCGTCTGGTCAGCTCCTCGACGTTGGTCATGGCACTCCCGGCGCCCGGGGGCCGGTGCTGTTGAGACGACCGGCCCGGTGGTTACTCGAAGATCGAGGTGACAACCTCTTCGATCGAACGCTGGACCTCAAAATCGTCGGTCAGGGCCCACACGATCGCTGTCTGGCAGGCGCGACGCGGCGAGACCCCGCCGCTGATCAGCTTACCGGCGTAGACGAGCAGACGCGTCGATACGCCCTCGGCGAGTCCGTGCTCCTTGAGGTTCCGCACCTTCTCGGCCAGCTTCGCCAGTTCCTGCGCAATGTCGGCGTCGACGCCGGACTCGCGGGTGATGATCTGGGCTTCCAGGTCGCGCGGCGGGTAGTCGAACTCGATGGCGATGAAGCGCTGCCGTGTCGAGTGCTTGAGATCCTTCAGCGCCGACTGGTAGCCGGGGTTGTAGGACATCACGAGCAGGAACCCGTCCGCGGCCTCCAATAGCTCGCCTCGCTTGTCGACAGGCAGCAGCCGTCGGTAGTCGGTCAGCGGGTGGATCAGGACGGTCGTGTCCTTGCGCGCCTCGACAATCTCGTCGAGGTAGCAGATCGCCCCAGCCTTCACCGCACGCGCGATCGGCCCGTCGATCCAGCGGGTGTCGTCGCCCTCCAGGAGGTATCGGCCGACGAGGTCGGACGCGGTGAGGTCCTCGTGGCAGGCGACCGTGATCAGCGGGACGCCCTCCTCGTTCGTGTCGGAGCCCTCACTGTTGTGGAGACGCCACGACATGTACTCGACGAAGCGGGTCTTGCCGGAGCCAGTCGGCCCCTTGAGCAGCACCGGCACCTGGTCGGTGTACGCGGTCTCGAAGAGCTGGACCTCGTCGCTGATGGGCAGGTAGAAGGGCTCCTCCGTAAGACGGAAGTCTTCGACCTGCAGCTGCTGGAACCCGGGAGCGTGTTGTGTCGCAGTCGTCAAGCTGTCCCCACCAATGCTGTCAGGCACGAGCCACCGGCTGGGAGTTGGGCCCGTAAGGGGGCATTGTCACGCAGCGGCCTGCTACTTGCGAGCCGCTCCTGCCGGGATTCGCTTCTGTAGCGCCTTCCACTGACGTTCGATCCGCTTCTCGAACTTCTCGGGGTCGTCCGAGTTGTCGATCTTCACGTCGGAGCGCTCCGCGCGCTCCTTGTTGGTCATCTGCGCGTCGATGCGCACCAGGGCCTGCTCTTTCGTCAGGCCGTTGCGCGTGTGGAGGCGTTCGATGGCGGTCTTGAGCTTCGTGCTGATCGTCCACACCTCATCGCAGAGGTCCTCCCACGCCGCTTCGAACAGCACCGCCGCCTCGAGGACCATGATGGCCTCCGGGTCTCGCGCTCGCGTGTCGGCGATTTCCTCGATCGCCATGCGCCGGATCTCCGGCCAGGAGATTGCGGTCAGGCGGTCCATCTCTTCCGGCGCGCCGAAGACTTTGCCACCGAGCACACGACGGTCGATCTGGCCTTCTGGCGTGACGATGTCGTGGCCGAAGGCGTTGACCACCTTCTCGAACCCCTGTGTGCCCGGCTCGTACACCCGGTGGCCGAGCTTGTCAGCGTCGATGATGATCGCGCCGTGTGTCTGCAATAGCTGGGAGGCGGTCGACTTGCCCGAGGCAATGCCGCCGGTGAGACCGATGACGGTCATACTCGCTCCTTGTTGAGGGATGTTGTGACCGAGGCAACGTCGATTCCCGCGCCGGCCGCCCCGTTCTGGCAGCAGCTGCAGCGTCGAGGTTCTCCGGATGGCACTCGCTGGTCCACGTTGTCTCGGCGGATGCCCGGCTCCGGGCGTCGCCGCTGAGTGCCGTTCGCCCATTCGATACCCATGTGGGGTATCGCTCAGGCCCTCGGACCGAGGCCCCCCGCCTCGGAAAACGATTGTAAAAGATCGCACGAACACGCGCAATCGAGGTTTCGCCAGTATTTGGGACTGAGCGCCCTTGAGCGGCCCGGAACGCCGCTGGTGGGCCGCGGAGATGACGTTCCGACGTGAGAAAGGCCGGGAGGGTTCTGCACCCTCCCGGCCTCATGATTCCTACTGCTCAGCGCGCGCTGCCGCGGGCCGAGTTGCGGCCGACGCTACGGCCTCAGTCTAGAGCGTTCACGGCGTCGATCAGCGCCGGAACCACGGCCTTGTAGTCGCCCACGATGCCGAACTGTGCCGCCTCGAAGATATTGGCCTCCGGGTCGCGATTGATCGCCACGATCGTCTTCGAGCCGGAGCAGCCCGCCATGTGCTGGCTGGCGCCGGAGATGGCGATCGCGATGTAGAGGTCCGGGGTGACGACTTTGCCCGTCAGCCCCACCTGCTGGCTCGGCGGGTACCACTCAAGGTCGCAGGCAGCGCGGGAGGCGCCGACGGCGGCCTTATCGGTCCCGATCGCCGCCGCGAGCGCTTCGACGACCTCGAAGCCCTCCGGGCCGCCGAGGCCGCGGCCACCGGAGACGACGACGGTGGCGTCAGTGAGCTGCAGTCCCCCCGCCTCGATCGCCTGTCGCCCGGTGATCGAGGTGCGGGAGTCGCCCGCCGCCGGCAGCTCGACGGTCTCGCCGCCGCCGCCGCCGGTGGTGGGGTCCATCGACTTCGCGCGCACGGTGGCGATGGCCGGCGAGGAGGCGAAGGAGAACTCAGCCAGCGCGTTGCCGCCGTAGCACGGTCGCGTCGCGACGATTGAGCCGCCGTTGTCGGCGACGGACACGCAGTCCATGGCCGCGGCGCTGTTCGTGCGATAGGCCAGTCGTGGTCCAAGCTCGCGCCCGGCGACGGACTGCGCCATCAGCACGACGTCGGCGCCGCACTGCGCGACCGCCGCCTCGACGGCGGCAAGCCACTGGTCGCCCCGGAACTCGTCGTAGCCGGCGTCCGAGGAGACGTAGGCGGTGCTGGCGCCGCCGGCCTGGGCGGCTGCGGCCGCGCCGCCCGCCGTCGAGCCGAGCAGGGTCACGCTCACGCTGCCGCCATCGGCCAGACCCTGCGCGCCGCCCAGGAGCTCCAGTGTCGTCGAGGTGGGAGCGTCGCCGTCGAGCTCACCCACGACCAGGATGTTGTGTGCCATCGTTCGTTCCTTCGTGGGCCCCTGCGCGTCTCCCGGTGGGCGACGGGCTAGAGCACCTTCTCCTCGCGGAGGCGAGCGGCGAGCTGCTTCGCCTGCTCCTCCGGGGTGTCGCCGTCCATGAGCTCAACGTTGCCTTCGCGCTCTGGGATGAACAGCCGCTCGAGCTTGAGTCGCGAGCCGGCAGCGCCGACCGTCGAGGGGTCGAGCTCCAGGTCGGCCGCGGACCACATGGTCACGGTCTTCTTCGCCGCCTGCATGATCTGCGGGAGCTTCGAGTAGCGGGGCTCGCCCAACTCGTTGGACACGGTCACGACCGCCGGCAGCGCTTGTGCGACCGTCTCGTAGCCGTCCGCGAGCACGCGCTGGACGGACATCGTGCCGTCCTCCAGGCTCACCTCCTTGGCGATGATCGAGCAGGGCCAGCCGAGGCCCTCGGCGATCAGCAGGCCCACCTGGCCCACGTCCCAGTCGGCCGACTGGCGGCCGCAGAACACGGCATCGACATCGCCGAGCTTGTTGATGGCCGCGGTCAAGACCGTGGCCGTGGTGTGCGAGTCGCCGCCCTCGAACGCTGCGTCTTCGAGCAAGACGCCCTCGTCGGCGCCCATGGCGAGCACCTGCTTGATGGCGGCGGCCGCCGACTCGGCGCCCATCGAGATCACGGTGATGCGGGTGTCGTCGCCTGCGGACTCCTTGATCTGGAGTGCCGCCTCGGCCGCGATCCCGTCGAACTGACTGAGGACCGGGGCGATGCCCTGTGCTGGGATGACCTCGTTGGCGCCCGGGTCAATCTTGAACGCCGAGGGTGGGGTCTCGGGGTCGGGAATCTGCTTCGCGCAGACCACGAAGTGCATACTCATCCTCCATACCGGGGTCCCGAGTGGAGTGCCGGAGCCCCGCCGCGGCGCGTGGTCGGGTCGCTGCTGACCGCCCGCCGGTTGCCTATCTTGTGCGCTCGCGCCGTTAGCGTCTCGTGACGAACGGCTCAGAACGGCTCAGTCCGCCTCGACGGCCGCGCCGGCCACCGAGGCTGCGTCGTCGCCCTCCGCGCCGAACACGGAGAGTTCCAGCAGCTCCGCGATGTCGAAGGGGCGCATGCGACCCTCCTCTTCGGGCTGCACGGCCGGAACGCCGTCCTCGAACATCTGGATGCAGAACGGGCAGTTGGAGATCACCTGGCTGGCGCCGGTGGCGACCGCCTCTTCCGTCCGCACGTGGTTCACGCGTCGCTCGCCGATCTCTTCCTGCCACATGTTGCCGCCGCCCGCGCCGCAGCAGAGGCCGATGCTCATGTTGCGCCGCATCTCGACCAGGTCCGCCCCCGGCACCATCTCGATCAGCTCGCGCGGCGCGTCGTACTGGCCGTTCATCCGACCGAGGTAGCACGAGTCGTGGTAGGCGACCTCCGTGTTGGCGTCGTTCGCCGCCACGCTGTGCGTGGGCTTGAGCGCCCCATCCTTGACGGCGGAGTTCAGGAACTCGGTGTGGTGGAGAACCTCGAAGTGGCCCTCGAACTGCGGGTACTCGTTCTTGAACGTGTTGAAGCAGTGCGGGCAGTTCGTGATCACGCGCTGTACGTTCTTGCTCTTGAACGTCTCAATCAGCTGCTCGGCGAGGATCGCGTAGAGGTACTCGTTGCCCAGCCGGCGAGCCGGGTCGCCGTTGCAGGTCTCCTCCTGCCCGAGCACTCCGAACGACGCCCCCGATTCGCGGATCAGGCGGAACACGGCCTTCGTGATCGGCAGGTTGCGCTCGACGAGTGAGCCGGAGCAGCCCACCCAGTACAGGTACTCCTGCGTGCCGTCGAAGATCGGCACGTCGCCGAGCCCGTCCATCCACGTCGTCCGTTCGAGGGCGGTGCCGCGCCAGGGGTGGCCGCGCGTCTCGAGGTTCTCGAGCGCCTGCTGCGCCGTCGAGGGGATGCGTGCCTCGTTCATCACCAGGAAGCGGCGCATGTCCACGATCGTCGGGACGTGCTCGATCATCACCGGGCACTCTTGCACGCAGGCGCCGCACGTGCGGCAGGCCCAGAGCGTCTCGTCCTTGATCACGTCGCCCACCATCGCCACCTCGGCGACGGCACGGCCATCGCCGTCCTCGTGCATGACGCGCTGGATCTCCGGACCGACATCCGCGAGGTGGGCCTTGAGGTCCTGGATCAGGTGCATCGGCGACAGCGGCTGCCCGGCGATGTTGGCCGGGCAGACCTCGGTGCAACGCCCGCAGCGGACGCAGGCGTCGAGTTCGAACAGCTGCTTCCAGGTGAAGTCCTGGATGTGGCCAACGCCGAAGACTTCGAGCTCCTCGAAGTTCCCGATCGGCTCGAGGCGGCCCGGGGAATCGGTGCGCAGCAGGAAGGCGTTCACCGGCGCGAAGATCAGGTGGTCGAGCCGGGTGAACACGATCAGCCCGAGCCAGCCGAAGGCGAGCGAAATGTGCGTCCACCAACCCCAGGTGTGGAGCGACAGCACCTGCCCGTCCGTGAAGTCGAAGACCTCGATGAACTGAGCGATGCCGTACGAGACGAACGAGAACGGCGCCCAGTCCTCGGCGACATCGACATTCAGCTCCGTCACGTTGATGCGCGCGCTCTCGACGAGGAACCCGGAGAGCAGCACCAGCCCGAGCCCCCAGATGATCGCGTGGTCCTCGAGGCGCTCGTCCCAGCGGATGCGGTGGAAGTCGGAGAAGTAGCGGCGATAGAGGGCCATGCCCACGCCGATCAGGCCGATCAGGCCGAACAGGTCGCCATAGAACGAGAAGAACAGGTAGTAGTCGCCGTTGAGGAACTCGAGCGCCGTGTCGTCCTCGATCGCCACCTGCGCCGTCACCAGCGTGAGCACCACGATCGAGGAGAGGATGCACCAATGCATGATGCCGGCGTAGCGGTCGCGCCGGACCTTGTCCTGTGCGAGGCCGAGGCGCGCCGTGTTGCGCAAGCGCTGCGGCAGGTCGCGCAGCAGGCCCGGCGTCGGTTGGCCGATCATCCAGAGGCTGGCGTGTCGCACCATGCCGTAGACGAGCAGCCCGACGAGTGCGGCCATGAAGAGGTAGACCGCCCACGGCTGTGCCACGTTGAAGAACGACTCGCGGCCCGCGATCTCGCCGCGCGCGGCGCTGGCACTGCCGAACAGCCCGACCCCGGCGATGCCGACGGCCGGTGTCCACCACGCGCCGAGGAGCCTCGACGCCCCGCTGGGGCTGTTCGTCGAGGTCAGCGCGATGGGATCGGATGCAGCGGCGGCAGGTGCAGGCGCTTCGCGGGTGTCAGGCGTCTGCGACGACATCAACGCTCCGCTCTCTCACCGCCGCGAACGCTCCCGCGTACACGCGCCGGCGTGCTCGAACAGTCGCCTAGCCGGCGGCTGCCGCGCCGAACTGCTCGCGCAGGTCGGTCTTCAGAATCTTGCCCAGGTGGTTGCGCGGCAGCTCGTCGGTCCAGGCGTAGTACGCCGGCGCCTTGTACGAGGCGAGGCGCGACTTCACGTAGTCGGTGAGGTCGTCCTCACTCGCCTGCACGTCCTCGGCTGCGACCATCACGGCCTTGACGACCTCGCCCCATTCGTTGTCCGGCACGCCGATCACCGCCGCCTCCGCGACGGCCGGATGATCCTCCAGGACCTGCTCGATCTCCGCCGGCGCGATGTTCTCGCCGCCGCGGATGATCATGTCCTTGATGCGCCCGGTGATGAAGAGGTAGCCGTCATCGTCCAGGTGCCCGACATCGCCCGTGTGCAGCCAGCCCTCCGCCAGCGCCTCGGTCGTGTCGTCCTCGCGCTTGTGGTAGCCCTTCATCACGCGGTCGCCGCGGATGCAGATCTCACCGTCCTCGCCGGACGACAGGATGCGGCCGTCGGGCGCGCGGATACCGATGTCCACATCGGGCATCGGGCGGCCCACCGAGCGCAGCCGGTGCAGCTTCGTCTCGTTCTCCTCGGGCGTGCCGTCGAGGCGGTGGTCGTCCGGCCCAAGGAAGGTCATCGAGCCAGTGGCCTCGGTCTGGCCGTAGGCGTTCATCAGCCCGACGTTGTGGGCGTGCGGAGCGAAGACATCCACGGCGTGACGCACGACCTCGTAGGGCATCGGCGCGGCGCCGTAGGTGATGAGCTCGAGCTTCGAGAGGTCCCGAGCGTCGATGCCGTCGCTCTCCTGGATGCGCTTCAGCATCGTCGGCACGACGAAGGCGTGGGTCACGCCGCGCTGCTCGACGAGGTCGAGCCATTCGCCCGGATCGAACGCGGGCATGATCGCCAGCTGACGGCCGGAGAAGATCGCGCTCATCATCGTGGTCGCGCCGGCGATGTGGTAGAAACCGACGCTCACGGCCACGACCTGCTGGTCTGAGACGGGGTCGGCTGGCCCCTGTGTGTTCACGACCAGTGCCGTCAGCGCCCGGTAGGAGAGCACGACGCCCTTGGGCAGCGATGTGGTGCCCGAGGTGTAGATGATCAGCGTCGCGTCGTCATCATCGATCTTGACAAAGACCG
Source organism: Dehalococcoidia bacterium (assembly GCA_965198045.1). Taxonomy (GTDB): domain Bacteria; phylum Chloroflexota; class Dehalococcoidia; order UBA2979; family UBA2979; genus CBDDEC01. The sequence continues at coordinate 53,234 of CBDAOL010000011.1, forward strand.
GGATGTCCTCGCCGCGGGCCCGCAGACCCTCGACGCTCTCGTTGCCGTCGTGCTCAAAGCCGATCGTGCAGACGTGCTGCAGGCTCGGCAGGTCGCTGGCGATCCCCTCGAAGAGCGACCAGTAGCGCTCGGAGACGAAGAGCACGCTGATGTCGGCGGAGTCGACCATGTACTGCAGCTCTTCCGGCTTCGCGCGGAAGTTGAGCGGCACGTACGTGGCGCCGAGAGCAGCGGTCGAGTAATACAGCTCGACCATGTCGGTCGAGTTGACGGCCATCACGCCCACGTTCTGCCCGCGGCTGACACCGAGCGCCTGAAGCGACTGCGCGAGGCGGTTCACCCGCGACTGCAACTCCAGGTACGTGATCTCGTGCCCAGCCTCGGAGAGGGCGATGCGATCAGGGACGATCGCGGCGCTGATCGTCAGAAATTCGGCCGTGTTCATGCGGTCTCCATCGTGAGCCGCGCCATCATAGGCAATGGGTTTCTACCACGCCAGACGGCCGCCGAGCTGTCGCCAGCAGCCCGATCGAGGCCCGGAGCGGCGTCACTTAGCGCTCGCCGAGCGGATGGTTGATCAGCTCGACACTGACGTGCAGTTTTCCGTCCGCGCCCGGCACGAACGTGACCTTCGGTGTTCGTAACGGCTCGTTCGTGCCGCTGATCGCGTTCCCCTCGACCGACCACACCGCGCCGCTGCAGGGGTCCTCGAAGGCGCCGGTGAGCGAGCCTGGGTTGCGCGCCAGGCCGCGACGGTCACCGGGCAGCCACCGCACACTGCAGCCGCTCGACTCGACACGCCCGTCCAAGGCGCGCACGACGCCGTTGTCGAGGCCGTAGATGTAGAGGTCGATCTCCGGAAAGGCGTTCACCTGCCGGATCTCGAAGTCCTCGATCGGCCCGGCGTCGTAGTGCACGACCGTGATGTCCGGGTTGGCGAAGAAGATGCCCCAGAGCACGGTCGCCACGCCGAGGGCTGAGACGATCATCAGCATCGCCGGGCCGGTACCTCCCGGCAGACGCCAGCGGGGCAGCCGTTCGAGGAGTTGCGTCACGTCGCTATGCGATCGACGCCGCGAGGCGGCGCTCCAGCGCCAGGCCATCCTGGAGGCTCAGGTCGATCCCTTCGACGACCGCGCGTTTCGTCGCGGCGATCGCCGCCGGGTCGTACGAGGCCAGTCGCAGCGCGAGCTCGCGCACGGTCCGCTCGAGGTCGTCGTTCGGCACCACGCGGTGCACGAGGCCGCGCTCGAACGCCTCGGCGGCGGTCAATGGATCGCCAGTTGTGGCCAGCCGCAGCGCCTCGCTGCGCGCGACGTGGCGCGGCAGCGTCTGCGTTCCGCCGGCCGAGGGCAGGTAGCCGAGCGAGACCTCGGGCAGTCCGAACCGCGCGTCTTCGGCGGCGATGCGGAGGTCGCAGTAGAGCGACATCTCGAGCCCGGCGCCGAAGGCGAAGCCGTGCAGCGAGGCGATCAGCGGCATGCGCAGGCCCGACATCGTCGCCCAGAGGTCCCGCTGCAGCCGCGCGTCGCGTGACTCGATGAGCGACGGCGAGGTCCCGAACTCGAGGATGTCCGCGCCCGCCGAGAACGAGCGATCGCCGGCGCCTCGTAGCACCACGACCCGCACGGTGGGGTCGTCGCGCACGAGCGTGAGCATGTTCCAGAGGTCGTCGCGCATCCCGAGGTGCACGGCGTTCAGCCGCTCCGGCCGGTTGAGCGTCAGCCAGACGATGTCGTCCTCGCGGTCGTAGAGCACGAAGGGGTCCGCCATCTCGACCTCGCGAGCTCTCCAGATCGGCGCCTGCTGGCCGCTAGGTCGCCCAGTCGGGCTTCTTGATCGGGCTCACCTCGGTGCGGTCGTGCTGACGCTGGAGCGCCTCGTTCACCTTCTCGGTGAGGATCGCGATCGCGGGCGAGCCAGCCTTCATGTCATCGGCACGCCAGCGGCGGACCGCCGCGCGGTCGCTGCGATCGAGTTTGAGCGTGAACAGCTCATCGACGATCGCGCCGAACATCTCGTGGACTTCTTCGGTGTCGAATTCGACCTTCATCGGAACCTCCTCGGGTCCTCGCGCCGGCGGCTAAACGCGCCGCGTCGCGGTGGAGAGCTTGACCTTGCCGGCGCGGCGCATCATGCGCGTCGTCCGCTCGTCGATGTGGTTGCCGAGCGCGGTGTTGACCACCTCGGCCAGCTCATCGAGACCCATCGTTTCGAGATCGTGGTCGTTGCGCCAGGCGCGGATCAGCTTCCGCGTCGCGCTCGACAATTCGACATGGTCGAGGACCTGCGCGGTGACCAGTGCAGTCACCGCGTGGACCTCCTCGGTAGTGAGGATGACGTTCACTTAGGCTCCCCTCGGTTGCCGCCGGCGATCGTCGCGCGTGACGGCCCTGATGACAATCCCGCGCGACCCCTCCGAGGTACGCCGCGCCGTAGCTTCCTGGATGCGTTCACTCGTTGATGCGGTCACTCATTGATGCGTTCACTCGTTGATGAACGTCGGCGGCTCCTTCGCCGCGAAGGCGCGCACGCCCTCCGCGCGGTCCGAGGTGCTCTGCAGCAGGATGCTCAGATCGAGCTCGTAGCGCAGTGCCTGCTGCAGTCCCATTTCCGACCCGCGGTGGATCGCCTCCTTGACCATCCTCGTCGCAATTGGGCCTCGTGTCGCGATCTGGTCCGCGATCGCGCGCGCCGCGCCGTCGACGCGGGCGTCCTCGACGACGGCCGAGACGAGTCCGATGCGTCGCGCCTCTTCGGCGCCGATGACCTCGCCGGTCAGCAGCAATCGCAGCGCGTGGGCGCGCCCGATGGCGCGCGGGAGGCGCTGCGTGCCGCCGCCGAGCGGCACCGTCCCGAGGGCCGCATCCGGCATCGCGAAGGTGGCGCTCTCGCTGGCCACGCGGATGTCGGCGGCGAGCGCCAGTTCAAGTGCGGCCGAGTGCGCCTCGCTGCGGATCGCGATCACCGTCGGCTGCGGCACCGCCGCGAGCGCCTCGAAGCCGGCGCCGAGGGGCGACGCAGCGGGCGTCCGCTCCTCGTCGAGCGTCGAGGCAGACCAGCCGCCGCCGAGTGCGCCATTGCTCACGATCACCAGGGCTCGAACTGACGAGGTCTCCGCGACGACGGAGGCGCAGGCGTCGGCCAGCGCCTCGACGAAGGCCCGGTCGTAGCCCTCGGCGGGCGGATCGAGCGTCAGCGTCGCGACGTGGCCGTCGGTGGCGAGGGCAGTGTGCGGCATCGATGGCACCTCCTCGCGAGGCTACGGGCCGCCGAGCGAGGGCGTCAACGAACGCCCCACGTGGCGCGCGACCGCTGGACGGCAGCCGGGCACGCTGCGAGCATGCGCCGCGCACGCGAGGAGGGCCCGCTGGACCTCGATTTGACCGGCCGATCAGTGCTCGTGACCGGCGCCAGCCGCGGTATCGGTCGTGCGATCGCCGAGGCGTTCGCCGCCGAGGGTGCCGACGTCACGATCTGCGCCCGCGGCGTGGAAGCGCTGCAAGCGACGGCCGAGGCGATCGCCGCCGGCAGCGGCCGGCAGGTCGTTCCGGTCGCCCTCGACGTCACGGATGCCGCCGCCTGCGAAGCCCTGATCGCGCGCCACCTCGAGACGTTCGGTGGCCTCGACGTGCTGGTGAACAACGCCGGCGCGACCATCCGCGAGGGCGACAGCGACGAGCGGTGGCGGGCCTCGTTCGAGCTGAACGTACTCGCCGCGGTGCGCCTGGCCGAGCTGGCGAAATCTCATCTAACCGCCTCGCCGCTGGGCTCGATCGTCAACGTCTCCTCGATCTTCGGCCGCGAGTCCGGCGGCCCAGCGCAGTACAACGCGACGAAGGCCGCGCAGATCGCCATGTCGAAGGCGTTCGCTCTCGACTGGGCCGCCGAGGGCATCCGCGTCAACAACGTCGCCCCCGGCTCGATCGCCTTTGAGGGTGGATCGTGGGGTCGGCGACTCGAGGACGACCCGGACGGCATGGCCGCGTTCATCGAGCAGAACATCGCCGGCGGCCGCTTCGGTCGGCCGGAGGAGGTGGCGAACGTCGTGACGTTCCTCGCCTCATCCCGAGCCTCCTGGATCCTCGGCGCGACGGTGAATGTAGACGGTGGCCAGTCACGCTCTAACATCTAGGGCGCATCCAACGCGGGGAACGGCTCGAAGGAGCAACGACGGCAATGCGATTCAAGCGCGCAGACCTGGTGGGCATCCTCTTCGCCACGCTGGCGCCGGTCGGCGGTATGGTGCTCTTCCTCGCCTCGTTCGAGGTCTGGGGCCACCACGGCACGCCGCTCCTCGGCCTCATGGCCGGCAACCTGGCGGTCGCCGTAGGGCTGATGGCCGCGTTCACGCGCTTCATCAAGAACTGGGATGTCGTGATCGGCGGCGCAGTGCTGCTCGGGCTGCTCGTGGCCGCGATCATCGTCATGCAGCGCACCGGTAACGACGATATGGCGGCCGCAACGCTCTTGAAGTGGGCCGCAGTTCTCGACTTCCTCGTCCTCAACCTCGCCATTGGTTGGCAGGTGCTCAATCACGGGCTGATGCCTCTCGTCTACCGGCGCGACGAACGCCTCGCCGCCGAGGCCGACGAGTAGTCGGCCGCCGCCGACGCGCATGCTTCCGATCCGCGACGCCGCGCTCGAACTGGTCGCCAGCTGGATGGGCGAGCGCTACTTCCGCACCTTCCGCGTCGCCCCTGACAGCGAACCGATCGAGGGCTTCGACGCGCTGATCACCCAGCGCGAGCGACGCATCGGCGTCACCGTCGGGCTGCTCTGGGACGATGACTCGCAAGCCCTCGACGGCGCAGACGAGCTCGCGGCGCTGATGGCGACCGAGGTGATGGAGGATCGCGCCATCGCCAATGCCGGGTACGCGATCTGGGTGCCGCCGAGCGCACAGTTCCCGCGCGAAGAGCCGGCATGGTCGCAGTTCCGCGTTCTGCTCGCTGGCGGCCTCGCTGGCCTGTCCGCGGGTGACCGTCGCGAGGTGCGCCTGCCCGTCACGCTCAAGCTCGCCAAACTGCAGGCCGAGGGCCAGTACGTCTCCGTCAGCGGACCGCTCGCGACGCAGTGGACGACCATCTCCGAGGGCGTGAACGGCGCGTATCACCTCGACGCCCGCGCGCTGCACCGCCTCTCGAGCGAGCAAGCCGAGATCGACATTGTGATCTCGAGGGTGCGCGACCGGGCCTCGCTGCTGAACGCCGAGGAGGTGACGGACGTCTCGGTCCACGACTACTGGACCGTCTCCCGCCTCCCCGAGTCGGCCGCCGAGGGCGTCACGGTCATTGGCGCTGCGCCCGCCTTCGACCCGACCGACGGCGTGGTGACCCGCCGCCAGCTCCGCCGTGAGGTCAAGCGCGCGGTCGAGCAGCGCACCGCCGGCGACGCCGAACTCTCGGCGCTGATCATGGTGGCGCCCCTCGCCCACCTCGAGGAGGAGTTGCTCACCGCGGCGGTGCGCGGCATGAACCCGGCGACATACGGCGCGCTCGATCTGATCGTGCTCGTCGCAGACGGCGCCGTGCGGCAGATCCTCCAGCCGCGGACGCTGCCCTGGGAGACCGCGCCGACCGCTTGATCGCAACCTGCGGGGCTCCTCATAACGCGTCGCATTGGGTCGGGAGACGCAACGGCGTAGAATGGTTGGGCTGCGCGGGGGCAGCGACATTTCCAGGGCGGGAGTCACGAATGGCACCGGCAGACCACCAGCAACCGCGGCGAGGCATCTTGCAGATTCGGCAGGCCGAGGTCGAGGACGGACGCGCCATCCGCGCGCTCGTCACCATGGCCCTCCTCGGCGCCGGGTTCGACCCGCCGTCGGTGGAGCTGGACCCCGACCTCGAGGACCTCATCTACTACGCCGAGCCCGGCCGTGGCGCCTGGGTCGCCATCGAGGACGACACGGTCGTCGGCTTCGCTGCTGTCGACCGTGGGCAGCCTGAGGGCGACACCGAGGTGGCTTCCCTGCGGCGGCTTGTTGGCGAAGGCCTGTCCGACCTCGCACGCACCGCCGGCGCGTTCGCGCGTGGCCGCGGTGCGGCACGGGTCGAGGCCATTGCCGCGCCCGACACTGAGCGCGCGCGACAGGCCCTCGAGTCGGCTGGGTTCGTCTCCAGTGGTGATGACGACAGCCTGCTCTACCGCCGCGAGCTTTAGTCGACGCCGACTCGCTCGTCAGTCAGTTAGTCAGTCAGTCCGGCCGGTCCGGGAATGACCACGTGACCTGGTCGGTCTCCTCGCGGTTCGGGGTGATCAGCCGGCGCTCATCCTCGGGCGGATGCACCACGTAGGTCCCGGCTGCCTTGTCGTGCCAGGTCTGCGCCCGGCCGTCGAACGCCGCCCAGAAGTAGCCGATCAGGATCGGCGTGAGCAGCGAGACGAGCATCCTCGACAGCCCGGCTCCGAAGCCCGGCGCTGACCCGTCGGCCTGCACGATACGCAGCCCCAGCGCCCGCTTGCCGGGGGACCAACCGAGGACGTTGAACAGCAGCAGGTAGCCGTACAACGCCATCAACGCGAGGGACGACGAGCGATCCTGGATTCGCGTTTCGTCGAGGTCCGGGTCGAGCCCGATGATCGAGATAGCGGCGACCGATCCCAGGATGATCAGCACGATCACACCGTCGATCAGGGTCGCCGAGAAGCGACGTCCGAACGTCGCAACGGGTGCACCGGCGATGCGTGGCCGCACCGGCGGCGGCAGCGTGAGCGTCGGGTCATATGCGCGCAGCTGCGGGCGTGGTTCCTCGACGCCCTGTTCAACGCGCAGCTCGTGTCGTGGCCCGAGCGTGCCGTCGCCCCGCCAGTGTGGACCGGGCGTACCGAGCTCCTCGGGGCCGGGCGTCGTCATGACGCTACGGTAAGGCTCCGAAGGCGTACCCGAGCGTCGACGCTACGCGTGGTTCGCGATCGAGCCGTCGACCGTCAGCACTTCGGACGCTACGAACGCCGCCTCATCGGACGCGAGGTAGACCACCGTGCCCTGTAGGTCCGACGGCTGCCCGAGCCGGCGCATGGGGATGTACCGCTCGAGGACAGCATGCAGCGCCTCGTCGTTCTGCGGCCCCGCGACGTCGTCGTAGAAGCCGATCCCCATCGCGTTCACCGTGACGCCCTGCCGTCCCCACTCGATGCCGAGCGAGCGCGCGAAGCCGAGGATCGCTCCTTGCGAAGCGCCGAACAGCGCGCGGTTAGGCACGCCGCGGTCCTCGAGGATCGAGACCAGCACGATCACCCGGCCCTGGCCGCGTTCCAGCATGCGCCGGCCGACGCTCTGCGTGGCCACGAACGTCGAGGTGGCGTTGCGCGACAGCTTGCGCTCCCAGGCGGCGAGATCGACATCGACCACCGGCTGGATGTTCGCCTCGTGCGCGCCGTTGACCAGGATCCCGATTGGCCCGATGTCGCCTTCGAGCGAGGCCACCGCGTCGTCAACGGCGCCCGGGTTCGTCAGGTCGAGGCGGACCGCCCGGCCCTCACCGGAGCCGGTCGACCAGCACTCGTTGACGATGCTGTTCGCCTCGGTCTCCTCGCCGGAGTCGTCGTGGAGCGTCGTCACGGAGACGGTCGCGCCTGCCTCGGCGAGCGCCACGGCCAGGGCGCGCTGCAGCGGCCCGGTGGCAGTGGTGACGAGGGCGTGCTTGCCCGAGAGGTCGAAGTAGGTCATCGCGCTAGCCCTCCACCGAGGGCACCATGCCCGCGGGCGTGACGCCCGCCGCGATAGCGCCGCCATCGATCAGCACGGTCTCGCCGGTCATGTACTCGGACGCGTCAGAGCAGAGATAGACGGCCAGCGGGCCGATCTCGTTCATCCACCCGACGCGACCCATCGGCTGCTTCTCGCCGAGCTGGTTGAGGATGGCCTCGTCGTCCGTGTGCGGGAAGAGGCCAGGGGCAATGCAGGTGCAGAGGATGTTGTCGCGCGCGTAGGTCATCGCCAGCGCCTTCGTCAGCTGGATCACGCCGCCCTTGGCGATCGAGTACATGAAGCTGTTGCGCCCGCCGCGGAAGCCCCAGCCCGAGGTGATGTTGATGATCCGGCCGCCGCCGGAGTCGAGGAAGTGCGGCACGATCGCGCGAGAGCAGTAGAACGCCGAGTAGAGGTTGCTCTCGATCCCGGAGTGCCAGTCCTCGTCGGTCAGTTCCGGCAGCGTCTTGCCGCGCCCGCTGCCACCGAGGCCCGCATTGTTGATCAGGATGTCGATCCGCCCCATCTCGCTGATGGCGCGCTCGACCATCTTGTTGACCACACCCGAGTCCGTGACGTCGGTGCCCGCGAGGCCAAGGTAGCGGCGGCCCTTGGCCTCGATCATCGCGCCGGTCTCCTCGATCGGCTCGGGGCGACGCGCGGCGCCGACCACGTCGGCGCCATGCTCGGCGAGCGCCAGCGCCATCTCGCGGCCGAGGCCGCTGCCGGCGCCGGTGATCAGCGCGGTCTGTCCCGTCAGGTCGAATCGTTCGAGGACACTCATCGGCCTCGCCCTTCTCGCTATCCGTGCTCGTGCTCCGCGTTGGTCTCCGCTAGCGCCGCGGCCCCTGTTCCCACGCCTCTTCCTGCCACTGGCGGCGCTGCTCCGCGTTGGCGAAGCGGCCGTCGCGCCAGGCCAGCGCCTCCTTCAGCCCCTGCTCGCGGTTGCGCGTGCGCCAGTCGTTCATCCCCGGCGAGGTGTGCATCCGTGCGTCCAGCTCCGAGGCCAGCCGCTGCATCGTGCGTGCGCCCATCAGCTCCAGCGCCAGGTTCACGGAGCGCTTGTTCCCGGACAGGAAGTCCGGATGCACCATCGCCAGGCGGTCCGCCAGCTCCTCGACCGTCTCCTCGAGGTCTTCGCCCGGCACTGACTTCCAGACGAGGCCGATGCGCTCCGCGGTCGTGCCGTCGATGAACTCGCCGCTGAGCAGCATGTACTTCGCCCACTGCGGGCCGACGAGGTACGTCCACATGTGCGCCGGTGGTCCACCCATCGCACGCACCGGCGGGAACCCGATCTGGGTGTCCGCCGCCGCCACCACGATGTCGCAGAGCAGTACGAGGTCGGTGCCGCCGGCGACGCAATAGCCGTGGATCTGACCGATCACCGGCTTGTGCATGTCGAAGATCGTCATGCGGTCGTGCTGCGCCTGCTCCATCCGCCACGTGTCGTCGTCGAACGCCTGGCTGCGGCGGTAGACCTCGGCGTACTGGTCGCGCTCGGTGGCCGTTTCACCCTCGAGGCGGCGGTCAGGCGTCAGGTCGTAGCCCGCCGAGAACGCGCGGCCTGCGCCGCGCAGGATCACGCAATGGATGCGATCGTCCTCGTCGGCGTCGACCAGCGCCTGCCGCAGCTCCGATTGGAGCTGGCGCGAGAGCGCGTTCAGTTTCTCCGGCCGATTCAACGTGATGCGGGCGCGTCCGCGCTCCTTCTCCACGATGATCGTCTCGTAGTCGGTCATGTCATCCCGCCTGTCCTGCCCTGGTACGCCGAGGCGTCGGCCGCGGCGCCCGGGGTGCTTAGAGGTGCTGCGTCAGTCCGCCGTCGACCGGGATGATCTGCCCGGTGACGTAGCGCGTCGCGCTCTCGCTCGAGAGGTACACCGCCAGCGGCCCCACCTCCTCGGCGCGGCCCTGCCGCCGCAAGATCGTGAACCGCACGGCGCGCTGCGCCTCCTCGTCCTCTGGGTCGATGCGGTCGTCCATCCAGTCCATCCACCCGAGGGCGATGCCGTTGACCATGATGTTCTCGCGCGACAGCTCCTGCGAAGCCGCCCGCACGAGGTTTGTCGCTGCGCCCTGCGCCGCGGCGTAGGCGCTGGTGTTCGGCAGCCCGCGCTCGCCGAGCACGCCGGTGATGACGACGATGCGCCCACCTCGCTCGGGCGTCCGACGGAACTCGCCGGCGGCCGAGCGGATGGCGAAGAAGTGCGAGCTGAAGTTGAGCTGCAGGACGCGCGCGAGCTCCGTGTCGGAGATCGACTCGATCGGCTTGGCGAGGAACGCGTCCGGCGCGGAGCAGACGATGTCGAGCCCGCCCAGCTCCTTCGCGATCTGGCGCATCGTGACCTGCACGTTCTTGCCCAGCGTCACGTCCATCACGTACTCGTGACAGACGCGACCCATCGCCTCGATCTCCGCCTTCAGGGCGCGCGCCTGCATGACGCTCTCGTCCGCCTGCAGCACGGCGAGCGCGACGTCCGCGCCCGCCTCAGCGTAGGCCTTCGCCGCCGCCGCGCCCGCCGGGTTCTCGACACCGATCACGAGGGCCTTGCGGTCCGAGAGGTCGTAGTGGGATGCCTTCGGCACGGTGCCTCCTACCCGTCGAGTTCGTGGCTGGGAACGAAGTTGATGGGCCCTAGGCCGCCGGCGAGTCCGCCGCCGTCGATGATGAACTCCTGGCCCGTGATGTAGCTCGAAGCGTCCGAGGCGAGGAAGACCGCCAGCGGACCGAGCTCCCACCACTCGCCGAGACGCTGCACCGGCATGAACTTGCCGCGCTGCTCACGGAATGCGCGCTCCTGCTCGTTCTGCGGCGGCCCCTGCGAGACGAAGCCCGGAACGATCACGTTCGCCCGGATGCCGTGCCCGGCCAACATCGTCGCCTCGCTCTTGGTCAGCGAGAGCACGCCGCCCTTCGCCGTCGGGTAGGCGAAGCCTCGATTGCCGCGCATGGCGGTACCGGACGAGGTGTTGACGATGACGCCGCCGGTGCCCTGCTCGATCATCTGCGCGGACGCCGCGCGGCCACTGTAGAACGTCGACTTCAGGTTGACGGCCAGCACCTCCTCGAACGCCCAGTCCGGGTACTCCCAGAACTCGGCGTCCGTGCCACCACCGATGCCGGCGTTGGCGAACATGCCGTCGAGCTGGCCGAACGCCTCGACGGTCTTGGCGACGAGGGCGTTCACCTGCTCCGAGTCGGTGACATCGGTCGGGATCCCGACCGCCTCGCCGCCCGCGGCCTCGATCTCATCGACGACCGACTGCACCTGCGACTCGGTGCGCGAGGCGATGGCGATGCGTGCGCCGGCCTCGGCCATCGCGAGCGACATCGCCCGCCCGAGGCCTCGGCCACCGCCGGTCACAATGATCGACTTACCGTCGAGTTCCAGGGTCTCGAGCACGTCGGCTCCTATCCATGAACACGTTCCGAGAGCGGAGTGCGCGCGCGGATTCCGGGGCCTCGCGAGGGACGATGGCGGTCGCCGGAGGCGCCGACGCTAGAACGCACCGAAAGCCGCAGCGCCGAGGATCGCGAGACCGAGCGCGATTCTATACCAGACGAACAGCCGTAGCGTCTGAGACTCGAGGAAGGCGAGCAGGCCGCGGATCACGAACGCCCCCACCACTGCAGCCGTCAGCGCGCCGACCAGCAGCGGACCCAAGCTCACGTCCTCGGACCCGCCGATCGCGTCGCTGAGCTGGAGGACGCCCGCGCCGAGGACGACCGGGGCCGACAGCAGGAAGGAGAAGCGTGCGGCGGAGACGCGTCCGAAGCCGAGCACGCGGCCCATGCCGATCGTCGCGCCGGACCTCGATACGCCGGGGATCAGCGCTACCGCCTGCGCGCAGCCAATGGCCAGCGAGCGGCCCAGCGTCATGTCGGTGATGCGTCCGATCGTGGCGCCCCAGCGGTCGACGAGCCAGATCACGATCCCGCCGACGATCAGCGCGACGCCTACCACCTCCGGCTCGCGCAAGCTGCGGTCGATGCGGTCCGCGAACAGGAGACCGACGATCACCGCCGGTACCGTCCCGAGCGCGATCATGAGTCCGAGCCTCGAGGGCCACGCCCACTCGGCGATTTCCCAGCGATGGCGCGCGATGTCGCGCACACCCGAGACGATGATCTCGGTCCAGTCGCGCCAGAAGTAGACGATCACGACCACCATCGTGCCGAGGTGGAGGCCGACGTCGAACGTCAGCGACGAGACATCGTCCCTGATGATCTCGGGCGCGACGACCAGATGCCCGGATGACGAGATGGGCAGGAACTCCGTGATCGCCTGCACCACGCCGAGGATGATCGCCTTCAGGTAGTCGTCCACGCCTCGATGCTACGGGCTCACCTCGCTGGCTGCGCGTGGGCGGCGCTCCCGCGGACCACAGCGACGGCGCTCGCTACCATCGGGGCATGACCGCCGCCCGTCCGCGCGAGATGGCCGCCTGGCTGCACGAGTACTTCCCCGCGATCGAGCCCGCCGGGTGGAATTTCGGCGGCGCGACCTGCTGGGTCGCCTTCATGATGACGCGCGAGGCCGAACACAATCCGCCGTTCTACTGGCTCGGTCGCGCCCTCGATGTCGTCGCCGCACACGGGGCGTTCGACGCGTTCCGCGACCGCCTCGAGGCCGCACATGGCGCCCGTGAGTGCGCAGGCGGCACCGCCGAGGACCAGCGCGCGCAGGACGTGCTGAGCGAGGCCTGCGCCTACGCCTGGACCGTGGAGCACCTCGGCGAGCCGCAGCTCCAGGACGCCACGCACGGCCTGCTTCTGGCCGTCGAGGCGCATTCGACGACCGTGGCGGTCCGTCGCCTCTGGCCGGTCGAGCGCCTGGACCAGTTGCTCCAACTCCTCGGCCAGTTCACCGGCGAAGCAATGGCCGACCTGCCCGCGGAAGGCGGGCGCATCCTCTACGTCGACGCCTTCCACGAGCAGGGCTACGCCCATAGCGTGGGCTACCACCTCGACCTCACCGAACCCGTCGAGGACGTGCTCAAGCACGTCGCCGCCGAGGCGCAGATGGGCTACGTGCTCACGCGCCCGTTCCAGTGGGGCAACCCGGTGGCGAGCTGGTACTAGCTGTCCAACCCAGAGACGTTCGCGAGCCAGAGGATGAGGAGCGCTGCCTCGAGGACAAGAAGCAACGCTGCGGCAATCGCTGCCCACGACTTCACGCACACAAGAGTCTGGTTTCGTCGCATGTGGAGCGCGGCCCAGTACATCGCCGTGATCTGAAAGTCCGACGGAGCGAACGCGTACCACTCAAAGTCATACAGCGCGCGCGCATCGAGGACCGTGAGTCCGGCGTATGCGCGCGCAGACAGCGTGACGACGAACCCCGCGCCGAAGGCTGTCAGGGCGGCCACGAACGTCTCGTCGCGGAACACCTCCCGATCGAGCGACTCAGTGAACGAAGCCGCAACGACCGGCACCGCCAGTGTCAGGGTGACTGCCAGCGACTGTATGGCGTCGAGGTGTCGGTTGGCTGATTCGATCTGCGCGGCCATCGCGTCGTACGAACGCATGGCAAGTTCATAGGCGAGGTCGAGGCTGGGCGCTGCGTCGCGGCTGGCGTCCGCCGTCACCGCCGAGGGCGATCAGGCTCTACTGGCGGCTTCGGAGGCAGTCCGCGGGTCTTGATGACAGTTCCCGGATCTGGGGTTCGAATCGGTGGCTGGCGGCGTGTACTCATGCTTGGACCCTCCGCAGCGAGCATAGCTCACCCCTCCGCCGGCAACGTCGTGTGGTCCAGCGGCGCGTCCCAGCCCTCGCGCCAGACCCATTGCTCGTTCGTCGGCGACTGGCCCGGGACGCCGAGGCCGAACCAGCGGGTCGTGAGCGCGCCCTCGACGAGGAACTCGAAGAGCCAGTCCACGTCGCGGATCACGTGGCCGGCGCCCTCACGCGCCGGATCCCTGCGGACGACGAGGCCTCGTGGGCGGCGGCGCGTGAGGGCGCGCGCGGCCCGTCAGGTTGAACTCGAACTCGTCGTAGTCCTCCGCCTCGAGCGGCGGCGGGAGCGCGTGCAGCGCGTAACGGCCATCGTTCGCGAGATCGAAGCGCTTCGGCGACCGGTCGCCGACCGCGACCATCAGACGTCCGTCCGAGGTGAAGACCGGCGAGACCGGATGCAGCCGCGGCGCGCCATCGCGACGCACGGTGGCCATATAGGCGATGCCAATGCCGAGGCGCTCCCGCCCTCGCTCGGCCAGTTCGGGGACTCTATCGGCGAACTCACTCCATGGCAGCATCGGCAACCCCCGTCCGCTGGTGCGACAGGCCAACGCTACTAAATTCGCGCCACGCGAAGAAGCGGGCTGCGCAAACAGCCCGCTTCCGGATGGTCGTGGCGGTGACGCTAGCGGTTGCTGCCGCCTCCGCGTCCGGTGCCGTTGTCGCCACGACCCGAGGTCGCGTCCGCGTCAAGGTTGTCGTCCTCCGAGGACTCATCCTCGGCGTCATCGCCCTCCTCGGGGTCATCGGCCTCGCCGTTAGCGCCTTCGTCTTCGGGCACCTCGACTCCGTTCAGGCCCCCGCCGATGACGGTGACGCTGGTAACGGTGCAATCGGGCCCGAGCTGAATGTGGAGGTGGCTGTCGCCGTCCTCGTCCGCCGCCGCGCCCTCGCCGTCATCGCCCCCCTCGACCGGGCAAACGCCCTGGACGATCACCCCGCGGCCGGCCTGAGCCGCCAGCGCGAGACGTTCGAGGATCGGATCGGCCTGGTCGTCTGCCTCGCCGTCGCCGTCGCCCTCAGCGTCATCGTCGTCGGCGGACTGCTGTGGTGCGACCGTGACGTCTGCTGTCACCTCACCGGCGCTGCGTATGGCGAGGAGGGTGCTTCCCGCCGGGCCGTCGATGCTCGAGGCAGCGCCGTTCCTGCCGTTCCTGTTGTCGCCGCTGTTCCCGTTGTTGCCGCTGTTGCCGGGTCCGTCCGACGGCTCGGCGTTGAGGGGCTCGTCACCCTCCTCGTCCGCGTCGTCGTCTTCCGCGTCGTCGTCTTCCGCGTCGTCGTCTGAGCTCTGGTCGTTGCCTCTGCCCTCCGGTGGGCCGGCTTGCTCCGGCCGACCCGTGTCGTCCGGCGGGCCGGCGTTCTCCGGCCGACCTGTGTCATCCGGCGGGCCGGCGTTCTCCGGCCGACCTGTGTCGTCCGGCGGGCCGGGGTTCTCCGGCCTGCCCTGATCCTCGGACGGGCCGGCGTCCTCTGGCCGGCCCCGATCGTCGTTGTTCGCCTGCCCTCTGCCCGGGACGTTGATGCGAGTGCTGTCGTCGAGGGTCAGCGTGACCACCGCGCTCACGCCGTTGGCCGTTGCCACCTCGACATCGATCGTGCCGCCTACCGGGTCGACGGCGATCAGTGCGCCGCGGATGTTGAAACGGCCGTCGTCGTGGATCAGAGAGTGCAGGCCCCCCGGCAGGTCATCCGACTCCGCGGCCGCGCTTTGGACCGACGCCTGCTCGGGGAGGTCGTCGCGATCTGCGAAGCGGTCCCCCTGCTCCTCTTCGCCCTCGGCGTCGTCTCCGCCGTCCGCGGCCGCCGCGTCATCCTCGTCCTCCTCGCCCGTCGATCCGACGAGTGGGTCATCGTCACTATCCGAGTCGGTGAGGCCGACGGTCTCCGCGACGGTGTCAACGACGCCCGTGTCGACGATGCCGGCAGCGTCGGCGGCGACCGCGCCACCCAGGAGGAGGCTCGCAGCGACCACGGCCACGACCGCCTTGTGCGCGGCGGCCGCACCCAGGATCGCCGCCCAGGCGGTGCCGCCCCCGGCAGCGCCCAGGAACCAGCGGCGCCAGTGATGGCCACTAGCCGCTCCGGCCTCGCGGTTCGCGATCTCCTCGAAGAGCCGTCCGCGCGCGCGGGCGACGGCGGTCAGGTCGGGCTCAGGGATGTGGGCGGCTCGCTCGAACAGCGACGCCAGTTCGGGGTCGAGTGCTTCGTCGGCGGCGTCATCGCCGCGGTCGCCCAGCGGGAACCTCGGCATCGTCACTACTCTCGTAGACCGTATTCGGCGCGGAACGCCTTCGCGGCTCGCAACAGGAGCGCGCGAAACGAGCCGTGCGAGCGGCCCATCGCCGCCGCTGACTCCTGGCCCGACAACCCGAGCAGGTACCGGTACTCGAGGGCCTGGCGGTAGTCGGACAGCAGCCGACTGAGCACGTCATCCACCTCGACGGTCAGGTACTCGTTCCGGATCGAGCCCGGCTCCACTGCTCCCAGATCGCCGCTCTCCCGGCGGGAGCGGTAGTGCATCCGCAGCCGGTTGCGGGCGATCGCGAACAGCCAGGCGCCGAACGGTCGATTGCGCCAGCGAAATCCTCCGA
This sequence comes from Dehalococcoidia bacterium, assembly GCA_965198045.1. Classification (GTDB taxonomy): domain Bacteria; phylum Chloroflexota; class Dehalococcoidia; order UBA2979; family UBA2979; genus CBDDEC01. The sequence continues at coordinate 69,261 of CBDAOL010000011.1, forward strand.
TGCCTTTGAGAGCATCGAGGAACGTTTCCGATGCGAGGTCCTCCGCCGTCTCGGCGGATTCGACGCGGCTGCAAAAAAAGCGGTAGAGCCGTGGATGGTGCTCATCGAAGAGTTCACGCCACGCTTCGCTACTGCCGTCCCTGGCAGCCCCGACACGCTCCCGGTTCGCAGGGAGAGTCCCATCGGCCACTGACAATCCGTTCATCGAGAGTGGTAATGCGCGCTCTGCTTCGCTTGTTACGTTTATCGACGATTTTCAGACGAACATCAGCATGCAGTCACGCCTACGGCCGCCATCTTCCGCAGACTTACCGAGTTTCGCCGAGGTTCGGCGCCAGATCCTCGTTGCAGTTTGGTTCGCCGCAACGCCTCACCTCGCGTGCGGCGATGTGTCAGACTCTCGCGGTGCATCGGGTGAGCGCGTGACGAACGACGAGGAGGCGGCGATGGTCGGGCGGTTCGACGGGCAGGTGGCGGTGGTGACGGGCGCGGCGGGTGGCATCGGGCGCGCGGCCGCGCAGCGGTTCGCCGCCGATGGCGCGAAGCTCGTCCTCGTCGACCTCGCAGGGACCGACCTGGCCGAGAGCGCCGCCGCGGTGGAGCGCGCCGGCAGCGAGGCGCTGAGCGTCGAGGCCGATGTCACGCGCGCCGCCGATGTCAGGGCGTACGTCGAGGCCTCAACGGAGCGCTTCGGGCGCATCGATCATTTCTTCAACAACGCTGGCATCCTCGGCCCCGTCGCGACGCTCCTCGACTACCCGGAGGACGCGTTCGACCAGGTGCTCGCAGTGAACGTGAAGGGCGTCTGGCTCGGGCTGCGCGAGGTGGGCGCGGTGATGCGCGAACAGGGCAGTGGGGCCATCGTCAACACCGCCTCGATCGCCGGGTTGCAGGGCACGCCAACGCTGTTCGCCTACGGCGCGAGCAAACACGCCGTGGTCGGCATGACAAAGTCGGCGGCGATCGAGCTGGGGCCGAGCGTGCGCGTGAACGCCGTCTGCCCGGCCGTGATCGACACGCCGATGGGCGACGAGCTGGCACGCGGCATCAACCCCGACAACCCGGACGGCGTGCGCGAGATGTTCAACGCCGACACGCCGTTGGCGCGCCTCGGCACCGCCGACGAGATCGCCGGCCTCGTGACCTACCTCTGCTCAGACGACGCCAGCTTCATCACCGGCGGCATCTATCCGATCGACGGCGGCACGCGGGCGCGCTAGTCCGCCACGACAGACACGAGAAGGGGGCCGCTGCCGGCCCCCGTCCCGTGCCGTTGAACATGCGTTGGTGTGCTAGTTGACGTCGATCTCGTCGTAGCAGATGTAGCCCACGCCCCAGATGAACTTGGACACGAGCTCTTGATTGGTTTCCTTTTTCGTTGGGGGCTTGAAACCATCCGCGTGCGCGTCGGGACCGGCGTTGAAGCCGCTGAGGCCAGCGGCGGCACTGGCCAGCACTGTGAGCGTGAGCGCTACGGCCAACAGCGTCCGCTTGAGCGACGTCGATGCTTGTCTGAGCAATGTCTTGCCTTCCAATAACCGCAGCGGTGGCCACGTGTGCCAGTGACGCTATGGCGGGATCAGAGCACCGTCTAGACAGAGATTAGGGAATAGCAAGAAAACGTTAGCGCCATGGCGGAAACGCACAATACAGCGCGTTGGTCAGTCTGCGAGTGGCTCCACGTCGACCCAGCGGCGGAAACCGCGGTCGTCGCGCTCGAGGCGGCCCACACCGGGGTAGGCGCCGTGGCAGAACATCACCAGCGCCTCCGCCTCGATGCATTCGTCGACGAGTTTGTGCTTCGTCTCCATCGAGACCAGCGGCAGCGTGTCGAGTCCGCTCACCCAGGCGGTGCGCTCGAGCTGCACCTGGTGTTGCACGAGGTCGCCGATGTAGACGCCCCATTCGCCGCCGGAACGAACGACGATCGTGCTGTGGCCATCGGTGTGGCCGGGCGCCGGCACCAGCCGCACCTCGTCGGTGATGGCGTGCTCGTCGTCCGCCAGCTCCAGCTGGCCCTCGATCGGCACGATGTTGCGTTCGAGGTAGGTCGCGCGCGTGCGCTCGTTCGGGTGGGTGCCGTCGTGCCACTCCCGGGCGCTGATCACGTAGCGCGCGTTCGGGAACGTCGGCACCAGCTGCTCCTGCTCGTCTCCGCCCTCGCGGTGACGCGTCCCCGGCGCCAGGGAGGTGTTCCAGCCGCAGTGGTCGGAGTGCAGGTGGGTGTTGACGACGACGTCGATGTCCTCGGGCGTCACGCCGAGGCCGGCTAGGCCATCCATCAGCGTGCCCTCCTCGGCGGGGCTGGCGCTGTCGCGGTCGCCCGGCTTCCCGCCGACGCCGGACTCGATCAGGATCGTCTGCCCCTGCGAACGGAGCAGCAGGCAGTTGAGGCCCAGGTTCATGCGGTAGCGGTCGTCGAGCGGCGGGATCTGCCGCTCCCACATCACGCGCGGGACCACCCCGAAGATGGCGCCGGCGTCGTAGTAGTTGATGCCGTCGTTGACGACCGCGAACTCGACGCTGCCGATCGCAAAGCGTGCGCCCGAATCGTTCTGCACTGGGCCTCCCCGAAGGTTCGTATCCGCGCCGCCGAGGCTACTCGAAGCGTGCGTGGCCCGCGCGGTCAGTCGCCGAGGTAGGTCGCAACCCGTGTCGGGTCGATGCGGAACACCACAATGTTCGGCCGGTCGCCTCGATAGCCCTCCGCGAAGGGTGGTCCCTCGTCGGGGCCGTAGTAGGCGAGTGCCAGCTCGCTCACGAGCTCGAAGAGATCGCGCTCTGTGTCCTCGGCGGCCACGCCAGCGACGATGACGGAGCGATAGGGCAACTCGCGGTCGTCGACGCAGAGCGAGACGCGCGGATCGCGCTCGATGTTGCGCCACTTCAGCGTGCGTCGCGACGTGAAGAGGTAGGCCGCGCCCTCGCCTGAGGGCCCGGGCGCCCACTGGTACCAGATCGGCGCGATCCGAGGCGCTCCGTCACGCCCGAGCGTGGCGATGGTCGCGACCAACGGCCGTTCGAGGAAGCTTCGGGCGTCGTTGCTGATCTCGGGCAAGGTTGGACCTCCTCGGTGCGCCACGGCGGCTCGACTCGGCCTCCGGATGATGCCGCGCCGTGGCGGCGCGCGATAGCGGCAGAGCGTTGAGTGAACGAGTTCACACAACGACTCTTGACAAGACATCAGCGTGATGTCATAGTGACGTCACTGAGACACCAAAGGCCGCCGGGAAGCCCCCGACGAGAACGCGAGCAGAGACCATGACCAGCCGCTTTCACATCAACGTCATCGCGAACACTCGCCGCAGCAGCGGGCTCCCGACGCACCGCGAGTCGCTCCGCGACCTGCGTGAGGCGCTCAACGCGCAGTGGCCCATTGCTCGCTAGCGAACGGGCCACCTCGCACGTCGAGGCGCACGCACAGCGCACGCCGGGCACCGAGAAGGGGCAACATGAGCTTCAGTAGATTGATCCAGGACTACATCGAGAACCTCGACGGCGCCGAGGGCCTCGGCGTCCTCGATGACGACGACGACTTCGACGATGACTTCGATGACGACGGCCGTCGTTCGCGACGCCACCGCCGTGGCCACCGCTCCCACCGACGCGGCCGCAGCCGCCGCAGCCGTCGAGACCGCAGCCGCTCCGGGCAGAGCTCGGGCAGAGATGTCCTGCGCCTGATCGTCATGGCCGCCGTAGCGTTCACGGCGGAGAGAGCGAGCGCGGTCGGAGCCGGCGCCGCAGTCGCGGCCGCAGCCGCGAGTACGCATAGGCCTCGACCAGCCGCAGCCTCGAGACAGACAGATAAGCAACGCCCGCGCCACCCGGCGCGGGCGTCTTTCGTTGCGAACTCGGTCGGTTAGCCCTCGACCTGCTCCCAGACGTATCCACTCTCGACCTGGCGGAGCCGGCCCAGCGTCAACACCGGGAAGTGCCCGCCCGTGACGACGGCGTCGTGCTCGACGGCCAGCGCGGAGAGCCGGCCGCGCGAGTGGGTCGATTGCGCCGGGTCGACATCAACGGCCGGGATCCAGTCGTGGTGCTCGAAGTGCTTCGGGTGGTGCGCCGCATCGCCCGTGATCACGAGGTGCTCCCCATGTGAGGCGAGCAACAACGAGGTGTGTCCCGGCGTGTGACCGGGCGTCGGCACGGTCGTCAGGCCTCGGCTGATCGTGTACTCGCCATCGAAGGTCGCCACCCGGCCCGCGTCGAGGAGCGGTTGGATCGCCCCCTGCGCCAGCGCTGCGGCGTCCGGATCCGCGCTCTCGTCGTGCAGCCAGAAGTCGAGCTCCGGACGCGAGACGTAGGTCACCGCGTTCGGGAACACCGGCTCACCGTCGCGCATGTTGCCGCCGCAGTGGTCGAAGTGCAGGTGCGTGTGCACGATGTTGCGAATCTCCTCGGCCGCCACGCCGAGGTCCGCCAGCCGCTGCACCAGCTCGCCGCCGCCCAGCACGCCGCTCGCCGCGCCCGCCTCGCCGAGCCCGGTGTCGACGAGCACGTTCGTGCGCTCGTCGCGCAGCAGGAACGTGCCGAAGTTGAACGGCTGCGGCTCGTCGGGGTCGCTGATGCCGAGCGCTGCGGTCCACTCCACGGCTTCGACGCCGTTGAAGAACCCGCCCAGGACGCGCTCCGGCGCCCCGTCCGAAAGCGCTGCCACTTCCACGTTGCCGACGGTGAAGGTGGCGCTGAGCCGGCGGTCGCTGTCGGCCATGGCGGTCATCTTTCCACGCTCCGAGGGCGTCATGAGCGCCCTCGCCGGCGCGAGCATACCGCTTGCCGCTCGATCCGAGCCGCCCCTATGCTCAACCGACCCATCCGTCCGCCACGGTCCGGGCCCGGCGCGCCCGGCGACTGAGTGTTGACTCGGTGGCGAAGGGAGCTGCACATGCCCACGCCGACCGCATTCTTCGAGGGGAAGTACGTCCCCCTCGAAGAAGCGAACATCAACGTGATGACCCACGCGTTCCTCTACGGCACGGCGGTATTCGAGGGCATCCGCGGCAACTGGAACGAGCAGGAGCAGCAGCTCTACCTCTTCCGCGTGCGCGAACACATCGAGCGCATCCGCCAGAGCGCCAAGATCATGCGCATGGAGCTGCACTACTCGGACGACGAAATCGTCGAGATGTGCGCCGAGGTCGCCAAGCGCTCCGGCTACACCGAAGACATGTACATCCGCCCCATCGTCTACAAGTCCACTCACGAGATTGGGCCGCGCATGCACAATCTCGACGACGAGTTCTTGCTCTTCACGACCGACTTCGGCGCCTACCTCGAGCTCGACGCCGGCATCCGCTGCGTGACCAGCAGCTGGCGTCGCGTCGACGACACGATGATCCCGGCACGCGCCAAGGTGAACGGGCTCTACGTCAACAACGCCATGGCGAAGACCGAGGCTGCGCAGGCGGGCGCCGACGAAGCGATCATGCTCAACAGCGACGGGCACGTCTCGGAGGGTTCAGGCGAGAACATCGTGATTCTCCGCAACGGCACGCTGATTACACCGCCGCCACAGGACAACGTCCTCGAGGGCATCACGCTCGAGACAGCGCTGGAGCTGGCGCAGAGCGAGCTCGACCTGCCGCTGGAGCGTCGCTCGATCGACCGCTCGGAGCTGTACATCGCCGACGAGGTGTTCATGACCGGCACCGCCGCGCACGTCACGCCGATCATCGAGATCGACCACGTGGCCATCGGTGACGGCGAGCCGGGCGCAGTCTCGAAACAGATCCAGGAGCGCTACTTCCAGATGATCACCGGCCAGCTACCGGAGTACAGCCATTACCTGACACCCGTCTTCGAAAGCGCGAAGGTGGGCGCCGGCTCCTCGTAGCCGCGAAAAGCCGGTCGCGCCGGCGGCGCGCCACGAGGGGCCGCGCGAGGGGCCGCAGAGCGCTAGCACCTCCCCCGGCGAGGACGGTCCGTGTTCTACCAGCCCTCACGCGCGCTCGGATTGTTGGTCGGCACGCTGCTGCTCGCGTGGGCGCTGGCGATCTCCGTCCTGCTGCTGAACTGGGCCTTCGCCTCCGAACTCGGCCTCGAGGCGTGGGCGGCCTACGTCGGCGCCACCGTTGCCGCCGGGTTCGCGGCGCTGATCGGCTACTGGGTCTACGGCCTCGCCACGCTCACCTACGCCGTCGACCGCAACGGGCTGGTCATCACCTGGGCAGCGACGAGGCAGATCATTCCGCTCGACGCCATTGAACGACTCGTCCCCGGCACCGCCGTTGGCGTCCCCGGCGTCCGAGGCGTCTCCTGGCTCGGCTATCACGTCGGACGGGCCGACATCGATCGCGTCGGCGAGGTGCTCTTCTACTCGACGCATCAGCGTCCGGAAGAGGTGCTCTACGTCATGACCAGCGAGCGCAACTACGCCATCTCTGTCGACGACCCGGCCGGTTTCGCCCGCGAGATCCAGGTCCGCCAGGAACTGGGCCCCACCGCCGAGGTCTTGCACCATGTCGAGCGGGACGCCGCTTCGTTCGAGGCGCTCTGGACCGACCACCTCGCGCAGGCGCTGGTGGCGCTCTGCGTCGTCACCGGCCTCGCCATCTGGGCCGTGCTGGCGACGCGCTACCCGGACCTCCCCGCGCAGCTGGAGCTCACGTTCCCCCCGCTCGACCGGCCGCTGGTCTTCGAAACGATCCCCAAGACGCAGCTCCTCGACATCCCGCGCGTGGCCACGACGCTGCTCGTGGTCAACCTCGCCCTCGGCTGGCTGCTCCATGCCTGGGAACGCACCGCCGGCTACGTCATGTGGGCGTCCGCCGCCGCGCTCAACCTCGGCTTCCTCGCAGCACTCCTCGTGGCGATCGAGGGGGCGTAGTTCAGCTGTCGAGGGGCGTCGCCGTTCACACCCCCTAACCCCCGCCGCGCGTAACCTCGTCGGCATGCACGCGGATGTCGTTGTCGTCGGGGCCGGGCCTGCCGGGAGTACGGCGGCGCGTGAGCTGGCAGCGCGTGGCGTCGAGGTGGTGATGCTCGACCGCGCGCGCTTTCCGCGCGATAAGCCCTGCGGCGGAGCGGTTACGATTCGCTGCGCCGGGCGGCTCCCGTTCTCGCTCGATCCGGTCGTCGAGGATGTGATCGACACCGCCCGCGTGCGCTATCGCGGCGGGCGCGATGTGGCGCGTCAGGCCGGGCGGCCGATCACGTACATGACGCAGCGCTGCCGCCTCGACGCCTACCTCGCCGAGCAGGCGCAGGCCGCGGGCGCGGACTTCCGCGACGGGCAGCGCGTGACCGGCGTGCGGCAGTTGCCGGACGCGACGTACGAGGTCGACGCCGGCGGCGAGATCTATGCGACGCGCGTCGTGATCGGCGCGGACGGCGCGAACGGTGTCGTCGGGACGGCGCTCGGCTACGAGCATGCCGCGGAGAGCGCCGTGGCCCTGGAGGGCAACATCGCGATGCCGGGTGGCCCGCCCGAGGAGTGGCGGCACGCCGTCGCGCTCAACTTCGGCTACCTGCCGGGCGGCTACGGCTGGGTGTTCCCGAAGGGCGATCACGTCAACGTCGGCGTGGGCGGCTGGAAGGGCGTGGTGGGCACGATGCTGCGGCCCGCCCTCAAGCGGCTGTGCCGTGTCTACGGGCTCGACCCGGAGGCGCTCGAGCAGCTGCGCGGCCACCACCTGCCGATGCAACGTCGAGGCATGGTCATGGCCGCTTCCGGCTCCGCCGTGATCGGCGATGCGGGCGGCCTCGTCGATCCGCTGTCGGGCGAGGGCATCTTCGCCGCCATCGTCAGCGGCCAGGCGGTCGCCCCAGCGGTCGAGAGCTACCTCGGCGGGCGCGCCAGCTCGCTCGCGCCTTACCAGCACGCCATCGGCGAGGAGCTGCTGCCCGATGTCGTCGCGTCGTCGAGGCTGACCGAGCTGTTCCACGTCTGGCCCCGGCCCTTCGTCTGGGCGCTGCAGCGCAGCGACCGCGTGTGGGAGCGCGCCTGCCGGCTGCTCGCCGACGATGCGACCTACGAGGATCTGGTGGGGGCGACCGGCCCGGTGGCGCGCACGCTTGGTCCGCTCGCCTCGCTGGCGAGCCGTTTCAACCACAAACGGCACGCGAGGCGCTGAGGTGCCGCGCGTCGCGACCCGACCGCTGACGCCGCTCGCTCTCCTCGTCATCGCCCTGCTCGCCGCCTGCGTCGAGGCGGACCCGACACCGACGCCCGAGCCCACCTCGACGGCGCAGCCGGTGCTGACGACCGTGTCAACGCCGCGCCCGACCTCGACGCCAAGCGCGCTCGAGGGCGCCGACCTCGACACGCTCCTGAGCACGGCCGTCTGCTGGCACGACGACGCTACGGTGGCCGCGTCTTGCCTCCCGCCCGACGCCCAGGTCGGCGACGCCATCGGCGCCATGGCGCGCAGCGGCGACCCGCGGCTGGTCGCCCCGCTCGTCGACATGCTCTGGCTCGAGGTGGGCTGGGAGCGCTGGGTGCGCGACGCGCTGACGCAGCTCACCGGCGAGCGGCTGACCTCGGCGGTGGACTGGAGCGACTGGGTCGCCGTGAACGCGCCGCCGCTGCCGGATGGCTACGTCGAGTGGAAGGGCCGTCTGCTGGCGCTGATCGACCCGCTCTATCCGCAGCTCCTCGCCAGCCTCGAGCCCGCCGAGGTCGACCCCGATGTCGACGCGCCAGCGTCGAGGGCGGTGCGACCCGACGAGGTGCTGTGGTCGTTTGTCGGTCCGGACGACATGCCGCCGCTGGCCCAGCCCAACGCCGTGCACCGCCTTGAACAGCGCTACCTCGACGACTCCGACCTCGTGACGGGCGTGCTGATCGATGGCGTAGCGCGCGCCTACCCCGATCGCGTGCTGGCCTGGCACACGATCGTGGCGGACGAGGTCAACGATGTGTCACTGCTGGTCGTGCGCTGCCTCGCCTGCGGCGGGGTCGCGGTGTTCGACATCGAGGCCTCGGACGGCGCGGTGCACGAATTCGGGACGACCGGGCTCACCTATCACGGTCGCCCGCTGTTGTTCGACCGAGCGACGAACAGCCTCTGGGACCCCGTCTCCGGCGCCGCCATCTCTGGGCCTCTCGCCGAGGCGGAGGTCACCCTGATCCCGAGGCCGATGGTCTACGCGAGCTGGGGCGAGTGGTCTGCGCGCTACCCGAACACGAGCACGCTCACGCTCGAAACGGGCTACGTGCGCGACTACACCAGCGAGGCGGTGCCGGTGCTGGAACTGACCGCGCTGCAGACCACCGTGCCGCCCCGACCCGAAGCGCCACAGGGTGCGCCGCCGCTGCGCCCCGACGCGCCCGTGCTCGGCCTGACGATCGAGGGCGAGGCGCGCGCCTACCTGATCGCGGACCTCGTCGCCGAACGCATCGTGCACGACGACATCGGCGGGCAGGAGATCGTCATCTTCGCCCTCGGCGCTGGCCTCGCCGTTTCGGTGTTCGACGCGACCGACGTCACGTTCGATACGCTCGACGGCGGCGACCGGGCAGCCCTCGAGGCGACGGACAGCGACGGCGTGCGCTGGTTCATCGATGACGAGCTGCTGATCAACGTCCGCAACTCGCGCGAACGGGGTGTGCTGCCCGCGCGCATCGCCGCCTGGGACGCCTGGCTCGACGCCTTCCCCGGCACCGAGCTTTGGACGCCGTGATTGCGGGTCGTCCGCTCCCCTAGCGCATCCACGGATGTGATAGAACACGCTGCGGTGGACGGCGCAGTCGCCCGAGGGTCCAGTCGCACCAACCACGATCTGGAACCGGAGGAGTGGAAGATGGCCAAGTTTTTGATTCAGGCGAGCTACAGCCCAGAGGGTCTCGCGGGAGCCATGTCTGAAGGCTTCCAGGCCCGCATGGACAGCGTGACCGCGATGATCGAGGCCGGCGGTTCGACGATCGAGTCGATCTACTTCGCGTACGGCGACGCCGACATCATCGCCATCGTCGATGGCACCGAGGAGGCGGCCATCGCCTTCTCGATGGCGGTGAACGCAGCGGGCGCCGTGGGTCTCACAACCACGCCGCTGATCGACATCGCAACGATGGACGCCGCGCGAGGCCAGCTGCCGGACTACCGCCCGCCCGGGGAGTAGCGCCCTCGACTGCTGAGGCCACGCGAGTGGTCCGTGGGAGCGTGGCAAGGGGGACGCGTCGAGTTTAGTCGTGGGCGACTCGCCACTCCTCGAGAGTTGCGACGATCGATGGCCAGGCGGACGCCAGGAGCGCCTCAGTCGTCATCACGCTGCTGTCGAGCACCCGCACCTCCCCGTCGGGGAGGCGGACGATGCAGTTGCTCGTCCCCACCGGCTGGAGGGTCCCAGCGAAGACCTCCGCGCGCTCCTCATAGTCGCCTTCCGGTCGCTCTTGCGATCGGCTACAACCTCTGCCCCGGGGGTAGACGACGACATCGAGGCCCCCACTGCCGATCTCGAGGTGTGCGGCGCCAGAGTCGATGTCCCGCTGGGTGTCGCGCTCGACTTGTTCGAGGCGAAACGCATCGAGGGGTGGCAGCGCGCCGGTGTCGCTGCCGGATCGAACGTCGAAAACCTCACCGTTAACAGCAGATAGACGGTAGATCGAATCCACGATCTCGCCATCGACGACCTGCATCCATGTCTCATGCACGATGCGATCGGGCAGGCGTCCGATGCCTGACGTGCCATAGCCACCGTCAGTGAACTCGTCAATTCGCAGGAGGAGCACACCGTTCTCGCCCACCTCGATGGCCGCACCGCCGAGACGCGGGATGTCGCCGCCCCCTGAACATGCAGTAGCGAGGGCAGCGCAGCTGACCAGCGTGAGAAGAAGGCGCAACGTGGGGCTTTCCAGCGCCAGGCCAGTCTAACCTCGGGACAACCCCTAGTTGACGCCCCGCCACCGACCTGCCGATACTGATTGCACGATGCAGAGTGCAACCAACTCGTTGCTGTCGATGCAGGCCGCCGTTCGCCGCGGGCTGCTGCTGCTCGTCCTCGTACTTCGCTAGGCGCGACGCCGCTCGTTTGAGCCGCGTTGCCCGGGCCCGCGTGTCGGGCCGAACCGCACCCCAGCGCGGGGCGTCGGGCCGTTTCGCGTCTGGGCCACTCGCGTCTGTCCGCCGAGCCTGAGACGATCGAGGGCACTCGCAGACTCGACCCAGCCCGAGCCCCGGCAGGGCTCCCCAACGTTGCTGCCGGCCGACGAGATGGATCCGACCATGGCCGATACGACCAATGGCGCCGATGGCGCAGCCGCCGACGGGCAAGAGCTGACCGGCGCGGAGATCGTGCTCGAGAGCCTAAAGCGCCTCGGCGTCGATGTCGTCTTCGGCTATCCCGGGGGCGTGGTGCTGCCGCTCTACGACACATGGCCGCGTTACCCGGAGGTGAAGCACATCCTCGTGCGCCACGAGCAGGGTGGCGGGCACGCCGCCGATGGCTATGCGCGCGCGACCGGCAAGCTCGGCGTGGCGCTGGCCACGTCCGGCCCCGGCGCCACCAACCTCGTCACGCCGATCACCAACGCGATGATGGACAGCGTTCCGACGCTGTTCATCACCGGCAACGTCGCCCGCGAGTTGCTCGGCCGGGACGGCTTCCAGGAGGCGGACATTACCGGCATCACGATGCCGACCGTGAAGCACAACTACCTGGTGATGCGCGCCGAGGACATCGCCTACACCTTCGCGGAAGCGAAGCACATCGCGACTACGGGCCGACCCGGCCCCGTGCACATCGACATCCCGAAGGATGTGTTCATCGAGACCGCGACGTTCGAGTGGCCCGACGCAGTGGTGCTTCGTGGTTACAAGCCCGCCTCGAAGGGCAACGCCCGCCAGGTGCGGCGCGCCGCCGAGCTGATCGACAACGCGGAGCGCCCGATCATCTTCGCCGGCCACGGCGTGCTCCTCGGCGGCGCGTCCGAGGAGCTGCGGGCCTTCGCTGAGAAGAGCGGCACGCCCGTGCTGAACACGCTGCTCGGCCTCGGCTCGATCCGGCCTGATCACGTGCTGTCGTACGGCATGATGGGGATGCACGGCTCCTACTGGGCGAACATGGCGGCCTCCAACGCCGACGTCATCATCGGCATCGGCATGCGCATGGACGACCGCGCCCTGGGGCGGTTTAAGGACCTCAACCCGGACGCCAAGGTCATCCACATCGACATCGACCCGGGCGAGCACAACAAGAACATCGTGGCGACGGTGCCGATCGTCGGCGACGTGAAGTTCGTGTTGCCGCAACTGACCGAGGCGGTCGAGCAACGCTCCCGCCTCGACTGGCTGCACTGGATCGACGAGCTGCGCGAGGAGCACAAGGACTCGATGACGGTGCCCGAGGAGGGCCTGACGCCGCAGTTCGTGTGCTCGCGCATCGCCGACTCGATCGGCGACGAGTCGGTCGTGGTGACCGGTGTCGGCCAGCACCAGATGTGGGCGGCGCAGTTCATGAACATCGCGCGGCCTCACCAGTTCGTCACCTCCGGCGGCCTCGGAACGATGGGGTTCGAGGTGCCGGCAGCCATGGGCGCGCAGGTGGGCTGCCCCGACCGCCGGGTGTGGAGCATCTGTGGCGACGGCGGTTTCCAGATGACGTTCCAGGAGATCGCGACGATGGTCGACGAGCAGCTGCCCGTGAAGCTCGCGATCATGAACAACGGCTTCCTCGGCATGGTTCGCCAATGGCAGGAGCTGATCTACGACGACAACTACGTCTCGGTGCACCTCAGCCAGCCAGACTTCGTGAAGATCGCCGAGGCCTACGGCATCCTCGGCATCCGCGTCACGAACATCGAGCAGGTGGACGCCGCGATCGAAGAGGCGAACGCCTACGACGGGCCGGTGATCATCGACTTCCGCGTCACCGCCGAGGAGAACGTGTGGCCGATGGTGCCCGCGGGCGCATCGCTCTCCGAGACCGTGGAGACCGAGGCGGAGATCCGCACGCTGCTCGGCAAGCCAGCAGCAGAGCCCGCGCCCGTGCCGACCCGCCCAAGCGGCGAGGCCCGTCAGGCCGACGCATCCGACGAGGAGGCAGCGAGATGAAGCAAACAGTCGCAGCGCTGGTCGAAGACCGGCCGGGTGTGCTCAATCGCATCGCGTCGCTGTTCCGGCGGCGCGGCTTCAACATCGACTCGCTCGCCGTTGGTCCCACGGAGGAGCCGGGCATCTCGCGCATGACGATCGTCGTCGACGGCGACGATGGCATCGTCGAGCAGGTCGAGAAACAGCTCTACAAGCTCATCGACGTGGTCAAGGTGACCGACCTGACCTCGGAGGACACGGTGGTGCGGGAGCTGGCGCTGATCAAGGTGAGCTGCCATCCCGAGCAGCGCCGGGAGGTGCTCGACCTGATCGAGATATTCCGAGCGCAGGCGGTCGATGTCTCGCCGACGAGCATCATCGTCCAGTTCGTGGCCGGCACCGACACCCTCGAGGCGTTGCTCGAGAACCTGCGGCCGTACGGCGTGCGGGAACTCGTGCGCACCGGCCAGGTCGCGATCGCGCGTGGGTCGAAGACGAGCGCGGTCAACGTCTCCGAGACGGCCGCCGCCGCGCGCTTCCACCACGACTCAGGCCGCCGCCCCGAGGGCGAACTCCCGTACGTATCTAAGTAGAGCCGGAGAGACCGACTACAACGACCACGCAGCTATAGTTACGCCCGGCCCGCGGTCGATGCAGCCGAGGGCATGACGAGCGCACAACGAAGGAGCCCCAGCCGTGCCAGCGAAGGTCTACTACGACGCTGATGCCGACCTCGACATCCTTGCCGGCCGCAAGGTCGGTGTCATCGGGTTCGGGTCGCAGGGCCACGCCCACGCCCTCAACCTCCACGACTCGGGCGTCGAGGTCTCCGTCGGGCTCTACGAGGGCTCCTCGTCGTGGGAGAAGGTGCAGGCGTCCGGCCTGCAGGTCGGCGTGGTCTCGGATGTCGCCCGCGACTCCGATGTGATCATGATCCTGGTCCCGGACCAGGTGCAGCGGCAGGTCTACGAGGACCACATCCAGCCGCACATGACCGCCGGCAAGACGCTGATGTTCGCGCACGGCTTCAACGTCCACTTCGGTCAGATCGCGGCGCCCGAGGGCGTCGATGTCTCGATGATCGCGCCGAAGGGGCCGGGCCACCTCGTGCGGCGCGTCTACCAGGAGGGCGGCGGCGTGCCAGCGCTGGTCGCCATCGAGCAGGACGCGACGGAGTCGGCGCTGCAGACCGCACTCGCCTACGGCAAGGGCATCGGCGCCGCCCGCGCAGGCATCCTCGAGACCACGTTCCTCGAGGAGACGGAGACCGACCTCTTCGGCGAGCAGGTGATCCTCGTCGGTGGGGTGATGGAGATGGCGAAGATCGCGTTCGAGACGCTCGTTGAGGCGGGATACCAACCGGAGTCGGCCTACTTCGAGACGTTCCACGAGATCAAGCTGATCGTCGACCTGATGTATGAGGGCGGCCTGGAGTACATGCTGTACTCGGTCAGCGAGACCGCCGAGTACGGTGGCTACACGCGCGGTCCCCGCATCGCCGACGCCGACATGAAGGCGCGGATGAAGGAGATCCTCGAGGAGATTCGGAGCGGCAAGTTCGCCTCCGAGTGGATCGCCGAGAACCAGGCCGGCCAGCCGCACTTCCGCGCCCTGCGTCGCCACACGGCAGAGCACCCGATCGAGCAGATCGGCGCGGAAATGCGCAAGATGATGGCCTGGCTGTCGAACGACGATTAGGCGGACGATCCTGCACGGATCGATGCTCCGGGAGTAAGCTGCACAGCATGAATGCGCGAGTTCACGCCACATTGACCGCAACGATGCTGCCGGCGTCGTCCGTGTCGGCGTGCGCGCTGCCGCTGCTCGACCTCGACCTCGGCCTGCTGCTTCAGCGGCCCTCCGCCGCCTGCTGATCGCGGGCGGAGGGGAGGGCCCGACGCCGGCAACAGCACGACTCACAGCACGATCAGGACCATAAGAATGAGTGACCCCGAAAAGGTCTACATCTTCGACACGACGCTGCGCGACGGCGAGCAGTCCGCAGGCCTCGGCTTCACCATCGAGGAGAAGCTCGAGATCGCTCGCCAGCTCGCGCGCATGAACGTCGACATCATCGAGGCCGGCTTCCCGGCCACCTCACCGGGCGACCGCGAGGCGATCGCGCTCATCACCCGCGAGCTGAAGGGGCGCACGATCGCTGCCCTCGCACGCGCCGTCGCGGACGACATCGACCACGCCTACGAGTCCGTGCGGGCGGCCGATGACCCTCGGATCCACATCTTCATCTCCTCGAGCGATATCCACCTGGCGCACCAGCTGCACAAGAACCGCGAGGACGTGATCGAGATGGCGAGGGCGGGCGTGGCGCGCGCCAAGGGCTACGTCTCCAACGTCGAGTTTTCGCCGATGGATGCCACGCGCTCAGACCGCGAGTTCGTCTACCAGATCTGCGAGGCCGCGATCGCCGAGGGCGCCACGACGATCAACATCCCGGACACGGTCGGCTACGCCATTCCTGAGGAGTACACCGACCTGATCCGCGGCATCCGCGAGCACGTGCCGAACATCGAGCAGGCGCGCATCTCCGTGCACTGCCAGAACGACCTCGGCATGGCGACGGCGAACTCGCTGGCGGGCATCCTTGGCGGGGCGCGGCAGGTCGAGGGCACGATCAACGGCATCGGCGAACGCGCTGGGAACGCCTCGCTCGAGGAGGTGATCATGTCGATCGCCACTCGGCCGGATTTCATGCACGTCACGACCGACATCGCGACGAAGGAGCTCTACCCAGCGTCGAAGCTGGTCGAGCGCATCTCCGGCATGATGGTGCAGCCGCACAAAGCGATCATCGGGCAGAACGCGTTCCGCCACTCTTCCGGCATCCACCAGGACGGCGTCCTCAAGATGCGCGAGACCTACGAGATCATAGACCCGGCCGTGATCGGAATCCCCTCCGGCTCCTCGATCGTGCTGACGAAGGTGTCGGGCACGCACGGGGTGCGCTCACGCCTCGGCGAACTCGGCGTCGAGCCGACCGACGAGGAGTTTGAGCGCATCTTTGAGGCGTTCAAGGAGGTCGCCGACCGCAAGAAGGAGGTCGACGACCGCGACCTGACAGCGATCGTCAGCGAGCAGACCCAGTACAAGATTGAAGACGCGTGGACGCTCGACCTCGTGCAGGTGTCGACCAGCGACCACGGCACGCCGACCGCCACCGTGCGGCTGGTTGGGCCCGACGATGTGTCGCACGAGGACGCGGCCATCGGCACTGGACCGGTCGACGCGATCTACCGGGCCATCAACCGGGTCACCGGCGTGGACTACAAGCTCACCGAGTTCGCTGTGAAAGCGGTGACCGAGGGCATCGATGCGCAGGGCGAGGTCTCGATCCGGATCGAGACAGACGGGGCGGCCTACCAGGGCCGCGCCTCGGACACGGACATCCTGGTCGCCTCGGCGCGCGCCTACCTGTACGCGGCCAACCGCGCGCTGGCGACGGCGGCTCGCGCGGACGCCGCGACGAGCTAAGAGCGAACGGCGCGCCGCACCTCGGCGCGCGAGAGGGGCCCACATTGGCACACGAGCACACGAACGGCGACACCGCTGGCGATGCCGAGGGCGCGACGCGCCCTCGCACGCTCTCGGAGAAGATCTGGGAGCAACACGTCGTCGACAGCCCATTGCAGGAGACGGCCCGCCGAGAGGCGCTCGTCGAGGGTGGCATCGAGGATGACGACCTCCTCGGCACGCGGCAGGACCTGCTCTACATCGACATGCACCTCGTGCACGAGGTGACGTCACCGCAGGCCTTCGAGGGCCTGCGCCTGGCCGGACGGCAGGTGCGGCGACCCGATCTCACCCTCGGAACGGTGGACCACAATGTGCCGACGATCGGCCGTGATCAGCCCAACCCGGATCCGCTCTCGGCCCGCCAGATCGAGGTGATGCAGAGCAACGCCAAGGACTTCGGTGTCGAGCTGTTCGATATCTTCGACATTCGCCAGGGCATCGTGCACATCATCGGACCGGAGCAGGGCTACACCCAGCCCGGTATGACCATCGTCTGCGGCGACAGCCACACCTCGACGCACGGCGCCTTTGGCGCGCTCGCGTTCGGCATCGGTACGTCCGAGGTGGAGCACGTGCTGGCGACGCAGACGCTGCGCCAGGAGCGCCCGCGGACGATGTCGGTCGAGGTCACGGGCGAGCTGGCGCCGGGCGTCACGGCGAAGGATGTGATCCTCGCGATCATCAACGAGATCGGCGTCCACGGCGGCATCGGCCACGTCATCGAGTACCGCGGCGAGGTGATCCGCAGCCTCTCGATGGAGGGGCGGATGACGATCTGCAACATGTCGATCGAGGCGGGCGCTCGCGCCGGCCTCGTCGCTCCGGATGAGACCACGTTCGAGTACATGCAGGGCCGGCCCCACGCGCCCCAGGGCGAGGAGTGGGAGCGCGCCCTGGAACGCTGGCGCGCATTGCCGACGGACGAGGGCGCGACCTTCGACCGCGAGGTCGTCCTCGACGGCGCGGCGATTCAGCCGTTCGTCACGTGGGGCACCAACCCCGCGCAGAGCGTCACGGTCGACGGCCGCGTGCCAGACCCGGACGAGGCCCCCGCGGAGCAACGCGAGTCGATCGAACGCGCGCTGGCCTACATGAACCTCGAGGCCGGCACCCCGATCCGCGACATCGCCGTCGATCGCGTCTTCCTCGGGTCGTGCACCAACGGACGCATCGAGGACCTGCGCGCCGCAGCGAAGATCATCGACGGCCAGCATGTGGCCGAGGGCGTCAGCGCGATGGTCGTGCCCGGCTCCGGGCTCGTGAAGAAACAGGCGGAGGCCGAGGGGCTCGACGCGATCTTCACGGCGGCCGGGTTCGACTGGCGCGACGCGGGCTGTTCGATGTGCCTGGGGATGAACCCCGACATCCTGCTCCCCGGCGAGCGCAGCGCCTCGACCTCCAACCGCAACTTCGAGGGGCGGCAGGGCCCCGGCGGCCGCACGCACCTCGTCAGCCCCGAGATGGCCGCAGCGGCGGCGATCGCGGGCCACTTCGTCGACGTCAGGGAGGTAATGGCATGAAGGCCGTAACCACGGTGCAGGGCAAGGCGATCCCGATCGATCGCGCCAACGTCGACACGGACCAGATCATCCCGGCCAAGCACCTCAAGCGCATCGAGCGCACCGGCTATGGCCCGATGGCCTTCGAGGCCTGGCGGGACGACCCGGACTTCGTCGTCAACAACCCGGCCCACGAGGGCGCGAAGATCATGATCACCCGCCAGAACTTCGGCTCCGGCTCCAGCCGCGAACACGCAGTCTGGGCCCTCGAGGGCCTCGGCATCGAGGCGCTGGTCGGAGTGAGCTTCGCCGACATCTTCAAGAACAACTGCTTCCAGGGCGGCATGCTCACGGTCGAGCTGCCGGAGGAGGACATCAACTACCTGATGGCGCGCGCCGAGGAGTTGCCCAACGCCGAGGTGATCGTCGACCTGCCTTCGCAGACCGTGCGCACGGCCGACGGGTCCTGGGAGCGCTCGTTCGAGATCGACCCGTTCCGCAAATATCGCCTCCAGCGCGGCCTCGACGATATCGCGATGACGCTCGAGTACGCCGCGGACATCGAGACGTTCGAGACCGAGCGCGACGACGCCGCCATGCCCAGCACGGCGCGCTAGCGAGCCAGGCCACGGCCGTCACGCTCCCCGCCGGCCTCCGCGCCGCCATCGCGGCAGCGTTGCCGGGCGCGCGCCTCGACGATGCGAGCGCCCTCGGCGCGGGCTGGGGATCGACCGCCTACCGAGTTCCCGATGCCGACGGCGACTGGACCATGAAGGTCCCGCGGCGGGACACCTCTCGGGAGGTCACCGGCGATCTCCGGGTCGAAGCCGGCCTGCTGCCGCTGCTCGCCGCGGCCGGGCTGCCGACCCCTCGGGACGCGCGCGCGATCCTCGACGGCCGCGGCGAACTCCTCGCGCTGGCGCATCGATTCGTCGAGGGCGGGCGCGCTGAGCCTCAGAGCATCGCCGGGCGCGCACGGCGCGCCCGCTTTGCCTCGGATGTCGGGCGCTTCCTCGCGCGATTACACGCGATCGACATCGAGGGGGCGCGCGCGGTGGGCGTGCCCGAGCTCGACCTCTGGCCTGACCGGTACGCACCGATGATTGAAGACTGCCGGCCGCTGCTCTCGCCTCGCACGCTGGCGTGGCTCGACGAGACCGCCGCCCCCTTCGTCGCCGCCGGTGGTACGTCGACCGGGCCTCGGACGCTCGTGCATGGCGACATCTCGCCGGCGCACCTGCGTGTTGACGAGGTGGGCACCCTCGGCCGCGTGATCGATTTCGGCGACGCGATGATCGCCGACCCGGCGATCGACCTCGCGGGCGTTCTCTGGGGCTACGGCTGGCCGCTGGCCGAGCAGGTGCTCGCCGCCTACGTCGAGACTGGCGCAACCCTCGATGCCGAAGCCCCGCGGCGCATGCGCTTCTACGTCGACACCGTCCCGCTGTTCCTCGTGCGCTACGGCGATGCCGTCGACAGCACGGGCGACACGCGCCGCGCGGGCGTGCGGCAGCTGGCCGCGAGGGCGGCGGCTGCGACGCGCAGATCGCAGCAAGAGACGGCGCTACGCTAGCGCACCCACCGAGGTGCCCCGAGCGCCATCGACGGAGCGAGAGGGACTGACATGGCGACGTTCGACATCCTCGTCCTGCCGGGCGACGGCATCGGGCCCGAGGTCACCGCCGAGGGCGTGCGCGTCCTCGAGGCGGTCGGGCGCCGCTTCGAGCACGTCTTCAACCTGACGGAAGACATCGTCGGCGGCGCCTGCATCGACGCGCACGGCGTCGCCCTGCGCCCGGAGACGCTCGAGGCCGCGCGTGCCTCGGACGCCCTGCTCTTCGGAGCGGTCGGCGGGCCGAAGTGGGACGATCCGACGGCGAAGGTGCGGCCCGAGCAGGGTCTGCTCGCGCTGCGCTCCGAACTCGACCTCTGGGCCAACCTGCGCCCGGTGAAGGCAGAGCCGGCGCTGCTGCACGCCTCCTCGATCAAGGCCGACATCCTCGAGGGCGCCGACATGCTCGTGATCCGCGAGCTGACCAGCGGCATCTACTTCGGCAAGCCGCAAGAGCGCCGCACCGTCGAGGCGGGGCGCGCCGCCGTCGACACGATGTACTACGACGAGGCGCAGATCGCGCGCGTCGCGCACCTCGGCTTCCGCTTCGCGCAGCAACGTCGAGGCAAGCTCACCAGCGTCGACAAGGCGAACGTCCTGGAGTCGTCGCGCCTCTGGCGCGAAGTCGTGGTCGAGGTGTCGGAGGAGTACCCGGACGTCGAGCTCGATCACGTGCTCGTCGACGCGATGACGATGCACCTGATCCGTCGCCCGCGCGACTTCGATGTGGTGATCGCCAGCAACATGTTCGGCGACATCGTCACCGACGAGGCCTCGATGCTGACCGGTTCGATGGGCATGCTGCCCTCGGCGTCGCTCTCCGATGTCGACGAGAGCGGCCTCGGCCTCGGCATGTACGAGCCGATCCACGGCTCCGCGCCCGACATCGCCGGCACCGGCGTCGCGAACCCGCTCGCCATGGTGCTCTGCACCGCGATGCTGCTGCGCCACTCCTGCGGCCTCGAGGCGGAGGCCCAGGCGGTCGAGCAGGCGGTCGCCGAGGTGGTCGAGGCCGGCCTGCGCACGCCCGACCTCGCCTCGGAGGGCGACGAGACGCTCGGCACGGTGGCGATGGCCGACGCGGTCCTCGAACGGCTGGGCGGCTAAACGCCGGCCGCGAACTCCATCGTCCGCGCCGCCGAGCGTTCGAGTTCGTGCCAGCGGTGGGTGAGCGCATTGTACGCCTGCGCGTCGAGGCCGATGCGCACGAGGTAGCAGCGCAACCGCTCCTCGAACGCTGGGACATCGAGGCGGATCGCCGCGTAGTGCGCATCCGCCTCGGCCGCGAGGTCGATGCGGCCGAGGTCGCGGAACCAGGGCAGCCAGAACGCGATGTGCGCTAGGTCGTACAGGGAGTCGCCGTAGATGGCGTTCCCCCAATCGAGGACCGCCGAGACCTGGGCGTTCTCCACGAGCAGGTTCGAGGCGACGAGGTCCGTGTGGACCACGTGTCGCACCTCCGGCAGGCGTCCACGAGCCGCTCGAGCGCTGCGTAGCCCGCCTCGAAGGTGGCTTCGGCGCCGGGACGCGACGCCAGCAGCGAACGCCAGCCGCCGGTGCGGGAGCCGGGGCGGTCGCTCGCGACATCGAGGAGGTAGTCGCGCCAGCTCGCGAACGGGGCCACGCCATCGGGACGCCACGGTCCGAAGCCCTCGCCCTGTGGCTCGATCTCGCGCAGCGTCGAGGGCCAGGAACATCGAGGGCCGGGCCGCACGGAAGCCCGCGGCGCCAAGCGTTTCGAGGAACTGGCCATGCGCCCGACCGGAGATCGCATACGCACCGCCGAGGGCGTCGCCGACCTCGATCAGCTCGGGGACGGGCAGCTCGCGTGTGGCGAAGCCCGCCGCCACACGGTCCTTCTCGTAATCCTCGCAGTGCTGGCCGAAACGAACCACCAGCTCGCGCCAACCGGCGGTGAAGCCGTATGCCCTCGACCACTCGCCGGCGCCGATCTCGACGGGCGTCGAGGCATCCTCGAAGCGTTGCCGAATGAATGACGCGATGACGACCGCGTCGGGCGCAGCCACCTCACACACCGGCGTCTATTGGAGGGTCGGGGTAGTCGCCGGCGAGGACCGGCGGCAGCCACGTCGCCAGCACACGAGGTGACACCGTCTCGTCGGTCTCGACGATCTCCTCGAACGTCCACCAGCGCAGCTCGTCCATGATCAGCATCTCGTCGGGATAGAGCGTGAGGTCGGGCGCATCCTCGTCGAGCCGCGCGACATAAGAGCGTTCCCGCGTCGCGATCCACTCGTCGCGCAGCGTCCAGTGCCAGAGGTGTTTGCGTGTCCAGACGCACGGGCTCAGCGCAACGCCTTCGAGGTTCAGCTCCTCGCGCAACTCGCGCCGCGCGGCCTCGCGGTGGGTGTCGCCGACCTCGACGCCGCCGCCGGGGGTGATCCAGATCGGGTGAGGGTCGTCCGGATCGACAATCGCGCGGAGCAGCAGCAGGCGGTCTGACGCGTCGAGGAGCAGCACCCGCGCGGCGGGACGATCGATCGCATCCTCCACGGAGCGCCCGGAGCCGGTGGGTGCAGTGCTGCGCGGTGGGGGTTCTTCGCGCGTCATGCCCTCATGCTGGGCCGCCCACCGCGTGGGGGAAAGCCCCGATTGAGGGTGTCGGAAGCCACCCGTACACTGATCGCACTGTGAATGACACGATGATCGGCACAACGAGCATTCGATCGGCGGTGACAGCCGTCCGGCTCGCAGGGCACCCGCCCGCGACGCCGGCGGCGTCCGTGATTCGCAGCTGAGGCGCGCCTGCCGGCGGGGCGAGGGGTGATGCACTCTCGCACGGCGGACGCGACAACCCACATCGCAACGGCAGGATGACGACGCTGGCTCCGCGAGCCGGCACCCCGGCGGCAGTCGGGGCGAACGGACCGGCCCCTCATGACCACGGCCAGCGACCTACAGCTCTACGACACGACTCTCCGCGACGGCCTCGGGATGGAGGGGCTCAGCCTCTCGCTTGAAGACAAGCTGCTCATCCTCGCGAAGCTCGACAGCATCGGCGTGCACTACATCGAGGGCGGCTACCCCGGCTCCAACCCGAAGGATGCTGAGTTCTTTCAGCGCGCCCTCGAGGTGCCGCTCGAGCACGCGAAGCTCGTCGCCTTTGGCGCGACGCGCCGCGCCGGCGGCGACGCCGCGACCGACGAGACGATCCAGGCCGTCCTCGACGCCGGCACGCCGGTGGTCACGCTGGTCGGCAAGGCCTCGGCGGAGCAGGTTCGCGAGGTCATCCAGACATCCGAGGAGGAGAACCTCGAGATGATCCGCGACTCGATCGCCTACCTCGTCGGCCGCGACCGCGAGGTGGTGTTCGACGCGGAGCACTTCTTCGACGGCTTCCGCGACGATCGCGCCTACTCGCTCTCGACCGTGACCACCGCCGCGCGCGCCGGCGCCACGACCGTCGCGCTCTGCGACACCAACGGCGGCACCATGCCGCGCGAGATCGTCGAGGGCGTCGAGGCGGCGCTGGCAGCCCTCGAAGGCACCGGCTGCAGCGTCGGCATCCACGTCCATAACGACACCGACATGGCGGTCGCGAACACGATCCTGGCGGTGCAGGCGGGCGCGACGCAGGTACAGGCCTGCCTCAACGGCTGGGGCGAGCGGACGGGCAACGCCAACATCATCAGCGTGATCGCCAACCTTCAGCTCAAGCTGGGCTACGAGCTGGTGAGCGAGGACCAGCTGCGCCGTCTGACCGAGGCGTCCCACTACGCCTCGGAGCTGGCGAACCTGATCCCTGACGCCCAGCAACCCTACGTGGGCAGCGGGGCGTTCGCGCACAAGGCCGGTCTACACGTCGCGGCGATCACGAAGTCGCCCGGGTCCTACACACACGTCGACCCACTGGCGGTCGGCAACATCGAGCGCGTGCTCGTTTCCGAGCTGGCGGGCCGCCGCAACATCACCGAGAAGCTGCGCGAGCAGGGTGTGGACCTCGAGCTCACCGACGATCAGGCTCGGCGCGTCCTCCAACGCGTCAAGGAACGCGAGGCGCTGGGCTCGCAGTTCGAATCGGCCGAGGCCTCATTCGAGCTGCTCGTGCGGCGTCAGCTCGATGGGTACGAGGCGCCGTTCGACATGGAGGACTTCCTGATCGTCGAGCGCCGCCGCCACACCCGGAACGGCGACGAGAACGAGATGCAAGGCGAGGCCGTGGTGAAGGTGCGCGTGGGCGACCACGTGAGCCACGTCGCCGGCGACGGCAATGGCCCGGTGTCAGCCCTCGACGCGGCGGTGCGACGCGCCCTCGAGGAGGTCTTCCCGGGGATCGCGGCGGTGCACCTTATTGACTACAAAGTGCGCATCATCAACTCCGCCGCCGGCGCGGACGCCGCGGTACGAGTACTCATCGAGTCCTCGGACGGCCTGCATCTCTGGCGCACCGTTGGCGCCTCGACGGACGTCATCGAGGCGTCCTGGCTCGCCCTGCAGGACTCCTTCGAGTACTGGATCACGCGCTGGGGTTCGACTGAGGCTTAGCCGCTAGCAGCCAGCCGCTAGCCGCGCGAGGGCGCTCGCTGCGGGGTCAGCTCGCGAGGCGCGAGGCGCTGGAGCAACGGCCGGAGCTGCTCGGGCACGTCCTCGAGGTCGATGCGACCGCTGCGCAGACCCTCGATCAGCCCGCGCGGGCGCTCGGGATCGAGGTCCAGGCCCTCGAAGTTCGTCCCGGTGAGACCTTCGGGACGGTCCACTTCCAGTGTGACCAGAGCGTCGCCCCGCACGATCCCAAGCTCGTACGTCGTGCCCGGCTCGACCGCGGCGATCGCCTCGCGTAGCGCGCCGATGTTGGCTACGGCGTGCCCGTCGACCGAGCGAATCGGATCGCCGCGCTCGACGCCGGCCGCGTCGGCGGCGCTGCCGGGTGTCACCTCGATCACCGCGAGCTCGCTGTCGACGCTCACGCCGAGGAGTGGCCGCGGATCGATGCGGAACTCGAAGCGGTCGAGGTCCGGCGTCGGCGCTTGCTCACGAAGGCGCTCGAGCAGCGGCCCCAGCTCGGCGCCACCATTGCGCTCCCGGTCCTCGAGGAGGCGGCGCAGCTGCTCGCCGAGCTCGCTCAGGTCACCGAACTCCGCCCGGTCGCCGTCCTCGCCACCATCGCGGTCACCGAGGAGGTCGCGTAGCGAGTCGAAACTGCCCCGCTCGAAGTCGAAGTCCTCCACCTCGAAGCTGAGCAGCGGGAGCAGTTGCAGCAGCAGCGATAACCCCAGCTCGTCGAAGTTCAGCTCGTCGAAGTTCAGCTCGCCAAAGTTCAGAGCGCCGTCCTCGAACGCCGCGATGTCGTCCTCGTCGAGGCCGAGGGCTTCGAGGTCGAGTTCGAGGCGCAGCTTCGAGCCATCGCGCTCGATCGAGATCAGCTGGGTCTCGTCGCCGTCGTCGTCATTGAAGGCCTGGACGATGAGCGCGCCCATGCCGGCGATCGCGATCACGCCGATCACGGCGGCGGCGAGCCAGGGAGCGAGACGTTCACGGGGCGTCTGATGTCCTCTTCAAGTTGGTCCGCGCTGCGTCAGGCGACGCGTGGCGGCGGACCTGCGAGTGGGAGTCGTGCGATGAAGACGGTGCCGGTGTCCTCGCTGGACTCGACGTGGACCTCGCCGCCGTGCGCCTGTACCAGCTCCCGGACGATCGAGAGTCCGAGGCCCCGGTGCCGGCCCGTGCGCGCCGGGTCGGCCTGGTAGAAGCGGTCGAAGACGTGGGCAAGATCCTCGGTCGGAATCGGTGGACCGCCGTTGTGCACCTCGACGGTCAGGGCATCGCCGTCGACGTAGCTGCGCACCAGTACGCGCTCGTCGGTGAACCGGATCGCATTGTCGATGAGGTTGGCGAACACCTGCTCGAGCCGTCGCCCGTCGGCACGCAGCGTCGCGCCGTCCAGGGCTGTTGCGACCTCGACGCCCGCCTCGCCCGCCTGGTAGCGGAAGCGCTGCACGGTCGCCTCGATCACGTCGTCGACGTCCAGCTCCTCGAGGCTGAGCGCGAGCGTGCCGGATTCGATCTCGGAGAGGTAGAGCAGGTCGTCCAGCAGGAACTGGATGCGCTCCGCCTCCTCCGTGATCACGGCCGCGGCCTGCTGCGGATCCTCGGCGACGCCGTCGAGCAGCGCCTGCGAGAAGCCACGGATCGAGGTGAGCGGCGTCTTCAGCTCGTGCGACACGTCGGCGAGCAAGTCGCGCGTCGCGCGGTTGCTGCGCGTGACCTGCGCCGACATCTCGTTGAACGCGCCTGCGAGCGTGCCCACTTCGTCGCTGCCGCTGACCTCGATGCGCTGGTCGAGCTCACCACGGGCCATCGCCTCCGACGCCCGCGTCATCGCGCGTAACGGGTAGACGATGCGGGAGGAGAGCAGGATCGCGAACAGCACGGCCAGCGCGCCGGCGCCGAGCCCGGCGAGCCCAAGGCGTGGCAGCAGCTGCTCCCATGCCTGGGAGACGTCGCTCGTCGGAGCAACCACCGCGACTCTGATCGACATCTGCTGGGACGGCGAACTCGCCGCGCTGGGAGCGCTGAAGACGTACATGTCCTCGCCATCCATCGTGGCGCGCTCGGTCCGCACGGCGGCCATATCTGCCCCGTGATCGACCCCGCTGAGGTTGAGCCGCTGGCCGAGGAGTGCAGCATCGGGGCCGCTGTCGAGGATGACCCGGTCGTTCGGGTCGAGGAACACGACGCGTACCGGCACATCACGAGCGAGGGTGGCTCGGATCATGGATCGGGGCCAGCCCTCGGCTTCGAGCCGTTCGACATCCCGCGTCACGGGGCCGACCCAGCCACTGATGCGCTGTTCCGCTGCGCGCGCCTGCTGGTCACGCAGCAGCAGCACGGCCGAGGAGGCGGCGAGGAACAGTGTGATCAGGATGATCAGCGCGAATCCGGCCAGGAGACGGGAGCGGAAGCTACGCAGCATCGGTGGCCGGTACGAGCTTGTAGCCCACGCCCCATACCGTCTCGATCTTCGGCTGAGCCGCCTTCAGCTTGTCGCGCAGCCAGGCGACGTGGACATCGATGGTGCGCGCGTCGCCGTAGAAGTCTTCGCCCCAGACCATTGAGAGCAGCCGCTCGCGGTCGAGCGCGACATTCGGGTGGCGCATGAACGCCTCGAGCAAGTCGAACTCGCGCTGGCGGAGCTTGACGCGGTCTCCGGCGACAATGACGTCGCGGCTGGAGGGTTCGAGCGTCAGATCCTCGATCGTCACGGGCTCCGGTTCGCCGCTCTCCTTGGACTTGCGGTCCCACTCGCGGCGCCGCAGCGTCGCCTTCACGCGCGCGACCACCTCGCGAGGGTTGAACGGCTTCGTGATGTAGTCGTCGGCGCCCATCTCGAGCCCAAGGATCTTGTCGATGTCCTCGGAGCGGGCTGTGAGCATCAGCACCGGCACCTCGGACTCCTTACGGATCTCCGTGCACACCTCGTAGCCGCCGATCTCCGGCATCATCAGGTCGAGCAGCACGAGGTCCGGCGAGTCAGAGCGGAAGCGCTCGAGCGCCTCGCGGCCGTCGCGCGCCGTCACCACCTCATAGCCCTCCTCGTGGAGGTACATGCGGAGCAGCTTGATGATGTTCTGCTCATCGTCGGCGACGAGGATGGTCTGGGGCATGGCTACCAGCCTGTCGGGTTCCTGCCCTGGCGCTGCTCAGCGTGCAGCGCCGGGAGGAGAAGCGGAACGGGGCCGGCCCGTGCGTCGTCCGATCGAGACCGGAGACGCCCACCGTGACTCGCAACCGCTCCCACCACTTGTTTCGTTCGCGAAACACGTTGGCTGGGCGCGGCCCCTTCCTTGGGATCTATCTTGCCGCGCAGCCGTTCGCGAGCCGCTATTCAAGTGTAAACAGTCTGTGATCAGCCGCGCCCGCCGGGGAAAGCACGGCGGATTATATACATGAGGCGCAGGGGCGTCAGATACGCGGCGGCAGGACCGCGCCGTGAAGCGCGATCCTGACTTCGGTGATCAGATCGATGGGATTAGAGGCGAAGTTTCCCGTGAGAGGGCTGGCGACGGCGCTGCTTGCCAGCAGCGAGGCGCTCTTCCTCCTCGAGGTCCTTCGGGTCGCATCGCTCGTTCTCGTGGACGTATCCACAGGCGACGCAAGTACCGAACTTCCCGTACCAATCGTCCTCGATGATCATGAGACCACGACAGCGGGGGCACCGCTTTGGTGGGGCGCTGACCAGCATGGCAGCACTCCTCTGGCTGAATCCGCTTCCGGCTACCCGCCGGTGGGCCTGACCCACTGCCTCCGAGGTTAGCTGTCGGGTTCGGGTCGAATCAGGTTCTGACCCGCTCTGCGTCCGCATGCTCTGTCGACGGTTCGCGTGAGCACGCTCTTCGAAGAGTTAACCCCAGTAAGTTGGTTCCCCCGGTCGGCGGCCACGTCGGATAATATCCACGCAGCCTTCGATTAGGCAGTCGCCCGGCCACGAAACCCCGTCGACGTCTCGCGGTCCAAGCCATCACAAGCGCGGTAATTCGTGATTGTGACAACAAGAGCATACGGATCTGGAAACGCTTGTCAAGCGCAAGTGCGGACTGTCACAGGCAAATTTTAGTCAAGTGGTGAAGTTTTGCCAGCCTTGCGGCCCTTCTCCGCTCTCCGCGCTGTCCACACCATCTCGGTCGACAACTCATCGAAGGGCGCGCCTTCGAAGTCGCCAGCGAGCGAAACCACCTCGAAGCCCGCGAGTTCGAGCAGGTGCTGCATCTCGTAGCGGTAGACCCGGCGCAGGCTGAACTCGTACTGCTGCCGCCGCCCGTCGCGGTCGCGGAACGACACCGCCGATCGCACGACCTGGGCCGCGGGTTCGTAGTGATGCTGATCCTCGATCGTGGGATCGGTTGCACGCGCCTGCCAATCGTCACCACGGCCGAGCCAGTCCGCGATCATCGTGATATTCGGGTTGAACACGTTGAGGATCAGGCGACCGCTGGGCCGCAGCGCTCGATGGCAGGCCGCGAGCGTGGCCCGCTGGTCCTCTGTCGTCAGGTTGTGGAGAAACGTGCGGAACGGGATCGTGACCAGGTCGACCGGCGTTGGGACCTCGAAGTCCTGCATCCGCGCCTCGATGGTCGTCAGTCGCTCTTCCACACCCCGCGCCACGGCCTTCTCGCGGCAGATCGCGAGCATGTCGGGCGAGAGATCGACGCCGATGACCTCGGCGCCGGCCTGCAGCGCCGGGATCGCGATGCGACCGGTGCCGATGCCGACCTCGACGGCCGGACCGTCGGCCTCGAGGTAGCGCGCGACGTAGTAGGCGATGTCGCCGCGGACGCCAACGGTGACATCGTCGTAGTGCACCGCATAGGTCGTGTAGAACTCGTCGAGGATCGCCATCGCTCGCCCGTTCGCGCCTGTGGCCCGTCGCTCGCTGGAGCGGATCGCCGCCCACTGCTACCGTGACCGTAGTCACGACGCAATGACTGGGGAAGCCGGTGTAAATCCGGCGCTGTCCCGCAACTGTAATCCGGCCGGCCAGCCTCGTGCGGTCGCCGGGAAGCCAGAGCACCAGCCTGCGTCACGTTCCGAAACCTGCGAGGACAGGCGTCGGCGCTCCGGGCAACCTTCCGAGGCCTCCCGGCTCGTCCATCCAAGCCTGCCCCCTCGCACCGAGGGGGTTCTTCGTGTCCCCCTTAAGTGCTGGGAGGTACGAAAACATGGCAGTCCACATGTTCAGAGTGATGTTCAGACAGAACCTGTCGCGGTGGTTACCGCTGCTGCTGCTCGCGACGCTGCTGATCGCCGCCGCATGCGGCGACGACGACGACGCCCCGACCGCGATCAGGTTCGTCGACCCCTCCGGCGTCGAGGTGACGCTGGAAGCGCCGCCGGAGCGGATCGCATCGTTCTCGCCGGCCGCTACGGAGATCCTGTTCGCGATCGGCGTCGGCGACGCTGTGCTGGCGGTCGATGCGTTCTCGAACTTCCCGGCGGCGACCGCCGACCTGCCGATGCTGAGCGCCTTCCCGGAACTGAACGTAGAGGCGCTGCTCGTCCACGATCCGCAGCTCGTCATCCTCACCGCCGGCAACGAGGGTGAGGCGGAGCAGCTGCGCGGGCTCGACATCGCAGTCGTGTTCCTCGACGGTGCGACCACGATCGACGGCATCTACGGGCACATCCGCATCCTCGGGCAGGCCACGGCGCGCAACGACGAGGCCGAGGCGCTCGTCGACGGCATCGCGTCGCGCATCGTCGAGCTGGAGGCGGCGCTGGCTGATGTCGATCAGGGTCCGACCGTGTTCTACGAGCTCGATCCATCGCTGTTCACCGTCGGCCCGGGCAGCTTCATCCACGACATGCTGACCATCCTCAAGGTCCAGAACATCGCTGCGGACGCAGCGTCCCCGTTCCCGCAAATCACGGCGGAGGCCATCCTCGATGCCAACCCGGAGGTCGTGATCCTCGCCGATGCGCAGTTTGGCGAGACGGCGGAGGCTGTGTCCGGCCGACCAGGCTGGGATGCCATCTCGGCGGTGCAGAACGGCCGCGTGCTCGAGATCGAGGACGCGGACATCGTGAGTCGCCCCGGCCCGCGCGTCGGCGAGGCGCTCGCGGTCCTCGCGCGGCTACTCTACCCGGAAGTAGCGATCCCGTGACCGGGCGCTGATGACGACCGGGTCGCAGGCAGCAGCGGCCGCACAGTCGGCCCTCCCCGAGTGGGCGGCCGCGCGTAGCAACGGCGCACGGCTCCTCGTCGGCGGCGTCGCGCTGCTGCTGGCGACGATGGTCTTCGCGGTGACACAGGGCTACGCGAGCATTCCGGCGCACACCGCGCTGTTCATCTTGCTCGACCGTCTGCCGTTGGTCGCGATCGAGACCGATGCGCCACTGACCTGGGACCGCATCGTCATCGACGTGCGCCTGCCGAGGATCGTCGCGGCTGGGCTGGTGGGGGCGGCGCTCGCCCACTCGGGCGCGGCCTACCAGGGCGTGTTCAGGAACCCGCTGGTCGAGTCCTCGTTGCTCGGCGTCGCGGCCGGCGCCGCCTTGGGCGCTTCGATCGCCATCGTCTCGCCGCTGCCGGTGGACGCCTACGGGTTCGGGTGGGTCCCGCTGTTCGCCTTCGCGGGCGGGATGATCGCGGTGACCGTCGTCTACCTGATCGCGCGCGTCGGGCGAGCCGTCAGCAACGCCACGCTCATCCTCGCCGGCGTGGCGCTCTCTGCCATGCTCTCGGCCGGTACCTCGTTCCTGCTGCTCACCAGCGGCGAGCGGGCGCGCGGCATCTTTACGTTCCTCTTCGGCGGGTTCAACACCGCGAACTGGCAGCGCATCACGATCGCTCTGCCCTATCTGCTCGTCGGCTTCGTGCTGATCACGATTTACACGCGCGCCCTCAACGTGCTCGCACTCGAGGAGGAGCAGGCGTCACAGCTGGGCGTCAACGTGGGACGCACGAAGTTGCTCGTGCTCGCCGCCGCCTCGCTGATGGCCGCCACCTCGGTCGCCGTGGCCGGGATCATCGGGTTCGTCGGCCTGATCGTGCCCCACGTCGCGCGCATGCTGGTGGGCGTGGACCACCGGCGGCTGCTGCCGGCCTCGGCGCTGCTCGGCGCCAGCTTCCTGATCATCGCGGACCTGCTGGCACGCACGGCGCGCGCGCCGGACGAGGTGCCGGTCGGCATCGTGACCGCGATCGCCGGCGGGCCGTTCTTCCTCTGGCTGCTGCGCACGCGCCGCGTCGACGGGCTGAGGTGACGCCATGACGAACGCCGCCGCGCGCTCCCGGCTCGCCACGACCCTCCTCGAGGTCCGTGGGCTAGCGGTCGAGCTGGGCGGCGCGCCGATCCTCCGTGGCGTCGACATCGAGGTCGCGGCCGGGGAGGTCGTTGGGCTCGTCGGGCCGAACGGCGCGGGCAAGAGCACGCTGCTGCGCGCCGTCTCCGGCGTGCTGCCTTTCGAGGCAGGCTCGGTCGCCCTCGACGGCGAGCCGGTCGCTGGACGTTCGCGCGCCGAGCTGGCGCGCTCGCTGGCGGTGGTGCAGCAGCTGCCTGAGGCGCCAGACACGATGGAGGTGGCGGAGCTGGTGCTGCTCGGTCGCTACCCGCACCTCGGCCTGCTCGGCCGCGAGTCTGGCGCCGATTACCTGGCGGCGGACCGCGCCATGTCGCGCGCCGGCTGCCTCGACCTCGCGACGAGGCCACTCGGGACGCTATCCGGTGGAGAGCGGCGGCGCGCCTTCATCGCCCGCGCGCTCGCCCAGGAGACGCCGCTGCTGCTCCTCGACGAGCCGACGGCCAACCTCGACGCTTCGGCGCAGGCCGAGGTGATGGGCGTGCTGCGCGAGCTGGCCACGGGCGGTGCCGGCGTGCTCGTCGTCGTGCATGACCTGACGCTCGCCGCGGCGTTCTGCGACCGGCTGGTGCTGCTCCACCTGGGCGAAGTCGTCGCGGAGGGCGGACCGGCCGAGGTCATCACCTCGGAGCTGGTGCGCCGCACCTACGGCCCGCACGTCGCGGTGATCGCGGATCCGCGGAACGGCGCGCCGGTGGTGGTGCCGAGCCCGCCCTCGGCGCATGCTGAGGGCGCATCGCCGGAGGTGCGCGATGACTGAGCCGACGCCGTCCGAGGCGCCCGAACCCACGACCCCCGGGCCCGTCACCGAACGCCTCGTCGATGGCGAGGTCGAGCAGTGGGCGGGCAAATGGGAGGGCCTCTTCCCGAAGAAGCACCCGCTGGTGCTGCTCTACACGGGCGACGGCAAGGGCAAGACCAGCTCGGCCCTCGGCGTCACCATGCGGGCCTGGGGGCGCGGCTGGAAGATCATCTGGCTGCAGTTCATCAAGGCCACCACTTCGCACTACGGCGAGACCGAGGCCGCTAAGCGCATGGGCATCGAGATGATCTCGCTCGGCGACGGCTTCACCTGGCTCTCCGAGAACATCGAGAAGGACATCGCCCTCGCGAAGGAGGCGTGGCAGCTGGCGCGCGAGAAGATCGCGTCCGAGGACTACGACCTCGTCGTCCTCGACGAGATCACCTACCCGATCTCCTACGGCTGGCTCGACGTGGACGAGGTGCTGGCGGCACTGGCCGGGCGCCCGCCCAACGTCGACATCATCATGACCGGCCGCGACGCCCATGAGCGCCTCATCGAGTTCGCCGACCTCGTGACCGACATGCGCGAGGTGAAGCACCCGTACCAGCAGGGCATCAAGGCGCAGCCCGGCATCGACTACTGACGCCATGAGCGCTGCGTCGGCGGCCGACACCATCGCGCGCACCGTCGAGGCGATTCGAGGTCTCGACGACGGTGCGGCTGCTGCCACCGCGGCGGCTGAACGGCAGGGCCAGCTGACGAAGCCGCCGGGCTCGCTCGGGCAGCTCAAGGCGCTCGCCATCCGCATCGCCCGCATCACCGGCAGCGACCGCCCACGCCTCGACCGGCGGCTGATCGTCGTCGCGGCAGCGGATCATGGCGTGACGGCGCAGGGCGTCTCCGCCTACCCCGCCGAGGTGACGCGGCAGATGGTCGCCAACTTCTTGCGCGGTGGCGCGGCCATCAACGTGCTCGCAGACCACGCGGGAGCGCGTGTGCGGGTCGTCGACGCCGGCGTCAGCGGCGATCCGATCGAGGATCCGCGGCTGCTGCGCCTCGGCCTGTCCGCGGGGACTGATGACATCACGCAGGGGCCGGCAATGTCACGGACCCACGCGGAGCAGGCGATTGCCGCCGGGATCGAGCTGTTCGAGGACGAGCGCGCCGGCGATGGCGTCGACATCGTGGGCGCCGGCGAGATGAGCATCGGCAACTCGACCGCTGCCGCGGCGCTGATCGCCGCCGCGACCGGTCGCCCCCCGCGCAGCGTCACGGGCCGTGGCACGGGCGTGGACGACGAGCGCTTCGAGACAAAGGTTCAGGCCGTCACGCGGGCCCTCGAGGTCAACGCGCCGGATCCTGCCGACGGTGTCGGTCTGCTCGCCTCGGTCGGTGGATTCGAGATCGGCGTGCTCGCCGGCGTCTACCTCGGCGCGGCGGCTCAGCGCGTGCCCGCGTTGGTCGATGGTGTGATCTCGGGCGCAGCCGCCCTGGTGGCGAACGCGATCGCGCCACGGGTTGTCGAGTCCCTGATCGCGGGCTATCGCTCGGTCGAACCGGGGCATCACGCGACGCTCGAGGAACTCCGGCTCGAGCGGATCCTCGACCTGGGCCTCCGCCTCGGCGAGGGTTCCGGCGCGGCGCTCGCGATCACCGTCTGCGTCGCCGCCTGCCGGCTGCTCGACGAGATGGCGACGTTCGAGGAGGCGCAGGTGTCTGACTCCGAGGACGTGGTGACGCCGGAGTAACGCCTCGGCGTTGCGGCGAGCGCGACCTACACTGCGGACATGGCCGACGAGGCAACGCGCCCCACAATCTCTGGAACGTTGAGTGGATCGCTGGTCGCGCTCGAGTTCCTGACGCCCTGGCGACTGCGGCGCGTGCAGACCTACAGCGATCGGACGTTTGCCGAGGCGCTGGGGTGGTACCCGGCGATCGGGCTACTGATCGGCCTCGCGCTGATGCTCCTCGACCGCTACGTGCTCTCCGAGCTCTGGTCGCCGCTGCCCGCCGCGGCGCTGCTCGTCGCGCTGCTGGCACTCGCCTCCGGTGGACTGCACCTCGACGGCGTCGCCGACACTGCTGACGGCCTGGCGCTGCAGGGCGACCGCGCGGAGCGCCTCACCGTGATGAGCGAGGGCAATACGGGCCCCGCCGGCGTGATGGCGTTGCTGCTCGTGCTGTTGATCGAGTTCGCGGCCATCGCGTCGCTGCATGAGGAGATACGGAGTGCGGCGCTGTTGCTCGGCCCCGCCCTCGGGCGCTGGGCCGTAGTGCCGATGGCGCTCGCGTTCCGCCCCGCGCGCCCGGCGGGCCTGGGCCATGCGATCCATCAGGGGCTCTGGCCCGTCGCGGTCCCACTGGCGACGCTGATTGGCGCCGTGGCTGCCTTCGCGCTCTTCGGCCCCGGCGGCCTGGTCCTCGTGCTGCTCGCCGCCGCCGCGGCGATCGCGGTCGGCGCGCTGGCGTCGCGCATGCTGGATGGTGTGACCGGCGATATCTACGGCGCGGGCATCGAGGTGGCGACGGTCGTCGTCTGGTTAGCGATCGGTGCGGCCTTCGA
Source organism: Dehalococcoidia bacterium (assembly GCA_965198045.1). GTDB lineage: Bacteria > Chloroflexota > Dehalococcoidia > UBA2979 > UBA2979 > CBDDEC01. Next base: position 103,999 of record CBDAOL010000011.1, read on the forward strand.
GCAGGACTGGCTCACCGCGACCATCCTGACCTGAACGATGGGCGACATCCTCTTCGTCACCGGCGGCGCGCGCAGCGGCAAGAGCCGCCTCGCCGAACGTCTCGCCGGCGAGGCGGGCGCGCCCGTCACCTACCTCGCCACGCTCGAACCACTCGACGAGGAGATGGTGGAGCGCATCGCGCGCCACCGCGCCGACCGCCCCGGGGACTGGACCACCGTCGAGGAGCCAACCGACCTCGGGCGCGCGTTCGGCGAGATCGACGGCGACGCGACCATGCTGCTCGACTGCCTCTCGCTCTGGGTATCGAATCGGCTGCTGCAGCTTGGCGACGAACCGACGTTCGCCGCCACGAACGGCCTCGAGGCGACGCTGGTCGCGGAGCTTGAGGCGCTGCTCGCGGCTGCGGATGAGCGCGACGGCGCGCTGATCCTCGTCACGAACGAGGTGGGCTCCTCGGTGGTGCCGCCGACGGTGCTCGGACGCGCCTACCGTGATCTCCTCGGCCGCATCAACCAGCGCGCGGCGGCCGCCGCATCGAGGGCGTGGTTGACGGTCGCGGGCCGCCCAATGGAGCTGCCTCCGGGCAAGCCGCTCTAGCCTCGAACACAAACGACCCCGCCGCGAGGCGGGGTCGTGGTTCGGACCGTCGAAGATGCTTCTACCGCTGCTGCCAGGGTTGCAGCGTGGCCTGCAGGGTCAGCTCCGTGCCGTCGCGGTTGACGACGACCGGAACTGTGTCGCCGACCTCGCTCGCATCGATCGCGCCCGCCAGGTCCTCGAACGTCCTGATCTCATGGCCGTCGATCTCGATGATGACGTCACCACCGAGGATGCCGGCTGCGGCTGCGCCGCCGCTGACGGCACTGACGAGCACGCCGCGCGTGACCTCGAGGTCGAGCCGCGCTGCATCGACGGCGTCGATCTCGTTGCCGTTCACGCCGAGCTGCGCGTGGATGATCGGCTCGTCGGCGATCAGCTGCGGCAGCGAGCGGACGACGGTGTTCGAGGGAATCGCGAATGCGAGGCCATCAAAGTCACCGTCCGTGGTGTTGATCGAAACGTTGATGCCGATCACCTCGCCGTCGAGATTGAACAGCGGCCCGCCCGAGTTGCCGGGGTTAATCGCAGCGTCGGTCTGCAACAGGTTGGGCTTCGCACGGAAGGGCGAGTTGGTCTCGCTGCGCCGCCCCTTCGCCGAGATGATGCCCGCAGTCACCGTGAAGTCCTGGTCGAACGGGCTGCCCATGGCGAACACGACCTCACCGATCCGGACCGCGCTCGAGTCGCCGAACGTCGCCGGTACGAGGCTGTCCGGGTCGACATCGATCTTGAGAATCGCGAGATCGTCCGCGGGATCAGTGCCCAGCACCGTGGCGATCGCCGCCGTGCCGTCGAAGAGGTTCACCTGGATCGGCCCACGGGCGGCATCGACCACGTGCCAGTTAGTGAGGACGTGACCGTCCTTGTCGATGACCACGCCCGATCCGCCACCAATCTCCGTGACGCCGTCCGGGGCGAGGAGGTCGATGTCGGCGACCGAGGGCGCGCTCGCCTCGATCACCGCCGGCAGGTCGGCCGCGAGCACGGCGGCGCTGCCGTTCACGGTGGGCGTGGCCTCAGAGGTTTGCGAGGGAGTCGAGGTGGCGGCGACGGGGACCTCGGCGGTCGCCGTGGGGCTCGGTGTCACTGCCGGGTCATCGTCGTCGACGATGCTGAGGGTGAGGAAGCTGCCAACCAGCAGGCTCACCACAACGGTCCCGCCGAGGATGATGGCCTGCATCCAGGGGTGCTTCGGCATCAATGCCTGCTCCTGTGCTGTGCGTCGGGTGGTCGCTCTGACCATCGTCGGACTTGGCAGTGAAGGACAGATGGTAGGTTCGTAAACGAACTACTAACGCGTGTGGCTCCCGCACGCACGGCGCAGGATGAGTCCGGACACAGGCAGGGCCGCCCCGAAGACGGCCCCCGCCGCGAATCTCTGGCTGATCCGAGTATAGGCGTGAGCTCGGTCGTGAGGCCCGCACGACCGGCGCTAGCGCCCCTGGAACTCCGGCGCGCGCTTCTCGCGGAAGGTGGCCGGGCCCTCCTTCGAGTCGCTGGCCGACTGCACGATGGTCATGGCCGCCTGCGCCTGCTCGAGGCCCTCCATGAAGTCCTGGTCGAGGCCGCGGTAGACGAGGCGCTTGGCAAGCTGCATCGCGATCGGCGGGCCAGCCGCGAGCTTCAGCGCGAACTCGCGCGTCTCGGCCATCAGATCCTCGTGCGGCACGACGCGCGAGACGAAGCCCATGTCGAGCGCCGCCTGGGCGTCGAAGAGATCGCCGCTCCAGATCAGCTCGAGCGCCTTCTGCGTGCCGACGATCCTCGGCAGCAGCCATGCGCCGCCGTCGCCGGGCACGAGGCCGACGTTGACGTATGACATGCCGAAGCGCGCACCATCGCTGGCGATGCGGAGGTCGGCCATCGACGCCATGTCCATCCCCGCACCCACGGCTGCGCCGTTGATGGCGGCGATGTAGGGCTTGTCGAGGTACTCCAGGGCCTGCGCCACGCGGTGCACGGTGTAGCGCAGCGAGTTGCGCCGCTCGCCCGCGTTCAGCTCCTGTCGCAGCACATCGCCCGCCTCGCCGCCGGCCTTGAGGTCGGCTCCGGCGCAGAAGGCGCGGCCCGCGCCGGTGACGACGACCACGCGCACGTCCTGGTCTTCCTGCGCGCTGCGCAACGCGTCGGCCCAGTCGGCGAGCAGCGTGTCGCCGAACGTATTCATCCGCTCCGGACGGTTCAGCGTGATCGTCCCGATGCGGTCCTCGACGTCGTACATGATCGACTGGTAGCTCATCGCGGCCTCGTTCTCGTGCACTGATCTCGTGTCACTGCGCGTGGATCGGGCGTGAGCATACACGCGAGCACGCGTGGAGGGCCCGCTGCTGCGGCTCCAGCACGGGTGCGAGTGGCCGCAGCCCCGCTCCCGCGCTAGCGTCGAGGGCCATGCTGAGTGCACGCTCCCCGATTCGTAAGATGCCGCGCCTCGCGTCGTTCGCCGTGCTGCTCCTCGCCGCGGCGCTGCTGCTCGCCTGCGAGCGGACGGCCGAACTGATCCCCGGCGACGGCTCGACCCCGCTGCCGACGGCCACCCTCGAGGCCTCCCCGATCCCCTCGATGACCCCGACGCCGGCGCCGACGTTCGCTCCCACGCCCCGCCCCGCGGTACCGAACGAGGTGCTCGCGCCGTCAGTGGTGCTGGTGCAGAGCGTCGCTGGCGACGACGTCGTGCGACGCGGCAGCGGTGTGGTCGTCGACACGACGGCGCGCCTCGTGCTGACCGCGTTCTCGCTTGTGAATCCGGTCTCGCCCGACGCCTCGGCGGCGTACGACACGATCGAGGTGGGCATGAACCCGGGGCCGGGCCTCGAGCCCGTGCCGATGTTCCTCGCCGAGATCGTCGTCGCGGACTCGACCGTCGATGTCGCCGTGCTACGCGTCGTGTCACTGCTCGACGGTGGCCCCATCGATGGCGCCTTCGTGTTGCCGAACGTGCCACGTGGCGACGGGCTCGTCGTGGCCGGCGCAGCCGTACGGATCTTCGCCCACACGGGGCCGCCGGAGGACCCGGGGACACTCCTCACCGTCACCTCGGCGACGGTCACCGGGCTGCACGGCGAGATCGGTAGGCCCAATCGCACACGCCTCAAGACCGACGCGGTGCTGCCGCTCACGGCACTTGGCGGCCCCGCCTTTGATGCCGCCGGCGAGCTGGTCGGGCTCGCGACCGCCGATCGCCATCTCGAGGATGGTGCGTTGTTCGAGTTGCGACCCCTCGACCTGGCGAACCCGCTCGTGCGCCGGGCCCAGCAGAACCCCTCGCGACGCCACGTCGCCGCGCCCGAGCGCGGCAGCGCTACCGGCGGTGCGCCGCCCGAGGGCGCGACCGTGCCCTGGGTCAGCGCTCCCCGTTTCGCCGCCGGCAGTTCGCCGACCGACGTAGGTGCGGACCTCTTCGACTACGGGCAGCTGTTCCCGATGGGCTCGCTGGCGCTGCACTACGAGTTCACGGCCATTGGCGTCGAACCCGGGACGCTCGTCGAGGAGTCGTGGTACCTCGATGGCGAGCTGCAGGACCCGATCTCTTCGACATACGTCTGGGAACGCGGCGCAGCGGCGCTGGTGGTCGACGGGTTCGAGGCGGAGACGGCCACGGGCCTCGCCGAGGGCACCTGGCGGCTCGAAATCGCCCTCGACGGCGTCGTGGTGTCCGCCGCCGAGGCACAAGTCCTGGCCGGCGAAGTGCCGACGCCGGGCACCGAGGTGGCAGTCGGCGGTTTCGAATTCGCCTCGGGCGTCGACGCATCGCATGCGCCGACCGGGATCGCCGTCGCGGAGGTGGAGACGCTCCTCGCTTTCTTCGACTACGAGGGCATGACGGACATCACTTCGATCCGCTGGCTCGTGTTCCACCGCGGGCAGTTGTTGTTCCAGACACCGGACGTGCCCTGGCTCGGCGGTGAGTCGGGGCGCTGGTGGGTGGGCTACCGACCGGACGAACCGCTCGAGGCCGGGCAGTGGCAGTTCGAGGTCCATGTCGGCAGCGAGATCTACGCCTCCTCGACCGTCGTGCTGCGCTAGCCAGACCTCGAGGTCAGCAACGCCCGCAGCTGGTCTCGCGTGATGTTGGCGCCCGAGAGCACGAGGACGACGCGCTGCCCCTGGAGCCGATCTCTCGCCGCCAGCGCGGCGGCTAGGCTCGAGGCTCCGGCCGGTTCGACGAGGAGGTGCTGCTCCTCGAGCAGCGTGACGACGGCATCCTCGATCGCCGCGTCGTCAACGAGCAGGAACTCGTCGAGTGACTCCCACATCATGCGCTGCGGTAGCTCGAACGCGACGGCGGTCGCCAGTCCCTCTGCGATCGTGGTGTTCTCGCGTTCAAGGAACTCGCGGGCGCGGAACGAATCGTGCGCAGCTGGCGCTGCGCTCGACTGCACGCCCCAGATCTCGGCGGGGTGCCCGAGACCGTCGCGGACCGAGAGCCAGCCGCAGACCCCGGACCCGCCACCCACTGGCACGATCGCGACATCCACGTCAGGCCGTTGGCGTTCGAGCACCTCGAGGGCCGCGACGCCGCAGCCGGCGATCAGCGCCGGCTCGTTCGCTGAGTCCACGTAGCGCGCGCCGAGGTCGCTCGCCGCCGCCTCGCAGGCCACGCGCGCGTCGTCGAAGCGCTCCCCGGTCAGCGTCAGCTCGGCGCCGAGACGCTGGATCGAGCGCAACTTGTCCGGGTTCGACCCCTCCGGCGCGAAGATGCGCGCGGGGGCGTCGAAGAGCCGGGCGGCGTAGGCGATCGACTGTCCGTGATTGCCCGTCGAGGCGGTGAGGAGCCCGCCCGCCCGCACCTCGGGTTCCAGTTGCGCCACGAGGTTGATGCCGCCGCGCAGCTTGAACACGCCGACCGGGTTGGCGAACTCGAGCTTCAGCAGCACCTCGGCGCCGACGAGCTCGGAGAGACCCGGCGAGGCAACGAGTGGCGTGGGCAGCGACAGTTGCGGCGTGATGCGCTCCTCGGCGGCGCGCACGTCGTCGAGGGTGGGTGGATCGATCGTCGATGGCTCGGCAGTCACAGCGTCACCTTAGCGAGCGAACGAGCGCTGGCGGCTACTCGATGTCGCCCTCCTCGTAGAGTGCGTCGACGAACGAGCCGTCCCAGGCCGCCGTGATATCCACTACGGCCTCGGGCTCAATCACGCCGTACTCCTTGAGCACCCCGGCCAGCGCCTCCCATTGCGCCGTCGTGGCGCGTCCGATGCCGTCCGAGCGCTGCGCGTTGGCGAGGTCGGTCTCGAGCAGGAAGCGCTGGTGCCCCGGGTCGGCGCCCTCGGCGTACGTGAGCGTCACCTCGATCGCATCGTCGATGTGGTCCTCGATGTACGCCACAGCACGCAGCGTCGCGCGGAGGAAGCGTTCGACGAGCTCGGGATCGTCCTCGACGAGACCGGCGTTCACGGTGTAGGCGACGCCGAGGGTCGGCACTCCGTAGTCGTGCGGGTCGATCACGTTGATATCGACACCGGCGTTGCGGATCGTGTCCGGCTCGTTGCTGAGGAAGACCGGGAACACCTCGACTTCGCCCTCGATGAAGATGCGCGCGTCGAAGCCAACGGCCTGGAGGTTCACATCGTCAACGGTGAGGCCCGCCGTCGCGAGCAGTGCATGTAGCTCCGGCGGGACGACACCCGCCTTGAAGCCGACGCTGCGCCCGGCGAAGTCCTCGGGCCCGGCGATGCCGGACTCGACGGTCGCGACGAAGCCCTGATCGCCGCGCTGGCCGAACAGGGCGACCGCCTGCACCGGGTTGCCGTCGACATTGCGCCGCAGCGCCTGCGCCGCGGTGCCGGTCGTGAACTCGATCTCGTTGGCGAGCAGCAGGCGGACGTGCTCTTCCTGCCCCGCCGAGTGTTGGATCGAGACGTCGAGGCCCTCGTCGGCGAAGAAGCCTTGCTCATCGGCGACGTAGACCGCGACGAAGGGCAGGTTGGCCTGGGCGCGGAAGCCGGCCATGAACGTGATCGACCGCAACTCGTCGTCATCGTCACCGCCGCAGGCGGTCCAGACGAGGGCAACAGCGATCGCTGCTAGGAAGATGTAGCGCCACGAACGCGGCACGCGTGGAAGTGAAGGCATGCGGATACACCCGGTTCACCGTGCGTGTATCCGCACCTTGGGTGCGGGCGCTACACGCGCTTGCTGGATCCTCGGCTGTGTATCCGCACCGTGAGTGCGGGCGCTACACGCCTGTCACAGACTCGTGCCAGAAGAGCACGCGCCGCTCAATGTAGGAGACGACCCCGGTGAGCACCACCCCGATCGCGGCCAACACGAACACCGCCGCGAACAGCGCCGGCGAGTCCAGATCGCCGTTCGCGATCAGGATCAGCTGGCCCATCCCGGACGTTCCAGAGAGGAACTCCGCCACGACCGCGCCGATCAGCGCGAGCGGCACGGAGATGCGGAGCGCCGCGAACACGTAGGGCAGCGACGAGGGCAGGCGCAGCCGCCAGAACACCTGCGACCGGGAGGCGTTGAGCGAGCGCATGAACTCGTGCGCGGTCGGGTCGATCGCGCGCAGCCCGATGATCGCGTTCACCAACATCGGGAAAAACGTGATCAGCGCCGCGATCAGCATCTTCGGCAGCACTCCGAAGCCGAACCAGATCGTGAACAGCGGCGCCACGGCCACGATCGGGGTCACCTTGATCATCACCGCTGGGGGATAGAGCGCTCGTTCGATGGCCTTCGAGTGCGCCATCAGCACCGCCAGGCCGAAGGCCACCGCACTCGCGATCACCAGCCCGCCGGCCGCCGCGTAGAGCGTCGTCTGGCCGGCCTCGAGGTAGCGCGAGGGGTCGTCACGGAACGCGTCGAGGACGGCGCTCGGCGCCGGCAGCAGGTACTCGCGAATGTCGCGAGCGCGGACCCACGTCTCCCAGACCGCCAGCAGCAGCGCCGCGAACACGACCGGCGCCCCGCCGACGATCAACGCCCGGCGCGCCACGTCCATCAGCGACGTGCGAGGCGCGAGCGGCTCGTCGCGCCGTCCGTCCGCCAGGCCCTCGACGGTGCTCATGCGTCGCCGCCGGAGGAGCCGCGCAGCGCCAGCCGCAGCTCGTCGACCAGCGCGTTGAACCGCGGCGTGGCCTCCAGGGCTTCGTTGCGCGGCCGCGGCAGGTCGATCGCGACGTCTGCCACGACGCGGCCGGGGCGGCCGCTTATGACCACCACGCGGTCGGCCAGCAGCACGGCCTCGCGCACGGCGTGGGTCACGAACAGCACCGAGGAGCGCTCACGCTCCCAGATCTCGAGCAGCTCCAGACGCAGTTCCTCCCTCGACAGCTCGTCGAGGGCGCCAAAGGGCTCGTCCATGAGCAGCAGGCGCGGACCATGCGCCAACGCTCGCGCCAGCGCGACGCGTTGCCGCATGCCGCCGGAGAGCTGCGAGGGGTAATAGCGTGCAAAGCGCGCGATGCCGACACGTTCGAGGAGCGCCGGAACGTCTGCTTCGGCAGCGGTGAGGTGCAGCGTCAGCCGCACGTTGTCCTCCACGGTCAGCCAGGGCAGCAGACCGGCGTCCTGCGTGACGAGGCCGATCGCGCCGCTGGCGCGGGCCGCGTCGCCTGTCCCGCCCAGCACCTCGATCGCGCCACGCGTGGGCTCGAGCAGCCCGCCCGCGGCGCGCAGCAGCGTGGTCTTGCCGCAGCCAGACGGGCCAACCAGCGCGACGAATTCGCCTGCGCCGACCGTCAGGTCCACGCCGTCGAGGGCTCGCAAGCGCTCGCCGGGTGATCCGAGAGCGCCGAACAGTCCACCGCGGGCGGCGCTTTCGTACTCGTGCATCACGCCCCGCGCGTCGAGGGCGGGGGCAGCGATCGCCTCGGGCGCGGCGCTGGCTGTTGTGGTCATCGGTCCCCCGGGCGACCATAGGCGCCGCCGCCGTAGCGGCCGCGAACTGCGCTAATCGACCTCGCATGTTACGCCCCGTTCAGGGCGGCAAGGAGCGCCGAGATGAGTCACCGCATCGCCCTGGTGGGCGGCACCGGCCCGGAGGGCCGCGGCCTGGCGACCCGCTTCGCGATCGCCGGGCACGAGGTGCGCATCGGCAGCCGCAACGCCCAGCGTGGCGAGGAGATCGCAACCGACCTCGCCGCCAGCCTCGGGCGCGACAACATCACCGGCGGTGACAACGCCACCGTGGTGGCGGACGCGGACCTCGTGGTCGTGGTGGTGCCTTACGAGGCGCATCGCCCCACCCTCGAGTCGCTGCGGGACGAGATCGGCTCGAAGGTCGTGGTCGACGCGGTGGTGCCGGTGCGCTTCGAGCGCGGGCCGCGCCCCGTCGAGGTGCCCGCCGGCTCAGCGACCGAAGAGGCGAAGGAACTGCTGCCAGACGCGACGGTGATCGGCGCGTTTCACAACTGCGCCGCCGAGGTGTTGATGGACCCGGACGTGCCGGTCGACGCCGACGTGCTCGTCACCGGCCCGAACGGTGAGGCAAAGGACGCCGTAATGGCGTTGGCCGACGAGATCGGCGACATCCGCGCCGTCGATGCTGGACCGCTCCGGTTCTCCCGCTTCGTCGAGGACATCACGATCCTCCTGATCGGCATCAACGGTCGCTACAAAACGCACAGCAGCGTCCAGATCAACGGCCTGAATGGCCATGGGGGTGCGTCGTGACCTCCGACGCTGGCGCCATTCCAGACGTTCGCGTGATTGGCCTGCGGGGCATCCCGATGGTCGAGGAAGGCGACGACCTCGCCGGGCAGATCATCGACGCCGCCGAGGCGCAGGGCACGCCCATCGAGGACGGCGACCTGATCGTGGTCACGCAGCGCGTCGTCTCCAAGGCGGAGGGACAGGTGGTACCCCTCGATACGTTCGAGCCGAGTCCGTTCGCAGCCGCCTACGCGGACCGCTTCGACAAGGACCCACGGGTCGTCGAGGCGGTCTTGCGCGAATCCTCGAGGGTGATCCGGCAGGTGGGCGGCGTCCTGATCACGGAGACGCACCATGGCTTCAAGTGCGCGAACGCGGGCGTCGACGCCTCGAACGTCGGCGGCGAGGACCTGATCTCGCTACTACCGGTCGACCCTGACGCCTCCTGCCGCGCCATGCGCGACGCGTTCCGCGAACGTCTCGGCATCGAGACGGCCGTGGTCATGACCGACACCTTCGGCCGGCCCTGGCGGCACGGCCAGACCAACGTCGCGATCGGCGTCGCGGGCCTGCTGCCGATGCGCAGCTACGTGGGTGAAGAGGACCTCGACGGCGTGGAACTGCGCGTCACCGAAATTTGCGTCGCCGACGAGGTGGCGGGCGCGGCGGAGCTGGTCATGGGCAAGGTCGACGCTATCCCCGTGGCCCTCGTCCGTGGCTACGACTACGACCGTGGCGAGGGCTCATCGGCCGAAATCGTGCGTGAGTCGGAGCTGGACCTCTTCCCGTAGCGAAGTTGATCCGCGGCGCGCTTCGCCCGCCGCTCGGCCTCAGCGGCGGCGACCGCCTCCGGCGGGGGCAACCAGGTGCGGGCGCGCCACTGCGCATGCGCCTCGGGCGGTCCGATGCGCGAACCGGGGACCGCTGCCAGCTCGTCGAGCATCGCCGCCACCTGGGACAGCGTGCCACCGATCATGTTGACGGCCGCCGGCCGCCCAATCGGCGCCTCGCCGCCCTCGGGCAGCGCATTGTGCAGGCGGTGGACCATCCAATCGACGAGGAGCATCCGTTCGCGAGGCGTGCGGGCCTGCGGCAGCCGCTCGAGGTACTCCGCGAACCAGGGCCCGGCGTTCCCGGCGAGCAGGCTGCTTACTGCGGAAGCTGCGCCGGTAGGCGAGCCACGTCGTCTCCCACCCGCAGTGCGCGCAGCGGAGCACCTCGGACGCTCGTAGTGGTGGGGCAGCTCGCTGCGGCATTCGAGGCAGGTGGCCACGCCCTCGCGCCACGCACGCGTGGCGTCGAGGATGCTGCGGCAACGGGCGTAGAAGCCGTACGCCACCTCGTCGATCAACTCCTCGTCGACGATGCCACGCGCGTCCTGCTCGTAGAGCCAGCGGATGGTCGAACGCCGCACCCGCGACGCCCACTCGATCGGGCGTGAGCTGGGCTGCGAATCAGTCATGTGACGATCGTAGCCCCCGAGGGGGCGCGGCCCTAGGCTCGATCGATGCGCGAACCGACCGCCGTCACCCCCTCGACCGTCGAGGTCGAGATGGAACGCAACATGCGGATCCTGCCCTGGTGGTGGGTCCTCCGCTGGCTGTGGCTCGGCGAGGCGATCTGGGTCATTTACCTCCTCGAGGAGCGCGGGCTGACGATCGGCCAGGTGCTCGCTTTCGAGGCCGCCTTCGGCGCGACCATCCTGCTCGCGGAGGTGCCGACGGGGATCGTGGCCGACCGTTACAGCCGGCGGCTCAGCCTGATGCTCGCCGGCTCGATCACCGTCATCGGTTTCCTCACGTTCGGGCTCGCGACCACGCTCCCGCTCCTGCTCCTGTCGTACGTCGCGTTCGGCATCGGCGAAGCATTCTCTTCCGGCGCCGACTCGGCCGTGCTGTTCGAATCGATGAAAGCGCTGAAGCGGGACCACGAGTTCTTCAGCCGGATCGGGTTCCTCAACGGCGCGCTGACGGCGATGATCGCCGGGTCGACGCTGGTCGGCGCTGTGATCGTGATCTGGCTGCCGCTCAACGCGCCCTTCCTCATCAGCGCCGCCCTGACCCTGCCCGCCGTCGTCCTGCTGCTCTGGCTGCGCGAGCCGCCGAGGGGTGACGAGCGCTCCTCGTTCGTGGCCACCGGGCGCCTGGCGCTGTCCCGCGTCCTGCACACGCGCTCGATGTGGTCGTTCATCCTGGTCTGGGTCAGTGGAGGCGTCACGATTTCGATGATGGGCGTGACCCTGCCGATCATCCTCTTCCGCACCCACGACGCCGAGATCTGGCTGATCGGCGCCTTCGTCGCCAGCCAGTTGCTGGTGTCGTCGGTCGGTTCCCTCCTCGCCGCCCCGCTCGTGCGCCGGTTCGGGCTGCGCCGCGTGGTAGTAGTGATGGCGGTGGGCGGACCGCTCTCGCTGCTGGCCGGTGCGACCGGTGCGATCTGGTTGATCCCGGTCTTCATGCTGCCCTCGATCTCGTTCAACGTCCTGTGGGTTCACGCCATCGACTTCCTCTCGCGGCGCGTCACCGACAGTCAGCGGGCGACGACGGTCTCGCTGGCGTCGATGGCCGCCAACGTTGGCTTCATCGCCGTGGCGCTCACCCTCGGACCGATCGCCGACAGCCAGGGGGTGGAGACGGCGCTGGTCATCGCCGCAGTCGTGTTCACCGCTCTGGCAGCGATCGCGCTGGCGCTCTGGCTGACGAGCGGCGACACCGACCCCGAGCCCGTGCAGCGCCCGGACGATGCCGGCGCGCAGACGCCTGCGTCCGCCGACGAGGCGGCGTCCCTCGAGGTCGCGCGCTAGGATCGAGGCGAGGTCGAGCGATGAGCGAACCCGAACGCCCTGAAGATGAGACTGCGAGTGAGCCGGGGGACGAGGTCTCCCCGCGCGAGCTCCTGAGTTCCGCGCTGGTCGACGACGAGGATCCGCGCTTCCCGCGCTGGCTGCTGCTGCCCGGCCTCGCCGGCGCCCTCGGCTGGGCCGCATATGACTGGGCCGCGGCAGACGGCGTCTTCTTCGCGACGCTGCTCTGGCCGGGCGTGGCCATCCTCGCGCTCGTCACGCTGGCGGCGTGGTTCGGCTGGCAGCTCGATATCGACTAGGCCCGACTGGACAAACGGCGTCCGGCCTGCGCACCATCAGCTCGGCGTCCCCAGCCGCTTGACCACCGCGACATCGACCGACAGCCGAGGCTGGGCACATGCTGCACGTCTTCTACGGCCCGGACGAGTTTCGCGCCTCCGAGGCGCTGGCCGATCTGCGGGCGAGCCTCGACGTTGACGACACGCTCGCCACGAACACCAGCGAGCTGACCGGCCGAGGTCTGCGACCCGCGGAGCTGGTGCAACACGCCATGGCGCCGCCGTTCATGGGTGATGCCCGCCTCGTGATCGTCGAGGGGCTGCTGTCCGCCCTGGGCGGCCGGCGCGGAATCGTGGACGAGTGGCAGCCGCTGCTGGACGCGCTGCCGTTGATGCCATCACAGAACACCGTGGTGCTACGCGAGCGACCGCCGCGCGATGACCGGCGCAACGTCGTCGGCCGCTCCCTGCTGCTGGCGGCGCTCAAGGACCTCGACGGCGTAGAGGTCACGGAGTTCCCGCTGCTGCGCGTCTACGGCGGCCGCGGCCGTCCGAGTCCCGTCGCGGTCTGGCTCCGCGAGCGTGCCGACCGCCTCGGCGTCCCGATCGAGGAGGCGGCGCTGCAGCGGCTGGTGGACCTCGTGGGCGCGGACCTGCGCATGCTGGCGAGCGAACTCGACAAGCTCCGCACCTACGCCGGCGAGCGCGCGATCGCGGCCGCGGATGTCGATGCGCTGACGCCCGAGGCCCGCGAGCAGAGCATCTTCGACGTCGTCGACGCCGTCGTCGAGGGCCGCGCCCCGGCCGCGCTGCGGACGCTCGACCGCCTGCTCACCAGCGGAAGCGAGCCCCCACTGCGTATCCAGGCGATGATCGCCCGGCAGGTGCGCCATCTGGTGCGCGCGACCGAACTGCTGGCGGCCGGCGCGTCCGAGGACGAGGTCGGCGCAGCCTGCGGCGTCCGCGGCTTCCCCGCCACGAAGCTCACACGCCAGGCGCGCGCCTCGAACAGCATCCAGGCGGAGGCGGCGCTGCGCGCCATCGAAGCGAGCGACACGAAAGTGAAGACGGGCGAACTCCCGGAACGCCTCGCGCTCGAGTTGCTCATCGTCGACCTCGCGCGCGGCTTCGGCGGTTCGGCGGCGGCCCGGCGCTGATGGGTGCTGCGGCGGCCGCTAGTCGCGGTCGACCGCGATCGGGTTGAAGCAGGCCGGTAGATGCCCAGGATCGTCCTCGTACGGTTCGAGCGCCGGCGCCGGCTCCAGACGGCAGGCCGAGGTGGCCTTGTAGCAGCGCTCGAGGAACGGACACTCCTCGCCGAGTTCGCGCAGGTCGGGCGGTTGGCCGCGCATCGAGACGAGGCGACCGTGCTCGCCAACCAGCGTGGGCAGGCTCTCGAGCAACCCGTGCGTGTAGGGATGCCGCGGCTGACGGAACATCGTGCGCACGTCCGAGGTCTCGACGATCGCGCCGGCGTACATCACCGCCACACGGTCGGCGAGCCGCGCCACCACGCCGAAGTCGTGTGTGATCAGCAGGATCGCCACGCCCTGCTCGTCGCGCAGCGCCTCGAGCCGGGCGAGCGTCTCCATGCGCATGGCCGGATCGAGGTTCGCCGTGGGCTCGTCCGCAATGATGATGGATGGCTTGAGCGCCGTGGCGAGGGTGATCATCACACGCTGCGCCATGCCCCCAGAGAGCTGTCCCGGGTAGAGCTTGGCCACGCGCGCACCGTCAGGCAGCACCTCATCTAGGGGTAGTGTCCTAATTTGACTGGAGCCTAGCGGCAGGGCGTCATGCCGTGGCCGTGGACGGTGCGAGACTTGGTGGAGGCGGCGCGCTAGGCCATGGTCATCATGGTGCCGAAGATCACGTCATGCTATCCTTCTGGTAGCGGACGTGAGGGGGCGCGGCGATGGCCATCCTGCAACGGTCTCCGGCCCTGCGCGTGCGCCGGGAGCCGGTCGAGACGACTGCCGAGCGGCTTCGCACGTTCTGCAAGCGCATGGAACGCCGCTACGAATGTTCGTCCGACTTCATGGCTGCCGCTGTGGCCGCTGGCGACATGCGTAGCACCGCGGAGATCGCGCGGTGGCTGAGCGACTACCGAACCCTCCAACGCCTGACGGAAAGCGGCGACCCCGAGGGCCCCACCAGTACGACAACTACCGGCTAGTCCACCAGCGCAAGTTGGACGGCCTATACGCCGAGGGCGTCGTCGTCACGGATACCCTGGTGTTCACAGAGCCCGAGGTCGCTGACGGGACGCTGCAGTTTATGCAGCTGGACGGGCATGTGTTCACGTCGGCGGGCGGCGTCCTCGAAACTCACAAGCGCCTGACCGTAGAATATCGCCGCGATGTCCCGTACGTGGCCACATCCGAGTACGTCTACATGGCGCTGTTGAGATCGCCTGCGGAAACGGTGCCGCTTTTCAGGTATGACAACTGCCATGGCAATGTGGACACCCTGCATCGCCACCACTTCGACCACGAAGGTCGCCCGGCGAGGTTCGAGCCGGTCGAGCACGACCTCATGCCCTACATGGACGATGTGATTCGCGAGACCGACTGGCTGGCCGCCTACCTCGTATCTCGCCCAAACTAGGACACTACCCATCTAGGAGCTCGATTGACGTCCGCATGGCCTCGGCGTCGCCCGAGTCGCGATGGGCCCGGATCATCTCGGAGACCTGGTCGCCGACCGTCAGGGTTGGGGTCAGCGCTGACTGCGCATCCTGGAAGATCATCGCAATCTCGTCGCCGCGAATCTCTCGCAGCTCCTCGATCGGCATGTCCACGATCGATCGGCCCTGGTACTCAATCGTTCCGGCCACCGTGGCGTTGAACGGCAGCAGCCCGAGGAGGGCATGCGCCACCGTGCTCTTCCCTGACGCCGACTCGCCGACCAGCGCCAGCACCTCGCCGGGGTAGAGGTCGAGCGAGACGTCGCGCACCGCCGGCAACTCTGTCTCGTCGACCGAGTAGGAGGCATCGAGGTGGCGCACACTAATGATCGGATCGCGTCCGACGACCGCCATGGGGTTCCCGCCCGTCACGCGATCAGGGTAGCGGCCGCCTCGGGCGGGCGCAGCCAGCGGGCGGTCCTCGTTCTTGGCGACGGAGTCTTGGCGACGGAGTCTTGGCGACGGAGTCTCGGCGAGCGAGTCTCGGCGACCGAGTTGGAGCGCCCGCGTCGGAACGATCGAGGCAGGGCGAGCGGCGGTCGGAGCTTAGAGGCTGCGGATCGCCGTCACGACACGTCCCTGAATGTCGACGTTGCCGGCGTCCGTGTAAATCGGATCCATCGTCGCGTTCGCGGGCTGAAGGCGGACCCGCTCTCCCTCCACGTAGAAGCGCTTGAGGGTGGTCTCCTCCTCCTCGCGCAGCCAGACGGCCACCATGTCGCCGTCGTCGCAGGAGTGCGTCGCCTCGAGGACCACGATGTCGCCGTCGTTGATCAGCGCGTCGATCATGGAGGTGCCCTCGACCCGCAGGGCAAAGAGGCGGTCACGACCGCCGGCCTGCTCGGCCGTCAGCTCAACGAACTCGTCGGCGCTGGTAAGCGTCTCGGGCAGCACCGGGATCGGCGCGCCGGCCGCGATCTTGCCCAGCAGCGGCACGCTAACCGAGCGCCCGCGCCGCGCGCCCTGGCCGTTCAGCAGCTCGATGGCGCGCGAGACCTCGCGGTCGCGGCGGATGTAGCCGCGCTCCTCGAGCCGCTTCAGGTTGTAGTCAACGACCGAGGTCGAGGAGATGGCGCAGCCATGCAGGATGTCTCGGATTGAAGGCGGATAGTCGCGCTCGGTAATGAACTCCCCGAGGAAGTCCAGGATCCGCTGTTGCTTCGCTGACAGGTCGTCAGTCATGGCTATTTCCCTCGATGGGCGCTTGCCCGCGCGCCCCCTGGTCTACAAGCTGTGCCTCCGCTGACGGCGCCCCGACCAGGAGCAAAGCTCCGGATATCCACAACATGCCCGATCGAAGGCGGACACCGAGTGTGGTCTCTCGCCGCGCGGCGTCGGCGCCTGACTGGAGATTGCACAATCGCTCACAGTGTGGACAGGTCTGTGGACACCGCCTTTCGGTAGGCACATATGTTCTGTTCCGAACAACCGTAGTCCCACCTCGACGCGCTCGTCAACCACTCGCACCGCCCCGCCACCCCGCTCGCAGCCCCTCGTCGCGGCACGCGCTACGATCGGCGCTCGTGTGTGCGCCCGGCACATCTTCGCCGTGGCGGTAAGCGGCGGTCGGGCATGGAGAGAGGGAGCGCGATGGCAGCGGGCCTCGAGGATCTGTTTGGCGACCAGCGCCCGGGCGAGCCCAACGAGAAGCTGGGCGAGCGCAAGCGCGCCCTCGTCGTAGCCGCCCATCCGGACGACGCCGACTTCGGCGCCGCCGGCACCGCCTGCCTGCTGGCGCAGGCCGGCTGGACCGTCCGCTACGTCGTGGTCACCGACGGCTCCAAGGGCAGCGACGACGAGGCGTTCACGCCCGACCGTCTCGTCACCACCCGCGCACAGGAGCAGCGTGCCGCGGCCGACCTGCTCGGCGTGCAGGAGGTCGAGTTCCTCGGCTTCACCGACGGCGAGCTCGTGCACTCCCGCGAGTTGCTGGGCGCCATCACCCGCCAGATCCGCGCGTTCCAACCCTTCGCCGTGTATACGCACGATCCGGAGCCGGTGATCATCGGCGACGCCTTCGTCAACCACAGCGACCACCGCGTCACCGGCCTCGCCACGGTCGATGCCGTCTACCCGACGGCCCGCGACCGTCTCAACTTCCCCGAGCAGCTCGCGGACGGGCTGGCCCCGCACAAGGTGCGCGAGCTCTACCTCTGGGGCGCCAACGAGCCCAACTTCGACGCCGACATCGGCGAGGTGATCGAGCGCAAGATCGAAGCTCTGCTCGCCCACCCCTCGCAGTTCCCCGTCGAGGATGAAGACTTCCTGCAGCAGATGCGCGTCAACTGGCGCGGCGACGACGGGCGCTACGTCGAGGCCTTCCGGCGCGTCATCATGTTCATGTAGCGGCTGGGGAGATCTCGCAGGCCATGCCTCTGCCCGACCCAGCCAGCCACTGCCCCGCCTGCGGCGCCTCCTTCGCCGCCGACGCGCCGGCCTCGCCGCGCACCTGCGAGGCGTGCGAGCGCGTCTGGTACCGCGACCCGAAGGTGGCCACGGGCGTGGTCGTGGAGCACGAGGGCCGCATCCTCCTCGTCCGCCGCAACCACGAGCCGATGCTCGGCCGCTGGGCCTTCCCCTCCGGCTACGTCGACGCCGGCGAAGTCGTCGAGGACGCCGCGGCGCGCGAGGTCCGCGAGGAGACGCACGTCGAGGTCGCGCTCGACCGCCTGCTCGGCGTCTGGAGCCACCCGGGCGACCCGGTCGTCTTCATCGCCTACGCCGGCCATCTCGTCGCCGGCGAAGCGGTCGCCGGGCCCGAGGCGTTCGAGGTGGCGTGGTTCGACCCGGACGCGCTGCCCGACCTCCCCTTCCCCCACGACGACGAGGTGATCGCCGCCTGGCGTTTGGGCTAAGTAGTCCCTCTTCGAGGCGCCCCGAACTCCACGGATGTCGCACTGGGCCACGTCTTTTCTGCCGGTCTGCGGAGGGGGTGCGGGGGATACTCCCCCGCCTCAGTCCAGGGCGGGCCGGTGGGAACGGTCGCTGATCGACTTCGGCCGACCGTGCGCGGCCTGCGGCCACTGGCGCCGCAGGCAGATCGCGTGTAGAAATCCATGGCGCGACCGGCGCGCAGACGCGCGTGACCGAAGGGACCTCACATGGAAGTCACAATGGTGCTCACCGAGCGCTGCGACCACCAGGACGACATCCGCGCCGTCCTCAAGGAGGCCATTGCCGAGGCCGGCCTGGGCGAGCTCGAGGTGCAGGAGACGCAGATCCGCGCCGACGAGGAGGCGATCGAGGCGAAGTGCATCGGCTCGCCGACGATCCGCGTCGATGGCCTCGATGTCGAATACCAGGAGCGGGAGCCCGATGAACGGTCCTCCGGCTGCCGCTACTTCAACACGACGGCCGGCTGGAAGCCGGTCCCGGAAAAGGGCATGATCGTACGTGCGCTGGAGCGCGCGAAGGAGCGCGACGCGGGCGAGTAGCCCGCCGCGCGCCGGGAAGATCGCGGCCATGCCCGACCGGCCATCCGAACGCAACGACCCCGACCCGCCCGAGGAGCAAGCGTCCGCGGGTGAGCCCGAGGATGTCGAACCCTCGTCGCCCGAGCCGTCGTCGCCCGAACCGCCATTGCCCGAACCGCCCTCGCTCGGCGCCAGTCTGCGCCGCCTGGCGCAGGCCGCCGGTGAAGCGGCCGACGCCGGGATCCAGGAAGCGTCGCGCCAGGCCCAGCGGGCCGCCGAGGCCGCACGTCCTGAAGCGGAGCGCCTCGCGAAGCAGGCGAAGTCCGCCCTCGACGCCGCGCGTCCGCACGCCGAGCGTGCCGCCAGCCAGGCGCGCGACTATGTCGTCGAGCACGAGGACGAGTTGAAGCGCGCCGCCGGTCGCGGCGCACGCATCGCCGCCGACGCTGCCACGCCCCGCGTCCTGCGTCCCGCCGTCCGCGCCGCCGAGGATGAGCTGCGCAAGTCGAAGCCCACCGACGAGGACGCGGCGAGCGCCGAAGACGACGAATCCGACGGTGCCTCCGACGAGGCGCCTAAGAGCGACGGGTAGCACCGGTACTCGGACGATCTACTCGCTGGTCCCCGCCTCGGCTGCATCGTCGAGGACGAGGCCGGCGGCGCGGGCGCTGCGGCGGTAGCTCTCGCCTCGGACCAGTGCGGCGGTGACCAGCATCAGCACCGCCGTGCCGAGGAAGCCCGCGGCATAGAGCGCGAAGGGCAGGCCGTAGCTGCCGGTCGCGTCGAACAGCACCGCGCCGGCCAGCGGACCGACGAACTGCCCGCCGAACGCGATCAGGGCGACGGTGCCGCTGACGGCGCCGAAGTGGCGCACGCCCAGGGTGCGGGTGACCAGCAGCGGTTCGAGCATCGGCGCGAACGCACCGCCCACGCCCCAGAGCAAGATGAAGCCGGCGATGCCGGGCGTGTCCGTCGAGGCCACCAGCAGGAACAGCGCGGCCGCCTGCGACAGCGAGACGAGGACGGCGAGCCGGTAGACTCGCTCCACCCTCGACAGCCCGAGGCCGAGCGGGACGCGGAGGACGGTCCGCACCAGTGCAGCGAGGGCGATGATCACCGCGCCAGTCTGTACCTCGCGGCTCTCGAAGAAGTCGACGCCCAGCGTCGTCACCGCGCCCTGTCCGAGGAAGAACAGCATCAGCCCGCCCGACATCGCCCAGAACACGCCGCTGCGGAGCGCCGAGGCGACGTCGAAGCCCCACTCCGGCGCATCGTCGCTCGCGGGCGCCTCGTCCGAGGCGCGGACCGGCGCCAGACCCACCTCGCGCGGGTGGTCTGAGACGACGAGTAGCGCGGCCAGGCCATAGACTACGAGCATCGCGCCGGCGCTGACGAGCACGGCGACGTGCCAGTCCGAGCGGCTCTCGATCCAGTCCATCGCCGGCAGGAACGCAGCGCCGCCGAGGCCGAAGCCGGTCGTGATCAAGCCCAGCGCCGCCTGCCGCCGACGGCCCTCGAACCAGCGGGTGATCACCCAGTTGAACGGGATCGGCATGATCAACGTCCGCGCCGCGCCGGCCGCGCCCCACCCGAGGTAGAGCTGCCACAGGTTCGTCGCCTGCGAGGCCCCCGCATACGCCAGCGGGGCGATGATGGCGCCGGCGATCAGCACCCGCCGCGCGCCTCGACGGTCGATGTAGCGACCGGTCAGCGGGCCCAGCAGCGAGAACAGCGCGTTGCCGACCATGAACGCGCCGACGACCGGTCCGCGGTTCACCTCGAACTCCTCGGAGATGGCAGGGATGTAGACGGCGACGGCCCAGAACGAGGCCCCGGCGGCGACCATGTTGCCGACGATCGCGACGGCGACGATCACCCACCCGTAGTGGAACGGCAGGCGGTCCAATCGGGACGCCAGCGGCGAGCGCATCCGCCACCCTTCGTTCGTCGGTGCCATGCATTTACGATGTCGGCCCGCGCCCAAGGGCGGTGCGGCAGCCGAGGAGCCACGCCATGCAAGTATCCGTGTCGCTGCAGCGATACGCCATCGACGACTGGGGCGAGACCCTCGAGTTCGCGCTGATGGCCGAGCGCCTCGGCGTCGACTCCCTCTGGAGCGCCGAGGCGTGGGCGCACGACGGTGCGACTCCCCTCGCCTGGTTGATGGCGCAGACCGAGCGGCTCCGCTTCGGCACCGGCATTCTGCAGGTGGGCACGCGCTCCGCGGCGCTGGTGGCGATGACCGCGATGACGCTCGACGCGATGTCGGGCGGGCGCTTCATCCTCGGCCTGGGCACCAGCGGCCCGCAGGTGATCGAGGGCTGGCACGGCGTGCCGTTCCGCAAGCCGATCAAGCACACGCGCGAGCTGATCGAGATCTGCCGCCGCGTCTTCAACGGCGAGACACTCGCCTACGACGGCGAGTTCTACCAGCTCCCGCTGGACGCCGAACATGGCGGCACTGGCGAGGGGAAGGCGCTCCGGACGGGCGCGCCGGCGACGCCGAACCTACCGATTTACGTCGCCTCACTCGGCCCCGCCAACCTGCGCATGACCGGCGAGCTGGCGGATGGCTGGCTCGGCGGCTCGTTCATCCCGGAGACGGCCGAGGTCTTCCTCGCGCCGATGCGCGCTGGCGCGGAGGCGGCGGGTCGCAGCCTCGACGACATCGATCTGGCGGTTGGCGGTGCGGTCTGGTTCACGGACGACCCGGAACGCGCGGCGGAGACGCTGCGCCCCGGCCTCGCCTTCAGCCTCGGCGCCATGGGGTCACACCGCCACAACTTCTACAACGACGCCTACTCGCGGCAGGGCTGGGCCGACGAGGCGAAGGAGATCCAGCGCCTCTGGCTCGACGGCCGCCGCGACGAGTCGCGCGCCGCCGTGCCGGTCGAGATGCTCCTGAAAACCCACCTCATCGGCGACGAGCAGGCAGTCATGGACCGCTTGCGGATCTACCGCGACGCCGGCATCAACACGTTCCGCGTCGGCCCGCACGGCGACTCGCTCCGCGAGCGCGGCGACACCATCGAGCGCTTCATGGACCTCGTGCGGCAGCTCGATGCGGAGGGCTAGGCGCGCCGAGGCTATCCCTCGCGGCCGAGGCGCAGGCCGAGCACGTCGGCCAGTTCGAGGAGGGTCGGCACGCCTGTTTCGGCCGAGAGGCGACCGGCCTCGAGGCCGTCGGCGATCTCCTCGAGGACACGGATCGCGGTCGGCGTGTCGAGGTCGTCGTCCAGTGCGTTCGAGAACGCGTTGCGGTAAGCCTGCACGCGCAGCTGGTCGCTGGGGCCGCCGCGCGCCTCGGAGGCCGCGCGGAGCTTCGCCGAGGTCTGCTCCCAGGCGTCCAGGTGGGCCTCTACGAAGTCTCGATCTTCGCGGTAGTGCGTGCCGAGCAGCATCAGCCGGATGGCGTCCGGCGTGTGTCCCTGCGCCAGCAGGTCGCTGACCTTGACGAGGTTGCCGAGCGACTTCGACATCTTGACGCCGTCGAGGTTCATCGTGCCGTTGTGCACCCAGTACTGCACGTAGGGGCCGACACCCGTCGCGCATTCCGACTGCACGATCTCCGAGTCGTGGTGCGGGTATTTCAGGTCGCGGCCGCCGCCGTGGATGTCGATGCGATCACCGAGGCTGGCACGACCCATCGCCGAGCACTCGATGTGCCAGCCGGGCCGGCCCGGCCCCCAGGGTGACTCGAATGTCGCGCCCTCGGCGGTCGAGGGCTGCCAGATCAGGAAGTCGAGCGCATCCTGCTTCAGGTGGTCGGGCTCGTCCGGCATCGTGTCGGTGCGCGGGGCGGTGCGCAGCTCCTCGACGGTCATCCCGGCGAGCGCGCCGAACGCCGGCGTCTTCGAGATGTCGAAGAAGACGTAGTGGTCGACCTCATAGGCGAATCCGCCGTCGATCAGGGCCGAGACCATCGAGATGATTTCGTCCATCGTCCCGGAGACGCGCGGGAAGTCGTCTGGCCGGAGCACGTTGAGGGCGTCCATCTCCTCGAGGTAAAGCGCGTGGTTGCGGTTCGTCAGCTCCTCGATCGAGACACCCAGCTCGCTCGACTTGCGGACCATGTCGTCGTCGATGTCGGTGATGTTCTGGATGTGCCGGACGGTGTTGCCCGTGTGCTCCAACCAGCGCCGCAGCATGTCGTGGACGACGTAGGTGAGCGCGTGTCCCAGGTGTCCCACGTCGTAGGGCGTGACGCCGCAGACGTAGAGCCCAACGACGCGGTCCTCCAGGGGACGGAAGAACTCCTTCTCCCCGGTCAGGCTGTTGTGCAGGTGGAGGTTGTCTTGGGGAAGAGGCTCCAGCAGGGCAGACTCCCGCAGCGTTTGCGCCCGGGGGCGCATGCATTCGTACAGTGCGAGGCGGGATCGTAGCACGCGGTCGCGGTGAGCTCCGTGCGCTTCGGGCCGACCCGCCACTACACTGCCGCGCATGCCCCAGCCCGATGTTGCGCATGGAGACCCGCTCCTCCGGATCGACGCCTGGACCGCCCTCGCGGATGGCCGCGGGCAGCTCGTGCGCGTCCTCGACGACCTCGACGAGACCGGCGCCAGCCTCCCGCTCGACCTGCCCGAGGACGCGCGCGGCGTGCGCTGGCTGGTCGGCGATCTCGTGACCCACATCGCCTCGTGGGACGAGCTGATCGCCTCGACGCTGCGCGCGGTCGCCGAGGGTGCGAGCGGCGTCGAGGTGACGGCGCAGCCCGATCAAGAGTGGGCGGCGTGGAACGCCGAGCGCGTCGCCGAGGGCAGTGCGACCCCGCTCGCAGAGCGCCTCGAGCGCCTCGATGTTGCGCGCCGGGAGCTGCTCCGGGCAGGCTCCGTCCTCGACGGCGCACCCTTCGACACCCCGGTCGCCACCGCCTGGGGCGTCGAGGAGTCGCCGCGCGGCATGCTGATCGTGCAGGCGATGCACGACGGCATGCACGCCGAAGCGATCGCCACCGCCCTCGGTCTCGAGACGCCCTCGCCGACGCTCTAGCCTCGCTCTTGAGCCTGGTCAGCCTGACGGCGGCCGCGGCGGGGCGGTAGCATGCCGCGGACGGCAACGACACATCCGTAGCGACGCGACCTGACCGACCAGCGGCCCACCACCAGAACGGACGAACGATGCGCATCGCACGGGTACGGCACAACGGACGCACCTCGACCGCCCTGATCAGCGGACGTGGCAGCGTGGAGCTCGTGCGGGGCGGTCCGTTTGGAAAACTGGAGCCGACCGGGGAGCGCACCACCCTCTCGAAGGTGGATCTGCTGCCGCCAACACAGCCGACGAAGATTGTGGCCATCGGCGTGAACTACAAGAGTCACGCCGGAGACCGCACGCCGCCCGCACAGCCCGAAGCGTTCCTCAAGGCGCCCTCCTCGGTGATCGGCCAGGGCGACACCATCGTTCTCCCGTCAGGCGCAAAGAAGGTCGATGAGGAGGCGGAGGTCGTCGCCGTGATCAGCAGACGCGCCTCGGGCCTCACGGAGGACGATGTCGACGCGCATGTCCTCGGCTACACCGCCGGCAACGACGTCTCGGCACGCGACTGGCAGCAGGGCGACCTGCAGTGGTGGCGCGCGAAGTCCAGCGATACGTTCACTGCCGTCGGTCCCTGGATCACGACCGGCCTGGACCCGGAGCGCATCGGCGTGATCGGTCGCGTCAACGGGAAGCAAGTCCGGCGGTCGAGCACGCGCCAGCTCGTGCACTCGATCCGCAAGTGCATCGCCACGATCTCGCAGCACATGACCCTCGAGCCGGGCGACCTCGTGTTCACCGGAACAGCCGGCACCACGCGGCAGCTCGCCGATGGCGATGTCGTCGAGGTGGAGGTCGAGGGCGTCGGTGTGTTGCGGAATCCAGTGGCGGCCGAGCCGACGGCGTGACCAGCGGCGGGGCCGGACGTCTCCGGGTCGCGCTGCTGCAGCTGCCTGCCTTCGACCTCGTCGACCACGATCTCGCGTGGGCCGAGCTACTCCGTCGCATCGACGAAGCGGGCGAGCGCACGCCTGACCTGATCGTGGCGCCCGAGGCCTCCTACCCCGCCTACTATCTCCATTCGCGCCAGCACTACGACGAGACCGACCTGCTGCCCGACGACGAGGTGCTCGCCACCCTCGCCGAGCGCGCGGCGCGCTACCGCAGCCACCTCGCCGTCGGCCTCGTACTCCACGCCGGGCGTCGAGGCGACGGCGCGGCGCTGGAGAACGTGGTCGTCGTGTTCGGGCCGGAGGGCGAGGAGCGCACACGCTATGCGAAGCGCTTCCTCTGGCACTTCGACCGCCGGTGGTTCGCACCCGGCGACGATCTGCCCTTGGTTGAGCTGCGGTCCGACGAGGCAGCGGAAGGCGCAGTGGCGGCCGGGCTCCTGATCTGCGCGGACGGCCGGCTGCCGGAGCTGGCGCGCGCGGCGGGCGAGGCGGAGGCGCGCCTGTTGATCGAGCCCACCGCCTGGGTCTCATCCGGACGCGACGCCGGAGCGCTCAACAACCCGCAGGCCGAGTACCTGATGCGCGCGCGGGCGATCGAACAGGGCGCCTGGGTCCTGGCCGCCGACAAGGTCGGCGTCGAGGCGGGTTCGATCGTCTACGCCGGCCGCTCCGGCATCATCGACCCCAGCGGCGAGTGGGTGATTCAGGCGCCCAGCGATCGGCCCGGCATGATCCTGCACACGATCGATCTCGATGCCGCGCCGGGGCCCGCCGTCACCTGGCAGCCCGCGATCGGTGACGCCTACCTCGAGGCTGGACCGTCGAGGGTGAGCGAGCTGGCGCGCGAGCCGCTGATCGTGGAGGACGCGGCGGCGCGAGTCGCCGCCGTCGCGCTCGACGCCTCTCCCTCCACGGTGGAGCTGATCGAGCTGGCGCGCGAGCTGGTCCTCGTCGCCGCGCAGCAGGACTCGGCGCTCGTTCTGCTGCCCGACCTCGCTGGCACGGAGCCGCGCGCGCCGACACAGGACGAGCTGCTGCCGCTGCTGCAATCGCTGTCCAGCGAGGCGAACATCCTCGTCGGCGTCACCCTCGCGGAGCGGACCAACGACGCGACGTACAAGACGCTCTACCTCCTCGACCGCGGGGAGGTGATCGCGGCGCACCGGCAGACACACCTCATTGATGAGGAGCGCGAGGCGGGCTACGGCGCCGGCGATCGGCCGCCGCCTGTGATTGAGACGATGGTCGGGCACGTCGGACTGCTCGCCGCGAGCGAAGGACTGGTGCCAGAGCTGGCCGGCGTGCTGAAGCGTCAGGGCGCAGAGCTGTTGCTCTGGAGCAGCAGCGAGCGCATCCCGGCCCCGCTTGCGCTGTTCGCCCGTACGCGAGCGCTGGAGCAGCGTTGCTACGTCCTCGCAGCGAGCGGGAGCGGACCGGGCGGAGGCGCGGTCATCGCCGCACCCGGCGGCGTCGTCCTCGGCGAGGCGCTTGCGGGCGAGGCGATGGCGGTCAGCGCCGACATCAACCGGGCGTTCGCGCGCTGGAACGACATGGCGCCGGGGACCAGCGCCATCCGCGACCATGAGCGCGGCGCCTGGGCGGGCTGCTAGCGGCTGCCTTCGTCGAGCGGCGCTAGTCCCAGAGGCTGCGGCGGCCCTCGCAGTGGCGGCAGAGCAGCAGCGTCACTTTGCGTGGCGGATTCTGCACTCGTTCCAGGACCTGACGAGGCCGCAGGTGCGCATCGCAGAAGAGCAGCGAGCAACGCTGGCAAGTGTGCTGCATCCGATCGTCGCACCCGGGGTGCGCGCAGACGGCGGTCTGATTGAAGACGCGCATGCGCTCCACGTACTCGTTGTGGTTCTCGATGTCCCTGACCTTGGCTCGGCAGGACCTGCGCGAGCACACCTCGAGGAAGTCATCACCAAAGGTGCCGTGCTCGTCGCAGAACGGCTCGCCACAGTAGACGCAGCGGCCAGTCGCCTCCTGGCCGCAGGCGTTGCGGAGGAACCCGCCGCCCGTCGTGCAGACGCTGCCCGCGATCGCCACTCTCGCCGCCCGTCCGTTCAGGCCACTTGTTTGCTCAGGCCGTTTACTCAGGCCAATGTCTGGTGTTGGACTTATTCTGCCAGACCGCGTACGCCGAAGCGGTGAGCTAGGCTCCGCTTTCGGTGGCCTCATCTTCGCCCTCTTCACCACTCTCAGCCTCGGAGGGCTCGACCATGCGCAGGTGCCCCGCCCGCGGCTGTTCGTCGCCGGCCGCCGTCTCGAGGTCGCCCCGTTCGAGGATGCGGCGAGCGATCGCCTCCGGATCGGGGCGGTAGTCGCCTGACGCGATCCGTTCGCGCAGCTCGCTCAAGGTCGGGTCCTCGGGCTCGCCGTCATCGTGAGGTTTCGGCTCCGAACCGCAGCGATCCTCATGGTCGGCGGGCCGTGCGGCGTCCGGCTCGGCGGGAGACTCGTCGTGCGACGCGTCGGGCCTCGGGTGTTCCATGGTGGCCTCGGAGGTTCTGCTCTGCGGCGCGCCGCGCACCGCCGCTCAGTTGCTCGAGCCCGAGCGTACGCTCTGCAGCTCCAGGAAGACGGCCGTCAGGGTCTCGTCCGGCGGAAAGGCGTCGATGGTGGCACGCACGCTGGTCGAACCCTCGGCGTCCTCGAATAGCAGCACGGTTGCGAAGCCAAAGGCCCGGTCATCGGTCACGGACCAGCCCTCGGCGTCGATGACATCGCGCAGCGCCGTGCTGACGTCGGCGTTCGACTCGGTCGTGACGAGCGAGAGCTGGTAGATCGAACCTGCCGCCTCCTGTTGCCATGAGAAGTTGAGGAGTACGGTGCCCGGGATCGCCAGGAACGGCGCAGGGAAGCTCGCCGGCAGCTCGCGCCCATGTGGGAGCGCAAAGATCAGCTCCGGCGCAGTGAACGGCGGGCGGACCTCGAGGATGTAGGTCACCGTCGATGTCGCCTCGGCGCCTTCGCCGAGGGCTCGCGTGACCGCGGCGACTTCGGCGAGCGTCGCGACCGGCGTACCCGCGACCGAGACGATGCGGTCGGTCGGCTGCAGGCCGGAGTCGCTGGCCGTTCCGGGATCGAGCCGGATGATCACGATGCCCTCGCTGCGCTCCTCCAGCTCCGCCTCGAGGAGCGGCGCCGGCGCGCCCATCTCGAGCTCGAACGTCTGCTCCAGGCCATCGCGCACCACGACGACGTCGAAGGTGCCCTCCGCCGGCAGCGGCTGTACGACCGCGGTGCCATCGATGTCGCCCGAGACGGTGCTCTGGAAGCGCACGACGCCGATGGAGTCGTTGGCCTGACCGCCGACCACCTGCCACGGTGTCTGGTCCAGCTGGTTGTCCAGCTCCGCGGCCACGGCGAAGTCAGCCTTCGGCACGTCGTAGATCAGCCAGATCAGGTTGATGCCGTTCGGACGCCGGATCAGGAACGAACCGACCAGCTCGCCATCCGGGTGCACCGGCAGCGAAATCAGGTCCGCCGGATCCGTGTCGTCGGTCATGCCGGGGTTGAGCAGCTGCGCCAGCCGAGGCGGCAGCGCACCCTCGTACGTCTCGACCGAGGCGCGTGCGTCCTCGCCGACTCGAATCCAGCGATCGGCGAGGTCGTTCGCACCGCCGGTGTCATCGTCGCCGCCACCGAAACAGGCCGCAGCGAGCACAGCGGCCAACATCACCGCGGCGAGGAGGGCCGCGCGCAGACCGCGCGGGCGGCGACGGCGCATGGAGAGACCTTTCACAGCGGTGGGCGCTCCACCATCGTAGCAGCGGCGGCATGGCCGGCCGCGTGCCGAGAACGCCGCGAGGGGTCGTGAGATGGGGTGGGTGAGGGGATTTGAACCCCCGCTCTCCAGGGCCACAACCTGGCGCCTTAGACCGCTAGGCGACACCCACCACCGCCGGTCGCAACCGGACGCCGATCGTAGCAGCGGGCGTCGCTACGCGGCGTCCGCCCGGACGCGCAGGACCGTCAGTCCTGGGCCAGGCGCCGGTATCCGCCGCGGTAGAAGAGGAGCGGCTCCGTGTCGGCGCCGTCGAGGCTGACCGAGGCGGCTTCGCCGATCACGATCGTGTGGTCGCCGCCGTCATAACGCCCGGTGATGCGGCACTCAGCGCTCGCGACGATGCCCTCGAGGATCGGCGAGCCGAGGGGGCCGACGTGATATGGCAGCCCGCCGAGAGGCTCCTCCGGGCCGCCATGGCTGGCGAAGAGATTGGAGATGTCCTCCTGGTCAGACCCCAACACGTTCATGGCGAACACCTCGGCGCGATCGAAGTGCTCGTAGATCGACGCGTCCTTCTGAACGCAGACCAGCAACAGCGGCGGGTCGAGCGAGAGCGATGAGACGGCGTTCGCCGTCATGCCACGCAGGTCACCATCGTTGTTGATCGTGATCACGGTGACCCCGGTGGCGAAGTGCCCCAGCACGTCGCGGAACCGCCGGCTGTCGAACTCAGTCTCGTCAGGCATCGGACCCCCTGCGCCTCGGCGGAACGCTCCGCTGGCGGCGGCATCGTATCGGACGGTTATCGTCCCGGCGACCCGATCTATACTCGGCGCCGGACTTCCAGGACCGAGCGGGCCGCAGCGAGCGGCAAGGGCGGAGCACTCGCGTGCCAGTCATCACGGCGAACGGCATCGACCTCAACTACGAGCTGACCGGCGAGGGCGAACACACGATCGCCTGGACGCATGGCATCGGCAGCTCGCTGGAGTACTGGCGCGACGACCTGCAGCACTTCCCGGAGTTTCGCCACCTCACCTACGACGTGCGAAGCATGGGCCAGTCGGAACGCGTCGAGGGTCCGGTCTCCCTCGAGCTATGGGCACAGGACCTGGCCGCACTCCTCGGCGCGCTCGCGATCCCGCAGGCGATCATCGCCGGATCCTCGATGGGTGGCGCGATCACGCAGCGCTTCGGCATCGACTTCCCGGAACTGACGGAAGGCCTGGTGATCCTCTCGACCTCCAGCCGCGTCGGGCCGGCCGCCGGCGAACTGGATGAAGCGTGCCGACGAGACCGAGCGCACCGACCCCTGCCTGGCCGCCGCGCAGCGCGCCGTCGCCGCCTACAACATGGACGAGGAGCTGGCGGGCATCCGCGTGCCGACTCTCGTGCTCTGCGGCGACCAGGACCAGACGACCCCGCCCGGCGGCTCCGTCATCATCTCGCGCTGCATCCCCGGCGCCGAACTCGAGATCTACGAGGGCGTGGCCCACGCACCATTCCACGAGGAACCCCGGTCGGTCGAACGCGCGCGAGAGTGGCTCGCGCAGTTTCTCTAGGTGCTCCGGATCGCACCCGGCGCCGCTGCGAGGTGTGTCGTCGTTGGTACACTCGGAAGACCCCACCGTCCGTAGCCGATTCGTACGAGCGAGGTTGTGCATGCGTTGTCCACGCGACGAGACTGACCTGATCGAGGAGCGCGTCCATGGCATCGAGGTGGACCACTGCCCCGTCTGCAACGGTCGCTGGCTCGACCATCACCAGCTCGACGAGCTGGAGGCCACGCGCGCCGCGCACGACGATCATCGCAGCGGCATGATCCAGTACGCAGAGCGCGACTCCGAGCTCAATTGCCCGGTCTGCGGGAAGCAGATGGTGGCGTTCAACTACCGCGCCTACAACGTCGAGGCTCGACAGCTGCGAGGACGAGCACGGGTTCTGGCTCGACGCCGGCGAAGAGGGTCGCGTCCGCGACATCATCGACGACCGCGTGAAAGGCCTGGGCCGCGCCGCCAAGGCCGAGGCCGCGTGGGATGACTTCCTCGATGGCGTCGGTGGCGGCATGTGGGACACCGTCCGCGGCTTCTTCGGCGGTCGCAAGCGGCGCTAGCGAACCGCCCGCTCACCCGCTCCGCCGTCGAGGTGGCACACTCGATGCATGACCACGCCACCGCCGCCTGCTGCACCGGACGACGACGCCACCGTCGAGGACGCTGCTGACCTCGAGGGGCAGCGGCGCGAGCTGATCGCGCGCTACCTCGACGACCCCGACCGGCGACGTCAGCGCGCTCGTCGATGCGGTCGCTGCGCTGCACCCGGCCGAGCTTGCCTCGATGCTGACGCGCCTGTCGGACGAGGACCGCGCAGCGATGCTGGCCGTGATCGACCACGTCGCGATCGCTGCGGCCATGGACTTCGTTGAGCCGCACTTCCGCGGCGACTTGTTGCAAGATGCACCGACGACGGTCGTGACGGCCACCCTGCTCGTCGTCGGCGACGACATCGCGACCGACATCGTGCAGGAGCTCGCGGCGCCCGCCGCCGCAGCGGCGCTGGACGCGCTGCCGGCGGCGCGACGCGACGCGATCGAGGCGCTGCTCGACCACCCCGAGGACACCGCCGGCGGCCGCATGACCGGCCAGTTGATCACCGTCCCGCCCGAACTCACAGTCGCCGGCACCCTCGACGCCCTGCGCAGCGCGAGCCCGGACCAGGAGCAGCCGTTCTACCTCTACGTCACCGACGAGCACCGACACCTCGAGGGGGTGCTGCGGCTGCGCGCGCTGATCGCCAGCGAGCCGGAGCGGCCCGTCGGCGAGCTGATGGACACCGAGCTGGTGACGGTGCAAGCGGATGTCGACCAGGAAGAGGCGGCGCGGCTGCTGAAGCAGTACAAACTGCTCGCCCTGCCCGTCGTTGATGAGCACGGCCATGTGATCGGCACCGTCACGGCCGACGACCTGCTCGATGTCCTCGAGGACGAGGCGACCGAGGACATGTTCCGCATGGTCGGCGTGAGCGAGGAGGAGGACCTGCGCGGGGTCTTCCGCTCCGTGCGCTACCGCCTGCCGTGGTTGCTCGTGAACGTGGTGGCCCTGCTGGGCGCCGCGTGGGTCGTCGCGCGGTTCGAGGACACGCTGACCCGCGTCGCCATCGTCGCGGCTTTCCTGCCGATGGTCGGCGGTCTCGGCGGCAACGCGGGGATCCAGACGCTGACCGTCGTCGTGCGCTCCCTGGCCCTCGGGCGGCTGGAGGCGAGCAGCGTCTTCCGCGTCGCGACGCGCGAGGTAGCGTCGGGCCTCGTGCTGGGGCTGATCATGGGCGCCACCGTCGGCGCCTCGACACTGCTCTGGGGCGAGCCGTGGCTCGGCCTGGTCGTGGCGCTGGCGCTGGTCGCGAACGTGGTCATCGGCGTGCTCGCCGGGGTGTTGATTCCGATGACCTTGGTGCGACTGAGGCAGGATCCGGCGCTTTCCGCCAGCATCTGGCTGACCGCGATCACCGACCTCGCCGGCTTCGCCGGCTTCCTGGCGCTCGCAACGCTGCTGGTGGAGCGCCTCGAGGGCTGAGCGCCGGAGCCTGGGCGCGACCCCTCGGCGTGCTATAACGCCTCCGCGGTGCCCAAGGGCACCGTTCAGAACGGCGGTGCTCTGTGGCCGATCCCAACGCATCCTCGAACGGCGGACAGCTGCCGCCCGGCACGGTCGGCCAGGGCGCGATCGTCATCACCGGAGCGTCTACCGGCATTGGCGCCGCTTGCGCGCTGCGCATGGACCAGCGCGGCTACCGCGTCTTCGCCGGCGTGCGGCGCCAGGAGGACGGCGAGCGCCTGCGCTCGATGGCCAGCGACCGGCTGACGCCGCTGATGATCGACGTCACGAACCAGCGCTCGATCGATGACGCCGCGGCCGCCGTCGATGTCGCGACGGGAGACCACGGCGTCGCGGGGCTGGTGAACAACGCCGGCGTCGCCGTCACCGGCCCCGTCGAGTACCTCTCCGTCGACCGCTATCGGGAGCAGTTCGAGGTCAACTACTTCGGCCAGATCGCCGTCACGCAGGCGTTCCTGCCGGCGATTCGTCGCGCCGGCGGACGGCATCGTGACCATGGGCTCGATCGCCGGGCGCGCCAGCGCACCCTTCCTCTCGCCCTATGCCGGCACGAAGCACGCCTTGGAGGCGCTGACCGACTCGCTGCGTGGCGAGCTCGCTCCGTGGGGCATTCAATGTCGCCCTCATCGAGCCGGGGGCGATCAAGACGCCGATCTGGGACAAGGGCATCGGAGCGCGCCGACGAGGTGATGGCGGAGATGCCGGAGGAGGCGATCAGCCGCTACGAGCCGTTCATCGAGCCCGTCAAGGACTACGCCCGCGACGCCAACGAGAGCGGCTCCGAGGTGAGTAAGGTCGCCGATGCTGTTGAGCACCGCGCTGACGGCGAAGCGGCCGAAGACGCGCTACCTCGTCGGCATGGACGCCCGCATCCAGGCGACCGCGAAGAAGTGGCTGCCCGATCGCCTCGTGGACCGCCTGACGCGATCACAGCTCGGGTTGCCGAAGTCGCTTACCCCGCGACTGACGCCCTGACTTCGTCGCTCCCGGCTCGCGAAGAGCATCATCGCTATCTATGCAAGTGATTGCGGCGTGTAGCGCTGTTGGCCGTGGGATATCGCCGCCCTCTCGGGGTCCATCGCAACACCACATACATATCGCTATGCCGCCCTGACGACGCCGTTTCTAAGGTCGTCTGACGGAGGCTCCGCCATGCGCATGTCACTTCTGGCGCTCGTCTGCGCCGCATTACTCCTTGCAGCCTGCACCTCGAATGGTGGCGATGACTCGCCCGGCACGCCTGAGGGCAATGCCACCGCGGTCACGACCGCGACGGCCGCCACCACCGCGGCCGGCGGCGACGCGACCGCCTCGGACGCACCGATTGACGACGGCGACGCGCCGGTCCTGGTGCAGCGGTTCATTGGCAACACGGGCGGTTCCGGTGTCGCCGTGCGTGACGCCTGCGCGCAGGACGCGCGCGCCGGCGGCGCCTGGCCGCAGGCCAGCGGCGTACTCGTACTCGAAGTGGGGACCGGGGGCTGCGACGGCTGGTCCTATGTGGCCCGCGACGGCTCCTCTGACGAATCCTGGGTGCGCAACGCGTACCTCGTGACCGAGCGACCGGCGGTTGTGGTTTCGCGGCTGCCCACGACCACGCCGACATCGCCGCCCGCGACCTCGACGAGCACGGTGCCGACGCCGGCTCCGACGCAGGCGCCGATCACCTACCCGCAGATCTCGATCTCGCCGAATCCGCTGAGCTTCGGCGAGATCCCGCCGGGCCAGACCAGCACCCGGTCGATCCTGCTCTCGAACACCTCGACCGATCCGGTGACGATCACCTCGGTCGTCTTCGCCAACGGCGCGCACGTGTCGGCAGCGTTCGAGGTCACCTCGAACTGCGACGGTCAGACCGTCGCCGCCGGCGTGACCTGCCGCTTCGTGGCGCGGTTCACACCGCAGACCGGCGGTGAGCACTCGGCGACACTGGTCATCTCCTCGAGCAGCGCGACCGCCCCACTGACCGCGCTGGTCATCGGCACCGGTTACATCCCGGAGTAGTCGTCGATCACTCGCGCGGGGCCGAGGCTGCGCGTGAGCGTGCCTACCGCGCGCTCCGGGAAGCGCTTCGGACGGTTCTGACGAGATCTTTACGGACGCAGACGCCGACCTAACCAACCACGGCCATGTCACACCTGAGGGCGCGGGATGCGCTCGTATCTACGACTCTGCCCGCAGGCCGGGTGAGTCGTCGGAGCTGGCGAATGCGCAAGGATCAGCGTTTCGCAATCCTTCGAGGCCGCGATGGCGGGCAGACGCTCGTGCTCGCCCCGCTGTTCCTCTTCCTCTTCCTGCTCGGAGCCACGCTGATCGTCGACCTCGGACGCGTCTATGTCGCGCGCCGGTCGGCCCAGGCGGCGGTCGACTTCGCGGCGCTGGCTGCGGCGCAGGAGCTGCCCCGCAGCGACCTGGAGTCGAACAGCGGCCAGATGGTCAGCGACGCCGTCTTCCAGGCGAACACGTACCTTCGCCTGAACGCTCATGACCCCTCGGCCACCGATGTGCTCGCGACAATCACGCCTTACTACGAGGGCGATGTCCGCAAGATTCGCGTCGAGGTCGAACGCGACCACTCGTGGGTCTTCGCCGGCTACTTCGGGATCCCGAACCCGACCGTCGGCGCGAGCGCCGTCGCCGAGGCCAACTCGACGCCACGCGATGTGATGGTGGTGCTCGACCGCTCCGGCTCGATGTGCCTAGAATCGCACGGCGGCCCGATGTTCACATGCCCGGATCTCAGCGACAACGGCGACGGCGACAGCGACGACCCGGGAGAGCGCTGGGAGCCGTTCGACACCATGCGTGATGCGGCGAATGATTTCATCACCGCGTTCACTCCGGAGCTCGATGGGCTGCCCTTCGACTTCCTCGGCCTCGTTTCGTACTCGAACACGGCGACGCTCGATGCCGGTCTGACCATCGATTACGGCGCGCCCGGTACGACGTATGAGGACGCCATCGAGTCGATGGTCCCGGCGGGTCGAACGAACATCGATCACGCGCTGGCCACGGCGCTCGATGAGATCGAGAACAACGGTCACTCCGGCGCAGTGCAGGCGATCTTGTTGCTCACGGACGGTGACGGCAACATCTACAACGCTGGCTCCAGGGGCGACCCAGACTTCAGAAACTGCTCGACGGGCTGTGGCGCCTCAAGGAATTACGCGCTGCTGCAGGCGCGGCTGGCGGCCAGCCAGGGCATCGCCCTCTACACGATCGGCTTGACCGACAACGCCGGCGCGCACTCGCTGTTCGCGGTGGAGCCCGGAGGCTAACCCGCCGCCCGGGCGTGCGGGAGCTAGATCAGCCCGATCGCTCTTGCCGAGTCCGCCACCCGATCCCGAGGTGTCGGCGCAGCGCACACCGGCGGGAGCCGGTACCCTCGCGCGGATGTTTCCGCGTACTGACGCCCAGGCCCGGCTGCTGCGGATCGCCGAGGAGCTCGCGCCGCGATTCGCGGAGCGGGCCGCTGCGCATGATCGCGCCGCCAGTTTCCCGCACGAGAACATCGAGGAGCTGCGCGCCTCGGGGTATCTCGCTGCGCCGGTGCCAGAGGAGTACGGCGGCCCCGGCCATGGCCTGACCGATGTGGCGCTGGCGCAGCTGGCACTCGCGCAGGGCGACGGTTCGACGGCGCTCTCGGTGGGCATGCACCTCATGGTCGTGGGCACCGAGGCCTCGGCTCGCGGCTGGCCTGACTCGCTGCGCGAGCGCGTCTTTCGCGCCGCCGTCGATGATGGCGCGCTGGTCAACAACATCGCCGCCGAGCCGGAGCTCGGCTCACCTCGAGGCGGTGGCCGCCCGCAGACGATCCTCGAGCCGGCGGGGGAGGGTCGCTGGCGACTCACAGGACATAAGATGTTCTCGACGCTGTCCCCAGCGCTCACCTTCGCGGTCGTCTACGCCTCCGTCGAGGACGGCTCGAACGATGTCGCCCGACTGCTCCTGGACTGGAGCGCGAGTGGCGTGCGCGTCGATGAAACCTGGGACGCGCTCGGCATGCGCGCCACCGGCTCGCACGATGTGTACTTCGACGGCGTCGAGGTGAGCGACGCTGACTTCCTCAGCCGGCGCGGCCCCGGATCGCCGGGGGGCGGTCCGCCGGGCAGCAGCGCGGCCGGGCAGGGCGGCGCCTGGTTCCCGCTGCTCGTGGCGGCCGCCAACCTCGGCGTCGCCGAGGCGGCGCGAGACTACGCCGTCGACTTCGCCCGCCACCGCCAGCCGACCGGCTACGCGGAGCCCATCGCCGCGATTCCCCACGTTCGCGAGCAGGTCGCGCGCATGGAAGCGGCCGACATGGCCGCGCGAGCGCTGCTGCTGACCACCACCGAGGATTGGGACGAGCACCCAGAGGCTCGTGGCGACCTCGGCGCCGCAGTCGCTGCCGCCAAGCGCCTGGCCACCAACACCGCGATCGACATGGTCGAGATCGCGATGCGCATCGTCGGCGGCGTCGCTCTCCACCGCTCCGAACCCCTCGAACGTTACTTCCGCGACGTGCGAGGCGGCCTGGTCAACCCCCCGATCGAGGCGCGCGCGCTCGAGCAAATCGCGGCATCGGTCCTCGACCGGGAGCGCGAGTAGCGGATCCCCGTGACCCATTCCGGGGGGTGACTCGGGTAGGTGCCTCGATCCTTACACATTTTTACAGGCATAGCTGAGGCTGTCGCATGGAGTGGCGTGGGCGGAGCGCCACGAGGGCCAAGAGGTCAGCCGGTCGGTTGTCGGGGCGGAGTAGCCGCCTCTCACAGGGCAGCGGCGCTACGCGGCCGCCACGGCGGCAGACCAGCCTCTTTGCCGGGGGTTGCCGTTCGCTGGCCAGGAGGACGGCCGCGCCCGGCGATAGAGCTTCTTGAGGTTGTGGTGGTGGCGGCGATCAGCTTCCATTCGCTGGCGCACGAGGCGATCCCGCGCCGCATGAACCGGCGGATGCCGCGGTTCTCCTTGACGTCGCCGAAGACGGGTTCGATCATCCAGCGCCGCTGCTCGTAGAGACGCCGGCCACGCTGCGTCGCCAGCTTGCGATCCATCCGTTCACGGACGGAGAGCCCGGCAGGGATGCGCCCGCGCGGCGGCGCCGCGCCGACGCGCCGGTTGCGGTCGCTGCGGGTCGCGAGCAGCAGCTCCGGACCTGCGCTCCCCGCCCTGCCGCACGTTCGCCTCGGAGTAGTAGCCGGCATCAGCCAGCAGCACGCGCGCCGGCCCGCAGTGTGCGGCCTGCAGGTTGCGGTGCATCACCTCGATCATCGGTTGCAGCTCGTGCATGTCGGTCGCCTGTCGGCTCACCTCAGCCGCGACGATGATCTGGTCGCGGGTCGTCACCGCCTGCACGTTGTAGCCTTGGAAGTAGCCGTGATAGTCGCGCACCACGCGGCTGTCCGGGTCGGTGACGTTCACCTTCGCACCCTGCTCGGGCTGCGGCGGCTTCGGGCGGCGCCCGCGCTGGTCCTTCTCCGCGCGGCTCCTGAGGCGTTGCTCGTAGTCCTCCTGCCGCTCCCGCTCTCGGGCCGCCAGTCGCTCCCGCGCCTCGTGCAACCGCTGCAGGCGCTCCTCGCGGTCCCTGAATCCCGGAGGCAACTCGTCGCCCCGCGCGTCGCCGAAGCGCGCGTTCTCCTCGGCGTCCACCCGCTCCGCTTCGTCGAGGATGCGCCGCACCTCGGCCTCCAGGTCCGCATCCGTGCGGTTGCGCTCACGGCTGGCGTTGGCGTGCAGCTTGGTCCCGTCGAGCGCGACCACCCCGACCCGCACCAGACCAGCCTCGGCGCACAGCCTGAGCACCTCGGCGAACAGTCCCGAGAGCGCCTCCTCGTGCTGCTGGCGGAAACGGCAGATCGTCGCGTGGTCGGGGTGCTGGTTCGCGGTCAGCACCCGGAGGGCGATGTCCTCCCGGCAGCGCCGTTCGATCTGGCGGCTCGAGCGCTCGCCCTCGCAGTAGGCGTAGAGCACGAGCGCGACCATCATCGACGGCTCGTACGCCTTCCGCCCCCAACCGTCCTCGCGGTAGCGCTCGTAGAACGCGGTGAGGTCCAACTGGCTGACCGCATCGAGCACGAACCACGCGAGGTGGTCCCCGGGCAGCCAGTCGCGGAGGCTGGCGGGCATCAGGTATTGCTGGTCACGGTCGCACGGCAAGAAACGCTGGGTCACGGCGGCACCTCGGAATCACTCCGCCCCCGCCGCCATGCTCATCGTATAGCGATGTCCCCCTCTTCGTGGGTTTGTGCGACAGCCTCAGCTGGTCAGATCTCGCTGATCTCGACGAGGGGTCGCAGGATTACCGGCTCACGCTTCAGGGATTCTTTCTAGCCTCGATCGGCAGCTCCTTCGTGAGCGGCGAATCGACCACCTAAGCGGGGGGTGATCGAGGAGCGCGCGCATGCGCCGCCGTCTGAATTTTGCGATCGTCGCAGGCGTCATCGCCGCGACGGCCGTGGCCTTCGCGATTGCCGGAGAAGGGCTCCCGGCCCTCGCCGATCACACGGACGATCACGCGAACGACGTGACGGACGCCCGGCTGGTGTCATTGCCCGCCCTGGTGACCGGTGAGATCGAGGTGGCAGGCGACCTCGATGTCTTTCTCTTCGAGTTGACGACCGGTTCTCGCTACTCCTTCTACCTCGCACCGCAAGATTCATTGAACGGCGCGCTTGAGTTGCGCGACCCCGCGGACCAGCTCGTCGCTTCGAACGCCGATTGCACCGCCGGGGGCTGCACGAGCGTCGTCGAGGCTGCTATCGAGGTGACTGCCGACTCGACCGGCACCTTCGCGCTGACCGTGTCTTCGGCGGCGAACGCGGGGCGCTACACGTTGTTTGCGAAGGACCTGACGCCTCAGCCGCTTCCCATCCCTGCGAGCGCGACCGCAGTGGTCGACGATTCGATCGACTTCGCAGTGGACCGCGATCCGTATGCCGTCGACCTCGTGGGCGGGAAGACGTACCTCTTCTTCGCCGAGCACGTTGCGTCGCTCGCGGTCGAGCTGCAGTTGCTCGACGCCAATGACGTCATCGTTTTGCGGAATGCTGACTGCACGCCGCTCTGCATCTCTGACCGCGACGCCTCGATCGAGTTCACCCCGATCTCCAGCGGGCGGTTCACGTTGGTCGTCAACAACGAGGCGAACGGCGGGAGTTGCCGGCTCTTCGCGAAGGATCTGACCCCCGTACCGCTAGGCCCGGTCACGATCGATGCCCTCAGCCACACAGACATCCACGACTACGTGATCGACCGCGACATCTTCTCCGTCGAGCTCAACGGCGACACTCGCTACCACTTCTTCGCGCTGCACAGCACCGGCGTCGATCTGGCGCTGGAGCTGCGCGACCCGTCGGGCGTGCCGATTGCGTCAAACTTCGACTGCTCGGCTGAGTGTGCGAGTCCGCTCGACGCCCTGCTCGATCTCACGGTGACCGATCCCGGTACGTACGAGCTGACAGTGCTCACGCCAAGTGGCGGCGGGCGGTCGTACACGCTCTTCGCCAGAGACTTCACGCCCAGAGCGTTCCCAGCACCGACCGTTGCGGGCGTCACGGTCCGCGAGCCCATCGCCTTCCCCACGGACATCGGGCGGCACGCGGTCGACCTCGTCGAGGGCACGCGCTACGCCTTCTTCGGCGATCCCATCGGCAACTTCGACACCACGCTGGAGCTGGTCAGCCCGGGCGGCATCATCTTCGCCGCGCCGCCCGATTGCCGACCCGACTGTCGCGACGCCGATGAGTCCCGCATCGAGTTCGTGGCGCCGGAGAGCGGGACGTACCTGGTTACGCTCGATGGTCCGGCAGCCAATGGCCGAGACTACTTCCTATCCGCGAAGGACCTGACGCCGCAGGTCTTCCCGACTCCGACACCAACCAGCGTCAACGTGTCGGACCGCATCGCGTTCGCGACTGACTTCGATCGCTACATCGTCGATCTGGTGGCCGGCACCCCGTACGCCTTCTGGGCGGACCCGACGCGCTTCGACTCGGCGCTTGAGCTGCACGCGCCGTCGGGTGCGGTGTTCACCTCGACGGCCGACTGTCGCGACCGCGGTTGCACGCACCAGAACGATTCGCGCCTCGAGTTCGTCGCGCCCGATACCGGCACGTACGAGCTGATCCTCTCCGACCCGAACAACGTCGGACGCGACTATCGGCTCTTCGCGCGCGACCTGGCGGCGACGGTCCTCGACCCGCCGCCGGTCGAGGGTGAGCGCGTCGAGAATCGTATCCGCTTCCCGAGCGATGTGACTCACTTCGACATGGAGCTGCAGGCAGACACGCCCTACCTCTTCTTCCTCGATCCGACGGTTTTCAACGCCCAGCTCGAGCTGCGCGACGCATCTAGGACGCTCCTCGCCGTCAACAACGACTGCACGGCCGACGGCTGTCCATTGGGCCGGCAGGCCACGCTCGAGTTCACGCCAGAGGCGAGCGGAACGTACCGGCTGTCAGTGCTGTCCGTCGTTGGCGGCGGACGTGAGTACCGGCTGTTCACGAAGGATCTGACACCGCAGCCGATCGCCCCGCTGACCTCGACGCCAGCGGAGACGAACGATCGGATCGTCTTCCCGCTTGACCGCGACCCCTACGCTGTCCAGCTGCTG
Organism: Dehalococcoidia bacterium; assembly: GCA_965198045.1. Taxonomy (GTDB): domain Bacteria; phylum Chloroflexota; class Dehalococcoidia; order UBA2979; family UBA2979; genus CBDDEC01. The sequence goes on from CBDAOL010000011.1 coordinate 144,242, forward strand.
CCGGGGCGCATCTACCGCTTCCACGTCGTGCCGACCAACTACAACGCGACGCTGGAGCTGCGCGGACCGGACGGCGAGGTGCTCGTGACGAACAGCGATTGCACCGCGGACGGCTGCTCCTCCGCCGAAGAGGCGCAGATCGACTTCCAGCCGACGGTCGGCGGCAGCTACCGCGTGACGGTCTTCGCGCCGCCCGCAGGCGGACGCGAGTATCGCCTCACGTCCCAGGTGACCGCGGTGCTTGGCTCGATCACGATCGTGAAGCGCCTGGTGGAGCCGGATCCGACCGACTTCACCTTCGAGGCCGGGCCGGCGCCGCTTGCCGCCTTCACCCTCGACGACGCCAGGGGTACCGATGACGACGCGTTCACCGACCGCGTGACGTTCGAGCACATCCCGGCTGACGTCACGTACACCGTCGAGGAACTACCGGTGCCGGGCTTCGCGCTCGAGGAGATCACGTGTGACGCCACCTCGGGCATCACGACGGACGCCACGAGCGTCCGATCGCGCTCGAGCCCGGGGCGCACGTGACCTGCACGTTCTCAACCGCGCCGCTCGGTTAGCTCACGGTCGTCGTCGATGGCGGTGGCGGCCAGGACGTCGCCTTCCTCGCGGAGAACCTCGGGCTGGTGGGCTTCGCGCTCGACGATGCGTTCGTCGACGACTTCGACGGCGTCCCGAACTCGAGGCGGTTCGCCGCGTTGTTCAACGAGCGGACGTATCGCGTCAGCCAGGTCCTCACCTTCGGCTTCGACCTCACCTCGGTGGTGTGCACCGGGGCCACCACGAGCCAGCTGACATTCAGCGGACGGGCCGCCTTTACGCCGGGTGCGACGGGCGTCACGGTGCTGCCGCGCAATGCCGAGGACATCCTCTGCACGTTCACCGTCGTCGACACGGACCTCGACGATGACGGGCTGACGGACGCGCAGGAGCTGCTGTTCGGCACAGACCCGACGAACCCGGATACGGACGGGGACGGCGTGTCGGACAGCCAGGAGCTGTTCATCGACAACACCGACCCCGCGCACATCTGACCTCGACGATGACGGAGATGACGACGGAGATGACGACGGGGACAATGACGGAGGCGACGACGGGGACGACGACGGAGATGACGACGGAGATGACGACGGCGACGACGGCGACGGCGGTGCGCTCGCAGGGTGCTCGCAGGGTGCTCGCCGGCGTTCACGCCGACGATCGCGCCGTTCGGCTGGACGTTCACCATCTACTGCGGCGGCACCGTCGCGCAGCTGATCGCGGCGCTGGACGCGGCCGGGGCCACGACCGCGCACACGACGCTGATCGACGGCCACCGGGTCACCGGCGTCGCGACCGCGCTGCCCTTCCCCAACGACAAACTGCGTGCGAGCTACCCGAACGGCATCCCCGCCAGCACGATCCTCGCGATCCGTTCGTTGACACCCGAGACGTTCGCGGGGCGCCTGGGCCGCCTGGAGGTGGGCCCGCGCTAGTCCGCCTCGGTCGGCTCCGGCGGCTCGGTCCGCTCGGATGTCGAGGTGCGAGCCTCGCGCGCGTAGAGCCAGAGCGCGGGCGCGAAGAGCAGCGCCGCGGCGACGAGCGTCGTGCGCACCCCTCGCAGCGCGGCGACCACGCCCATGAGCGGGCCGCCGAGGATCTGCCCGAACGCGTTCGCCTGGCTGACCATCGAGAGCACCGTGGCGCGTGAGCCGGGGGCGAGGCCCCGGTTCACCCAGCCGATGAACAGCGGGTCGAGCGCGATGCGCGCCCAACCGAGGGCCATGTAGGAGAGCACGGCGAGCCAGAACGCCTCGGCGAACCCGAAGACGAGCCAGGCCACGATCTGCACCGCCGTGAGGACGATCAGCGCGGTCGTCACATGCCTCACGCGCTGCACGTCGACCACCCGCGCGACGACCCAGACGAAGAACAACGTACCGAGCAGCTCGGTGATCGCCAGCGCGCCGAAGATGGACACGTCCGTGGGGCCGGGCAGGTCGACGAGCAGAGATGGCAGCGAGGCATCCGAGGGCAGGCCGACGTTGTCGATCAGGTGCAGCGACCACAGTCGATCGAGCGCCTCGCTCGAGAGGCCGATCAGGAACATCACACCGACGGCGGCGATCAGCAGCGAGCGCCCTCGGATGGCGCGGACCCCGGCGACCGTCGTGTCGCGCATGTGGCCCCAGGTGCTGCGCTGACCGGGCGAAGCGGGGCGCCAGCCCGCCTCGCCCATGGCGAGCAGCATCCAGCCGGCCAGCACGAGATGTGCCACGCCGCCGACGAGGAACGGTAGCTGCAGGCTCGCGAAGCCGAGGCCGAAGCCCAGCGGCAAACCTACTAGCCGCCCTGCTTGTCGCAGCTGCTCGGCCCGCAGGAACGTCGAGGCGGCCTCATCCTCGCCGATCTCGTCGGACAGCCAGGCCTCGGTCGCACCACTGGTCAGCGTCCACGCGAAGCCCCAGACCACCTGCCCGCCCGCGATGAAGAGGAAGCTCGGGTGCGCGCCCATGATGGCGAAGCCGATGCCCGAGCCGGCGATGCCCGCGATGATCGAGAGGTGGCGGCTGTAGGTGTCGGCGACCACGCCTGTTGGCACCTCGAACACGAACGCCGACAGTTCGAGGGCGGTCCCGGCCAGGAGCAGCTCGACTGCCGAGAGCTCGGCGTCACGAACGACGTAGAGCGCGTAGACCGCCAGCGCCACGGTGCTGGCCAGCCCGGCGAAGAACGTGCGCCAGAGATAGAGCCGCCGCGCGCCCATCGGTTCGCGACCGCCGAGCAGGGTGCGCCGGTGGATCCAGGGCTCGGCGCTCACGTGGTGGCAGGCGCCCTGGGACCCTTGCTATCCACGCGGGAGACCGAGGCCACGCGTGGCGATGATGTTGCGCTGGATCTCGCTGGTACCGGCCGCGATCGTCAGCGCCACGGTCGTCATGTAGAGGCGGCCGTAAAGCCCCCCGAGCGGTGCGTGCGCCGACTCCGGCCGCAGCTGCCCCGCCAGGCCGAGCATGTTGATGCCTCGACGCGCGTTCCGCTGCTGCGTCTCCGAGCCGAACATCTTCGACATCGAGGACTCCATGTTCGGCACCAGGTTGCGCGCCTGCATCCAGGTCACGCGGTAGCCGAGGAGCTGGCCGACCTCGATCTCGAGCGCGGTATCGGCGAGCGTGAGGCGGCGCACCCCGTTGTCGGTGATGCGATGGCCCGCGCCGGCGGAGTCCGCCTCGGGCGCGTGGGTGAGCAGGCGCTGGTAGGGCGTGACGGCCGCCGCGATCCGCTGGATGCCGGATCGCTCGAAGTCGAGGGTGGTCGTGGCGACGTACCATCCGCGGTTCTCGTCGCCGATCATGTTGCGCGCCGGCACGCGCACGTCCTCGAAGAACGTCTCGTTGAAGCCGGCCTCATCGTGCATCTGCACGATCGGACGCAGCGAGATGCCGGGGGTGTCCATCTTCAGCATGAAGTAGGTGATCCCGCGGTGCTTCGGCGCGTCGCCGTCGGTGCGCGTCAGGACGTGGATCCAGTCGGCGTTCTGTGCGCCAGAGGTCCAGATCTTCTGCCCGTTGATCACGAAGTCGTCGCCGTCGCGGATCGCCCGCGTCTGGAGCGAGGCGAGGTCGGATCCACTGCCGGGCTCCGAGTAGCCCTGGCACCACATCACCTCGGCGTTGGCGATAGCCGGAAAGTGCTCGGCGCGCTGCTCCTCGCTGCCGTGGATGATCAACGTCGGTCCGACGCGGTCGGCGCCCTGTCCGCCCGCCGGCGCGGTGGCGAAGGTCGACTCCTCCGCGAAGATCATCTGCTCGAAGTAGGTCGCGCCGCCGCCGCCGTACTCCTTGGGCCACGACATGGTCAGCCAGCCGTCGCGGGCCAGCAGTTGCTGGTACGCCTGCGCGCGCTCGTGCGGTTCGAGGTCGCCTCGACCGCGCAGATCGCCGGTCCAGTGCTCCTCGATGAATCCACGCACCTTGGTGCGGAACGCTTCCTGCTCGCCATCCCAACCGAAGTCCATGGCGCCTCCTGACCGCGCGCATCGTAACGCCCACGAGGCCTCGGGCGGGGCGCGCTATCATCGCGCGCATGCCGCTCGTACATGCGACATGGAACCCCGGCGCCAACGAGGAGTTGCGTCCGACGCTGTTCGCGTTCCACGGGCACGGAGCGCACGGGCAGGATCTGCTCGGGCTGGCGCCCTACCTCGCCGGCGGGCGGATCCAGGTGATCTGCCCGGAGGCGGAGTTCGTGTTGCAGCCGGGGGCGCTGAGCTACACCTGGTTCGAACGCGGCCCCGGCGGGAACGTGACGCCGAGGAGTTTGAGCGTGTCACCGGGCTCGTGAGCGAATTCATCGACGAGGCGACGGCGGCCTACCACGTCGATCCGGAGTGTCGCGTCGTGCTCGGGTTCAGCCAGGGCGGTTCGCTTGCGTACCGGCTCGGGCTCGGCGACCCATCGAGGTTCGCGGGGCTGGCGGCGCTGTCGACTTGGCTGCCGGACGAGGCGGCCGAGCACGCCGACACGGTGCGGCTCGGCGACTTCCCGGTGCTGGTACAGCACGGAAGCCAGGACCCGCTGGTGAAGGTCGATCGCGGCCAGCTGTCGCGTGACCGCCTGATCGCGATGGGCGTGACGCCCGAGTACCATGAGTACCCGATGCAGCACTCGATCGGGCCGGAGAGCCTGCGCGACCTCTCTGACTGGCTCGAGCGGGTGCTGCAACTCCCACCGCCCGAGGCGTCGAAGGCCTGACGGGCGAGCGCTGTCCAGCCAGCGTGTCGACCGACCCTATCTCGCGCTGAATCACGTTCGAAGGCGCCCGCCACGGCGGGCGCTTGAGTGTCCTCGACACGGGGACCCTGCTGGAGCATTTCGATGCGCGAGTGGTGGTCTGACACCTTCGTCTCGCTTCGAGAGCCGCGTTACCGCGTGCTGTGGTGGGCGACGCTGGTCAACTTTGCGGCGCTCTGGACCGCGATCGTGGCGCGCGGGTTCCTGACCTTCGACATCACTGACAGCACCGTAGCGCTCGGCCTGATCTTCTTCGGTTTCGGCATCCCGATGCTGGTGCTGACGCCGGTGAGCGGGATCGTCGCCGACCGCGTGCCACGGAAGCCGCTGATGGTCTCGGCGCAGTGGGCGCTCGTGGTCACGAACGCCATCATCGCGGCACTGATCCTCGCCGACGCGATCGAGTTCTGGATGCTGTTCGTCGCGGCCATCGCCGAGGGTGCCAGCGTCGCCATTGGCATCCCCGCACGCCAGGCGCTGATCGGCGACTTCATCGAGGACGACGAGCTGGGCAACGCGATGGCGCTGCAGCAGGTGGGGTTCAACGCAGCGCGGGTGGTGATGCCCTCGGTCGCTGGTGTCCTGATTGCGATCGAGTTCATCGGCATGGGCTGGACCTTCGTTCTGCTCACGGTGATGTACGCGATCGGGGCGCTGATCATGATGATGGTGCCGTCGGCTCCGCGCCGACCGATGGCGACCACCTCGTTCGTCAGCGACTTCATCGAGGGCATCCGCTACGTCCGCTCACGGCCCAGCATTCTCACGTTGGTCGGGACGGCGTACGTGGTGGAGCTGACGGTCTTCCCGTACTTCGCCTTCCTCCCCGCGTTCGTCGAGGAGATTCTCGGCGCGACCGAGGACCAGGGGACATCGGTCGAACTCGGCCTGCTGACGACGATCATTGCGGTCGGGGCGCTGGTAACCTCGCTCTGGGTCGCGAACATCGCGGATCGCGCGCACGCGTGGACCGTCTACGTGATCTCGACGGTGCTCTTCGGCGCGTTGTTGGTCGTGCTGGCCCTTGGTCCCGGCGTCGTGGAGGAGGCCGTCGTCGGGGTGTGGCTGGGCCTCGAGGACTCAAGCTGGCTCGGCATGGCGCTGACACCCGCGTACATCGGCGCGATGGCGATCGGCGTGGCGATCGGCGGCGCCGAGATCGGATTCTTCGGGCTCAACCAGTCGCTAACGATGAAGTACGCGCACGAGGACTACTACGGGCGCGTGCAGGCCGTGATGCTGCTCGGCTTCGCGCTGAACGGCTGGGCGGGCTTCCCGATCGGCATCCTTGCGGAGGTGATCGGTGTCCGCGAGACCTTCGCCATCCTCGGCGTCGCGGGGGCCGTCAGCGCGGTGCTAGTGCTCATGTGGGGCGCCCGAATGGGTGCACGCGCAGACGCGGTGTCGCCCGAGGATGTGCTCGAGGCCGACCCCGTCGCGGCGCGGGAGCGGGCGGCGATCGCCGGCTCGGGGTAGACTGCCGCCGCGCCCACCTCGCACGGTGCGACGAGGCGACCGGCGAGCGGAGGCCCGATGACCCAGGAGACGAAGACCCCACCTTCACTCGGCGACTACACCGAGGAGATGCGCGCCTGCGCCGAGGCGATCGACCTCGGACCGGCCGCGATCGTGAGGCCGGAGGACCGCTGGGCCGACCTCAACGGTATCCGCTTCCACTACCTCGACTGGGGCAACGATCACCTGCCGCACCTGGTGCTGCTGCACGGCGGCTCGCTGACGGCACACACCTGGGACATGGCCTCGCTGCTGCTGCGCGACCGCTATCACGTCATCGCACTCGACCAGCGTGGCCACGGTGACACCGGCTGGACGCCCGAGGAGCGGATCGGTGGCGACAACGGCGACCTGATGCTCGACGACACGAAGGCGTTCCTCGACCACCTCGGCTACGACCACGTCGTGCTCTGCGGCATGTCGATGGGCGGCATGAATGCGATCCGCTACGCCGCGCGCGACTCGGAACGCCTCGCGGCGCTGATCGTCGTCGACATCGCGCCGGTGACGATGCAGGCGGGGCTGGTCGAGATGGAGCAGTTCCGCGAGGACACCGAGACGATGCACCGCTTCGAGGACTTCCTCGAGCGGGCGATGCACTTCAACCCGCAGCGCAAGCCGGACCACCTGCGCTACTCGCTGCTGCACAGCCTGAAGCCGATTGAGGAGGGCTGGACCTGGAAGCAGGACCACCGCCGCCGTCCGATGCCCGAGAACATCACAAAGGAGCGCATCCAGGAGCTGCGGACTGCCCGCGCTGAAGCGATGTGGTCTGACGTGCGCGCCATCGAGACACCGACCCTGCTGATGCGCGGCGCGCTCAGCAACATCCTCTCGGAGGAGGCAGCCGCCGGAACCGTCGAGGCGATGCCCGACTGTGAACTCGTCGTCGTCGAGGGCGCCGGGCACTCAGTACAGGGCGACAACCCGAAGGACTTCGCCGCCGGTCTCGACGCGTTCGTCACGCGTCGAGGGCTCTTCGACCGCTAGTCGGAGCGACAGGCGTGGCACGCGAGCCGAAGTATCACCGGGAGGTCGTCGCGGCGCTTGAGGCGATCGGCGAGCCGCGACTCGGTGAACTCGTCCGACTCGACCGAAGGTCCGAGCTCACCCATCTCGGGATCCGCAGCCCCGCTCTGCGCAAGGTCGTGAAGAGCGGCTTTTCGTTCTACGAGCTCCCGGAGCGCGAGATCCTCGAGGTCTGGGACGCGCTCTGGCACTTCACGCCGTATGGCGACGTGATGTTCGCTGCGCTTGAGTACTACCTGCCTCGAGTGAGGAAGGACGCCAGCGCTGACATATGGTCCGTCGTGCAGCACTGGAGCGGACGCGTCGACAACTGGGCGCACAGCGACATGCTGTGCAAGGTCTACTCGTGGATTCTGGCGAGTCACCACGATCAGGTGTACCCACAGCTCGAAGACTGGAACACGCGTGAGGAGGAGTGGCTTCGCCGAATCTCGATCGTGAGCTTGATCCACTACACAGGCAAAACCGCCGTGTTCCTGCCGCTGAGCGATGTCCTCCCGCTGGTGTCGAACTGCCTCGACGACCACCGTTATTACGTCGAGAAGGCGGTCGGGTGGGTGCTACGCGAGATCGGCCACACCCATCCGCGCGAGGTCAGGGCCTACCTCAGCGACCATGCTCCCGAGATGTCTGCTTCCGCGTTCGCGCGCGCCATCGAGCGCCGTCGCCCAGAGGAACGTGCGGCACTCCGGGAGCTGCGGCGGCAGGCGCTCGCCCAGGAGCCGATCGGCTAGAACCCGTCTGGGCACCACGGCACGTACTCAGTCGCGAAGATTCGGTCGGCCCGCTTGAGGACCGCGTCGTCGGCGGCCTCGATCAGACCCGCGCGCGCCAGCTGCGTCGCCGGTGCGTTGCCCGACAGCAGCACCGCGAGCTGTGTGGGGCGCATCGTCAGGCCCGGCGACTCGGTTGTACGCGTCACCGTCGTCTCCTCGCCGTTTGTCTCGAGGCGGTAGCTGCCGATGTTCCAGTCGGCGATGTCGTCCTCGACGACGCGGATCGTCAGCGCGCCCTCGTCGCCGTAGGGACGCTGCGGCAGTGCCGCCTCGACGTCGGTGATGCGCATCCAGATGCCGTCGCCGCTGGTGCTGCGCAGATCGCGCGGCTCGAGCAGCGCGAATGGTGCGGCAGCGCCCGGGTCGTAGTTCCACCAGCGCACGCGATCGACGAGGTCGTGCGCGGCCACGAAGTTCCAGAGACCGCGCTCCGCGTCCGGGTCGAGCGCGATCGCTTCGCGCACCTCCATGAACTGGTCGGGGCCCGGCTCCAGCATGATCGGCTGGTTGTAGTCACGCTCACGGATCGTGAACGTCAGGTACCCCGTCGCTGCGCCTGGGGCGTCGTGATAGACGCCGTAGCGCTGCTTCTTGTCGTTCAGACGCGCGTCCCAGAGCTGCGGCGCGCGATCGATCATCAGGTTCCGCGGGCGTCGAAACTCGCGGTAGATGCCCTCGAGGAGCGGCCGCGCCTCGTCCTTCTCCATCACGCGCACGGCGCCGCTCGACTCGGGTGCGGCGTCGTTGAAGGCGACGTTGCGAGGCTGGAGCATCAGCGTGCGCGACATCGTGGCGAGCCCGTAGCCGAAGCGCTGGTAGATCGCGCCGAACGAGGGCCACAGGATCGCGATCGACTGGCCGCGGGCGCGCTCGTCCGAGATCGCCTGCGTCATGACCTCCCGCAACAGGCCCTGACGGCGGAACTCAGGGTACGTACCGACCGCCGTGACGGCGGCCATCTGCACCGGCGCGCCGTTGAGGCGCACCTGGAACGGGTAGGCGCCGAAGCTCGTGGCGATCCGACCATCCGACGAAGGCGGCGTGCGTCCACTCTGGCTGCAGCGCGCCAGGGCTCTCCGCCTGCTCCTCGGGCGTGCGGCTGTCGGCGAATACGTAGCTGGGGACGCGGCCGAACTCGGCCATTTCGTCCGCGGTGACGGGGCGAATCTCAACGCTCACGTGGTCCCTCTCCTGTTCGGCAGCGCGCTTTCCACACCGCCGAGCGGCTCGCGCCGACGCGATCCTGGCGTCGGCGTACAGGGACGGTAACGCATGAGAACGCGATCGGTTGCCAGCTCAGTCGGGCCTACGCCTCGGTGGCCTCGCCCTGCAGCGCGCCGACGATACCGCGTTCGATCAGGTCGGTGATCGCCGCCTCGTCGTACCCGAGCTCGCCAAGGATGCGCTCGCTGTCCTCGCCGGCGAGCACGCCCGCGCCGAGGGTCATGGGCGAGCGTCGCGTGCGTGTGACCGGGCCGTGCCGCACGAGTTCGCCCCACTGCCCGTGCTGGCTGACGGTGGTGTACTCGTTGACCTTCACGTGCTCGTCGTCGAGCCAGAACTCGCTGGGCACCGGTCCATCAGCGCGCACGCAGCCGAGGCCGACGATCGCGAGCAGCTGCTCCCAGGCGTCGGCCGTGTCGGTCTTGAACAGCTCGGACAGCAGCGCCGTCAGCTCCTCGGCGTTAGCCGCCCGTAATTCGCGGGTGGCGAAGCGCGGATCGACGGACAGCTCAGGCGCCTCGATGCGGCGGCAGAAGCGCTGCCACTCCTTCTCCTGCACCAGTCCGAGGAACACCCAACCCTCGCTGCACTCGTAGAGGCGGTAGGTCGGGCCTGTGCCGTAGAGGTCGGCGTTCGTCTCGCCGCGTGGCTCCTTGCCCTCGTACCAGACGAAGTCGTCGGCGTTGGCCCAGGCGTTCGCGCCGAACATGTCGACGAACACCTGCTGCCCCTCGCCGCTCGCGCGGCGCGCGTACAGCGCCAGCAACGTCGAGGCGGCGATCACCGACGAGGTGTTCGGGTCCGGGTTCACCTCGTTCGCCCGGAACAGGCGACGTGCCGTTTCGCGGAAGTCGTCGAACGTCTCGTCGGTCTCGGGGATGCCACCCGACTGCCGGAGCGCACCGCCGACGCCGGCGCCGGGGATCGGGTGCGTCGAGGGGCGGTGGGCGCTCGGCCCGTCAGAGCCGTACCCGTTGGCCTGCAGATAGACGATGTCCGGCTTGATCGCCTTCACGTCCTCGTAGCCGATGCCGAGCCGCTCCGGAACGCCCGGCCGGTAGTTGTGCATCACCACGTCGGTCTGCTCGAGGAGCTGGCGCACGACCGCCTGGCCCTCCTTGCTCTTGAGGTCGAGGCAGATCGATTCCTTGGAGGCGTTCGTCTTGATCGCGCCGATGCCGCCCATGTTGCGGTACGGGTCGCCGCCGATCGGCTCGACCTTGATCACCCGTGCGCCGAGGTCGGCGAGCATCGAGGCGCCCAGCGGCGTTGCGATGATGGTCGCGAACTCGAGGATGGTCACGCCATCGAGCGCTGGTTGCGGCTCGCCCTCCCCGGGGCGGGGCTGCCACGGCTGCCGGCCGTCGCCCAGGACCTCGAGCGTGTGCTGGCCGGGCAGGGGGATCGCGCCCTCGACTGCGCCGGGGGTCGCGGTGAGCTTCGCGAGCAGGCCGAGCTCCTTCATCGGATCCCGCGGCTCACCCTGGGCGTAGTAGCCGAGCGCTGCCTCGGTGACGGAGATGCCCTCCTTCATCTTCAGCGGCCCGCGCGGATCCTCGACCTCCATCACGTGCTGGTTCTCGATCATGTCGGGGTCGAGCAGCGCCTCTTGCGTCGACTGGAACGGGTGCGCCACGACGTCGCCGTGGTCGGAGAAGATCTGCATCCACTCGGCGGCGGTCTTCTCGCGCATGCGGTCGAACATGCGCTCGCGGAACTCCTCGCGGAACTCCCCGTCCCAGAGCGCGGGCGGGCCCACGGCTCGCGGGTCGGCGTAGACATCGATCAGGTCGGTCGCGGTGAGGAAGTTGTCGAAGAGGTGCTGCAGCAGGTTGCCCAGCTGGATCCAGCGCCCGTCCTTGGTCGGCACCGGGTGGTAGTTGAGGGTCGGCATGCGGTATGGGTCCGCCCGCGGGTCGATCTGGAACTCTTCGAGGCCGCGCCGCCGCAGCTGGAGGTGGTAGAGCCCGCCCAGTTCGTAGGGCAACAGGCCCTGCAGCATGCTGGTCTCGACGTACTGGCCGAAGCCCAGCCGGTCGCGCGCCAGCAGCCCGGCGAGGATGCCCTGCACCGCCCCCAGGGCCGCCGCGTGCGAGGCGACGTTCACCGCTGCGAAGGCGGGCCCTTCGCGGTTCGGCAGCCCGGCGAAGGCGGCCATGCGGCCGGCCTTGGCAGCCACGACGCCCTCGTACCCGGGGTAGCCCACGTACGGCCCGTAGGGGCCAAAGCCAGAGATCTGGCAGTAGACGAGCCCCGCGTTGCGGTAATTCAACACGTCGTAGTCGCAGCCGAGATCGACGGCGGCGTGGCCTCGATAGGAGGTGATGACCACGTCGGCGGTCTCGACCAGGGTGAACAGCCGGTCGCGTTCGACCTCGCGGTGCAGGTCCAGTTCGACCGAGCGCTTGCCACGCAGCCACATTGGCGCGTTGGCCAGGAAGCGGAAGGGGTCGCCGCCGGGGCGCTCGACCTTGATCACATCGGCGCCGAAGTCAGCGAGGATCATCGTCGCGATGCCGCCGACCGGCCCGTTGGTCAGGTCGATCACGCGAATGTCGCTGAGCGGACCGGCCACCTCGACGCTCCCTTCCACCCCGATCATCACGCGCGCCGCCGGAGGCGCAGGCTCCGCATGTTAGGTCAGCCCGCGCCCGCGTCCCAGTGGCCTCGGCGCGACGAGGATCCTCGACCGAGCGGCTAGCGCCGTCCGCCGGCCAGGGCGAGCGAGGCGGGTGAGGCGCGCAGCACGAGCATCGAGGCGACGCCGAACGCCGGACCGATGGCGAGCACGGCGAAGGCGACGCCCCAGCCCCACTGCTCCTCGAGGATGGGCACGCCGCGGATCGTGATCGCGGTGAGCAGGAAGCCGACGCCGGTCTGGAACGCGATGGCGCTGCCGCGATAGCGCTCGTCGGCCAGCTCCGTGATCGCCGTCGAGAACTGCGCCGAGTCAGCGACCACCGTCGATCCCCAGATGATCGCCACGATCGTGACGACGATGACGGTGGCCGGCAGGAAGCCGATCACCAGTGCCGAGCCACCGCTCACCACCATCGCGATCGAGGTGACCGCGGTGCGCCCGAAGCGCTCGGCGTAGATGCCCGCCACCACGCAGCTGATCGCGCCCAGGAGGAACACACCGAAGGCGGCGAAGCTCCCCGCCTCGAGGCCGATCAGCGGCAGCGTGCGCTCGCCGTAGACCTCAACGAGGAAGACCGGCAGCCACGCCCACATCGCGTAGAGCTCCCACATGTGGCCCAGGTAGCCACCGAGGGCAAGCATCGGCGCACGTGCCGAGATCCCTCGCCAGAAGTCGGCGAGCCAGACCACGGCGGGAGGGGTGACATAGGGGCCGTCCTCGACAAAACGCAGCATGATCACGCCGCCGAGAGCGGCGAACGCCGAGGCGCCCAGCATTGCCAGCTGCCAATCCTCGGCGAGCGCTGCGCGCAGCAGGTGAGGCGATCCCGAACCGAGTGTCAGCGCACCGACGACGACGCCGATCGCGAAGCCGCGCCCGGCGCGGTACCAGCCCGAAACGACGTGCAGCGCGGGTGGATAGACGCCGCCGAGGAAGAAGCCGGTCGCGAACCGCGCGAGCAGCCAGACGGCGAAGGACTCGCTCTCGATCGGTGCGAGGTTGGCGAGCGCCGCCAGCACGGCCGCCGCGAAGAACAGCCTCCGCGCGTGTACCCGCTCGGTCAGGTTCGTGAACGCCGAGGTCAACGTGCCGGCGACAAAGCCGAATTGCACCGCAATGGTGAGCCAGGCGATCTGACCGTCGTCGAACCCGAAGTCGTCGGCCAACGCGCCGGCGACGGCGTTTGTGCTGAACCAGACTGAAAGCGCACCGAGGGTCGCCAGCGCGATCCAGCCGAGGGCTCGGCGACGCCCGGCGAGCGCCGCTAGATCCTCGGCGATCGGTCTGGCTGCGGTCATGACTCCACCACGATGCGGCTCACCATCGCATGTTCTCCGCGATCCTCGTCACGCTGCTGCTGGCTTCAGCGCACCGCCGTGACCGTGCGTGAGCCTCGCGTTGCCGGCGCTCGGCGTCCGAGGTCGCGCGTGATGGCAGCGAACCGCTCGATGTCGGGAACGCGATCCTCGGCGATGAGGCGCCGGCCGTGTTCGCGCGCGAGGTCGCCGGAATGTGCGGTGCCGCGCGCCTCCGCGAAGCCGGCGTCGAGGAGTGCGGCGACGAGCCAGTCGGTCGTCCAGCGCTGCAGTTCTACGACGAGCGAACGCTCGGCGTGCGGTGCCAGCTGTTCGAGCAGAGCTAGGCCGAGGTCCGAGCCCGCCTCGAGGAGCGTTTCGCCGAGCGCCCGCGGCGCGTCCGCCCCGGCGACCAGTGCCTCGCGGTGGATGGTCGCCGCCTCGCCGTCGGCAGGGAGCACGAGGACCGAGCGCCGCTCCCGTGGCGGGTCCTGGTCGCGGCGCGTGTACTGGTAGAGCAACCGCGGCGAGCCATCGGGTGCGACACCTTCGAGCAACGCGATGGTCTCGAGGCGCGGGCGTGGCAGCTCCCACACCTGGTAGGAGGCCCGCAGCACCCCGCTCGGTCGCAGCACGCGGCCGATCTCCCGCAGCGCTGCCAGCGGATCTGCCGCCTCCTCGAGCGAGGCGGCGGCGGTCGCGAGGTCGATCGAAGCGTCGGCCAGCGGGAGCCCTGCCGCGTCGCCCGCAATGAACGAGGCGTTTGCGATGCCCAGCCGGAGCCCGTTCGCGCGACAGACCCCGACGCGCCGGGGCGAGGGGTCGATGCCGATCACCCGAGCGTCGGGGAGCGAGTGCGCCAACGGCAGGGCGGGCCAGCCGTCGCCGGGGCCGACGTCGAGGACCGTACCGCCGCCTCGGACGGTGGCCGGCAGGTGCGAGGCGTAGTCGGCGACGCGGGCGGCGTCGGCCCAGTGCCGCTCCTGTCGTGGGTCATACGGCACGTCGACGAAGGAGAGCCGGCTGCTGCCCTGCCGTGGCGTCAGCTCGTAGATGCCGCCCGCCGAACTCACCGCCTCGGGCGGTGCGAGTTCACGCCAGCGGCGTTCGATGGTGGTCGGTTCGAGGTCGGTGTTCACGATGGATACAGAAACTCATGATCGATACAGAACGGCGGCGCAGCTGCGCCCCCGTTCACTCGTCAACTTCCGCCACGCGGGTGCTACGGGTCGACGCGAGCGGTCGCCTCGCCCGTGACAACGGCCTGGCCGTCCTGGTTCGAGGTCACCAGCGCCAGGTCGACGAAGTGCTCGCCACCCTCCTCGCGGATGCCCTCGACGGTGGCCGCGGCGGTCAGTGAGTCGCCGGGCCAGACCTGCGAGACGAAGCGGACGCCGAACTTGGTCAGGCGGCCGTCGCCGACCCAGGTGGTCAGCATCGTCCCCGTCAGGCCCATGCTGAGCATGCCGTGCGCGAAGACGCTCCGGTAGCCGCCGATCTCCTTCGTGAACACCTCGTCGGTGTGCAGCGGGTTGTAGTCGCCGGAGGCGCCGGCGTACTGCACGATCTGCGTCCGGCTGAGGTTGTCGGCGACGAGCTGCTCGTGCAGGTCGCCCACGCTGAGTTCGCTTGCCTTCAGTGGCATCGTTCGCCCCCTAGCCCTGGTCCACGACGCGCTCGGTGCGCACGCCCACGGAGCGGGCGGTGATCACGAGCTCGTCGTTCTCGTCGTAGTACTCGGTGATGGACTCGCTGAACGTCAGCTTGCCCGCACGTCGGCCCTCGCGCTCCCAGGTCTTGCCGGGCTTGTTCACGGCGTGCAGGACATCGCCAGCGCGCAGTTGTCGGTGGTACTCGAAGTGCTGCTCCGCGTGGAGGCCGGTGCCGCCACCGCCACCCCCACCGCCGCCGCCCTCGCGCTTCACGCCCGTGGCCTCGCGGCCGGAGCCGAACCACGGCTCGCCGATCCTCGGACGAAGGCCGGCGCTGGGGTCGAACTGTGACGAGGCCTGCACGAACGTCGGTGGGGCGATCATGCCGCCGGGCTCCGTCGTCTTCGCGTACTCCTCGTCGTAGTAGATCTGGTTCGTGTCACCGACGGCACGGGCGAACATCATGATGTGCCCGGCCTCGATGGGGAATCGGTCAACGGCCATCCTGCTACCTCTCTGCGCGTCTCTGCGCGTCTCTGCGCGTCGCGCTGGTCTCGCCGCCTGCTCTGGGCGCACGCGGGCGCGGACGGATTCTAGCGGGCGTTCGCGCTTGAGGGGACGCCTGCTCCGAGCGCGCTAGTCCAGCACGCCGACGTCGCGCATCAGCGCCAGCGTCGCCTCGAGGTCCTCGAGGCGCCCGAGGTCGATCGCCAGCGGCTGCAGCTCATCGATCGAGGGCACGTCTGCGTTCGCTTCGACCGAGGCCACCACCGGGTACTCGTATGTCTCGTCCGCGAAGTAGCGCTGCGCTGTGTCGCTGAGCAGGAACGCGACGAGCTCCGCGGCTTCGTCGCCGTGGTCGGCAGCGTTGAGGATGCCAACGCCCGCCACGTTGATCAGTGTGCCGACGTCGCCGGGGGCGGTGTAGTGGTTGCGGGCGCCAAAGCCATCGCCCTCCTCAGCCAGAAAGCGATGCAGGTAGTAGTGGTTGACGAAGCCGATGTCGACCTCGCCGGCAGCGACGGCCGCCACGGTCGGCGTGTTCTTCGCGTACACGATCGGATCGTTCGCCTGGATGCCCTCGAGCCAGCCGCGAGCGGCCTCCTCGCCCTCGACGAGACGCAGCGCGGTGACGAACGCCTGGAACGAGCCATTTGTGGGCGGCCAGCCGATGCGGCCCGCCCACTGGGGGTCAGTGAAGTCGAGGATCGATGCCGGCAGATCCTCGGGCGAGAGCCGCTCCGTGTTGTACACCACAACGCGAGCGCGGCCGGAGACGCCGACCCACGCGCCCGAGGGCGCACGCAGCGTCTCCTGCGCGCGTTCGAGCACCTCGTCGTCGAGCTCCGCGAAGAGCCCTGCCGCCTCGACGGCGCCCAGCGCGCCGGCGTCCTGCGCAAAGAACACGTCTGCGGGGCTGCGGTCGCCCTCCTCGAGCAGCAGTGCCGCCAGCTCCGCCGTGCCGCCATAGCGCACCCGCACCTCGATGCCCGTCTCTTGCGTGAACCGTTCGAGGATCGGCGCCACCAGCTCCTCGCTCCGACCGGAGTAGATCGTCACGCTTCGCCCATCGTCACCGCTGCAGGCGTTGGCCAGCGTAGCGGCAAGCAGGAGTGAGGGGAGGGCGAGTCGGAACCATCGGTGCATCGTCAGATTCCCGGCCGAATAAGGGAGGGGTGTGCGAGCGAAGATCTTGTCTTAGGGCACCCTAACATACAAGTTCTGCATTAGCAACATCGATGGGCATGAGGACGTTAGTCCAGGATCAGGCTCGGACCTCGACGCCGAGAAGGGACGGGAGCTAGAACACGCCACCCGTGCGGATCGCACGCTCGATTCCGTAGATCACCAGCAGTACCGCGCCGACGGCGATCCATTTCCAGTGGTACGGGCCGGGGTCTTCGAGCCAGTTCATCCGCTGCGCACCTCGACGCTAGCGTAGCGCGGCGGCGGGCCAGAGGCACCTCGGTCGCCTCGATTCGCGATTGGGACGAACGTCCCGAGCGGCCAAGAGGCGCGGACCGACAGCCGCGTCCCTACCCCCGCGCGGTGATACCCTGCCGGTGCATTAGGCGGGGCTGCATTCCAACCTTCGTGCCCACTACATCGGGAACGATTTCCGCGCGAGTAGCGGCGAGGAGCCGTGCAGTGCGGACGCGGCCGGAGCGACAGCGGACAGCATGAGCTTCTCGACCCTCCCTCGGACCCTTCCGCGCACCCTCTCGGCGGTCGCATCGCGACGTTTGCCACCGCCGCCGCTGCTCTTCGGCGGGCTCGTCGTGGCAGCGATCTGCCTGCTCGCTCCGATCTACCTCCTGGGTCGCGTGGCGCAGGAGCCCGAGGCAGCGCGCACCGCCATCCTCACCCGCGGCACGCTCGAACTGACGCTCCGCACGCTCGGTCTCGTCGCGATGGTGACGCTGCTCGCCGCGGCGATCGCGCTGCCAACCGCATGGCTCGTCGAGCGCACCGACCTGCCGTTCCGCCGTTCGATCGGCATCGTCGCCTCGCTGCCGCTCGCCGTCCCCTCGTACGTGGGGGCCACCGTCGCGCTCTCCGCATTCGGCCCAGGAGGGTTGCTGCAGCAGGCGCTCGAGCCGCTCGGGGTCGAGCGCCTGCCGTCGATCTACGGCTTCACCGGCGCCACCGTGGTACTCGCGCTCGTCACCTATCCCTACATCCTGCTCACACTGCGGCCGGTCCTGGCCGGGCTCGACCCGCGCCTCGAGGAGTTGTCGCGCAGCTTCGGTTACGGCCGTTGGACCACGTTCCGGCGCGTCGTCTGGCCGCAGCTGCGGCCGCCGCTGCTATCCGGCGGCCTCCTCGTCGGGCTCTACGCGCTGGCCGACTTCGGCGCCGTCTCGCTGCTCGGCTACCGCTCGCTCACCTTCGCCGTCTTCAGCCGCCTCGGCTCCTTTGACCGCTTCGGTGCCTCCGCGCTGGCGCTCGTGCTGATCGTGATCGCGCTCGTGGTCGTCCTCGGCGAACAGAGCGCACGAGGCTCGCGCCGGCACGACGACGTGCGTTCGAGCGACCGCCCGGCGCCAATGGTGCCGCTGGGTCGCTGGCGCTGGCCGGCCATCGCCTTCCTCGTCGTCGTGCTCGGCCTTAGCCTCGCGGTGCCGCTGGGCGTCCTCACCTACTGGCTCGTGCGCGGCATCGAGGCCGGCGAGGCCTTCCGCGGTGTGGGCGGCGCCGTCTGGGGATCGCTGATCGCCTCGGCGCTGGCGGCGCTCGTGGCCGTGCTGGCGGCGTTGCCGGTCGCCCTGCTCGCCGTGCGCTACCGCGGCACGCTGCTGAGCCGCGCGATCGAGGGCGCATCGTTCGCCGGCTACGCGCTGCCTGGCGTCGTCGTCGCGCTCGCCCTCGCCACGGCCGCACTGAACATCGACGTGCTCGGCGGGCGCCTCTACCAGTCGCTCACCGTGCTGATCGTCGGCTACGCCGTGCTCTTCCTGCCGCAGGCGGTCAGCGCCATGCGCGTCAGCCTGCAGCGCGTCCACCCCGCGATGGAGGACGCCGCGAGGAGCCTCGGCCGGCGGCCGTGGCGCGCCTTCGCCACGGTCACGCTCCCGCTCGCCTCGCGCGGCGTGCTCGCCGGCGGGACGCTTGTGTTCCTGACGACAATGAAGGAGCTGCCGGCGACGCTGCTGCTCGCCCCGATCGGCTTCGACACGCTCGCGGTGCGCGTCTGGAGCGCCTCCAGCGAGGCCTTCTTCGCTCGCGCCGCGCTCCCGGCGCTGCTACTGATCGCGCTCTCCGCGCTGCCGCTCGCCGTGATCGAGATCGCGGAGCGCCGCCGATGACCGCGCCGAGCAGCGAGAGCATCGCCGTGCGCGCCCGCGGGCTCACCCGCCGCTTTAACGGCAGTAACGGCAGCGATGCCGTCGCCGACCTCACGCTCGACGTCTACGAAGGCGAGTTGTTCGCGATCCTCGGCGCCTCGGGCTGCGGCAAGACCACCGCGCTGCGCCTGATCGCGGGGTTCGAACGCGCCGACGCGGGCGAGCTCGAGCTGTTCGGCCAGGCAGTCGCGGGCCCTTCGAGGCACGTGCCACCGGAGCAACGGCGCGTTGGCATGGTGTTCCAGGACTACGCGTTGTTCCCGCACATGTCGGTCGCCGCCAACATCGCCTACGGCCTGACACGTGGTGCGAGCCGCGAAGAGCGCGTCGGCGAGCTGCTTGCCCTGGCCGGCCTCGAGGGCCTCGGCGAGCGCTCGATCCACGAGCTGTCCGGCGGCGAGCAGCAGCGCGTCGCGCTGGCCCGGGCGCTGGCCCCGGCGCCGCAGCTGCTGCTGCTCGACGAGCCCTTCTCCAACCTCGACGCCGCTCTGCGCACGCAGGTCCGCGCCGAGGTGCGCGCCATCCTCCGACGCGCCGGCGCGACCGCGATCCTGGTGACACACGACCAGGAAGAGGCGCTGTCGATGGCCGACCGCATCGCCTACATGCATGCCGGGCGCATCGAGCAGGTGGGGACGCCCGATGAGGTCTACCAGTATCCCGCGACGCTGCACGCCGCCGAGTTCATCGGCGACGCCAACGTCTTCCGACGCCCAGTCGAGAATGGGCGCATCCCCACCGCCTTCGGTGACCTCACCGCGCCCAGCGGAGCCTCCGTGGCCGCCGTCGTGATCCGGCCGGAGGACCTGCAGGTGCAGGCGGCGGGCATCCACGGTGAGGTCACGAGCCGTGAGTACTACGGCCACGATCAAGTGCTGTCGGTGCGCCTCGACGACGGCAGTACCGTCCGCGTTCGCCTCGGACCGCACGAACGCCTGACCGGCGCCGGGCCGATCGCACTCGGGCTGCGGCGCGACCCGCTCGTCTTTGCCCTCGACGGTCCCGATCGCAGCACCCCGGCGGAGGATCCGACGTAACCTCGACGCCATGACCTCCCCGACCCCGGGCACGCCCGGCCCGGCCGCGCCCACGATCCGCCCGCACGTCGAGGACGACACTGACGCGGCGCTCGAGCAGCTGTGGCACGTCATCCTGCTCGACGACGACGACCACACGTACGACTACGTGATCGAGATGCTGGCCGCGGTCTTCGGTTACGGCCCGGAGAAGGCGTGGGCGCTCGCGCGGACGGCCGACAGCCAGGGCCGCGTCATCCTGCTCACGGCCGGCAAGCCCGCCTGCGAGCGCAAGCAAGACCAGATCCACGCCTACGGCGCCGACCCCCGGATCCCGCGTTGCAAAGGGTCGATGACTGCGCTCGTCGAGGAAGCGGACGCACCCGAGGCAGGTTAGCCCGCGACCGCCGTGCCGTCCTCGATCGGCTGCGGCTCGCCGTCGTGCGTGTGGGCAACCAGACGGCCGTCCTCGACCTCGAGGTGTCGGGGCGTCGAGGGGTTCCGCATGCCCTCGCTGTGCCCGAGGTGGATGATCTCGGCGTGCAGGCGGCCCGGCTCGAGCTCAAGTAGCGCGGCCGTCCCCAGGCGGAACTCCTTGTGGTGCGGGAGCGTCGGGCTGCCGCTGTTGATGACGACGACGCCCTCGCGGTACTCGAGGCGTTCGATGTGAGTGTCACCGGCGATCAGCACGTCCACCTGCTCGCCGCCCAGCGAGGTCTCGAGTAACTCCGGCACCGGACGCGACTCGCCCGGCCGCAGGTCGTGCACCATGCCCAGGCGCCAGCCTTCGAGGTCCAGCAGCTGGCGCTCGGCCATCCGCGGATCCTCGAACGCGTCGTTGTTGCCCTGCGCCACGACCACGGGCGCGAACTCTCGCACCAATCGAGCACGCTTGGCCGTACCACGTCGCCGCCGTGCAGGATCAGCTCGCACGTCGCGAGGAAGTCCGGGAGGGCCGATCCGAGTTCGTCAGGCGTGCGGATCAACGACGGCAGGTGCGTGTCCGAGATCAGGGCGATGCGCATCGCTCGACGGTAGTGCGGGGCCCCGACGCGGGCAATCCTCGAGGGGTCGTGGAGCGCGGTCGATTGACGTTCGCGCGGCGGCGCTGCTACCAATCGACGCGCACCGAGGGGGTGTCCCGTGGCACAGGAACGAGTGGCGGCGTTCGCCGGTATCTACGAGTGGCCGAAGCGCGTCGACGAGAGCGTGTCGGCGATGCAGATCAAGGCGCAGTCGATCAAGGCGGCGCTGGACGACGCCGGGCTCAGCTGGTCCGACATCGATGGCCTCTACGACGCTGGCGACGGCGAGGGTGGCGGCGGCCTCGGGCTGGGGGCCTACCTCGGGATCAACCCGACCGTCATCGACACGACACAGGTTGGCGGCTCCTCGTACGAGTTCCACGCCGCCCACGCCATGCGCGACATCGCGGACGGCAAGACCAACGTCGCCGTGCTCTCGTACGGATCGAAGGCCGCCACGCAGCGCATCCCGATCGGCACCGGCGGCCCCCGAGGCGGCGGCGGCAACTGGTCCGCCAACATGGAGAACGCCTACGGCGCGACGCTGATCGCGAACTACGCGATGGTGGCCCACCGCCACATGCACGAGTACGGCACCACGACCGAGCAGCTCGCGGAGATCTCCGTGGCCACCCGCCACCACGCCACGCGCAACCCCGAGGCAGTACAGGGGATGACCGACCTGCAGTTCATGGGCGTCGGCGACATCACCGTCGAGGACGTGCTCGAGTCGCGCATGATCGCCGACCCGCTGCATCTTCTCGAGTGCTGCATGGTCAGCGACGGCGGCGGCGCCGCCGTGATCGTGTCGCCTGAGGTCGCGCGCAACATCGCGAAGCCCCCGGTCTGGGTGATCGGCTCGGGCGAGGCGACAAAGTACCGCGAGAACGGCGGCGACATCACGACCTCGGCCGGTGTGCAGAGCGCACCGATCGCCTTCGGGCAGGCCGGCGTCACCGCCGACGAGATCGACATCGCCATGATCTACGACTCCTTTTCGATCACCGTCGCGGTCATGCTCGAAGACCTCGGGTTCTGCAAGAAGGGCGAGGTCGGCGAGTACATCAGCGGCGGCGGCCTGCGCTACGACAACGACGGCGCGGTCACGCTCAACACCGACGGCGGCGGACTGTCCTCGAACCATCCGGGCATGCGAGGGCTGTTCCTGCTGCTCGAGTCGGTGCGGCAGCTGCGCGGCGAGTCCACCTCGCAGGTCGAAGGCGCCAAGCTCGCTGTGGCGCACGGCAATGGCGGGCTGCTCGGCGGCACGCACACCGGCGGCACGGTCATCCTCGCCGCCGACTAGCTGCGAGCGAACGAGCACGAAAGGGAACGAACGATGCCAAACAAGCCACAGCCCGCCTTCCCCGAGCCCGACACCCAGGCCTACTGGGACGCCGCGAAGGAGGGCCGCCTCACCTACCAGCAGTGCAGCGATTGCAACGAGGTGATCTTCACCCCGCGTGCACAGTGCACCGCCTGCGGATCCTCGAACGTTGAGACGAAGGACTCGGCCGGGGCGGGGGCCGTCTACACCTACTCGGTGGTGCGCCAGAACCGGCACCCCGCCTTCGCGGACCTCGGCGCCTACGCCGTCGCCTACGTCGATGTGGACGAGGGCTTCCGCATGATGACCAACATCGTGGGCGTGGACGACCCGACGCAGGACATCGAGGTCGGCATGCGCGTCCAGGTCGAGTTCGAGGCGCAGGACAGCGGCGACTACCCGATCCCGGTCTTCCGCCCGGCGTAACCACCGCCAACAGGCCGCAAGCCGTCGTATCATGGGCGCTGTGCGGTAGGTTCTGAGGAAGGACCCCGCTTGAACCTCGATACGGTCGACATCAACTATCTCGCCGTCATCGTCGGCGCGATCGTTTACTACGCTCTCGGCTTCGCCTGGTACTCGTTCATCGTCGGCGACCGCTGGCTGGCAGCGACGGGCCGCACGCGCGAGGACATCAGCGGCGGCCCCGGGCCGCTGATCGTCGTCTTCTGGATCGCCGGCTTCATCGCCGCCAGCGTGATCGCCAGCGTCTACGAGTGGGCGCACGGCGACGGCCTGGTCGACGGTCTCGTCGTGGGCGCGATCCTCGGCGTCGGCCTCGTCATGGGCGAGGGGCTGAAGAAGGTCGTCTTCGAGCAGGACAGCTGGGAGCTGTACGCCCTCAACATGGGCTACACCCTGCTCGGATTCCTGCTGATGGGCGGCATCTACGGCGTGATCGAGGCGGCCTAGGTCGCTGTCCGAGGCCGCCCGGGGATCCACGCGCCCGACAGCTGCTCGGCGGAACGGGCCGATCACAGCCCGGACCTCAGCCGCCAGCAGCCGCTCGGTGTCGGCGCGCTGGACGGGCCCGCCATCCAGCGCGTGCCGCTCGCGGAACGCGGCCAGGGCGTTCGGCCCGTACTCGTAGAAGCCCGCGGCCGCTGCCGAGTCGCCGGACATGCCGAGTCTGACGTGCGGCTCGCGGCGCTGGCCCGCCTTCCCGAGCGCGGCGAGCACCCGCTCGCTCGTGCCACGGAGGAGCTCCACGAGGCCACGACGGTGTCGGCGCTCGACCGCGACCTCGAACGTCTCCGGTGCGGAGCGGGTGATCGCGCGCGGTATGTGGCCCTCGGTGGGTGAGGCGGCCCACAGCAGTCGCAGCAAAGCGACGTAGCCATCGCTGCAGGCACGGCCGGGCGCAGAGGCCACTCCGCGGCCGAGGTGCTGAAGGCATCCGAAACTGGCGTCTGGCGGGCTCGCCCGGCTCAATGAAAGGCGCATCCGCTCGTCCTCGAGCTGCTCGACCGAGATGAAGGTCCACCGCCCCTCGGCCACCAGGGCGCGGTTGTAAGGCGGCGTGAGCGCGACCACGAGGTCGGCTTCGCGCCGCTCCGCGGCATCACTCGATGTCGCCGGCTCGTAGCGCACCTCGCGGACCAGCGAGTGGAGGTCGCGCCGCTCCCCTCGTTCCGCTGTCCGCAGGTGGGCGCCGACGCGGGCGCGGAGCTGGGACGCCTTGCCGACATAGAGCAGCTCGCGGTGCGACCCGAGGAGGAAGTACACCCCTGGCGTTGCTGGGAGGTCCTCGAGGCCGTCCCAGTCCCTACTCATGCGCTCCCCCTCGCCAAGCCTAGCGTGAGACCAGCCGGCGAGTAGACTCGGCGCGTGCCCGCAGCAGACCCGGTCGTCGACCCGCCCCTCGTGGGCCCGCTGAACCTCGCACAGTGGTGCCTGGAGCGCTGGGCGACCGACCCCGCGACGGCCGAGCGGCCCGCGTTCACGTTCGCCCGTCTCAGCGGAGACGATGACACCTGGACCTACGCCGAGGTCTGGGCGCGCGTTCAGGCTGTCGCGCGAGCGTTCGTCGAGCGCAATCTGACGCCGGGCGAACGCGTCCTCGTGCGGCTGCCGCACACGCCGGCGTACGCGTTCAGCTTCTTCGGCGCCACGCTCGCCGGGCTCGTCCCGATCCCCGCCTCGCCGCAGTTGACCGACGAGGAGGCGAGCTTCCTCGTCGAGGACGCGGAGGTATCGGCAGTGATCGGCGACGCGAGCGGGCTGCCGCGGGGCAGCGTCGGACTGGTGCTCGACCCGAGCGACCTCGAGGGTGTGCCGGGCACCGAGCTGCCGGTCACTGACGCCGAGGACCCGGCCTTCCTCGTCTACACCTCGGGCACCACCAGCCACCCCAAGGGAGCACTGCACGCGCATCGCACCGTGGGCGGTCGCGCAATGGTGCTGCGCGGCTGGGAGGGGTTCACGCCGGACGACGTGACGCTGCACCCCGGCACGCTCAACTGGACCTACACGATGGGCGTCGGCTTGATGGACGCCTGGACCGCGGGCGCGCACGCCTGCCTCTTCGCCGGGCCGAACGACCCCGCCGCGTGGCCGGCACTGCTCGAACGGCTCGGCGTCACCGTCTTCATGGCGGTCCCCACCGTGTTCCGCCAGCTGCTGAAGTACAGCCGTCCCGAGCACCATGAGCTCCGTCTGCGCCATGTCCTGGTCGCCGGTGAGCCGTTGCCGATCGCGCTCTACGAGGAGTGGCGCGAGCGCGTGGGGACCGAGATGTACGAATGCCTCGGCATGACCGAACTCAGCACCTACATCTCCAGCGGCCCGCCAACGCCCGTGCGCCTCGGCTCGCCCGGCCGTCCGCAGACCGGCCGCCGCGTCGCCATCCTGCCCGAGGGCGACGATGCCGCGAACGCCTCGACGCCGCTCCCCGCCGGCGAGGTCGGCCTGCTCGCCGTACACCGCTCCGACCCCGGGCTGATGCTCCGCTACTGGCGGCGTCCCGAGGAGGACGTCGCCGTCCGTCGCGGCGAGTGGTTCATCGGCGGCGACCGCGCCGCCATCGACGAGGACGGCTACGTCTGGTTCCACGGCCGCGCCGACGACGTGATCAAGTCCTTCGGCTACCGCCTTTCACCCCTCGAGATCGAGACCGTCCTCGAAGCCCACCAGGCGGTGGCGGAAGCCGCCGTCATCGGCGAGACGATCGAGGAGGGCAAAACGCTCGTCACCGCCTGCCTCGTCCTAGCGGACGGCGTCACCCTCGACGAACACGCAATCGCCGCCCACGCCGCGGAGCACCTCGCGGAGTACAAACGCCCGCACCAGTACCGCTTGGTCACATCGCTGCCTCGGACGCGCAACGGCAAACTCCAGCGCCGCGCGCTGGTAGAGGGCGCCGGGTGAGGTCGTGCCAGGACGGGCCCCGAATGAGTGATACCGAGCGGTGGTCGCCCGGGGACCACGTCGTCCTGCGATACGTCGGGCACGACAACGGTTGGGCGATTGGCTGGCCGCAGATCGTTGTTGAGGACTCGGCGGAGCGTTTAGTGCTCTTCCAGCCCGCGGGGACGAACGCCGAGAACGTTCAGGTCGGAGAGGACCGCCGCAGCGAACTCATGCCAGCGGGATCGTTCCGGTCGGAGTGGCCGCGCTTTCACCGTCAGCCACTTGGGCTCATGAGGGCGATTCCGGGACAAGCGGCTCACGGAGTTGAGATGTACTTCAGCGCCGGCGAGGCCCCTCCCCCACAGTACCCGTGGCTTGATGCTGCCGGTTCCTTCCTCGGATTCAAAGTGAACCTGCAGGCCCCGCTGCTGCGCACCTCGATCGGCTTCGACACCACCGACAACGCCCTCGACATCGTCATGGGGACGGACCTCGACTGGCGATGGAAAGACGAGGATGACGTCGCCGCCCGCGTCGAGGTCGGGCTCACCTACCCCGAGGAGGAGGCCGCCTTCCGTGCCGAGGGCGAGCGCGTGATCGCCGACATCGAGCGGCGCGCCTACCCCTTCGACCAGCCGTGGGAGGATTGGCGGCCGGACCCCGCGTGGACGCCGCCGCAGCTGCCCGAGGGCTGGGCTGACGTCGAGGGTGCGAACCGCGACCTCAATCGCGTGCGGCCGGACTAACTCTCCTCGGCTCGTCTCGCGACGACGGCGTACCACGGGCGGTCGCTCGCCGGGACGTCCGAGACGGCGTGAACCGCGGTCAGTTCCTCGATCGTTACATCGTCGAATCCAGCGGCGCGGAACATCTCGGCGATGGGTGCCGTATCGCTGAGGGTCATCGCTGGGAGCTGGGCGCGCGTCTCGGGGCCGTAGGCCTCCTCGAACGGTCCCGGTTGAACCTCGGCGCCTTCCGAGAACCAGAACGTATCGATGGCCACTACGCGGCCGCCGGGCCGGAGCAGGCCGCGCCAGTGCCGGAAGGCGTCGACCGGCGATCGCAGCGTCCACAGCAGGTGGCGGCATGTGATCGCATCGAACGCAGCAAACTCGAAGCCCGGCGCAACTGCGTCGCGTTGCTCGAAGCGGATGTCGAGGTCGTGCTGCTGAGCGACATGCCGCGCCTGGGCGAGCATCTGCAGCGAGAGATCAGTCCCGGTCACGCGATGCCCCAATCCGGCGGCCACACGTGCGAGGTACCCCGTGCCCGTGCCGAGGTCGAGCACGTCGGCGGGTGGCGGCGGCAGCAGGGACGCGACTGCGTCGACCCAGGCGCGAGCCTCGGCGCTATCGGCCGGCGGGACGTTGCCGGGTCGCGCCTCGTAGTCGGGCGCGGTCATGCTCCAGAAGGCGGTGATGCGTTCCTGCGCGCCATCCTCGAGTGTCATGGTCGCGTCAGCCGCTACCGTCCCTCGAACTGGGCGGCGCGTTTCTCGAGGAAGGCCTGGCGGCCCTCGGTTACGTCGAAGCTGCGCGAGGCCTGGTTCTGGCCGGCCCACTCGAACTCGATTTGGCCGACGATGTCGGTGTACCAGCTGTGCTGCACATCTCGCTTGCTCCACATGTAGGACAGCGGCGGACCGCCGGCGAGCTGCCTGGCGACCTCCCACGCCTTGGCGTCCGGGTCGTCGTGCAGCGAGTTGGCGAGGCCGAGTGTGACCGTCTCCTCCGCGCCGATCTCCTCGCTGGTGTAGAGCAGCCCCAGCGCCTTGGCGCCGCCCACCAACCGAGGCAGGAAGTACGTCAGCCCGCAGTCGGGCGCCAGCGCGCGGCGGGAGAACACCGTCAGGAAGCGGGCGTTCGGCCCGATGTAGCGGATGTCGAACGAGGTGGCGAGGCCGAGACCGCCGCCGGCCGCCACGCCGTTGATCGAAGCGATGGTCGGCTTGTCGATGAGGGGCATCGCCGCGCCGACGGCCGACACGCCCATAGAGTCGCTCGCCGCCTCGGCCGGTGCGACCTCGGGGTTGGGGTAGGCGTCGTCGCCGGAGGAGAGGTCGGCGCCGGAGGAGAAGCCGCGGCCCTCGTGCGTCGCGAGCACGACTCTGACGTCCGGGTCACGCTGGAAGCGGCGGCCGAGCTCGATGATCTCCCAGAACGTCTGCGTGCGCATCGCGTTCAGCTTCTCGGGCCGGTTGATCTGCCAGTGCCCGATGCCGTCTTCGACGTCCACGATCAGGTCCTCGAAGTCCCCGTAGTGCATCGCGCATCCCAATCTGCCCTCGGCGGGCGACTCGAGCCGATGGTAGCGCAGGCCGCGGCTACGACCGCACGAGGACGATCAGGAGGAAGGTGAGGTAGCAGGCGAGTAGGAACCCGCCCTCGAAGCGCGTGATGCGGCGCTGGCTGAACGCGATCGGCACCAGCAGCGCCGTGCTCAGGGCGAGCGCCAGCATCTCGAAGCTATAGAGGTCCTGTGTGAACTCGAGGGGCACGATCAGCGAAGCGACGGCGATCACGCCGAGCAGGTTGAAGATGTTCGAGCCGATCACGTTGGCGATCACGATCTCCGGCTCACGCCGCAGCGCCGCGATCACGCTGGTCGACACCTCTGGCAGGCTCGTGCCGACCGCGATGATCGATACGCCGATCGCCGCCTCCGACATCCCGAAGCGCTCGCCGAGGTCGGTCGCACCCACGACTGTCACGTTCGCGCCGATCGCGAGCGCGATCACCCCGGCCACGATCAGCGCGATCTGGATCACCAGGGCGCGCGTGTCGCGCTCGACGTTGGGCGCGCGCTGTTCCGCCTCCGCCTCGGCGGCGGCCGCCGCCTCGGGGAACACGCGCGGAGACATGCCGACGAAGCCGAGCAGGGCGAGGAACATGACGAACCCCTCCCAGCGCTCGAACGAGCCGTCCGCACCAAACGCGAGGACGGCCACCGTGGCGATCACCAGCACCGGGATCTCCCAGCGCAGCAGCCGCAGGTTGACGTTCATCGGGTATAGCAGGGCCGCCACCCCGAGCACGAGGGCGACGTTCGCCACGTTCGAACCGATGATGTTGCCGATCGCCACGCCCGAGGCGTCTCGCGATCCAGCGACCACGCTGACGACGAACTCGGGCGCCGAGGTGCCGAACGCGACGACGGTAGCGCCGACGACGATGCGGCTCATGCCGACCATCAGGGCCAGCGCGACCGCCGACCGCACCACGAGCCAGGCGGCGCTGAGCAGCAGGATCAGCCCCACCGCCACGAGCACCAGTTCCATGAGCATGCAGCGAGGATGCGAGCCCGCCGAGACTTCGTCCAGCCAGCGCGCGGGTCAGAGCGCCAGCGGCGCTATCATCCTCGACGCCGCGAGCGACAGCGGAGGGGGTGGCGATGGTCAACCAGCGCGAGCGCATTCAGCTCACCACCGAGGAGCAACGGGAGTTGATCGACGGCAGCCGCGTGATGCAGGTGGCCTCGATCAACCCCGACGGTCGCCCGCACCTCGTGCCGATGTGGTTCGCGTTCGACGACGAGGGCGCGATCGTGTTCACCACCTACGGGCGGTCGCAGAAAATCCAGAACCTCGAGCGTGACCCACGTGTCACCCTCCTGTTCGAGACGGGCGACGCCTACAACCAGGTGCGTGGCCTCTCGATCGACGCCAGCGCCGAGGTCATTCGCGACCCCAGCGTCACCGCGGCCACGCTCGCCTTCGTCGGCGCCAGGCAGGCCGGACGGCCACGCCCGACAGCTCCGCCCGAAGGCGATCCGCCGCCGGTGGCGTACAAGCGCGTCACCGTCCGCATCCCCCTCGAGGGCCAGCGCGTGCGGTCCTGGGACCACCGCAAGCTCTAGCCATGCGCCGCGTACGACGATGCTGACCACCTCGAGGGCCCGCGTGAGCGAGCCCGCAACGAAGACCCCGGCTGAGGAGCGGACGCGCTCGCTCGACGAGACGCTGCCTCCGCACACCGTCGTACTCCACAACGATGAGGTGAACGAGATGGCGTTCGTCGCGAGCGCGCTGATGCGGAGCGTCCCCGAACTGTCCGCCGAGCGCGCCGTCGAGGTGATGCTGGCCGCGCACGAGCACGGGCAGGCCGACGTGGTCAGTTGCCCCCTCGAACGGGCGGAGCTGTATCGAGATCGTCTGGAGTCGCGTGGATTGACCGCTACGATTTCCCGCGGATAACGGAGAATACGGGACTTCCCTCACGTAGACGCGGGCGGACTCGCCGAACATCCATGCATGGGAAGAACATCGCGCTCGCTGCCTGACATCCTCGACCGCCTGCCATGGTTCGACGACCTGACGGAGGACCATCAGGTCGAGCTGATGAACGTCACCGCCGACCACATCGCGATCGGCTCGCCGCTGAGCGAGTTCGTCGATGTGCTGCTGCACTGGTCAGAGGTCGCGCACGGCGATGCCAAGTGGTCGCGGCTCGACGTGCTGCGCGAGACCGGGATTCTCTCCTCAGACGCCCAGTTCTAGACTGACGGCACGCCGCGGGCGCTACCGCGGAGCGCGCTCTTCGGAACGCTTCTCGTCGCGTTCCGGGCCCGACGCACCGGTGCCGTTGCCCATGTAGTCGCGTCCGGGTCGCCTCGGTCGCGGCACGGCGACTGCTACACCGTCTCCGCCAGGGTCGCCGTTCGATGCTCGCTCGTCGGCAGTCGCCGGCCCGCGCGACGCGTCGTTCGTCGACCCTGCGAACGTCCTCGACGGTGGCGCGTTCGGCTCGGGTGCGGCGCGCACCGGGGCCGGCGACGCCCCGCTGCGCTTCGAGGGCTGTTGCACCATCAGCACCAGCACGGCTGCGATGGCCCAGCAGGCGCCGACGGCGAAGAACGCGCCGTAGTAGTTGTTGACGATGTCGAAGTACGCGGAGATCGCCAGCGGCCCACCCGCGCCCAGGAAGAGCGAGAACGGCATCGCCACGCTTCGCACCGCGCCCAGGTGGCGGCGGCCGAAGTAGCTGCCCCAGATCGTCTCCTGCAACGGGATCTGCCCGCCGAACCCGAAGCCGATCGCCAGGAACCCCACGGTCAACATCGGAATCGAACCGGCCTGGGCGGCGATCACGACGATCACCATGCCGATGCCCGACCCGATGAAGCCGATCGAGGCCAGCACCTTTGGCTCGAAGTAGTCAATCGTCCAGCCCCAGACCGGCTTCGAGACGAGCGCTGCGATGGAGATGGTCGAAGACATCACCGCAGCGGTGCTGCGCGTGAAGCCCTCGTCGGTGAGGAATGGGATCGTGTGCAGCAGGATCGCGCTGATGCCCACACCCCCGAAGCCGAAGGCGATCACGATCAGGTAGAGGCTGGAGGTGAGGAGCGCCTCGCCTCGGGTCAGCGAGTTGTCGTAGTCGGCACGCACCGTCGCCCCGGCCTCGCTCGCCATCTCCTCGTCGGAGCGGTTGTCCGGGTTGAGCCCCACGTCCTCGGGCTGCCGCCGCATCACCATCGCGGCCGGGTAGACGCCGGCCCAGCAGACCACGGCGAGGACCCGCCAGGCGGCACGCCAGCCCCACTCGTCGATGAACCACGTCATGACCGGCGGGAAGACGACGCCGGCCAGCGAAACGCCGACCGCGGCGAAGGCGATGGCCCGCCCTCGCTTCTCGACGAACCACTTCGACAGCGTGACGTTGACAACGAGACTGCCGACGAGCGCCGCGCCGAGCGTGAAGGCGATGCCACGGAGGACGATCCACTGCCAGATCTGGGTGATCTCCGCGGTGGCGAACAGCGCCGCGCCGAGCACCGTGACGCCGATGATCATCATCACGCGACCGCCGTAGCGATCGATGTAGACGCCGATGAAGAAGCCGACGAACACCATCAAGAAGCGACCGACGGTCTGGGCCAGCGCGAACTCGCTGCGGGTCCAGCCGAGGTCCTCCGTCATCGGCTTCAGGAACGCGCCCGAGACCGACATCTGTGAGCCGACGGCGATGAACTGCGCCACCATCGCGGCGCCGATGATCCAGTAGCCGTAGTAGAGGAGCGGGCGTCGCGACGCGCGGTCCGTGGCGGTCGCCGCTGCCGGATCGATGGCCATCGAGGTATCCCCGGCTGCTGTGCCGCTCCCTGACGCGAGGATACGCGCACCCTGACGTGCTCGTGAGGTTGCCTGCCCTCGTCAGCTCCGCGGGCGCAGCGGCCGCATCGCGAGCGCCTGGCGCCGCTCGTTGGCCGCTCGCAGCAACTCGTCGTCGCTCGTGATGAACCGCGACAGCGTCGCGGTCGAGATGTCGAGGTGCGGGGCAGCGTCGCTGAGACGCCACGCGCACGCCTCGACGAGGTCGAGCACGCAGGCGACGGTGGCGGGCCAGCGCGCGTCGCGCCGGCCCATCTCGATCCCGCGAGGGCGCAGCGCAGCGTCGAGGGGCGGAGGCGGCGTGTATCGCTCGAGGTTCACGGGCTCGCGCACGCCCAGCGCGATCCCGACGCGGAGGCGGCGCAGCGCACGGGCGCGGTTCTGGTGCTGCGAACGCGCCTCGAACGCCTGCGCGACCATGCCGGTCGGCGTGTGGCGTAGGCGCACCGCGGAGTCGGTGACGTTGCGATGCTGCCCGCCGGGCCCGCTGACGCGAAACCGATCGACCGCGCACTGCGCGAGCAGCGCACGGTCGTCGAGGTCGAGGTACGTGCGCCAGCCGGACGCCGCCGTGTCGTTCGCCATCGCCTCGACGGTAGCGGACGGGCAGGCGGCGGTCGTGCGGGCTTGCGCCGTGAGGGTCAGCGACGGATCCTGATCGCCCGCCTCGGCGTTCGGCCGGATGGGCGACGGCAGCAGGAGCGGACCATGCCTCGCGCGCAGATCATCGGTGGCACCGGCTACGGCGGCCTCGGCATCGTCGAGCTGATGCTCGGCCACCCCGACTTCGAGATTGCATCGATCGTGGCACGTGAGGCCGCCGGGCGGCGCATGGACGAGGTCTATCCGCACCTCAGCGGCCGCTGCGAGCTGGAGGTGCAGGACGCGGCCACGGCCGCGGTCGGCGACGACTGCGATGTCGTCGTCTTCGCCACGCCGGATGGCGTCTCGCAGCAGTACGCGGAGGCGTTGCACAGCGGCGGGCGGCGCTTCATCGACTACAGCGGCGACTTCCGCTTCGCCTCGTCCGAGGAGTACGCGCGATACGCGCAGCGCCACCCCTCGATCAGTGGCGACGGCCACGCCGCGGTCGGGTTGCTGGGCGAGGCGGCGTACGGCGTCTCCGAGCTGAACGGCCCGGCGGTGGCCGAGGCCTCCATCGTCGGCAACCCCGGCTGTTACGCCGTCGGCATCATCCTCGGCCTCGCACCGCTCTACGCGGACGGGCTGATCGAGGGCGGCACGGTCCACGTCGACGGGCTCACCGGCTCCTCCGGCGCCGGCAAGAAGCCGGCCGCCGCGCAGCACTTCTCGCACCTCAACGACAACGTCGTGCCCTACCGCGTGCTCTCGCACCAGCACGTCGTCGAGGCGGAGCGCACGCTGGGCCAGCTCGGCGAGTCCACCGGCTCCGAGATTGACTTCATCCCACATCTCCTGGGCACGACGCGCGGCATCCTCAACACGATGCATGCGCAGCTTACCCGCCCGACCCCACGCGAGGCATTGCTCGAGCGCTACCGCGAGTACTTCGACGGCCACCCGTTCATCCGCATCCTCGACGAGTCGCCGACGCTCAAGGGGACGCTGGGCTCGAACTACTGCGATGTCTCGCTATTCACGGCCGGGGACGACTCGCGGGTAGTGGTCATGTCTTCGGTGGACAACCTGCTCAAAGGCCAGAGCGGCATGGCGATGCAGAACCTCAACCTGATGTTCGGCCTCGACCAGACCGCCGGCCTCGAACGCGGGCCGCTCTACCCGTAGGCGGCACGCGCCAGACTTCGGCTGCGCATCACGTTTGTTAGCATCCCGGCCCAGCCGAGGGCGCCAAAACGGTGTCCGGCTGAACGTTGGGGGTATCGATGTCACTGGCGGTAGTGACGGCATGGCGGATCAATCCCGGCCGGACGGCCGACTTCATGGAGGCGCTTGCCACCTCAGCCGGCATCGTGCGCCGGCATGGCGGGTCCGTTCGCGTGTTCCAGGCGACGGCAGCGGGCGAGAATACCGGCACGGTGAACTTCGTGATCGAGAGCGAGGACCGGCACGCGTGGGCGGACGTGTACGACGGACTGATGGGGGACCCGGAGTGGCAGGCGCTGTTCTCAGACATGAACGCTGCCGACGCGCCCGGTGTCATCTTGAGCCAGTCACTGGCGAACGAGATCACACCTGACTGACGATCTCTTGTCGGACGAACTTCGAGGGGAGCCCGCGCGGTTCCTCTCGTGCGTTAGACCCGGTCGATCACCGGTTCGTCCGCCGGGCGGCCGCGCCATCGAGCGGAGTAGCGGCTCACCAGCAGTGCGAGGATGAGCAGAGCGATCGGTGCGACCGTGATCACGGGCATGACGCCGACAATGCCGGCGATCGCTCCGATCGCGAGCAGCGGCGGGATGGCGAGCCCGTCCTTGAACGTGCCGAGCAGCGCGAACACGCGCCCGTGGATCTCGTCGGGCACGTACTTGCCGATGTACGTCTGCGTGGCCGCAGCCGCGATCGTCATGCCGAAGCCCAGGAACACTGAGATCTGTGCCGCCGTTTCGACGCGTGCGCCCACCCCCGGGATGTCGAGGGTGAGGCCGGCCGTGCGCTCGGTGACGTGGCCAATCAGCCCGAGCGCCGCCATCGCTGCACCCACGATCATGAACCCGAGGATCGCGGTCAGCCGCTCGCGCAGGATCTTGATCATCAGCGGGGCGAGCAGCAGTGCCACCAGCAGCCCCAGCGAGGCCGGGGCGAAGACGTAGAAGGCGTTGGCCGGGTCGACGTTGAGCGCGTCCTGCACGTACACCGGGCCGAGCACGCCGAGGACGACGCCGACCGTGCTCGCCATCGCCGCGAGCAGCAGCATCCAGAACGCCCCGGGCTCGGCGAACAGCCAGCCGACCGCCTCGCGCGTGGAGCGCCGGCGAGGGTGCACTTCCGGCGTCTCCTCGGGCGGCAGCTCCCGCCCGAGGCTGTCGAGACGCAGCTCCGCCTCCTCCTGGGCTCGCTGCGTCGGACGAAAGTCGAACGTGCGCGTCGCTGAGAGCAGGAACAGCACGCCGGCGAAGATGGTGACCGGGTTGACGCCCCACGCCCGCACGACCAGCGGCGCCAGCAGCGCCTTGCCCACCACCTCGCCCGCCGAGGAGGCCAGTGACAGGAACGAGTTGGCGGATGCGAGCTCGTCGTCACGAGCGACCAGCGGGACCGCCGAGGCCTCGGACGGCTGGGAGATCTGGTGGAGGGCGCGCACGGCGAAGATGACCAGCATCATGGCGCGCAACTCGGTGCCGATCCAGACCGGAATGGCAAAGCAGATCACGCCCATCGTGATGTAGGCGCCGGCCAGCGCGACGCGTTTCGGCAGAGCGTCCGCCACCGCGCCGCCGAACAGCCCCAGCACCACGCCCGGCAGCAGGAACGCGACGCCGATCAGCGCCGCGTCGAAGGAACTGCCACCGCCGCGCGCCGTGGCGATCAGCGTGGCGTAGAGCAGCGCCTGCAATGCGATGTCGCTGAGGAACCTCGACGCCATCAGAGCCTGGAACGAGATATCGCGCGCGATCGAGGTGGGCGGAACCACGAACCAGAGGACGCGGAAGACCCGCGCCTGACCGCGGTCGAGAGCGTCGTCGACGGCCTTAAGTGCCCGCCCAGCGGGCTCATCGAACTGCGGTGGCAGCGTCATAGGTTCCATCCTATCCGCTTCGCGATCGCCGCCCGGCGGTGGCGCGAGTTTTGACGCGTTCGTTATCTCTCAGCCAAACGAAACCGGCGTCCGGGACGTTCCACGAGTGAGACCGGGGGGCGGCTGCTGCCGTTCGCCCGTGCTCACAGCGTCGCCGCTGCCGGCGTCAACGATTCGCCGCTCTCGCCGGCAGCGCCCCCCTCGGCGCTTGTGGCGTTCGAGGGGTACGCCACCACGGACGGACGGCGCACACTGAGCACGCAAGTCATCGCCATCGCGCGGACCAGCGCACCGAACGGAACGAGAGCCGGATCGTTGGAACAGACGGAAGCCAGTAAGGCGTCGGCAGCCGACCCGGCCGCCGAGGATCGTGCACCGGTCCGTGCCCTCGTCGATCGGGCGAAGGACGGCGACGCCGCGGCCTTCGGCGAGATCTTCGACCGCTTCCAGCCCGAGATCGTGCGCTACCTGGCGCACCGGACCGGGAACATCGACACGGCGGAGGACCTGGCGCAACAGGTCTTCCTCAAGGCCTGGCAGGCGATCCCGCGGTTCGAGCACCGCGCGGCGCCGTTCAAGTCCTGGCTCTATCGCATGGCGCACAACCAGATGGTCGACCACTTCCGCACCGGCCGCCCAACGACCGACCTCGAAGGCGTCGACGTGCCCGAGGACGCCACGGCCGAGGCCGATCTGCTCGCCGGCGAGACGAACGAGCGCCTGCGCGCTGCCCTCGAACGGCTCTCCGAGGACCACCGGCAGGTGCTGACGCTGAGGTTCCTGCTGGAGAAGTCGGCGCGTGAAGTCGGCGAGATCATGGGCCGCAAGGAGGTCACCGTGCGTGGTCTCCAGATGCGAGCGCTGCAGTCGTTACGGCGCGAGATCGATGCGATTGGGGGCCTGGCATGAGCGACCAGCGCCCGGTCACCTTCGGCGAGATCCTCGACGCCTGCCTCGGCGACATCGCCAGCGGCCGTCGCAGCGTCGAGGAGTGCCTGCTGCGGCACCTGGAGCTGCGCGACGAACTCGAGCCGCTGCTGCGCGCCGCGGCCGAGATGCGCCAGCTGCCGCGTTACGAGGAGCGCTCGCCCGACCCGGCCCGCCGCACCAGCCTGCTCGCAGAGCTCGCCTCGACGCCGCAGCAGTCGTCGCGGTGGCTCCGCTGGCCCCCCTTCGGCCTGCCGGCGCTGGGCCCGATGGCGCGCGGGCTGGCCTACGCGGCTCCGGCAGCAGTGTTCATCGTCTTCGCCCTCTTGCTGTTCTCGGGCCGCGAGTCCAGCACCGCCCAGGCCTCGTCGCTCGCGGTGTACAGCGGCGCCGTGGAACGCCTCGATGGCGACGAGTGGCGCGCCCTCGCCGACGACAGCGAACTCGGCGAGGGCGATCACCTGCGCACGACCGGCGAGGGGCGCGCGCTGATCACGTTCATCGGTGGCTCGACCGTGGCGCTCGAACCCGGCACCGAACTCGTGCTCCTCCGCGTGCGCAGCGACGACGGCGTGCGCACGATCGAACTCGAGCAGGTCAGCGGCGCACTCTGGAGCCACGTCCTCAGCGCCGCTCCGACCGAGGGCGCCAGCTACCTCGTACGCACGCCCGACGCACTGGTGCGTGCCGACGGCACGGCGTTCTCAACCGAGGTCCGGCCCGGCGAGACCGAGGTCACCGCCGCGGAGGGCAGCGTGGACGTCGAAGCGAACGGCGAGCGCGTCACGCTCGAGGCGAGCGAGTCCGTCGTCGCTCGCGCCTCGACGGACCAGCGGCTGACCGCCCGGACGCCCACGGAGGCGAGCACGCTCACCATCGACGCCCCGTTCGCCGCCTCCGTCGTCTCGCAGCACGGCCAGGCCACGGGCGTCCAGCCCGAGGGTGACGTGCACCTGCATCTGCCCGGCGCCACGACCACGATGCCCGATATCCGCGGGCCGCAGCAGCTGCGGTTCCTCGCAGGGTTCCCGCCGGGCGAGTACACGCTGATCCTGCGTCGTTTCGACGACGGTGAGGGCGCGCTGGTCATCCGCGACGCGAACGGCACGGTCCACCGCGTGCCGATCGACCGCGACGTCAACACCGAGCTGCGCCTCGTCGTCCGCGTCACCCGAACCGACGGGGCGGTCAACATCGAGGTGCTGGCTGCCGACGCGCGCCCCGCGCCGGCCGACGTCACCGAGACCCTGCCGACGCCACGCCCTGAGCCGACATCGGCAGCGACCGATCGGCCGACTGCGACCGCCACGGCCGCGACCGACTTCTCCTCCGCACGCGAAGAGCTGGTGCGCCGCCTCGGCGCCGAGTACCTGGCGACGCTGGCCAGCGCGCTGCAGAGCGGAGACGCCGAGGCGCTGACGCAGGCCCTACGCGCCGCAACCGAGGGCGACGCCGCCGTCGCGAAGCTGCTGGTCCTCCGCGAACAGCTGCAGAACCGCACGATTCAGCTGCGCATCATCCAGGTGCTAGGCCTGCGCGCCTCGCTGCCGCTCTCGCTGTGGCTCGACCAGGGCGAAGGCAACCTCGAACGGCTGCGCGCGGCCATACTCGTCGCGCTCGACCGCGCCGAGGCCGACAGTCCGCTCGAAGACCCCGCCGGCGGCACCTCGGACGCCCCAACCCGCGACGACGCGCGCTAGCTCTCGACGAGGTACAAGGTGCACCGCTTCGCGGGGTCGCGCGGGTTACCCGCCCGGACGCGCAGCCTCACGAGGGGGGCGTTGGGTGATAGAACGGTTGTTCTGCTAGGCTGGCAGGATTGAGCGGATAGCGCCGGTACGGCACGTTGACTCGCGATTGAAACTCGACCGAGCGCGTCACCACACGCACGAGCTGGCCGAGTTGATCCGCGCGTTCATCGTTAAGGAGCCGTTCCAATTGGTCGCGCACGAGGACCCTGCGACGAGGGACCTTATCTACCGCGTAGCGATCGACGAACAGCCGCCGATGGAGTGGGCGACGGTCTTAGGTGATGCGGTGCACAACCTTCGTTCCGCGCTCGACCTAATGGCTGTCGCGCTAGTCGCCGAGAACTCCGGCCCGCAGGCTGTTACCCGCAAGACCGCCTACCCCGTCAGCGACGACGAGCGCACTTTCAAGCGAAGTGGGATCCGTCTCCTAGACGGCGCGAGCGACAGAGCACTCCGATTGACGCGGCTCCTCAAGCCGTACGCGGGCGGGTGCGACACTCTCTGGGAGCTTCACGTGCTCGATATCGACGACAAGCACAAGCTGCTCGTACCGGTCGGAGCTGCGCTTCGCGGGTTCACGCCTCAATTCAAGGTGGAGGGCTTTCCAGACGATCTGTTCAAGAAATTCAACGAGACGATCGTCATTGAGCCCGCGAACAACCTATTCCCGCTCCGGGACGGAGACGTGGTGTTCAAGGTGGCTGCGGCTGCGCGAGACTCCAGCACTATCCCTAGCCATAAGATCCACTTCGATGTGGCGTTCGCCGACGGAACAGGCAGGGCGGTGGAGGGCGAGCAGGTGCTGCAGACACTCGATCGCTACGCCTTGCTCGTCGATCGCGTGATCGGCGTGTACGAGCGACACGGCTTCCCCAGCAAAGAGGCGACGGGCTTCGCGCTAAGCAACGTCCGGGGTAGGTCCTAGGCCCACCCCGCTCGATTGAACGTCGGTACAATGCCCTCAGCGCGTCGATCCTCGGCCGAACGAACGATAACTAGTCTGGCAGCTACTCTTCGCCGTTCTCCGGCTCCTCGACGCGCGCTGCAGCGCTAGTCGCCGGCGATGCGGGCGTCGGTTGCCAGGCGTTCGAGGCCGCCGGTGTCGTTCTCCTCGAGGAAGAGGCGGCGCGCCGGGTAGTTGATCGTGATGCCCTCGGCGTTGAGGCGGGCGTGCACCCCTTTGATCATCAGGTGCGAGACGCTTCCGAGGTTGCGTCGGTCGTTCGCTCGCACCTTCATCAGGAAGTCGATGTTCGAATCGCCAAAGCTCTGGAAGAGGAACACCGGCTCGTGGCTGCGGACGGTGAACGGCGAGGCGTCGCGGACTCCGCGCAGCACCTCGCGGCAGACCTCTTCGACGCGCTCCAGGTCCTCCTCGTAGGCCACACCGCAGGTGACAGCGGCGTCGACGGGTTCGCCCTCCGTGTCGAAGTTCGTCACCGTCGAGTCCGCGAGCGAGGCGTTGGGGATGATCACGATGTTGTTCGAGAACGTGCGGATGCGGGTCGCGCGCCAGCCGATGTCCTCGACCCAGCCGCTCGGCCCGCCTGACACCTCGATGAAGTCGCCGTTGCGAATCGAGGAGTCCGAGATCAGGAACGAGCTGGCGAAGATGTTCGACAGCAGCGGCGACACCGCCAGGGCCACGGCCAGACCGCCGAGGCCGAGGCCAGTGAGCAGCGGGTTGATGGCGATCCCGACCGTGTCGAGGATGACCAGCACCGCGATCAGGATCAGCAGGACGTTGACCACGCGCGTCACCATCGGCAGCGTGCGTACGTCCAGGATCTCCGCCGCGCCCTCCTTGCCGGCGAGCCAGCCGATGAAGCCGAGCACGATCGAACGCACCGCGATGAAGAAGAGCGCCACCGTCGAGCTGACATAGATGCGGTCGATGATGTCGCGCTGGCCGTCCAGTTCGCTGATGGTGCGGGCGGCGAGATAGAGCCCGAAGACTACGATGCCGAAGATCAGCGGCGTCCGCAGCGCGTCCGCCAGCAGATCGTCCAGTTCGGTCTCCGTCTGGTGGAAGAAGCGCTGCACGATCCGCCGCAGCAGCGCCGCAGCGATACGCGCGAGGATGAACGCGCCGACGACGATGCCGAGGGCGCTCCCTGCCTCGATGGCGTCGTCGCGGGTGAAACGATCCATGCCGCCATGATATAGGCACTTGCGTAAGCGGATCAGCCCTTTCGCTGATGTATGATCGAAAAGATCGAGGCACCACAGCGGCCCTGGAACCGGAGTGCAGACGATGTTCGCGACCATCAGACACACCTTCGAGTTGATGAAGACCAGCTGGCGAGTCCTGATGAAGGACCGCGAGCTGATCCTGTTCCCGATCATGTCCGGCATCGTCCTGCTGGTGGTCGTCGGTGGATTCCTCGCCGTGGCGGCCTCGACGGGCAGCCTCGATCGGCTCGATGCGGCGACGCAGGGCGGCGGCAGCGAGGAGGCGCAGGCCGGCGACTACATCCTCGGCGCGGGGCTGTACGCGGTGGCCTACTTCGTCGTGATCTTCTTCAACGCAGCGCTGATCTCGGCAGCGCTCGAGCGGTTGCGCGGCGGCGACCCGAACGTCGGTTCAGGCCTGCGGCACGCCTCGGCGCACCTGCCGCAGATCATCGGCTGGGCGATCATCGCAGCGACCGTCGGGCTGATACTGCAGATCGCGCGGAGCCGCACCGACAATTTCCTCGGCCGGATCGCCCTCAGCATCGTCGGAGGCGTGTGGGCGTACATGACGTTCTTCGTCGTGCCGGTCCTCGTCTCCGAGGGCATCGGACCGATCGCGGCGATCAAGCGCTCCGGTTCGCTCTTCTCGAAGACCTGGGGTCGCCAGTTCACCGCTTCGTTCGGCTTCGGCCTGGTCTACATCGTGGCCGTGATCATCGCGATCATCCCGGCGGCGATCATCTTCGCCGTCGCACCCGTCGTCGGCCTCATCGTCGGTGTGTTCACCATGGCCATCGCGATCGGCACCGTGCAGGCCCTCGAGGGCATCTTCAAGGCCGCGCTCTACGAGTTCTCCAACGGCGAGGTTCCGCTCGAGTTCGATCGCAACGACCTGCAGGGCGCCTACGGCGCGATGTAGGTCAGTCTGTGGTCGGGCTGTCGGTCAGGCGGCCCCGCCGCCCTCGAGGAGCCGTTGCGCCGCTTCGAACTCCTCGGGCGTGTTCACGTTGAGGAACGATCGGCCCTCGGGGTCGGCGGCGCGCCACGTCGCCTCCTCGATGCGCGCAGCGTCGAGGTCATCCGCGGCCGCCATCGGCGCGCGGTCGCCCGCGGCGATGTGCGCATCGAGCACGTCGAGGGCGTTCGTGGCGAAGGCGGAGCAGAGCGGCTGGGGGCGGCCCTCCGCGATCGGGAGCGCCCAGCGCGCACCCTCCTGGACGCGCTCCGCCAGCATGCGCAGCAGGGACGGCTGCAGGAACGGCATGTCCACCGCGACAACGATTGCGACCGACGTCGAGGCGGCGCGTAGCCCGTCGGCGATGCCGACGAGCGGTCCCTCGCCTTCGATCGCGTCCTCCGCCTCGATGATCGGGACGTCGAGGTCGAGCGGGGGCAACTCCTGACCGGGCGCCCGCACCACGACGATCTCGTCGGCCACGGCGGTCAGCGCCTCGGCGGTGCGCTGCAGCAGGGTCGATCCGTCGAAGACGAGCGCGGCCTTGTCGCGCCCCATCCGGCTTGATCGCCCGCCGGCGAGCACCACGCCCGAGACCATCGCCATCGTCAGATTGCCTTCGCCGCTCCCGCTGGTGGATGATCGCGATCATCGCAGGTCAAGCGGGGGTGTCGCGACGGTGAAGCTCTGGGATGCACTCGACCTCGACGCCGGCGCCCAGCCGCCGGTCGTCGCCGTCGTCGGTGGCGGCGGCAAGTCGTCGCTGATGTACCGCCTGGCCATCGAGGCGGTTGCGCGTGGCCGCACGGCGGTGATCGCCGGCACAACGCGCTTCACCGGGCCCAGGCCACCGTTCCCGCAGCTCCCACGTGTCGAGGGCGAGGAGGCCGCGCTGGTCGAGGCGGTGACGCGCGCCCTCGAGGATTCGCCGGCCGTCATCGCCGTCCCCGGCCACGAGCCGAAGTCGCGCTTCGCTGCGATGAACATCGAGACCGTCGAGGCGATGGCCCGCGTCGAGAGCCTCGGGCTGCTGGCCCTCGAGGCTGACGGCAGCCGGCTGCGGTCGTTCAAGGCGCCCGCCGAACATGAGCCGGTGATTCCGCCGGCCGCCACGCACGTGTGCGTCGTCGTCGGACTCGCAGCCCTCGGCGCGCCGCTTGACGACGAGCACGTGCACCGCTCGGAGCGCGTGCGCGCGATCGTCGGCGACGAGCCGGTCGTCACCGCCGAGGTGATCGCCGCGGTCCTCGCGAGCGAACAGGGCGGCCGTCGAGGCGTCGGCGAACGCCGCTACGCCGCCGTCATCAACCAGGCGGACCGTGACCTCGACGCCGCGCACGGGCTGGCCGAGGCGGTGCGCGCCGCCGGTGTCGAGCGCGTCGTGGTGGCGTCGTTACGCGAGGACGACCCGGTGCACGCGGTGTTGACGAACCCATGAGCCTGTGACCCGCCGCACCGTCAACTCGTGTCGCGCTCGATACGATAGAGGTGCTCCGAGGAGGCCTCGACGATGTCCGAACTTACCGAGTTCCGTCACGAGAAAGATGCGTTCTTCGGCACCGACCAGCAGTCCCCGCTTACCCACGACCAGCGCCACGGCTTCGCCGGCCTCGACTACTACGACGAGAACGGGGCGCTGGCGCTCACCCTGGAGCCCGAGGTCTTCGAACAGCCCGAGACGATCGAGATGCAGACCAGCACCGGCGACCTCGCCCGCTACCAGCGCTGGGCGCGCGTCAGCTTCGAGGTCACCGGCGCGCCAGCGTCCTTGACGATCTACCGTGATGTCGAAGGCGGTGGCCTGTTCCTCCCGTTCCAGGATGCGAACGCGGGCGGCGACACGTATGGCGCGGGCCGCTACCTCGACGTTCACCCCGTCGAGGGCGGGCGGCTCCTGATCGACTTCAACTACGCTTACAACCCCTACTGCGCCTACAACGAGCGGTGGTCGTGCCCGATCCCGCCCGCGGAGAACCGTCTCGCCGTGGCGATCGAGGCGGGTGAGCGCACCTTCGAGCACACGCGTAGGTCGTTCGTCAAACGCCGAGTTCGAGGGCTAGCCGGCGACGGGCGCCAGGCAGTCGGGATGCCCGCAGCCGCACGCGGTCGAGCCGTTCGAGCAGTCGCAGCTGGGCCCGCACTCGCCGTCGCCGAGGAGGCCGATA
The DNA here is from genome assembly GCA_965198045.1 of Dehalococcoidia bacterium. Lineage (GTDB taxonomy): Bacteria > Chloroflexota > Dehalococcoidia > UBA2979 > UBA2979 > CBDDEC01. The sequence continues at coordinate 187,474 of CBDAOL010000011.1, forward strand.
CGCCGCAGGAGCTGCAGTCCGACGCCGAGAATCACGCCGAGGAAGACGAGGCGCCTGAGCTGCCGGAACATCGATCGGGCGTCCTTCACCTGTTGCGCGCGTGGAGCGCCATTCTGCCAGCCACATCACGCTGCTGCCAGTGTGGCCGGTTACATGCGACGTCGAGCAGTCCGCGGCTAGTCGCCCCCCGCCACTGCGTCGGCAACACCGTCGGGCGTCGGCAGCCGTTCCTCGTCGGAGAACTGCTCGCGATAGAGCGATGCGTAGAGCCCGTCCAGGGCCAGCAGCTCCTCGTGCGTCCCGCGCTCGACGACGTGGCCCTGGTCCAGGACGAGAATCATGTCGGCCGCGATCACCGTCGAGAGTCGGTGCGCGATCACCACGGTCGTGCGTCCACGCGCCAGCTCCTGTGTCGCGCCGCGAATCTCGCGCTCGAGCTTGGTGTCGAGCGAGGAGGTGGCCTCGTCGAGGATCAGGATCGGCGGGTCGTTGAGCACCGCCCGCGCGATCGCGACGCGCTGCTTCTCGCCGCCTGACAGCCGGTACCCGCGCTCGCCGACCACCGTGTCGAGGCCGTCCGCGAGCCGCTCCACGAGGCTATCGAGGCCGGCGGCGCTGGCGGCGGACTCCACCTCGGCCTCCTCCGCGGGCCGTAGCGGATGTTGTCGCGCAGCGAGGCGTGGAAGAGGTAAGTCTCCTGCATCACTGTGCCGATCGCTCGGCTCATCGAGTCGAGCGTCAGCCCGCGCACGTCGTGGCCGTCGATCCGCACCGACCCCTGCTGCGGGTCGTAGTAGCGCTGCATCAGGTAGGTCATCGTCGTCTTGCCCGCTCCGGAGGGACCGACCAGCGCCACCATCTGCCCCGGCGAAGCCCGGAAGGAGACGCTGTCGAGGGCGGGTGCGCCGCGCTCGGTGTACAGGAACTGCACGTCACGGAACTCGATCGTACCGGCCGGCGCCTCCAGCCGGTGCGCGTCGGGCGCCTCCTCCACCTCCACCGGCATGTCGAGGTACTCGAAGATGTGCTCGAACAGCGCGAGCGAGGAGAGCATGGTCGTGTTGATGCGGGCGATCATCTGGAAAGGGCCCGAAGACCTGTGTCAGCGCCGCGAAGGCAACGATCTCACCTGTGCTGATACTGCCGTTTGTGACCGAGATGCCGCCGAGCCAGTAGACGACCGCCACCGAAACGAGCCCGAACAGCGACGAGGCCATGTTGAACCATCGCCCTGCGATCAGCCGTCGGATCGAGAGCTGCCGCAGCTGCTGGTTCGACTCCTCGAACCGCTCCGCCTCGTACTCCTCGCGGCCGAACGTCTTGACGAGCATCGAACCTGAGACCGAGAGCGTCTCCTCGAGGTTGGCCGACATCTTCGACGATTCTTCATGCCATTCGAGCATCAGGCGACGCTGGTGCAGGCCGACGCGAACGGTCGGGTAGACCCAGAGCGGCAGCACGACGATCACAATGATCGCCAGGCGCCAGTCCAGCATGAACATGATCCCCGCGGCGATCGTCAGCGTGACGAAGTTGCGGAGGAACTCGGTGAAGGTTCCGGTCACCGCCTGTTGCATCGCGTTCACGTCGGTCGTGATGCGCGACAGGATCTCGCCGGTCCTCGTCGCGGTGAAGAAGCGAACGGACAGACGTTGCAGATGGCCGTGCAGCGATGAGCGAACGTTGTACATCACGCCCTGGCCGACGTGCTGGTTGAGGTAGCCCTCGAGGACGCCGAGCAGGCCAGAGGCGACGTACATCGCGACCATCACCGTCGCGAGCACGCCGATGCGGGATGCGGATCCCTCGGCGCCGAGCCCCATCTCGTTCACGATCTCGCCGATCAGCAGCACCGGTGCGAGGTTCAGCGCGACCGTCACGACGATCAGCACGATCAACGCGACGAGTTGCAGCTTGAACGGCGCGAACAGCCCCGCGGCGCGCCCGGCGATCTCGAGTTTCGACCCTCGGGCCGGCCCATGCGCATTCGGCGCATCAGCGCGCCCCGCCGCTGCCGTCGGCGTCGGCGTCGGCGTCCGCCTCGATCGGCACGAAGTCGATGCGCAGCTCATGCCCCATCGCACGCGCCGCGGCCGAGATCGTGCTCAGCCGAGGTTCGCGGCGGCCGGACTCGATGGCGCTGATGATGCTCTGCCGACGCCCCATCCGTTCCGCCAGCTCCGCCTGTGTCAAACCGGCCTCGTCGCGCATCGCGATCAGCTTGGACACGGCGTCGAAGCGCGGCTTCATCAGCTCGTACTGCTCGCGCACCTGAGGAAACTCATCGAGCAGCAGCTCGCGCGCCTGCGCGGCCGCCTCGGCGCTTTCGCCGTTACCTCGACGGCTGTTACGCCGGCGCCGTCCACGTCGTTCCGCCACCATCGCAACCCCCTCGAAGGTTTGAGTACAGAACTACGATATCACGCAAACAGGATATGGGGATACTGCGCTACGCCACCCTCGTCAGCCAGTCGCGGATCACCGTCTGCGCCGCCGGGTACTGCGTGATGGCGTGGTCGGCGTCGGGGATGGCGTGGAACTCGATCTCGCCGATGCCGTCGCGTAGCGCTTCCCCGTCTGAGAACGGGACGACCGAGTCCGCGTCGCCGTGGACGATCAACTTCGGCGCGTCGATAGAGGCGATCTCGTCGAAGCTCGAGGTGAAGTCGTAGCCCACGAAGGCCGCGTAGTTGCGGACGCTGCCGCGCCAGTAGCGGAAGAGATCCTCGTCCGAGACATCGGCGACCGCCTCCAAGTACGCGTCGCGCGCCTCGGCGGCCCGCTGGGCCATGAGGGAGTTCGGATTGCCGACCGTCGAGCGCTGGGGCGGGTCGATCAGCGCGTGCTTCGCCTCCGCGAAGACCGCTTCCGCGCCGTCCGCGTCCACGCGTTCGACGATCTGGCGGAACATCTGACCCCAGGGCGTCTCGAACATCAGCCGCGGGCCGGTGTTGAGCAGCGCCAGCGCCGAGACCGTCTCCGGGAAGCTCAGCGCGTACTGCTGAGCCACCATGCCGCCCATCGAGGAGCCGACGATGATGGCGCGGTCGTGTCCGAGGTGCGCCAGCAACGCCCGCGCGTCGGTGGCGATGTCTTCGAGGTTGTAGGCCTCGTTGATCGTGTACTCGGACTGGCCGGCGCAGCGCCGGTCGTGCGTGAGCAGCTGCACCTGGTCGAGCGGCGCCGCGTCGGTGATCGCTTGCGCGTTCGCCTCGCCGGGCGTGCCGGTGATGGTCGTGCCCGCGCCGCCGAAGCCACCATGGATGAAGAGCACCGGCGTGCCAGTCCCCTGGACTGCATAGGCCATCTCGAACCCGTTGATCGTCGCTGTCGGCATGCCGTGCCTCCGTTCCCGGCGCGCAGTGTAGCTCGACGTGTCGCGCGTCGAGGGGTGGGCCAGCCGCGACGACCGTCGAGGCGGCTACGCTGGCCTCGCAGCGAGCGCGTCGCTCGCCGCGTAGCTGGAGCCTCGCCGTGGCCATCTATCTCGTCCTGCTCGTGTTCCTGATCCTTCTCTCGGCGTTCTTCTCGTCGGCGGAGACCGCGTTCCTGTCGCTGCAGCGCGTGCGCCTGCAGCACCAGGTGCAGGAGGGCGTGCCGGGCGCCGCGAGGGTGGCGAGCCTCCTCGAGCGGCCGCAGAGCCTGCTCTCCGCGATCTTGCTCGGCAACAACCTCGTCAACACCGCGGCTGCCGCCGTCGGCACAGCCGTGGCGACCGAGGTGGTGGCGGGCGGCGGTGGTGTACTCGCCGCCACGGTTGTGATGACGGTGTTGCTCGTGATCTTCGGCGAGGTCACGCCCAAAGCCGCCGCACTCAGCCGCCCGAGCGGGCTGAGCCGTGCCTACGCGGTGCCGATGGAGGTCTGGGGGCGCGTGACGAGGCCGATCGGCTGGGCGCTCGACCATCTCGCGGCGGCGCTGCAGCGCGCCATCGGCGGCCCCGAGTCGCACGACGGCGCGACGCTGACCACCGCGGAGATCCGCACGGCGATCCAGATTGGCGCCGAAGCAGGAGCCATCGAGACGGTGCAGTCGAGCCGCCTGCTGGGCGCGCTTACCCTCGACCGGCGGCAGGTGCAGGAGATCATGATCTCCCGCATCGACATGACCGCCTGCGAGGCCGAAGACAGCGCCGCCGAGGTGGCCCAGCGCTTCGCCACCTCGCGGTTCCAGCGACTGCCGGTCTACCGCGAGCAACCCGACCAGGTGGTCGGCTACGTCCACGTCAGCGACCTCAACGCGGCGCAACTCGATGGCCTGGGCAACCGTCGCGCGGGCGACCTGATGCGTACCGTCACCTTCGAGTCGGAGCACGCCTCGATCGCGCGCGTGCTCGAGGTGATGCAGGAGCATGCGACCTACCTCGTGATGCTGGTCGACGAATTCGGCGTGACCTCCGGTCTGGTCACCCTCGAGGACATCATGGAAGAGGTCGTCGGTGAGCTGCGCTCGGAGAGTGGCGCGACTCCTGCGCGCGATGACTCCATCCGCCGCGAGGACGGCGCGACGATCGTCGAGGGATCGCACCTCCTCGTCGACCTCTCGAACGAGCTCGGTGCCGACTTCACGGACATCGAGGGCAACACGGTCGCCGGCCTGGTGCTCGCCTACCTGCGCCACTTTCCCGAGATGGGCGAGTACGCCGAGCACGCGGGCTACCGCTTCACCGTGCTCGAGGCGGGCGAGCGGCGGATCACCCGCGTCGCCGTCGAGCGTTCCACCACACCGGGGGCCAGCGAGTGAGCGTCGACGCAGTCATCTTCGACTGGGGTGGAACGCTGACGCCATTCGCGTCGATCGAGATGGAAGACATGTGGCGGCTCGCCGCGCAGCACATCGCAGAGCACCACCAGCTCGACGGCACGTCCGAGCTCGACGCCACTCTCGACGCCACCGAGGACGAGATCACGCGTCGCCTCATGGACGTGGAGCGGGCGTTCTGGGACCGCACCGAGTCCGATGCTCGCGCTGGGTCGCTCAGCGACCTGCTCGCCGACGCCACACGCACGCTCGGCGTCGATGTCGCCGAGGCGGTGCTCGAGGAGGCCGGCGTCCGCTACCTCGACGCCTGGACGCCACACATCACTCACGACGACGAGGCCGTCGAGGTCATCGCTGCGTTGCGGTCGCGCGGTCTGCGTGTCGGCCTGCTCTCGAACACGCACTGGCCGCGGACCTTCCACGAGCGGTTCTTGGAGCGTGACGGGCTCGCCGAGCTGATCGAGGTGCGTTGTTACACCAGCGAGATGACGCACATGAAACCGCATGCCGACGCCTTCCGCGTCCCGCTGGAGGCCCTGGGCAACGTCGATCCTCGGCGGGCGGTGATGGTGGGCGATCGACCGTTCGACGACATCCACGGCGCGAAGCAGCTGGGCATGCGCGCCGTGCTACGACCCAACGACGATGTCCCCGGCTACAATGTCACGCCCGACGCCGAGATCGACGCCCTGCACGAGTTGCTGCCGCTGATCGACGCTTGGATGGAGGCCTCCGAGTGACCGACCTGCACGCCCCCGACCCCGCCGCACCGCACCCACTGCTGGTCACCACCGAATGGCTGGCGGAACATGTCGATGACCCCGAGCTCGTGCTAATCGATGCCGGCGAGCCGCTGGCCTACCGCCGCGCACACGTGCCCCGCGCCGTGAGCGTTCCCCACCCCTACCTGAAGGGCGAAGGCAGCGCGCTGGTCATGGAGGCGCCGACCTTCGAGGCGCTCGCGCAGCGCCGGGGCGTGTCCGCCGACTCGCCGGTCGTGATCTACGACGACAACGCCTCGTTGCACTCCGCCCGCGTCTGGTGGGTCTTCCGCCTCTACGGGCACGAACGCGTGCGCGTCCTCGACGGCGGTCTCAACGCCTGGCTCGACGAGGGCCGCGCGCTCACCTCGGCGCCCGGCCGTCCCGAGCCCGGCACCTTCGAGGCGCGGACCGACCCCACGCAGCTCTGCACGATCGACGAGCTGCGCTCCGAACTCGAGGGCGATGTCGCGATCTGGGATACGCGCGCCGATGGCGAATGGGACGGCTCGGACGCACGGGGCAACGCACGCGTGGGCCGCGTGCCCGGCTCGGTCCACCTCGAGTGGCGTCACCTGATGCAGGGCCCGCCGGCGCGGCGCTTCCGCGCGCTCGACGAGATCCGCACTGCGCTCCTCGAGGCCGGTCTCGATCCCGACGCGCCGACCGTCAGCTACTGCCAGGCCGGCATCCGCGGCGCCTTCGGCGCGTTCATCCTCGCGCTCATGGGCAACGACGATGTCCGCAACTACGACGGCTCGATGGGCGAGTGGGCCAACCGCGAGGACACACCGCTGGTGCTCGCGTAGCCCTCGGCTAGTTGCCGGCTGCCACCTCGGCGGTGCGGGCCAGGGCGGTTCGGCGCCGCTCGGCGCTGACGAGCACGCTGAGCATCGCCACCAAGACCAGCACCCCGACGAAGGCGAGCGCCAGGAAGGTAGCGGCCGTGTCGTAGCGCTCGGTGATCAACCCCGTCACGGAGCTCGCCAGCGAGCCGACCCCAAAGATCAGGGTGAACGAGATGCCGAAGGCGCTACCGACGGAGCCCTCGGGCGCATAGTCAGTGATCAGGCCGTTGATCACGGGCTGCTGAGCGAAGTTGGCCACCACGAACCCGACCGCCGCGAGCAGCAGCGCGAACCCGACCGACAGCGACATTAGGAAGAGGAACAGCGGAATCAGCAGCGTGAAGGGCACGATCGCGCGCTCGGCCGAGACCCGATCGCTGAGCCAGCCGCCCGCGAACTGGCCGAACACGGCGAACAGCAGCACCAGCGCAGTCATCGCGCCCGCGACTGCCTCGGCGTCCCAGCCGAGGATGGAGATGCGCAGATGCTGTTCGAGGTGGGTGGCGAAGAACGTCAGCGCGCCGCGGTAGATGAACCCGGTGCCGATCGCGGCGGCGAAGATCACGAGCAGCGGTCCGCTGAACCAGCTGCGCTGCGCCGGCGGCGTGGTGCGCGGGTGCTGCGGCGGCGCCTCGCGCAGCGCCACCTGCCGATCGGCGACGGCCTGCGCCGCCTCGTCCCGGTCGGGGGCCAGCCGCCAGACGAGGAACGCGACCGTCGCCGCCAGCGCGGCGAACACGAGGTAAGCGACGCGCCAATCGGCCGCGATGGCGACGCCGATCGCGAGCGCCGGAGCCAGCGCGATGCCGATGTTGCCGGCGACGCCGTGGCTCGCCAGCGCCAGTCCGCGCCTCGTCGCCACGGTCGCGACCAGCGACGTGCCAGCCGGGTGGTAGAGCCCGATGCCCGCCCCGAGCAGCGACAGCGCGATCGCGAGCACGACGAGGTTCGGCGCAGCGGCGACCGCGAGCGCGCAGACCGCGGCCGAGCCCAGCGCCAGCGTCATCACGAAGCGCGGGCCTCGTCGGTCGACGAGCCAGCCCGAGGGCAGCGCGAAGGCGCCGAAGGTGATCGTGCCGGCGTTACCGACCGCGCCCAGCACGGCGAAGTCAGCGCCAAACTCGAGCCCGATCCGCACGAGCAGCGCCGCGAACACGAGCTCCATCGAGTGCGTCGCGCCATGCGCCAGTGCCGCCGAGGCGACCACACGCCGCTCGAGGCTTGCTTGCGCGGCAGTCGCAACGGGGGCCGGGGTCGTGGTCGACATGCACGCCTCGATGGCTCGCTACGAGCAGAACGCCCACCGGAGGCGGGCGCTCAGTGTCTCGCGGCTGCTTCGATGGTTACAGCCCTGGCTCTCCTCGCCAGCTAGGTGAGCACTCCGATCAGCGCCTCTGCCTCGTGGTTGAGCAGCCAGCGCTTGCGGTCCATGCCGCCCGCATAGCCGGTGAGGGCGCCCGAGGCGCCGATCACGCGGTGGCAGGGCACGACGATGCTGATCGGGTTGCGACCGTTGGCCGCCCCGACCGCCCTCGAGGCGGTGGGCTGGCCGATCGCCTCCGCGATCTCGCCGTAGCTCCTCGTACGTCCGTGCGGGATCTTCTTGAGCTCGCTCCAGACACGGCGCTGGAAGTCGGTCCCGCGCGCCGCCAGCGGCAGCTCGAACGACCGCCGCTCGCCGTCGAAGTACTCGCGCAGCTGCCGCGTCGCCTCGCTCGCCGCCTCGTCGTCGCGCCGGGGCTCCTCGCCCGACTCCCGCTCGAGCCTTGCGCGCAGCTCGTCCTCGTCGCGCCGCTCGGTCACGAAGTCGACGCGATGCACACCCTCGGCCGACCCGCCAACAAACAACCGGCCGAGCGGCGTCTCGATGATGTCGTACCAGCTCACGGTGTGCCTCCGGGGGGAGCCTCCGCATCATACGCCTCCGAGCCGCGGGGTTAATTGTTGACCTTCTGACAGTCCAGGTGGCGAAACACGCGCAGATTGATCTAGAGTCGTACCTTCACCGAATCGGTTCGTTAGAGCGGTGGTCATGTCTCATCTGAGCACCCTTCGTTTCCCTCTGTTGGTTCTCACATTCGTGCTCGTGGTTCTCGCTGCCTGTGCTACCGAGGAGACGCCGCCGCCGGGTTCCCCCACGCCGATTGCCACCCCGACTGCATCGCCGTCGCCGACCGCGACACCGACGCAGCAGGCGACCGAGTCGCCCTCGCCGGCTTCGCAGCCAGCGGCAACGGCCACGCCGTCGCCCGCCGGGACGGCCACGGCCTCGCCGGCGCCGAGGGCTGTGCCGACGATGACCGCGACGCCCGCGCCCACCCGCACTGCTTCGCCGACGGCAACGGCAACGGCGACATCCACGCCGGCGCCAACAGCGGCGCCCACCGCCACGCCGACACCGACGCCCACACCAGCGGCTACCGCAACGCCGATCCCAACTGTCGTTGTCACCCCGGCGCCGACACCGCCTCCGACGCCCTTCGTTGACCGCAACTGTGGCGACTTCTCGACCTGGAGCCAGGCGCAGGCGTTCTATCAGGCCGCCGGTGCGGGCGATCCGCATGGCCTCGATCGCGACAACGAGGGGATCCTGCGAAAGCCTCCGGGTGCGCCCTAGCGAGATCCAGCGCCACGCTGACAGACGTTGACACCCCGCGGGTGCGCGGGGATGCTGCCGCGCATGAGTGATACACCGTTCCTCGCCGTTCAGAGCGAGTCCCCCGACCCGAGCAACTTCGAGATCGAGCGTTCCATCATCGAGCCCGCCGGCGGCGAGCTAGAGGTGCAGCGCGCCGAGTCCGTCTGAGAAAGGACCACTGGAAGATGAGACCAAACACGGTGAAGCGAGCCTGGCAGAACGGCGAGCGGACGATCGGCGCATGGCTAGGCTCCCCCTCCGCGCACAGCGCCGAGTCGATGGCGCACGCCGGGTTCGACTGGCTCTGCGTCGACATGCAGCACGGCATCATCGACTACACGGACGTCGTCGACATGCTGCGAGCGATCTCGCAGACCGACACGATGCCCTTCGTGCGCGTCGAGTGGAACGATCCGTGGCGCATCATGAAGGTCCTCGACGCGGGCGCCTACGGCGTGATCGTGCCGCTGGTGAACAACCGCGAGGAGGCCGAACGCGCCGTCTGGGCCTGCCGCTACCCGCCGATCGGCGGCCGCTCCTCCGGCCCCGCGCGCGCCGCCATGTACGGCGGCTCCGGCTACGCCGCCGAGGCGAACGACGAGATCGCGGTGATCTGCATGATCGAGACCGCCGAGGCGCTTGAGAATCTCGACGACATCCTGTCGGTGGACGGCGTCGACTGCGCCTACATCGGCCCGTCGGACCTCGCCTACGCGCTGGGGATGACGCCGACCGGCGACAACTCCGACCCGAGGCACGTCGAGACGGTGCTGAACATCCTCGAGGCCTGCAAGCGCCACGGCGTGGCGCCGGGCGCACACACCGGGTCGCTCGAGTTCACGACGAAGTGGCTCGACGCGGGCTTCCAGATGGTCACGCTCGGCTCCGACACTGGCTTCATGCGCCTGGCCGCCGGCCAACAACTGAGCACCGCCCGCGAGGAGACCGGCACCGCGCCGGTCGAGGGCTAGGCCATGCCCGTCCTCGACGCGCGCGAGCTGACGCGACATGTCGTGCGCATCTTTCGCGCCACGGGCGCGCCGACCGCGGACGCAGAGCAGGTCGCCATACACCTCGTCGAAGCGAACCTGAAGGGCCACGACTCGCACGGCGTGATCCGCATCGAGAGCTACGTCAACGGCGCGCGCGCCGGGTCGATCCGCCCCGGTGTCACATCCACCGTCGAGGAGGAGACGGCGACCACCGCGGTGGTCAACGGCAACTGGAACTACGGCCAGGTCGTCGGTCGCGACACGATGGACATCGCCATCGCCAAGGCACGCGCCGAGGGTGTGGGCATCGCCGTCGCACACCAGTCGGCACACGCCGGGCGCATCGGCGCCTACGGCGAGCAGGCGGCGCGCGCTGGGCTGATCTCGATCGCCTGCGTCAATGTGCACGGCGGCGGCCGCCTCGTCGCCCCGTTCGGCGGCGCACAGCGCCGGCTCGCGACTAACCCGATCGTCGTCGCCGCGCCGACCGAGGACCCCGACGCGCCGTTCGTTCTCGACATGGCGACCAGCGTCGGCGCCGAGGGCAAGGTGCGCGTCGCGCGCAACAAGGGCGTGCAGCTGCCGCCAGACTGGATCCTCGACGGCGAGGGCCGGCCGAGTACGGAGCCGTGGGACCTCTACGGTGGCGACCCGCCGGGCTCACGCACGCCGGGGGCGCTGCTGCCCGTCGGCGGACCGGTCGGTCACAAGGGCTTCGGCCTCTCGATGGCGGTCGAGCTGCTGGCGGGCGCGCTGACACCGGCCGGCGCCAGCCGAGACGGCGCGGTCGGCGGTGGCAACGGCATCTTCATGCTCGCCATCGACCCGGACCGCTTCGCCGGCCTCGGACCGTTCTCCGCTGGCCTCTCCGAGCTGATCGACTACGTCAAGCAGCCCCCGTTCGCCGAGGGCTTCGATGGCGTGATGACGGCCGGCGAGCCGGAGCGGCGCCGCATGGCCGAGCGCCTGGCGAACGGCATCGAACTCGACGACGAGACGTGGCGACAGATTGCGGGGGCTACCGCGGGGGTCGGTGTCGGCCAGTACGCGGGCTCGCTCAGCTAGCCGCGGGCCTCTTCGGCCGGGTAGTTCGTGACCAGCAGCTCAGCGATCGGACCGCGACCGTCGCCGCGCGCGTTGATCGCGCGCCGCGCCTGGAAGTAGTCGAGTTCGTATCGCGACTCGCGCGGTCGGTCAGGATGCTGCGCACCCTCGTACAGCCCGATCACGAACTCGGCCGGCGAGTTCGACAGCATCACATTGACGCCTCGGTCGGTCAGCTCGTCGATCAGCCAGCGCAGGCGCAGCTGCTCGGCCTTCAGGAACGCGCCCTGCGTGTACTCCGTGAAGGACGAGGTGGCGGAGATCGGGTGGAACGGCGGATCGAGGTACACGAAGTCGCCCGCGACCGCGTCGGCGCAGGCCTCCTCGAAGTCCACAGCCCGGAAGTCCGTCGCGCTCAGCGCCTCGGATGCGGCGCGCAGCGAGGATTCGTCGACGATCCGAGGATTGCGGTAACGGCCGTGCGGCACATTGAAGCGACCGCTGCGGTTGACGCGATACAGCCCGTTGAAGCAGGTGCGGTTGAGGAACACGAGACGCGCCGCCGTCTCCAGCGCGTCCCCCGGCTGCTCTTCGCGAACGGTGTAGAAGTACTCGGCGCGCCCGTCGTCGTCCCCGGCCAGGTACTCACCCTCGAGGACCGCGAGTCGCGTGATCAAGTCATCGACGCTGTCGCGCACGGCCTCGTACGCCGTCATCAGCTCCTCGTTGAGGTCGTTGATCACCGCTTGCGCTGGCGGCTGCTCCGCGCCGAGCAGCGCGAACAACATCGCCCCGCCGCCAACGAACGGCTCGAAGTAGGTGCCGATATCGCGCGGCGTCCGAGGCTCAAGCACCTCGAGCATCTGGCGCTTCCCGCCGGCCCATTTCACGAAGGGCGCGGGCTGCGTTCGTGCAGAGCTGGTGCCTGTTGTGGGCGTCTCGGTCAGGGTCGCGATGGGCACATCCGGTCCGGAGGGGAGACGAACCGATGGTAGCCGAATCCTAGATCGGTGGCGATCGAGTCGCCGTGTGGCGCAGTCCCCTCGCGTCGGGCGCTCGTTTGCTAACCTCTCGCGCGGCACGGTTTGGACGGACGACTAGCTTCGGGGGGCAGCGTGGCTGAGAGCTATGACCTGATCGTGGTCGGCGGTGGGGTCGCCGGATCGGCGCTGGCCGGCCGCGTCGCTGCCAGCGGCGCCAAGGTGCTGATCCTCGAACGCGAGACCGAGTTCAAGGACCGCGTTCGAGGCGAGTGGACCGCCCCCTGGGGCGTGCTCGAACTCGAGCGGTTGGGCATCCTCGACGTGCTCAAGGAGCGCGCCCACGGGCACGACCTGCCGAAGCACCATACCGGGATCGTTGCGCTCTTCGGCTCGGCCGACGACATGCGCGAGCGCTACGAGCCGGGCCGGCCGGCGCTCACGTTCTTCCACCCCGACGCGCAGGAGGCGCTGGCCGGCTGGGCCGCCGAGCAGGGCGTCGAGGTCATTCGTGGCGCGCGCGTCGCCGGCATCGAGCCGGGCGAGCCCGCCTCCGTGACCTGGAGCGGCGAGCAGGCTGGAAGCGCGAGCGCGCCGCTTGTCGTAGCCGCCGACGGCCGCAACTCGCTCGGCCGGCGCACCCTCGGCCGCGAGGAGCAGCAGCGAGGTGAGGCGCGCCTCTGGGCCGGTGTACTCATGGACAACCTCGACTGGCCGGAAGACACCGGGATGCTGCTGTTCGACCCGGACAGCTACTTCGGCGGCGCGACGTTCCCGCAGGGCAACGGCCGCGGGCGCGTCTATCTCGGCTACACCGCCTCGCAGCAGCCTCGCCTGAGCGGCGAGCGCGATCTCGAAGCGTTCCTCTCGCGGCTGCGCGAGCTGCTCGGGGACAACGAGGTCTTCGCAAACGCGACGCAGGCCGGTCCCCTCGCGGCGTTCGAGGCGAACATGTCGTGGGTCGACGAGCCGTACGAGGACGGTCTGGCGCTGATCGGCGACGCCGCGGGCTTCACCGACCCGACCTGGGGACAGGGCCTCTCGATCGGGTTCCGGGACGCCCGAGTGCTGAGCGACGTGCTGATCGAGGGCGACGATCCTCGTGCGGCGGCCCAGGCGTACGCCGAGGAGCATGATCGCTACTTCCACACGATGGTCAGCTGCGAGTCCTGGCTGGACGAACTGCTGACGACACCGGGTGAGGAGGGCAATGCGATTCGCAACCGCGTCCTCACCGCTTGGGCCCAGGACCCGACGCGCAACGTTGCTGCGACCTTCAACGGTCCCAACTTCGAGGTCACGGACGAGATCCGCGACCGCTTCCTGGCGCTCGACACGGCGTAGCGCGGGGCGACTACTCGCCCGCGAGAGCGCCTCGGCGGCCCGCGCTATGTCGCGTCGCCGAAACGTGCCCGAAACACAGCTGACATTCCACGGAAACTGTGCCGCCGCATGCTGCGCGGCAAGGGGTCGAGGACTCGGCTCCACCGCGTGCATGCAATGACGCTCTGAGAGAGGGGAATTCTATGGATAGCGGCGACGCTGCCTGGATGCTCACGAGTTCGGCGCTGGTGCTGCTCATGACCCCGGGGCTGGCGCTGTTCTACGGCGGCATGGTCCGGTCGAAGAACATCCTGGCGATGCTCATGAAAAACGTCGTGGCGATGGGGGTCGTCACAATTACCTGGGTGGCCATCGGCGGCTCACTCGCCTTCAGCCTGGGCAATGGCGGAGGCTCACCGGTCGCCATCGGCGACTGGGGCCTGCTCGGCAACCTAGAGCTGTGGGGTCTCCGGGACATCGGGATCGACTCGAACTCGGTCTTCGGACTGTCCTACCCGGACAACATCCACATGATGTTCCAGCTGATGTTCGCCATCATCACCCCGGCGCTGATCGCCGGCGCGATCGCGGAACGCATGAAGTTCACGGCCTGGGTGGCGTTCATCGCCCTCTGGTCGCTGCTCGTCTACGTGCCCATGGCCCACTGGGTCTGGGGCGGCGGCTTCATCGCCTCGGAGATCCAGGCGGTCGACTTCGCTGGCGGTCTGGTCGTTCACATCAACGCCGGAGCGTCGGCACTCGCCCTCGTGCTGGTGCTGGGTCCGCGCCTCGGCTGGCGCTCGGCCCCGATCCGGCCACACAACCTGACGCTGACGCTGCTCGGCGCCGGCATCCTCTGGTTCGGCTGGTTCGGCTTCAACGCCGGCTCCGCCTTCGCAGCGGATGGCGCGGCAGGCAACGCCTTCATGACCACCCAGATCGCGGCTGGTGTCGCGGCGACGGTGTGGATCCTCGCCGAGGCGGTGACCCAGGGTAAGCCGACGACGCTCGGCTTCGCCTCGGGCGCGGTCGCTGGCCTCGTGGCCATCACGCCCGCGGCCGGGTTCGTCGGTCCACTGTCCGCAGTGGTGATCGGCGCGGCGGCTGGCCTGATCTGTTTCGGGGCACTGCAGCTGAAGTTCCGGTTCAACTTCGACGACTCACTCGATGTCGTCGCGGTGCACCTCGTCGGTGGCGTCGTCGGCGCGTTGTTGCTCGGCCTGCTGGCGGAGTCGACGATCGGCGGTGTCGACGGGCTGTTCTTCGGCGAGCCGGAGCAGTTCCTGCGGCAGCTGGCCTCGGTCGGCGTCGCGCTCGGCTACGCGTTCGTCGTCTCCTATATCCTCGCGGTCGTACTCGACCGGACGATGGGGATCCGGGCGAACGAGCAGGAGGAGCGTACTGGCCTCGACCTGGCGCTCCACGACGAGCAGTCGTACCTGCTGGCTGAGTAGGTTGAAGGAAGGAAACCATCGATGAAACTCATCGTTGCCTACATCAACCCGTTCAAGCTCGAGGAGATTCGCGACGCATTGAAGGAGGCCGGTGTGACCGGACTCTCCGCCGCGAACATCCAGGGCTTTGGCCAGCAGGCAGGTCACACTGAGACCTACCGCGGCGCTGAGTACGAAGTCGACTTCGTACCCAAGGTCCGCATCGAGGTGCTGGTCGACGATACGCTGGCCCCGACGGTCATCTCGACCATCGAGGAGACGGCGCGCACTGGCTCCATCGGCGACGGCAAGATCGCCGTCCTGCCGCTGGAAGACGTGGTGCGCATCCGCACCGGCGAGCGCGGGCAGGACGCCATCTAGGCGTCGCACCCGCGATACTCGAGGCGTGACCAACGCCGCGCTGGAACGATTCATCGAGGCGCGCTCGGAGCGATCCGGGCGCGCCTCTGCGCGCCCCGCCTCCACCGCGGGCGTAACCGCCTGCGTCGAGCTGACGGCACTACTCGACGCCGCGATCGTCGGCGTCGCCGTGGACGCGACCGGCGAGCCCTCCGAGGCGTGGCCGTTCGCGCTCGTCGCCGTCGGTGGCTATGGACGTCAAGAGCAGTGCCGGCACTCGGACATCGACCTCATGCTGCTCGCCACGCGAGAAGGGGAGAGCGACGCCTCGCGGGTGCTCTACCCGCTCTGGGACGCGAGCCTCAAACTCGGCCACTCGGTACGCACCGTGGAACAGGCGATGCGCGCCGGCGCCGAGAACGTCGAGACGCTCACCGCACTCCTCGACGCACGACTCGTCGCCGGCGACGCGGAGCTCTTCGAACGCTTCCTCACCGCGCGCCGCAAGCTGGCGCGCCGCCAGCGCGGCTGGCTGCGGGACGAGCTCGGCAGCCGTCGCGAGGACGCGGCAGCGGCAGAGCCCTGGCAGCTGCAGGCGACCGATGTGAAGACCGACCGCGGTGGGCTCCGCGACCTCCAGATCGTGCACTGGCTAGAGGCCGCCGAGGCGATGGCCAACGGGGACGACGTGCGAGCCCTCGACGGTCCGCTCGCCGCCGCGCGGGAGCGCCTGTTGGCGACCCGCAATGCGCTGCACGCGCTCGAGGAGCGAACGAACGACACCTTCCGCGACGACCTGCGCGTTCCGGTCGCTGAGTGGCTCGACGCGGACGCGGAGGCGTGGAGCCGCGACCTCTACCTCGCGATGCGGGATGTCGAGGCGGCAGCGACAGCCCGCCTGGCCCAGCGACCGCGGCGCTGGTGGTCCAGAGCCCGCAACTATGCCCCGTCAGTCGAGCCGAGCGCGACGACCCCGGTGGATGCTGCCGGCAGTGACCTCGAACACCTCCTCGTGACGCTGCGAGGGCTCGGTAGGCGCGACTCGAGGCCGCTCGAGCCGCTCCCGAACAGCGACTGGCTCGAGCGCATCGTCCCCGAGTGGGAGGTGCTGCGCGCTCGCCGCCACATCGCGCCGTTCCACCGCCACCCCGTCGACATCCATGTCCTTCGCACCGCCGTGGAGGCGGCGGCGATCGCTCGTGGCGCAGACGCGGGCACCGGCGCGACTTCGGCTGCCGCCGCGGTTCCCCTCGACGAACTGCTGCTCGCGGCCTTCCTGCATGACATCGGCAAGGGCCACGGCGGCGACCACTCCGAGGTCGGGATGGTGATCACCGAGCGCTTCGCTTCGCGCGCTGGTCTCGATGTCGCGCTGGCCGCCCGGCTGGTGGCCGTGACGCAGCACCACCTGCTGCTCCCGATCGTCGCCACGCGGCGTGACATCGCCGATGAACGGGTGCTGCGCGAGACGGCCGAGGCGGTGGGCGACCTCCGCACCCTGCACTTGCTCTACGTCACATCGGTCGCCGACGCGCGCGCCAGTGGGCCCGATGTGTGGAACCCTTGGAAGGCGCAGCTCATGCGCTCGCTCTACCTCCGCGTCGCTGATTTGCTCGCCGAGGACATCGCCGAGCCCGCCGATGTCGCCGCGGCGCGCATCTCCGCCGCCGTCGAGGCGCTCTCCAACCGCTTCGCCGAGCCGGAGGTGCTGGCGCACCTGCGGGCGATGGAGCCGGGCTACCTGCTCGGCACGACCACGGAGGCGATCGCCGAGCACCTCGACCTCATCGCCGACGCCGCGGCGGATCAGAGCGGACGCCGGACGGCTGCGCGGCGCGACCGCACTGGCGAAGTGGATCGCCTCACCGTCGTCACGCCGGACCGCCCCGGCATCCTGCAGGCGATCGCCGGCACGCTCGCAGCACACAACGCGAGTGTCCTCGGCGGCGTCGCGCACACCCGCGACGATGGCGTCGCGATCCAGGTCTGGCACGTCGGCGATGTCCTCGGCGTCGGCATCGACGAGCGCCGCTGGGGACGCATCCTGGAGGCGGTCCCGCGCGCCCTCGCCGGCGAGTTTGCGGTCGACGACCGGCTCGCCGAGGTGCGAGCGCGCTACGCCGAACCGGCGCTGCCGGACGTGCCGACCACCGTCAACGTCGACAACGCCGGTTCCGACGAATACTCGATCGTCGAGGTGTCAGCGGCCGACCGTCGTGGCCTGCTCTACGCCATCACCCACGAGCTGCACGACATGGGCATCGACATCCACCTCGCCAAGGTCGACACCATCGGCGCGGAGGTCGTTGACGCCTTCTACGTGCGCCGTGAGAACGGCCGCCGCGTCGAGGAGCCAGACGAGATCCAGCGCCTCGAACGCCGTCTCCATGCCGCCGTCACCAGCCTCGAGGGCGGCGCGGCGCCCAACTAGTGCCCCAGCCAGGCGGCGAGGCGGGCGCGGAAGCCCTGCGGGTACACGATGTGCGTGCCGTCGAGGACCTCGACGAGCGGGAGCCACTGCGCCTCGAAGGGCGTGCCGTCGTCCTCGTGGGCGGCCATCGTGTCGAGCGTCGGCGGGTGCTCGCCGGGGGCGAAGTCGAACTCGAACTCGAACACGATCTCGTGTTCGGTTGCGCCGTCGAAGTTGAACATGTTCTCGGTGACGCCAATCAGCTCGCCCACCTCGACGCCGCGGTCCAGCTCTTCACGGAACTCGCGCACGACCGTGTCGCGCGCCTCCTCGTGGAACTCGATCCCCCCGCCGAGCGGGCGGAAGAACGTCTCCTGCTCGATGTGGTCGTAGCCGCGGTGGACGAGCAGGTGCTCACGCCAGATCAGCACCCCGATCGCGATCGCACGGATGTGGCCGCCCCGAGTGTTCGCGGCGGGTCGGGTGATGCGTTGCGGTCGGCCATCGTGCGAGGAGCCCTCGTGCGGTAGCGGGGTGCGATTGGTAGCATACGGCGCGCCCGCGAGCCGGGCGTTGCCCAGATGAGCACAGTGCCGAGCCGACGAGGGAGATCCCATGGCCGAAGAGAAGGACCTGTACGAGCTCGGTGAAACCCCGCCCCTGGGGCACGTCCCGAAACGGATGTATGCCAACCTGATCCGCGCGGAGCGCTTCGGCGAGCCCAGCCAGGCATTCGCGGTCGAGGTCGTGGACGTGCCGACCCCGGCGGCGAACCAGGTGCTGGTCTGGGTCATGGCCGCCGGCATCAACTACAACAACGTCTGGGCCGGCCTCGGGCAGCCCGTCGACGTGATCGCGGCGCGCCAGCGGCGCGACGACACAGCCGCCGATTTCCACATCGGTGGCTCCGACGCCTCCGGAGTGGTCTGGGCGGTGGGCGAGGACGTCACGGACGTCAGCGTCGGCGACGAGGTCGTGCTCTCCTGCGGCATGTGGGACGAAGATGCGGCCGACATCGCCGCGGGCGCGGACCCGATGACCTCCTCGACGGCCAAGATCTGGGGCTACGAGGAGAACTGGGGCTCCTTCGCCCAGTTCACGCTCGTCGACCACTACCAGTGCCACCCGAAGCCGCCGAACCTGCCGTGGGAGGCCGCCGCGGCCTACATGCTCGTCGGCGCCACCGCCTACCGGCAGCTCATGGGCTGGGAGCCGCATGTCGTCCGCGAGGGTGACCCGGTCCTGATCTGGGGCGGCACCGGCGGCCTCGGCTCCATGGCCATCCAGATCACGAAGGCCAAGGGCGGCGTCCCGGTCGCGGTCGTCTCGTCCGAGGAGAAGTTCGAGTTCTGCTACGACCTCGGCGCCCATGGCGTGATCAACCGCAAGGACCCGGAGTTCACGCACTGGGGCCGCCTGCCGGACATCGAGGACGCGGCCGGCTTCGCCGAGTGGACGAAGGGCGCCAACGCCTTCCGCCGCAAGTGGTCAGAGGTGCTCGGCTCGCGACAGGGCCCGCGCATCGTCTTCGAGCACCCGGGCGAGGCGACGATCCCCACTTCGATCCTGCTCTGTGACAACGCCGGGATGGTCGTCATCTGCGCCGGCACCAGCGGCTACAACGCCGATGTCGACCTGCGCTACCTGTGGATGCGGCAGAAGCGGCTGCAGGGCTCGCACTTCGCTAACACGGAGCAGTGCCGCGCCCTCAACGACATGGTCGCGGCCGGCGAGGTGGACCCGGCGCTCTCGCGCGTCTTCCCCTTCAACGGCGTGGGTGAGGCGCACCAGCTCATGTACGAAAACGCCCACCCGCCCGGGAACATGACGATCCTCGTCAACGCCCCGAGCGAGGGCATGACGGAGCTGCCGTAGCAGCCAGCGACCGCTCGAGATGAGACGCGGACGCTGCCCATCGGGCGGCGTCTTCGTGTCCCTACTGGTAGATGATGTAGTCGGGTGGGGCGGGCAGCGCGACGATCTCCGCGGGCGAGAGTGCGTCGGGGATGTCCCAGCGGTAGAAGAGCTTGAAGGCGGAGCGCTCCGCGTAATCGGCGCGGGCGAATTCGTCGTAGCCACTCAACTTCGCGAAGTCGCTGCCCCAGCCGTCCATGTCGATCGTCACCTCGACCTCGGGCACGTCGTGGTAGGCCTCGGGCGTGCGCAGCATGAAGTCGCGGAACTGGTGCATTACGAGGATCTTGCGCGGCAGCTCGTGCGCGACGACGAGGCCAGCGAGGTAGTCCTGCACCGCGTTCACTTCCTCCGAGCGCAGCGTCCCGACGATCTCGCCCGGCGCGGCGCGTGCGCGGCCGGTGGCGAACTCCGGGTCGATGGCGACGTGCACGAAAGGCTCCTCGAGGAACCGCTCCAGGCGCTGCACGCTCTGCAGCGGGTCGGCCCAGCCGACCTGCAGATCGAGGAACAGCAGGTAGCCGTGCTCGCGCGCCAGCTCGACCCACTCCCCGATCTCGGCCAAGGGCATGCGCTCGAGGTAGCTGCCGTCGTCCTGCGGGCGCTTCTGGGCCACATCGACGATCACATGCAGCGCCGGCAGCGCGTAGCGCGGCCCGTTCAGTCGTTCGAACTCGAGCGCCACCGCGTTGATCTGGCCCGGAAGCTCCTCGGCCGTATGGCAGCCGAGTTCGCCCATGAGGCACACGCCGGGGTGGCCGTAGAACGAGATCACCTGCGCGACGTCGAAGTAGGAGGGCGGATCGGTTGGGTAGTCGAGCCAGCCGCCGTCGATCAGGATGTCGACCTCGGTCGGGACGTACATCTCGATCAGGCGATCGGCGGGGACCAACGAGGGGAGGAGATCGCTGGCCACAGCCGCCTGGTGGCGCGGCGGGGCCGGTTGGGAGGCGTTTATCGTCGTCCCGGGGAGATCTGCAACGACGAGCGACAGGGTGAGCAGCACGGCGGCCAGCGTCGCTGTACGAGCAAGCCGCACCTTTGAATCCTCCGTCAGCCGACCCCGCACGCCGAGGTCACCGTACGCGACGGGCACAGTTGCGTAAACATCTAAACAGTTGTCCACACGCTATCCACATCCGGCCCTCCGCGACCCCCGCGTCGCCTTCCCTCCGCCCGCTCGCGATGCCACCATGCTCGCGGCGCTTTCCGAGAAACCAGCCGAGGCGGCGTCGCTGAGCCCTCGAGGAGGCACCCCCACGATGACGATGCAGATCGGCCTCAACGCCTCCGGACGACGCTTCCGCTACCTCATCGACGACGCCGTGCGCGCGGAGGCCGAGGGCTTCCACACCTACAACATGTCCTCGGTCGCCGGCCACGACCCGATGGCGATCCTGACCGCGATCGGGCTGGAGACGGAGCGCATCCAACTGCTAACCGGCGTCGTCCCGATCTACGGCACGCACCCAACGCGACTGGCGGGGCAGGCGCTGACGGTGCAGGCCGCCGCCGAGGGGCGCTTCACCCTCGGCATCGGCCTCTCGCACCAGGTAGTGATCGAGGGCGGCCTGGGCCTCGACTTCTCGCGGCCCGGCGCGCGCATGCGCGACTACCTGGACGTGCTGCAGCCCCCACTGCGTGGCGAAGACCCGGCGCACGAGGGCGAGTTCTACACCGCGCGAGGCGGCGGCGCGCCGAGCGACCTCGCCGAGGTGCCGCTGATGCTGGCGGCGATGGCGCCGGTGATGCTGCGCCTGGCAGCGGAGCGCACAGAGGGCACCGTGCTCTGGATGGCCGGCGCGAAGGCGGTGAGCGAATACGTCCGCCCGCGCCTGGAACGCGGCGCCGCGAACGCCGAACGCCCCGCGCCGAGGGTGGTCGCGGGCCTGCCGGTCGCGCTCGTCCCGCAGTCGCAGGTCTCTGACGCCCGTGAGCTCGCGAGCCAGCTCTTCGAGCGCTACAGGGAGCTCCCCTCCTACCGCTCGATGCTCGACCAGTCCGGCGCCGAACTGCCGGGCGACGCCGCCCTCGTCGGCGACGAAGCCACCCTCGACGCCGAGCTCGACCGGCTCGAGGCGGCGGGCGTTGACTTCTTCACCGCCGCGCCCTTCCGCGCCGACGACGAGGCGATCGCCCGCACCCGCGACTACTTCGCCGACCGTGCGAGGCAGCGCGCGGCGTCATAGGCCTCGACCGCTCGCTACCAGACGGCGGGCGGCGAGGTGTGGTGGATCGCGTTATGCCGGCGCAGCAGCGGGCCGCGCAGGATCAGGGAGAGGACGGCGCCGATCACGAATCCGGCGACGTGGGCCTCCCAGGCGACGCCCGTCTGCACGGTCGCGAACTGCGCCACGAACCAGATGCCCAGGAACAGCACCGCCGGCACCGGGATGAAGAACACGAACGCCAGCGACAGCACCGTCGCGCGCGGGAAGAGCACCAGGTACGACCCCAGCACCCCCGCCACCGCGCCCGAGGCGCCGACCAGCGTCACGGTGCTGTCCGGGTGCGCGAACACGAACGCCAGCGACGCCACCACCCCCGCCGCCAGGTACATCAGCGTGTAGGAGATGCGCCCGTAGGCCTCCTCCACGTTGTTGCCAAACACCCACAGGAACCACATGTTCCCGCCCAGGTGCAGCAGCCCGCCGTGCAGGAACATCGAGACGAAGACGGACGTTTCGACCGATTTCTCCGGGAACCAGATCGGCCCGCTCAGGGCATCGATGCAGCGCTGCGCCTGTATCTCGGCGAAGGTCAGCGGTTCGCCGGTGGTGAGCTCGCAGGGGATGAGGGCGTTCTCGTGGAGGAAGCGGATCTCCTCGATGTCGCCGCCGTGCGGCTGCCAGAGGAAGAACACCGCGATGTTCGCAGCGATCAGCGCGATCGTCGCGTAAGGCCGAAGCAGCGTCGGGTTGAGATCGCGCAGCGGAAACATCTGCGATCCACCCTACCTCGACCCCACGCCAGCGCCCGAGGGCAGCCCGGGCGTTTCTGACAGACCGGCGGTTTCTGACAGCGAGCCGGGGTGGGGTGACCATCACCTCGAGGGCGCGGAAATAGCGGCGAGTAGAACACTTGTGCTACGAACGCTTGTTCTGTTAAAGTGCCATTCGCCTCTTGGCGGGGGTGCTAAATGCCGACTGCTTGTCTCCTCGTTCCCTCCCTCGCACTGGCGTGCGAGCGGGCTGACCGCCCCCCTCTGCGCGGGCAGCCCGTCGTCATCGCTGACGATGGCGGACGCCATGTGGCCGAGGTCTCGGACGAGGCGCGCTCACGCGGCGTGGCCGTCGGTCAGACCCTCCGTGAGGCCACCGCCTACTGTCCCGTGTTGGCGGTGATTGAGCCCCGCCCGGCCCGCACCAGGCGGGCCGCCGAGGCACTGGTCGCGGCGCTCGAGGCGGTCAGTCCACTCGTCGAGGCCCCTCTGCTCGACGATGCGGACGGCCGCCCGGCGTCGCCGGCTGGCTCTGGCTCGGGGGCGCAGCTCACCGGCCCGGGCGTCGTCTACGCCGACCTGCGCGGCCTCGAGGGCCTCTACCCTGACCCCCACGACCTCGCCCGCGCGGTGCTGGAGCGTGCGCCCGCCGAGCTGCAGCCGCGGCTCGGCGTCGCCGCGTCCAGGTTCACCGCCTACGCCGCGGCGCAGCGCGCCGGCGGCCCGGTGGGTGGAGCAGACGATGTCGCTGACGCCTCGCAGGCGCTGCACATCCCGGACGACGCAGCGGTCGACTTCCTCGCCCCGCTCGACATCGCGGTGCTGGAGGGCACGCGCATCCTCGACGCGTCGCAGGTGGCGTGGATGCGCCTGCTCGCGATCCACACGCTCGGCAAGCTCGCGGCGCTGCCACGTCACGCCGTCGAGGCGCAGTTCGGCGTCGAGGGTGGCCGTGCCTGGCTCGCCGCCCGCGGCGAGGACGACACGCCGCTGCGCCCGCGCCTCTGGCGTGAACGCGTGGTCGAAACCTCGAAGGCGGACCCGCCGCTGGTCAGCCGCGAGAGCGTGGAGCGGGCGATGGAACAACTGCTCGGCCGCGCGCTGCGCCATGAGCGCGCCCACCGTCGCTTCGTGCGCGTGCTGCGCCTCAGCGGCGCGACCGAGGATGACCGGCTGTGGGAGCGCGTGCAGGTGCTGAAGGAACCGAGTGGTGACCGCGGCCGCCTCTGGACGATCATCCGCCCGGCCATCGAGCACGCCGAGTTCCCCGGCCCGCTGGCCGAGCTGACACTGGAGCTGGGCGGCCTGACCGAGGAAACGGCGCGGCAGCCGAGCCTGCTCGCCGACCACATCCGCCGCCGCGAACAGCTCGACGAGATGGTCCGCCACCTCAAGGTCCGCTTCGGCCACTCGCCGGTCGCGCGCGTCGTCGCGATCGAGCCCTGGCACCGGTTGCCGGAGCGTCGCTACGCGCTGATCGACTACGACGGGAGCTGACGATGACCCTCGAGGCGCGCTCCGCCGCTCCTCATGTGGCCACCGTCGCTCCCACCTCGAACGCCAGCGCGGCGCTGCGTGCGCTTGGGCTGCCGCTGCCGATCCGCGTGCGCACCGACGAGGACGGGCTGCCGCTCGAGGTGCTCGTGCCTCGACGCGGCGCGTCACCGCTGGCGCAGGGCCGTGCCGCGGATGTTCGCCGCCACGCCGTCGAGGCGATCGAGGAGATCTGGCGCGTCGCGGAGGAGTGGTGGCGCGAGCGCCCGGTCGGCCGCACCTACGTGCGGCTGCTCGTCGACGGCGGTCGTCCGCTCACCGTCTATCGCGACGAGGTGGGCGTGCTCTCGCGGGATCGGGACGGCCGCCCCGCCTGGTACCTCCAGCGCTACGCCACCTCGGAGGGTGCGCTGCTCGGCAACACCGCGCTCGAGGATCGCTCGCCGTGAGTCGCCAGGAACGGGGACAGCTGCGACCCGGCTTCATGGAGAACTGGGACGATTTCGAGCGACGGCGCGAGGAGCTCGAGGCGGCGATGCCGGCCGATACCATGCGCTCGAAGGCGCCGCGGATGTCGCGCGACTGGGAGTCGCTCACCCCGTTCGACGAGACGACGACGCCCTACGTCGAGCTGCATCTGCACTCCAGCTACTCGCTCCTCGACGGTGCATCGCGCGTCGACGAGCTGGTATGGAGGGCGAAGGAACTCGGCTACCACGCGCTCGCGCTCACCGACCACAACGGCATGTTCGGCACGTTGGAGTTCGCCAGCGCGCTGCGCGAAGCGGAGTTGCATTCGATCACCGGCCTCGAGGTCACGGTCGCCGCGGCGGATGACCCGGAGGCCCCCCGCTCGCACCTGACGCTGCTGTCGGAGAACCGTCGCGGCTACGGCAACCTCTGCCGCCTCGCCAGCATCGCCTACGGCCTCGGCCTCACCGACCAGCGTGAGAAGCAGGACCGGCGTCGCGACCCCTGGCTCTGGGCCGGCCACCTGCGCGACCACGCCGAGGGCCTGATCGTGCTCACCGGTTGCCGCGAGGGCCGCGTGCCCTCGCTGGTGGCGCGTGGCGAACTGCGCGAGGCCCGCGCGGAGCTCGACCAGCTGGTCGACTGGTTCGGCCGCGACCAGGTCTTCGTCGAGCTGCAGGACAACCTCGTCTTCGGCGACCGGCCGCGCAACCACGCGCTGGTCGCGCTCGCCGCGGCGGCCGGCGTACAGGTGGTCGGCACCGGCGACGTGCACTACCACGAGCGTGAGCGGCACCAGCTGCAGGACATCCTCGTCTCGATCAAGCATCGCCAGACCCTCGACGAGAGCCACCGCGTGCGCCGACCGAATGCGGAGTTCTACCTGCGCTCGCCAGAGGAGCAGGCGCGGCGCTTCGCTGCCTACCACCCCCAGGCCGCCGCCAACTCCGTGCGCATCGCCGCTCGCTGCACGTTCGACCTGACCGAGGACCTGGGCTACAAGCTGCCGGCCCCGCCGATGCCCGCAGGCATGACGCCGCTCAGACGCCTCGAGCAGCTCTGCCGCGAGCGCATCGGCATGCGCTACCAGGATGTCGACGAGCTGCAGGAGGCGGAGCAGCGGTTGATCGAGGAGCTGCGGCTGATCAAGAAGCACGACCTGGCCGGCTTCTTCCTCGTCTACCACGAGATCTTCGAGCTGGCGGAGGAGGTGGCGCTGGAGGTCCGCGGCGCCAGCTCCGCCCGAGGCGTCACCAACCTCCCGGTCGGCCGCGGCCGCGGCTCCTCCGTCTCCTCGATCATCTGTTATCTGATCGGGCTGTCGCACATCGACCCGGTGCGCAACCACCTCTTCATCGGCCGCTTCCTCAACGAGGAGATGCATTCGCTGCCGGACATCGACCTCGACTTCCCGCGCGACATCCGCGCGCGGCTGATCGAGCGCGTCTACGAACGCTGGGGCAAGGAACACGCGGCGCTGGTGGCGACCCTGCCCACGTTCCGCGTGCGCAGCGCCATCCGCGATGTGGGCATGGCCCTCGGGCTGCCCGCCGCTGAGCTCGACCGCCTCGCCAAGCGCGCCAACGGCTTCGACATGGCGGCGAGCCTCGCCGAGGACGTGGCGCGCTACCCCGAGTTCGCCGACCGCCTCGACGCCCGCGGCTGGCGCGACTTCTTCGACATCGTGCAGACGCTCGAAGGCTTCCCGCGCCACCTCTCGCAGCACCCCGGCGGGATGGTGATCTCCAGCGACCCGCTGATCGATTACGTGCCGTGCCAGCCCGCCGCGTGGGAGGGGCGTTACCTCTGCCACTGGGACAAGGACAGCATCGACGACGCACGCATAGTCAAGATCGACTTTCTGGCGCTCGGCATGCTCTCCGCCGTGGAGGAGATGGTGGAGCTGATCGCCAGCGAGCGCGGAGAGCTGGTCGACCTCTCCCGCATCAACTTCGAGGACGAGGCGATCTATGACGACATCTGCGTTGGCGACACCGTCGGCGTCTTCCAGGTGGAGTCGCGCGCGCAGATCGCGATGCTGCCGCGCACGCGCCCGCGCAACCTCGAGGACCTCGCCATCGAGGTGGCGATCGTGCGCCCGGGACCGATCGTCGGTGGCGCGGTCAATCCTTACGTGAAGCGCCGCGTGCAGATGCGGGAGCAGCCCGACTTCGTCCTGGAGATGCCGCACCCGCTGCTCGAAGAACCGCTACGCGAAACCCTGGGCGTCGTCATCTTCCAGGAGCAGGTGCTGATGGTCGCGGAGGCCATGGGCGGCTTCACCTCGGGCGAAGCAGACCAGTTCCGCCGCGCCATGAGCCGCAGGCGCTCACGCGAGGTGATGGACTCCTACCGCGAGCGTTTCATGGCCGGCGCCGAGGCGCGCGACGTGCCACTCAGCGTCGCCGAGCGCATCTTCGACAACCTCCTCGGCTTCGCCGAATTCGGCTTCCCGAAGAGCCACGCGGCCGCCTTTGGGCTGCTCGCCTACCAGTCGACCTGGCTCAAGCACTACTACGCGGCGGAGTTCTACACCGGGCTCTACAACAACCAGCCGATGGGCTTCTACCCGCCGCACGTGCTGACCAACGACGCCAAGCGCCACGGCGTGCAGGTGCTGCGCCCTGACGTGAATCTGAGCGACGCCCGCTGCACGGTCGCTCCGCCCGAGGAGCGCGCCGCGCCCGCCGACGCCGAGGGCGCGCTGCGGGTCGGCCTCGGCTATGTGCAGGGCGTCGGCGAAGCGGGCGGCACCCGCATCGAGCGGGAGCGCGCGCGGCACGGCGACTACCGCTCGCTGTTCGACTTCGTGCAACGCACCGGCATCGCCCGGCAGGCCACGGCCAACCTGATCCGCGTCGGCGCCTTCGACGACTTCGGCCTCAACCAGCGCGAGCTGATCTGGCAGCTGGGCCTCCTCGGCGGCGGCATGCAGCGCGCCCTGCTGCGGGAGCACGAGGGCCCGCGACAGCCAGAGGCGCGGCAGATGGCCCTCGAGCTGCCGACCGCGCAGGACGAGGTAACGCTGCCCGACTTCGACGCCTACGAGCGCATGGCCGCCGACTACGAGCTGATCAACCTCTCGCCCGACAGCCACCCGATGCAGTTCCTGCGCCCGGCCCTGGGTGAGGGCGTGCGCACCGCCGAACAGCTGCGCAGCCAGCCCGGCGGCTCACAGATCGACCTCGCCGGCCTCGTCGTCTGCCGCCAGCGCCCGCTCACGGCCAAGGGCATCGTCTTCCTCCTGCTTGAGGACGAGAGCGGCATGGTCAACGTGCTCGTCAACAAAGACCTGGCCGAACGCGAACGCCTGCTCATGCGCACCGCCGCCTTCATCAAGGTCCGCGGCCGCCTCGAACAGGTCGACGCCACCACGGAGCAGCGCACGCTGGTCGCCTACAGCCTCGAAGAGGTGCTCCCCACCACGGCGCTGCGCACGCCGATGGGGAAGGCGTGGGGGTAGCTATCGCCATCATGGTCGTTGTAGCGACCCACCAGGCGCAGATCCCTCCGGTAGTACCGTAATGCTCGCCACAACTCGCACGAATGGAGCGCTGATGTCTGCCGAAGGTACGTGGAGCCTGAAGATCGAGGCACCCGATGGCGAGGTGCCGGGAACGCTTGAACTCCGCGGCGGTCCTGAGCTCAGCGGCAAGATGGCCGCCTCGGTCGGGAGCGTGGATGTCACCGGCTCGCAAGATGGCGACGCGATCGAACTCACTGGCGAGCTCGACACTCCGACCGGGAAGATCGAGCTGAGGTTCACAGGGACCGTCGGCGACGGCGAGATCGCTGGCGAGGTCCAGTTCGGCCCCTACGCCACCGGCGCCTGGAGCGCGACGCGCGTCTAACGACTGCCGTTCACACGTCACTGACACGGCCGAGGCGCCGCGCTACCATGGCGCGGCTGCGGCGGGATACAGGCTGTGTACGCACGCTTCGAGCACCCTCGAGGCCGAGCGTTTCCGTCGCCGAGCCAGAACAAGAGGACGACCCGAGGAGGGATCGCCGTATGCCCCAGACTGCCAAGGGCGCCATCCTGAGCGCGCCACAAACCGCCATGACGATCGAGGACCTGAGCATCGACGACCCCGCCGCCGGAGAGGCGCGCGTGAAGGTCATCGCCGCCGGTGTCTGCCACTCCGACCTGCACTTCATCGAGGGCACCTACCCCACGCGCTTCCCGACCGTGCTCGGGCACGAGGTCGCGGGCGTCGTCGAATCGGTGGGCGTTGGGGTGACGACCGTCGAGCCCGGCGACCGTGTGATCATCGGCTTCGTGCAGCCCTGTGGGCACTGCTCCTACTGCGACTCCGGCCGCCCCAACCTCTGCAGCACGCCCACGACTGTCCGTCGAGGCAGGGACAACCCGGCGGTCTCGCTCGGCGATGAAGCCGTCACGCAGATGGCCAACGTCGGCGGGTTCGCCGAGTTCGTACTCACCGCAGCGTCCGGCCTCGTCAAGATCCCGGACGACATCGGCCTCGACATCGCAGCCCTCGTCGGCTGCTCCGTGATGACGGGCGTCGGCGCCGCGGTGAACACCGCGAAGGTCGAGCCGGGCACGACCGTGGCCGTGATCGGCGCTGGCGGTGTCGGGCTCAACATCATCCAGGGCGCGCGGCTCGCCGGAGCGCGGCAGATCATTGCCATCGACATGGTCGAGCACAAGCTGAGCATCGCGAAGGACTTCGGCGCGACCGACACCGTCAACGCTGGCGACACGGACGCCGTGGAGGCGGTGCAGCAGCTGACCGGCGGGGGCGTGGACTACGCGTTCGAGGCGATCGGACTCGCGGCGACGTCCGAGCAGGCCTACAACATGGCGGCCCGCGGTGGCACCGCGGTGATCGTGGGGATGGTCCCACCGACCGAGCAGATCAAGATCTCGCCACTGATCTGGCTCGAGGAGAAGACGCTCAAGGGCTCGTTCTACGGCTCCGCGCGCTTCCACACCGACATGCCGCGCATCCTCGACCTGTACAAGCAGGGCAAGCTCGACCTCGACGGCCTCGTCACCAAGCGCTTCGCGCTCGAAGAGATCAACGAGGCGTTCGAGACGCTGAAGAGCGGCGAAGTGGCACGCTCCGTGCTGGAGATCGGCGCAGAGTAACCTCGCGCGCCTCGGGGCGCCCGTCTGTGACACGAACCGGCCGCCGGGACACTGGCGGCCGGCTGCTAGGAGAGAGGCTGAGCGCGGAGGCTACGCCGCGGCCGGTTCCAGTGACGCCTGCTGCACCTCAGGCTGCACGAGGAACCAGTAGACGTGCCGCGACTGGTGCTCCTCGAGCTGGCCGCGGTTGAGCAACAGCCGCCGCACCTCGGTCAGCCGTAGCGAGGGGTCGTCGCTGACCCGCTGCCAGGCGCGCCTCGTCGGGCAATGGCGTGTCCTCGCCGACCGCGATGATCTCGAGTTGGGCCGGGTCGAAGTAGATGCCGGTGTCCATCGGTCGCTCCGTTTCCGGTGGGCGTACCCATCGTCCCCCGCGGCGGCTCCAGAGGGCAGCTCGCTCGCGGCGTACGGCGGCACGTTAGGCGATCTGCTCGCGGACCTCGAGGCCCGCGGCGCTGCGACTACGATGTTCACGACTGCTGATGGCCGCGCGCTCGTGCTGGTGGTTGCTGACCTCGGCTTCGTGATCGAGCCGTTCGCTTCGGCGTACTTTGGCGCGGACCGCGGCTCCGGCTCGTACCTCGACCTGTCGATCCGAGCGGGCACGCTGCTGCTCGTTCGCGCTCGGGCGTAGCAGGAACCACGCTCGCGGGCCGCGCGTTCTACCCTCAAGGCGGCGAGTGGGCGACGAGGTGTGCCGTGCAGCGCAATCTGAACACATGGGAGCGGGTGGCGGTCGTCGCCGCATCGCTGGTGCTGCTGTCGATCGTCGCGGCGCTGCTGTCCGACGCCCGTGACGGCGGCGGCACGACGAGCGTCGATCGCGACGACTTCCGTAGCGAGGCAGCGCCGATCGACCTCGCCGAGCTGCTGATCTCGCCCAACGGCGACGGCGTCGTCGTGATCCACATCCTCGCGGGCATCCCGAGCGGCTGCCACAGCCACGACGGCTACGACATCAAGCTGATCGACGCCGCGGCGGGCCGCGTCGCCGTCGATGTCTGGAACCGCATCCCGCTGTCCGACGAGCCGCTGGCGTGCACCGCCATCTACGGCATGCACGACCTCGTAATTGATCCGCCGCCTGAACTCGACGGCCGCGTGCGCTCCGTCGTCATCAAACGGCGAGGTCACGCTCGACCTCGAGGAGGGTCCGACGAGCTACCGCCGCTGACCTCGCTGGGTCGTGCCGCGCGCGCGGGCTACGATGCCGCCACCCCGCAACCCACCGCAGCCGTGTGCCGAGAGGTCCCGCGATGAACGAGCCCGTCCACCCCGAGCCCGTGGCCGTCCCTGAGGCCGATCGCGACCCCGACCGCCGCTACACGCCCGAGGGCTTCGAGGTGCCAGCGCCGTCCGACAACGATGTGCTCTACGAGGTCGAGGACGGCATCGCCTGGGTGAGGCTCAACCGACCACTCGTGCTCAACGCCGTCGACTGGTCGCTGCAACGCGGTCTCGGCCGCGCGGTCGACGCCGTCGAGGGCGACGACACCGTCCGCGCGGTGATCCTGCGCGGCGCCGGCCGCGCCTTCTGTGCCGGGGGCGACCTGCAGTCCTCGCCGCGCCCGGACGACGGCGTCGACACCCCCGGCACGATGGACCTCGTGCAACGGCTCTGGCACCTGCCGAAGCCGGTCATTGCCGCCGTGCGAGGCCACGCCGTCGGTCAGGGCGTCGAGATAGCGGGCATGTGCGACATCACCATCGCCGCCGAGGACGCGAAGTTCGGCGAGATCCAGATTCGCCACGGCTTCGGCCCGCCGATGCTGATTTCGCCGTTTCTGACCGGCCTCAAGGCCGCCAAGGAACTGATGATGAGCGGCGAGATCTTCGACGCACAGGAGGCGTTGCGCATGGGCCTCGTCAACCGCGTCGTCCCCACCGACCAGGTCTTCGCGGAGGCGGCGCGGATGGCGCGTCGCTTTGCCTCGCTGCCCCCGAGCGCGGTCGCCCTCAACAAACTGCTGGTCAACCGCGTCTACGAGCTCGCCGGCATGCGCGAGGCGATGGCGTACCAGGACGACCCCGTCATGCGCGAACTCTCTGGCGCCACCCGCGGCGACTCCATCTCAGCGGAACGCCTCGCGACGCTGCGCGAGGAGGGCTGGGAGGCGTTCAAGCAGCAGCGCGACGAGGCATTCCGCGGCTAGAAACGGGCACGCCTGCGCTCTCTCTGATTTCTATTGACAGATCTCTGATAATCGGAGCATGACCTCGACGGCTGCCAACCAACCCACCTCGCCCCTGGCCACGGTCGCGGCGTGGCTCGAGTACTCCGGCTACGCCCTGCGTCGCGTCTATGGCGGCCACTGCGTCTTCCGGCACGTCGAACGCGGAACGCTGGCGACGGCCCCGGCCGAGCCGCGGCCGGAGACCGTCGCCCGACTGATGGCGGAGGTCGAGGGCCTCCCCGCCGCCGCCTCGACGGGTGTCTCCGTGTCTCCCGAGGTCGACGTCAGCAGGCCGACCTGCTCGCTGCCGCATCGGCGCTGGCCGGCGGCACCTACGATCGCGCGGTCACCCCGCTCGACGGCGGCGGTTTCCTCGTCGAGGTGGCGCAGTTCGCGGCCGTGCTCGGTCAGGGCGACTCGGTCGCGCACACCCACCAGTCAGCGCAGCTCGCGCTCGTCGCAGTGATCGCCGTGCTGCTCGAAGACGGCGCACCGGTGCCGGCCCCGCTCGCTGCCGCGCAGCCCGTTCCCTGACCTCGGTCGGTCTCGGTGAGCGGCGCTACCCTGCCCAGCGTTCGAGCTTGGGCAGCTCCTTGCGCAGCGTCAGGCGCATCTTCCCGACCGCCTGGCCACGCGCCTTGGCGAGGTCTTGCACCGCGACCGAGATGAACTCGTCGCTCGTCCCCGCCTCGTGGGCGAAAGCGCCCTCGACGTACCAAGTGCCGCAGTAGTTCTCCGCCTCGGAACCATCGGACTCACTGCCGAAGTCCTCCGGGCGGCGCATGTGGTACCCGCACGACTGGCAGACGACATCGTCGCGGCCGCTCGCGAAGTCGGTCATGTATTGCCGGTCGCCGCTGCCGCCCTTGGCCGACGCTGCGTCCTTGCCGCCAGGAGTCCACCGGGTCATCAGAACCGCCCTCGGCTGCCGGCGCATCGGTCGCGGGCCACCCGCTCCGCGCGCTCCGTCGTATCGTCGCCACGGATAGTAGCGCGCTCCTCCACGTGCGAGGCGCGTCCGAGGAGTGACGAAGGACCGATGACCAACCTCGAGCGAGCAACCTCGGCACCCACGATCGAGCCACTGCTCGCGCGCGTCCGCGCCTGCACGAACTGCGTGGATGTGCTCCCGCTCGGCCCCCGCCCCGTCGTGCAGGCGCACGAGGAGGCGTCGGTGCTGATCGTCGGCCAGGCGCCGGGACGAGCCGTGCACGCCTCCGGCCGCCCCTTCGACGACCCGAGCGGCGAACGCCTGCGCAGCTGGCTCGGCGTGACCGCCGAGGAGTTCTACGACCCTCGACGCTTCGCCATCATCCCGGTCGGCTTCTGTTACCCCGGCCGCGCCGCCTCCGGCGATGCGCGCCCGCGCCGCGAGTGCGCCGAGCTCTGGCTCGACGAACTCCTGGCCCACCTGCCGCAGCGCCGGCTGACGCTGCTCCTCGGCGCATACGCGCAGCGGCCCTACCTCGGACGCGACGATCGAGGCTCAGTCGGAGCGACCGTTGCCGCCTGGCGTGACTTCGTCGCCCCCGACCGCGAGCAGCCGATGCTGCCGCTGCCGCATCCCTCCCCGCGCAACGTCCGCTGGTTCCTCGACCACCCCTGGTTCGAGGGCGAGCTGCTCCCGGAACTGCGCCGCCTCCTCGACGCTGCCTCTCGCGACGCCGATGCGACGCCTATGCGTGACAGCCTTCACGGGCCCTCGACGCGAAGCGAGTAGCATCACGCGCGCAATCGAGACAGGAACAAGCGGAGGCGGAGGTATAGATGCCTAGCTACCTGGCACTGGGCCACTACACAAAGCAGGGCCTGGACACGATGGGTGAACTTGGCGAGCGGCTCGCGGCGTCGAAGCAAGCCATCAGCGACGCCGGCGGACGGCTGATCTTCTTCTACATGACGTTCGGTCAGTACGACTTCGCCGCGTTGACGGAGATGCCTGACGACGACTCGGCAGCTCGGCTCGCGCTGATGATCAACCAGCAGGGCAACATCCGCACGGAGACCGTGCGCGCCTTCACCGAAGAGGAAGCGGTCGCCCTCACCAGCTCCGTCGGCGGCTAGCGCCCTCGACGCTGCAACGAACGGCGGCCCCGGCGCAAAGCTGGGCCGTTTTCGTACGCCCGGGAACCAGGAGGCCGGACCAGACGTCTCTTACTTGTTCATATATAGTTCCTGCGAGGCTCAAGCGCCTCGCCCAGCCGAAGGGTCCACACCCATCCGCAAGCGCGTTCCCTGGATCGCCGCACTGCTGGCCGCCAGTCTGCTGGCTGCCTTCGCCTTCACCTCCGGCGCCGGCGCGCAGTCGAATCTCGTCGAGGTCTGGGATCAAGAAGGCAGCATCTCGTATGGCGACGGCGTCAACGACTCGTACGGCCAGTCGGTCGGCGGCGTGGTCCGACCGAACCTCGGTGACCTCTGGACTTTCCGCGGGACGCGCGGGGACGTGATCACCATCTCGATGAGCAGTTCTGTCATCGACCCCCGACTCGCTCTCTATGACCGTACCGCGCGTCGCTGGTTGACCAGCGGCACTGACGGCGGCGTCGGGAACGGCGCTGATCTATCGGTTCGAGCTGCCGAACAGTGGCGATTACTGGATCAGCGCCCGCGACCAGAACCGCGAACGCACGGGTGCGTATTCGCTCCGGCTCGACCGCCGCACTGGTGGCGCGGTCCTGTCCGACGGTGACGGGACGGGTTGCCCTCACTGGCACCAACAACGCCTCCGGCCCGAGCCAGGGCTTCAGCGTGAACTTCGACGGCAGCGTCTACGCCCGCGTCAGCGGCAGTGGCACCGGCCACCGGCGGCTACCACCTGCGCTTCGGGGCCCGCTAGCGCCTTCGACGCGACACCGCGAACGACGGCCCCGGCGCAGGCCGGGGCCGTTTCGGGTGCCGGGGCCTCGAGGTCAGCGGATCGGCGAGCGTGGGGTCGGGGTCAGGCGTGTGACGTTGATCTTCTCGCGCAGCAGGATCGGTGAGACCTGGGGCGTGATCACGTCGCGCCAGTGGTCCGATTCGTAGACCGCCTCGTACAACCGCTCGCGCTCCGCTTCGTTGTCGAAGCGTCGAATCCAGACATACTTCGTCTCGTCGTCTTCACCAACGAAACTGCCGAGGATGACCATCCCCTGCGCGACCTGGAAGGGGATGATCTCCTCCTCCATCAGTCGCACCCACTCGGCCTGCATTCCGGGCCGAATCTCGTACTGCCGCAGCTCGAACAGCACGCCGCCGCCTCTCATGACCTCGCGCGTCGAGGCATCGTACGACGCACAACCGGGACGCGCCGATCCGTCGGCCGCGATCGCTTAACTCAACCCTCATACTTGGCGTAGCGGCCGTCACACGACGTCGTCTGGGCACGACCTAGCCTCGAAGGAGAGCCAGTCGAGGTGCGCGGATGGGCCAGTTTGTGACGCAGGTGCGCTCGGTGATCCCGATCTCCCTGATCGCCGCATTGCTGCTCGTGTTCGGCGTCTTCGTCGCGAGGCGCGCTGGGCTCTTCGCCGACACCGTCACCGTCACCGGTACCAGCGCCGCCTTCACCGACTCGGGCGAGGGCTTCCGCCGCGCCGAGGGACCTGAGCCCGGCGAGCTGGATGACACGACCGCGGGCGCGGTCAGCCGTGACCTGCGCATCGTCACGCTGCTGCCGAAGGACGGCATCCCCGCCATCTTCGACCCCACGTTCGTCACCGCCTCCGAGGCCGACCGCTGGCTCAACCCGGACGATCAGGTCATCGGCGTCACCGTCAACGGTGAGCATCGCGCCTATGGCACGGCCTTCCTCTCGAACCGGGAGGTCGTCAACGACACGGTCGGGGGCAAACCGATCATGGTCACCTGGTGACCGCTCTGCTTCACGGGCATCGTGTATGCCCGAGAAATTGAGGACCGGGAGCTCACCTTTGGCGTCTCGGGCAAGCTGATCATGAACGCGCTGGTCATGTACGACCGGCAGACCGACTCCCTCTGGAGCCAGTTCCTCGGCGTCGCCGTGGACGGCGAGTTCTCGGGCACACCGCTCGAGCCGCTGCCCTCGACGCTCACGACCTGGAGCACCTGGCAGTCGCTGCATCCGGACACGCTCGTCCTCGACCAGGGTGGCGAGCGCTTCGACCCGTACACCGGCTACTACCTCGACGGCTCCGCCGGCGTCCTCGGCGAGCGTGTGACCGACAACCGGCTGGGGACGAAGGAGTTCGTGCTCGGCCTCCAGCTCGAGGACGGCCTGCAGGCCTACGCCTACCGCTACCTGAGCGACCACCCCGTCGTCAACGACCGCGTTGGCTCGCTCGACCTCGCGGTCTTCTTCGACGGCCGCCAGGGCACCGCCGCCGCCTGGGAGCGCACCGTCGAGGGCCAGTCTGCTCACGTTCTCCGCGGCCTCCGGCGTGGCTCCCGACGGCGGCCCCTCCGTCGTCGATGACCAGACGGGCACCACCTGGTCCGCCCTCGGCGGCGAGGCGTTCGAGGGCCCGCTGACCGGCTCGCAGCTGACGCAGGTCACCGCCACGCCCATGTTCTGGTTCGCCTGGACCGACTTCTTCCCCAGCGCCCCGCTCTGGGACCCGCCTCAGAGTTAGCGCTCTTCCCTGGTCTCGACGTCAGTTGCGGCCGCGACCCCGCCCTCGAACGCCGCGCAGTAGAGCAGGCGCAGCGCGAGCCAGACGAGGGCGTACGCGGCGAGGCTGAGCAGCAGCGTCGCGACGGTCGTCCAGGCGAGGTCGAGCGGCGCGAGGATCGCGCCCGTCCAGTCGAGCCGGCGCATCGTCAGCTCGACTGGACGGTCCGCCGGCGTCTCCACCGCCGCCCAGAACGCGACGAGCAGCCCCGCGAGCAGCGCGAAGCGGTGCGACCAGGTGGCCCACACGCGAAGAGTCATCCCCTCGATTGTCACACCTGAGACGGCAGCCGCGCGTGAGTGTGCTCACCCGCGCGACATCGCCGCCTTTGCTAGTCTCCCCAGACCGCAGCGCACTTCCCAGGAGAGAGCCATGGTCGCGACCGCCGGTCCCCTGCCCGCCTTCCAGCTCGACGACCTCGGCGGCGAGGCGCGTGCGTTCCCGAGCGGGCGTCCCGCCCTCCTCGTCTTCGTCTACGAGGAGTGCGACACCTGCCAGCTCGCGATGCCCGTGATCGAAGCGCTACACCGCGCCCATGGCGATGCGGTCGACCTGTGGGCGGTCGGGCAGGGCACAGCGGGCAATCGGCAGCTCGTCGAGGAGCACGGACTGACGCTGCCCATGCTCGACGACGACGAGCTCGGCGCCTCGTTCGCGTACGGCGTCGAGACCGTGCCGTACGTCGTCCTCGCCGATGGCGAGGGTCGCGAAGAGATGCGGATCACCGGCTTCGAGAAGGACGAGTGGCGCGCCCTCGACGCCGAACTCTCCGCGATCTCCGGCGCCAACGCCGAGGTGGCATGGGACGACTACCCGCAGCTGCGCCCCGGCTGCGGCTCACGCTCCGTCGAGCCCGGCATTCACGAGCGCCTCGTCGCCGAGGCCGAGGGCAGCCCGCTGCGGGCGCGCCGGCTCGAGATCGGCGACGGCGACGACGTGCACGAGTTCCTCTTCGATCAGGGCCTGACCGACGGCCTCCCGGTCGTCCCGCCGAGCGCCGAGCGCGTGCTCCGCATGCTCGAGGGCACGCGGCGCGATTCGCAGGAGGTGGTCGTCATCGTCGCGCCCAACATGGCGCCCGCCACCATCGAGAAGATCGCCATCAACGCCGTCCTCGCCGGCTGCAAGCCGGAGTATCTCCCGGTCGTGATCGCGGCCGTCGAGGCGGTCTGCAACGACGAGTTCAACGCGCATGGCGTGCTGGCGACCACCATGGGCGCCACGCCCGTGCTGATCGTCAACGGGCCGATCCGCCATCGCATCGGCATGAACATGCAGCTCGGCGCGCTCGGGCAGGGCAACCGCGCGAACGCCTCGATCGGTCGTGCGGTGATGCTCGTGCTGCGCAACATCGGCGGCGCCAAGCCCGGCGGCACGGAACGCTCGACGCACGGCAACCCGATGAAGCACGGCGTGTGCTTCGCCGAGTGGGAGGAGCGCAGCCCCTGGGCGCCCTACCACGTCGAGCGCGGGTTCGACGCCAACGAGTCGGTCGTCACGGCGATCGCCCAGACCGGCCTCGGGCAGATCACCGACCAGACCTCGAGGACCGCGCACGCCCTCGTCGGCAGCCTCGGCATGACCATGGAGGGACGCCAGCACCCGAAGTCGCACGGCTCCGGCGACATGCTGCTCGTCCTCCCACCGGAGCACGTCGACACCATCTGGCGCGACGGTTGGACGAAGGAGCGGATCCGCGAGCGCATCCAGGAGGCCTCGTCGCGTCCGCTGCGCGAGCTGCTGCAGGACGAGGAATCCGGCGCAGGCGTGCCCCTGAGCATGTTCGGTGACGACGGGCCGACCGAGGAGCAGCTCAACCAGCGCGTGCCAAAGTACCGCGGCACGGAGTACATTCACATTGCCGTGGCTGGCGCGGAGGCCGGTAAGTTCGCCGCCATCTTCGACGGCTGGGTGAGCGGGCTGACCGGCTCGATCCCCGTCAGCCGACGCATCGAGGAAGTCTGAGGGAGGCTGTCGATGACCATCCAGATTCTGGACCCGACCGACGAACGGGTACCCGTCAAGCGGGACCTGACGCCACGGCCGGAGCACATCACCGGCACCGTCGGCCTGCTCGACATCTCCAAGCCGCGCGGCGACCGCCTGCTCGATCGCCTCGAACAGCGCCTCGGTGAACGACTGCCGAACGTCGAGATCAAGCGCTACCGGAAGCCCACGTTCGCGAAACCCGCGCCCGAGGACCTGCGCCAGAAGATCAAGCGGGAGGTGGGCTTCGTGATCGAAGCCCTCGCCGACTGAGGCTCCTGTACGACGTGCAGTGTGCACGACACCGTTTGGTTCGAAATCCAGGGCATCCCCTCCGTCTTCGTCGCTTCGTCCCAGTTCGTTACGGCCGCCGAGGCGCAGTCCGAATCGCTCGGTCTGCCGGAGGTGCGACGCGTCTTCGTCCCGCACCCGATCCAGGACGCGACCGATGAGGAGATGTGGGCCAAGGCCGACGAGATCGTCGATCAGCTGATCGAAGCGCTCGTCGACTGACCCTCCGCTCGAGGGCCCTCGGAGCGACGTAGGAAGGGCGGCTGATGGCCAGCTCGACGCCGTCTGACTTCCCGATCCGTGCCAGCGAGCTCTTCGACCTCACGGGCACCGTCGCGTTCATCACCGGCGGCAACGGCGGCATCGGGCGCGGCATCGCGCTCGGCCTCGCGGGCGCCGGCGCCGACATCGCCGTTGCCGCACGCAACACCGACAAGATCGATGCGACTGTCGAGGAGCTGACCGCCCTCGGCGTTCGCGCGATCGGCATCGAGTGCGATGTGCAGGAGCGCAGCGCCATCGACGCCGCGGTGGCGCGCACCGTCGAGGAGCTCGGGCGGATCGACATCGTCGTCCCCAACGCTGGCGTCGGCGAGGCGCACCGGCCGGAAGAGATTCCGGACGACTCGTGGGAGTGGGTGATCAACACCAACCTCACCGCCGTGCTGCGCTGCGCCCAGGCCGCGCACCCTCACCTCAAGGCCGGCGGTCGCGGCAAGGTCATCACCATCGCTCGATGTACTCGCTCTTCGGCAGCCCCCGCGTCGCGTCCTACTCCGCCTCGAAGGGTGGCGTCGTGCAGCTGACGAAGTCGCTCGCAACCTCGTGGGCCGGCGACGGCATCCAGGTCAACTGCATCCTGCCGGGCTGGATTACCACCGACATGACCGCGGGCGTCAAAGGCAACGAGGAGATGTACGGCAACATCCTCGGCCGCGCGCCGGAGGGCCGGTTCGGTGAGCCCGAGGAGCTGGCCGGCGCAGCCGTCTTCCTCGCCTCGCGCGCCTCCGACTTCGTCACCGGCATCTCGCTGCCGGTCGACGGCGGCTACTCGATCGGCTGACGGCCGCCTCGAGGAACCTCGCATATCTCGAACCCGAATCGACGCGTCGGTGTGCGTCCGCCATACCCTTCGCTAAAATCGAACGCGGTCCACCCCTGACTTCGCAACGGCGAGGAATCCCCGTGCCCCGGCTCTTTCAACTCGTGTTCATCGCGCTGCACCGCACTGTGTTTCGCCTCAGTGGCGGCCGCATGATGAGTAAGATCAACGGCATGGACGTGCTGCTCCTGACCACCCAGGGACGGCGCAGCGGCAAGCAGCGCTCGCTGCCG
Organism: Dehalococcoidia bacterium; assembly: GCA_965198045.1. Classification (GTDB taxonomy): domain Bacteria; phylum Chloroflexota; class Dehalococcoidia; order UBA2979; family UBA2979; genus CBDDEC01. The sequence goes on from CBDAOL010000011.1 coordinate 227,374, forward strand.
ATCGGCTACATCCGCGACGGCGATGCCTACGCCGTCTGCGCCGGCGAAGCCACCATCGAGGTCGGCGCAGCAAAGTTCGCGGTCGCGGTCGAGAACGCCGAGCCTGCGCTGCGCGACACGCTCTACGCCCGCTTCAAAGAAACCTCGGGCGTCTTCGCCGGGTACGAGGAGAAGACGGACCGCACCTTCCCGGTGCTGGTCCTCCGCCCGATCGCGGGAGCCGCGTAAAACGGGGATCGCGCCGGATGACGCCGCGCCGGCTGGCGCGAGCCATCGCATGGCGTGTCCTGCTGCTATTCGTCGCTGGAATGATGGTGGCGCTCGGCCTGTCGCTACTGCGCAACCTCCTTGACCCGTCCGCCGACAACTCGGCGGTTGTATACGGCGGCACGGGCGCGCTCGTGCTCGCCCTCGGGATGCTCACGGCGTTGCCGGTCATCACCTTCGGGGCGTCGCGCCAGATGCTGGCGACGGTGGCGGTGGTCGTCGCGATGTCACTGCAACTTGTGCCGTTCGAGGTGCTCTACGGGTGGACGGCGTTCGTGTTCCGGATTCCGCTGGCGCTCGTTGCCGTCTGGGGCCTGCGCACGAGGTTCGCCACGCGTCGCCGCGAGCACCGCGCAAGCCCTCGCCGCTCTCGATCGCCGTAGAGTCGCCCTCGACGCAGCGGCGCGACGAAGGAGCTGACGATGGATCTCGGGTTGAGTGGACGGGTCGCCATGGTCACCGGCGGCAGTCGAGGCATCGGACGGGCCTGTGCGCACGAGCTGGCGCGCGAGGGTGCCAGCGTCGCCGTCGTGGCGCGTGACGGCGCGCGGCTGGCCGAGGTGGCGAACGAGCTCGAGGCCTTCGGCGTGAATGCGCTCCCGGTCTCGGCCGACCTCGCGACCGCCGAGGGCTGCGCGGCGGCCGTCGAGGAGACCGTCGAGCAGCTGGGCCCGGTCGACGTGCTGATCAACAACGCCGGCGCCGCGGGCATGGCGCCCATCCTCGACCTGCCGACCGACGTCATCGACAGCGCGATCGGCCTCAAGCTCTACGGCTACCTGCGCCTGGCGCAGCTCGTCGCGCCGAGCATGCAGGAGCGCGGCTGGGGCCGGATCGTGAACATCGCTGGCGGCGCGGGCTCCAGCCCGACCGAGGGCAACTTCCCGACCGGGCTCGCCAACATCGGCGTGCTCAACATGACGCGCGCACTCTCGGACGCCGTCGCCTCGGACGGCGTGCTCGTGAACACCATCTGTCCCGGTATGACCGACACCGACCGCGGCCGCGAACTGCTGGGTGCGCAGGCGGAACGGCGAGGCGTCAGCGTCGAGCAGCAGATCGCCGACACGGGCGCGCGTCTCCCGGCTGGGCGCATTGCGGAAGCCGAGGAGATCGCACGCGTGGCGACCTTCTTCGCCTCGGATGCCTGCTCCTATGTTCACAGCAGTTCGATCTACATGGACGGCGGCGCGCGCCGGAGCACGCCGTAGGCCTATGGCCGCAGTACGGCCACGAACAGTTCGCTGCTGCCCGGCTCGATCTCGCTGTGTTCGAGGGGGATCGCACGGGCGTCGAACCCGGCGGCGTCGAGGGCGGCGAGCCAGTCCCCGCGCGGGAGCATGCCCTCCACGTGGCGGTCGAGAACCGTCTCGACCGCGCCGTCAGCGTGCCGCAGCACGTAGACGTAGTCCACCTGGTACGTGCTGTCCGTCGGATCGGGATCGTGGGTCCACTCCAGGTAGCGCAGCGCGCGCCCGTCCGGACCGTCGTGGCCGCCGTGGTCCGTTCCGGGCTGGAAGGTCTCGCGGAGGGCGTCCGGCTGGAGCAGTGCGATGCCGCCCGGTTCAAGGTGTGCCGCAGCGGTGACCGCGAGCGCACGCACATCCTCGATGGCCGTTAGGTAGCTCGTCGCGTCATGGGCGAAGACGGCGTCGAAGCGCCGACCGAGGCGCAGCGTCCGCATGTCGCCCTCGATGTGTTCGAGCTCCGGGTTGATCGTGCGACTGAGCGAGAGCATGTCCGCGGAGAGGTCCGTCAGCGTCAACTCGAAGCTCGCCTTGAGATGCAAGGCGTTGTTCCCGCCGCCCGATCCGAGCTCCAACACCGAGTGCACGGGCCGCTCGTGGTCTTCGAACAGCCGCGCGTAAGTCGCGGCCTCCGCGGCATAGTCCACGGGCGCCGTCAGGAGGTGGAACCAGCCAGCGAGGTCGCCGTACAGCCGGGGCAGCTCGGGGCTCGTGTCGCTCATGGCGCGCATCGTAGCGAGGTGTCGGTGTCTTGGAGATGGCCTAGCCCGCCGGTGTCGCCTCCGTCGCGCTCTCCTCCGCCCGGGCGGTCGAGGCCCACGGGGCGAGCGGCTCGCCGAGGTTCATGCGATAGCCCAGGTAGATGAGGATGATGCCGATGAACTCCGTCACGTAGAGAACCTCGGTCGCCCCGCCGCGAGAGAAGCTGCCGCCGATGCCGGGCAGCAGCGCCCCGACGGCGATCAGGACGTTGCCGAGCACGCGGCGGTCGCCATCGCCTCGGCGGCGGTAGAGCCTCGCCGAGTAGACTGCGCCGCCCACGAGGAAGATGAAGGCGTAGGTGTTGATTAGCGGCGAGAAGAGCCGCACCCACTGCCACTCCATCACATCGCCGTTCAGCACCTCGTCGTCTGCGAGCGCCGCATCGACGGGCACGACCAGCACCAAGACCGCCGCGATCGCGATATAACTGAAGGCCACGACCGCCATGCGGTCCGCCCAGCTCTTCCGCACGAGGAGGTAGACTGTCCTCTGCGCCAGCGGCGCCCCGCCCAGAAGCGCGCCGACGGTGTACCAGCTCCGGAACATCGGCTCGTGCCAGCCGAACAGAGTCGTGAACCCCTCGGCAAACGTGCCGGCGCCAAACATCGCGATCCCGAGCGCCCACCACACCAGGTGCGTCCGCTGCTCCTCGCCCGCTCGCCGCTTCGCGAGATAGCGCTTGAGCACGAGCGCAGCGAAGGGAAACGACAGCACGGTCGTGATGATCGGTATGTACGCGACAAAATCTGCCATCGCCCGAACTCGAAACCTTCCTAAATCTGTAGATACCGCTTAAGTCGTTGATGGACCGTGATCAGGTATCCGCAGAGTATTGGTCGCGTCCTTAGAACCCACCTGTATCTGTCACTCTCAGCCTTCGATTCGACAAGGATTACGCAGATTTGAACGAGTCCATGCGCAGAATGTTCTCGCCCCTACTCCTGCTCGCCCTCGTGCTGGTCGCATGCACGGGCGACGACGATGACGACGATGGTGGGGCGGCGGCCACGTCCACGCCTGTTCCGCGTGCGACCGCACTGGCGTCCACCCCCACGCCCGAGGCGACGCCGACACCCGAGCCTTCGGCCTATCCGCTGACCGTGACGGACATGCTCGGGCGGGAGGTCGTGATCGAGGCGAAGCCGGTGGTCGTGGTGGCGATCAGCCCGACGGCGGTCGAGTACGTCTACGCAGTGGGCGGCCAGGTCGTGGGGCGGAGCTCCTCCGTCGCATATCCGCCGGCCGCCGCGGCCGCTGAGGACATCGGCTCGGCGTACCAGCCGAGCATCGAAAGCGTGATTGCGCTGCGCCCTGACCTCGTGGTCGCGGACTCGGTGATCCACGGCTCGCAGCCGCAGCTGCGGGCCTCGATCGAGGGATTGCCGGTGCCGGTGGTATTCGCCGGGGCCGAGAGCTACGATGACGTGATCACCGGCATCACGCTGCTGGGACAGGTGTTCGACGCCAACGACGAGGCCGCCGCGCAGATCGCCGAGATCGAAGCCGCCCTCGAGGCGGCAACGGCCGCGCTGGCGGATGCGGAGATCACCGCGGTGGCATTGATCGCGGACCGCGACCAGAGCCTCTACGCCGCGAAGACGAGCTCGTTCGTCGGGGACCTGTTCGACCGCGTCGGCATCGAGAACCCGGCGGCGGACCAGCCTGATGCGGGGCCGTTCCCCGGCTACACGCTGCTGGCGCCGGAGTTGCTGCTGCGCTTCGACCCAGCGTTGATCTTCACGATCACGCCGGCGCCCGAGCCGGCCCCCCGGCTGTCGACGCTCATTCCGCAGATCCCGCCGTTCCGAGGGCTCACCGCCGTCACGAGCGGCCAGGTGATCGAGCTCGACCTCGAGGTCTTCCTACAGGCCCCGGGACCCCGCGTGCTGGACGCGCTGAACACGCTGCGCGAGCTCGCAGAGAGCTAGCGCGATGGCCCGGCGGACAGGTGTCCCGATTCCGCCGAGCGCTGGGTGGCAGCACCAACGGCAGCGCCGCTTCCTGATCGCCATCTCGATCGGCGCGGCGCTGCTGCTCGCGGTCGGGTTCACCTCGCTGATGCTCGGCGCGATCATCGTCGGGCCGGTCGATGCGGCGCGCGGGCTCGCCTCAGAATCCGACCTGTTTACTCGCCTGGTGGTGTGGGAGATCCGGCTGCCGAGGTTCCTCGACGCGATGCTCGTCGGCGCGGCGCTGGGGACCGCTGGAGCGTTACTACAGGTCGTGACGCGCAACCCGCTGGCCGATCCGACGATCCTCGGGATCAGCTCCGCCGCCGGGCTGGCGATCGCCATCATGCTGGTCACCACCGGGAACCCTTCCGACACCTCGCTCGCGCTGGCCGGGGTCGGCGGTGGGCTCATCGGCGCGGGTGGGATCCTCGTGATCGCCTGGGGTGGTGCGGTGTCAGCGCTACGGCTAACGCTGGCCGGCGTGGCGCTTGCCGCGTTCTTCGGCGCAGCGATCGTCGGCCTGCTCGCATCGTCGCGGACGTTTCTCGAGATCAACCTCGGCTTCCTCGCCGGGGGGCTCTATGGCTCCGAGTGGCGCGAAGTGAAGGCGATCGCGCCCTGGGTGATCCCGGGCCTCGTCGGCGCGCAGCTGCTCGCGGGCCGGCTCAACGCGCTCGCCCTCGGCGACGAGATCGCGGCCAGCCTGGGGGTGCTCACCGACCGCACGAGGCTGTTCGTGCTGGCGCTAGCGGGCGCGCTCACGGGCGTCGCCGTCTCGGTCGCTGGGCTGGTCTCGTTCGTCGGTCTTGTCTCACCGCACCTCGCACGTTTCGCGGTGGGATCCGACCAGCGCTACCTGCTGCCGGCGTCGATGCTGACCGGGGCGCTGCTGGTCGCCAGCGCGGACCTCGCCGCGCGGCTGGTGATCCAGCCCTCCGAGCTGCCGATGGGGATCCTCACCGCGGCGATCGGTGCGCCGTTCCTGCTGTATCTGCTGCGCTTCCGGGCGACCTGATGAACTGCCCGCCGCGTCGGCGAAGGAGGAGAGCCCGATGCTGATCGAGGCGGAGCGCCTTGCCCTGGGCTACGACGGCGTCGAGGTCGTGCACGACGTTTCATTGCGCGTCGCCCCGGGCGAGTTCGTCGCGATCGTCGGGCCGAACGCATCGGGCAAGAGCACGCTGCTGCGCGGCCTCGGACGGCTGCTGCGGCCGCTGGCGGGCCGGGTCTGCTACGACGGCGAGGACGCGCGTCGCGTCCGTTCGAACGAGGTCGCGCGCCGCCTCGCCCTGCTGCCGCAGCTGCCGGAGCTCGATGTCGACCTGACCGTCGAAGAGCTGGTGTGGCGCGGCCGGACACCGTACCAGCGCGCGCTGCGGCCGCCGACCGAGGCCGATGCGCAGGCCGTAGAGCGCGCAATCGTGCAGGCGGACCTCGAGGATCTGCGCCTGCGACCGCTACGCCGGCTCTCCGGTGGCGAGCGCCAGCGTGCCTGGATCGGGCTCGCGCTGGCGCAAGAGCCGGAGGCGCTGTTGTTGGACGAGCCGACGACGTTCCTCGACCTGCGCCACCAGCTGGAGATCATGCGCGTGCTGCGGCGGCTGCACAGCGACGGCCTCACGGTCGTCGCCGTGCTGCACGACCTGGCGCTGGCCGCCCGCTTCGCCGACCGCGTGGTGGCGCTGATCGATGGCGGCATCGCACTCGACGGTGCGCCGTCCGAGGTGTTCGAGGCGGCGGCGCTGGAGCGAGTGTTCGGCCTGCCGCTGACAGTGCTCGCCGACCCGGCAACGGGCGCGCCCATCCCATTGCCGCGCGACGGCGAGTAGTCTCCGCGGGCAGCGCGGGAGCAACCATGGGCCACTACGCCACACCCGAGGATGCCTACTGGGCGTTCTTCGAGAACTTCAACGCGAACGACGCTGACGGCTCGGCCGGCGTGATGAGTTACCCGCACGTACGGGTGTCGCCGCCTCGCGCAGGTGCGACGCCGCGGACAGCGTCGCGCGTCTTCCCCACGGCAGCGGACTACGCGGCGCTGGTACCGACGACGTTCGAGCGCATCAGGGCCACGGGCTGGGTGCGCACCGACGGCATCGAGCCGGAGCGCGTCCACACCTCGGAGGATCGGGTTCACCTGGCGGGCGGTTGGACGCGCTACAACGCCGAGGGCGAGCCGATCCTGACCAACCGCGTGACCTACGTCATGACTCGCCTCGACGCGGGCTGGGGGATTCAGGCGCGGTTCGGCATCGACACCTGGGACGCGGATGCGGACACCAGCGAACCGGAGCGTTTGGCGGTCGAGGTCGACCGTCGCGCGATCGACGCTGCCACAGCGGGGGACGATGAGGCGCTGCAGGAGGCTCTGGCATTCCCGGTCACGCATGTGAACGTCGGTGATGTGACGATCGAACGCGCGGAGGACTTCACCAGCCGTCGTGTCCCCTCGCGCCTCGAATCGAAGGCGCGCGTTGTGCAGGCCGGGGCGCGGGCGGTCAACATCGCCGTCGAATTGCGCGGGGGCGGTCTGGCAGTCGACGAGCTACTGCTGGTCGTCGAGCAGGACGGCACGTGGGGTATCAGCGCGACATCGCTGATCGCGCGCTAGCGGTTTACCCGGGCGTCAGCGTCAGCGTCGCCTCGGCGTTCGCCTCGATGTCGGACCAGTCGATGTAGAGCGGGTGGTATTCGACGTTGCGCCAGCGATCGAGGTTGTCGCTGTAGTGCGCTGAGCCGGGCTGCCCGGAGTTGCCGGGCGGGATGCAGATCTGCGCGGCGTTGAGGTCATGCAGGTCGTAGATCTGCCGGAACGAGACGCCCGAGGACGAGGCCGCGCCGTAGGCGAGCGATGTGTTGAACACGGTGTTCACGTCGCCACCGACCTCGGCGGACAGGTTCACGAAGTCGGCCAGCTCGGGGTCACGACCGAGGTTGTGATTCCAGCCCATGCGGTGCTCGTTGTCCCAGCGCCAGGCGGTGGCGTCGTCGCCGTGGCGCTCGCGCACCGCCGAGGCGGTGGCGGCGAGCGCAGCCTCGATCGCCTCATCCCAGGACTCGAACTGACCGAGCATCAGCGCACGGTCCTGCGCGATCTGTTCGGCCACGATGCGGCGTCCTTCGGCCGGCAGCAGCCGGGCGATGCCATCGACGGCGCCGTAATAGCGCTGCGCGGTCAGGTCGCAAAGCTGGTGGCAGGCCTCGGAGTAGACGACGGCGGCGCTGCTCGCGACATCGAGGTGGCCGTCCCAGCCTTCGAGGAGCGCCTGCATCGCTGCGGCGTCAGCGTCGCTCGCGACGAACGAGGTGAAGCGCTCTGTCATGGCGCGGGCGTGGCGGCTCGTCTGGTCGGCCTGGAGGCGCGGCATCTCGGCGAGGCTGAACACCTCGACCTCGTCCATCACCTCTCGTAGCCGATCGGCGCGGTAGGCGGTCGAGGTCGACGAGAGGTAGTGGGGGTAGTCGTCAGTGGTCGTCTTGTTGTTGGCGGTGACGATGAAGCCGTTCGACGGGTTCTGATCGGTCGGCAGCTCCTCCTTCGGCACGTCGCCATCCCACTCGTGCTCGCCATCCCAGCCGGGGACGGGCAGGAGCCACGCGGGGCGCTTCGGTACGCGGCCGACGTACTGGTAGCCGATGTCGCCGGCCGGGTCGGCGAAGCAGAAGTTGCCGCTGATCGAGTCGTAGAGGCGGAGCGCCGCGCTGGCCTCGGCGGCGGTCGAGGCGCGATGGAGGGCGTTCATGGCGTCGTAGTCGTGCGTGGGCGCGACGAGCCCCCAGCGGCCCGCGAGCACCTCGTCGTCCGTCTGCGGGTCGCCGCTGAGCACGGGGCCGTGCGGTGTGAGCCAGACGACGCCATCCTCGGTCGTGAACTCGCCGCTCGCGGAGTCGCGCACCTCGAAGGTCTCGTCGATGCGATCGAGGGCGGTCCAGCCGTCGGGGGTCTGCGCCTCGGGGCCGTCGTGGCCGCGGCGGATGCGCTCGCGGTAGAGGTCCCAGCGGTCGCCCTGGGCGTGGGTCATGGTCCACGCGACCCTGGTGTTGTGGCCGTAGAAGTTGGGACCGGGGTAGCAGGGGTTGCAGGGCCCGGCGACGGTGAACTGCGGGCACTCCATGTGCACGACGTACCACTGGCCGGGGATGCCGATCGCGAGGTGGGGGTCGCCGCAGACGATGGGCGCGCCGGTGTCGGTTCGGGAGCCATGGATCACCCAGCAGTTGGAGCCGCCGCCCGCGGGGATGGGGCCATCGGGCTGCCCCATCGCCAGTTCGATGTCCTCGAGGAACGGGTGCGCGTCGCGTTCCCAGCGACCGCCGGAGGGCGTGATGATCGCTGCGTCCTGGGCGTTGTCGGGGACGAGGGCGGCGACGGCCTCGGCGCCGAGGGTGGCGGCGACCTTGGCGAAGCGGATCCTGCTGGCCCACTGGTTGTTGCCGTTGACCATCTTGATCACCGCGAGGGAGTCGATCGGGGTCCAAGGGTCCATCCGGTGCGGTCCGTCGGGCCCGCCGAGGACGCGGAACTCCCAGGGCGTGGGGTTGTTGGCGATGGCGGCGTTGATGCCGGCCGCGTAGGCCTCGAGGACCTCGCGCGCGCCTTCGCTCTGGTGCTCCCACTCGGCGGCGGCGAGGCGGCTAAAGCCGAGACGGCGGTTCTGGCGGTCACGGTTGAGGAGCCCTCGATTGAGCATGGCCGCCGAGGTGCCGTGGGCCATGCTGCGGTAGAGTTCGAGCTGGAAGGCGCGGTCCTGGCCGATCGCGTAACCCTGGCCGAAGAAGGCGTCGCGGGCACTGCTTGCCTTGATGTGGGGGATGCCCCAGCGGTCGCGGGTGATGCGGAGGGGGGCGTCCGGGCCCTCGACGGTGACCTCGCCCTCGACGGTGGCGAGGCAGTCCTCCGGTCGCGCGTCGACATCGGCGATGGTCATGCATGGCTCCTCGTCGGTCGGTGGCTCCGGCGAGTTATAGCACCCGGCTCGGTCGGCTAGGCATTAGCGATACCGCACCTATACTCATTCGCAATGCCTGCACTCCTCGAGGCCACTCATCTGACGAAGACCTATGGACCGACCGTCGCGTTGCACGACGCGAGCTTTGTGATCGAGCCCGGCGTGACGGGGCTCCTCGGGGCGAACGGAGCGGGCAAGAGCACCGCGCTCAAGCTGTTCCTGGGCCTGATCGACGCGGACGAGGGGCAGGCGCTGTTCAACGGCGACGAGGTTCTGCACGCGCCCGAGCTGCGTGAGCGCATCGGCTACATGCCCGAGCACGATTGCCTGCCCGACACGATGACGGGTGCGGAGTTCCTGACCTACATGGCGCAGGTGAGCGGGCTGCCCGCGCACGAGGCCCGCGTGCGTACCGCCGACATCCTGAGGCACGTGGGACTGGAGGAGGCGCGCTACCGCGACATCGGGACGTACTCCACCGGCATGAAACAGCGCGTCAAGCTGGCGCAGGCGCTCGTGCACGATCCAGTGCTGGCGCTCCTCGACGAACCGACCGCTGGGCTCGACCCGCTGGGTCGTCACGAGATGCTGAGCCTGATCGAGCGCACCGGGGGCGAGTTCGGGATCAGCATCGTGCTTTCGTCGCACCTGATGGGCGACGTGGAGCAGGTGTGCGACCGCGTGGTCGTCCTCGACGGCGGCCGACTGCTGCAGCAGGGGACGGTCGCGAGCTTTACACGAGAGACCGAACGCCTCGCGGTCACGGTGACCGAGGGCGAGGAGGCCCTGGTCGCCGCGCTGCGTACGCGTGGCCTCGAGGCCACGGTCGACACCAGCGAGGGGCGGACGCTGCTGATCGACGGTATCGACGACGCTGGCTACGACCATATTCGCGACGCAATCGTCGAGTCGGGCGCGCTGCTCTACTCGATGGCCCCTCGGCAGCACTCGCTGACCGAGCTGTTCAGCACGGAAGAGCCTCCCAGCGTCGAACCGGCGGCGGTCGAGGACCAGTCATGACGACCGAGCGCGATACCTCCTCGGCGCAGGCCGCGGCGGACGGCGCCGCGCCCCCCGGCGAGGCCGTCGGGCGCATCTTCGACCTCGGTTACCAGCGCTATGAAGGCGCCCGGGAGGGTCGCCGCCGGGCGGTGATCGCGATCTGGCGCGACTCCGTGCGCGGCACGCTCGGTCTCGGACGGTCGGCCGCGATCAAGGTGCTCGCCTACGGGACGATCACGCTCGCGCTGTTCCCGGCGATCTTCATCGTGATCGTCGCCGGTTTCATCAGCTCGTTCGGCGAGGCCGCGGAGCTCGATGAATTCCTGGGCGGTCTCTCCAACCGTGGCTACTACCGATTCGCGATCTGGCCGCTGACGCTGTTCGTCGCGATCCTCGGGCCAGAGTTGCTCTGTCCTGACCGGCGCAGCGGGACCATCGTGCTCTACCTCGTGCGGCCGCTGCGCCCGCGTGACTACCTCGCGGCCCGCTGGGCGGGCTTCCTCACGGTGACCATGGGGATCCTCTTGCTGCCGCAGCTGATGGTCTTCGTCGCGCTGGCGTTCACCTCGGCGGACGTACTCGACGGGCTGATGGACGACGCCGACATCCTGCCGAGGGCGGTCGCGTCCGGCCTGGTCGTCGGCCTCGTGCTGACAACGGTGTCGATGGCGATCTCGTCGATGACCGACCGGCGGGCCTACGCGGTCGCCGGGGTGGTCGCGACGGTGCTGATCACGTGGGCGATCTCCGACGCCGGCGTCAACCTCGCCAGCGGCCGCACCGCCGACTTCTTCGAGCTGATCCGCTTCGGCGGCGCGCTGCAGGTGAACGACTGGATCTTCGGGTCGTTCGACGGCGAGCTCGGCGCGCAGTGGTACGCGCTCACCTCGGCGCTCCTCGTCCTCGGTGGCGGAGCGTTCATGCTGCGCCGCTACCGGCGGCTCTCGCTGTGACATCCGAGGCGATGACGACTGGCAGCAGCGACGCCACGATTCGCGTCGAGGGTGTCTCGCGCTGGTTCGGCAGCGTGGTCGCCGTCAACGACGTCACGGTCGAGTTCCGACCCGGCGTGACGGGTCTGCTTGGCCCGAACGGCGCGGGCAAGACGACGCTCCTGCGGATGATCGCCGGGCTCTCCGAACCCTCCAGCGGCAAGGTCGCTGTCCTGGGCGAGCCCGTCCGAGGCGACCCCGCGATCTTCGGGCGGATGGGTCTGATGCCCGAGCATGAGGGCGTCTACCAGTTCATGTCCGGCCGCGCGTTCGTCGAATTCAACGCGCGACTGCAGGGCGTCAGCCCGCTCCAGCCGGCCGTCGACCGCGCCGTCGAGCTCGTCGGGCTCGAGCTGGCGCAGCACCGCGCCCTCGGCGGGTACTCGCGAGGCATGCGGCAGCGCATGCGACTGGCCGCTGCGCTCGTGCACGACCCCGAGATCCTGCTACTCGACGAGCCGCTGTCGGGCACCGACCCGCGGCAACGCCTCGAGTTCCAGACGATCGTCGACCGGCTGGCGCACGAGAGCCGCACCATCGTCATCTCCTCGCACATCCTCGAGGAGGTCGAGGTGATGGCGCGCGAGATCGTGCTGATGGTCTCCGGCAAGGTGGCTGCGTCCGGCGACTTCCATGCGATCCGCCGCGCCATGAACGAGCGTCCCTACCTCGTGCGCGTCAGCTGTAGTGACGCGCGCCGCCTGGCATCGTCGTTGGTGCAGCAGATCGAGGTGGACTCCGTCACGCTCAAGGAGGATGGTGCGCTGCTGGTGCGCGGCAGCGACGTGGGCGCGCTCCAGCGCGCGATCCCGGTCGCCGCGGTCGCCGAGGCCGTGAGCCTGACGCGCGTCGAGCCCCTCGACGACACGCTGGAGAGCGTCTTCACCTACCTGGCGGGACGGAGCACCGTATGAGCGCGATCTTCTGGCTCTCGGCGCGGCAACTGACCGACCGGCGGCGCTTCCTGTTCGTCGTCGGGCTGGCCGCGATCCCCGCGCTCCTGATCGGGCTGCTGCTCACGATCGACGCGGTCAGCGGCGAATCGAATCGTGATCCGATCGCCGAGGAGATCGAGTTCATGTACGGCGTCCTGACCATGGTCGCGACGCTGCCGACGATGGTGCTGCTGCTGACCACCGTGAACTTCGGCGATGAGATGGAGGACCGGACGCTGATCTACCTCGTGGCGAAGCCGATCTCGCGATGGAAGATCGTGCTGCCGAAGTTCGCCGCCTCGGTCGGAATCGCGAGTGCGCTGGGGCTGCTGAGTAACGCCGTCGCGATGGGGATGATGACCGACTTCGACGTTGGCTACATGGCTGCGACGTCTGCAGGCGTCGTGGTGGCGACGCTCTGCTACGGCGCGGTGTTCACATGGGCGGGGCTCGCGTTCCGGCACGCCTTACCGCTGGGCCTGGTCTACGTGGTGATCTGGGAGATCGTGCTCTCCTCGGCGTTCGCGGGAGCGCGCTTCCTGAGCGTTCGCCACTTCGCCTACGCCGTCACGCGCGGCCTGGACGAGACGCTGTTTGCCGACCTCACGATCGATGTCAGTGCGACGGGCGCGGTCGTCGGCACGATCTTCATCGTCGCGGCATTCGCGCTCCTCACGGAGCGCAAGCTGCGACGCATGGACGTGCCGTAGGTCGCAGCCCCCATGGTCGTGCGCTCCTCGCTACAATGCGCTCCCCTGCACGCCGGATAGGCGTGTGGCAGCCTGAGGGAGCACACATGCGAGCCGCCGTCTTCAATGCACCGCTGGAAGAGCTGACGTTCGAGGACGTCGATATCTCCGACCCCATTGGCTACGAGGTCCTCGTGCGCACCGCCGCCAGCGGCGTGTGTCACTCCGACCTGCACTTCGTCGACGGCCTGTACCCGATGCGCGGTCCGGCCGTGCTCGGCCACGAGGCGGCCGGGGTGGTGGAGGCGGTCGGCCCGAACGTGACCGAGGTGGCGCCGGGCGACCATGTGATCGCCTGTCTCTCTGTCTACTGCGGCCGCTGCGACAGCTGCCTGACCGGCTCCACGCACCTCTGCGAGAACCGTCCGGCGCGCACGCCGGACGAGGGCCCGCGCCTGTCGATGGGCGGCGAGGCGGTGACGCAGATGGCCTCCATCGGGTCGTACGCGGAGCAGATGCTGCTGCACGAGAACGGCGTGGTGAAGGTCGACAAGGACCTGCCGTTCGACGTGGCGGCGCTGATCGGCTGCGGTGTGACCACCGGCGTGGGCGCAGCGCTGAACACGGCGAAGGTGGAGCCGGGCTCGACGGTGGCGGTGTTCGGCGCCGGCGGCGTCGGCCTCTCCGCGATCCAGGGCGCGCGCATCGCCGGTGCGCGCATGATCATTGCCGTCGACATGGTCGAGCACAAACTGCAGACGGCCCGCGAGCTGGGCGCGACTCACTCCGTCGACGCCTCGCTGGGTGACCCGGTCGACCAGATCCGCGAGCTGACCGACGGGCGCGGCGTCGACTACTCGTTCGAGGCGATCGGCCTCAAGGTGGCGGCAGAACAGGCCTACGAGGCGATCCGTCGCGGCGGCACGGCGACGGTGATCGGGATGATCCCGGTCGGCGAGAACATCGAGATCCCAGGCGCGAGCCTGCTCGGCGAGAAGAAGCTGCAGGGGTCCTCGATGGGCTCGAACCGCTTCAAGGTCGACATGCCGAAGTACATCGACTTCTACCGCCAGGGGCGGCTGAAGCTCGACGAGATGGTGACGAAGCGCGGCAAGCTGGAGGACGTCAACAGCGCCTTCGAGGCGATGCGCAACCGCGAGGTGACTCGCACCGTCCTGATGTTCGACTAACGACGCCCATGGACGACGCCCTCCGGCAGGCGCTCGAGGCCGAGCGGGTCGTGGATATCACCACGACCGGCCGGCACTCGGGCGACCCACGCCGCATCGAGATCTGGATCCACCACGTCGACGGCCGCTGGTTCATCACCGGCCGGCCGGGCCGCCGCGGTTGGTACGCGAACTTGGTAGCGACGCCGGCCTTCACGCTGCACGTCAAGCGCGGCGCCGAGGCCGATCTGCCCTCGACGGCCCGCGCGATCACCGAGGAGGCGGAGCGCCGGTGAGGCCGTCCGGGGCTTCGGGCGTGGCGCGCCGTAGAGCCGCCTCGATCTCCGCGCGGGTGGCCAGCGATGCCAGATCGCGATTCTGGGCGAAGTAGGTGGCCGAGGCCGAGCTCATCCACTCGTTCATGTAGGACGGAGGCTCAGACGTGATCGCCGCAAGCACGACGTCAGGGTCGGTGCCCGCCAGCGTCGACGTCGTGACCGCACCGACGGACTGACCGCCGACGATCGCAGGCTCGCCGACGACCTCACGGATGAAGGCTCCGATGTCTCGCGCGAAGTCGACGAAGCGGTAGCCGCGCTAGACGTGACCCGAGGCGCCGTGACCACGGAGGTCGGGACGAAAGAGGTGCGTACGCTCCCGGAGGCGTGGAAGGATCAGCGGATTGCCGTCGCGCGAGCCGCCAAGTCCGTGCAGCCAGACGAAGGGCGGCCCGTTATTCGGCCCCTCGGCGTAGGCGAGGGTGACCTCGCCGCTGTCGAAGGCCGCTTCGGTGTCCATGCGCCGATCCTAGCCCGCCACAGCGTCCGCGGTCAGCGCCACGCAAACCGCGTCTCCGGCGCAGGCCACCGCCCGGCGCGCGAGCCACGAGCGCGCGGCGTTCGGGTACCATCCGCGAGCGCAAGGCGAGTACACCAGTGAGGGGGTGCGCATGGGCGCCCTGGATGGAAATGGCGTCGTCGTGACGGGCGCTGGGCGGGGCATTGGCCGCGCTGTGGCGCTGGCGGCGGCAGCCGAGGGGGCGACGGTCGTCGTCGCCGATAACGGTAGCGAGCCGGATGGCACGGGTTCGAACCCGGCGGTCGCACAGGCGGTCGTCGACGAGATCATGGCTGCCGGCGGTAGCGCGGTCGCGGTCACCGAAGACGTGAGCACGATGGACGGCGCCGAGGCCTGCGTGAAGGCAGCCCTCGACAGTGCGGGCAGCCTCGACGCGCTGGTGACCAGCGCCGGCTCGCGCCGCGACACGCCGATCTGGGAGATGACCGAGGACGACTGGGACGCGATCATCGACGGCAACGTCAAAGCGACGCTCGCGCCAGTGAAGTTCGCGACGGTGGCGATGCGTCAGCAGCGCTACGGCCGGATCGTGATGATGGCGGCGGATGCCGGCCTCGGCGCGGTCGGGTCGGCGAATTATGCCGCCGCGGGCGAGGGCGTGATCGGTCTCAGCCGCACCGTGGCCCGCGACGTGGGGCGCTACGGCGTGACCTGCAACGCTATTTCGCCGCTGGCGCGCACGCGCCTCTTCGGTGGGGCATCGGAGGAGCTACGGCCGCCAGCCGGGGTGCGCTCCGCGGACGAGATGGCGCGCATCGCGCCGCCGTTCCCGACGCGGCGCTGGGAGGGCTCGGCCCACCCAGATGCACCCGAGAGCGTGGCGCCGCTCGCGGTCTACCTCGTGAGCGAAGAGGCCGGCGACGTCAATGGCCAGCTCTTCGGCGTGCGGGGCGGCGAAATCTACCTCTACTCGTACCCCCAGATCGATCGACAGCTGCTCAGCTACGGGCGGCGCTTCACCATGGACGAGCTGGACGAGCAGGCGCCGAGGGCGCTCGCGCTCGACGCCGCCAGCCCGCTCCGCGGCTAGCAAGGAGAGCACGATGGGTAACCGACTGGAAGGAGGCGTCGCGATCGTCACCGGGGCGGGCCGTGGCATTGGCCGCGGCGTCGCGCATCTCCTCGCCGAGGAGGGCGCCTCGGTCGTCGTCAACGACTTCCGCGGCAACCTCGACGCCTCGGGCGCCGACGAGGGTCCTGCCGACGAGGTGGCGCGCGAGATCCGCGACGCCGGCGGCAGCGCTGCCGCTCACTACGGCGACATCTCGAAGTTCGACGACGTGGCGGCGCTGGCGCAGACCGCGCTCGACGAGTTTGGGCGGCTGGACATTGCCTGCCACGTCGCTGGCATCCTGCGCGACCGCATGGTCTTCAACATGACCGAGGAGGAGTGGGACGCGGTGCTGGCGGTCCACCTCAAGGGGGCGTTCAACGTCGTCCGCAACTCGGTGGGGCCGATGCTGGAGCAGGGGTTCGGGCGCATCCTGCTGTTCTCGTCTGGATCTGGCCTCGGTTCGTCGGGGCAGGCCAACTACTCGGCGGCGAAGGAGGGCATGGTCGGCTTCGCGCGCGCCCTCGCCAGGGAGCTGGGGCCGCACGGGATCACGGCCAACGCGATCTACCCGGGCGGCAACACGCGCATGACGCAGTCCGTCCCGATGGCGGCCGCGGACATCCGCGCGCAGGCGGGCATCATCCGTACCGGCCGCGCCGCCACCTCGGCAGTGGGCTGGCCTGAGGAGGGGCCGCAGCCGCGCGACCCGGAGAACAACGCCCCGATCGTGACCTGGCTCTGCAGCGACGCCGGTGCGTCGATCAACGGGCAGGTGATCGGTTCGTCTGGCTGGCAGGCCTCGAGGTACTCCACGCGGCAGGTGATCCGCTCGATCGCGAAGCCGGGGCACTGGGACCTCGATGAGCTGCGTCGCGCCGTGCCGCTGCAACTGGTCGCCGGTATCTCGAACCCGGCGCCGAAGCGCGTGGAGCAGCCGAAGTCGTAGCGAACGCCGAGGGCGACGCATGACGACGAACGAGGCGCGGCGGATCTACCTCGTGCGGTACGACCCCGCGTGGCCGGGTCTAGCGGCGCAGGTCGCTGGCGCGATCGTCGAGGCGTGCGGAGCGGATGGCGTTGGCGCGATCACGCGCGTCGAGCACATCGGATCGACGTCGATCGCGGGCTGTGACGCGAAGCGGGTGATCGACCTGATGCCGGCGCTGGTCAGCTTCGAGGCGGGGCACGATTGCGTGACCCCGCTCGAGGCGTTGGGGTACGGGTACCACGGCGAGTATGGGCTACCGAGGCGGCATTACTTCTCGCGCCCCGCTGCCGCCTCGACGATCGGCCTGGCCGAGCACGTGCACATGTACACACCCGGCGAGGGGCAGTGGGACGACCAACTGGCGTTCGGCGACTATCTGCGCGCGCACGAGGATGCGCGAGACGAGTACGTCGCACTCAAGCGCGCGCTGGCGTTGCGGTACCCGCACGACGGCGACGCCTACGCCGACGACAAGAGCGACTTCGTGCAGCGCATCCTGCGGATGAGGCGCGACGAGGGTGCATCGTGAGCCTCGAGCGCTGCGCGGTGTTGCTGGTGCTCGACGGGCTACGGCCTGACTTCGTGACGCCACAGCTGATGCCCAACCTCGATGCGCTGGCGCAGCGCGGGGTGCGCTACACGCGCAGTCACGCCGTCTGGCCGACCGTGACGAGGGTGAACGCCTCCTCGATCGCGACGGGGTGTTACCCGGCGACGCACGGCATCCCCGACAACCAGCTCGTTGCGCGCGACCTCGACCCGACACTGGTCCTCGACGCTGGCTCGCACGAGGACCTGGCGCGGCTGCGCGAGGTGCGCGACGGGCGCGTGCTGCGCCGCCCGACGCTAGCCGAGCGCGTGTCCGCGGCGGCCGGATCCTCGGCGATCGTCGGGACGGGCAGCCCCGGGTCGTCACAGCTGCACCATCCGGATGCGGACGCGCACGGCGACGCGGTGCACAACCAGGCGTTCTGGCTCGGCGTCGAACGTGCGGAGGTGGAGGCGGACCTCGGCGCTCGGATGCTGGACGGGACCGCGCCGAACGTCGAGCAGAACCGCTGGTTCATGCGGCTGGTCACCGAGCGGTTGCTGCCGGGCGGCGCGGACTACGTGGTGTTCTGGCACTGCGACCCCGACAAGACCCAGCACCGCCACGCCGTCGGCCATCCCCAGGCGATCGAAGCGCTGCGCGAGGCCGATCGCAACGTCGCACGGCTCGTCGCCAGCCTCGGGGAGCTCGGCTTGAGCGAGCGTTACGACCTGATCGTCACCTCCGACCACGGCTTTTCGACGAACGTGCCCGCGCTGGGCGAACCGAAGGTGCGCGAGGCGCTGGCCGCGACCGGGTTGGGGCCGAGCGAGGCGGTGGTGGCGGGGAGCGGGATCTACCTCGATGACCCGGAGCGCGCGGCCAGGGCCGCGGCTGTGCTGCGCGCCCTCGATGGGATCGGCGCCGTGTTCACCGGCGCGCGTGGCGCGCCCGTCGTCGAGGGCACGCTCCCGCTGGCGGCGGTCGGGCAGGGCGGCGAGGACGGCGCCGACCTCATCTTCTCGGAGGCGTGGTCCGACGACGAGAACGAGCACGGCTGGCGCGGGCTGCGGGCCGGCGGAACACGCCCGGCCTCGAACCACGGCTCAGCCTCGCCCTGGGAAATCCGCAACACGCTGATCCTCGCCGGGCCGAGCTTCGCCGAGGGGGTCGTGTCCGATGTGCCGGCGGGCAACGTCGACCTCGCGCCGACGCTGGCGCATGTCCTCGGTGTGGCCGGCGACGGGATGGAGGGGCGCGTGCTGCACGAGGCGCTGCGCGACGGACCGGCGCCCGGGGATGTCGAGGTGGCGGAAGACGTCATCGAGTCGGCCAAGGTGTCGGGACAACGTCAGCTGATGCAGCGCTCCCGCGTCGATGGGGTTTCGTACCTCGATGGGGCGCTTACCGGCTGACTCATCCGGGGCGACGCATACCCGCTAGAATGCGCTCCGATTTGGTCGATTCGCCCGATCGGGGGAGTCACGTTCACGACCGACACGGTCGAGGCGGCGGCGGACGCCGCCCCGGGTAGCGCGGACCTCGCGATCGTCCTCGAGGCGGTGCACGACTTGCCCGATCCGGTCTCCGTTCTCGACGGCATGCGCCGCATCACCTCGGACGACGGCGTCGTGCTCGTCGTCGACGAAGCGACGGCGGACGAGTTCGAGGTCTCGGGCGACCCGATGGAGCGCTTCTTCTACGGCTTCAGCGTCACGACCTGCCTGCCGGATGGGCTCTCGACCGACCCCTCGGTCGGTACGGGCACCGTCATGCGGCGCGGCACGCTCGAGCAGTACGCGCTGGACGCCGGCTCCGCCTCGGTCGAAGTGCTGCCGATCGAGCACGACCAGTTCCGCGTGTACCGCCTCCACCGCTAGCCGACGCCGCGCGTATCCTCGGCGGCGATGCACCTCGTCGTCAGCCATGCCAATGTCGTCACGATGGACCCAACGCGGCCGCGCGCCGACGCCGTCGCGATCCTTGGCGGGCGGGTCGCGGTGGTCGGCAGCAACGCGGAGGTCGAGGGCATCGACGTTCCTGGCCTCGTGCGGATCGACGCGGGCGGACGCACCGTGGCGCCGGGCTTCGTCGAGTCGCACGTGCACCCGATGATGACCGGGCTACGTGCGCGCAGCGCGGCCGACTGCGGCACGCCGCCCAACCGCACGATCGAGGATGTGGTCGCGCGCCTCGCTGCCTGGGGCGAGCGACCGGGCGTCGAAGTGATCGCGGGCCGTGGGTACGACGATTCGCTGGTCGAGGACAACCGTCACCTCACGTACGCCGACCTCGATGGTGCGTCAGGAACGCGGCCGGTGGTCGTTTCGCACATCTCCGGGCATCTCGCCTACGCCAACAGCGCGGCGCTGCGCGCAGCTGGCGTGAACAGCGACACGCCCGACCCGGAGGGCGGGGCGATCGCACGCGACGAAGATGGCGAGCCGACCGGCGTGTTCTACGAGGCAGCGACTGGCCTCGTGCTCGCACTGCTGCCGGCGCCGACCGTAGAGGAGGCCGTGGACGCCCTCGAATGGGCTGGGCAACGGCTCGTGCGGGTCGGGGTGACGACGATGCACGATGTCGGCAGCGGCCGGCACGAGGTGGCGTTCGGCGCCTACGACCGCGCCACGCGTGACGGCCGCCTGCCGGTGCGCACCTACCTCGCAGCGGGTTACGGCGGCCTCGCCGGGCGTTACGGACCGCTCGAGGCGGTGCCGACGCTGGCGCAGACGGGTCTGGCCTCGGGCTTCGGAGGCGACCAGTTGCGTGCCGGCATGCTGAAGATCGTCCACGACGGCTCCCTGCAGGGGCACTCGGGCGCGGTCACCGAGGGCTATCACGACGAGCCGGAGACGACCGGGATCCAGGTCTGGCCGCAGGACACGATCGATATGGTGGTCGAGCAGGCGCTGCTCAGCGGGTGGCAGGTCGGCACACACGGCAACGGCGATCGCGCGATTGACTCGATCCTCGATGCCTACGAGCGAGCGCTCGAACGGCACCCGACCGCGGACCATCGCCTGCGCATCGAGCATTGCCAGAACGTGCGCGAGGACCAGCTGGACCGGATGGCGCGGCTCGGCGTCGCCGCGTCGTTCTTCAACCTCCACGTCTACTACTGGGGCATGAGGCACCGCGACCGCTTCCTGGGCCCGGAGCGCGGCGCGCGCATCTCGCCGCTGCGGAGCGCCCTCGACCGAGGCATCCACTTCGGCGGGCACTCCGACTGGTGGGTGACGTCGGTCGACCCGCTGTTCAACGTGCACGTCGCCGCGAACCGCCGCACACGCGAGGGCGAGGTGCTCGGCGCGGAGTTCACGATCACGGCGGAGCAGGGGCTGCACGCGATGACACTCGACTCCGCGTGGCTGGGCTTCGAGGAGAGCTCGAAGGGGAGCCTCGAGGCGGGCAAGCTCGGCGACCTCGTCGTGCTTTCCGACGATCCACTCGGCGTCGCGCCCGAGGCGATCGACGATATCGAGGTCGATTACACCGTGATCGGTGGCCGCATCGTCTACGACCGCGCCGTCGAGGGCGGCTCCCGTCGCGACGAACGGGACGCTCGCGACCCGCGGCGCGCGGAGGCCTTCACCTCGACGTAGGTGGCGCCTCGGGGCTGCCCGATCAGGGCGAGGCGATCATGCTGAACTGCTTCGACGGCAGCGTGCCCAGGGGCGGCGCCCAACCCGGATCCTCCATCGGCGGGTGAGCGGCCAGCCACGCTTCGTCGATGGCCGCGCCGAGCCCGGGTGCGGTGGGCACGGGCATGAAGCCGTCTGACTGCACCGGGAAGTCGCCGACGCAGGCGTCCTGGAACCAGGCGCGGAAGCCGCCCTCGTGGATCATGAAGTTCGGCAGCGTCGCTTCGACGTGGAGCGCGGACAGCACGTCCATCGGTCCGTGGATCGCGTGTGGCTGCAAGCCGACGTACTGCACTTCAGCGAGTGCTGCGATGCGGCGGAGCTGGAGGATGCCACCGCACTGGATCACGTCCGGCTGGATCATCGCCACGATCTGCCGCTGCAACAGATCGGCGTACTCGAATGGGCTGTAGAGACGCTCGCCAGTAGCGATCGGGACGTTGATCGACTCGGCCACCTTTTGCATCGCGTCCATGTTCTCGAACGGCACCGGCTCGTCGAACACGAACGGGCGATAGGGCTCGATCGCATCGCCGATGCGGATCGCCTCGGCGGGGGTGAGGCGGCCGTGCGCCTCGACGAGGAGTTCGACATCGAAGCCGACGGCGTCGCGTACAGCGGCGAGCGTGGCGATCGCTTTCTGCTCCGACTCGTAGGTCGTGTAGAGCCCTCGGTGGTTGAAAGGGTCGCCCTTGAGCGCGGTCAGTCCGGTCGCGACCTGGCTCTGGGCGAACTCCGCCGCCACCTCTGGCGTAACGCCGTCCCAGCGTCCATAGATCCAGATGCGGTCGCGCAGCTTCCCGCCGAGGAGCTCGTAGACCGGCACGCCGAGCGCCTGGCCCTTGATGTCCCAGAGCGCCATCTCGATCCCGGCGGCCGCCGAGTTCTGGATGGGGCCACCACGCGCGAAGTTGCGATGCGCCATGGTCTGCCAGTGCGCCTCGATGGGGAACGGGTCCTCGCCGATCAGGAGCCGGCCAAACTCCTCGACCATCGTCACGACGGCCATCGGCCCGCAGGTGGCATCACCCCAGCCGACGATGCCCTCGTCGGTCTCGACCTTCACGAAGACGAAGTTCCACGGCGGGAAGTTGAACTGGTTCGGCACCGGGTCGGGCGCCGCTGGGATCGCGCTGACCGATGTGATTTTCATGCCTCGACACCTCGCTTCTCGTGCTGACGGGCGTCAGCACGAACGTGATGATACGAGGTACCCGCGGGACGCCGAGCGGCGGCTAGCGGCCGGTCCAGAGCAGGGTGTCGGGCCAGAACTGGCTCCACGCGAACCAGAAGGCCTGGTGGCTGACGAGCTCCTGCCCGTCCCCGTCGAGGGCGCGCAGGCCACCGGCGTCTGCCACGACGGTCACGCCAGCCAGTTCGACGGCTTGCCCGTCCTCGAGGGCGAGTCGGGCGGCGGCGACGGGGAACGACACGCGGGTGTCAGCATCAGCCTCAACGCCGAGGACAAGCTCCTGCACCGGGAGCCGGGGATCCGCTTCGCCGACCGGGGACGTGGGTCGAGTACGGCCCGCTGGTGATCGCCGGCCAGCGTGCGAAGCGGTCCGTCGAGGAGCTGATCCGCAAGACGCCGGCGGATGGCCTGGTGGCCGGCTTCGGGTCGGTCAACGGCGATCTCTTCGACGAGAAGCGCGCACAGACGGTGTTCATCTCCTACGACGACACCGTGTTCGCGGAGACGCAGGGCGGGCGCGGTCACGACAAGACCGACCGCATGATGGAGCTGGCGGACGAGCTCTCGCTGCCGGTGATCTTCCACGCCGAGGGCGCCGGCGGACGCTCTGGCGACACGGATGGCTCGGGGGCGGGCCATCCCTTCGTGCGCACGTGGGAGAAGATGGGCCGGCTCAGCGGCACGGTCCCGATCATCGGCGTGACCGCGGGTTGGTGCTACGCGGGCAACGCCGCGATCCTCGGCGTCACGGACATCATCATCGCGACGGAGGACGCGCTGATCGCGATGGGTGGCCCGGCCACGATCGAGGGCAGCGGCATGGGCGCGTTCCTGCCGGAAGAGGTCGGGCCGATGTCCGACCTGGCGCCCGCCGGGTCGGTCGACATCGTCGTCAAGGACCAGGACGCTGCGATCGCTGCCTCGAAGCAGTGCCTCTCCTACTTCCAGGGTTCGATCGAGCCGTGGGAGGCGCACGACCAGCGGCTGCTGCGCCACGTCGTCCCAGAGCAGCGTGGACGCGCGTTCGACATCCGCGAGGTGATCCGGCTGATGGCAGACAAGGACTCGGTGCTGGAACTGCGCCCGGAGTTCGGGCGCAGCATGGTCACCTCGTTCATCCGGATCGAGGGCCATCCGTTCGGCCTGACGGCGAACAACAACGCCTACATCGGCGGCGCCATCGACAGCGACGGTTCGGACAAGGTGGCGCGCTTCTGGCAGATCTGCGACGCCTTCAACATCCCGATCATCACCCTCGTCGACACGCCGGGGATGATGGTGGGGCCGGAGGTCGAGCGCACCGGGCTGATCCGCCACTGCAGCCGGCTGTTCGTGACCGGCGTCAACCTCAAGACGCCTCGTTTCAGCGTGATCCTCCGAGGTGGCTACGCCCTGGGAGCGCTGTCGGTCATGACCGGGAGCTCCCGCGCGCCGGTCTCCACGGTGGCCTGGCCCGGCAGCGAGTTCGGCGGCATGAACATGGAGTCCGGCGTGCTGCTCTCCTACCGCGAGGAGCTGGCGAAGATCGAGGACGTGGACGAGCGGGCTGCCGAGTACCAGCGACTGCTCGACCAGGCCTACAGCCGCGTGGATGCGGTCCACGTCGCCTCGAACTTCGGCTTCGACGACGTCATCGATCCGGCGGAGACGCGCCAGCGCATCGCTGACACGCTGCGAGCGGTGCCGAACTCGGAGCCGCTGCGTCGAGGGCGCGCGCAGTTCCTCGACACCTGGTAGCGCGTCCACGTCAAAGAAGCGGGGCCGGATCGCTATCATTCTCGCGGCACCGCGAGCAACGATCGGGATCGTCATGGTCTGGCAACCGGAAGTCGACGACATCAACCGACGGCGTGAGATGGCGCTGGAGATGGGGGGCGAGGACCGCGTCCGCGACCAGCATGAGCGCGGCAAGCTCACCATCCGCGAGCGCGTCGATGGGCTCATCGACGAGGGCAGTTTCCGCGAGCGCGGGGTGCTCGCCGGGCAAACCGAGTACGAGGGTGGCGAGCTGAGGCGGTTTCGCGCCGCTAGCTACGTCGTCGGCATCGGCGAGATCGAGGGGCGGCCGGTCGTGGTGGGGGGTGGCGATTACACCGCCCGCCCGCTGAGCGGCACGGAGGGCGTGCGCGCACCCGGTCGGAACGTCAGCAAGGGGGGTCACGACGAGGACATCGCGCTCGGCCTCAAGCTGCCGCTGATTCGCCTCATCGACGGCTTCGGCGCCGACGTCCGCTCCGTCGAGGGCATGGCGCGCACGTATATCCCCGAGCTCACGATGTGGCCCGTACCGGCGAAGCTGATGAGCCAGGTGCCGGTGGTCTCGGCCGCCCTCGGCGCGGTGGCCGGGCTGCCCGCGGCGCAGATGGGGATCTGCCACTTCTCGATCATGGTCAAAGACACGTCGCAGATTTTTGCTGCCGGACCGCCGGTGGTGAAGCGCGCGCTCGGCCTCGACGTCAGCAAGGAGGACCTCGGCGGCGTGCAGATCCACGCGCATCGCAGCGGCCTGGTCAACAACGTCGCGGAGGACGAGGCCGACGCCTTCGCGCAGATCCGGCGGTTCCTGTCGTATCTCCCGCGCAACGTCTATGAGACGCCGCCGGTCGAGGAGCGCGACGACCCGGTGGATCGCCGCGAGGAGGAGCTGCTCTCGCTGATTCCTCGGGACCGCCAGCGGCCCTACGACGTGCGACGCATGGTCGAACTGATCTTCGACCGCGACTCCACGTTCGAGATCGCGCGTCACTTTGGTCCGTCGCTCGTGACCATGTTCGCCCGGCTCAACGGCCACCCGGTGGGCGTGCTGGCGAACGACCCGCTTCGCATCGGCGGCGCGATGGACGGCCCGGCTGCGCAGAAGCTGGAGCGGTTCGTGGACCTCTGCGACACGTTCCACCTGCCCGTGATCAACCTCGCCGACCAGCCGGGGTTCATGCTCGGCCCCAACGCCGAGGGTGGCGGCACGTTGAAGCACGGCGCGCGTGCGCTCTGCGCCATCGAGGCGGCGACGATTCCCTGGGCCACCGTCATCGTGCGTCGCGTCTACGGCGTCGCGGGAGGGGGGCACCAGAGCTTCGACCGCTTCGCCTTCCGCGTCGCGTGGCCGTCCGGTGAGTGGGGCTCCATCCCCATCGAGGGCGGCGTGATGGCAGCCTATCGTCGCGAGATTGAGGCGGCGGAGGATCCGGACGCCTACCGAGCGGAGATCGAGGAGCGCATGGTGCAGCGCCGCAATCCCTTTGGCGCGGCCGAAGCGTTCAACGCAGAGGACCTGATCGATCCGCGCGACACGCGGCCGATGCTCTGCGAGTGGCTCGAACTGGTGACCGACCTCCTGCCTCCGGAGCTCGGTCCGAAGCTGCGTCCGATGCGACCGTGATCGGGCGGCCATCATGACCAGCAGTGGCTTCGCCAGACGCATCGCCATTCTCGGAAGCGGCTTCGGCACGCGTGTCACCGCGCCGGCGTTGCGCGCCGAGGGCTGGGACATCCGTGCGCTCTTCTCGCGCCGTCTCGAGCGGGCCGAGGAGATTGCGGGGAAGCTCGGCATCCCGCACCACACCGACGACTACCGGGCGCTGGTTACGCGCGACGACATCGATGCAGTCGTCGTCTCCACGCCGACCTCGACGCATGGCGAGATCGCCCTGGCGGCGCTCGAGGCGGGGAAGCACGTGCTCTGCGAGAAGCCGTTTGCCGCGGACCTTGAGGAGGCGCGGTCATTGGCGGCTGCGGCGCGCGACTCGGAGCTGACGGTGATGTGCAACTTCGAGTTCCGCTACAGCGACCACCGGCTCCACATCAGCCGGCTGATCGAGGATGGCGTGATCGGCGAGCCGCAGTCGGCCACGGCGACGCTCCACTTCGCCCGCCCTACGACGGGCACCCCCCTCGACTGGCGCTCGCAGCTGGCGATGGGTGGCGGGGCGCTCAACGAGCAGGGGTCGCACTACTTCGACGCGTTGCGCGGGTGGATGGGCGAGATCACCGCGATCTCGGCGCAGCTGGCCACGCACGAGCCGCTGCGGATCGATCCGGCGAGCGGCGAGGAGGTGACGTCTGACGCCGATGACTTCGCAGCGGCGACGCTGACGTTCGCCTCGGGCGCCGTCGCCAGTTTCGCCATCGTCTGGAGCGATCGCGTGCCAGCGGGCGGGGTGCTGCACATCACCGGGCCGGGCGGCACGATCAGCCATCGGTCGCCCGGCGGGCTCTTCGCCGGCGGGCCGATCACACATACGGCGCCGCTCTCGCCCGACGCCGCTCGGGGCGAGCAGCCCGATGAAAGCGCACCGTTGTCGCTCCCGGACGACATCGCACCGCTGCCGGACATCGACATCATCGCCGGCTCACGGCGCCTCCTGCGCGACTTCGAACGCGGCATCGTCGAGCGCCGGTCACCGTCACCCAACTTCGACGACGGCCTCGCGACCCAGGCGATCCTCGAGGCAGCACGCGAGTCGTCACGCAGCGGGCGCGTCGTGCCGGTCACCACCGGCTGACACCTCGAGACGGCGCTCCGGGCTGCTGCGCTGAGCCTCGAACGCTGTCTCCGCGGTCCCTGTGACGCGCTATCGTGGAGGCACGCCCCGGTAGCTCAACGGATAGAGCAGCGGCCTTCTAATCCGCAGGTTGGGGGTTCGACTCCTCCCCGGGGCACCAATAACACGCAGTGATAGAGGGAGTTTCATCGGATCGTCTCCGAGCGGTGAAGGTTGTCGAGCGACGAATGTCGCCAATTTGTCGCCATCGGGGAACGAATCCGCGCCCGCCGAAACCGTCGATCTACGGAGCCAGCTACGTGAGGCGTCGAAGCAGCTGGGCATCAAGGTGCGTTTGTCGTGGACGGACGAGTCTCAGACGAGGCTGCTCTGGATGCGATCCGGGCTCTAGCGTGCGCACCGACGCCATCGCCCGGCCCCAGTGCCTCTTCCTCGCCGTCAATTCGTCGGTGTGAACACCACCGCTGGACCATCGGCAGCAACGCATACGCAATGCGCTGACCACCCCCGAGCCGTGTGTATCGAACGCCCGTCTGGGTCACGCCGTCGCCAACGTCGGGTTGGGTCCACCTCTGACTTCAGCGCTTCGCGTCGTGCTTAAGCACGACGCGGGAGCTACTGCTCGATTCGGACGACGCGTAGGCTGCACCCACGCGAGTAGGATCCGCGCAACGAGGCTCGGGCAGCCGTGCCCGCAACCCGGCCTCGCCGGCCTCCGGACGGGGGACACGATGGATTTTGATTGGACACCTGAGGAAGTTGCGCTGCGCAAGCGCGCGCGAGAGTTCCTCGAGACGAACTGGGGTCACCGCGGGCTGAACGGGCGGCTCGACGAGGACCGCGGGGCAGTCCATGATTTCGAGCGCTCCTTGGCCGAGCATGGCTGGCTCACGATGGCCTGGCCGCCCGAGTTCGGCGGGCAGGCCGCCTCGTACATCGCGCAGATGATCTTCAAGGAAGAGGCCACGATCCGAGGTGCACCCAACGGTGGCATGGGTGCCGCGATGGTCGGCCCGATGCTCATGATTCATGGCAGCGAGGCGCAGAAGGGCGAACATCTCCCCAAGATCGCGACGGCTGAGGTGGTCTGGTGCCAGGGCTTCTCCGAACCGGGCGCGGGCTCAGATCTCGCTTCGCTGCAGACGCGTGCGGTCCGCGATGGCGACGAGTATGTGATCAACGGGCAGAAGATCTGGACCTCGGGCGCACAACACGCGGACTGGATCCACATACTGACACGCACAGATCCGGGTGCGCCGAAGCATCGAGGCATCTCTTACTTCCTGCTGGACATGCGCACACCCGGCATCACGGTGCGCCCGCTCGTGCAGATGCACGGGCCGGCGGGATTCAACGAGACGTTCTACGAAGACGTGCGCGTCCCGGCCTCGAACATGGTTGGCGACGAGAACCGTGGGTGGTACGTCGCGACGACGCTTCTCGACTTCGAGCGGTCAGGTGTCGACCGTATGGCGACCACACAGAACGCCTTCGAGCCGCTGCTCGCGCTGGCGGTTGAGGCGGAAGGCCGAGGCGCCGGCCCGCGCGTCGCCGGACGCCGCACCGACCGGCTGAACATCGCTGACACAGCAATAGAACTCGAGGTCTCGCGCCTGCTGAGTTATCGCGTGACCTGGATGCAGTCGAGCGGGCTCGTGCCCAACTACGAGACCTCGATCTCCAAGGTCCACAGCACGGAACTGCTCCAGCGCAACGCGCGCCGAGGCATCACTGCTCTGGGCCTGCACGGCGGGCTCGCGCCCGGCTCGAAGCATGCCGTGCTCGACGGGCTCTATTGCCAGATCTATATGCAGACTACCTCGCGCACGATCGGCGGTGGCACGAGCGAAATTCAGCGCAACATCATCGCCACGCGCGGCCTTGGCCTCCCTCGAGGCTGACTGCGATCTGGCGGCAGACGCACGCCGCAGACGCGGGGCGCCGAGACGGACGTTCGCGCACGGTCAGATCCCTGAAGGTGCCTTAGGCGGGTACCACGACCGCGGACGCCGCGAGGTGGGTAGCGCGGCTATGCTCTCAACGCGTCGAGGAGCGTGAGATGACGAATCTGCGATCCGGCAGCCGTGGCGAGGCTCGCGCCCTTCCCCCGATCGAGGAGCGCGAGATGTTCGAGGTGCTCTGGGAGCACAGCGCCGAGGGGGTGCTGGCGATCACGCTGAACCGTCCGGAGCGACTGAACGCACTCAACTTCCGCATGCTCCGCGAGCTGCAGCAGCTGATCGATCATGCGGCTGCGACGCAGGAGGTCCGGCTCGTGACCCTGCGGGGAGCGGGCTCCCGTGCCTTCTGCTCGGGCGATGACCTCAAGGGGATGGACCCGGAGCCGGGGGTCGACAGCTCGCATACCGTCCACCACCCGCTCTTGCTGTCGATTCGCGATTTGCCGAAGCCGGTCGTTGCTCTCGTCGAGGGCTTTGCGCTTGGGCACGGCTGGGAGCTGGCCTCGGCCTGCGACCTGCGCCTCGTGGCCGACAACTGCGAGGTCGGCGACCACCGCGTCCAACGCTCGATCGCGCTCAACGGCGGCTCGTCCTGGTTCGTGCCGCGCCTGGTCGGTCGCGGACGGGCGCGCGAGCTGCTGATGACGGGGCGCCATCTTGGCGCCGAGGAGGCGCTGGCGTGGGGCTGGGCCAACTACGTGTGGCCGCTCGAGGCGTTCGACGAGCGTGCCGCCGAGTACATCTCGATGCTGGCGCAGCTGCCCACGATTACGTGGTCTTCAAGGCGGCGATCGACTATTCCGCCGAGCACAGTCTGCGCGAGTCGCTGGCGCGGGAGCTCGAGCTGAGCGATCGCACTCGCGGTAGCGAGGATGCGGCCGAGGGCCGCGCGTCCTGGTGGGAGAAGCGGACGCCGGTCTACCGGGGGCGCTGATCGCTCGCCTCCAGCGTCGAGGTCCGTCCCCGCGTCACGCCTTGTTGACGGCGATGGGGATGCCACGAATGTCGAAGTCAGCGGCGTCCGACTCGTGCCTCGAGCCGGAGAACCTCCGTGCGACATAATCCCCCGGCTGTCCCTTGGTAGCGACGGGCCGGGAAGACCGCCAAGGTCGCGCCTCGGGGCAGACGGGCTACCCTCGGTACGCACACGACCGAGACGCCATGGCCGAACAATCAGCGGCTCCTGACCGACCCCACGTTGTGATTGTGGGCGGCGGGTTTGCTGGACTCGCCGCCGCTCGGGAACTCAAGGACGCGCCTGCGCACGTCACGCTGATCGATCGCAGCAACCACCATCTCTTCCAGCCACTCCTGTACCAGGTCGCCACCGGCGCGCTCTCGCCTGCAAACATCGCGGCGCCACGCGAGGCATGCTGCGCCGCCAGACAAATGCTCGGGTCCTCCTCGGCGAAGTCAGAGGGGTCGACGTGTTGGAGCAGCGAGTCCAGCTCGAGCAAGGCTCCGTGTCGTACGACGTGTTGGTCCTGGCGACTGGCGCGCGACACCACTACTTCGGGCATGACGACTGGGGAGACCTAGCCCTCGGGCTGAAGACCCTCAGCGACGCAACCGAGATCCGAAGCCGCATCCTCGGTGCCTTTGAGGAAGCCGAGTTGGCGGATGACCCCGCGCTGGTTCGCGAGTGGTTGACGTTCGTCGTGGTGGGAGCAGGGCCGACCGGCGTCGAGCTTGCCGGTGCACTGGGCGAAGTGGCGAACGACACTCTGCGTCGTGATTTCCGGACGATTGACCCGTCCGCCGCTCGAATCTTGCTCGTGGAGGCCGCGAACCAGGTGCTGCCGTCATATCCCGCCGAGCTGGCCTCAGAGGCGGCGCTCGCGCTCAAGCGGCTCGGCGTCACCGTTCGCACCGACACCTCCGTGATCGACGTTGCGCCAGGCGCCGTGACGCTCCGGACGGCCGCGTTGGAGGAGCGAGTACCGACCGGTACGGTGCTCTGGGCGGCGGGCGTGCAGGCGTCCGCGCTCGGGGGCTCGCTCGCTGCGGAGACGGGCGTCGACCTTGACGCTGTCGGGAGGGTCGTCGTCGCCTCGGACCTGAGTATCCCCCGCCATCCGGAGCTGTTCGTGATTGGCGATCTCGCACATGTCGAGAACGCTTCGGGGCCGCTGCCTGAACGGGCGCCCGTGGCCGTCCAGCAGGGCCGCTACGTCGGGCGCCTGCTCAGACACCGCCTCGCTGGTGAGCGCGAGGAGCCGTTTCGATATCGAGACCGCGGGCAGCTGGCGACGGTGGGCCGTGGGTTCGCGATCGCCGACTTCGGGCGTATCCGGCTGACCGGCCTGCCTGGTTGGCTCGCCTGGGTCGGCGTGCACCTCTGGTCGCTCACCGAGTTCGAGAATCGGGTGCTGGTCTTCGTCCAGTGGGCCTGGAGCTACTGGACCGGGAATCGCGCGGCGCGCCTGATGCTGGGACGAACGATGCCGGCGGATGGAAGCTCCCGGACGAGGCGCCGGCCCTGATCCAACGTCACGTGCGCAGGTGCGATTTCCGCGATGTCGAACTTCGCCTGAGACCCAGGTCGGCCCTCCGACTTCGGTCACCAGAACGTCCATCGTCTCGACAATCTCGGGAACACCCCGCCCTCGCCGTGCCACCCTCGAGGAGTTGCGCGAGCTCCCAGGATGGGCGGATTTGGATCTCCATGCTCCACCGGTCGCTATAGTCGCCTCGAAATTTCATGCTGGGCGCGACGGTCGCGGGGGAGGACACAGGTTGATGGCGCAGGTTCATATTCTCGGGGCAGGCACGCCGACACCAACTGCGGAGCGCTTTGGTAGCGCGCTGGTGCTAGAACTCGCTCACGAGAACCTGATGTTCGATTGCGGTCCCGCAGCCACGCACAAGCTCGTCAAGGCCGGGTTCCAACCGACCGACATCGGGCACCTCTTTTTCACGCACCACCACTTCGACCACGACGTGCCCGTGCTTCCTCCTCACGCGCTGGGACCAGCAGATCGGTGGCGAGAAGACGCTCGAGGTACTCGGTCCTCCGCTCACGACCGCGCTGACCGAGGGGATCCTCGACGAGGACCGTGGCATCTTCGCGCACGACTGGAAGGCGCGCGTTGCGTCGGCGCGGATCTACCGCAACCGCGGAGGCGAAGTCTTCCCGCGCCCAAAGCCAGAGGTCGACGTGCGTGACCTGGACCCCTTGGGTGGCGACACCTACTCCGGGCCCGACTGGGAGATAACCACGGCGCGCGCCGAACATGCTCAGCCCTACCTCGAGAGCCTGGACTACCGCGTCGACAGCGATGAGGGGAGCGTCGTCTTCACCGGCGACACCCGCCCGTGCCAGCCCATCGTCGAACTGGCGAAAGACGCGGACCTGATGATCTGCATGTGCTGGGACGACCAGGACATGATGGCCGAGGCCGAGGAAGACGGCGGCATGTGCGGTACGACAGGCGCGGCGGGCATGGCACAGCAGGCTGGCGTGAAGAAGCTGGTGCTGAACCACATCGGCCCCCCATCCCGCCGCAGCGCCCGGACGAGGGGGCAGACAATCGTCTGGCCGTCGCACTGTGAGGGGTTTACGGGCGCTCGAATAACGCCGCCACGCCCTGACCTCCCCCGACGCACATCGTTTCCAGTCCGTAGCGTGCGCCACGGCGCTCCATCTCGTTCACGAGGGTCGCCAGGATGCGCGCCCCGGTGGCGGCGATCGGGTGGCCGAGTGATATCCCCGAGCCATTCGGATTGAGCTTGTCGTCGATCTCACTCGGATCTTCGAGCCCCCAGCCCTTGAGGACGCCGAGCACCTGTGAGGCGAACGCCTCGTTCAACTCGATCACGTCCACGTCTTCGAGGGCGATCTGCGTCCGCTCAATGAGCTTCTGCAGCGCTGGGACGGGGCCGAGCCCCATATACGCTGGGTGTACACCCGCCACGGCCCAGCCGCGCACGTAAGCTGCAGGCTCGAGGCCGAGCTCGGCTAGCCGATCCGCCGCCACGACGAGGCACATCGCCGCGGCGTCGTTCTGGGCGCTGGCGTTGCCGGCTGTCACCGTGCCGCCCTCGCGCACCGGCCGCAGTCGAGCCAGCGCTTCGAGCGACGTGTCGGCTCGCGGCCCCTCGTCCTGGTCGACCACGAGCGGGTCGCCCCGACGCTGTGGCACAGACACGGGGACGATCTCAGCGTCGAAATTTCCAGTCTCGATTGCGGCGACCGCTCGCTGGTGGCTCCGCAGCGAGTACGAGTCCTGCTCTTCGCGCGTGACATGCTCCTGCTGAGCCACGTTCTCAGCCGTCTCAATCATCCCGTCGATCGGCCCGAAGCGATCCTCAGGCGCCACGGTCGCGCGCGCCCGGACGAGCCTGTCGTGGAGTGTCACCGAGCCCATTCGGCTGCCCCACCGGGCCTCCGTCGTGTAGAACTCGGCGCGGCTCATCGACTCGATGCCGCCCGCCATCACGACATCCGCGTTCTCGGTCTGGACCATCATTACGGCGTTCAAGATCGACTGCAGACCTGAGGCGCAGCGGCGATCGAGTTGGTAGCCGGGGACGTCGATCGGTAGACCCGCCTTCAGGGCGACCAGCCGGCCCGATGCAGGTTCCTCCCCGCTCGGGTAGCCCTGTCCGAGGATGACGTCCTCGACACGCTCGGGGTCGATCTTCGTGCGCTCCAATAGTGCGCTCGCGACCGTCGCGCCGAGATCGGACGCCGACACGTCCTTCAAGACGCCGTTGAAGCGACCCACGGGTGTTCTGAGAGGGCTGACAATAGCTACTTCGCGCATCACGAACCTCCGACATCCAGCGCAAGACAGGGGTGCAGCGCTTCGGTGGCCGTCATCCTACGCGGCCTTCGGACTCCGGAGGCAGAGATGGACGGGAGTAGCGTCGTGCGAAGCGCTTCAGCTCAGCTCAGCGTCATGCTGGCGGCGCACGTCGGCGGCTGGGGCGAGCGTCACCTCGTTGACTCGCTCCTAAAAGGCTCGGGCAATCACGAACAGGAGAAGGTACTTGCAGGGA
This sequence comes from Dehalococcoidia bacterium, assembly GCA_965198045.1. Classification (GTDB taxonomy): domain Bacteria; phylum Chloroflexota; class Dehalococcoidia; order UBA2979; family UBA2979; genus CBDDEC01. The sequence goes on from CBDAOL010000011.1 coordinate 261,067, forward strand.
TCATCGAGGTCACCCTCAACCAGATTGGTGGCGCTCGAGAGCATCGGCTCCCGATCCAGCAGCCAATGCTTGTTCGCTCCGGACTCGCGGACGCTGGTCTGGAGAATCACTGTCGCCAAGGCCGGGATCTCCTCCGGGCCATCGGCCGTGACCAGCTCCGCCCCCGAGCGCTTGTCCGTGAGGTAGATGCCTTCGACAACGAACCGCTGGCGGAGCACCTGCTCGCCCGTCCGCCGATCCAGTCCGTCAATCAAGAGTTCGTCGCCAATTTCGATGTCCTGGAGCACGTGGAACAAGCCGGGCTGATTCTGCCAGCGGCTGTGTCCGAAGATCCACGCCTTGTTCTCGAGACCCTCGAACGCCTCCTCCGGTGTCGCTATCCCCTCCGTTGGAACGGTGAGCGTCTCCTGACCCTGTGGTGTGGCGGGACAGCCTGTCGGGGGCGTCGACGTGTCTGGAACGGCCCGGCTGCCAGAAACCTCGGAGTCGATGTCGAGCACCGGGATCGTCAGGCGGCTGACCCGCACGTCCCATGAGACTGGCTGAGGATCGACCGGCGCCGAAGCGGTGGGCGTCGGGCTCGGCATGGCCGTCGAGGTCGCGGGTGTTGCGCTCGGCATCGCTGTAACCGCCGGCAGCGTCGGGCTCGGGGTCGCCACGGTCGGGACGTCGGATGCGGCGCAGCCGACGGTCAGCACGACGAGAAGAAGGCCGGACGCCCAGCCCGCGCGGACCATATCGCCCACCTCATACGCGGGCATAGTAGCGCGCGCGCCACCAGCCTTGCGGCGTTTCGATTCGCGGCATGGTGTCTACCCACCGGCGGTTCGGGTCGCGAGGCTACTGGCGGGATGGGCGCAGAGTCGACGTTCAGGCGGGTTTCGTGTGAGGCGCTGAGAACCGAGTTAATCCCACTGAGAGGCAGTCTCAGCACCGGAGCTCGTGCTCCGATAATCCTCGTGTGATGGCGTGATCAGACCGAAACCGGCGCTGCCGCGGGTGCTCATCGCCCAGCGAATCGATCACCGGCCCCGACCCGTCTTCCTCGGCCACACGCCGCGAAAGAGGGTTCAAGCTACAGCGTAGTCAGTACTCCGACCGAGAAGATCAAGCCGCCGACAACGATTGCAGGACCGCTCGCAGCTTGTAGGAAGAAGCCGAACGGCCGCGTCGCGAACTGATCGCCGGCATCGTTGATCCAGTTGAGCGCGCCTCCCACGAGCGATGATGCGACCCCTGCGCTGACCAACCACGCGGCCGCGACCTCGAGTGCTGATTGCATCGTTGAGTAGTCAGCAGCGACGGCGAGCCCAAGCAGAGCCGCACCTGCGATGAGCGCTTCCATGTGCGTGTTTACCAGGTGCCGAGAAGCTGTGGATGCCTTCATGCGGGCTATTGCCAGAGGAACGCCGAGTAAAAAACCCGACCGTGACAACGATGGTACCTGCGACGATCAAGATCTCGGCGCTCGTATCCATGAAGATGCTCCCTGCAATCGTCTTCCAGCCTGTCGCCACTCAGGTCAGACGAACTCACGCCCATCCCACCGCGTAGGTCGCGTGCTCCAGCTCTCGGTTCATGGCGAGTGTGATGATAGCGGGATGGGCGCCGGGTCACCCAGTTCATCCGCGCCGTAGTGGGCGGTGCATTCACCCATCGTGCGCGGTTTCGCGCCGAGATCGTGAACGTGGTGCTTCTGTCGCCGACAGCGCTGCCGGGCTACAGGTCCCGGCGCACGACCCAAACCTCACCGGCTGATCGAAGCTCTCGAGTTCGGTTTCCCCGCGGTCCTCGAACTCGAAGCCCTTCGTATGCTCGGTGTATACAGCTCCTAGTCGATCGTCTAGGTTCGCTCTTCGAGAACGGTCGCGCCACGTGAGCTCTCCTGCTCGCTGGGTGTTGAGCGGCCACCGATGGGAACGCTGGCGAGGGCTTAGGTCCGGCCCAGCACCAGCCGAGGATCGTGAGCGATGACTAGAGAGCGGACCAGAACGTCGGAGAGCGACTCCACCTCGACCCGCGAGGAGGCCGAGCAACAAGCGATTGAGAAGGGCAATGCCGCTCCGGAAAAGGAGCCGTGCCCGGTCTGCGGCGAGCCGCGCGGGGACGAGTCGCCCTGTCCCGCCTGTGGGACGGATTAGCGGCGAGGGCGGGTTGCTCCGCGCTCTCGGCCGGTTCGACCTCGGCAAGGGAACGCGCCAGGGGCGAGCGCTTTGACAGCCGTGCCGGGCAGCCCCGGTGCGGGCCAGTCTGACGCGCTCGACGGCGAGTTCCGGGAGCGCCTTCGGCAGGACACGTTCGCTCGTCGATCGGTCCTTGGACTCGAGCATGAGTACATGCTCTACCGGAACGACCAGCCGGTGGACTTCCGCGCACTCATTCACGAGCTGGGGCTGCCAGGGATGCGGTTGCATCCGGTTGACGGACAGCGCTACCTCACGCCGTCCGGCATGGCGATCATGGCGGAGGGTCTGGCAGCCGAAGTCGCCAGCCCGCCTGTGTCACTCGGTCCCGGCTTTGCACGAGAACTAGACTCCTGGAGCGCGCACGCCTTCGCTCAGCTCCGCAGGCCGCTCGATAGCGAGATTCGACTCAAGGGCTGCTCGACACACCTGAGCGTCGAGTGCGACCCGCGGATCGTCGATGAGGTGGCGTGGCTGTACGCGCAGACGTTCGCTCCAGCCATCATGTTGTTGCTCGACGACGCCGAGTCCCCTGGCTTGCTCGTTCGTGCACGGCCGTCCAGGTTGGAACTCTGTGGAGAGTTCGCCACCGACTCGAGGCTTCGCAGCGCAGCCGCGCTGGCCGCTGGCAGCGTGCTCGCACTCAGTGACGCGCTGCGCAGCGGGCGCGCCACATAACCACCGCGACTGCGTGGCACGATCGAGACGGCACGACGGCGCTTCGGCTGGTACGTGGATCGCCGCGCGTTCGGACCTGACCTCTACGATCAGGGGCGAAGCAGCGTCCTACGCCGCGTCGACGGCGGGACGATCTCAGGTCAGGATCAGCTCGAAGCCTGCTGGGACAGCGCCCGCAGCGCCCTCATCGATCGCGGCTGGACGGACAGCCTCGAGGACGCAGACCGCATCGTCAGCGGAGACCGGTCGCTCCCATGCGAGCGTCCGGTCGACGATCGACGGAAACCGGCCACACACGAGCCGCCACCCGCTCATCCAATCGGGCGAATGCTGACCACCCGGCGTCGACCGGGATTCACGATCCAAGTGACGAGCGCCACATGGGACTACGCCGCCTTCACCGTCTCGAACGGCGACCGCGAGGCGATCTGCTCGGTTCCCCGGCCGGTCCTCGGCACATTCCTCTCTCAGCTCGAGGCGGGCGAACTCGACGACATACTCATCGATTCCATAGAGAGCGGTCGATCAGACCAGACGCTCGCGCGGCACGCTCAGACGCTTCGGCCGGGACTCTGGGCTCGCATCAGCACATCATCGGCGCTGCTCCCGGTAGACCGCCCGGGCGTCGGCGGTGGCGCAGTCGGCAGAGTCGACACTGCAAGCAGTGCCCCGGCGGCTGAAATCTCCACGAGCGCGGGAGGCGACTCGAAGTACCCCGGCACAAGATCGGGGGTTCAGTCGAAGTACACAGGAGTTCACATACCGGTAGGTGGCACAGCCTCTGACGCCGGGGAGGCGCCCCGTTCAGCCACAGCAGTCGGTGGGGGCTTGTGGTCACGGCTGCCTGCGACATGGATCGCCGGCGGGCTAGCCTTTCTCGTACTGCTCTTCGCGGTGGGTGCGGGTCTCGCGTTCTTGCCAGGCGGTGGACAGTCTGAGGCGCCATCCGACGGGGTCAGTTCAACCGCAGAGCCCATCACGCCGACCGACGATGACCCGCCGGACGGCAGTACCCCACCCGGGGCGGCGACTGCCGGTGCCGCAGAGACCACCGACTCCAATGACTCGGAGCAGCCAGTTCCGCAGCCGACCGATGCGCCGTCGACCGGCGCCGGAAGCGATCCGCTAGTCACGTCGCCGCCGCCGACCGAAACAGCACCGGAGCCACCGCCGCCCGAATCACCACCGGAGCCTCCGCCGACCGAAACAGCACCGGAGCCACCGCCGCCCGAAACGCCACCGGAGCCTCCTCCGAACGAGACGCCGCCGGAGCCACCCCCAACCGCAGCAACACCGACACTGCCGCCCGGGATCACTCCGGTCGCGATCATCCCGCTGCTGAATGGCTTCCAGGCGATATACGTCGGGCCCGTCAGCGCCACCTCAGGCGATGTGTTGATCGTTCGGTTCTTCGTCTTCGATCCGGACGGCGATCCGGTAGCGGGCACAACGTTCTTCTCGACGCTCGGCAACCCACCCGGCGGCCCGAACGCCTCGCACGTTTCGGGTGTGCTCGACGCCCAGGGGCAGATCACGATGGTCTTGAATGTGAACGAGCCCTCCGGCACGGCGAGCGTGCTCTGGTTCTCGTTCCTCGACGCGCTCTACCAGGCGGTGTCGTTCGCGGTGGATTGACCGGCGGGCCTACCGCGGGTCACAGGATCAGACCGCAAACGAGAGGCGCTCATTTCTTCGACCCCGAGGGCGGTCCGGCCCGCCGCTGTGTACCGCCGGGATAGACGGGCGGGGTTCGTGGTCTACGTCGTGCTCGGGTCGCACTGGTCCCTCACCCGGTTCATCCCGCCGCAGTGGGCGGTGGATTCACCCAGCGTGTGCGGCTACGCGCCCAGAGTGTGACCGCGGCGCCGCCGACAGAGAGGGCGTGGCAGGCGTCTCAGCGCGCACCGCCCACGCACGCACCGGCGGGGAAGCAGCAGTCTGACCGATTCATACCTCTTCCAGAGCCAGCAGCGTGTCAGGATGGATCAAGCGGGTGGGCAACCTGGAGGCTAACTTTGCGCGCCGCATGCGCCGTCCTCACGACAGCCATGTTGTTGCTCGGCGCCTGCTTCGGAGGAGGCGGCGACGACGCCGATCGCGTCGATGGCACTGAGACGCCAACCGCGACGGCTGAGCTCACGCCAACGGCAACACCAACACTCGCGCCGACGGCCTCAGCAACACCGACGCTGACCGTCACGGTGACTCCAAGTGCCACCCCGGACGAGGCGGCGGAGGTCAGCGTCTGCATCAACGATCCGAACCGAGGCTCCGCAATCGATGGTCTTGAGGTCGGCGCCCAGGTGTTTGCGGATGAGTTGGCGAACGTCCGGGAGGATCACAGCATCGACGCGGCTCGAGTCGCCCAGGTGCGAGGCTCGACGCTGGCCGCGCAGGTGGTGGACGGTCCCTGGTGCAACGAGACCTTCACGTGGTGGCTTGTCGAAGCCGAAGGCGTCAGCCTGGCGGACGACGCCGGCGCCATCGACGGATCATCACTCGGTAACGCATCCGGTTGGATCGCAGAAATCGACCAACACGGTCTCATCAACCTTGGCGCTGTCGAGTCCGCACTTGGCGAGTCGCCCGCGTCCTAGCTCCAATGCACGGCCCACGACTTGACTCGCTGGTCAGAGCCCTTCAACTCCATGTCGCCGCGGTCCTCGAACTCGCAGTCCTTGCGCGCCACCGCCTGCCGCACCAGATCCAAGACGAGGATGCCGTTGGTGTCCGCCTCCGACTCCAGCCGCTTCGCGATCACGACCGACGCTCCGTGGAGGTCATCGTCCTCGACGATCGGCTCCCCGGCGTTGATGCCGATGCGCAGCCGCACCGGCCCGTCGGAGTCCGCGAACCGTTCGCGGATGCCGCGCTGGCTGGCGATCGTCGCCTCGATCGCCGCGCTGGGCGCGCTGAACTCGGCCATGAAGGCGTCGCAGATGGGCTTCACGACGGGCCCGCCGTGGGCGTTGCGGGCTCACCACCACAGGAACGGCAGTCACCCAGAAAGGCAGGTCACAACCGGTACGTTTGGCCGGGTTGGGAACGATGTCATTCGTGATAGGCTGCCAGCGGAGCCGTGGGAGAAGGGGCTGAGCATGAACTGCTTACAGTGCGCGCTCCAAGATCGTGAACGGCCGGCAGTCGCTGTCTGCACTTGTGGAGCGGCGCTGTGCCTTGAGCACCGGCGAGAGGCTCAAAAGGCAAGCGCCGACGGCACCAGGTTCGATTGTGGGCATCGCCCGCTGAGCTGACCGATGGAGACAGGACCTACCGCGCTAGAGCGTCTGCACACTTCGTCGCATTGATGGCGCGGCACTCGCGAGCGCCTTGGAGCGCGCTGCGCGGCACGGTGGCGTCCTCCGCTGAGGTATAGGAAGACGAGGCATCACGTGACCCACGGACCTCACACGTTGGTTGGGGCACCGGCGAACCGGCGGTGGTGGCCAAATCAGTTGAACCTGAGGGTTCTCAACCAGAACTCGCCTTCGTCCGATCCCCTGGGCGAGTCGTTCGATTACGCCGAGGAGTTCAAGACCCTCGACTTTGAGGCCCTGGCCCAGGATGTCGATGCGCTCATGACCTAGTCGCAGGACTGGTGGCCGGCCGACTATGGCCACTACGGACCGTTCTTCATTCGAATGACCTGGCACGCCGCTGGCACGTACCGTATCTCTGACGGTCGTGGTGGCGGCGGCACGGGCGCACAGCGCTTTGCTCCGCTCAACAGCTGGCCCGACAACGCCAACCTCGACAAGGCGCGCCGACTGCTCTGGCCGATCAAACAGAAATACGGTCGGAAGATCTCGTGGGCGGACCTGCTGATATTCGCCGGGAACCGTGCCCTGGAGACGATGGGCCTCAAGACGTTCGGCTTCGGCGGCGGCCGCGAGGACATCTGGGCACCCGAGGAAGACATCTACTGGGGTCCGGAGCAGGAGTGGCTCGGCGACGAGCGCTACAGTGGCGACCGCGAGCTGGCAGATCCATTCGGCGCAGTCCAGATGGGCCTGATCTACGTCAACCCGGAGGGTCCGAACGGCAACCCTGACCCGATGGCCGCGGCGCGGGATATCCGTGAGACGTTCCGCCGCATGGCGATGAACGACGAGGAGACTGTCGCCCTGATCGCCGGCGGCCACACGTTCGGCAAGACTCACGGCGCGGCCGACGGCGACGAGCATGAAGGTCCCGAGCCCGAAGGTGCCAGCCTCGAGGAGCAAGGTCTCGGCTGGAAGAACCGCTTCGGTAGCGGCAAGGGCGGCGACACGATCACGAGCGGTCTCGAGGGCGCGTGGACCAACGACCCAATCAGGTGGGACAACGGCTACTTCGAGAACCTGCTCCAGGACGACTGGGAGCTGACGACGAGTCCTGCCGGTGCGAACCAGTGGACCCCCCGGAGTCGCGAAGCGCGGGCCGCCGTGCCGGACGCCCACGACCCGTCGAAGCGGCACGCTGCGATGATGCTGACAACGGACATCGCGCTGACGGTAGATCCGGTCTACAGGGAGATCTCTCAGCGCTTCTACGAGAACCCAGACGAGTTGGCCGATGCCTTCGCACGGGCGTGGTTCAAGCTGTTGCATCGCGACATGGGACCCGTCGCGCGGTACCTCGGCCCGTGGGTCCCCCAGGAGACGCTGATCTGGCAGGACCCGGTCCCTGCGGTCACGCACGACCTGATCGACGACGACGACATCGCTGCCCTCAAGAACACGATCCTCGACTCCGGATTGTCGATCTCCCAGCTGGTCTCGACCGCCTGGGCGTCGGTCTCGACTTACCGTGACACCGACAAGCGCGGTGGCGCGAACGGAGCGCGCCTCCGCCTCTCGCCGCAGGCGGAATGGGACGCCAACGTCACGTCCGGCGTATCGAGGGTGCTGGAGATCCTGGAGGAAGTCCGAAAGGAGTTCAACGGCTCACAGGAGGGCGGGAAGATGGTCTCGCTCGCCGATCTAATAGTGCTGGGCGGGTGCGCAGCCGTTGAGTCGGCCGCGAAGAAGGCCGGGCGCGACGTCCAGGTCCCCTTCTCGCCGGGGTGCACCGATGCCTCGCAGGAGCAAACTGACACCGAGTCGTTCGCCGTGCTCGAGCCGACCGCAGACGGGTTCCGCAACTACCTCCAGACGGGCCACGAGCTCGCGGCAGAGCACCTGCTCGTGGACAAGGCGTTCATGTTGACGCTGTCCGCTCCTGAGATGACGGTCCTCCTGGGCGGGATGCGCGCCCTCGACACCAACGCCGGCCGGTCCGAGCACGGGGTCTTCACTGGCCGACCGGGGATGCTGACCAATGACTTCTTTGTGAACCTGCTCGACATCGCGACGGAGTGGACGGCGACCTCGGACTCCGAGGAGGTGTTCGAGGGCCGTCGTCGTGAGACCGGCGAACTACGGTGGACCGGCACCCGCGTCGACCTCGTCGTCGGCTCGAACTCAGAGCTCAGGGCGATCGCTGAGGTCTACGGAAGTGTCGACGCCGACCAGAAGTTCGTGCTTGACTTCGTCGCTGCGTGGAATAAGGTCATGAACCTCGATCGCTTCGATCTCGCATGATCGCGTGCGGACGTGGATCCGCGACGCCCTGAAGATCTCACTCACGCCGAGACCACGCATGAGCACACCGACCGCTGCGCCAGTGGATGCGGATCGCCGGCGCCAGCTGTCGGACGGAAGTGCATTGATTGCGCCGCGGCAGCCGTGAAGTCGCGTTTGTTCGGTATCTGGTAGAACTGTCCGATCTCACCGATTGGCAGCGCATCGCATCGAAAGCGGGGCGTCCGACGGACGAGGATGCCGTGGGCACTTGCCTGATGACGCTGAAAGACGATTCACGAGCCGTGCTCGGGCCGCAGCATCATCACTAAGCAGCATTCTTCAACCTATCAGCCTGAGCTGGCGAGGACCGCGCAGGGGGAGCGTGCCACCCCACTCGACGCCGCGGCGGGCGACTTCGAGTGTGTCGAAACGTGAGAGCAGCGCCTCGATCATCGTCTCGCCGAGGATGCGGACGGCGGGCATGCCGAGACAGAAGTGGATGCCACGACCGAAGTTGAGGTGCGTCGGTGCGTCGCGTTCGACATTGAAGCGGTCGGGGTCGACGAACTCGGCGGGGTCGCGGCCGGCGGCGCCGACCATCACGAGCAGCGCCTGCCCGCGCTTGATCTGCCGGCCGGCGAGCTCTGTGTCGCCGGTGACGAAACGCATCACTTCCTGCGTCGGGCCGTCGTAGCGCAGCACCTCATCGACCGCGTTGCGAACCAGTTCGGGCCGCTCGCGCAGCTTTGCGTACTGCTCGGGGTGCGTGGCCAGCGTGTGGAGCGCGTTGCCGAGGAAGAAGGCGGTCGAGTTGTTGCCAGAGAGAGCGATGTCATGCGCCATCTTCACGCGTTCGTCGGGCTCGAGCGCCGGCGCCAGTTCGCCGCTCGCTGTGCGTTCCGCGCCCGTCGAAGGCTGCGCGAGCACGTCGAGCAGGCTGCCGGGCGTGCCACTTTCCTTGGCGATGAGTTGCTCCAGTTCCTCGAAGATCACGTCTTCGCCGCGCTGGGCCTGGCGGGCGAGCATCGGGTCGCGATGACTGTGGGCGCGCGCGGCCTGTACGGTCATGGCGGCGTCGCGATAGCGGCGCTGACGATCCTCGGGCACACCGAGCAGCGCGATCACGAAGTCGACAGGCAGCGGATTGGCGAGACCGGCCATGGCCTCGAACGGGTGCCCGGCCACGGCGCCGTCGAGGAACCTCATGGCGTTGGCGGTGGTCGCCTGGCGGAGCTTCGTGAGGGCGCCCGGGGTAAACGCGCGCTGCACGGCGACGCGCGAACGGCGATGCGCCGGCTCGTCCGAGCGGACCATCGGCACGCGCTCGCCGAACTTCGACTTGGTGCGCTGCGAGTCGAGCTGCTCGGCGAGCTGGCTCCCGCCGACCGCAGCCGGATGCGCGGGGTTCGAGGCGAAGAGATCGGAGTCGCGGAGAACCTGCGCACATTCCGCGTAGGAGGTGACGATCCAAGCGTCGAGCTCGGCGCTGCGGTAGACCGGCTGCTCCGCACGGAGCAACGCCAGCGAGGGGTACGGGTCCCGCTGGTAGGACTTGCGGTAGGGGTTGAAGAACGGCATGGCGAGGAGTGTAGCGGCCCTCCGCGCCGCGGTCGGCGGACGAACGCTCCCCCGGCATCCACGGGGGCATCTCGAGCGGGGCGCAGGTGCTCGTCGAGCTCTGGCGGCAGGAGTACAACCAGCTGCGGCCGCACTCGTCCCTCGGCTCGCTGCTGAAAATCACAAAGAGACACGGCCGCCGAGGCGGCCGTGTCTCGTTAGGGAAGCTGTGACAGAAACTTCGTATGCACGGGAGTTCTGCAAGCTTCAGTCAGCCGCGGACCAGAGCACCAACTGGCTGACTTCCTGTTGGAGTTCGGTCCGTCGCCGTCAGACGTCGGCTGCGTGAGCTACCCCTTCAGCTGCGGGACGACCTCGTTCACGAACCGCTCGCTGGCCATCGAGTTCGGGTTGGCCGGGTCGGTCGGCGACCCGCGGAGGATGAAGCGGTCCACGCCGAGTTCCATGAGCCGCCCGAAACGTTCGGCACAGCGGTCGGGCGGCCCGAACACGCCGAACTCGCGGGAGAACTCGGCGGTAGCCGCCTGGTCCTGAGGCTGCCGGGTCGACCGTGCTCAAGCATGGTGTAGGTGTCGTGGATCGCGCCCAGCACATCCCGCTGGCGCTCCGAGGCGGGGCCGACGATCGTCCCGTACATGTTCGAGAACCGCGCGAACAGCGAGACCTGTCCGGCCCCGATCCGCATCGCCTCCTCCGGATCGTCATGGACCACGAGCGGAAGGTAGGCCGCGAACGACATCTCGTCGGGAAGGCCAGCCTCCGCCCGAGCTTGCCGAGCAACGTCCATCCCCCACTGCACGCGTTCGATGTCCGCGCCAACGTTCAGGCTCACCTGGTCGGCGTGTCGCGCCGCGGCGGCGATCACGCGGGGACCGGTGGCGGCGACATCGACCGGCACCTTCGGCTGGGCCAGCGCGATCCACCGGATGTGGCTGCTCTCCGGGCTGTCGGCCAGGCCCAGCGCGTCAACGTCGCCGCCGTCGAATGGCACTTCGTCTCCGCGGAGGTAGGCCTGGAGGTGTTCGAGGTAGCGCTCAAATGGCCCGACGGCGTGGGGGGCGACCCCCAGGTGCGCCAGCGCCGAATCGCCGCGACCGATCCCCAGATACGCGCGCCCGTTGCTCTCCGCCTGCACCGTAGCGATCGCCGAGGCGGTGATCGCCGGATGGCGCGTGTATGAGTTCGTCACCCCAGTCCCGAGTTTGACGGTCTTGGTGGCGTGCGCGGCGAGGGCCATCGATACGTAGCAATCGCTGACGAGGTTTTGCGAGTCGACGTACACAATCCCGTCGTAACCCAGCTCCTCGGCCCGTACCGCCTGTCGCACCCCGCTGAAGACCGTGGGATCGCTACTTGTCGGGCGGCCCCCGCCCATGGTCCAAAACTCGACTGCCACTTGCGTCTCCCTTCGCGTACTCGCTCTCGCAGACACCTCCGTGCGGATCCGACCGGCGAACGGACGGCATCTCTTCGACGGCCACCTCGAAGGCCGGCCCGCTCCATCCGGGCCAATCGGCGCTGTCGAAGACTACCTCGATAGCGCGACAGCTCGGGACGTGATGATAGAGGGCGGGGTATGTGACTCCCGGGGCCAAGTTGAAAATCTCGGTCAATCAGCGACGGTCGGTGCCCGGGCTTTGATCACTCGCGCGAGGCATAGTCGAGGCTGGTAAACGGCCACCGCGCCGCGAGCCACGCCGACACGTCGCGCCACACGGTGACGTCCAGCTCGGACCTGCTCTCGCGTAGCCACGACCTCACCGTCGCATCGTGGCCCTCGCTACGGGAGGGGTAGATGTAGACGCAGCCGATCACCTCGTCGCCGCTGAGCACGGAGTAGGTGAAGCCGTCCCGATTCGTGAAGTCACCGGCGTGTCGCTGGAGATCGGACAGGTTGGCGTCGAGGCTCATCAGCTGCGGCCAGTCACGCTGCTCGTATCCGGGAGTGGCGTGGATGTGCTCGATACTGGACATCCAGGCGGCGTGGTCGCGCGCGTTGTGTTCGGGCCCCAGCGGCTCCAGTCGAAACCCGTCGCCCTCGAGCTCAGTCGGGACGGTGAAGTCGGCAGGCACGAATGAGTGCGTCGCCACTGAAGCGCTAATCCCAGCGCACGGCCCATGCGCGCAGCGGCTCGTCGAAGCCCTTCAGCTCCACCTCGCCGCTGTCGTCGAACTCGAAGTCCTTGCCGGCGACTGCCTGGCGCACCACGTCCGAGACGAGGATGCCGTCCGTCTCCGCCTCGGACTCCAGCCGCTTCGCGATCACGACGGATGCTCCGTGGAGGTCATCGTCGACGGCGATCGGTTCCCCGGCGTTGATGCCGATGCGCAGCCGCACCGGCACTTCCGAGCCCTGGAACTGGGCGCGGATGCCGCGCTGGATCGTGATCGCGGCCTCGATGGCGGCGCTGGGCACGCCGAACTCGGCCATGAAGGCGTCGCCGATGGTCTTTACGACGCGGCCACCGTGCGTGGTGATCGCGGCCCCGCAGACGGTGTCGTGGTCGCGCATCACCTCGCGCATCCGCTCGTCGCGGAGCTGCGTGAGCAGCGGGGTGGAGGCGACGACGTCGGTGAAGAGGATGGTCGCGAACCCGCTCGAGGATTGTTCGTGCGTCGTCGAGGCTGGTTGGCTCGCTCCTCGTTCTGCCGCGCCGGTAGGGACGCGTCGGTCGACGAACTCCCGGATCATCAGCCAGGACTCGTCGATCTCGGCGTCGGAGAGCGGGATCGGGTTGTCCCAACTCAGCATCTGCAATTCGGCATCGGGAATCTGCCCCGCCAGTTCCCGAGCCTTGTGTTCGGGCGTGTTCCGCGCGCGAGTCTGGTGCCGAACGAGGGTTGGTGCCTTGATTTCGGGCAGCAGGGCTGTGACGTCGGCATGGAACGCGGTCCGCCAGATGCGGGCGCTGGTAGCAGCGTCGGCGGACTCACGTATCACTCGAGCGTGAGCCTCAACGACCTTGGGGGCGCCCGGGAACGGGATGTCCATGATCGCGCGGGCGCCGACCGGGTAGTTCGCTTCAAGCAGCGAGATCAGTTCATCGATGCCGGGGACATCACCGCCGGAGCCGAATGTACCGTCAAGGATCAGCGCGTCCACCCGTTCGGGATGCGCGTGCGCGTAGGAGAGTGCCACCCCGCCACCCATTGTTTCGCTCACGAGGATGACGCTCGCGGCGTGAGTCGCCTCGATCACCGCGCTCAGGTCGGCGAGCTTCGTCTCCGTCGAGATCTCCTCGACATCACGCAAGGAGAGCCCGGTTCCACGCTGGTCGTAGATCACCAAGCGGAACCCGAGCGACGCCGCCCGTTCCAGATAGCGTAGATGCACGGAAATCGTCAGCCGCCCCTCGACGCCGCTAGGCCCCCCGGCCACGATGTGAATCACCGTCGGGCCGTCGCCGAGGACGCGGTAGGCGATGTTCACGCCCTCTTCGGGATGCGCGTACCTGACGGGTCCGACCTCCATCAGAACGTTCCTCCAACGGTCTGGGGCTGCTCGCTTCGTCTGGCGATAGCCGCCGCCTCCGGCGGGCGCAGCATACGTGAATCGCCGGGTCGTCACGGCCGAGGTAGGGTGACCGCCTCGACGGTGTGGCGTCGGGCGCGGTATCGTCCGCGCGCGGCTGGAGGTGTCCGATCGCGACGGAGGACGAGGCGGTGGCGCTGGCGGCCGGGCTGGTCGTCGGCGGTGCGCGGCCGCTGATCCAGATCCAGCACGCCGGGCTCTTCGCCTGCGTGAACCATCTGCGCGGCATCGCCGACGATGGGCGCGTGCCGCTGGTGTTCCTGATCGGCCTGCTCGGCCGCGATGCGCGGCTGACACCGGCAGAGCACGGAGGCTCCATGGTGCGGCTGGCCGAACCTCTGCTCGACACGTTCGCCGTGCCGCGCTTCCTGCTCGACGGCCCGGGTGACCTCGGTCACATCGGCGACGCATACGCGCTGGCCGAGGATCGGCGGGGGCCCGTCGCGCTCCTCGTCGGCGAAGCGACGGCGTAGGGGGCGGCGATGGCAGAGGCGCGGATCACGGTCGACGCCGCCCTCGAAGCGCTGGCGAAGCGCCGTGAGGACCAGGTCGTCATCTCGACGATGACGGTGCTGGGTCCCTGGCGCGACCGGGCGGAGAGCGACCGTGACCTGATCTGCGTCGGGTTCATGGGCGGCGCATCGACGTTCGGGCTGGGCGTGCAGCTGGCGCGCCCGGACGTGCCGGTGTGGATCCTCGACGGTGACGGATCGCTGGCGATGCAGCTCGGGTCGCTGCTGACGATTTCGCAGGCCGCGCCACGGCGGTTTCTGCACGTCGTGTTCCACAACGGCGTGTACGACACGAGCGGTGCGCAGCCGCTGCCGGCGGAGGGGCGCGTCTGCTTCGCCGATCTCGCGCGCAGCGCCGGCTACGCCGAGGCAGCGCGATTCGAGGACATCGAGTCGTTCGAACTGGCCCTCGACGAGCTGCTCGAGGTGGACGGGCCGGTGTTGGTCGAGCTGATCAGCGAGCCGACCTCGGCGGGGTACCGTCCGCCGTCGCACCCGGCAACGGCGACGCCGCACCCGGCAGGCGACCGCCCGGCGCCCTCGGCGCTCGCCGAGGTGTGGCTGCGGGTGCGCGACAGCCTCGCGCGCTCCGACTGACACAGAAGAGCCGGCCCAGTGGCCGACTCTTCGTTCCGCGTTCGGTGCAGGATGCTACGGAGCGAATTGCACCGCGTGCGGGTCCCAGCACGGGAACAGCTCGTCGCCGTCGGGGTCAATGCCGAGGCAGCCACCATCAACGGTCTGCAGTTGCTTCTCGAGGATGTCCGCATCCTCGGACGCCGGTCTGTGCGAGCGGATGATGTGGACTTCGGCTGCGTCGAGGTCGAGCGATGCGAGCTCACCCGCGAGCAACTGGCCGGAGCCGCTGCTGGTCCCATCCGCTTCGATCCAAGCTGAGACGACGAGGTTGCCGAGGTGCGTCGATGTCCCACCCGTGGCGTTCATGAGCACGACCTGCGCCGACTCCAGCTCGGCGAACACGTCGGCGCCGCCACAGCCGTCGATGCAACCGGACGGGTCGTTGAAGGTGACCCACCAGAGCGTGTACGCGTTGTTGGCCTCGAGGTGGCGGTCGATCACGTTCGCGGTCGGCCTATCGCCGCTAGCGAACAGCGTTGCGACCGAGTTCGTGCTTTCCAGCGGCACCTCGATGCCGCACTCGGGCGCCTCTTCGATCAGTGCGTTCTGGATGTTCAGGCATTGGACGAAATCACCTCGCGTGGTGCCCGCTTGCGCGGCCGTCGAGATGTCGGAACTCGCCAGTGCCACAATGAACACTGCGAGCGGCAGCATCAGCGCTGCGACCAGATATTTCACGTGGACCCTATCTACTAGCCCCGACAACTGGTGCCGCAGCCTGTGAATCCTCGAAGGTACCCGAGGTAGCCGATGTGAGGATCATTACAAGCACCAAAGTCTGAGACGAGGGGGCCACCTGCTGTCGACGTGCGCGGCGCCCGGTGGAGTAATGTTCGCTGCGGCGCCCACATCGAGGTGGCGACCAGCGGAGGTGCAGCGTGCAGATCAGCGAATCGGTGCGAGCGGTGATGGTGCCGGACGAGAATCCGATGCACCCCGACTTCACCTCTATCTACCTCGTCGGGCCCGAGCGTGGGCAGTCGCTGACGATCGACTCAGGCGAGGCGATCGACCGCTACCAGTGGTTCCTGCGCGGCTACCTGGCGGCGATCGCGCACGAGGAGATCGGCGTCGCCGCGATCACGCACCACCATTCCGACCACTCGGGCAACCTCAAGTGGGCCAAGGAGTTCCTCGACGCCGAGGTGGCGATTCCCGCGAACTCGCGACGCCTACTCACGGGTCGCATCCCGCGCGAGGTGCGCGCACTCGAGGAGGGTGACCAGCTTGAGCTCGGCAGCGGGGTGAAGGTGCAGGTGCTGCGCACACCGGGTCACAGCATCGATTCGCTCTGTTACTACATCGAGGAAGAGGGCGTGCTCTTCACGGGCGACACGCTGCTCGGCTCCTCGACGACGACGGTCTGGGACCTCGGCCTGTACCGCGAGAGCCTCCAGCGGTTGCTGAACCTGCCCAACCTCCTGGTGATCTGCCCCGGCCACGGCAAGATCGTCGAGGATCCGCGCGAGCGGCTGCAGATGTACGTCGACCACCGCGACATGCGCGAACGCCAGATCGTCGCGGAGCTCAAGCAGGGCGAGGCGCTGAGCAGCTGGGAGATCATGCTGCGGCTCTACCCGGACATCGACACGCGCTTGCGCCGTGCTGCTGACAACAACGTCCGCAGCCACCTCGAGCAACTGACGGCAGAGGGTGCGGTCGTGGAGCACGCGGGCAGGCCGAAGCGGAAGCGTGGCGCGGCACGCATCGCGCACGACGTGGAGCATGTCCGGGCGCAAGACCTGCTGATCAAGCAGGCGAAGCGCATCGAGTCGGACCGGCGGCGGCAGGTGATCCGCATGCAGGAGAACCCGCCGAGCGAGCAATGGTCGCGGCCGCCTCAGTTTGAACTGACGTAGCCAGCCACCGCCCGGGCCTACTCGAACGCAGCCTACTCGAGAGCTAAGTCCATCCAGCGATGTTCGATGCCGGCGTCGTGGAACACCGCGCCGCGGGCGACATAATCCAGATGTTCGTAGAACGCGATCGCGTGCAGCTGCGCGCCGAGGGTGATGCCTGCGTAGCCGCGGGTCCGCGCCTCCTCGTGCATCGCGTGCATCAGCGCCTCACCGACGCGATGACGGCGATGCTCGGCGAGCACTGCGACTCGCCCGACGTGCGGGTAGCCGGGGCCGTCGTCGCCGTGTTCGGCGTCGTCGAGGAGCAGGCGTGCCGTGCCGACGGGCCCGCCGTCGAGCGTCGCTAGCACGTGGACGGCGCTCGTCACCTCCGAGGGATCGCCGTCGTGGTCGTCGATCTCCTCCTCTTCCGGCACGCGCTGCTCTTCGATGAACACGCGCCGCCGGATCTCCAGGGCGGCTGCCATCTGTTCGGCGGTGGTGATGCGCTGGACCTCGATCGCTGGCATGCGGGGAGTGTAGAGCGAGGTGCGCCGTATGATGGCTCGCGGCTCGCGAGGCGTAGAGAAGGGCCGGGGCGTGGCGATCGACTGGGCGGCGGTGCAGAGCGAGGCGCTCGAGGTCTTCCGCGAGTACCTCCGCATCGACACGTCGAACCCGCCCGGCAACGAGGGTCTGGCCGCGCGCTACCTCGGCGGTCTGCTCGCCGCGGAGGGCATCGCCGTCGAGTACATCGAGGCGGAAGCGGGCCGCGACATCCTCGTCGCACGCCTGAGCGCGGCGAGCGCCGAGCCCGAGGGCGCTCTGATGCTGGGGAACCACACGGACGTGGTGCCCGTAGAGCGCGAGTTCTGGGATCACGACCCGTTCAGCGCCGACATCGTCGACGGCCGGGTCTACGGGCGCGGCGCCGTCGACATGAAGGGCGTCGGCGTGATGCAGCTGTTCGCGTTGCTCCTCGCGCGGCGCGAGGGGCTGTCCCTCAATCGCAACCTCGTCTTCGTCGCGGTGCCCGACGAGGAGCAGGGCTCCGAGGCGGGCATGGCCTGGCTCGTCGAGCACCGCCCCGACATCGTCGATGTCGGCTTCGCGCTGAACGAGGGGGCGAGCGGCCAGCCCGACTTCGGCGGGCAGGAGACGCGGCTGTTCCAGATCGCTGTCACCGAGAAAGAGATGGCGCCGATCCGCCTGACGACCGTTGGCACGCCCGGGCACGGATCGCGACCGCACGCGGACAACTCGGCCGTGCGCCTGGCGCGCACGATCGGTCGCCTGGCGGACTGGGACCGCGGCATCGTGATCACGCCGGAGACGAGCGAGTACCTCGAACGGCTGCAGGCGGGCGGGCTGATCGACGACCCGGAGGACATCGCGGCGGTGGAGGCGGCGGTGACGCATAGCCCCGACACACTGGCCTCGTTCACCAACACGCTCAACGTCACCGTCGTGTACAGCGGCATCAAGTCGAACGTGATCCCCGCGCGCAGCGAGGCGATCCTCGACTGCCGTCTGTTGCCCGGTCAGTCGCGTCTCGAGTGGGAGCAGGCGGTCCGGGACTACATCGACGACCCGGCGATCGAGGTGGCGCTGCAGTACCCACACGAGCGAGCGCAGGCTGTGTCGGACGCCGACACCGCGCTCTACCGCGTGATCGAAGCAGTGATCCGCGACGCGGTCGAGGATGCGGTGATCGTCCCGGGCGTTTCGATCGTGGGCACGGACAACCGCTTCCTACGACCCCTCGGCGTGCCGTCTTACGGCTTCATCCCGTGTCTGCTCTCGCAGGAGGAGCGCGACGGCTTCCACGGCAACAACGAGTTTCTGACGCTCGATAACTTCAACATGGGGCTGGAGCTGATGTACGAGGTCGTGCGCCGCTTCTGCACCGACCCGCCGGCGCTACCCCTCTAGCTACCCCTCGATCGAACGCTCGAGGAAGCGGCGCACCATCGAGGCGACCTGCTCCGGCACCTCCAGCGCGACGAAGTGACCGCAGTCGTGCGCCTGCGCGTACTCGGCATCCGGCATCACCTCGTGCAGCTGCTCGGCGGTGACGAGCGGTTGCCGCGAACGCGAGATGTAGAGCGCCGGCTGGCGCACCCGCGCAGCCATCGACGGGATGTCCGCGGTCAGCGAGGCGCGCCAGGTCTGGACGGCAGCCCGCTCGTCGGTGCGTGTCGCCTCCTCGATCAGACGCGCCGACAGTGCCGCGTCGCGGGGGTCTGGGTAGAACATCGCGAAGAGCTGAGCGAGACCTTCGGGGTGCGGTTGGTCGGCGACCATGCGGTAGAGCTGGTTGCGCTCGACGGTGGCCATCGTCGCCCACTGGTCCATCGCGCCGTCAACGAGCACGAGGCCGGCGTGGCGGTTGGCCGCGGCCAGCGCCACGGCCGACCCGAGCGAGTGTCCGACGACGACGGCGCTGCGGATCCTCGCGGACCGCGCGACCGCGGCGAGGTCGTCCGCGAACTGGCGGAGCGCGTAGCCGCTGGCCGGCGCCTCGGAGCGTCCGTGCCCGCGCAGGTCGAGACGCACCACGCGATGCGTTCGCGCCGGCAGCCGTGCCGCCGGCTGCCATTGCGTTTCGTTGCCCGCGTACCCGTGCACGAGGATCAGCCCGGGCGCGCCCCGCTGGCCACGACCAGCGATCTCGTAGTGCAGGCGCGTGCCGTCCGAGGCGCGGGCGAAGGGCATGCTGGCTCCTCGACGCTGCTAGGCTCACTTCGATCGTAGCGCCGAAGGGACGTGTGACTTGGCAGAGGCTGTCGCACAAACCCACGAAGAGGGGGACATCGCTATACGATGAGCATGGCGGCGGGGGCGGAGTGATTCCGAGGTGCCGCCGTGACCCAGCGTTTCTTGCCGTGCGACCGTGACCAGCAATACCTGATGCCCGCCAGCCTCCGCGACTGGCTGCCCGGGGACCACCTCGCGTGGTTCGTGCTCGATGCGGTCAGCCAGTTGGACCTCACCGCGTTCTACGAGCGCTACCGCGAGGACGGTTGGGGGCGGAAGGCGTACGAGCCGTCGATGATGGTCGCGCTCGTGCTCTACGCCTACTGCGAGGGCGAGCGCTCGAGCCGCCAGATCGAACGGCGCTGCCGGGAGGACATCGCCCTCCGGGTGCTGACCGCGAACCAGCACCCCGACCACGCGACGATCTGCCGTTTCCGCCAGCAGCACGAGGAGGCGCTCTCGGGACTGTTCGCCGAGGTGCTCAGGCTGTGCGCCGAGGCTGGTCTGGTGCGGGTCGGGGTGGTCGCGCTCGACGGGACCAAGCTGCACGCCAACGCCAGCCGTGAGCGCAACCGCACGGATGCGGACCTGGAGGCCGAGGTGCGGCGCATCCTCGACGAAGCGGAGCGGGTGGACGCCGAGGAGAACGCGCGCTTCGGCGACGCGCGGGGCGACGAGTTGGCTCCGGGATTCAGGGACCGCGAGGAGCGCCTGCAGCGGTTGCACGAGGCGCGGGAGCGACTGGCGGCCCGAGAGCGGGAGCGGCAGGAGGACTACGAGCAACGCCTCAGGAGCCGCGCGGAGAAGGACCGGCGCGGGCGCCGCCCGAAGCCGCCGCAGCCCGAGCAGGGTGCGAAGGTGAACGTCACCGACCCGGACAGCCGCGTGGTGCGCGACTATCACGGCTACTTCCAAGGCTACAACGTGCAGGCGGTGACGACCCGCGACCAGATCATCGTCGCGGCCGAGGTGAGCCGACAGGCGACCGACATGCACGAGCTGCAACCGATGATCGAGGTGATGCACCGCAACCTGCAGGCCGCACACTGCGGGCCGGCGCGCGTGCTGCTGGCTGATGCCGGCTACTACTCCGAGGCGAACGTGCGGCAGGCGGGGAGCGCAGGTCCGGAGCTGCTGCTCGCGACCCGCAGCGACCGCAACCGGCGCGTCGGCGCGGCACCGCCGCGCGGGCGCATCCCTGCCGGGCTCTCCGTCCGTGAACGGATGGATCGCAAGCTGGCGACGCAGCGTGGCCGGCGTCTCTACGAGCAGCGGCGCTGGATGATCGAACCCGTCTTCGGCGACGTCAAGGAGAACCGCGGCATCCGCCGGTTCATGCGGCGCGGGATCGCCTCGTGCGCCAGCGAATGGAAGCTGATCGCCGCCACCCACAACCTCAAGAAGCTCTATCGCCGGGCGCGGCCGTCCTCCTGGCCAGCGAACGGCAACCCCCGGCAAAGAGGCTGGTCTGCCGCCGTGGCGGCCGCGTAGCGCCGCTGCCCTGTGAGAGGCGGCTACTCCGCCCCGACAACCGACCGGCTGACCTCTTGGCCCTCGTGGCGCTCCGCCCACGCCACTCCATGCGACAGCCTCGGCTAGCGGGCAGATCGGGATACTGCTGGCGCTTCTTGACGATGCTTTCGAGGACGACGCGGAGCACTCGCTCCTCGGCAACATGCGGCACGTCGACGATGCGACCTGGGATCAGGCTCCGCCGGGCGGCGGCCGGCCGATCTCCGAGCTGTTCCTGCATGCGGCGACGGCTAGCTACGCCTACGACGATTCGGCGTTCCGAGGTCAGCCCGGCCGCTGGGACTACTGGGAGCAGGACGCACCAAGCGAACGCCTCGCGGCCATCGAGTGGGCGCGCGAGGGTCATCGTCGCTTGCGCGAATCGGTCGCAGCGCTCGACGACTCAGACCTCGACGGAGAGCGCGACACGCACTGGGGCGGCCGGACGTGAGGCGCGGCGGATCATCTTCGTCGCGGCGAAGCACAACCTCTACCACGCGGGCGAGATCAACCACGCGCGGGCGCTGATCCAGGACACGGACCGCTGGCCGGGGGAATAGGGGTCGCGCGCTTCGCGCGCGGCTGGTTCCTCTGAGGAACTCGCCCACCCGCCCCCGGAGGTAGCGGGGGCTGTGCCCCCGCGCCCCCTCAAAGACGGCCTGGCTACGCCGCGGCCGACCAGAGCCGTCTGCCGCGGCTAATCCCGGAAGGGCTTCGCGACCTCCTCGATGAAGCGGTCGTAAGCCTCGATCGCTTGCGGGTTCCGGCCGAGGTTGAAGTTCGGCATGATGAATTCGTCGACGCCGGCGTCGATGTAGGCCTGCATCTGCTCCTGCAGCTGCTCCGAGTTGCCGGCGATCATCTGGCGGCCGCCGCCCTCGAGGGCCTACTTGACCACCGCCTCGTCGTCGCTGTGAACGACGATCGCCTGTGCCGACCGCCCGATCTCGCCAATGTCGCGTCCGAGGGCCTCGGCGTGGCGCTCGAGGACTTCGCCCTTCTGGGCGAGCAGGTCGGGCACGCCCCAGACGTTCCACTCGTCGGCGTACTGGGCTGCGATGCGCATGGTGACCTTCTCGCCGCCGCCGCCGATCAGCAGCGGCGGACCGCCCTCGCGCGGTGACTTGGGCGCCAGCGGCGCGTTCGCCAGCTGGTAGTAGCGGCCGTCGAAATCGGTGTGCACGTCGTTGAACAGGCCCTTGATGATCTGCACGGCTTCCTCGAGGCGGCGCAGGCGTCCGCCGACGGTCGAGTACTCGATGCCGTAGGCGCTGTGCTCGTTCTCCTGCCAGCCCGCGCCGAGACCGAGGACCAGCCGGCCCTCGCTGATGATGTCGACCTGTGCGGCCTGCTTCGCCAGCACCGCGGGGTGGCGGTAGGTGTTGCCGGTGACCAGCGTGCCGAGGCGCACGCGGGGCACGACGGCGGCCAACGCGGCGAGGGTGGTCCACGCCTCGGCGGTGGGGCCGGTGTTGTCGTCCTCGCGGTTGGGCATGAAGTGGTCGGCGACCCAGACGCCGTCCCAGCCGCTCTGCTCCGCATGCTGCGCGAGCTCGACGATGTACTGGTGGGGCGCGGCGGTGCCGGGCCAAATGCTGAACCTCATCGTGTGACCTCCCTCGAGGTGTGCTCTGTTGCGGTCGCTGCTGGACGCTAGTTCTGGCTGTAGTCGTGGACGAACTGCAGGATGCGACGCCAGGCGTCGTCGCAGGCCTCCACGTGCTCGTCGTAGGTGCGGTCGAAGAAGGAGTGCGGTGCGCCGTCGTAGATCACGATCTCGTGCTCGACGCCGCCAGCTTCGAGCGCGTCGTCGAAGGCGCGCGCGATGTCCGGCGTGATGCCCTGGTCCGGCGCCGCCCATCAGCCCGAGGATCGGCGCCTCGATCTCCCCGATGCGCTCCATCATCGGCGTCGCGCCGGTGGGGAACTCGCGCGCGGGGTGGCCGTAGAAGCCGACGGCGCCCGCGATGCCGAGGCCGTTCGCGGCCTGGGCCCATGAGTTCGAGCCGCCGAAGCAGAAGCCGACGGTGAAGATCTTGCGGTCGGCGGAGCCGGCGCGCAGCGCCTCGACGGCGGCAGCGGTGTCCGCCTTGACGCCCTCGAACGTGGTCTGGGCGACGTGGTCACGGAAGGGGAACTCGTCATCGCGCTTGCCGACGCCGGCGGTACGGCCGAAGTAGTCGAAGGCGATCGAGTCGATCCCCTGCTCGGCGAAGCGGAGTGCCAACTCCTCGTAGAAGTGGAACAGCCCTCGTACGTCGGGCAGGACCACCATCGCCGGTCCGGCGCCATCGGAGCCCTCCGCGCGGGCGATGAAGGCGGCGAGGTCGGTGCCATCCGAGGCGGTGAGTGTCAGGTCTTCGCTGTCGGCCGCGCCGCCGGCGATCGGCGGGATGGGCGGCTCAGCGTCGAGTTCGTAGCACATCGGTGCGTCCTATCAGTCGCGGGTGGCTGGAGTGCCGCGGTCCTCGCCCGGCGGGTCGAGGCGTAGCCGCGGCACGATAGCACGCGCGCCCGGCGAGGCGTCGCGGCTAGGCCTGGCGCGTGAGCAGCCCCCACTCCTCGAGGGCAGTGCGGGCGACGAGGCGGTGCAACTGGGCGCGCCGCTCGACTGGTTGGCCCTGCTGGCCCATCTCGACGAGGTAGGGCAGCAGCCCCGGCACATGGTTGCCGAGCGAGAGCGAGGTGCCGCCACGGAAGCCGGTGGAGGAGGGGAAGCCGCTGAAGCCGGAGTCGAAGATGCCGCGGGTGATGGAGCTGCGGCCGCCGCGGAAGATGAACTGTTCGCGTCTGGAGGCGATCTGCCCGTTGATCGCGTCGACGATCGTCTCGCCCTCAGGGAAGTCGTCGATCAGCCCGCCGGTGGTGATCGTCTGCCCGAGGAAAGCCGTACCGTCCTGGCTTCGCTCGCGGAAGAACGCCCACGACTCGTGGAGGTCGAGCAGGCGTTCGACCTCGAACTCGCGCGCGAGTGCGGAGATCTCTGCGGCCATGTGCGACATCGGCAGCGCCTCCTCGGCGGTGCTGCCGGGGTACAGGCGGTTGAGGTCGCCGAGCTCCTGGGTGGTGCGCTCGAAGATCTCGGTCGCGACCATGTTGGCGCGCGGCACGACGACCAGCGATCCGTGTTCGACATCCCACTCGGCGATCGCTTCGGCGGCGAGCCAGCCGCCGGGCTCGTTGCCGTGCACTCCACCGAGGATCATCACGCGCGGGCCCTCGACGCCCGAGTGGGTGATCACGGCCGGGGTCGCCCATTGCGTGTCGTCGAGCAGCACGCGCTCGGTCCGCCCGGCCGGCGGCACCGGCCGTGGCGTCGGCACCGGCGTCGGCGGTGCGGTGGGCGCAGGCGTCGGGCTGGGTTCGGCCGTCGGTGTCGCGGTCGGGCTGGGCGCAGCGGCCGTGGGCGTCGGCGTCGAGTCCTCGTCGCTGCCGGGCAGGCAGGCGAGGGCCAGGCCGCCGGCGGCGAGCGCTCCGAAGCGCAGGAAGTTGCGTCGTGACCGCGTCATGACGCGGATCTTAGTACGCGCCGTCGCCTCTCACACCGCAATCAGGATCACCGGCGTGAGCGCGGCCACGGCGAGGAAGGCGACGACCCCTCGACGCGTCGAAGTGAGGTGCGTCGCCAGCCACAGCACGGCGGCGGCGAAGGGGCGGTGTCCGACCGTGACGAGGATGATCGAGGGCGCGCCGACCGAAGCCGCGAGCGCGACGACGGCGGCCACCGCCTCCGCGCTGTCGAGCAGCAAGGCGGCGAAGAGCGTGTCGACCAGGGTGGTGACGTTCGCGCCGAGGATGAAGGGCACGAGGTCGCGCCGCCGCACGACCCCACGCAGCGTCAGCGGCACGAGCAGGGCGATCGACAGCCCGGCGGACATGGTGATGGCGGTGACGCCGGCGCCGACGAGGAAGGTGACGCGCGGGGACCGGGCTCCGCGCGCCGCGTGCTCGAACCCGGCGCCCGGCGTCTCCAGCGTGGGCAGCAGCCGGTCGAAGAGCCAGAACGCGCCGAGCAGCAGGCCCACGCCCAGCGCCAGCAGTCCGGAATCCGGCAGCCGTCGCGCCAGCGGATCCGAGAGCGGCGCGACGATGCCCTCGCCGGCGCCGGCGAAGCCGCTCGGGATCGCCTCGGCGGTGGCGCGGAGCGCTTCGCTGCCCGCCAGCGGGGAGGCGAGGGCAAGGGCGGGCAGGTAGAGCGCGAACGTCACGATCATCGCGACGACGCCGACGAAGATGGCGTCGGGTCCGCGGCGGCCGCGCAGCCAGGCGGCGAGCGCCGCGAGCAGCACGATCAGCGAGGCGCCGAGGCGCGAACCGGCAATCATCGCCAGCGCGCCGCCTCGCTCGACTGCACCGCCGTCGAGCAACGACAGGGCGAGCGCCGCCACGGGGCTGCCCGAGAGCGCGCCGTAGGCCGTCAGCCAGGCTGCGCCCACGAGGTTCGGCGAACCCTCGACATCGAGTCGCGCGAAGAGGTCTGCGCCGCCGCCGGCACCTGCCGCGAGCAGGAGCGCCAGCGCGAACAGGTAGACCGCGCCGAGCACTGACGCTGCGATGCCACTTCGCCTGCGCCAGGCGAGGCGCGGTCTAGCGAGGTCACGTTGAGCCTCGGCGTCGCGGTGCGCGTGCCAGGTCGCAAGCGCATCCTCGCCGAGCGAGGTCGGAGCTGCGCGTCGTGCGCTGGTCACGGCTGAGCCGACCGGAACATGTCGCACCGTTCAGGTGTAGTTGCGTTTCTTGAGCGTGATACTCGTGAATGAGGCAGACATCGAGTGTACCGCTCGGAGCACCGCGATCAACTGCAGCGCGTACGCCCCTCAGGCGGGGGTTCCACTGCCGCGTAGTCATCGATTGGATTAGAGTCGCGGTCGATGCGCTTGCGTAACGTTCCCACCGACCGCTCCGGCATCGCGCGAGTACGAAGTTGAGAACATTCGTACTCGCGGCGATCGTCATCACTTCCCTCTACGGCTTCCTTGCTGGCGTCTCAATGTTGGAGGCGGGCATCCAGGCGCTCGGCGATGGGTTCCAGGACGGGCTGCTGGATAGCGTCGACCATCCGCTCGCGGGTCTCTTCGCCGGCATCCTCGCAACCGTGCTGGTCCAGTCCTCGTCGGTCTCGACCTCGACGATCGTCGGGCTCGTCGGTAGCGGAGCGATCGGTGTGCCGACGGCGGTGCCGATGATCATGGGCGCCAACATCGGCACCACGGTGACGAACACGGTGGCCGCCCTCGGTTCGGCGCGCCGCACCGAGGAGTTCCGGCGTGCCTTCGCGGGCGCGACGATGCATGACTTCTTCAACCTCATCGCCGTGGCGATCTTCCTTCCGATCGAGATTGCGACGGGCTTCCTCGCCAAGCTCGCGGACCGTGTGGCCGAGCCGATCGGCGGCTCCGTCGAGGGCGGTAAGACCAGGAGCCCGATCAAGGACGCGGTGCGCGAACCGGTCTCGGTCGTGAAGGACTTCATCGAGGGGTTCACCGACTCCGAGCGGGTGATCGGGACGGTCCTGATCATTGCTGGCGTATCACTGATCTTCCTCGCGCTGGCGCTGATTACCACGAACATGCGGCAGATCGTCGCGTCACGCATTGAGCGAGTGCTCAACCGTTTCGTCGCGAGCGGCGGTGGGCTCGTCGGCATGGGCGTGGGGCTCGTCACCACGGTGGCGGTGCAGTCGTCGAGCATCACGACCTCGATCCTGGTGCCGATGGTCGGATCGGGGATCCTGGCGGTGCGCAACGCGTTCCCGATCACGCTCGGGGCGAACCTCGGCACGACGATCACGGCACTGCTGGCGGCGCTGGCGGTCGATCTGCGCGCGGGGCTGGTGATCGCCCTCGTCCATACGCTCTTCAACCTCGGTGCTATCTTGCTGATCTACCCGGTTCCGGCGATCCGTGCGGTTCCAGTGCGCCTCGCCGAGGCGCTGGCGAACCGCGCTGCGGATAATCGGATGGTGGTGGTCGTGTATACGGTCGGGCTCTTCATCGTGATGCCGGCGGTGGGAATGCTGGCTTTCCGGTAGCGGCCGGCGCGAGACAGAGGTAGGTGCCCCATGGTGCTCAGATTCTTCCGACGCAGACGCGACGACGGCGACCCACTCAGTCACGTCGAAGCGACGGTGCAGGAGATGCTCGGGGACGACCGCCACTCGTTCGACCTGGCCATCTCTGCGCTGCTGAGCGGCGCCAGCCCCGCGGCGGTCGGGCCTGACCTCTACGAGACCGATCGGCGGGTCAACGAGGCGGAGCAGCGCATCCGGCGCGAACTGGTCGTACATGTCTCCGTCCGCGCCGCCGCCAGCGTGCCCGCCACGCTCGTCTACATGAGTGTGGTGAAGGACGTGGAGCGCGTGGGCGACTACGCGAAGAACATCTTCGACCTGGCGGCGGAGGGCGTAGATCTCTCCTCCGCGGACGACCGCGAGGAGTTGTACGCGATCGCCAAGAACGTGTCCGAGATGATCACGGAGTCGGGCAAGGTGTTCGCCGCCGAGGATGTCGAGCGGGCCCGCGAGTTGAGCGACATCGGCGACGGCATGCTCGACGACTTTGATCGCCGGGTGAACGAGTTGCTGCGTTCAGAGGACGCCGCCTCGATCGCCGTACCGCGCGCACTGCTGTTCCGCTTCCAGAAGCGCATCGTGTCGCACCTGATGAACCTGCTCTCGGCCGTGTTCATGCCGATCGACCAGCTCGACTACTTCGACGAGCCGGACCGCGACTCGGCGAGCCGCCGTCAGGATGACGCCTAGAGGCCGGGTGACGCCTAGACGCGGGACCTCCGAAGGCTAGATCAGTCCTCGTGCGCGGGCCTGCTTCGTCAGGTCGGCGCGGTGGCCGGCGTCGGCGATCGCGATCAGTTCCCGCACGCGGTCTCGCTCGGTCTTGCCGAACAGCGAGGCGACACCGAATTCGGTCACGATCAGGTCGGTGAGATACCGCGGGATGCCGACGTTGGCTCCCGGCGGGAGTTCGCACACGATCCTCGAGGCATCACCGGCCGTGGCCGGGAGTACGTGGATCGAGCGCCCGCCGGGCGCGTAGACGGCGCCGATCACGAACTCGAGCTGCCCACCCGGGCCGGTGTACATCTCGTGACCCATCGAGTCGAAGACGAACTGTCCGGTGAGATCGATCATCGTGCCGGTGTTGATCGAGGTCATGTTCGACTGCGAGGCGATGACCGCGGGGTTGTGGACGTAGTCGACGCCGAAGACGAGCCAGTCGTCGAAGCTCGCCTGCTCGATGGCCAGCTCGCTGGGGATCGAGGAGAGCGCCGTGACCACCATCTTGCCCACGTCACGGCTCTTGCGACTGCCGTTGAACACCCCCTGCGCGTAGAGCGAGGCGATGCCCGGGCCCGTCGGCTCTGAATGGTAGCCGAGATCTCGTTTCGTCGCGAGGTGCGGGATCACCGCGTTCGAGGCGGCGCCGACGCCGAGCTCGATCGTATCGCCGTCGCGGACGAGCTCGGCGGTGTACGCGCCTGCGAGATCGAGCCGCGCGAGGGATTCTTCGTCGCGCTCGGCCGGTTGCACGGAGACGTTGGGTAGCGCGTCGTCGGGCACAGGTACGAGGTAATCGACCTCATCGACATGGACGAAGTTGTCGCCGGCGGTACGGATCACGGCCGAAGCCACCTCGGCGATCACGCGCTGGCTGCGGCGGAGGGTGATCTTGTTGTCCCAGAGCGCTGCGCCGAAGGACATGTACCCGCGCTCGTCCGGCGGGGACATGTAGTAGATGCCCACGTCCGGGTCGCCGAGGTCGCGCTCGTAGCGACGAGGCTCGGTGAAGACGGTCGCCGGCTGGTAGTGCGTGCGGTCGGCGAGGTAGGCCCGACGTGGGCCCGGCGTCGGATAGGCGGAGCGCATCTCGATGTGCCGCTCCTCGGCGAGGTTCTCGTCCCACTGCAGGTCCAGGCGCGTCAGATCGCCGTAAGCGACGACGTCGTTCAACTCCTCGCGACGCTCGTGGAGGAAGGGCATGAGATACCCGGGGGTCGGATCCCGCGGCGCCGAGGTGGACGAGCCAGCCATCCTCGGGCGAGCCCGACGGCCGAGGCGGGGTCGATCACCTTGTCGACGTAGCGGGTTTGCCAGTCGCTCATGCGGCCCTCCGGCGGCATCCTAGCCGTGATCGGCGTTCCGGACAGTCGAGGCCGGCTCGGCGATCGTGATAGAGGGGGGTTGGTGATGAGCAGTCAAGTGCAAGCCTCAGGTTCGCTCTGGGTCGGCGTCGGCGGCGCGGCCGTAGCGGCGGCGCTGTTCGTGCTGCTCACGGCGAACACCGGAACCACCTACCACCTGTTCCCGCTGGCGATCGCGGCGGCTCCCGGGGTCCTCCCCCGCCTCATCTTCGATCGTCCGTTGAACGCATGTCAGGGAACGCTCGCGACGCTGCTCGGCATCGCGGCCGTGGGCGTGGCCTGGGGGTCACTCGAGCTCCTCGGTGAGATGCCGAGCGCGACGATCCTCTCCGACCAACCCGGAGGCGTCCGAGGCGAGTTCGCCGTCTTCGGCATCCTCGGCGCGCTCGCGGGGTCGTGGTGGGGGTCGCAGCGCTAGCCCTCGTCGGTCACAGCTCGGCGCTACACTCACGGCATGTGCGGACGTTTCACCATGACGGCGGAGGATCGCGACTGGGTCGCGCAGCACCTGGGCGTCGATCCAGAGCAGCTGATCGAGGAGCATTTCCAGCCGCGCTGGAACATTGCGCCGATGCAAGAGCACTGGATCGTGCGCAACCAGCGCGAAGAGCGCGAGGCCGTCTGGGCGACGTGGGGGCTCGTCAACTGGTGGGATGAGAACCGGCGGGCTGGGGCGAAACACATCAATGCGCGCGCCGAGTCGCTGGCGTCACGCCGCCCCTTCCGTGACGCGTTCAAGACGACCCGCTGCGCGGTGCTCGCTGACGGCTTCTTCGAGTGGGTCGGCGAGAAGAAGGAGCGGCGGCCGATCTGGTTCCATCGTCCCGATCGCGAGCTGTTCCTGTTTGCGGGCCTCTACGCCTCGGCGCGGCTCGAGGGCGAGGCGGAGCGCACAGAGACGTTCACCATCATCACGACCGAGCCGAACGAGACGGTGCGTCCGATCCACGACCGGATGCCGGTCATCCTCCCGAACGATGGGGCCGTCGAAGCCTGGCTGTACGAGGACCAGTCGCCAGAGACGCTGCGCGGCCTGCTGACGCCGATCGCGGACGACTTCCTCGTCCCCACCGCCGTGTCGACGCGCGTGAACTCGGTCGACAACGACGACCCGGCCTGTCTGGTCGAGGCGGACCAGGAGACGCAGGGCGCGCTCATCTAGGCACCTGCGAGGTAGCGACCTTGAGGCCCGGCTAGACCTCGCGCGTCTGGACCTTCTTCAGCGAGCCCACGACAGTCGAGACGCCGATCACCTCGAGGTGGTCGACCTCGCCGCTGGTCGTGACTTTGCGCTGCAGCAGCCGGCCGAGGGGTTGGCCGGCGATGAAGCCGAGCATGCCGGCGGCGAAGGCGTTGCTGTAGCGCTCACTCGGGCGGCCGCCCATGAGGACGAGCGTCGCCGCCGCTGAGCTGCAGAACGCGGAGACCGCGATGTTGGTGCCACAGAGCGACGAGACGGCGAGCGAGCGCTGCCCGGCTTGCATGCGGTGCAGCGCCTCCTCGGCGCAGCTCTGCACCGTCGCCTCGTCGGCTTCGCAGAGGATGTAGAAGCCGTCCGTTGTGGCGCGTCCGGCCAGGCGCTGCGCGCCGTGACGCGCGAGCAGGACGGCGACCGTGGCGTGCTCGAGGCCGTGGTTGCGTCGGACGCGTTCCGCCCAGCGCCGTCCAAAGCTCGTGCCGCGCTCTATCGCTCGTTCGATCATGTAAGTCCCGCCGTCCGCCGCTGTCTAGCTGTTAGCGCTCTCGGCTCGTACCAGGCGCGCCGATGGCGAAGTCGGCGATCACCTCGACCTCGACGATCGCCACGGTGCCGGTGCCGTTCGCGTTCTCGATACGGATGGTCCCGCTCGTGTTGGTCGTTGGCAACAGCGTCGGGTTCACGGTGACCGTCAGCCGCCCGGCGGGGCAGGGTCCGATCGCGCATCGCAGGTCCGTGCCGGCGGCCGCGCCGGCCGGTGGCGACAGCACGAGGAACGGATCGCTCGTGGATGCCTGCCACGCCAGCACGCCCGTGCCGGCGTTGCGGATGTCGATGGTCGCCTGCGCCGCCGAGGGCGGCCCGGTGACATCGATCGAGGCCGACGTGGTCGCCACCTGCATCAGCGGCGCCGCAAAGAGGCCGGCCGCGAGGTTGGGTGGCAGCGTCACCGCCTCGGCGGCGTGCGCGGGCTCAGGCGTCGGCAGATCCATGTTCGAGAACGGGAAGTCGAAGTTGGCGATGCTGAGGGCGTTGAAGACGGTGGGGTCGTTGACGTTTGGCAGGCTCGCGGCGACGGGTGCCCACAGCCGCGCGCCCTCGCGCTCAGGCGGGTGGGCGAGGCAGCCCCAGACCAGTTCCTGGTAAGGGAAGCGATTGCGCGACTGCGACCCGTCGCAGCGGTAGTCACGGACCGACGCGAACGTGGGGTCGAGGGGGTGGTTGGAGCCTCGGCTGCCGGGTCCGGTGAAGCCGTTGTAGGACCAGACGGCGTAGTACCAGTTTTCGATCAGGTTCGGGTCGCTGTTGGTATCGGTGCCGACGATCGGGCGTTGCTGCGGCGCCTGATTCCACTTGTCCGCCAGCAGCACCGCGCCGCGCGACGCGTTGAAGGCGTAATGGGTGGCTACCAGCACCTGGTCCGACGAGGCGCGTCCGGCTGCGCCAAGCGGGATCGTCATGCCGGTTGTGACCTGCATAATCCCGTGTCCGCAGTCGAACGAGACCAGCGTGTCGCCAATCGACTCGAAGCGGACGGACCGCGAGGCCATGGTCAGCTGCGACTCGACCCAGCCGAGGCCGCGCAAGATCTCCACGGGGACCTGACGCACGCCCTCGGCGCGGTTCTGGCGCGTTCCCAACTCGACGCGTGGCAGCTCGAAGAACGGGTCGCCGGGCAGCAGGCCGTTCACCGACGCCGCATCGATCGCCGCGAGGTAACGCAGCCGGTCGCCCTCGGCCTCGTAGGTGTGCGGCGTGCGTGGATCGAAGGCGCACGCCTCGGCGTGTGGCCGTGGACCGCGGAACTCGTGCACGCCGCCGAGGGCCAGCACGGCCAGCAGGGTCACGCCGAGCGCGAGTGTGCGTCTACGCACCGACCCACCCCAGGACGATCACCTCGCGTTCGGCCTCGACGGGGCGGCGCGTGCCGTCGAGGCCGATCACGGTCACCGTGTCGAGCCCCGGATCGACGTTGTTGGCGCGTTCGAAGTGGCGCACCGTCAGCCAGCGGCCGTCCAGGCTCCACGACAGCGGCACGTCGAAGCCCTCGGCGGGCGGCGCGAGTGCGGCGAGCGCACCGTCAGGACGCAGTACGACGATGCCGTCGCCGACGCCGCCCAGGAACTCGCCGCCGAGGCTGCCGGCGGCGAGCGCGCCGCTCACCGGCTCCCAGAGCGGAGCGAAGTAGCTCGCAGGCGGCAGCACGGCTGGGATCGGCTCGCCGTTGCTCGTGCGCAGCGCGCGCGGCTGCCAGAGCACGAGTTCGCGGTCGATGATCGGCACGACATAAGTGAGAACGCTGCCGTCCGAGGAGAGACGCCACTCGCGCGCGATCTCGTCGCTCAGGTGCTGGAGCAACACAGGCGGGTCCGGGTGTTCGATCCGCAGCAAGTCGGTCCCCGTGAGCGACAGGCGCGCGACTAGGGGGTGCCCGCTGTCATCGAAGCCGACTGGGAGGACCCCGAACGGCGACTCCTCGACGTGTATCACGCGCCGCGCGCGCGTGGCCAGGTCGACGCGCACGATCTCCTGCCGGTTCTCGAGCAGTGCCGTGCGATAGAGCAGCGCCGTGCCGTCGGGGCTCAGCACCGGCGGCACGAGCAGGTCGGCGTCGCTCGCGAAGCGAACCCGCGTCCCGTCCTCGACGGTGAGTACCCAGAGTTCGGCGGGCGCGTCACGCCGCGAGGGCGCTTCGGGGGGCAGCGCGGTGAACGAGGCGCGTCCGTCGACGATCTCGGGCGAGGGCGTGATGGCCCATCCGGCGGCGTGGGGCACGGTGTCGATGAGCGTGCGGTCTGCGGGCGACTCGGCCGGGGCGGTGTAGATGCGGTCGGCGGTCTCACCGTACTCCGCGTAGACGAGCACCGGCGCACCCGGATGGCGCGCCTCGGTCGGCCCGTCGTCGCCGCTCGGCAGCGCGCCGATGAGCCACGCAGCGACGCCGAGCGCGAGCAGCAGCGCCACGACACCAGCGACCGCTGCTAGACGCGCAGAGATCGCGGACGTCATGGATCGATGGCGGGTCATCGAAGCATCGCCAGCACCTCGGCTCGAGCGGTGGTCGTCGGGCCCCGCCCGTCCGACGACCTAGCCAGAGCCTGCTCGAGTCTTCGGTGAAGCCGCCCTAGCGGCGCCTCACCCTGTCATTCCACGATAAGAATTGCTCAGAACCACTGTCAACGAACGCTCGTCATAAGCCTCCGCAGGGAGGCGCTCAGCCGGTCCGCTGCTACGGTGGGACTGTGATTTTTCGGTTCCTGCCCGTCATCGGCGACGCTCCGGATGCGGTCCTGATCCTGCTGCTCGCCTTCTCGGTGACGCTGCTGCTGGGCCTCGCGTTCCACGAGTTCATGCATGCGTTCGTCGCCGACAGCCTGGGCGATGGCACGCCGAGGGCGATGGGGCGTCTCACCCTGGACCCACGCAAGCACTTCGATCCGCTGGGGTCGACGCTGATCTTCTTCGTTGGCTTCGGCTGGGCGAAGCCGGTGCCGGTAAACCCTTTCAACACCGCGAATCCGCGACGCTCGATGGCAATCATTGCCGGGGCGGGGCCCGTCTCGAACCTGTTTCTGGCGGCGCTGGCGGGGATCCCGATTCGCCTCGGCTGGGTGGGGGTGAACGACGCCAACGGGGACATCTGGCACCCCTTCGTCGCGCCGGGCGCGGTCAGCTTCTACGCCGATCTGTGGACGCAGTCGTTCGGCGACCTGCTCGGACTATTCTTCGGCACGGTGCTGCTGCTCAACGTGATCCTGGCGGTGTTCAACCTGCTGCCGATCCCACCGCTCGATGGCTACCGGGTGGCGCTGGGGGTGCTGCCGCCGGAGCTGGGGCGCGAGCTGGTGAAGATCGAGCCCTGGGGCTTCGGGATCCTGATGCTGCTGGTGTTCGCGCCGTTCTTCACTGGCGGCGACTTCGGGCTGTTCACCGTGATGGGACCGATCCTCAACGTGCTGCTCGAGATCTTCGCGGGCGGCGCCGCGATCGAGTTCGGCTGAGCCAATGTTCAGCCACAGACTGGGCCGCGCTCGTTACCGCGTCCGCCAGTTCTTCCGCGGCTTCCGCACGCGACTCGCGACCGAGGAAATCTCAGCCGTGCGGTCGCTGCTGTCCGATCGCGAGCTCTCCCTGTTCGTCGAGATGGACCGGCGCGACCAGCGCCACAGCGTCGACCTGATCTTCCAGCTCGACCGCGTCGAGGCGTCCGCCCCACCGTCCTCGGCACTGCGGCGCGCGGCGCTGCTGCACGATGTGGGCAAGGGCCGCCTCACGGTCTGGACCCGCGTGCTCTTCGTGCTGCTGAACGCTGTCAGCGGCTCGCTGTCGCGGCGCATCGAGGTCGAGGGCGCACGCGGGGTGCGGGGCGCGCTCTGGCGCCTCCGCTACCACGCCTCGCTCGGCGCGATCCGGCTCGCGGACCTCGGCGTCGACGAACAGGTGTTGGACCTCGTGCGGTTCCACACCGCCGAGGAGCGGCGCAGCCTACCGCAGCGAATGCTGCACGATGCCGAGCTGGCGCGCTTGATCGCGGCCGACGAAGCGAGCTGAACGCGGCGAGACGCGGCCTCCGCGGTGCTACGATGGCCGGGCGGCCGATCGACCGCATCTCACCACCGGGCGGAGCAGCAAGATGACGCGAGTAGCCATCCTCGGCATGGGCTTGATCGGCACCTCGATCGCCCTGCGCCTCAAGCGCGATGCGGGCGAGAGCGAGATGCAGATCGTGGGACACGATCGCTATCGCGGGCCGCTGAAGCAGGCGAAGGACCTCGGCGCGATCGACTCGTTCGAGGGCGACGCCACGAAGGCGGTGCGGGAAGCCGAGATCGTGATCCTAGCCGCGCCGCCGCTGGCGAACCGGCGCTTGCTCGAGGAGATCGCACGGTCGTTGGACGCCGAGGCGATCGTCACCGACGTGGGCTCCACCAAGGGCGAAACCATGCGCCATGCAGCGAAAGTGCTGCCCTCGAGCGTCAGCTTTGTCGGCGGGCATCCGATGGCCGGCAAGACCGACACCGGCCCGGAGGCGGCTGACCCCGACCTGTTCGAGGGCGCGCGCTGGGTCGTCGTGGCCCCACCGAACGCGACGCCTCGTGCGGTGCGCGCCGTGATCGGCCTGGCCGAGATGATGGGCGCAGAGCCGATGTTGATGGACGCCGACGAGCACGACGCCTACGTCGCCGCCGTCTCGCACATGCCGATGGCCGTGGCGACGTCGCTCTACCGCCTCGCGCGGGGTTCCGAAGCGTGGCCAGAGCTGTCGCTGCTGGCCGCGAGCGGGTTCAAGGACACGACGAGGCTGACCGGCACGGAGGCCTCGATCGCGTACGACATGTATGCCACCAACCGCGACCAGGTCGTGCACTGGCTGGACCGCATGATCGAGACGCTGCGCGAGCACCGGGACGCCGTGGCCGACGAGGACGACGAGGCGCTGTTCAAGCTCCTGGCCGAGACGCAGCACGACTACGAGCTGTTTCGAGGCGGCAAGATCGGGCGCGAGAGTGATGCTGTCGGGCCTGACGCCGAAGCGATCGGCGGATATGGCTTCAGCTCGTTCCTGATGGGCGACGCCATCCGCGAGCGGATGGGCGAAATCACGAAGGCGGCCGAGGACCGGCTGCGCGACACCGACGAGGCGGAGCGGACCACCCGCCGCATCTGACCGCGTCGGGCGGCTGCGCTCAGCGGAGGACGATGATCGTGCAGACCGTCGAGGGCACCCGCACCGTCCGCCCGGCGTCCCGGCTGCGCGGCACGCTGTCGATTCCTGGCGACAAGTCGATCACGCATCGTGCGTTGATGTTGAACGCGCTCGCCTCGGGCGACGCGATCCTCGAGGGTTGGCTCGACTCCGCCGACACGCGTTCCACGATGGCCTGTCTGCGTGCGCTCGGGGCGACGATCGAGGAGCCCGGCGATGGCCGGCTGATCGTCCGCGGCCGCGGACGCGCGGGACTGCAGGAGGCCTCCGACATCCTCGACTGCGGCAACTCCGGGACCAGCATTCGCTTGCTGGCCGGGCTCGTCGCAGGCCTGCCGGCGCTGTCGGTGCTCTCGGGCGACGAGTCACTGCGACGACGGCCGATGGCGCGCATCCTCAATCCGCTGCGCCAGCTGGGCGTCGAGGTGACCGCGCGTGCGGAAGGCACGCTGCCACCGATCGTGATCCACGGCGGCGCGGTCGACGGTGGGCAGTCGTTCGAGCCGCCGGTTGCGTCAGCGCAGGTGAAGTCCGCGATCCTCCTCGCCGGGCTCGCCGCCGACGGGCCGACGACGGTCCGGGAGCTGGCGGCTACGCGCGACCACACCGAACGCATGCTCGGCGCCATGGGTGCGGGCATCGACGTCGACGGCACGACCGTGACGCTGACGCCACCGGCAGGAGACCTCCAGGCGGTCGGGGTCCGCGTGCCGGGCGACATCTCGACGGCCGCGCCCTGGATCGTGGCGGCATCAGCTCACCCCGATGCCGAGCTGATGCTGGCTGGCGTGGGCGTCAATCCGACACGCACCGGCATCCTCGACATCCTGCGCGCGATGGGCGCCGACATCACCCTCGTGGAGGAGCGGACGGTCGGAGGTGAGCCGGTTGCGGACATCGTCGTGCGCTCCTCGGAGCTGCACGGCACGCGCATCGATGGCGACCTGGTCCCGCGTGCGGTCGACGAGCTCCCGCTCGCCGCGCTGGCCGGCGCGCTCGCCTCGGGTGAGACCGTGATCGCCGGGGCGGCGGAGCTGCGAGCCAAGGAATCAGACCGCATTGCGACCACCTCGGCGATGCTGCGTGCCCTCGGCGTCACGCTCGAGGAGCACGACGATGGGATGACGGTGCAGGGTGGCGCGCGTCTGGAGGGGGCTTCGGTGGACTCCTCGGGCGATCACAGACTCGCGATGCTGGGCGGGATCGCGGGAGTATTCGCGAGCGGCGAAACGCTCGTGACTGGCGCAGAAGCCGTTAATGTGTCATACCCTGACTTCTGGACGGACTTAGATAGGTGTGAGACTGGCTAGGAGTGGTCTGTCCGGCGGGAGCAGGTAATGGCGACGGAACTGATTCACGTAGGCTTCGACAATCACCTCGCGCTGAATCGCGTGATGGGGGTGGCGTCGCCGAGCTCGGCACCGATCAAGCGCATGGTTCAACGCGGCAAAGAACAGCATCGCGCGATCGACCTGACCAGCGGCCGTCGCACGAAGGCTGTGGTCGTGCTCGACAGCGACTGGGTGGCCTTGATTGCGATCACGCCGGAGACGTTCGCCGGTCGTGTCAGCGCCGCACGCGCCGGCACCGAAGGTGCCGCCTAACCCCTCGACGAGCTCTCTGACCAGCCCGGTCCGACCGCGCGCGATCTGCCGCCGCGGTCCGCGCCCCCGTGCCTCCTAGCACGCCCGGCGACGGCGGCGACGCGCCGACCGAGGGCGCTCCGCTCGTGGTCGTACTCTCCGGTCCCTCCGGCGTGGGCAAGGACTCCGTGATCGTCCGCATGCGAGAGCGCGGGTTCAATGTTGGGCTGCCAGCGACGATGACGACGCGCGCACCTCGCGATGGTGAGGTCCACGGTGAGCACCACCTCTTCGTCGACGCCGAGGGCTTCGACCGGGCCCTCGAGGAGGGCGAGCTGCTTGAGCACGCGGTGGTCTACGGCCAGCGCTACGGTGTGCCGCGCAGCCAGGTCCGTCGCCACCTCGACCGCGGGGCCGACGTAATCGTGCGGGTGGATATCCAGGGCGCGGAGTCGCTACGCGAGGTGCTCCCCGCCGCACTCTTCCTTTTTCTCATCCCTGACGATCCGGCGCACCTCGAGGCCCACCTGCGCGAGCGCGGCGCCGAGTCCGAGTCCCAGATCGCCCTCCGCTTGGCCGAGGCGGCGAGCGAAACGGAGCGCGCGCGCACGTTCGCCACCATCGTCGAGAACGTCGAGGATGACCTCGACGTCACGGTCGACCGCCTAGCAGCGCTCATGGCCGCCGAGCGCGATCGTCCTGACCGCGAGCCGGTGGTGGTGTAGCCGGCGGCTCGAGCCTAGTCTTCGAACGCGCCGAGGCCTGTCAGCACCCTCCGCATGCGTTCGGCGAGGACACGGGCGAGGGTCGTCGCCGCCTCGGCGGTGGACTCGCCGTCGGTGCGGACTACGACCACGGTGCCGAGCACTGGCCCGACGCGGACGAGGACGATCGTCGACCCCGCGCGTTCGGTGATGCGCACGGCGTCGTCCCACGCGCCTGAGGCGGGCTCGCCTTCGGCGTCGATCGGTCCGAACTCGGTCACGAGCTGGCGGCCCTCGCTAATCAGCTCGAAGAACTCGGCGAGCGCGTCTGTTGACGAGCGGTAGAGCACGACGCGTGACGAAGCGAGAGCGAGCTGCTGGTCGGGGTCGTCGCGGTCTGAGGCGTCCACCGCCACGAACACTCCGGCGGTCGAACCGTCCGAGGCCGGCCGCTCACGCTCGCTGTCGATCGGCGAGACCTCGACGGCGCCCTCCCGCGTCACGACGAGCAACGGGGCCAACTCCTGCGGTAGGACGCGTTCGAGGTCGTCAGCGTCGAGGTTCATCGTCCAGAAGTCGTCAACCGACACGTCGAACGTATCGGGCTCAGCTGTCGGGACGCCGCGGGGCGGCACGTCAGGCGTTGGTGTTGCCTCGATCGTGGGGACGGTCGCGACTAGTGGCGTGCCCTCGTTGCCGCCAAGGGTGATCATGGCGACGACCGCGATCACTGCCACCACCGCCGTCGCGGCGACGCCGGCGAGGAGCAGCAGGGGCGTGAAGACGAGGCTGAGTCGACGCATCGGCGACTCTCTCTGACTACCAGGCGCTGCGATCTCCTCGCGGCGCTGGAGGTCGAGGCGGACGAGAGCTCGGAGACGTGGTGCTTTGCGCCGTCGAGGGTGATCCCGAGCGCTTCAGCGATCTCAGGGTCGGTCATGCCTCGGGCGATGAGGCTGGCCACCTCACGCTGACGGTCGGTGACGCGGGCTCGACCCTGCGGCGTGCGTGCGGACATCCGCTCCTCCCCGACGCAGGATCGCGTGGCGTTGAGGCGTTGTCACTACCCGACGGCGCAACAGTCGCGCTGTTTCGTTGACATATCGAGGCGGGCGCGCGTAGCCTCGGGGCGACGAAAGATGGACGTCGATCGGGAGTAGTAGACCGAGACGCGGGGCGGGAGCGAGCCGGGGGCAGTGAGAGCCCGGCGCCTGCAGCGGCGGTCGAATGGACCCGAGAGTCTTGGCCCGAACGCCGGCCAGCCCTCCGGGGCGAGCGCGGTCAGTAGGCGTCGACGGTGGGGGCGCCGTTATCCAGGCCCAGGGCATCGTCGAGACGACTCGACTGTGCCTCGTAGAGGTGTCGTGGGCACCTGCCGGAGCGGCAGGTCACGGCGCGAAGGTGGGTGGCACCGCGATCACCATCGTCCCACAGTGGCGATGGTGTTTTTGTTTGTAAGCCGCACACCGAGGAGAGCAGAGCGCCACGAGGAGCGGCCGCAGTCAGAAGAGGGAGCAGCGCAATGACGTTCGAACGACCTGTCATGTCGACCGTGGCGACCATCGGCGGCTCCCGCTGGTGGCGGAGCAGCACGCACCCACCGCTGTTCGCATCACGACTGCTCGAGGAGCTTCACCACCATGGTTCTGCTGACTGACACCACCCCCAGCCTCGCCGAGGTCCGCCGTCGGAGCCGGCAGGGCAACATCGTTCCGATCTATCGCGAGGTTCGTGCGGACCTCGAAACGCCCGTTTCCGCCTACCTGAAGGTGGCGCGCGGGCCGTACAGCTATCTGCTCGAGTCCGTCGAGGGCGGGGAGCGGATGGGGCGCTATTCGTTCATCGGCACCGAGCCTTACCGCGTGATGGCCGCCGAGCACGCCGACGGTGGCCCGCTCGAGGAGATCGAGCGTGAGCTCGGGCGACACCAGTCCGTGGAGGTGGCGGGGCTACCGCGCTTCCACGGCGGCGCGGTCGGGTATCTCGGCTACGAGGCCGTCTCGCACATCGAGGAGGTCCCCCTGGCGGGGCCGGATGTCCTGGGGCTGCCCGAATCGTGGCTGATGTTCACGGACACGCTGCTGGTGTTCGACCACCTGATGCACACGATCAAGGTGGTGGCGCATGTGCGCCTCGATGGGGACATCGAGTCGTCGTACCGGCAGGCGCAGCAGCGCATCGACGAGCTGGTCGACCGCCTGAGTCGCCCGCTGGGAGCGCTGCCGTACGTGCCGTTCGCTGGCAGCGCCGGGAACGAGGTGACGTCGAACTGGGACCGAGAGGACTTCTACGGGGCGGTGAAGCGCATCCGCCAGTACATCATCGACGGCGACGTGATCCAGACGGTGCTCTCGCAGCGGTTCTCGCGCGAAACCGGCGCGCACCCGTTCGAGGTCTATCGCTCGCTGCGCACAATCAACCCGTCGCCGTACATGTACTACCTCCAGTTCGATGAGACGGCGATCGTCGGCGCGTCGCCTGAGCTTCTGGTCAACATCGAGGACAGCCTTGTCGAGGTGCATCCGATCGCGGGGACGCGGCCGCGCGGGGAGACGCCGCTGGACGATGAGCGGCTCGCAGAGGAGTTGCGGCACGATCCGAAGGAGATCGCGGAGCACGTCATGCTGCTGGACCTCGGGCGCAACGA
Source organism: Dehalococcoidia bacterium (assembly GCA_965198045.1). GTDB lineage: Bacteria > Chloroflexota > Dehalococcoidia > UBA2979 > UBA2979 > CBDDEC01. The sequence goes on from CBDAOL010000011.1 coordinate 301,835, forward strand.
CGTGGGGCACGTCGCGGAGGCGGGCAGCGTCGCGGTGACGCAGCAGCTCGACATCGAGCACTACTCGCACGTCATGCACCTCGTGAGCCACGTGACGGGCACGCTGCGCGAGGAGATGTCGGCCTACGACGCTCTGCGCGCGGCCTACCCGGCGGGCACGGTGTCCGGCGCGCCGAAGATCCGCGCGATGGAGATCATCGCCGAGCTCGAGCCGGATCAGCGCGGGCCATACGCGGGGGGCGTCGGGTTCTTCGACATGTCGGGCAACATCGAGACCTGCATCACTATTCGCACACTGGTGATGAAGGACGGCGTCGCGCATGTCCAGGCGGGCGCGGGCATCGTCTTCGACTCGGATCCCGTACGCGAGTTCGAGGAGTGCCAGCACAAGGCGCAGGCGCTGATCGCCGCGATCGACGATGCCGAGGGCGGCGAGGGCGGTACGCCCGCCGGCAGCCTCGGCTACTAGCTGCGGAACGGATCGCGAAGATGACGAACCAACCACCCGCTCCGCCGCCGGGCCCGCGCCTCGCAGCGGCTGCGGTGATGCTGCGTGAGGACGCAAAGCTCCTCGTCGTGCGTTTCGACGAGGACGGGCCGTTCGCGGGGCGTTGGGGCCTGCCGCTCGTGGCCGTGCCTGACGAGCTGACGGCGGAGGCGGCGCTCGAATCGCTGCTGCGCGACGGGCTCCACGTCGAGCCCGGTCCCGCCGAGTTCGCCGACACCGTCTACCTCAACGGTGGCGACGGCAGTCGCTTCATCGTCAACGCCTTCACCTGCGTCGATTGGGTCGGTGAGCCGCGCTTCGACGCGGGGACGTTCGTCGACGCTGGATGGATCCAGCCTGCTGCACCCGCTGGCGTCGAGCTCGTGCCGGAGATCGCCTCGTGGCTCGCCGGGCAGTTCGGCGCAAACGGTGGCGGGGTCCTCGACGCGAGCGCTCTCGACTCGTTGCTCGCCGAGGCGCGGGCGGACCTGCTCGCCGTCCTCGATGGCATCCCGTCGCAGCTGCGCAACGAGCAGCTGGGTGAATCTCCGGCGGACGGGAGCGCGCCGTGGACGCCGCTTGATGAGCTGGCGCACGTGGCGGAGGTCGAGGGCTACTACACCGCAGAGTCACGGCGTCTCCTGCACGAGCCCGGGCGCACGTGGCGCCCGTTCAACGACGACCAGTGGGGCGACATCCGGCGGTTGCGGCCGCCGGACGACGACGCCGAGGTGCGCCACCGCGCGGATTTCGTGCGGTCGGAGACTCGGGCGTGGCTGAACTCGCTGACGCCCGAGCAGCTGGCCGCCTACGGCAACCACGCTGAGCGTGGTGTGGTGCAGGTTGGATCTCGCCTCGCGAAGGTCGCGGAGCACGACCGGGAGCACCTCGAGACGCTCAAACGCATGGCCGAGGCGGCGAAGCTGATGCACACCGGGGGGGCGTGACGATGCTGTTGCTGATCGACAACTACGACTCGTTCACCTTCAACCTCTACCAGTACCTGACGGAGCTGGGCGCGCACGTCGAGGTGCATCGCAACGACAAGATCAGCGTCGAGGACTGCCTGGCGATGGCGCCGGAGCAGGTCGTGATCTCGCCCGGACCGTGCACGCCGGACGAGGCAGGCATCTCGGTCGACCTCGTCGGGGCGTTCGCGGGGCACACGCCGCTCCTCGGCGTCTGTCTCGGTCTCCAATGCATCGGCGCGGCCTACGGCGCAACGATTGGCTACGCGGGCGAGATCATGCACGGCAAGACCTCGCAGATATCGCACGACGGCGAGGGTGTGTTCGCGGGGCTGCCCGAGGACTTCGAGGCGATTCGCTACCATTCGCTCGCGATCGAGCCGGAGACGGTGCCAGAGGAGCTGATCGTGACGGCGAAGTCCGACAGCGGGGTGATCATGGGCGTGCGGCACCGCGATCTGCCCGTCGAGGGTGTGCAGTTCCACCCGGAATCGATCATGACCACCGTGGGCCACGACGTGCTGCGCAACTTCCTCGCGTTCACAGCGACCTCGACGGCCGGCGCGAGCGACGGGGCGCCCGCATGATCCAGGAGGCGATCCGCGCCATCGTCGAGGAGCGCCGCGACCTGAGCGAGGACGAGGCGGGGACCGTCATGCGCGAGATCATGCGCGCCGGCCTCGACGAGGACGCCCGTGGCGACGGCCCCGTGGCGACGGAAGCGCAGTTCGGGTCGTTCGTCACCGCGTTACGAATCAAGGGCGAGACCGTCGACGAGATCACGGGCATGGCGAAGGCGATGCGCGAGCATGCGCTGACCGTCTCGCTCAACCTCACCACGCCGCTGCTCGACACCGCCGGTACCGGTGGGTCGTCGATGAAGCTGTTCAACGCCTCGACCGCGGCGGCGTTCGTCGCTGCCGCGGGTGGCGCGCGGGTCGCGAAGCATGGCAACCGTGCGATGACCTCGAAGTCCGGCTCGGCCGACCTGCTGGAGGCGCTGGGCGCGAAGATTGAGCTGACGCCGGCGCAAGTCGCCGAGTGCATCGAGACGTGCGGCGTGGGCTTCATGTTCGCGCAATCGTTCCACCCGGCGATGCGCTTCGCTGGCCCACTGCGTCCCCAGATCGGCGTGCGCACGGTCTTCAACATCCTCGGGCCGCTGACGAACCCCGCCGGTGCGAACTGCCACGTCATGGGCACACCGAACGAGGAGCTGGCCGAGACGATGGCGCAGGTCCTGTCCAGGCTGGGCATGCGCCACGCTCTGGTCGTCACCGGCTCCGACGGCCTCGACGACATCACCGTGACCGGCCCCAGCACCTACTTCGAGGTGCGTGGCGGGACCGTCACCCGCGGCGAAACCTCGCCGTTCGAGCTCGGGCTCTCGGTGCACGACCCCGACGACCTGCAGGGCGGCACCCCGGAGAAGAATGCGGAGCTGTTGCGGCAGGTGCTGCGCGGCGAAGGGCCTCGTGCGGTGCGCGACCTGATCATCGCGCAGGCCGCGGCCGGGCTGTACGTCACGGGCCTCGCCTCTTCGCTGCGCTCTGGCGCCGACGACGCGGCGCGCCTGGTCGAAAGCGGCGACGCCGCCGCGCGGGTCGGCGCGTTCGTCGAGGCGACGCGGCGCGTCAGCGCCTGACGGCGCAGGATCGAGATCGCTATGACCGACGCAGCGCGCGAGACCGGCACCTACCTCGATCGCATCGTCGGGACGCGTCGCGACCGCATCGTCGATGAGCTGCGCGACATCGGTGCGGAGCCTCGGACGGATCGCATCGAGGCGTTGCCCGGTCCGCCGGTGGACTTCGCGATGCGGCTGCGCGGGAGTCGCACGAGCGTGCCGGTCGGACTGCTGCGCGTGATCGCCGAGGTGAAGCGCGCGTCACCCTCGAAGGGTGTGTTCGACGCCGACCTCGACGCAGCGGTGCAAGCCGTCCGCTACGCCGAGGCGCAGGCCGTCCGCTACGCCGAGGCGGGAGCGGCCGCGGTCTCCGTCCTCACCGAGCCCGACCACTTCGCCGGGAGCGCCGCCGATCTCGTCGCGGCACGTGAGGTCTTCGGCGCCGATCCCGACCGGCCGGCGCTGCTGCGCAAGGACTTCGTCTTCGACCCGCGGCAGATCGTGGAGGCGCGCGAGATCGGCGCTGACGCTGTGCTGCTGATCGTCGCGCTGCTCGAGCCCTCGGCGCTGCGATCGCTGCTCGACCTGACGCATGGGCTCGGCCTGCAGGCGCTGGTCGAGGTGCACGACGAGGGCGAGATGATGGCGGCGGGCGCGGCCGGGGCGCGCATCATCGGCGTCAACAATCGTGACCTGCGCACGTTCGAGGAGGACCTGGGCACGTTCGAACGCCTGGCGCCAGGGGCGCCGGACGATGTGGTCTTGGTCGCCGAGTCGGCGATCAGCGGGTCCGACGGATGCGTCGCGGATGGCGGCAGCGGGGGCGCAGGCGGTCCTCGTAGGCGAAGCCCTCGTGCGCAGCGGGGATATACGCGCGATGGTGCGTGAGCTGATGCTGGTCAGTGACGAAGCGTCGGCGGAAGCGCATCGCGAGGTGTCATCGTGACGTTGGTCAAGATCTGCGGCAACCGTACACCGGAGGATGTCGTCGCGGCGGCCGAGGCCGGCGCCGACTTCGTCGGGCTCATGTTCGCCGAGTCACGCCGTCGCGTTGACGTCGCTGAGGGGGCGGCGATGGTCGCCGCCCTCGGCAGCCCGCTGGCGCACCGTGAGGTGACACCGCCGCCTGCGCCGGAACCTCACGAGCGCGAGCAGGTCGAGCCCTGGTTCCAGTTCGGCGCCGACCTGATCGAGGCATACCTGCGCGCGAAGCGGCCGTTGACCGTCGGCGTGTTCGCGGACCAGCCGATCCATGAGGTCAACATCATCGCCGAGAAGGCCGGCGTCGACCTCGTGCAGCTCTCCGGCGACGAGACATGGGACGACTGCCTGATGGTGTCGAAGCCGGTGATCCAGGTCGCGCACGTGTCGCCGCTGGACTCGCCGAGCGAAGCCCTCGAGGAGGGGCACATCGAGCCGGGCTTCGCGCTGGCGCTGATGCTCGACTCGGCGCACGGGCCGTATCGTGGCGGCACTGGCCAGCCGTTCAACTGGGAGATCGCCCAGCGCCTGGCCGAATTGGTACCGCTGGTGCTGGCCGGCGGGCTCTCATCCGAGAACGTACGTGAGGCGATCACGACCGTCGGGCCGTGGGTCGTCGACGTGTCGAGCAGCACGGAGGCGGACGGTCGCAAGGACCACGACAAGGTGCGCGCCTTCATCGAAGCTACGCGCGCGGCCGACGAGGAGACCACGTGACGCGCGACGCCTCGACGCCGCAGCCGTCCGGCGGGCCGGACGAGCACGGTCACTTCGGCACGTTCGGCGGCCGCTACGTGCCGGAGACGCTGATGCCGGCGCTGGCGGAACTCACGGTGGAATACGAGGCGGCGCGGAACGATCCCGAGTTCCAGCGTGAGCTCGATGGCCTGCTTCGCGACTACGTCGGCCGCCCGTCACCGCTGACCCTCGCCGGGCGGCTTTCCGAGGAGGTGGGCGCGCCGGTCTACCTCAAGCGCGAGGACCTGAACCACACCGGCGCGCACAAGATCAACGCGGTGCTGGCGCAGGGCCTGCTCGCCAAGCGCATGGGCAAACAACGCATCATCGCGGAGACCGGAGCGGGCCAGCACGGCGTCGCGACCGCAACCGTCTGCGCCCTGCTCGGATTCGAGTGCATTGTCTACATGGGTGCGGAAGACATGCGGCGTCAGGCGCTCAACGTCTTCCGCATGAAAGTGCTCGGCGCCGAGGTGCGGACGGTCGACGCTGGGTCGCGAACGCTCAAGAACGCGACGTCCGAGGCGATCCGCGACTGGGTGACGAACGTGGGCGACACGTACTACATCATCGGCAGCGTCGTCGGCCCGCACCCCTATCCGATGCTGGTACGCGAGTTCCAGCGCGTCATCGGCGACGAAGCGCGCGCCCAGCTCCTCGAAGCCGAGGGCCGCCTCGCGACGGTGGCGCTGGCCTGCGTCGGCGGCGGCTCGAACGCGATCGGGCTGTTCTATCCGCTCCTCGACGACCCGACGCGCCTGATCGGCGTCGAGGCGGCTGGCGAGGGCCTCGATGGTCGCCACGCGGCGACGCTGGGCGCTGGCCGCCCGGGCGTGTTGCACGGCACGCGCTCCTACCTGCTGCAGGACGAATGGGGCCAGATCCAGGAGGCGCACAGCATCTCGGCCGGCCTGGACTACCCCGGCGTCGGGCCGGAGCACTCGTGGCTCAAGGTCACCGAGCGTGCCGAGTACCGCTCGGTCACGGACGTGCAGGCCCTCGAGGCGCTGCAGTGGCTCAGCCGCACTGAGGGCATCATCCCCGCGCTTGAGTCCGCGCACGCGATCGCGGAGCTGCGGAACCTCGCGTCCGAACTCACCTCGGACGACCTCGTACTCGTGAACCTCAGCGGCCGCGGCGACAAGGACATGGGCACGGTCGCCGACGCGCTGGGCGTCGAGTTGTAGACCGGCCTACCTCTGGCTCAGCAACTCCGCGGTGTGCCGCGGAACCGCCGCGCCTGCCGCCTGCCGTCGATCGATCTCAGCGCGCAGCGCGTCAAGGTCTTCGATCGTGTCGACATCGTCGAGCGGTGCGATTGTGGCGTGGGCGAGGCCTGCCGACTCCGCCAGCCGCAGCGAGTCGTCGAGGACGCGCGGGCCGCTCCACTCGACCTCGGGCGTGTCGAGGATGGCCGGGTAGGCCTGGCGCATTCCGATCAGCGAATAGCCGCCGTCCGAGGCGGGGCTGAACACCACGTCGGCGCGCCTCAGCGCCCGCAGCGCGTGGTGGATCAGCCCAACGGACAGCAACGGCAGGTCGGACCCGACGAGGATCAACGGCCCGTAGCCCTCGCGTTCCAGTTCGAGCGCTGCGCCGAGCATCCGCAGGCCGATGTCGCCGGAGACCTGCGCCCGCGCGTCGACGATAGCGGTCAGCTCGCCGAGGTCTCTCGCCGCCTCGGCCGGTTCGACGCAGAGCACCGGGTGCCACAGCTCGGCGGCACGAACGACCCCGGCGACATCGAGGAGCATCGCGCGGGCGAGGTCGGCCGCCGCCTCGTCGCCGATCGCCGCCGCGAGGCGCGTCTTCGACACGCCTGGCTCGGGGCGGCGGGTGAGGATGGCAACAGTGGCGCCTCGACGATCGGTCATCGCGCGGAGGGTACGCGTCGCGTCGGATCCGTTCCGTGATCGACGTGTCGATCGCTGCTCGTCTGTTCGTGGTATTTACGGAGGCGGCCGCGATGCGGTGGCGGAAGCGAGGTTGTGATGACGCAGTATGCACTCTTGATTTACGGAAGCGAGTCTGGCGCAATCCGCGAGGCGACGCCCGCTGAGATTGAACCCTGGACGAAGCTCGGCGAGGCCATGGAGCAGGCTGGCGTCATGCGTGGCGGCACCCAGCTCCATCGCACATCGACGGCGCAGAGTGTGCGCGAACGTGGCGGCGAAGTGCTGACGACGACCGGTCCGTTCGCCGAAACCACGGAGCAGCTCGGTGGGGTCTACCTCCTCGATTGCGCATCGATGGAGGAGGCGCTCGAGTGGGCGGCACGGGTGCCCGCGGTCACTTACGGCACCATCGAGGTGCGGCCGATCGTGGAGTTGGACCCCGAATAGGAGCCCGATGCGGTACGCACTCCTGATCTACGACGACGACAGCGGTATCCCCGAGGAGGTCACGGCCGACGTCCAGGCACCCTGGCGTGCCCTCAACGCGGAGATGGACGCGGCCGGCGTGACGCTGCTGCACAACGGCGCGCAGCTCGAGACAACGCGCGCAGCGCTCAGCATCCGAGTCCGCGACGGCGGGGTCCTGACGACCGACGGCCCGTTCGCGGAGACGAGCGAGCAGCTCGGCGGGTTCTATCTCCTCGATTGCGAGACGATCGAAGAGGCGCTGGCGTGGGCCGCGAAGATACCAGCGGCGGAACGCGGCACCATCGAGGTGCGTCCGCTGGTGCCGCCGTGGGACTAGAAGCAGCGCGCTCCGCGGTCTAGACGACGTTGACGTGCGGCTCGCCCATGACGGGCAAGAGCTCGATGGAGTCGCCGCGGGCCTCGCGGCGCTCGGTGAAGAACTCGTCGCACCAGAGGCAGACAGAGCCCAGCTCCTCGATGCGTCGCAGCGCGTGCTCGCGGTCGATCCCGGCGTCGGCCCCCATCGAGGCGGGATCGCCGTCGTTCAGTGCGCGCCACACCGGGTCGAGCCGCGCACGTTCGAGCATGTCCGCCAGCGGTTCCTCGGCCAGGTCGCCGAGCGGTTCCACGGTGCCGGGGCAGCACGGATACGCCGTCGTCAGCTGGATCGCGATCTCCTGCATCGACGAGCCGTCGTCGAGGAAGCCCAGCGCGCCCGACCAGCGATCACAGAAATTGTGCTCGGGCTGCAGCTGCGCCAGCCCGTACTTCATCGCGCGCCCACGAGGCCAGATGCCGCCCACCCAGAACTCCGGGTTGGCGCCCCAGATCGAGTAGTCGACCGCCGCCTCCTGCTCCGCCTCGGCGGGGTCGCCAACATCGCGCTCGACGACGCCGTACTCCTCGAACAGCGCGCGCAGCCCGTCGAACTTGCCCTCCGGCCGCGGGTGGAACTGGTCGTAGGAAGCGATCGAGATGTGGTTGAGCCCGGTCGCGAGCAGCCGTTCGAGCATGGCCGCGTCGAGCAGGTCGCCGTTCGTCTGCAGCGAGACCCGCGCGTCCGGATAGCGGCCGCGCCCCTCCTCGAGGAGCCAACACAACAGCTCCGGCTCCACGAGCGGCTCTCCGCCGGAGAGGATGAAGCGATTCGTCTGCTCCGGGAGGTGCCCCAACACCGCCTCGGCCTGCGCCCGCGAAATCGTCGGCGCGCCGGGCCTGGAGAAGTTGTAGCAATGCGCACACCGCAGGTTGCAGTCGTGAGTGAAGACCCAGTACAGCGACTCCACCGGCGGCCCCTCGAACCAGTACGCGGCTGTGCCGCTGAGGGTCGCACGAAGGACAGGCCTCGGGGGTGACGCGCGTCACGTGTCATCGCCGAGTGACCAGGAGCTAAGGGGTCTCGAGGTCGATGATCCACTTCGCGCCGAAACTCACGACGACGGCGAACTGGTAACTGCCAAAGGGGAGCTCAGTGTCAGCGCATTTGCGGTTGTTCCCGGGGTGCTGGCCTTGCCGAGATTGGCAAGCTCCTCGCCGTTCTCGATACGGAGGCGTGCGTGGATCGAACCGCTGGACGTGCCATCGGCCCCTCCACCGAGGCGCGGTAGGTCAGGGTGCCAGCCTCCGCCACGACGAATGCTGGTGTGCGCCCGTCGCCTACGCCGCTATGCGACGTCCAACCGGGGTTGAGCTGCGCAGGCGGCCGCCCCGGCCCGTCGCTGAGCGTGATGAACGCCACCGCGAGTGCGGTCAAGGCCCCTACCACGAGCGCGATCAGGCTCAACTGAACCCAGAACGAACGCCGGGATACCTTGCCACCTGGTCGTCCGAAGATCCAACCTCGGAGGAGGCGAGGCGAACGTTTCGCTACGTCTTGATCGAATGATCCGGGGTCGATGAGAGTGATGGAGAGTGGCCCTTCAGACAGCCAGCAGGGACGGACTCCCCCTCGGCGCAGCGGCAGCTCGGAGGATCACACGAGCCAGAGCGCTCGCGGGGTGAGCAGGGCTACGAGAGCCGCACTCCCCCAGCGCGTGGCGGTGACCATCTGAGCCGCCAACAACGCTCCCGCGGTACCCTCGCTGCATGTCTGAACTCGAGGCGCGGATGAAGCTCGCCGAGGGGCGAGAGGCCGAGATTTTTGCGTGGCCGGATGAGTCGGTCCTGCGGCTGCTGCGTCCCGGTGGAGGGCGCGCGCAGCTGGAGCAGGAGACGCGCGCGATGGAGGCGGCGCGGGCAGCCGGGGTGCGCTGTCCAGAGCCGCGAGGGGTGATCGAGGTCGAGGGGCGGCCGGGGCTGATCCTCGAGCGGGTGCACGGGCCGAACGGGCTCGATGACATCGCGAGCCGGCCGTGGGAGCTCTGGGGCGCGTCTCGCGCGTTCGGCGAGCAGCACGGGCTCCTCGGCGGCGTCGAGGCGCCGGAGGGGCTTCCTTCCGCGAAGGCGTTGGCCCGCCGAGGCGTGGAGCGGGCGGACGTCCCGGAGGACATCCGCCGGCGCACACTGGACGACCTCGATGGGTTGCCGGAGGGCGACTGCATCTGTCACGGCGACTTTCATCCGGGCAACCTGATCTGGACCGACGACGGACCGGTGGTGATCGACTGGGCCAACGCCAGCCGCGGCGACTCCACCGCCGATCACGCGCGCACACTGCTGCTGCTGCGGACGGCGTCGCTGCCGCCGGGTATGCCGCTCGCCTTGCGCATGCTGGCGAAGGTCGCGCGCGGGGCTGTCGTCCGAGGCTACGTGGGCGCGTACAAGAAGCTGCGCCCGGTCGACGCCTCGACGCTCGCGCGCTGGGAGCTCCCGGTGGCGATCGCGCGCCTCGCCGAGGACGTGGAGGAGGACCGCCCGGCCCTCGAGCGGCACATCAACGCGTTGCTGCGGCGGTAGCGACGGCCTCGGCCCTCAGGCACTTCGACGCTGGTGACTTCGTAACGAAGTCCGCGTGAAGAGCGGTGGCTACCGAATATGGCGGTAGAGGCGTGCGAGGACCGGCGGCGGGACGCGGTAGAAGTAGAGGGTCTGGATGACGATCCAGGAGGCCCAGGTGCGGGCCAGGCCGCCTTCGACCCAGCGGCGGGGCGAGGCTTCGACGGGGCCATCGAGGTAGGCGAGCCGGCCCTGTGACATGAGGCCGTGGACGAGCGCGACGTCTTCCATCAAGGGGTAGGGCGGGAAGCCGCCTGCCGCTTCAAAGGCGTCCCGGCGCACCCAGATCACCGAGTCACCGTAGAAGACGCGGAGCTGCCGGATCACGTGGTAGAACGCAGCGAGGAAGCGGCCGTGGCCGCCGCGACCGAAGCGGACGCGGAAGTTGCCACCGAGGACCGCCGGATCGTCGAGCGCCGCCCCGATCTGGGCGGCGGCGTCGGGGGGCAGGCGCACGTCGGCGTGCACGAAGCAAAGCACGTCGCCCTGGGCGAGCGCGGCGCCGGCGTTGAGCTGCGGTCCGCGACCCCGAGGCGCATCGATGACGCGGGCGCCGGCGTCGGTGGCGCGTGCGGCGGTGCCGTCGTCGGAGCCGCCGTCGGCCACGATCACCTCGGCGGCCCCGGCGTCCAGGGCGCTGCGGACTGCGCCCGCGATGCTCGCCGCCTCACGCAGCGTCGGAATGACGACGGAGATGCGGGGCGGGGTGGCGGGGTGACTGGCGTCCATGGCATCAGCTTAGCGGTGGAGCCGATGGCGTTCCGTGGGCTCAGCTACTCAGCGCTGGTAGCCTGCGACGACACGGAGGAGCGCCTGTGCGGACATCGACGCCGCCTCTGCCTGCGCCTGCGACGCCAGCCGGTCAACTGTGGCCGGTGATCTGGCGTCGCTCGGATGTCGTGCTCGGGCTCGTCGCGCTGTTCGCCGGCCTCGTGGTCGTGATCGGCTTCATCGTGATCACAGTTGGCAGCGACGAGGAGGCCGCGACGGACCTCGGCGGCGCCATCGCCACGCTGGCGTTCGAGGTGTGGATCGGCGCGACCGTGCTGCTGCTGGCTTCGGCGAGGGGGCTTCCGCTCCGGCAACTCGGCTATGTGCGGCCGCTCCGTTGGGGGCTGATCGCTGTCGCCGTGATCGGCTCCTACGCCGCGATCGCGACGTACTTCGCCGTGGTGCTGTTCATCGAGTCGTTCGGTGTGGACCTCGAGTTTCTGCGCGAGGGCAACACGATCCCAAACACGGGCGGCGAAGCGGTCGCCCTCTGGATCATCCTGGGCATCGCCGTCGTTGTGGTCGCGCCGCTTTCCGAGGAGGTCTTCTTCCGCGGGCTGCTGTTCCGCGCGTTCGTCGGGGACGGCGGCGGGGCACGACAGCGGCTGCTGGCGATCTGGCTCTCCGGCCTCGCGTTCTCGGCGTTCCACCTCAACCCGAGCGTGCTCGTGCCGTTCGCCCTCGTCGGTGCGCTGTTCGCCTACGTGTTCCGCGAGTCGCGGTCGCTCTGGACATCGACGGCGGCGCACGCGATCTTCAACGGCGTCAACTTCGCTGCAACCCTGATCGACCGTGCGTAGGCGAGGACGAGCGTGAGCGACCGGCTGGCCGAAATGTTCGAGCGCACGCGTGCCGAGGGGCGGCCGGCGGTGATTCCGTTCATCCCCTCGGGCTGGCCGGACCCGAACGACACGGTCCCGGTCGTGCAGGCGGCGATCGAAGGTGGCGCCGACGCGTTCGAGCTGGGCCTGCCGTTCAGCGACCCGCTGGGCGATGGTCCGGTCAATCAGCAGGCCTACAACGAGGCGATTGCGAACGGTGTGAACACGGCGACGGTGTTCGAAACGATACGCACGCTGCGATCCGCCGGTGTTCGCACTCCGTTACTCATTATGGGATACTTCAACCCGCTGCTCGCCTATGGGGTGAGCAGCTTTGTGCAGGACGCGGCCGACGCAGGCGTCGATGGCTTGATCATCGTCGACCTACCGCCCGACGAGGCGGCAGAGCTCGAAGGGCCGGCGAAGGACGCGGGCCTGCACCTGGTGTACCTCTTGGCGCCGAACTCGACGCCGGATCGCATCCGGTTGGTCGCGGAGCACGCCAGCGGGTTCATCTACTGCGTCAGCCTCACCGGTGTGACCGGTGAGCGCCGGCAGCTCCCGGAGGAGCTTCCGGACTTCCTCCGCCGCGTGCGTGCGGAGACGTCGGTGCCGCTGGCCATTGGCTTCGGCATCTCGGCGGCAGAGCACGTGCGCGAGGTGGGTGAGATCGCTGACGCGGCGATCATCGGAAGCGCCTTCGTCCGGACGGTGTCGGAGGCGTCATCGGAGCAGCGCCCGGCAGCAGCTCGGGCCTTCCTGGAGGAGATGACCGGTCGTGTGTCTTGACGACCTGCCGCAGCCGAGGCTCGTAGGAGCCCTCGACATGGACCTCACCGCAAGCGGTGCAGTGGTCCCGGGTACCGCGTGCTATACGCGGAGCCACGCGGCAGCGTTCGGCGTGACGCCGACCGTTCCGTTTGGCTCGTACTAGCAACTGACGAAACTGGTAGGAGCGTCGAACGGCCCTGCTCACCCCGACCGGGCAGCTCGACCACACGGCAACGGCACCACGGCTACGGACTCCGAAGAGGGTCAGTGGCCGAACCGATGGACGACATCGGGTGGGCTGAACGGTAGAGGGAACTGCAGGCATGCTGGTCCGCGGGATCCGTGGGGCGACCACCGTCGTATCGAATACGCGCGAGGACATCCTCGCGGCGACGCGTGAGCTCCTCGACGAAATGGTGAGGGTGAACGAGGTCGATCATGACCACGTGGCTTCGATCCTCTTCACGACCACCGTTGACCTCAACGCCGAGTTCCCGGCCGTCGCGGCCCGCGATTCCGGGTGGACCGATGTGGCGCTCCAGTGCATGCACGAAATGAACGTCCCGGGCAGCCTGCCGAAGTGCGTGCGCATCCTGATGCACGTCAACACGGAGCGATCGGCTGCCGAAATCAACGCGGTGTACCTCCATGGCGCGCGCCAGCTTCGGCGTGACCTCGTGGAGAGCGGCACGGAGGAAGACTGATGATTGTGACCATGAAGCTTGATGCGTCGGAGGAACAGGCCCAGAGAGTGCGCGACCGCCTCCAGGAGTTCGGCCTCGACTCCCAGGTGATCCAGGGCGAGTCGCGCGTCGTCATCGCAGCCCTCGGGCAAGTGCTCCAGCAGCACCGCGACGAGATGCAGATGTTCGAGGGCGTGGAGGAGGTGCTGCGGGTCTCGAAGCCCTACAAGCTCTCCAGCCGCGAGGTGCACGCCGAGGACACGGTGGTGTCCCTGCCGCACGGAGTCAACGTGGGCGCCGGGGGTCCGGTGTTCATGGCTGGTCCCTGTGCGATCGAGTCGGAAGACCAGCTGCTGGCGGCTGCCCGAGGCGTGAAGGCCGCCGGCGCGCACATCCTACGGGGCGGGGCGTTCAAGCCGCGCAGCTCGCCGTACAGCTTCCAGGGCCTGGGCGTACCGGGCCTGAAGATGCTGGCCGAGGTCGGCCGGGATCTGGAGATGCCCGTCATCTCCGAGCTGCTCTCGGTTCGCGACGTCGAGGCGTGCGCCGAGCATTCGGACGTGCTGCAAATTGGCGCGCGCAGCATGCAGAATTTCGTGTTGCTGCAGGAGGCCGGCAAGACCGGCAAGCCGGTGATGCTGAAGCGCGGGATCTCCGGCACCATCGAGGAATGGCTGCTGGCGTCCGAGTACATCCTGTCGCAGGGCAACCCCAACGTGATCCTCTGCGAGCGTGGCATCCGCACCTACGAGACGGCGACGCGCAACACGCTGGACCTGAACGCCATTGCGCTGGTCAAGCGGTTGTCGCACCTGCCGGTCATCTCCGACCCCTCCCACGGGACGGGGAAGTGGTACCTGGTGCGCCCGATGTCGCTCGCTTCGATCGCGGTCGGCGCCGACGGGCTGATGATCGAGGTGCATCCGAATCCGGATCACGCGTTGTCGGACGGTGCGCAGTCGCTGACCCCGGCCAACTTCAGCGAACTGGCGGACGAGTGCCGCTCGCTGGCGCAGGCCGTCGGCCGGCCGTTCGCAGAGCTGGCGCCGGCGGGCGTGGCCTCGTAGGGCCGTGACCGGCGACGCGGACCGACCGGCGGGCGACGCAGCCCGGGTGCAGTCCTCGGACGACGGCGAGGCGAGTTTCCGACTCGACCTGCCGACGTTCGAGGGGCCGCTCGACTTGCTGCTGCACCTGATCGAGCGCGAAGAGCTCGATGTCACCGAGGTGTCACTGCTCGCCGTGACGGAGCAGTACCTGCGCCAGATTCGTTCGCAAGAGCGGATCGATGTCGCCGCGCTCGCGGAGTTCATCGCCATCGGAGCACGCCTGCTGCTGCTCAAATCCCGCGCGTTGCTGCCGCGCGAAGGTGAGGGCGACGAGGACGACGAGCCGGGCGACGAGCTGGCCGACCTCGTCGCTGCGCTGCGGGAGTACCGGCGCTTCAAGGAGGCCGCGACCTACCTCGGCGATCGCGACCAGGGTCACGCCAGCTATCATCGCGAGGCGGCCCCGCCCAAGGTGCCGCTGCCGTCTGGCCTCGATGACGTCACGCTTGGCTCGCTGACGGACGTCATCCGCGACGTCCTCGCTCGGCTGCCCGAGGAGGACGCGTCCGCCGAGCTGGAACGCGAGCCCGTGCGGCTCGCCGACCGCATCGACTCGCTCGTCGACACGCTCGAACGCGAGCGGCGGACGCCGTTCCGCGCGCTGATCGAGCGCGCACGCACTCGCACGGAGGTGATCGTCGACTTCCTGGCCGTGCTCGAGCTGATCAAGTCGCGTTACCTCGTCGCTGAGCAGCCCGAGGCGTTCGGCGAGATCGAGCTCGTGCGCATCGAGGGAGCAGCGATCCCGGACGCGACGGAGCTGGCCGAGGACTACGCCAGTGCGTAGCGACGGAGGCTCGAGCCGCCCCACGTGCCCGCCGGCGCTACGATCGTTCGTGCCGACTGGCGACGGGAGGTCGTAGCCGATGCTGCTGGTCCGCGAGGAGCTGCGCCACAGCGCCACACCGGGCGATAACGCGATCGCCATCGGCGTGTTCGACGGTGTCCACCGCGGGCACGCGGCGCTGGTCGAACAACTGCTCGATGCGGCCTCGCAGCGCCACCTCGGCACGGGCATCGTCACCTTCCACCCGCACCCCATCTCCGTGATCCGTCCCGACACGCCGATGGCGTACCTCGAGTCGCTCGAGCACCGGGTCGAGCTGCTGCGCGGGCTGGGCGTTGACTTCGTTTCGGTGCTGCAATTCACCTCTGAGCTGCAGCAGGTCGCCGCCGCCGACTTCACCCAGCTGCTCGTGGAAGAGGCGGGCATGCGGCTCCTCGTCGCCGGGCCCGACCTCCGCGTCGGTCGGCGCGGCGAAGGGACGCTCGACGTGGTCAAGGAGATCGGCGCCGAACAGGGCTTCGATGTGCTGACGATCAAGTTCGAGCCGGCGCCCGACGATGGCGAACGAGTCTCCTCCACGCGCGTCCGTGAGGCCCTCGACGAAGGCCGGATGCAGGACATCGCGCGCTGGCTCGGCCGTGACTTTTCGCTGCGCGGCCCCGTGCTGCGCGGCGAGGAGCGGGGACGCACGCTCGGCTTCCCGACGCTGAACATCGGTGTCTCCGCCGACCGGCTGATGCCGCCGGATGGCGTCTACGTCACGCGCGCACTCGTCGGTGACGATGTATACGAGGCGTGCACGAACATCGGTACACAGCCCACGTTCGAGGGCACGGAGCGGCGCGTGGAGACCCACCTGCTGGACTTCGAGGGCGACCTCTACGGCGAGGTCGTGTTGATCGAGCTGCTGCACCGCCTGCGCGGCGAGCAGAAGTTCGATGGCATCGACGAGCTGGTGGCGCAGATCGGTCGCGACCTCGAGGCGACCCGGGAGTGGTTCGCATGACCTCGCAACGACGAATGGCGCCCGTCGACGAACAGATGGCAGTACTGATGCGGGGCACCGAGTACGGCGACGAGCAGCTGCGCGCCTCGATGGAACGCGAGTTGGAGGCGCGGCTCGAGGAGGACCGGCCGCTGCGCGTCTACTGCGGCTACGACCCAACAAGCGTCGATCTGCACCTGGGCCACACGCTGACGATGCGCAAGCTGGCGCAGTTTCAGTCGTTCGGCCACGAGATCACGTTCCTGGTCGGCAACTTCACCGGCCTCGTCGGCGATCCGTCGGGTCGTAACAAGGAGCGGCCGATGCTCTCACCGGAGGAGCTGGCGGCCAATGCGCAGAGCTACGCCGACCAGGCGTTCCGGATCCTCGACGGTGAGCAGACGGCTGTCCGCTACAACGCGGACTGGCTCTCGAAGCTCACGTTCGCAGACGTCACGAGGCTGCTCGCCAACTTCACCGTCGCTCAGTTCCTCGAGCGGGACAGTTTCGCGAAGCGTTTCGAGGCGCACGACGCGATCCATCTGTCCGAGTTCATGTACGCGATCATGCAGGCCTACGACGCAGTCGAGATGGACACGGACGTCCAGGTCGGCGGCACCGAGCAGTTGTTCAACCTCATGGCCGGCCGCACGCTCCAGCGCAACGCGGACCAGCAGCCTCAGATCGTCGTCACGTTGCCGATCCTCGTCGGCACGGATGGCCATGACCGCATGTCGAAGTCGCAGGGCAACTACATCGGTATCGACGAGCCCCCAAGCGACATGTACGGCAAGGTGATGTCACTGCCGGACACGTCGATCGTCGACTACTTCACCCTCGTGACGGCGGCGCCAGCCGACGAGGTGACGGCTATCGAGGAGTCGCTCGACGAGGGCATGCTGGCGCCGATGGAGGCGAAGAAGCGTCTCGCCCGCGAGGTGACGGCGACGCTCTACTCCGACGACGACGCGCTCGCGGCCGAGGAGCGCTTCGAGCAGACGATCCAGCGCGGCGAGATGCCCGAGGAGATGGCGGAGCATGCCGTCGAGGGATCGGCGACCCTGCTCAACGCGCTCCGCGACGCCGGTGTCGTCACCTCGGGCGGTGAGGCGCGGCGGCTCGTGGCGCAGGGCGGGGTGGCGGTCAACGGCGAGGCTGTCGAGGAGATCACCCTCGAGGTGTCGCCGGGTGACGAGATCAAGATCGGTCGTCACCGTTTCTTGCGGATCGTCGAGGCCAGTTGAGGCGGGCTCGCGGGCTCGCACATGGCAGCGCGAGTCGGCTAGGCTAGATCCAACGGGGGCGGGGATGCTCGACGGCGGAATCGATCTGGACCTGGACGCGGTTCGTCAAAACATCGACGAGGCCGAGGTCATCAGTCTCTATTTCCCCGCTCTCAGCACCACACTCCTCCTCGACACTCGCAGCACCTATGGCGTCCCGGCGTACATGAAACTCGTGCCGATGGCGCAGGACGCCGGTGACCGCTTGCGTTCGCTGCGCCGGCTGCGCCCGCAGCTACCTCGACCCGAGTCGCTGACGATGATCCCGTGGACACGCCGCGTTGACGCGCTGCGCCGCCTCGGCGTCTGGGACCGCCTCGAGGGGCGGTTCGGTGATTGCGGTCGCGCGGACACCATCTTCGGGCAGCTCGAAGACCTCGAGCGTCGCGAGCTTGCGGGCGCCGTGCTCGGTCGCGGCTACAAGACGCTGTGGCAGGTCTCCTCGAACGTCGAGGGCGGCTAGCGGCGCAAGGGTTTCAACTCGCCGGCCTCAGGTCGAGCACCTCGAGCTGCAGCGCTCCCTGGCCCATGAAGTCGTCGCGCTTGAACGTGTAGACGATGTCGGCCGCCTCGCCGGGGGGCACCTCGTGGTCGGCGTTGCCGAAGGAGATCGCCCGCCAGGTGACGGCGCCCTCCCGCAGCGTGAACTGCAGGTGCTGCCCGTCGCGTCCGACGAGCCGCGTCTCCTCGATCGTCACATCGCGCGCGAGGAAGGTCGGCGTGGGGTTGCCGATGCCGTGAGGGCCGAGCAGCCCCAGCCACTGCAGCACCCGGCCGTTCACCTCGCCAAGGTGCAGCTCGCAGTCGATCGGAATCGTCGGCAGGAGGTCGGCCGGGTCGAGGAGCGTCGCGGCGTCCGCGACCAGCCGTTCGCGCAGCTCGGGGATGCGCTCGCTGGCGACGGTGAATCCGGCGGCGGCGCGGTGGCCGCCGAAGCGGTCGAACAGATCCTCGTGGCGACGCAACAGCGCACTGATGTCGAAGCCGTCGATCGACCGGCAGGAGGCGCGCCCCTCGCCGTCGCGCACCTGCATGGCGATCGCCGGGCGGTAGAACTCGCCGACGAGGTTCGAGGCGACGAGCCCGACGATGCCCGCCGAGATGGTCTCGGAGGCGACGATCAGCAGCGGCGCCGCCCGCTCCTCGGGCGAGAGCAACTCGGTCGCCTGTTCGAACGCCGCTACCGTCGACTCGCGGCGCTCGAGGTTGAGCGTGTCGATCTTCTTCGCGAGCCGCGCCGCGGTCGCATCGTCCTCCGCGAGCAGCAGTTCGAGGGCGTGTTTCGCGTGATCCATGCGGCCGGCGGCGTTGAGTCGGGGTCCCAGCACCCAGCCACAGGTGTCGGGCGTCGCATCTTCCAGGTTGGTCCCCGCCACCTCGGCAAGCGCCAGCAGACCGGGGCGCTGCGAGCGCCGGAGGGCCCCCATGCCGAGGCGGACCAGGTCGCGGTTTTCCGCCACCATCGGCGCGAGGTCGCAGACCGTGCCGAGCGCGACCAGGGCACGGTGCGGGTCGGGGTCGTAGGGACGATCGATGCGCTCGTAGAGGTCGTGGATCACCTTGTAGGCGACGCCGACCGCCGCCGGCTCTGAGCCGTATTCGGACCCACCGAGCTTCGGGTTAACCAGCGCCAGAGCCGCCGGCAGCCGGTCCGGCACCGTGTGGTGGTCGATGACCAGGACGTCGATGCCGAGGCGGTTCGCCTCGTCGATCTCGTCGACCGACGAGGTGCCACAGTCGGCGGTAACGAGGACGGTCGCGCCCTGCTCGGCGAAGCCCCGGATCGCCTCGACGTTCGGGCCGTATCCCTCGGTGAAGCGGTGCGGGATGTACGGCAGCGGGTCCGCGCCGAGGTCGCGGAGGCCCTCGGTGAGGATCGTCGTCGAGGTAATGCCATCGACATCGAAGTCGCCGAGGATGGCGACCCGCTCGCCGGCGCGGCAGGCTGCCTCGAGCCGTTCGACCGCGATGTCGAGGTTGGGCATCAGCGCCGGGTCGGTCAGCTCGCCGGGGCTGCCGAGGTAGGCGCGGGCCTGGTCTGTGCGCGTGACGCCGCGATGCGCCAGCAGCACGCGCATGAGCGGCGGCAGCCCATCGCCGGCGTTGGCGAAGCCTGTGAGGTCCGGGGTGGGGAGGATGCGCCAGCGGCGCCCGCCGGAACCCTCGAGGTCTGTCTCGAGGCGGGCGGTGGTTGTCACGTAGCTCCTATCCGCTCTCGGTGCCGTTCGTGCGGGCGAAGATCAGGCTCGAGTTGTGCCCGCCAAAGCCCAGTGAGTTCGACATCACGTAGTTGAGGTCCACGTCGCGAGCGCCCTCGGCGACATAGTCGAGGTCGCACTCGGGGTCCGAGTTTACGAGAGCACGCGTGCCGTGGACGCGCTGGTCTCGTAGCATCATCACCGCGACTGCCGCCTCGATGCCACCGGCCGCGCCGAGGGTGTGGCCGGCCATCGACTTCGTTGAGGAAATGGGGATGCCCAGCGCTGACTCGCCGAAGACGGTCTTGACCGACATCGTCTCGAACTTGTCGTTGAGGAGCGTGCTAGTGCCGTGGGCGTTGATGTAGTCGATCTCGGTGGCGGCCAGCCCACCCTTGTCGAGCGCCATCTGCATGGCGCGGGCGGCACCCTCGCCGTTCTCGGACGGCTGCGTGACGTGGAAGGCGTCGGCCGACTGCCCGTAGGAGACGAGCTCGGCGAGGATGGGCGCGCCGCGTTCGAGGGCGTGTTCACGCTCCTCGATGATCAGTGTGCCCGCACCTTCGGCGAGCACGAAGCCGTCGCGTTCCGCGTCAAACGGTCGTGAGGCGGTCTCCGGATCGTCGTTGCGGCTGAGCGCCCTCGAGGCAGCGAAAGCGGCGATCGAGAGGCGGGTCACCGCCGCCTCGGCGCCGCCGGTGATCATGGCGGTGGCGTCGCCGCGTTTGATCGTCTCGAGCGCGGCGCCGATGGCGTCGGCGCCGGAGGCGCAGGCGGAGACGGTGTTGTAGTTCGGCCCACGCGCGCCGAAGCGAATCGAGACCTGGCCCGCCGCCATGTCGCCGATGAACATCGGCACGAGGAACGGCGAGACCCGCTTGGCGCCCTTCTCGAAGAAGACCCGCACCTGGTCCTCAAGCGTCTGCATGCCGCCGATGCCGCAGCCGATCATGCAGCCGACCATCTCTGGGTCGGCGGCGATGTCGAGACCGGACTGCTCGATCGCCTCGGCCGAGGCGGCGATGGCGAGGTGGGTGAAGCGGTCCATGCGGCGCGCCTCTTTGCGGTCGAGCCAGTCGGTGACCTCGAAGCCGCTGACCTCGCCTGAGACCTTCGAGGGCAGGTCCTCGACCTCGACGAGCGTGGTCTCGGCAATGCCGTTCTTGAAGTTGAGCAGGCCCTCCCAGCTGGCGTCGCGGCCGACGCCCACCGGCGTCATCATGCCGACGCCCGTCACCACGACGCGTCGATCGCTCATCTACTCGCCTTCCCAACGGCCGAAGACTATGGCCGAGTTGTGCCCGCCGAGGCCGACGGAGGTGCTCATCGCGTAGCGTACCTCCGCCTCGCGGGCCTCGTTCGGGACGTAAGTCGAGGTCGCAGTCGGGGTCGGGCGTCTCGTAGTTGATCGTCGGCGGCACGACGCCATGGTGGCACGCCAGCACGCAGATGACCGCCTCGACGGCGCCCGCCGCGCCCATCATGTGCCCGTGCATCGACTTGGTCGAGCTGACCATCAGCGAATCGGCGTGCTCGCCGAAGACGCTTCGGATCGCTCTCGTCTCGATGCGGTCGTTGAGGTCGGTGCCCGTGCCGTGCGCGTTGATGTAGTCGACCTGCTCTGGCCCGAGCTTGCCGCGTGCGAGAGCGCGCTGCATCGCCTCAGTGATACCGCGGCCATCGGCGGCGATCGCCTCCATGTGGAAGGCATCGCTGCTGGTCGCCGCTCCCACCCACTCGGCGTAGATGCGCGCGCCGCGCGCCTGCGCGTGCTCAAGCGACTCGAGGACGAGCGCGCCGGAGCCCTCGCCGAGGATGAAGCCGGTGCGGTCGGCATCGAAGGGCCGGATCGCCATGCTCGGATCGCTGTCGTGCCAGCCGAGCGCGCGCATGGCGGCGAATCCGGCGTAGTAGATCGGCTGCAGGGGCGCCTCGAAGCCACCGGTGATGATGACGTCGGCCGCGTCACGCGCGATCAGCTCGGCGGCCTCGCCGACGGTCGCGCCGCCGGTTGCGCAGGCGGCGGTCATCGCGAAGTTGGGCCCGCGTGCGCCGAGGGCCATCGCGACCATGCCGGTCGCGCTGTCGGGCAGGAAGTGCGAGATCAGTCGAGGCGAGACGCGGCGTGGCCCTTTCGCGTCGAGGATGGCCTGCTGTTCGACCATCATGTGAGCGCCGCCCATACCGGTGCCGAGGATCACTCCGACGCGCGTCGGGTCCTCGGACGCCACGTCGAGGCCGGAGTCGGCCACCGCCTGCTGCGTGGTCGCCAGCGCGTAGACCGAGGAGCGCTCGAGCTGCCGAAGCTGCTTGCGATCGACGTACGCTTCCGGGTCGAAGTCCGTGAGCTCACCGGCGATTGGATATTCGTAGGCCGAGGCGTCGAACGACTCGATGGCGCCGATGCCGGAGCGGCCGGCGGTGAGGCCCTCCCACGTCGACTCGACGTCGTTGCCGACGGGCGTCAGCAACCCGAGGCCCGTCACGACAACTCGGCTCATGAAATCTCCCGTGGTTCCCGCGGTTCGGACGCTGATCTTACGCCGATGACTGGGAGTCCGCCGACAGCGCCGGCAGCACGGAAATGGGGATGGGCGCCTCGCGCGCGTCGTCCAGCGAGACGGCGATCTTTTCTTGCGTCATGCGGCGGACCATGCGCGAGAGCGCGTGGCCCGGACCGGCCTCGATGAAGGTGTCGACGCCCTCGCGGGTCATGCGCTGGACGTTGTCGGCCCAGTGCACCGGCGACTTCAACTGCGCCTCGAACTCACGGCGAACGGCCTCGGCGTTGGTCAGCAGCTCCGAGGAGATGTTGGACACGATCGGGCGGGTCGGGTTCTCGAACGGGACGTCGTGGATCACCTGGGCGAACTGCGCGGCCTGTTCGGTGTGGAGCGGGGTGTGGCTGGAGACGCGGATCTTGAGGCGAATCGCCTTGCCCTGCAGCTCCTTTGCGAGCTTCATCGCGCGTTCGAGGGCGGAGACGTCGCCGCTGATCACGGTCTGCGTCTCCTCGTTGAGGTTGGCGACGTCGACGCGGTCCAGGGGCGAGCGCGTGGCGTCCTCGCAGATCTGGCTCACGGTGTCGCGGTCGAGGCCGAGGATCGATGCCATGCCGACTGGGCGTTCCTCGTTGAACGAGCCCATCAGCCGCGCTCGTTCCATGATGACGAGGAGCGAATCGCGGAACGAAATCGCCTCCGACGCGACGGCGGCGGAGAACAGGCCCAGCGAGTGGCCGCCGAAGACCCGCGGCCGGACGCGCGCGCCCACGTCGCCGAGCTTCTCGCGCATGGCGCGCAGGATGGCGACCGAGGTGGTGACTACTGCGGGCTGCGTGTTCGCTGTGTCCGCGAGCGACTCGGCATCGGTGTCGAAACACACGGCGGCGAGGTCGATGCCGGTCACCTCGCTGGCTTCCGCGAAGGTGAGACGAGCGGCCTCGGAGTGGTCATAGACCAGGCGGCCCATGCCGGGGGCCTGCGAGCCCTGGCCCGGGAAGAGGATGGCGACGGGGTCGGTGTCGGGGTGCGCTACCTGTGTCACGAAGCACCTTCCGCCCGATCGGGGCGTGGGAGCAACTGGTTACTACGATTGTATAACAGCACGATCGAATCTGCCGTGCTCGCCGAGCACCCATCGAGGGGTTATCGCCAGCTCACTCGGCCAGCGGGCCAGCCGATGGTCCGCCGAGGCCTGCCAATGGGTCGCCGATGCCCCCGCCAAGTCCGCCGAGCGTATCGCCGATCCCTCGACCGGGCAGGCCGCCGAAGGCGCTGCTGAGCTGCGTGCCCGGCGAGCCGCTCGGCTCCAGGAGCGCGCGCGCCGCCGGCAGTTGCCCGAGCAGGTCCTGCGCGATGCCACCCGCGGTGCCACGCTCATCGGCGACGCGCCGGCCGGCGGCCGCGTGCACGTAGACGCCCGCCGAGGCGGCGTCGAACGGGGGGAGGCCCTGCGCGAGCAGGCCCACGATCAGCCCGGCCAGGACATCGCCGGTGCCGGCGCTGGCGAGCATGGCGTTGGCCGCTTCGGAGATGCGCATGCGGCCATCGGGTGCGGCCACGATCGAGCCCGGTCCCTTCAGCACCACCACGCTTGCTGTGGCCTCGGCGTAGTCGCGGGCGGCGGCGAGCCGGTTGTCCTGCACGTCCGGCACACTCGCTCCGAGCAGCCGGGCCATCTCGCCGGGGTGGGGTGTGAGGACGCGTGGCGTCGGCGCGGCGTCCCACCCGGCGAGCTCGGTGAGCGCGTTCAGCCCGTCGGCATCGATCACGATCGCTCTCAGCTCGTCGGCCTGCTCGAGGCCGGCGAGCAGGCCCTCGACGAACGCCGTCACCTCGGCGGAACGACCGAGGCCGGGCCCGACGAGCAGCGCCTCGGCGCCGGAGCCACGCAGCGCGCGCAGCAGCACCCGCGCCGCCTCGTGGCCGTCGACCTGCGCCTCCTCCGTCGAGGGCAGCGGCTCGTGCGTGGCATCCGGGAGCCCGTGGACGAGCAGCGGTTGGATCGCCTCGGGCGCGGCGAGTGTGACGAGGCCCGCGCCGGAGCGCGCGGCAGCTTCCGCGGCGAGTCGCGCCGCGCCGGGATAGCGACGGGAGCCGGCCGCGATCACGGCGGTGCCGAACGTGCCTTTGTGCGCGTCGTCGCTGCGCTCGGGCATCGCCGCCTTGAGGTCGCGCAGGCGGAGCTCCTCGACGGTGAGGGCGTCCGCGGCGCCAGCGGGGAGCCCGATGTCCACGGGCACGACTCGCCCGGCGAGGCGGCGTCCGGCGCCCGCGAAGAGGCCGACCTTGGCGAAGCCAAACGTGACCGTGATGTTGCAGTCGACCGCCAGCGGGTCGGCGTAGCCAGTGTCGGCGTCGACGCCACTGGGCAGGTCGAGCGCGACGATCTGCACGGGCGGCGGAGCGTCGCGCGCGGCGCGCAGGCGTCCGAGGATAGCCGCCGCGACGCCCTCGACGGGGCGTTTGAGCGGCTGCGCACCGGTGCCGAGCAGTCCATCGATCACCAGCGAGGCGCGCGAGAGCAGAGCTTCGAGCTGCGAGTAGTCGTCGTCCTCGCCGGCCGCGAGCGTTGGGATCTCCGCCTCGACAACCGCGCGATACTCGGTGTCGTCGTCGCCCCGGGGCTCGGTCAGGTAGACGAAAACGGCGCCACCCCACTCGGCGAGGTGGGTCGCGGCGACCAGGGCGTCGCCACCATTGTTGCCGCCGCCGGCCAGCACGAGGATCGGACGGCCTTCGGTCGCGCCGAGCGCCATCCATGTTTCCTGGGCCGCGGCCAACCCGGCGGCCGCCATCAGCTCGCGCTCGCTCGTCCCGGCCTCGACGGCCGCAGCCTCGAGGGCGCGCATCTGGTCCGCAGTGACGAGCTTGCTCATCGCTTCACCCGTTCGTGACGTCTTCGTCGAGGAGGCCGTGCGCCTGCAGGCGCTGGATCAGTCGTGGGCGCGCCTCCTCGGACGGCTGCTCCATCCGCTCCTGCGCGCACACGACCGAGGCGATGGCGAAGGAGTCGAGGTGGCTGAGCGAGATGTCGATCGCGTGCAGTCCGATGTGGTCGGCGCGATCGCGCGCGCCGCCGTAAAGATAGACGAGGGGCTTGCCTCGACGGTCGGGCAGCACCTCGATGTCGCGCCAGGCGACCGAGCGCGCACCGGTGCCGAGCGCCTTCATCACCGCCTCCTTCGCCGCGAAACGGGCGGCCAGTTCGGGCACGCGGCCGCGGCAGAACGCGACCTCGGCGGGCGTGAAGCAGCGGCGCAGGAACCGCTCCGGGTGCCGCGCGAGGACGTGCGCCACGCGCTCGATTTCGATCATGTCGATGCCGACGGCGTGCGTGGTCATTCGCGCGAATCTAGCACGCCCCGGTGTCATACTCTGCGGACCCGCCGCGCTGGCGGGACGGGCGAGGGCGCATGGCGGCACGCATCATCGACGGCAAGGCGATCGCCGCCGACGTGCGCGCCGAGGTGGCGCGAGATGTCGAGGCACACGTCGCCTCGGGCGGCCCGCGGCCGCACCTGACGGTCGTCCTGGTGGGCGACGATCCGGCGTCCGCCATCTACGTTCGCAGCAAGGGCCGCGCCGCCGAGGAGGCGGGGATCAGCTCGGACACGATCCTGCTCGAAGATGCCACGCCGGAGGCCGCGCTGCTTGAACGCATCGAGGCGCTCAATGGCGATGCGGGCGTGCACGGCATCCTCGTGCAGATGCCGTTGCCCGACCAGATCTCGGCCGACGCCGTCCTCGACGCGATTGCGCCCGCGAAGGATGTCGATGGCCTGACGCCGGCGAGCCTCGGTCGCCTGTTGACGGGACGGCCGCGCTTCGTGCCGGCTACGCCATCCGGCGTGCAGCAGCTGCTGCTCCGCTCCGACATCGACCCGGCGGGACGCCGAGTCGTGATCGTCGGCCGCAGCATCCTGGTAGGGCGGCCGTTGGCGGCGTTGCTCTCGGCGAAGGCGGCGGGCGCCAACGCGACGGTCACGATGGCGCACACCGGCACCAGCGACCTGGGCGCCGTGACGCGCGAGGCGGAGATCCTCGTGGTCGCGGCGGGGCGGCCGAACACGATCACCGCCGACATGGTCCGGCCGGGCGCGACGGTGATCGACGTGGGCACCAACCGCATCGACGCGCCGGAGCGCAACAGCGGCACGCGTCTCGTCGGCGATGTGGACTTCGAGGCGGTGCGCGAGGTGGCGGGCGCGATCACGCCCGTTCCCGGCGGCGTCGGTCCGATGACCATCGCCATGCTGCTGGTGAACACGCTACAGGCGGCGCGCTGAGGACAGGGATGCTCCGAGCGGGCGCGCCAGCGCCCGCGCTATGCGAAGATCGGTGCATGGACGAGTTGAGACAGCGGCTGGCCGAACTCCTCGAGCGCGTGCGGGATGTGCAGGTGCGGCTTTGACCTGCCTGCCCGCGAACGCGAACTAGAGCGGCTCCGCCAGGAGTCGCAGGCACCTGACCTCTGGAACGATCGCGAGAACGCGCAGCGCGTCATGAAGAGCGTCGCGCGCCTCGAGTCGCTGATCGAAACGTGGGCCGTGCTCGAGCGATCGTCCCAGGACCTGCAGGAGCTGACCGAACTCGCCGCCGAGGCCGACGAGGCGGAGCGCAACGAGCTGCAGGTCGACATCGAGCGCGAGCTGGCCGACCTCGAGGGCCGCTACCAGGCGCTCGAGGTGACGATGACGCTCTCCGGTCCGTACGACTCGCGCAACGCGATGCTCTGGATCCACGCGGGCGCGGGTGGCACTGAGGCGCAGGACTGGGCGGAGATGCTCCTGCGGCTGTTCCTGCGCTGGGCGCAGCAGCACGAGTTCGGGGCGGAGGTGCTCGCCATCAGCAACGGTGACGAAGCGGGCATCAAGTCCGTCGAGGTGCGTATTAGCGGCGACCACACCTACGGCCTGCTGCGCTCAGAGCGCGGTGTGCACCGCCTGGTACGTATCTCCCCCTTCGACGCCTCGCACTCCCGCCACACCTCGTTCGCGCTCGTCGAGGTGATGCCGGAGGCCGCCGCCGGCGACATCAAGGTGGAGGTTCGCTCGGAGGACCTGCGGATCGACACGTACCGCGCCAGCGGCAATGGCGGGCAGAATGTGCAGAAGAACGACACTGCGGTGCGGATCACACACCTGCCGACCGGGATTGTGGTCACCTGTCAGAACGAGCGATCACAGAACCGAAACCGCGAGAGCGCGATGCTCGTACTGGAATCGAGGCTCCTCGAACGCGAGATCGAACGCGTCGAGGCTGAGCGAGCGGAGATCAAGGGCGATCACGTGGACGCCGGGTGGGGCAACCAGATTCGGTCGTACGTGCTGCACCCGTACAAGATGGTGAAGGACATGCGCACCGGCGTGGAGACGAGCGACACGGGGCGCGTCCTCGACGGCGACATCGACGAGTTCATCACGGCGTACCTGCGCAGCCAGGTGGGGACCGACGGAGAGGCAGTGGCGTAACGATGGCCCAGTGGATGGCCCAGTGGCAACAGCGAGGGCTCCTCGCGACGTTCCTCGCCGGCCTGATCGCGGCCGCGCTCCTGCTCGCTCCGCCAGCCCACGAGGCCCGCGCGGGCAGCGTCACCTTCGGCAACACGAACGTTCGGACCGAGGACCCGCGGTCGATCCGCTTCTCCGCGCGTGTCGAGGCGAGTGCTGGCCTCGAATCGGCCGAGTTCGTCTTCAGCGTGTTGAACCCGGACGGCAATGTCGGAGGTAGCGGCGATGTCAGCGTCAGTCCTGGCGGCGAGCTGGACCTGATCTTCGAACTCGAGACGATCAACCCAACCCGCTACATCCCGGTTGGCTCGGAGTTGACGTACCACTGGGAGGTCACCGACGGCGATGGTGTGACCCGGAGCAGCGACGAGAGCTCGTTCGTATTCCTGGACGGTCGGTTCGACTGGCAGGAGGTCAGCGAGGACGAGGTTACCGTCTATTACTACAGCTCAGCCGAACACGCGGCGCGAGCACTCGGCGCGACGCTGAGCGCCCTCGAGGATGTCGAGGTGCTCCTGCAGACTGAGGTGCCGTACCCGATTCGCGTGGTCGTGTGGCGCACCGAGAGCGATGGCGAGCTCGCGCAGCGCCCGCGCGGTGCGGTCTTCGAGGCGACGGTGATCACCGGTGGGTCGCGCGTCTCTCCCGACCTGCTGCACGTTTACGACGCGCTCTCGAGCTTCACAGACGTCGTCCGCCACGAGGCGGCGCACATCGTCACGCACGTCGCCGGCGACGGGCCGTTTGCACAGGTTCCCTCGTGGCTCGACGAGGGGACGGCCGTGTACGCGCAGACCGATCCCGGACCCGGCTACACGTCGGGCGTGAACTTCGCGGTGCAGACCGACACGCTGTTCCGACTGCGCTCGCTGAACGCGCCGGCCAACGAGGCGGAAGAGGTGAACGCGTTCTACGGCCAGTCGTGGTCGACGGTCGACTACCTCGTCGATGAGTACGGCGAGCAGAAGCTGGCCGACCTCTACGCGGCGATCTTCGACGGCTCGGACATCAACCGTGCGCTCGAGCAGGTGTACGGCTTCGACACGGACGGGCTCTACAACGAGTGGCGTCGTGTGCAGGGCCTCTCGCCGATCGAGTTCGCCGAGATCGACGAGGGTGGGTTCGCTCCCACCGAGGCAACGGTCGCGCCGCTGGGCGTGCCGACCCCGCTCGGTTCCGCGCCACCGAGCAGCGGCGGCGACGGAGCGAACGACGGCGCGGGCACGGGCGGCTCCGGCGGCGCCGGCGGCGGGGCGGGCGTCGAAGCGCCGGACGACGGCGGATCGTCGGGTGTGATCGTGCTGGCCGTCGCAGCGGTCGTGGCGCTCCTGCTCGGCGGTGGGGCCTTCATCGTGCTACGTCGGCCTTCGTCGTAGCGCGCCCGGTCTACCGTCCCGGCACGATCAAACCGCTCGAGGGCTCCTCAGGGGGCGGTGGGGCAGCGCCCGGCGCGCCCGGCGGGATCGCGCCGGCCTGTGCCGCGGCCTGCTCACGGAAGAGGCGTTCGGCGTCGTCCTCGTTGAGGTAGGGCGAAGAGAGTACGTGCTCCCGAATGACGGGCTCGTCATCGCCGGCCAGCACGCGGCCGATCTGCTCGATCAGCTCCGATTCGCCCCAGCCTCCGACGAAGCGCCGGCCGTTGACAGTCATCGTTGGCACCTCGGTGACGCCGTGCTGGGCGGAGCGGACGGGGAACTCACTCGCCTCGACGATGCGGATGTTGACCGCCCGCTGCTCGATCGCGCAGGCGGCGAGCAGCGTCCCGAGCTGGGAGGAGTAGGGATCGTAGGGCGCGCCGAACAGCTCGATCTCGACGGGCTCCTCGATGGCCAGCAGGCGCTCGCGGTTCTCCGGGGACACGGGCGCGGCGCCGGTTGAGGCGAACCAGAGGATGTCCAGGAACATCGGGAACATGAGGCCGCCCGGCAGACCTTCGATACGGATCGCGCGGCTGCTGCCGCGCACGATGATCGTCGGCGGGTGTTGGACGCCCGCCTCTGCAGCGCGGTCGGCGTGGCGGTCCAGGTCGTACTGGGTCCAGGAGATTGCCGGGTGCAGTCGCACGAGCTGCTTCGCCAGCTCCACCACATCCTCGCAGCGGGTGCAGGTGTCGCGGTCCGTGCGCAGCAGGCCCGACTCCTCCTGCGTCCAGATGTCGAGGCCGACTCGGCGCACGACGCGCTCGGCCAGCCAGGAGGCGACTCGGGGCTCCTCGTCGGGCGGGATCGGTGCGGGCATCAGTGCTCCTCTGCGGGGTCGGGCGCGTCGTCGGACGGTGGGCGTTGCTGTCGCAGTGTGCGTGCTGCGCTCATAAAGCGCTGCGTGGCCGTCAGCAGCGTGAGCACTGCGAGGATCCACAGGCCGAGGCGGAGCCAGCCGGTGATCAGCGCGAGCGCGAGCAGCACGACGCGCTCAGGGCGCGTAAACAATCCGTCGCGCAGCTCGAGCCCGAGTCCTTCGGCACGCGCCCGGATGTAGGACACCATCAGCGAGCCGAACATCGCGGCAAAGACGAGCGCCGACTCCTCGCTGTTCCCTCGGTCCAGCTGGTAGACGAGGATGCCGAACAGCACCGCCGCCTCCGACGCGCGGTCGAAGACGGAGTCGAGCAGCGCGCCGTAGGAGGAGGCCTTGCCGGTGGCCCGCGCCAACGCGCCGTCGAGGAAGTCCATCGCGCTGAAGACGAGCATGACGATGCCGGCGGTGACCAACTGGCCGTTCGCGGCCAGGACACCCGCCGCTACGTTCCCGCTGATCGAGACGAACGTGATCATGTCTGGAGTGACGCCGAGGGCGGCCAGCCGCCGGACGACGGGCCCGACGATCCGCTCGGGTACGCGACGAGGAAGCAGGCGGATCTGGTCCACCGTTAGGAGACTGCTGACAGCTCGCCGCGGCCACGGCGTCGCGATGCCTCGACGGTTTCGTTGGTATCGAGCAGCCGCTCGTAGTAGCTCATCACCTGCTGTGTCACGCGCGGCCACGAGTAGTCCTCGACGCGCTGCCGGCCGGCGGCGCCGAGTGTGCGCCGGCGCTGCTCGTCGTTGACGAGTTCAGTCAGCGCGTCAGCCAACGCCAGCGGGTCCTTCGGAGGCACCAGGGTGCCGTCGACACCGTGGGTAATCACGGACGCATAGCCCTCGATGTTTGAGGCCACGACCGGGAGGCCAGCGGACATGCCCTCGAGCAGCACGATGCCCTGCGACTCGTTGCCGGTGGCCGGCGAACAGAAGATCTGCGCCGTGCGGTGGTAACGCGGTAGATCGGCATCGGAGGGTCCGGGGATGAACTCGACGTTGCGCTGACCACTCGAAGCGACAGATTCGGCGTACTTCCGCTTGGCCCTGGAGTCCGGTCCGACGATCACCAGGCGCGTCTCGGGGTTGCGTGCGTTGACCATGCCGAAGGCCCGGATCAGGTAGCCAAGCCCCTTCCGCTTCTCGGCGCGGCCGACGTAGAGGATGTTGATCAGCCCGTCGTCGAACCCCTCGATCGGAACGAGCGACGGGTTGTCGAAGCGGTCGACATCGATGCCGTTGGGGATGATGTTGTAGAAGCCGTTGAAGTAGCGACCGACATATTGCGCGGCCGGGGCCGAGACGGCGATCTTGCCGTCGAGCTCGCGGTACCACCGCTTCAGGAGGCGGCGTCCGTAGGAGTAGAGCTTGTTCCCGCCTTCCTTCCGCGCGTGGAACGTGCCGACGTTGACCACCCGCGGATTGGCGGCGCGCGATGTGCGCAGCACCTGGATCGGCAGGCTCGGCATCAGCGGCTCGTGCACATGCACGATGTCGAACTGCTCGCGTTCGAGGTGCGCGCGCACCTCGCGGCCGAGCCGCGGGCTGAGCGCGATACGCGCCGAGGAGCCGCCAGCGGGGACGGGGAACGGACGCCCGATCCTCGTCACGATCGGATCAGCGACCTCGGTGCTGGCCGGAGCGAGGATGCGGATGTCGTGGCCACGGTCACGGAACTCGCGCGAGAGCTGACTGAGGTGGCTGTTGACCCCGCCGAAGGCTGTCCAGTCATAGGGCGAAACGAGCGCGATCTTCATTGCTACGCCTCCCCTCGACCTCGGCCCGTGATGCGCCTGAGCGGACGCCCCAGCACCTTCTGAGGCGTGACCGCGAGTCCGCGTACCTGCTGGCGCAGGATGGTACGCCAACCGATCTCCCGTAGCGAGGGCCTACGGCCCGCCACGGCGACGGTACTCCGTTCGAGGATGGCACTCCGCATGTCGTCTGCCGTTCGGCCCGGGAACAGCGTGTAGGCGGCGCCGATCGAGGCAAGGAAGTGGGCGTCGCTGCCGCCGGTGGGGGCAAGGCCCCAGCGCTCCTCGTTCAGCCGCTTCATGCGGTCGCCCGTGTCCCAGCCGGCGCTGGTCGGATTCTCGACCTCGAGGCCGTCCGGGATGCGCTCCGGGTCGCCAGCGTCGACGAGGCGCTCGAGGCCGCGGCGACCGACAGAGCGCGTGAGCAGGGAGAACGGATGCGGGATGACGGCGAGGCCGCCCAGCCCGTGGATCGCCTCGACGGTGTCGCCGAGCGAACGGAACGAGGGGACCTCCTGCTCGACCCAGAGCGCGAGCAAGTGACCGCCGCGCGTCGTGACTTCGATGCCAGGGACGAAGTCGAAGTGATACGACCCGCGCGCGTGCACCTCACGTGCGAGCAGCGCGCCGGCGATGTCGTCGTGGTCGGTGATGGCGATGACGTCCAGCTCCGCGCGGCGTTCGACGAGGTCGAGGATCTCCTCGGCGCTGGCCATGCCGTCTCCGGCGGAGCTGTGGATCTGGAGATCGGCGCGCCCCCAGCCTGCGGCTGGTGCAGCGGTGGAAGGCGCGTCGCTCGTGGTGGTCTGCGCGCTCATCGGTCCCAGTGTAGGGCGACATGCCTGAACGCTGGGCGAACGAGGGCTCTGATCGTCAGGACCCGTCCTCTGCCGCCGGCCAGATCGGCGAGAGCGCGAACCACTGATCGGGGTATTGACTGATGCTGCGCTCAAGGAAGGCGATCAGCGCCTCCATGCCGCTCTCGAGGTCTGCCGCGCGGTCGCCGGTCCCCTCGGGCAGGACGAGCTCCTCGAGTTCGATGCGGAAGCGGCCCGGGCCGGTCCTCGGCACGCTGCCGACGATGATCGATGCGCCTGTGCGGCGCGCGAGCTCGATCGCGCCGGACGGCACCGGCGCCGGGTTGCCGAAGAACGGCCGAGGCGTGGCGCCGCCGAGGACATCGCGGTCGGAGACGACGGCCAGCGTGCCGCCACCGCGAAGGTGGGTCAGCGACTGACGCAAACCGGACAGGTCGGCTGGCAGGAACGGCACACCCGTGCGGCCACGGACATCGTGCATCAGGTCATGCAATCGCTGGGGCTCCAGCGGTTCCGTGACGACGGCGAGGTCGATGGCGAACTCCCCGAGCGCCTGCACGATGAACTCCGGGTTGCCCAGGTGTGCCGAGACGAGGAGCATGCCGCAGCCGCGGTCGAAGGCCTGCATCGTTTCGGGCAGGCCGTCGAGCGAATCAACGTGGTCAAACATCTCCGCTGGGTCCATCCGCGCGTACTTCGCGAAGTCGACGAAGTAGTAGAGCGCCGTGCGCGTGCAGCCACGAGCGGCGCGGTCACGCTCGCCGGTCGGTGCACCCTCGCCCAGCACGTGGCGCATGTGGTCGCGGGTCGTCGCGCGCACCCTCGACGAGGCGAACCAGAGCAACGTGCCGCCGAGCCAGGCCCCGGCGTAGAGCAGGCGCGTGGGGAGGCGTCCGAAGACGCGCACGAGCAGCCAGATGCCAACGTACTGAATCACCTCGGCGTGACGCTCACACCGCCGCCGCGTCCGCAGGCCAGAGGTGGCGGAAGATGTACCACTGGCTGGGGTCGCGCCGGACAAGGTCTTCGAGGCGCGCGAAGATCGCCTGCATCAGCGCCTGCGCGTCCGCCTCGGCGTCGCCGGTCGGCTCGAACGGGACCGGCACGACATCTGCGCCCATGTCGTTGTGCCAGGGCGAGCGACGCCACAGGGTTGCCGCGACGACGTTCGAGCCGGCGCGGAGGGCGATACGGGCGATGCCATCAGGCACACGGATGGTGCCGCCGAAGAACGTCACCTCAACGCCCTCTTCGTCGGGAATGTCGGCGAGCGCCGCGATCACGTTGTTGCGCTTGAGCGCTCTCAGCAGCCCGGGCCCGGCGTGCCCGACCTCGACGATCGTCATGCCGAGGTGGGCGCGGGAGCCGATCACCAGCTCGTTGACGCGATCGTTGCCCACAACGTCGGCGATGGTGGTGATTGGGTAACCCTGGACTGCCAGCGCGGCAGCGCCCATGTCCCAGATACCGAAGTGCATGGTGACGAAGACGATGCCGTTGCCACTGCGCAGCTCCTCGAGGAGCGGCCAGTCGTCGTAGTGGACGCGTTCGCGAACCTCGTCGGCGGTGGTGCCCGGGAAGCGGAGGAAGTCGACGAGGTAGACGCCGTAGTTAGCGAATGAGCGCCGGGCGTAGCTCCGCGCGAGCGCCTCGTCGCCACCGGCGACGCGCAGCATGTTCGCCACGCAGCGCCGACGGCCGCCGGGCCACAGGTAGTAGAGGAGCGAGCCGGCAAGGCGAGCGGCGCTGTAGCTGACGCGCAACGGGACGAGGCCCGTCAGCAGCGATGCCAGGCGAAAGCCCCAGTAGAGGGCCACAAACTACCCCGCGATGTACGACTCCAGCCGCTCTCGCGCGACCTCGTCACGCCACTGCTCCGGCGGCGACTTCATGAAGTACGCCGACGCTTCGAGCAGCGGCCCGCCGATGCCGCGGTCACAGGCGAGTTTGACACATCGGATGGCGTCGATCACGACCCCGGCCGAGTTGGGGCTGTCCCAGACCTCGAGCTTGGTCTCCGCCATGAGCGGGACATCGCCGAAGGTCGTGCCTTCCATGCGGATGTGACACCACTTGCGGTCGTCGAGCCACGGGACGTGATCGGAGGGTCCGACATGGATGTCGGTGCCGGGCATCTCGTACTCGATCTGGCTCGTCACCGCGTTCGTCTTCGAGATCTTCTTGGACTCGAGGCGCTCGCGTTCGAGCATGTTGAGGAAGTCCGTGTTGCCGCCGAAGTTGAGTTGGTACGTGCGATCGATCCGGACGCCGCGGTCCTGGAAGAGCCGCGCCAGCGTGCGGTGCAGGATCGTCGCGCCGACCTGCGACTTGATGTCGTCGCCGATGATCGGCTGGTTCGCCTCGCGGAAGCGATCCGCCCAGTACTTCTCCTTGGCGATGAACACCGGGATGCAGTTAATGAGGCCGCAGCCGGCCGCCAGCACCTGCTCCACGTACCACTTTGTCGCCTCTTCGGAGCCGACCGGGAGGTAGTTGATCACGACATCGGTCTTCGTCGCCTTGAGGATGCCGACGATGTCGGCGGTCGGTCCGGGCGCCTTCTGGATAACCTGCGAGAGGTACTTGCCCAGGCCGTCGTGCGTCATACCGCGCGAGACGGTCACGCCGCTATCGGGGACGTCCGAGAACTTGTAGGTGTTGTTCTGCCCCGAGAAGATCGCCTGGGAGAGGTCCTTGCCGACCTTGTCGGCGTCGACATCGAAGGCTGCGGTGAAGTTGATGTCGCGGATGTGGTAGTCGCCGAGCACCGGGTGCATCAGCCCCGGGATCATCTGGTCGGCTTCCGCGTCCTGGTAGTACTCGACGCCCTGGACCAGCGACGACGCACAGTTGCCGACGCCGATGATCGCTACGTTGATCTGCTCGCCCATGTCGAGGTGTGCCTCTCTTGCCTGCTCTGCCGGGCCGGACCGGAGCTGGGCCGGCATGCGCCGTGTGTGGCGGTGGGTCGGGAATAGGTTAGGGACGTCTTTACCATTCGTCCAGTGGATATTCTTGATACGATCGATAAGTTATACTGATGACATGAAGTCCGAGGCGCTGACCGGCGAGCCGCTCATCCCGCACCTCCAGCAGCTGCGCAACCTCCTCGCCGTGGAGCGCGCCGGCACGTTCACGGCGGCGGCCGAGGAGCTGCACGTTAGCCAGCCGGCGCTCTCACAGTCCCTCGCCGAACTCGAACGGCGCCTCGGCGCGCGGTTGTTCGAGCGAGACGGTCGCCGTCGACGCCTCACCGTCGCGGGCGAGGAGGTCGCACGCTTCGCTGCCGAGGTAATCGGCCGTGGTGAGGAGCTGCGCGACTCGCTGGCGGCGCAGGAGGTGGGGCGCGCCGGCACCCTCGATGTCGGCATGATCGACGCGGCGAGCCTATACCTGCTGCCCGCCGCCATCGAGGCGTACCGCCAGGCTCGCCCGGAGGTACGTCTGAGCATCATTGTCGACGACAGCAGCTCGCTGCTGGCACGACTGCGCCAGTTTGAAATCGACCTTGCCATTGTGGTCGGGGAACCGGACGAGGGGCTGACGTCAACGCCGCTGCACATGGAGCCGCTGTACCGCTACGCATGGGCGGACGCTGACCAGCCGCTGAACGACGAATGGTTGCTCTACAACGCCGGGTCGCAGACGCGTGCGCAGATCGACGACGGGTTGCGCCAGCTCGGCATTCAGCCGCGCGTCAGCCTCGATAGCCAGAACCCCTCGGTTCTCCGGCAGATAGCCGCGCTCGGCCTCGGCTGGACCGTGCTGCCGGTTGCGGTCGCCGAGGAGCACCCCACGCCGCTGCGACGCCATGGCCGCCACCCGGTGGCGACCCGCACGATCAGCGCTGTGCGGCGCGACAGCGGCCTCGAAGATCCGCGTGCCGACGCCTTCGTCGCGCTCGCCCGCGAGGCGATCGAGGGCGGCTAGCTACCAGTCGGTCCGGCTCGTCAGAGTCTCGGGCGCGACCTCGAGCCACTCGGCGATCCAGAGCACGGTCGGGACGCCGGTGCGGCCGCCGGTCTTCATGCGCGTCAACCCATTGGGCTGGAACCAGCCGATCTCGTCGGCCACCTCGCGCCACGTGAGGTCCTGCGCGGAACGGCGGGCGTCCAGGGCTGCATGAATCTGCGGGAGGTCGAAGCGGAGCATGTCGTCGGACTTCGTCGGCTCGACGGCGTCGTAGGACGGTGTCGCGCGGGGGCCGTTGCGGTTCGTGAAGTCCTCGAAGGTGCGTCTGAGCCAGGCGAGGATCATCAGCACGCCGTCGGCCTCCATCGCGCGCTGCTGTCCGCTGCGTGAGAGCGTCGTCGCGGTAACGCGACGCCGGGCGTGCCCGCCGGAGGGGCGTGTCTCCTCGGCGAGGGCGGTCCAGGCGAGGCCGCGCGCGCGGCGCTGT
The DNA here is from genome assembly GCA_965198045.1 of Dehalococcoidia bacterium. Lineage (GTDB taxonomy): Bacteria > Chloroflexota > Dehalococcoidia > UBA2979 > UBA2979 > CBDDEC01. The sequence continues at coordinate 338,623 of CBDAOL010000011.1, forward strand.
TCGTCGACGGCCGCGTGCATGGCGGTGAAATCGAACTGGATGTGCTCGGCGATCGACATGCGCGGACTGTAGCGCGGGGGCGAGGGCTGACGCGCCGAGGGCTGCGGAAACGCCGCCCCGGCGGGCGGCGTTTCGGTCTCCATGACGCCGGCATCGGCCGGCCGGTCAGGCGCTGTGCGCGGGGCTCTTCCCGATCTTGAACATCTTCGTGCCGCAGACCGGACACACGCCACGCGTGGCTGGTTTGCCGTTCTTCATGACGATCGGCTCGGCCTCCAGCATTTCGCGCTTCTCACGGCACTTGAGGCAGTAACCGTCCATGTCCCCTCGATTCCCTGTTGCGCCGGCAGGCGGGTCCGCCGGTCGAGTCGGGCAGCCGATGCCGGTCGAATCTGGGGACTTCGAGCAGCTGTGACGACTACCCCTTGCATCGAGGGGTACCGCGCCGTGCGCAGGGCTGTCAACGTAATACAGGAGTTATTGAGACACAGTCTCGGCCGGTGCCGGGGCGGGCAGCACACGATACGGGTGCCAGATGCCCACGCCGGGTCCCGCCTCGAGTAGCGCCACCAGCTCGCCGTCCGGGCCGTAGCAACGCGCCCGCCCGCTGCCGTCGGCGACATAGGAGCGACGAGGGCGCACGATCACGTCCCGCCCTTCGCGCGCCTCTGCGACCTGTCGCCGATCGAGGAGCACGGCACGCCACCCCGTGATCACGACATCTGGCGCGTGCACCAGGTGCTCGGTCTGGCCGGCCTCGAGCAGCGCGACAGCGGCCTCGAGGCTGGTCGAATCCTCCACACGGAACGGCCCGACCGCTGTGCGACAGAGTTCGGCGAGGTGAGCGCCGACGCCGAGCAGCTGGCCGAGTTCGTGCGCCAGCGAGCGAACGTAGAACCCCTTGCCCGAGCGCACCTCGAGCGTCGCGCGGGCACGCGGGCCGGGCTCGAAGCTGGTGAGCTCGATCGAGTCGACTTCGACGGGTCGCGGTTCGAGGTCGAGCGGGTCGCCGCGTCGGGCGGCGCGGTAGGCCGGCTCACCGTGGCGCTTGACCGCCGAGTAGGGCGGCGGCGTCTGCATGATCTGCCCGACAAACCGCGGCACCAGGGCCTCGATCGCCTCGGCGGTCACGTCGCTCGAATCGGCCTCGCCCTCAACGGCGCCGTCGGCGTCGTAGGTGTCGGTCGCGACGCCGAAGGCGAGTGTCGCGCGGTACTGCTTGCGAGCTGACACGAGGTGCTCGATGAACCGCGTCGCCTCGGCGATCGCGACTGGCAGGACGCCGGTGGCGTTGGGGTCGAGCGTGCCGGCGTGGCCGACCTTGCGGATCCCGGCGGCGCGGCGGATCTGCTTCACCACGTCGAACGACGTCACGCCCTGCGGCTTGTCGATGTTGATGAACCCGCGCATCGCTGGTGTCCTGCTAGACCCCGTCAGAGGGACTGGCGGTCGTCGGCCGCGAGATCGGGCGGCCCTCGTCGGCGGCGACCTCGCGCATGAGGGCGGTCAGCCGGTCCGCCTCCTCGGCGGTGTCGTCGTAGCGGAAGCGGAGGCGGGGGACGCGTCGGAGGTGCAATTCACGCACCATTTCCCGGTGGAGGAAGGGTTCGGAGCGCTCGAGGGCTTCGATCACCTCGTCCGGCTCGAACTCGTCGCCGATCACGCCCACGTGCACGGTCGCCCGTGCGAGGTCCGGCGACACGTCGACCTGCGCGATGGAGATGATGGCGTGGATCAGGACGGGGTGCTTGGCGCGCTGCCGGATCACGTCGGCGAGCACCGCCTGGATCAAGTCATTGAGCTTCTCGGTGCGGCGGCTCAGCGGGTGCGCTCCATGTGGTACGTGGTGATCTCGTCGCCCTCTTCGAACGTTTCAAATCCGCCGATGCGGATGCCACACTCGAGGCCGGCCGCCACCTCGCTCGCGTCGTCGTCGACGCGGCGCAGGCTCGTGATCTCGCCGTCGTAGAGCTGCGCTCCCTCGCGGTAGACGCGCGCGCGGCTGTTGCGTCGCACGGTGCCCTCGCGCACGAACGAGCCGGCGATGGCGTTGCGGCGTCCCAGGCGGAAGACCTCGCGCACCTCGACGACCGCGTCCTGTTCCTCCTCGTAGATCGGCTCGAGCAGTCCGGACACGGCGCGCTCGACGTCTTCGACGACATCGTAGATGACCTGGTAGTGGCGAATCTCCGTGCCCTGGGACTCAGCGAGGCGCGCGGCGCCCTGCTCGGCGCTGACGTTGAACGCGAGGATCACGCCCTGCGAGGCGACGGCGAGCTGAACATCCGACTCGTTGACCGAGCCGACGCCGGCATGGATGACGCGCACCTTGACCTCGTCGACGCTCAGGTCGTCGAGGGTGCGCACGAGCGGGTCAATCGAGCCCTGCACGTCCGCCTTCACGATCAGGTTGAAGTCCTTGATGTTGCCCTGGTGGATTTCGCCGAAGAGCGAGTCGAACGTCACCACTTCGGCGCGCTCGCCGCCAGCCTCGAGGTCGCGCCGGCGCTGTTCCGCCTCGCGGCGCGCCTCTTTCTCGTTTTTGCGCACTTCGAAGCGCTCGCCGGCGGGCGGCACCTCGGACAGTCCGAGCACCTGGACCGGCGTCGATGGGCCGGCCTCTTTGATGCGCTCCCCGGTGTGGTCCGTCATCGCCTTGATCCGACCCGAGCTGAGGCCCGCGATGATCGCGTCGCCCTGCCGCAGCGTGCCGGTCTGAACGAGCAGCGTCGCGACGATGCCGCGGTGGCGGTCGCTCTCCGCCTCGAGCACGACGCCGATGGCGTCGCGGTTCGGGTTCGCCTTCAGCTCCTGCAGATCGGCGACCACTTCGATGTTCTCGAGTAGTTCAGGGACGCCCTGGCCCTGCAGCGCCGAGGTCTCGACGACGATCTGGTCGCCGCCGTACTCCTCGGGGACGAGCCCAACCTCCATTAGCTGTTGCTTGACGCGTTCGGCGTTGGCGTTGGGCACGTCGACCTTGTTGAGCGCGATGACGAGGGGCACCTGGGCCGCGCGCACGTGGTCAATCGCCTCCCGCGTTTGCGGCATGACGCCGTCGTCTGCGGCGACGACCACGACGGCGACGTCTGTCACCTGCGCGCCGCGAGCGCGCATCTGGGAGAACGCCTGGTGGCCCGGAGTATCGATGAAGCTGATCGTGCGGCCGTCTGGGGCCGTCGCCTCGTAGGCGCCGATGTGTTGAGTGATGCCGCCGGCTTCGGCCTCGACGACCGTCGTCTTGCGGATGCTGTCCAGCAGCGTCGTCTTCCCGTGGTCGACGTGTCCGAGGACCGTCACCACCGGCGGTCGATCAATCTGGTCGCCCTCCTCATCCACGATGCGCATCGAGGTGGATTCGGGCGCTTCCGCTTCGGCGTCGTCCGCCTCGTCGTCGGACTCGCCCTCCTCGGAGGGTGCGAATCCGAGGTCGGTGGCGACGACGGCGGCGGTGTCGAAGTCGACCACCTGCGTGATGGTGGCCATCACGCCGTTCTTCATCAGCTCTTTGATCACGTCGACAGGGGTGACGGCGAGCAGCTCCGCGAGGTCGCCCACGACGATCGCGGGCGGGATCTCGATCGGTACCTCGACCGGAGCCTCGACCGGGATCTCCGGCTGCGGTTCCTCGGCGGCGACTGGTTCCTGTGTCATCCTGATCCGTTCTCTGCCGCCTCGGCGTCCGGTGCTGACGTCGCCGCTGCGGCGAGCTGCGCCGTGTGGGCACTCAGGGTACCGCGGTCGCTGTCGTTGAGTCGCGTGCGCAGCGCGTGAGCGATGCCGCCGTCGAGCGCAGCGGTCCAGCATGCCTCGCGCGAGTGTACGTAGGCTCCGCGGCCCGCTGATCGCCCCGCTCCGCGGCTTGCGTTGTCGAGGTGCACGCCGCCATCCGAGGTGCGCGCCATGCGCGTCAGCTCGCTCTGCGGCGACCGCTCACCGCAGCCGACACAGACCCGCTCCGGGTCGCGGCGTCGGTGGGCGTTCGACGTGCTAGTCGTCCTTCTCCTCGTCGCCGAACTCGCCCGCCAGGTCCTCGTCCACGAAGTCCTCGCCGTGAAGCGCGGCTTCGATCTCGTCCTCATCGAAGTCATCGAACTCGACGCGGCGACTCTGGCGCTCGGGCGGACGGCGCTCCGGCGAGCGCGTCGGGGGGCGGCCCCCACGACCGCCACGGCCAGCGCGCGCGCGAGTGGCGCCGCGGGCGCCCCCGCGTCCGCGACCATCACGGTCGTCCTCGTCCTCTTCGTTGTCAGCCCGTTCCGCGATTTCGTCGCCGAAGCGCAGGCCACCGGGCTCGGCGGGCCTTGACGGCGCGGCCACCTCGGCCACGGGCTCCACCGCGGCGACGGCCTCCTCGACGGCCCCTTCCGCCTCCTCGAGTTCAGCCAGCACCTCCTGCTCGGGCGTGAGGGCCGGCTCGGCCTCGGTGGAACGGACGGGTGTCGCGGGCGCACCCTCGCCGGGCAGGCCCGGGCGCGCATATGCGGCCTGCGAAGGAGCGATCGTGTCGGGCGGAGCCAGGGTGGCCGCGGCGGGCACACCGGGAATCGGCGCGAGCAGGATCGCGTCCATGTTCGGCTCGGGCGGCGGGTAGAGGTCCTCACCGTCACCGATCACGGCGCTCTCCGCGCGGATATTGAGGCGTGTGTGCGTCAGCTGCGCCGCGAGCTTCGCGTTCTGGCCCTCCTTGCCGATGGCGAGGCTGACCTGCTTGTCGGGTACCGCGATGTAGGCAGTGCCGTCGCTCTCATCGACGCGGATCGAGACCACCTCGGCCGGGCTCAGCGCGTTGGCGACGTACGCGACCGGATTCGGGTCCCAGCGGATGATGTCGATGCGCTCGCCACCGAGTTCGTTGACGATGTTCTGGATGCGCGAGCCGCGCACTCCGACGGCGGCGCCCACTGGGTCGATACCGTCCTGGCGCGAGATCACGGCTACCTTGCTGCGGTAGCCGGGGTCCCGGGAGATGCCCATGATCTCCACGGTGCCGCGACCGACCTCCGGGATCTCGAGCTCGAAGAGCCGGCGGATCAGCTCCGGGTTGGCACGCGAGACGACGACCTGCGGGCCCTTCGAGGCCTTGTAGACCTCTTTGACGAACACGCGCAGCCGCTGGCCGACGCGATAGTGCTCGGCGCGGATCTGCTCCGCGGACGGCAGCACCGCCTCGGTACGGCCCAGGTCGAGGATCACCTGCCGCCGGCCGGCCTCGACGCGGAGGACGGTGCCGGAGACCAGCTCGCCCTCCTTGCCGGTGAAGTCCTCGAAGACCGACTCCCGCTCGGCCTCGCGGAGGCGCTGCAGCACCACCTGTTTGGCTGTCTGGGCGGCGATGCGCCCGGTGCTCGGGGTCGCCTCGACCACTTCACGGACGAACTCGCCGACCGCCAGCTCGCCGTAGCCCATCTCTTGCGCCCGTTCGGGCGAGATCTGGATCTCGTCGTCTTCGATCTCGTCGTCGTCCATGATCTCGAAGAGTCGCCAGGCACGCACGTCGCCATCGTCGCGGTCAATCTTGACCTCGATGTCGGCGTACTGCAGTTCGTCCTTCTTGAAGGCCGAGGCCATGGCCGCCTCGACGGCGGCAAAAACCGTATCGGCGTTGAGGTTCTTCTCAGCCGACAGCTGCGTAATGGCGGTGACGAACTCTGTTTTCATGTCGTGCTCGCTCGTGTATTCGCTGGTCTCGATGTTCGCTGGTCTCGTTCGCTCACACCTCGGAACCGAGGGCTGCGGCCAACAAAAAACGCGGGTCCTGGACCCGCGTCTCGCAGAGAGAGGCGCTAGAACGATTCCGATCGTACCACCGTCCGAGGCGGCGACTCAAGCCGGTCGCAGCACCTTGATCAACTCGGCGTGCAGTGCCTGCACGCGGGCCACGATCTCGGCTCGATGAACCGACTCCGCATCGTCGGTGTCGCGCCGCTTGAGCTCGATGACGCCCGCCTCGTGGTTACGTGGTGAGACCGTCAGGCGCAGCGGCACTCCGATCAGGTCGGCGTCGTTGAACTTCACGCCGGGCCGCTCGTCGCGGTCGTCGAGGATGACGTCGAGGCCGGCGTCGAGGAGTTCGTCGTAGAGCGCGTCCGCCTCGGCCGCCACCGCCTCGTCGCGGTCGAGGCCGATGCCGACGATGTGCACGTCGTAGGGGGCGATGGAGGCGGGCCAGAGGATGCCGTGCTCGTCGTGATGTTCCTCGACGGCGGAGGCGAGCAGACGTTCGATGCCGAGGCCATAGCAGCCCATGGTCGGGCGCACCTGCTCGCCGTCCGCGTTGAGCACCGTGACATCCATGGGGTCGGTGTAGGCGTAATCGAGGCGGAAGACGTGGCCGATCTCGATGCCACGGTGCGTCTCCAGCCGGCCGTCGCAGTTCGGACAGGTGAACCCGGCTTCGGCGACCGCAATGTCAGCGACGATCTCCGCCTCCCAGTCGCGGCCGTAGTTCACGTTGCGCAGGTGATAGCCCTCGCGGTTGGCGCCCGCGACGAGGTTCGGTGAGTCGGGAATCGAGAGGTCGGCGACGACCCGTATCTGCGGCGAGAGGCCGCGAGGCGAGGCGTAGCCGGCGACGAGGCCGTACCCCGCCACCTCGTCGTCCCGCATCTCACGCAGCTCGACGCCACCAAGGGCGTTCGAAAGCTTCACCTCGTTGACGTCGATGTCGCCGCGGATCACCGCGAAGATCGGCTGCCAGGTGTGCGAGCCATGCGCTGAGGCCATGTAGAACACCGCCTTCGCGGTGCGCGCGGTCGGAATGTCGAGGAACGCCGCGAGGTCCTCGATCGTCGAGGTGTCCGGCGTCGCGACCTCTTCGAGCGCAGCCTCATCCTCGGGCTCGGCGGCTGCTCGCACGAAGTCGGCCTTCTCCATGTTCGCGGCGTAGTCGCCGTTCTCACAGAAGAAGATCGTGTCCTCGCCGACCTCGGTGAGGAAGACGAACTCCTGCGACCCCTTGCCGCCGATGGCGCCTGAGTCCGCCTCGACGGCCACGACCGGCACGCCCATCCGCGCGCAGATGCGCTCGTAGGCGTGGAACATCGCGGCGTAGGAGGCGTCGAGCCCGGCGTCGTCGAGGTCGAAGCTGTAGGCGTCCTTCATCGTGAATTCGCGGACGCGGATCAGGCCGCCGCGGGGCCGCGCCTCGTCGCGGAACTTCGTCTGGATCTGGTAGAGCGTGACGGGCATGTCGCGGTAGGAGCTCGAATGGTCGTCGAAGAGGCGCGTCACCACCTCCTCGTGCGTGGGGCCGAGGGCGAGCCCGCGCTCGCGACGGTCGACGAGCTGGAACAGCACGGAGCCCATCACGTCCTTGCGCCCGCTCTCCTCCCAGAGCTCGATCGGTTGGATGGCAGGCAGGTGCACCTCCTGCGCGCCGGCGCGGTCCATCTCCTCGCGCACGATCTGCTCGATGCGGAGGCGCGTGCGGTTGCCCAGCGGCATGAACGAGTAGACGCCTGTCATCAGCTGATCGATGAACCCGGCGCGTAACAGCAGGCTGTGGCTCACCGTCTCGGCGTCGCCGGGCGGCTCGCGCAGGGTGTGACCGAAGTGTCGTGACATCCGCATGGCGCGAGTCTACGGGCGATCGCCCGTGCCATCGACCGAGCCGCGAGCGCTCACTAACCCTCGGCGTTGCCAAGCACGCCGGTCGTGCGCATCAGCTCGAGGCCGCTTGCGACATCGGCGTCGGGTTCGTGCTGGTTGATCTCGAAGGTGCGGGCCGCCGAGGGGTTGGCCTCCGCGATGCGGGCTGCGAGCCACTCGAAGTCGACGTCACCATTGCCCGGCGCGCGGTGGTCGGTCAGACCGGTCACATCTTGCAAATGCAGCCCGACGAGGCGGTCGCCCGCGTCGTCCCACCACTGCTGGCGGTCGACGAGGCCAAGGCGGTGTAGCACCTCCGCATGGCCGACATCGTGGAGGTAGCCCGCGACCTCGACGGGGTAGGGCGCGAGCAGTTCGCTCATCTCCTCGGGCAACGCGATCTCGAAGTAGTTGAGCCGGGTTTCGAGCGCGATCGTCACCCCGTGCTCCTCGGCGGCGGCGCAGAGCTCGGTGAGCGTGCGCCGCGCGACATCGAGGTAGGGACCGGCCAGCGAGGCTCGCTCGCGGCGCGCCTCGAGCTGACCTTCGGCGAACTCCTCGGCGCGGGTGGTGCGCTGGTCGTAGAGCCGACGCGCGCGGCGCTCGCCGTTGCCCGGGCGATCGCCGACCGCGCCGAGGTGCACGACGACGTTCTCGGCGCCCGCCTCAGCTGCGAGCTCGACCGAGCGCACGGTGTACTCGCTGCCGAGCCGCCGCTCAGCCTCGTCGGCGGAGGCCAGGTTGAGGCCGCGGTTCCAGCCGCGCTCGGCGTGCCGCTCGAGCGGTGCGGGCGCGTGCACGCCGGTGACCGGCTGGATCCCAGCGCCGAGGATCGCGCCGACATGGTCGGCCTCCATCGAGTGGTTGATCTCGATCGCCTCGTAGCCGAGTTCGGCAGCGCGGGTCATGAACGCCGGTAGATCGCGCTCGAAGCGCGGCTGCATTGCCCACATCGTGGAGAGCGACGCGACGGGGTGCGCGTGGTTGGCCCCGCTCACGCGTCGAGGTCCGCGATCACCTCGTCGAGGAGCGCCTTCGTGCGGTCGAGGACCTCGTCGTAACCGAAATGGCCGACCGTCTCTGTACCGCGTTTGAGGTTGACCCCCAGCGGTCCGCACCAGAGCCCAATGTCGGCATCGTCGGTCTCGCCGGGGCCATTCACGCGGCAGCCCATCACCGCGATCGTGACGTCGAAGTCCTGCGCGTACTCGGACATCCGCTTCACGTCCTGCGCGAGGTCCACGAACGCCTCGTTCTCCACGCGGGAGCAGGAGGGGCAGCTGATGATGTTCAGCCCCTCGTCGAGGCCGGCCGGGACGGAGCGGAAGCGCCCCGCGGCGATGTCCTCGAGGATCTCGCGGCCGACGCGCACCTCGTCGCCCTTGTCGTCGAAGGGCACCGTCAGGGAGACGCGAATCGTGTCGCCCAGGCCCTCGGCGATCAGCTGTTCGAAGGCGACACGTGTCTTGATGATGCCATCAGGCGGCATGCCGGCCTCGGTCACGCCGAGGTGCAGCGGTACGTCTGGGCGCTGCATCGCGAAGCGACGGTTGCCCTCCACGACCTTGCGCCAGTCGGAATCCTTCAGCGACACGACGAAGCGGTGGAAGCCGAGATCGTCGAGGAGTTCCGCATGGTCGAGGGCGCTCTGCACCATCGCGCCGACGTCGTCCTCGCCGAACCGTTCGATCATCGCCGGGTCGACCGAGCCGCAGTTGACGCCGACGCGCAGGGCGATGTCATTCGCGTCGGCAGTCTCGGCGATCATCGCGACCTTGTCGCGCACCGGCTTCTCGCGCTCGTGGTGCCAGAGATGGCCGGGGTTGTAGCGCACCTTGTCGACGTGCGGCGCCACCGCGGTCACGAGTCGGTAATTTTCCTGGAGGTCGACGGAGAGCGTCGCCGAGGTGCGGTCGCGAATCTCCGCCAGCGCCTCGACGTCTGCCTTCGAGTCGACGGCGATGCGCACGAGGTCGGCGCCGGCCTCATCGATCAGCCCGACCTGGCGGACCGTGGCCTCGATGTCCTGCGTCCTGGTCGCGGCCATCGACTGCACGGCAATGGGCGCGCCGCCACCGATCGTGATCGGCCCAACGCGCACCGCCCGTGTGTCCTTGTGCTTCGAAGGTTTCATCGCGTGATCGAGGATAGCGCGCGCCGGGCTTGGGCTCTGTACCCGCTGGGGGAGAGCGCAGACGCGGTCGGTGTGTTACACAGATGTGTTACACTGCTCAAGCAACGGAAACGGTCCGTCGTTGCCTCGAGTGCGGGTTCAGAACCTTGAGTGGAGCGAGCACGCCCTCGAGGCCGTGGCGGACGATGGCTTGAGTGTCGAACAAGTTGAGACTGTCCTCGCCGATCCGAATCGCAAGGTCATCGCGAACGTGGCGAGGCCCGGGTGGTGGTACCTCATCGGTCGGGTGCTCGACGGTCCAGTTGTCGTACTCGTGGTCAGCGATCCACGTCCGAACGGCGACATCACGGTGGTCACGAGCTGGCTCGCCGAAGGTCGCTACCTGGCTATGTACCGTCAGAGCGGAGGCACACAGCATGTCCGAACGCCACCCGCGGGCCAAGTACCGAGATCTCACCGACGAGGAGTTCGATACGTTCGTCGAGGTCGATGACGTCGAGTTCGCTCCGCCCGGCGAGCTGACGCGCACCTTCTCAGTCCGAATCAACGACGAGGAGCTGCGCCTCTTCTCGGACGCGGCGCTGGCGGCGGGGCAGCCGTTCTCCACCTTCCTCAAGGCCGCCGCTAGGCGTGACATCGAGCGGAACCGAGGCGACGACCTGGCTTCGCGCGTAGCGGACGAAGTAGTGAGCCGCCTTGGAGAGCGCCGTGAGCCGGAGTCGAAGGCGAAGAAACCGAGGAAGCCGCGCCGTGCGGGGTAGCTCCTACCGGAAGAGCGATTCGCCGTTGGCGATGCGCGAGATGTCGATGAAGGTGATCACCAGCGCGAGGGCGATGAACGCGACGAAGCCCACGAAGTGGACCATCGCCTCCTTCTCCGGCGCAATGCGCCTGCCTCGGCGGGCGATCTCGACGACGATGAACGCGGCCCGGCCGCCGTCGAGCATCGGCAGCGGCAGCAGGTTGAGGATGCCGAGGTTGATCGAGAGCAGGGCGGCCAGCTCGAGCAGAGGTGAGACGGCGCCAGTCGGGCCGTCCGAGGCGCGGGCGACCTCGCCGGTGGTCTGAGCAATACCGACCGGGCCGGCGAATTGCGGGCCCGAGGATCCCTTGAACCAGCCGATGATCTCGTTGCGCGCGAGGATCAGCGTGTCCCAGGTCTGGCGCAGGCCTTGCGGGAACGCCTCCCACGGCGCAAGCGCCTCGGTGTCCGTGAACGGGTATTGCGAGCCGATCGTGATACCGGTGGGGCCCTGGCCCACCGGTGGCGCCCAGCGTGCTTCGATCGGGATCTCGAGGAACTCGCCGTCGCGCTTCACGCGGAACTCGATCTCGCGCCCCTGTCCGAGGCGTACGTAGCGGCTGGCCTCGGGCACGTTCTTCGCGTTGCGGCCGTCGATCGCGTAGATGACGTCGCCGGTCTGCAGCCCCGCGGCCTCGGCGGGAGCGCCCTCCACGACCGAGGTCACCTGGGCGCGGGCGGCGGGGACCTCGTGCGGGATCATCAACGCGATGCCGAAGAGGATGATCGGCAGCGCCAGGTTGGCCAGCGCACCCGAGGTGATCACGATCAGGCGTTGCCACGCGGGTCGCGAGGCCAGAGCGCGAGGGTGGCTCGGGTCTTCCTCACCCTCGAGGCGGACGAAGCCACCGATCGGGAGCCAGTTCACCGTGTACTCGGTGTCGCCGAGCTTCTTGCCCCAGATCTTTGGCGGGAAGCCGACGCCGAACTCGTGCACGAGAATGCCGAACATCTTCGCCGTGGCGAAGTGCGCGAACTCGTGGATCACGACCAGCGCGAGCAGGATGACGATGAACAGCAGCGCCGAGGTGAACGCGTCGCGTGCCAGGCCGAAGAAGAAGAAGATGCCGATCGCGACGAGCAGTGGCGTGATGAAACGGGGCAATCTGGGGCGTGGCGGCCCCTCGTTGGAGGTCGGCGGCACCGTCCGGTTCTCCTGGTCGCTCACACCCTGGCCCCGATCATTTCGTCGACATAACGGCGGCCCCACGCCTCGGCGGCGAGCAGGTCCTCTAGTTGAGGATCGGCTACTCCGTCGTGCGTCTCAAGTGACGACCGCAACAGTTGCGCGATATCTGTGAATCGACAACGACCGGCGAGGAAATGCGCGACGGCGGATTCGTCCGCGCCGCTCACCGCGGCCGCCGAAGTGTCCTCGCGACGTCCCGCTTCCAGCGCGATGTCGAGCGCGGGGAAGCGCTCGCGGTCGACCTCGCCGAAGTGGAGCGCGCCGCGCGCGGCGAGGTCCATCGGCGGCGCGGGCTGGGCGGGCGCGCGGTCGGGGTAGGCGAGGGCGACCTGGATCGGGAGCCGCATGTCGGGCTCGCCGAGCTGCGCTTTCACCGACCCGTCCCGGTACGTCACCATGCTGTGGACCACGCTCTCGCGGTGCTGCAGGACATCGACACGGTCCAGCGGGATATCGAAGAGCCAGCGCGCCTCGATCGCCTCCAGTCCCTTGTTGAACAGCGTCGCCGAGTCGATCGTGACCTTCGGTCCCATCTCCCAGGTCGGATGCTGCAGCGCCTGTTCCGGCGTCACGGCGTCGAGCTGTCCGAGGTCGAGGTCGCGGAACGCGCCGCCCGAGGCTGTGAGTGTGAGACGGTCAATCGCCTCCGGCGGTTCCCCCCAGAGGCACTGCCAGATCGCGGAGTGCTCGGAGTCGACCGGCCGCAGCTCCGCGCCTCGATCAGCGTTGCGCTCGAGGGCGTCGCGCACGGCCGCGCCGCCGACGACGAGCACCTCCTTGTTCGCGATGGCGACGGGCTTGCCCGCCTCGAGGCCCGCGAGCGTCGGCGCCAGCCCGGCGAGGCCGCTCGTCGCCACGAGGACGACATCGACATCGTCGCGCGCCGCGATCTCGTCCAGCGGCGCCCAGTCGGCGCCGGAGGCGGAGCGCAGGTCAGCGGCGGCATCTTCGTCAACGGCGTGGATGGCGGCGGGGGCGAACTCCTCGACCTGGGCGGCGAGCGCGTCGATGTTGCGCCCGGCCGCGAGGGCCGTGACGCGGAAGCGGTCCGGGAGGCCCCGGACCACGTCGAGGGTTTGCCGTCCGATCGAGCCGGTCGAGCCGAGGACGGCGATGCGGATTACGTCTGTAGCCATCGCACGATCCAGTATAGGACCGGCCCCGTCAGCAATATGGAGTCGAGGCGATCGAGCAGGCCGCCGTGTCCCGGCAGGAGCTGCGACATGTCCTTCACGCCAAGCCGGCGCTTCAGCGCCGACTCCAGCAGGTCGCCGGCGATCGCCGCGATCGGGAGCGCGACGGCGACGAGGATCTGCGCGCCCTCGCGGATCGTCGGTTCGAGGATGAGCATGGCGACCGCGGCGCCGATTGCGCCGAAGACGACACCGCCGATGGCGCCCTCCCAGGTCTTGTTCGGCGAGATCTGAGGCGCGAACGGCCGCCGGCCGATCAGGCGCCCGACGGCGTAGGCGCCGGTATCGGTGCTGAACGTGGCCACCAGCATGACGATCAGCCAGTCGACGCCGTCGAGGCGGTCCCGCAGCAGGACGAGGTGTGCCCCGAGGACGCCGACGTAGAGGACGCCTGCGATCCACCAGCCGAGCCGCGACTCGCCGAAGACGTTGCCGGGTCGCAGCACGAGGATCAGCGCTGCGGCCGTTGGCAGGAGCAGGGCGCTGATCGGCAGTGCCTCGGTCGTGCGGAGGGTGGCGACGAGGAGCGCCACGACGGCCGCCGCGGCGACGGCGACGACCTGTTCGCGGTCGGGCAAGGCGGCGCGGACGAACTCGTAGACAGCGATCGCGAGGATCAGCTCGATCGCGCCCGAGAAGAAGGCCTCTGGCACGATGAGGAGCAGCGCCAGGAGCGGGAGGCCGACGGCGGCGACCGCGACGCGCTGGATCAGCATGAGGTGCAGCCTCGGCGGGCCGCTACGCCAGCCCGTTCTGCGCCAGGCCGGCGTCGAGGTCGCCCTCGATCAGGCCGAAGCGCCGCTGCCGGCGCGTGTACTCGAGGAGCGCGCGGTCCAGCTCGCCCTCGTTGAAGTCGGGCCAGAGCGTCTCGGTGAAGTAGTACTCGCTGTAGGCCGCCTGCCAGATCATGAAGTTCGACACGCGACGCTCACCGCCCGTGCGGATGACGAGGTCTGGCGCCGGGAGGTCGGACGCCTCGAGGTGGGCGGCGATCGCCTCCTCCGTCACTTCGTCAGCCCGCACGCCGCTGGCGACGAGCTGACGCACCGCCTCCACGATGTCGGCGCGCCCGCCGTAGTTGAAGGCGAGGTTGAGCGTGAGGCGGTCGTTGTGTTCCGTCAGCTTGATCGCGTGCTCGACCTTGGCCTGCAGCCGCCCCGGCAGTCGTTCGAGGTCGCCCAGGTGGCGCAAGCGCACGCCCTGCGCGTGCAGTTCGTCCAGGTACTCGTCGATGAAGCTCTGGCCCAGCTTCAGGATCGCCTGCACCTCGCGGCGAGGTCGGCCCCAGTTCTCTGTGGAGAACCCCCAGATCGTGAGTACGGAGATGCCGTACTCGGTCACGCGCTCAACGATCGGGCGGATGGCCTCGGCGCCCGCGCGATGGCCGTCGGCTCGATCGACGCCGTGCGCGGTCGCCCAGCGGCCGTTGCCGTCCATGATCACGCCCACGTGCTGCGGCAGCACCGGCAGGCGGAGCAGAGGAACGTGGTTACTGGCGGCGGTGGCGGTCACAGCGGTCGCGGTCACTCCTGATCGTCGGGCTCTCTGGATCCTCGGACGCTCTCGTCGTGGTGGCTAGACCTCGAGTAGGTCCGCTTCCTTCTGCTTCGCCAGGTTCTCCACTTTGGTGACGTATTCGTGCGTCAGCCGCTCGACCTCTTCGTTCGCGGTGTGCCCTTCGTCCTCGGAGATCTCGTGCTCGCGTTGGGCGTGCTTGACCTCGTCGTTGGCATGCCGCCGGGCATTGCGGACCGACACACGCGCCTCTTCGGTCCGCCCACCGAGCTGCTTCACGAGATCGCGGCGCCGTTCCTCGGTGAGCGGCGGAATCGGCAGGCGGATCACCTGGCCGTCGGAGGACGGTGTGATGCCCAGGTCGCTGAGCTGAATGGCGCGCATGATCGGGTTGAGCGCGCTCTTGTCCCAGGGCGTGATCGTGATCAGGCTGGCGTCTGGCGTCGCCAGGTTGGCCAGCTGGTTGAGCGGCATCTGCGAGTCGTAGTGGTCGATCAACATGCCCTCGACGAGGCTCGTCGAGGCGCGGCCGGTGCGCAGCGTCCCGAGCGAGCGCTCGTAGGCGTGCACCGCCTCGTCCATTCGTTCTTCGGCTTCGAGCAGGATTTCTTCGGTCACGGAGCTTCCCCCCGCCTGCCGGCTGCCCCTGCGAGCGCGCGTCTGCAGGTCGTAGGCTCAGAGTAGCGCAGCCGTGCCGCCGCGGTGTCTGCCGTGTTCCTATCGAACGCCTAGCCGCCAAGTTCGAAGCGGGAGATGCGCGCCACGCGGATGTTCTCGCCGGTCTGCGCGATCGCTTCCTGCACCAGTTCGCCCACGGTGCGCGAGCCGTCCTTGATGAAGGCCTGCGTGAGGAGCGCGTTGTCCTCCTTCGAGCCGACGACGTCGTCCGGCACGTCGTCGATCTCGATCGCGGCCGGGTTCATCGCCGCGACCTGCATCGCGATGTCGCGGGCGAGGGCGCGGAACGCGTCCGTGCGCGCGACGAAGTCGGTCTCGCACTGCACCTCGACGAGAGCGCCGAGGCGGTCGCCATGGATGTAGGCCTCGATCAGTCCCTCACCGGTGGCGCGGTCGGCGCGCTTGGCCGCGGAGGCGACGCCCTGCTGCCGCAGGATTTCCTTCGCCGCGTCGAAGTCGCCGTTCGACTCCTCCAGGGCTCGCTTGCTGTCCATCACGCCCGCGCCGGTCTCGTCGCGGAGGCGCTTCACGTCTGTTGTGCTGACCATCATCTGCTCCCTGCGGCCCGCGCGGGGCCGTCGCTGTCTCGTCGTCGCCGCGGGTCGAGCTAGCTGCTCGGGGGCGGCTCGCCCTCTGCCGGTGTCTCGCTCTCCGGCGCTTCGGCGGCCGGGGCGTCCTCCACGGCGGGCTCGGCGGCGGGCTCGGCGGGCGGAGCCGCTTCGGCGGCGGGCTCCGCGGCCGGAGTCTCTTCGGCCGCCGGCTCGATCGCGGTCTCGGCTGCCTCGACTGCGGCGACAGCCTCCTGCTCTGGCGTCAGCTCTGCAGCGGGCGCCGCAGCCGCGGCCGCTGGGGCGGTCTGGGCTGGAGCGGCCTGGGCTGGAGCGGCCTCAGCCGCGGGCGCCCCCGGGACGGTCTCCTGCTGGAACTGCTGCTCGACCTCGCCGACGGCAATGCCTTCGAGGACTGCGTCGGCGACGCGGCCCGTCATCAGCTGGATCGCACGGATGGCGTCGTCGTTGGACGGCACCGGGTAGTCGATCACGTCCGGGTTGGCGTTGGTGTCGCACATGGCGACCACGGGGATCTTCGCCCGATTCGCCTCGTGCACTGCGATCTCCTCCATCGCCGGGTCGACGATGAAGACGAGGCCGGGCAGGCGCTCCATCTGGCGCAGCCCGCCGAAGGCGCGGCGCAGCCGCCCGTACTCCTTCTGCAGCCGCATCTGTTCACGCTTCGTCATCGAGACGCCGGCCGCCTCGGCCGCAGCGGCGGCCTCCTCGTCCTCGACGTTCTCGGCCGCGACGGCGGCCAGCGCCAGGTCGCCGGTGGTGAACCGCTCCTCGAGCTCTTTGAAGTACTGGATCCGCTTCGAGAGCGTCTGAAAGTTGGTCAGCGTGCCGCCGAGCCAGCGGGTGTTAACGAAGGGCATGCCGGAGCGCTCGGCCTCGGCCTGCACAATCGCTCGCGCCTGCTTCTTCGTCCCGACGAACAGGACCTGGTCGCCCGAGGACACGGTCTCGCGCACGCGCTGGAGCGCGGCATCGAGCCGTTGCACCGTCTGGGCCAAATCGAGAATGTGGATGCCGTTGCGCTCAGCGAAAATGAACTGGCGCATGTTCGGGTTCCAGCGTCGGGTCTGATGCCCGAAGTGGACGCCCGCTTCCAGCATCTGACGCATCGTCACGCCAGCAGCCATCTGCGTGTCTCCCTGCATTGCTGCCAGTGCATAGATTTACCCTCGCTGGCTGCGAGGGCAGGACACCGGCCGTTCTGTGTTCGTATCGCGATCCAGTATGGCAGCGACCACCCCGACGGGCCAGCGTTGTGAGGCGCGACGGGGCACCGTACAATTAATGCACCGCAGGCGTCACGCCTGCGGCTTCGTTTCACCCCGAGGCAGCACCCACGCTCGACGTGACTGCGCGCCTCGAAGACGCTCGACCGGGAGCCAACTGACGTGCCGACGTACTCCTACCAGTGCAACGCAGGACATCGTTACGACCTGCAGCAGCCGTTCGGTTCGCCGAAGTCACATCGCTGCAAGCGCTGCACGAAGCGGGCCAACCGCGTCGTCGCCGGGGCAGCCACGCTCCTCTTCAAGGGCAGCGGCTTCTATAAGACCGACTCTCGCAACGGCGATGACACTTCGTCTTCCTCGTCTTCCTCCTCCTCGAGTTCGTCGAAGAGCTCGAAGAGCGACTGACCGCGGACCCCGGCACCGAGCATCCCTGCACGCCTCGCAGCTACCCTCCCAGCGAGGGGTGAGCGATGCGTCTGCTGATCCAGCGCGTCAACCGCGCACGCGTGACCGTCGAGGGTGAAGAAACCGGCGCGATCGGCGCCGGGCTGCTCGTCTACGTCGGCATCGGCCGCGACGACGGTGATCGTGAGCTGGAGTGGGCCGCCCGACGGATCGCGGAGCTGCGGCTGTTCCCCGGCGAACGCGGCCTCGACCGCTCGCTGGAGGATGTGGGCGGGGCGGCCCTCGTCGTCTCGCAGTTCACGCTCTACGCCGACACACGCAAGGGCCGCCGCCCCTCGTTCACCGAGGCGGCGCGCCCCGAGACCGCCGAACCGCTCTTCGAACGTCTGATCGCGCTGCTCCGCGAGCGCGGGATCGAGGTGGCGACGGGCCGTTTCCAGTCGCACATGCTGGTTGAAGCCCAGAACGATGGTCCGCTCAACATCGTCCTCGACTCGAGCGACCTCGATCGCCCCCGGCGCGGCTCAACGCGCGGGGCGCCCGAGGGGTAGCCGCCGCTACTCGCCCGAGATCAGCCCCGTGCCGCGCGCCACGATGGCCTGGACGCGATCGGCGGTGACCTGCGCGTCCGCGTCGGTCGAGCTGTCGAGGACGAAGCCGGGGAGCGTTCCCGCTGTCGCTTCCTCGGCGAGGGCGTTGTGGAGCAACTCAACGCGCTCGGCGAGCGATTGGGAGCGGCCAGTGTCGCGGGCCCGAGTGACCTCGAGGCTCGGGATCAGTGTGACGAGGTGGATCGGCGCGCCGAGGTCGCCGAGGAGTTCGGCGTAGCGCGCCGCCTGGTGCGCGTGTACGACGTCGGTGATGACGACCGCATAGCGTGTCGCGACCGTTTCGCGGGTGATGGCGCAGGCGTTGCGGATGGCCATGTCGAGCTGTTCGAGGGTCTGCGCATCCTCGGCCCAGGGATGTCGGTAGCCAGCGCGCACCCAGTGGCGTAGTTCGTCGACCTCGATATGCAGCATGCGGTCGAAACGCTCACAGAGCGCTGCCGCGACCGTGCTTTTGCCCGCGCCGGGCGGGCCCGAGAGGATGATGACGTGGTTCACGCCTCGTCCTCCGCGCCGTCATCGGCCGCGACCTCGAGCGGTGTGATGTCGAGGGCGATGTCGAGGGCCGGCGCTGAGTGCGTGAGCGCACCGATCGAGATCAGGTCGACACCGCTGGCGGCCGCCTCACGGACGGTGTCGAGGGTGATGCCACCAGAAGCCTCGAAGACGACGCCGTCCGGCGTCGGCTCGACGATCGGGCGCATCTCGTCCCCGCTCATGTTGTCCAGCATGACGATGTCGGCGCCGGCCTCGATCGCTTCGCGCGCCTGATCGGCCGTGTCGGCCTCGACCTCGATGCGGAGGGTGTGGGGGACAGCGGCACGAGTCTCGTCGATGAGCGCGGCGATGCCGACCCCACGCTCAGCGGCGGCCGCGATGTGGTTGTCCTTGATCAGGACACCGTCCTCGAGGGTGTTGCGGTGGTTGGCTCCCCCGCCCGTGCGCACGGCATAGCGTTCGAGGGCGCGCAGGCCGGGGGTCGTCTTGCGCGTGTCGACCACGCGGGCCGGACCGCCCTCGGCGGCGCGGGCGACGTAGGCGTGCGTCAGCGTGGCGATGCCGGAGAGGCGCTGCAGGAAGTTGAGCGCGATGCGCTCGCCGGAAAGCAGCGCCGCGAGCGGGCCGCTCACAGACGCGAGGACCGTCCCTGCCTCGACGAACTCGCCATCGAGGCGCTCCGGGACGAACTCGATCTCGTCGGAACGCTGCACGAGCGCCTCGCGCGCCACGTCGAGGCCGCAGACAACGCCGGGCTCGCGCGCGACGAACTCGGCCTCGCCGTACTGGTCGGGCGGCACGGTGGCGGCGGTCGTGACGTCGAAGGCGGCGCGGTCCTCTGCGAGCGCGTTGGCCACGGCTTCGGCGACCGCAAACGGATCGAGCGTGCTGCCGACGGTCATGCGACCCCTCTGATGCGTTTGTCCGCGACGGCCTCGATCGGCCGCTCCGCTGCGCCCGCGAGGTCCCCCGCGGCCTCCTCGATCTGGGTCTGGCGGAAGACGAGGTGGCGTCGCCACGCCTCCTCCGGTTGGGGGAAGTCGGAGCGGAAGTGCGCGCCGCGCGACTCCTCTCGGCGCAGCGCGGCCTCCGTCGCCAGTCGCGCGCAGACGAGGGCGGCGCGCAGCTCGACGGCGTCGCGCGAGAGGGCGTGGTCGAGCGCGCCGTGCCAGCGCGCGAGCTGCACCGCGGCGCGGCGGAGGCCCTCGCCGTGGCGCACGATGCCCACCTCGTCCCACATCAGCGTCTGCATCTCGGCGAGCGTCGTCGCCTCGCTGCCGACGCCCGCCGGCAGCAGCGAGAGCGCGCCGGTGGTGAGCTCGGGCTGCGGCTCGGCGTCGTCGATGTCGAACATGCGCTGCACGGTGCGCTTGGCGAAGACCACCGTCTCCAGCAGGGAGTTGCTCGCGAGGCGATTTGCGCCGTGGACGCCGGTGCAGGCGACCTCGCCGACGGCGTAGAGGCCGGGCAGCGTCGTCTCGCCGCAGGTGTTCGTGCGCACGCCACCCATCAGGTAGTGGGCCGCCGGTGAGACCGGGACGCGGTCGGTGCTGAGGTCGATCCCGTGCTCGCTGCAGCGCTGGGTGATCTGCGGGAAGCGGGCCGCCAGCCACGCCTCGCTGCGCTCCGTGATGTCGAGCCACACGTTCGAGGCGCCGGACAGCTGCATCTCGCGGAGCGACGCCCGCGCGACGATGTCCCTCGGCGCGAGGTCGCCGCGCTCGTCGTAGCGCTCCATGAACGGTTCGCCGTCCTCGTTCAGGAGCCGCGCGCCCTCGCCACGCACGGCCTCCGAGATCAGGAACACCGCTGCGCCGGGGATGCGCAGTGCGGTCGGGTGGAACTGCGTGAACTCCATGTCCATGATCTCCGCGCCGGCCTCGTAGGAGAGCGCGATGCCGTCGCCGGTGGAGACCGGCGGATTGGTCGTCACGCTGTACATCCGCCCGGCGCCCCCGGTCGCGAGCACGATGCGGTCCGAGCGCACCTCGCGCACCGTCGGCCGCGTGCCGCCGTTCGCCACGATCTCGAGGCCGACCGCGCGGTCGGCCTCGACGATCACGCGCCGCGCGAAGGTGTGTTCGAGGATGGTCGCGCCCTCGCGGGCCAGCGACGTCAGCGACAGCTCGATCTCGAGGCCGGTGGCGTCGCCGCGAGCGTGGAGGATGCGCGGCTGCGAGTGCGCCCCCTCGTGGCCCAGCGCGACCTCGCCGTCCGTGTCATCGAAGCGCACGCCATAGTGCACGAGGTCGGCGACGCGATCCGCGGCCTCCTCGCAGAGGATGCGCGCCGCGTCCTCGTCGACGAGGCCCGCCCCGGCCTCGATCGTGTCGCGCAGGTGATTCTCGGGGGAGTCGCCGGGGCCCACGGCGGCGGCGATGCCCCCCTGCGCGTGGCGCGTCGTCGCCTCGTCGATCGCACCCTTGGTCACCAGGAGCACGCTGGCGCCGCGGTCGATCGCCTGCAGTGCCGCGTACAGTCCCGCGATGCCTGAGCCGACGACGATCAGGTCGTAGCGATCGAGGTCAGCTGCGGCACCCGAGGTCACGACTGTCGTTCGCTGGAGTCGACCGGCGCGATGCCGCGCACGGGCGGATCGACCTCGTAGGACTCGATGGCTCGCACGATGGCCTGCCAGTCCTCCGGCGTCTCCGGACGGCCGCTCGAGGCGTTGACGTAGGCGTAGCGGTGTTGCATCTGCGCGATCGTCGCGCCGCTGGAGGCGGCCGCAACTTCGCACTCGAAGATCAGGCGACCGGCGTTCGTCTCGGCGCAGCGCAGCCGCACGATGGCGGCGTCGTCCCAGCGCAGCGGGGCGCGGTAGCGGATCTCGCTGTGCGACTGGAAGCGCAGCACCTCGCGATGGCTGGGGATGCCGGCCTCGTCGTCGTACTGGTCGAGCGCGATCTCCGTGAGCGCGATCAGCACGCCACCGTGCACGAATGGCGTCCCGCCGAAGGCGTCGGTGTGCCGCAGCGGCATCCGGGTCTCGAAGCGGAACGTCACGAAGGTCCTCGGCTCCCCGGCGAACGCTAGCGGAGGGCCAGCATGCGTTCGAGGGCGATGCGGGCGTGAGCCTTGTGGTCTTCGGGCACCGCGATCTGGTTGACCACCTGGCCCTCGACGAGGGATTCCATCACCCACGCGAGGTACGCGGGGTGGACGCGGTACATCGTGCTGCAGGGGCAGACGACCGGGTCGAGGCAGAAGACGGTCTTGTCCGGGTGCTCCTTGGCGAGGCGGGAGACCAGGTTGATCTCGGTGCCGATGCCAATCACCGACCCCGCCGGCGCCTCGGCGACGTACTTCGCGATGTAGGCGGTCGAGCCGTTGGCGTCCGAGGCTTCTACCACGTCGTAGCGACACTCCGGGTGCACGACGATCTGGACGTCCGGATAGCGTTCGCGCGCCTGCTCGATCTGTGGCAGCGAGAAGCGCTGGTGCACGGAACAGTGGCCCTGCCAGAGGATGATCCGCGACCGCTCGAGGGCCTCGGGCGTTGCGTCGCCGAGATTGCCCGACGGCGTCCGCCAGTTCCACAGCACCATCTCCTCGAGCGGGATGCCCATGGCGTGCCCGGTGTTGCGGCCCAGGTGCTGGTCGGGGAAGAAGAACACGCGCTGGCCGCGCTCGAACGCCCACTCGAGCACCTTCGGCGCGTTGGACGAGGTGCAGACCACGCCGCCGTGCTCGCCGCAGAACGCCTTCAGCGACGCCGCGGAGTTCATGTAAGTCACCGGGATGATGTCGTCCGTGCCATCGAAGAATTCGCCGAGCTCGCGCCACGCCGAGGAGACGTCCGGCGCCGCGGCCATGTCGGCCATGGAGCAGCCCGCCTCCATGTTCGGCAGCATCACCGTCTGGTGCTCGGCGGAGAGAATGTCGGCGGCCTCCGCCATGAAGTGCACGCCGCAGAACACGATGTACGGCGCTTCCGGCCGCTTCGCCGCGTACTCGGCCAGTGCGAAGGAGTCGCCTCGGTCGTCCGCGAACTGGATGATGTCCTCGCGCTGATAGTGATGGCCGAGGATCACGACCTGGTCGCCGAGGGTGGCCCGCGCGCCGCGGATGCGCCCCGACAGCTCCTCGGCGTCCATGCCCCAGTAGCGCTCCGGGATCTCGGGCTGCCACGATCCGAACGACACCTCTTCCGAGAGCGGAACAGTGTCGATGCCCGTGTCGGTCTCGCACTGCAGCTGCGAGATCAGCGGCTGGCCGCTCTCGGTGACGAAGGACAGGGGGCTGGTCATAGGCGCCTCGCGGGGGTCGCGCAGAGAGGGTGTTTCGACTTTGTGTACATCGTACGTAAAGTCACTTTGCGTCAACCTTACGCAAACTCCTCCGGGGTGTCAACGCGGCGCGGATCGTCGGCCGGCGCGTTACGATCGAGGTCCCTCAGCGGGGTAGACGGGTCCGACTCTCTCTTGCTTCGCTACATCATTCTTGCAGCCGCGGCGCTGCTCGCCCTCGGCGCCGCGTCCGCGTACGCGGACGAGCCCACGCTGGAGGTGAGTTCGCCCCACTCGCTCTGCACCGATCCACTGACCTTCCGCGGCAGCGGCTACGAGCCGGGGGAAACGATCGCAGTGGGGATCCCTGGCATGGCCGAGATGACGTTCCTCGTGGCGACTGATGTGGCTGAGGATGGCACATTCGAGGTGACTCTGACGCTGGGGAATCACGGCGCTCACTGCACTGCGGGCGCAGAGTTGCTGTTCTTTGCCTACCGCGGTGTCGACCAACTGGAGGAACGACCGCTTGCCTCCGCCGTGCACTCCACCGCCACTCCGTGGCGGCTGAGTCTGGAATCGTGTGAGCCGCTGGTGGTCGACGGACGCGGTCTTCCTCCCGGCCGGCGCTTCGTGTTGCTGGGCGGCGACGACGCGCCGTTCGCCCACGACTTCGCGATCGTCGATCAGTCGAACTCGGACGCCGACGGCCGCATCCGATTCGAGGTGGATCAGTTCGGCGTCTCGTCATTTTGCAGGTACGGAGCCCTCTTTGTGAGGTTCTATCAGCAGACTCCGTCGGACCCGTCTGTCGAAGCGCGCATCTCGCTCCCCTCGGGCGTACAGCGCGCACCGCCGCTGCCGGCCGACACCGGCGCTGGCGTAGCGCAGCCCTCGAGCGGTGGCGTCGCGCTGCCGGTGGCGGCAGCGCTGCTCGCGCTGGCAGTGCCGCTGGTGCGCACGGGGCGGCGGACGTGATGCGTGGTGTTGTGCCGGGAGCCTTGGCGGCCACAGCGGCGCTGCTCGCCATCTCGTGCTCAGGAACGGGAGCACCAAACGCCGATACGGATCCGTCCCCGCCGAGAGGGCAGCCGGCAACTGACGTCGTTACGGCACTGTTGGGGTCGGATCCGGAGGCGTTCAGGCAGCTCGTGGGCCTCGTTTCGATTCCTTGTTCAGGGCCGACCCCCACGCCCGATCAGCCTCGCTGTCCCGCTGGGACGGCCACGGACACGCCCATCGGAGCACTCATGTTCTCGACCTGCTCGGGCGAATGGCTCGCGGGAGCGGCCCTGGATGAAACCATCACGAGAGTCCTCAGTCGGACATATTGGCTGACCGCCATATTCGAGCCATCCTCGGAGTACTTCCCCGCCGGGCGATCTCGTTGTGGTGTTCGGGCACGAAGCTTCGTCCCCCCGACGGATGTTCCCGGAATTCCTGGCCGTTGTCTCGACGAAGGCAAGGTGACTGGGATCAGCGAGTGGTGCAATGGGCCGCTGATCGAGGCAGGCGCGCAGGTGCTACCTGGGCCGGCGCAGTGACCCCTGCCCAATCGGACGGGTGACACCTCGGACGTGGCGCGGGACCATCGAGGTGGCAGCGAGGCGGGCGAGGAGAGGGCGGGGCGATGGCTGATGTGACCGGGGTGTATGAGGTGGCGATTCCCGTCGCGGACATGGAGCGCGCGGAGGCGTTCTACATCGGCACGCTGGGCCTCGAGGTGGGGATCCGCGCGACCGAGGGGCGGAACTGGACGTTCCTGCGCGCGGGCGGGCAGTCCGGGATGCTCGTGTTGCAGGAGACGGCGGACGAGTTCCCCTCGACGCACTACGCCTTCCGCGTTGAGCCCGGAAACATGGACGCAGCGGTGGCGCGCCTGCGCGGAGCGGGCGTCGAGGTCTCCGAGCCCGTGCGGCATGACTGGATGCCGGCGCTCTCCGCCTACTTCAGCGACCCGGACGGCCACGACCTGGAGTACTGCGCACCCCTCGAGGAGTAGCCGCCCACCAGAGCGAGGATTGCACAGGACCGCGACGACGCCCTCGCCGTAGCCTGACGGCCTAGCTGCGGGCATGGCAGGAGGGTCCACTGCGCTCGCGCGACTCCGATCTCGTTCTTGGCGCGCTGTTGATGGTCGCCGCGGGCTTTGCCGCTGGCGTCGTGTTCGCGCGACCGCTCGACGATCTCCTGGGCGATCAAGTCAATGTGCTGCGGAACGCCACGCTGGCGGTCGCGATGGTCGTGACCGTCCTGGTCGTCTTCGACATCGCGAGCCGGGTGTCAGGCGGGCGGTTCTTGGTGCTGGCGGTGCTGGTGATTGTGCCGGCGCTGGTGCTCGCGATCATCGACCCCTTCTGGACGCGCGACGACCTGAACGAACTGCTCAACTTCTACTGGACGGGTGCGGTCCTCGGCGGGCTGGTCGGCCTCGTCGGTGGCCTCGGCGAGCGCATGCTGCGTCGAGGCTTTGCACTGGCCGCGGTGTGGGTGCTCCTGGCAATCGTGTTCGCCGTCGGCTTCGCCGAGAGCGACGCGTTCGAGGTGCCGTTCTACGTCATCTAGCTGTCGGCGCCCATCAGGCGAGCCTCGAGTTGCGGCGCGACCTCGGTCGCTATGCGGGTGAGCTGTGAGAGGCGGTCGCCGCCGGCGAAGACGAGGTTGATGTGCCGCACGCCGGCGTCGAGGTAGGCGCCGAGCCGGTCGAGCCACATCGTGGTGTCGCCGTAGACGGTGTATTGCTCGAAGCGATCGAAGGGGGTGCCGTAGGTCGACTCAATGCGTTCGGCGATGGTGGGCAGCGCGACTGCGAGGTCATCGTCGAACATGCACCAGAGCTGCAAGGCCGGTGTGATCTTGGAGGGGTCGCGGTCGAGCGCCTCCGCTCGCGAGCGCACATGGGCCCAGCCCTCGGCAAAGCGCTCCGGCGTGATCACGAACGGCACCCAGGCGTCGCCGAAGCGGGCCGCCCGCCGCTGTGCGGGCGCCGAGCGGCCGCCGACCCAGATTGGGATCCGCGGCTCGGGCACGACATCGAGGACGGCGCCGTCGAGCTGCACGTGCTCACCGGCGATCGTGGTCGGTTCGCCGGACCAGAGCGCCTCGAGCGCCGCGAGCGTTTCGTCGAGCGCGGCGCCTCGGCGGTCGAGCGCTACGCCCGAGGCGGCAAACTCCGGCTCGTACTCACCGCCGACGCCCACGCCGAGGCGGAAGCGACCGCCCGACAGCCACTGCAGCGAGGCGGTTTGCTTCGCCAGTGGCGCGGCCCTTCGCAGGGCGGCGAGCAGGATGCCGCTGCCGAGGCCGACGCGCTCGGTCGCGGTGGCGGCGCCGGCCAGGAGGGTCATCGCGTCAGGCCAGAAGACGGGCCAGAGCACGTGGTCGCCAATCCAGACGGAGTCGTAGCCCATCGCCTCGGCGGTCCGGACGCCGGCGAGGAACTCCTCGGGTGTCGCGCCGCCGGGCAGGACGCCGAGGGTCAGCCGGTGGTCACTCACAGCACTACCGGCTCGCGCGAGGCGAAGCGGTAGAGCAGCGCCGGGCGGTGCGCGCCCTCACGGCGGTGCTCCTCCGTCGCCTCGATCAGCCCGGTCGAGAGCATGCGCTTGCGGAAATTGCGGCGGTCGAGCGAGCGCCCGAGGATCGCCTCGTACGTCGTTTGCAGCTCGCGCAGGGTGAACTGCGCGGGCACCAGCCCGTAGGCGATGTTCGTGTAGTCGAGCTTGGCGCCGACGCGGTCCACAGCCTGCTGGATTACGCGGTTGTTGTCGAAGGCCAGCCGTGGCATCGAATCGACCGCGTACCACGCCGGCTGCCACTCCTCCTCGTCGCGCAGGCGCACCGCGGCCGCCTCGACGAGCGCGAAGTAGGCGACGGCGACCGAGGGCTGCGTCGCGTCGAGACCAGACGTGGTGAAGAGCTGTTCGAGGTAGAGATCGGCCGCGCCCGTCTCCTCGACGAGCTTGCGCGCGGCGGTGTCGTCGAGCGAGGTCTCGCCGTCCCAGAGTCCGCCCGGCAGCGCCCAGAGACCGCGGTCGGGCGCGGCAGCGCGGCGTACGAGGAGCACGTGCAGCGCTCCGTCGCGGATGGCGAAGATGACGACGATGGTCGCGACGAGCGGGGTCGCGCTGGCGGGCGGGGGCATCGCTAGACCACCGCGAGCGTGTGCGCGCCCGCGAGGCGACC
Organism: Dehalococcoidia bacterium; assembly: GCA_965198045.1. Classification (GTDB taxonomy): domain Bacteria; phylum Chloroflexota; class Dehalococcoidia; order UBA2979; family UBA2979; genus CBDDEC01. Next base: position 365,447 of record CBDAOL010000011.1, read on the forward strand.
CTTCAGCGACCACGACGACACCTCGTCGATCGTGACGTCCAGGAGGTTGCCGACGAGCCCCGTGGCGTTGAAGTGCACGAGCTGCCCACGCCGCGTGCGTCCCGTCGAGCGTCCGTCCTCCTCGCGTTCGACCAGGACCTCGACGGTGGAGCCCAGCACGGCACGGTTGATGCGCTCAGAGGACGCGGCGTGCAACGCCTCGATGACCTGAAGCCGCTCCATCTTCACCTCCCGCGGCACGTCGTCTGCGAGCTGGCGGTCGGCGTAGGTGCCGGGGCGGGGCGAATAGGCCGCAACGTGGATCGTGTCGAACTGGATGCGCTCGAGGAGTTCGACCGTCGCCCGGAACTCCTCGGCGGTCTCGCCGGGGCAGCCGACGATCACGTCCGTGACGATGGCGGCGTCCGGCATGCGCGAACGGATGCGGTCCACCCGGTCCTCGAAGTCGGCGACGGTGTAGCCGCGGCGCATGCGCTCCAGCATGGACTCAGCGCCAGACTGCACCGGGATGTTGAAGTGCTCGCAGACCTTCGGCTGGTCGGCGACGGCGTCGATGATGCGGTCGGTCATGTCCTTCGGGTAGCTGGTCAGGAACCGCACACGCTCCAGCCCCGCGATGCCGTCGAGGCCCTCGAAGAGCGTCGCCAGGTCGGGCCGCTCGCCGTCCACCTCAAGGTCGTGGCCGTAGGCCTCGACGGTCTGGCCGAGCAGCGTCAACTCGCGCACGCCCTCGGCAGCGAGGAAGCGCGACTCCGCGAGGATTTCGACGACCGGCCGCGAGCGCTCGCGGCCGCGGCGCAGCGGAACGATGCAGTAGGTGCAGAACTTGTCGCAGCCGTGGATCACCGGGACGTAGGCGGTCGGCCCGCTGGGCCGGGCGAACGTCGCGGTCATTCCGTCGCCGAGCAGGCCCTCGAGCGCACCGAGTTCGCCCTCGGACACGTCGCGCTGCGCGGACGCCAGCTCCAGGATGGGGTCGAACTCCTGCGGGCGCGCCCAGGCGTCGACGTAGGGGAAGCGCCGCTCGAGGTCGTCCGTCTTCGGTCCGACCATGCAGCCCATCACCGCGATCTTGAACGCTCGCCCGGCCTCGCGACGCTTGCGCAGCCTGCCCAGGCGCGAAGCGGCGCGGTCCTCGGCGTGTTGCCGCACCGAGCAGGTGTTGATGACCACGAGGTCCGCGTCCTCGTCGGTGGGCCGAGCAGTGTAGCCGAGGAGATCGAGCCCGGCGGCCAGCTTCGCCGAGTCGGCCTGGTTCATCTGACAGCCCAGGGTCCAGATGTGGTAGCTGGCCATGTCTCCCTCGAGGTCGCTGCTCCCTCGGGGTCACTGTGGCCCTCGATGGGTGCGTTTGATGGCGGAGGGGGTGGGATTCGAACCCACGATCCCCGTTACAGGGATAAGCGCTTAGCAGGCGCCCGCACTAGGCCACTATGCGACCCCTCCGAGAGCCATGGTACCGGGCGTGGGGAGCGGGGGCGACGGTCGACGGGCGGCGGTTCAGGGGATGGGCGACAGCGGTGGGAGCAGCCACTCGTGGCCAGTCCCCAGCTCTCCGAGCGGCTCGTTACCCTCGGCGCACCCGAACCGGACCGACGACACGCGCCCATCGGAGGAGAGCTCAAGCGAGCGAGCTCTGCCGTCCGGGAACGCGAATTCGATCTTGTAGGCGAGGAACCGAGCGTTGTCATCGACGGGCCCCGCGACCGAGTGCAGCCTGAGCGGCCCTAGTATCGGGACACCGAAGTACGGTCCGCGAGGCTGGGTGAGGAAGTCCAGGAGGGTCTGTTGGAGGTTGTCCGCGGTCGCCCACTCTCCGTGGCAGCGACTGAAATTGAAGGCGTCGAAGGAGGTGCCTTCGTCCGCCGACGGGCAAGGGAACGCGTACGGCGCCTGGTCGAGGCACTCGACGCGGCGGAGCGAGGCGAGGGCGGTCAGCCCTGTGTCATCCCGCGCGTGGACGAGTTCCAGGACGCGATCCACCGCTGCCACGCCGCTCCGAGCGTCAGCCGGGTAGTAGCGAAGTCCACGAGGGGGAAGGATCTAGCCTCCGTCGGCGACGGAGCCAAGCGCGGGCGGCAGTGGGCCACACCCCCTTCCGAGGGTGAGGATGCCTCCCCGTTCGTCGAGGCGGAACCAGAGCGAGTCGCCGCGTACATCGACGAATCGCACGAGGAAGCCACCCTCCGGAACGACTTCGCGATGCGGTGGGATGGCATGGACCGAGTGAAGAGTCAGCCCACGGACATCGGGCTGATCGACATTGAGCAACGTCGCGAAGACGCGGGGCAGGTCCGACGCTGGCGAGAAGTTGCCGTGACACGAAGCCGTCGTGAACAGCGGTTCCGTGAACTCGCCGCCGTCCGGGCACCGGGGGAGGTAGTCGTTCTCGCTGTGACATGACTGTCGCCGTAGAACCGCGAGGTCGACGAGCGCGTCAACCTCGAGCGTGATCGCGGCATCGATCAGTCGGTCGACCGGCGGTACGCCCGTCCGCTGAGTGTCCGGGTAGCCCTCGACGACGAACCGCGCGTCCACGGCGGGAGGCTGGGGATCAGACGCGTCGGTCGGTGGCGAGGCCGGCGGGGTCGGCGTGGGATCGGGTGTCGCAGTTGACGGCGGGGGCGTGGCTCCCGCAGGAGGGGTAATCGTTGCCGGAGTGGGTTGCGCCGAGTCTGGAGTGGGGGCTGTTGGCCCCTCGCGGTCCCCAGAGGAGCACCCGATGGCAAGCACGGCAGAGACCGCAGCGACGATAGCGAGTTGGTGGACCCTGAACCCGGACATGCACTTAGCCTACGGACCTTCTGAGCCGGTGAGCTGGTGAGTAGCTGAGGCTGTCGCATGGAGTGGCGTGGGCGGAGCGCCACGAGGGCCAAGAGGTCAGCCGGTCGGTTGTCGGGGCGGAGTAGCCGCCTCTCACAGGGCAGCGGCGCTACGCGGCCGCCACGGCGGCAGACCAGCCTCTTTGCCGGGGGTTGCCGTTCGCTGGCCAGGAGGACGGCCGCGCCCGGCGATAGAGCTTCTTGAGGTTGTGGGTGGCGGCGATCAGCTTCCATTCGCTGGCGCACGAGGCGATCCCGCGCCGCATGAACCGGCGGATGCCGCGGTTCTCCTTGACGTCGCCGAAGACGGGTTCGATCATCCAGCGCCGCTGCTCGTAGAGACGCCGGCCACGCTGCGTCGCCAGCTTGCGATCCATCCGTTCACGGACGGAGAGCCCGGCAGGGATGCGCCCGCGCGGCGGTGCCGCGCCGACGCGCCGGTTGCGGTCGCTGCGGGTCGCGAGCAGCAGCTCCGGACCTGCGCTCCCCGCCTGCCGCACGTTCGCCTCGGAGTAGTAGCCGGCATCAGCCAGCAGCACGCGCGCCGGCCCGCAGTGTGCGGCCTGCAGGTTGCGGTGCATCACCTCGATCATCGGTTGCAGCTCGTGCATGTCGGTCGCCTGTCGGCTCACCTCAGCCGCGACGATGATCTGGTCGCGGGTCGTCACCGCCTGCACGTTGTAGCCTTGGAAGTAGCCGTGATAGTCGCGCACCACGCGGCTGTCCGGGTCGGTGACGTTCACCTTCGCACCCTGCTCGGGCTGCGGCGGCTTCGGGCGGCGCCCGCGCTGGTCCTTCTCCGCGCGGCTCCTGAGGCGTTGCTCGTAGTCCTCCTGCCGCTCCCGCTCTCGGGCCGCCAGTCGCTCCCGCGCCTCGTGCAACCGCTGCAGGCGCTCCTCGCGGTCCCTGAATCCCGGAGGCAACTCGTCGCCCCGCGCGTCGCCGAAGCGCGCGTTCTCCTCGGCGTCCACCCGCTCCGCTTCGTCGAGGATGCGCCGCACCTCGGCCTCCAGGTCCGCATCCGTGCGGTTGCGCTCACGGCTGGCGTTGGCGTGCAGCTTGGTCCCGTCGAGCGCGACCACCCCGACCCGCACCAGACCAGCCTCGGCGCACAGCCTGAGCACCTCGGCGAACAGTCCCGAGAGCGCCTCCTCGTGCTGCTGGCGGAAACGGCAGATCGTCGCGTGGTCGGGGTGCTGGTTCGCGGTCAGCACCCGGAGGGCGATGTCCTCCCGGCAGCGCCGTTCGATCTGGCGGCTCGAGCGCTCGCCCTCGCAGTAGGCGTAGAGCACGAGCGCGACCATCATCGACGGCTCGTACGCCTTCCGCCCCCAACCGTCCTCGCGGTAGCGCTCGTAGAACGCGGTGAGGTCCAACTGGCTGACCGCATCGAGCACGAACCACGCGAGGTGGTCCCCGGGCAGCCAGTCGCGGAGGCTGGCGGGCATCAGGTATTGCTGGTCACGGTCGCACGGCAAGAAACGCTGGGTCACGGCGGCACCTCGGAATCACTCCGCCCCCGCCGCCATGCTCATCGTATAGCGATGTCCCCCTCTTCGTGGGTTTGTGCGACAGCCTCAGCTATCGGCTCGATATCGCAGCTTGTTGAACTGCTGCTCGCTCTCGCGATCTGCCGATTGGAGACTGACGGGGGCGGGAGCGGGGGCGACGGTCGAGGGGCTGAGGCTTGCGCTATCCGTAAGCAGCCACTAACGTAAGCTTACCCTAACGAAACACCGATTGGACAGCCATACCCGACATCGTCTTTCAGATGGACATCGAAGCGCCGCAGGCTCGCGTCGCCGACGCGATCGCGAGCCAGAGCGGGATCCGCGGATGGTGGACCGAGGCGGCGGAGGTGCCTGACGGCGAGGGCGGCGTGATGTCGCTCGGCTTCGCGATGGCGCCGGTTCCGTTCGAGCTTCGCATCGAGGAGCGCAGCGAGGATGCGGTGCGCTCCTCGATCGGTCCGTTCCCGCCACACTGGGCGGGCACTGAGATCCGCTGGCAGCTCGCGCCGGCCGAGGGCGGGACGACTGTGATCTTCCGCCACGCCGGATGGCCCTCTGACGACGGCATGTTCGGCCCCACGGCCTTCACCTGGGGGCAGCTGATGCTCTCGCTGAAGGGCTACGTCGAGGCGGGCTCGTCCGACCTCCGCCTGCCTGCGGCCGGCTAGCCGCCTACAGCAACCCCGAGTCCTCGAGGACGCTGCGCATCGTGCTGCCGATGTCCGAGGGGTTATCGGCGACGGTGGCGCCGGCGGCGCGGAGAGCGGTCTTCTTGGCGTCGGCGGTCCCGGCCTCGCCGGCGATGATCGCGCCCGCGTGGCCCATGCGGCGGCCGGGTGGGGCGGTTGCGCCGGCGATGAAGGCGACGACCGGCTTCGACATGCCGCTGATGTATTCGGCCGCCTCTTGCTCCGCCGTGCCGCCGATCTCGCCGATCAGCACGATGGCCGCCGTCTCCGCGTCTGCCTCGAACAGCTCGAGGGCTTCGCGTTGGGAGGTGCCGATGATCGGGTCTCCACCAACGCCGACCGAGGCCGATTGGCCGATGCCCGCGCGGGTCAGCTGGTCGACGGTCTCGTAGACGAGCGTGCCCGAGCGCGAGATCACGCCGACGTTGCCGGTCATGTAGACGTCTGTGGGCATGATCCCGGCGCGGGCGTGCTCGCCCGGCGAGATCACACCGGGGCAGTTCGGGCCGATCAGCGTCGTCTCGGAGGTGGCGAGGTAGCGCTTCACTTTGACCATGTCGAGGACCGGGATGCCCTCGGTGATGCAGATCGCAACGGGGATGCCGGCGTCTGCGGACTCGATGATCGCGTCCGCCGCGAACGGAGCCGGGACGAAGATCAGCGAGACATTCGCGTCGAACTCGTCGACGGCCTCGCGCACGGTGTTGCGGATCTGGAAGCCCTCGATCTCCTGGCCACCGCGGCCGGGGGTGACGCCGCCGACGACCTTCGTGCCGTAAGCCTTCGAGGTCAGCGCCTCGCGCTGGCCGGCCGAGCCGAAGCCCTGCACAACGACGCGGCTGTTGTGGTCAAGCAGTACTGCCATCGTCGCCTCCCTTACTGCGCGGCCTCGACGGCCTTCGTGGCCGCTTCGGCGAAGCCGTCGGCGCGGATCAGGTCGAGGCCTGAGTCGTCGAGGATCTGCGCGCCCTCCTCGACGTTCGTGCCGGCGAGACGGACGACCGTGGGCTGCGCGAGCACGCCCTGGTTTTTCGCGTCGACGACGCCCTGCGCGATAATGTCGGTGCGCGCGAGCCCGCCGAAGATGTTCACGAGCACGGCGTCGACGCCCGGGTCGGAGCCGATGATCTTGAGCGCCGCGACCACCGTCTCTGGGTTGTTCGCGGTGCCGATGTCGAGGAAGTTCGCCGCGTCGCCGCCCGCGAACTTGATGGCGTCGAGGGTGGACATCGCCAGCCCGGCGCCGTTCACCAGGCAGCCGATGTTGCCGTCCAGCTTGATGTAGTTCTGGATGCCCGCGTCGGAGGCCTCCAGCTCCTTCTCCGCCTCCTGCGAGCGGTCGCGCTGCTCGAGCAGCGTCTGCTGCCGGAAGTCGGCGTTGTCGTCGGTTGAGAACTTCGCGTCGGCCGCCAGCAGCCGCCCGTCGCCGGTGACGACCAGCGGATTGACCTCGGTTAGCGAACCGTCCGAGGCGATGAAGGCGTCGACGAGGTTCGTGATCACAGCGGTCGCGGGCCTGAGCAGGTCGCCTTCCAGGCCCAGCGCGAAGGCGAGCAGCCGGCCCTGGAACGGCTGGAAGCCGCAGGCCGGGTCGACGTGCACCTGGTGGATCGCGTTCGGGTTCGTGGCCGCGACCTCCTCGATGTCCATGCCGCCCTCGGGCGAGGCGATGACGACCGGCATGCCGCGCGAGTTGTCGATGGCGATGCTGAGGTAGAGCTCACGGGCGATGTTGATCTGCTCCTCGACGAGGACGGAGTTGACCGGCAGTCCGCCGGGGCCCGTCTGGCCGGTCACCAGCTGCATCCCGATGATCTCTTCGGCGGCGGCGCGCGCTTCGTCCGGGGAGTTGGCGAGCTTGACGCCGCCGGCCTTGCCGCGGGCGCCGGTGTGCGCCTGGGCCTTGATCACGGAGGTGCCGCCCAGCTCCTCGGTGATGGTCGCCGCTTCGTCGGCGGTCGTGGCGACGCGCCCCTCGGGGACGGGCACACCGAACTCGGCGAGCAACGCCTTGGCCTGGTATTCGTGGAGTTTCATCGCAGGTTCCTCGGACGTTCCGCGGACGGTCGCGACCCCAATGGTGCGCGCCGCGCAGCATCGTAGCAGCGGGCACGGTGGGGTCTAGGTGACGCTCGCCCCTGCCGTCCGAGGCGGCGACACTGGCTCGCATGGCGACGCGCATCCTCGTGGTTGGCGATACACACGTGCGGCGGTACGACGAGGTGCACGAGGCGCTCCGTGAGCGCATCGCCGCCGCCGATATCGCTGTCCACTGCGGCGACTGGGTCGGCATGCCCGCCGTCGAGGGCTTCCGCGAGGCCGCCCGGCAGGCGGTGGTCGTGCACGGCAACTCGGACGCTGTCGAGGTGCGCCGCGAGCTGGCGTATCGCGAGATCCTCGAGGTGGAGGGTGTCCGCATCGGCGTGACGCATCCGGCGTGGGGCGGGCCGGAGTTCCCGGCGCAGCAGTTGCGCGGCGACTTCCCCGAGGCGGAGTACGGCCCGATCGACGTGATCTGCTTCGGTCACCTCCACGTGCCGCTGGACGAGACGCACGAGGGCGTGCGCTATGTGAACGGCGGGCAGGGCTACCCGTCGTTCCTGGTCCCCGGGACCGTCGCCTGGATCGACATCGACGGCGACGCACTCGACGTCACGATCGAGGAGTTCGCGCCGGCGGAGTAGCTCAGGCGCCGGCCACGGCCGTGCGGTAGTGCGGAATCACCTCGGTGGACCAGAGCTCAACGAGCGCATCGCCTGCTCGTGTGTGAGGTCGCCCCACTGGAACGAGCAGACCATGTAGTTGGCGCCAGTGCCGGCGTACTCCTCCATGAAGGCACGGATGGAAGCGGGCGACCCGGCCATCACACCCCCGGCGATCTCACCCGGGAGACGCCGCCGCTGTTTCCGCGCGGCACGCTCCTCGGCCGATAGCTCCTCGAGTGCCTGGTCGAGGTCCCGCCGCTCCTCGACGGCGCGATGCCGATCGGGGCTGCGGCCATCGCCGTCGCCGCTATCGGTGCGACCGAGGAACTGCGTCAGCTGGCGGCGTTCGGCCTCGAGACGGCGTGGCGTGCCGAGGTTCCAGCGGTAGGCCTCCCAGGCAGGCGTTGCGGCGGCGATGGCCTCGTCGTCGGTCTCGGCGACGACCACATGGACCACGAGGCCGATCTTGGGCACCGTGCCCTGGGCCGTCAGCGATCCGGCGCCCTGGTGCTCGTCCCAGAGGCGGCGGTAGCGGATCACGTTCGCCTCCAGCGAATCCACGCTGCCGACGACGATCGCGTTCATGCCGTGCCGCGCGGCGGTCTCCGGGTTGCGCATGTACCAGAGCGGCGGGTGCGGTTTCTGCTTGGGCCGCAGCCGCATCGGCACTGCGTCGAAGTCGAAGAACCGGCCGTGGAACGTCAGCTCCTCGTGGCTCAGCCCTTCGAGGAGCACCGCAAGCGTTTCGTCGTAGCGTTGCTGGTTCGACTCCGGGTCCGACTCCTGGCCCCAGAAGTAGGCCTCGAGGACCCCGCCGCGGCCGACGCCGATCTCGAGCCGGCCCTCGGCGAGGTGATCGAACATCGACACCTCTTCGATCAGGCGCAGCGGGTGGTGCAGGGGCAGCACGTAGACGCCGGGGCCGAAGCGCAGCCGTTCGGTCCGCTGCGAGGCCGCCGCGAGGAACACGTTCTGCGACGGCGCCATGCTGTGCACCGCGGGCGTGTGGTGCTCGGCGAGGTGGTAGGCATAGAAGCCGCCTCGATCGAGGGCTTCGAGCTGCGTGAGCCGGTCGCGATAGAGCTGATCGAGGGGCACGCCGGGCAGATGCTCGATGTGGTCGAACACGCCGAACTCGATGCCGCCGGTCGCCATCGCCCGTCGCCCGTCGCTAGTCGCCGCCGGCCGAGGCTGGCGCGGCTGCGCGTTGCGGTGGGTTGGCGATCGCCTCGGCGTATACGTCGGGGCGGACCATGACGCGGTCGAGGAAGAGCGCGACGTCTGCGATCGTTTGTTCGAGGTGTCCCGGCAGCCGGTAGAAGCCGTGCGGGAGGCCGCCGTAGAAGCGCAGGTCGGTCGTGACGCCTGCCGCGGTGAGGGCTTCGTACATTCGGAGCGAGGCGGAGACGCGCACCACCTTGTCGACGGTGCCGCTGAGCAGCAGCGTTGGGGGGAACTGGGGCGTCACGTACTCGATCGGCCCTGCGGCGATCGTCTCCTCCTCCGTCGCGTCGTCGCCGGCGAGGGCGTCGACGGGGCTGCCGCCACTGACCTTCGTGCCGGGCATCTGGAAGCGGACGGGCGCGTAGAACACCGCCGTTGCCGCGAGCGCCTCGGAGGCTCCGGCGTTGCCGCCCTCGCCGGCGAATTCGGCGCGGCCCGGCGTGCCCGCGGCCAGCAGCGCGAGGTGCGCGCCAGCCGAGAAGCCAACGGCGGCGATCTTCGTCGCGTCGATGCCGAGCGTGTCCGCGTTGGCGTGCAGCCACCGGATCGCGGCCTTGGTGTCGTGGATGTGCGCCGGCCAGCGCGACTCGCCACTCAGCCGATATTCGGAGGCGACGACGACGAAGCCGTGGCCCGCGAGGGTGAGCGCGCGCTCGCGCAGGTTCTTGATGTCGCCTCGACGCCAGCCGCCGCCGTAGAGCATGAGCACCGCCGGCGCGGGCGTCTCGATGCCCTCGGGCGTGTAGACATCGGTGACGAGGTCACGCCCGCCGCCGCTGCCGAAGACGACATCTTCCTGGATCTGGATCTCGTGCGTTGTCACTGGTCGGCCTCTCCGTGTGATGATCAGGCGCGATCTTAGCGCCTCGGGGGCACTGGCTCAGGCGTCGGGGTAGGTCATGAATTCGACGAGGTTGCCGTCGGGATCTCGCGTGTAGACCGAAACGCCCAGGCGCGTGCCGCCGCCGGCGCCGCCGGGCTGCTCGTAGGGGCCGGCCTCGAGGGGTGCGCCCGCCGCCTCCAGCCAGGCCTGCGCCTCCTCGACGCTGCCGTCGAAGCGGAGGCAGATGTCCGTGCAGCCGGGCAGCGCGGTGGGGCCGCGCAGCTGGAACGACTCGTCCTGCCAGAATTCGGGCGGGTGCACGTTGAGCTTGGCGTCCGGCCCGACCTGGATGGCGAAGAAGCGCTTGTCACCCGCCCGCCAGTCCTCCTCGAACACGATCGGGAAGCCGAGGCCACGGTAGAAGTCGATCAGGGCGTCGGGGTCAGCCGCCGGCAGCGACACGTGGTCGAATCCGCTGGTGCGCATGGGTGCCTCCATCCTCGGGGTGCGCACGATCGGTACCACGGGCGGCGGCCTGGGTGCACGCCCTCGACGGTGACGCAGAGAGGGTGGTGGCACACAGAGAGAGACCCCGGTCGCCCCGGGGTCTCTCTGTGCCGTGCGAGCGAGTTGGCGCTAGTCGGTCGCGCCCGCGATCTCGCGCAGGCGCACGGCCTGGAAACGCAGGACCTGGATGATCGTCGCGAGGCCCAGCAAGATGCTGAACAGGAAGCCCGCGACGCCGACTCGGCGGACCGCCTCGAGGACCACGAAGCGCTGCTCCGCGAGTTCGAGGTTGGCCGTGTCGAAGGCGAAGATCCAGTGCAGTACGACGGCCACGAGGATGGCCATCATCGACATCGCCATGACGGCGATGAATGCCTTCGCTGTGGCTGGCATCTTCAGCGTCGCGACGCCTCGGCCGGCCGCCTCTTGCACCTCGCCGCCGCCGTTGCGGAACTCGCCGAGGATGCGTGCGACGGCGAAGGAGATCGCCGCGAACACTGCTGCGAAGCCGAGGAACATGAACCCGGCCGTGATGTGCTGTAGAGCCAGCACGCGTTCCGGGTCTGGTGACGTGGCCGCCACCTCGTCGGCGCGCACGATGCCGAGGATGAAGCCGACGGCGAACGCCATCGCGGCCATCAGGAACATCGGCAGCCAGAGGGCGCGACCGATGCGCTGCGGCAGGTTGCGTCCCAGCGAGCGGTCGCTCACGACGGTGTCAAAGGTTGCAGTTGAGATCGCCATCGTTAGCTCCCCGTCTCAATCAGCGTGCGGATGCGGTTGAACTGGAACCCGAGCACGGTGCCGATCGTGTAGAGCGCCAGCACGATGCCGAGCAGCAGCAGACCGAGGCCGAGCTCGCGCAGGGGCCCGAGCCAGGCGAACCACGCGGCTGGCTCGTCGACGTTCGCGGCTACGACGTAGAGCACGAACTGGGCGATGGAGACCATCACCCCCATCATCATCAGCGCCAGGAATGCCTTCGCGCTGAGCGGCATCTTCAGTGTGCGCACGGTCACCCCGAGCGACTCCTGCACCTCGCCCCCGCCGTTGCGGAGGCCCGTCAGGATCGACCCCAGCAGGAAGGAGATGCCGGCGAGGATCGCGGCCTCGCCAAGGAACTGCACGCCCTGCACCCATGCGCCGAGCGTCGTGAAGTCCTCGACGTTGCTGGTGCCCGAGCGGATGAACGCGAGCACGAGACCGACCACGACCAGCATCGCGCCCATGGCGAGCATCGGTGCCCAGAGCATCTGCGCCATGCGGTGGATGGCCAGCGGTGCCGGCGCGCTCTCGGTGGCGACGGCTGCGCCCTGCGCGGACGGTATGCGCCCACGTCGGTGCGCGTGCGCTCGGCCGGCATCAGCGCAGGCAACGACGCCTTCACGCTGTCGACGCGGATCCAGAGTCGGATCAAGATGCCCATGAGGACGATCGAGATGCCGATCTTCAATGTCCCCAGGGCGGTCGTCGTCACGCCAAAGGTCCATGCCAGCGTCTCCGCTGATGACCTCGTGCCGTCCGCGATGTCGCTCACGGCAGCGACGTTGCCGATCAGTGCGATCATGGCGAGGACCACACCGATGACGCCGATGATCGTTCCGACCTTTCTGAAATTCGATTGTGATGTGTAGTCGGCTGTCGCCGCTGGGCGACGGAGTATTCCAGCTCCGCTGGCCATCTACTACTTCCTCCACTGCGGCGAGAAACGCCTCCAACTGGACTTGCATCCGTTGTCTCATCTACTCGCCGATCGCGCGGTGACAGCCGGCACGCACGTATGTGATGACGCCACAGACGATGGTGATCGCGACACTGAGGCGCGTGATGGGCCGTCACAGAGCGCTGTAAGCCGCGTTCCATCTAGGCCTGGCCGAGGCGTCGAGGGCGGCTGATCTGCTGATTGAGCGTAAGGCTCGGCGCAGTTGTTGGGGTCAGCCAGGCAGCACGAAGCCGCCCGACCCGGCGAGGCGAAGGGCCGTCGGGCGTTCAGTCGTTGGCGCCGAGGCGCCAGCCGCCTCTCGCTACGCCTCGAGCCGGAACGGCGGATAGCGGTCGGTGATCAGCAGGAACGCATAGGCGAAGGTTCGCAGCCACCACCGACTGACGCCGACCGAGAAATTGAAGAGCCCTCGGGGGTAGCGCCCCGTGAACAGGATCGCGAACCATGCGATCACGGTCACGAAGAACGCCAGTACGGACAGCACGAACAACAGGATCCAGTGCGGGATCGCCAGCAGCCATTTGATCAGGGGCAGCCAGCGATTGAGACCCGCTTTGGCATCCGGGTAGTCAAGGTCGAGGTGGATTAGCTGCTCGTCCTCGGTCGACGGGTACTCGTCGACCAACAGCCCGAGGTAGGCGTACACGCGTGTGCCGAAGCGGTTGAACGCGAGCATGAAGTCGAACCACCAGCGTGGGTAGCGCTGCCGGAAGAGGATCATTAGGGCGGTCGCGAGAAACAGACTCGCGCCGACGGTGACTCCGGCCTCCTGCCCGTCCTCGCCTTCGCCGTTGAGGAGGGCGAGGATAAAGAGGATGGGGAGGATGAGGATGATCCGGAACGCAGCGGTCAGCCGGTTACGGCGTTCGGTGTAGTCGATCTCCAGCCGCGCCGCGTACACCGGCAGACCATCGGCAGTTGCCACAAGCAACCTCCAAGCTGATTCCCGCCAATCCGAACGTTATCAGACGCCGCCGTTCCGCGTGTCGAGGAGGCACGAGACGCATCGGCGGAAACCGCGCACCATAGACCTCGGAGGGGTGCCCGAGTGGTTGAAGGGAGCGGTCTTGAAATCAGAGCTGAGGCGTCTCTGAGGGTCGCTGGGAGTCGCTCCCATACCTGATTGTGGCGATCCGAGTCTCCATAAGTCTCAGGCAGTTGCTGTCAATCGCTGCGCTCTGCTGTCAGAATTGCTGTCAAACTCGTTGCGACGATTCGGCCAGAACCGACGCCAGGCCGGGATCTCGCGCCACGACTCGTTGGTAGCCGTTATCTGGCAGCGGGCTGCGCGACGTAGGTCCCACCGCCCCACCCGATCTGATCGCGCGCAGCGTTGAATGGTGCCTCGTGCACCGCGACATCAAGCCGCCGAACCTCTTCCTTACCCAGAGGCTCGGCGACGGTTTGGGCTTCGGCCTCGCCGCGGGGGCGACTCTTCCGATTTCTTTATGTGTGCCGCCTGGGCGAACCGAGACAGACTCACGTCTCGTTGGTCGATTCGTTAACTTCATCCAGTTCTCTGCGTTCTGTCGGGTGTCCGGGACCGCGGTCGGGTGCCTCTCTGTGCGTCTGACCGTCCTCGGCAATGCCGGAGGCGCGACCTCGGTCACGCTCACGGTGACTGATGCCAACGGCATCCCTGTTCCGGGTATATTGGCGCGGCTGCGCGTCGATCCAGCAGTGACGGTTTCGCCGTTGGTGCTTGCCGCGGCCACCTGTCTGTCGGCTGGGCCGGGAGTTGGCGCAGGGACATGTGCTATCGGTGTCACCGAGAGCGCAGTAACTGCCACTCCTGAGGGCTTCCAGACGCTTCAGGCCTCGCTGCCTGGTCCGGCTGCCTTCGCCACAACCGACGCGGTAGACATCGAGCTGGTTGGCCCGATCGCTGCGGTCGCCTTCGTGTCGCAGACGCCTACGGGCACGATCCCGAACCTCGGTACCGTGGCAGTGGCCTTCCACTGCACGACCGCAGGGGGAGTGGATTGCCTCGCTGGTGCCGGTATCGGCATCGGTGTTACAGGTGCAGGCATCGTCGCTCTGCCGGCCGGTGCCATCGTTGGCGCTGGTGTGATCACGGTGAACGTCGTCGTTGAGGACCAGAGCGGGAACAGCGTTCTCGTTCGTGTCACCAACGGTGCGGGCACGGTGATTGGCACTCACACGGTCATCGTGACCGGTGACGCTGGCGGCACATTCGCGCCGCCGTTGGCTGCTGCTGGCCAGACCTTCACGGTCTTCAGCGGTGGCACGGTTGCCGGTCTGCTGACCGCTCTCTCAGCTTCGGGTGCCACTTCGGCTACCGCGACGGTGGGCGACGGTTCGACAGTCACGGCTATCGTTACGACCCTGGCCTTCGTGAATGCTGACTTCAGTGCAGCGTTCGCGGCTGGTGTCCCTGCGGGCACCATCCTGGCCACTCGTGCGGTTGCGCCGTAATTGACTCGCAACTCGCTGGGTGTCTCGGCTGCTTCGGCGGCCGGGACACCCCGGCGGGTGACATGAGGGAGTTCTGAATGTCAATCATGCGGAAGGTAGGCGGCCTGGGAGCCGTACTCGCCATTGCGCTGGGCCTTTTGGTCGCCAGCGTCTCGGCGGTGAGCGCCCAGGGCCCCTTCACGGCATACGGCATCGGGCACCACGATGGCGACGTCATTGAGGCGTCGATCGGTGGTGTCGCCTGTGCCAGCACGACCGTGGACTCTGACGGCAACTGGATTCTCCAGATTGATTCGTCCGCGGCGTGCGGCCCGTCCGAGGGTGACACCATCAGCTTCAGCCACAATGGCGACTCCGCTGAGGAGACCGCTGAGTGGACCGCTGGTGGGACGCCCGCAACCTCTGGTTATGACCCGGACGTCGGCATCTCGCTGACGATCGGTTCGTCCAGTGGCGGCGGCGACGCTCCTGGCCCGTCCGATACCGGTAACGCCGGGATCGCGACGACCCAGGGCGCTACGAGCCCCGTGCTCGTGCTGCTGCTTGGCGCGCTTGCTGCGACCATGGTCGCCGGCGCTCGCGTCGCCACCCGCTCCCGCTAGCCCTGACTTCGGTCAGGTCTACGGGGCGGACCGTCGAGGTGACACAGCTCTGCTGAGCGCCTCGACACCGGTCTAACGACCGACAGCGGCCGGTTCCCCTGACGGGGGGCCGGCCGCTTCTCTTTGTGGGGCCTGCGCTCTAGCTGAGGCTGTCGCATGGAGTGGCGTGGGCGGAGCGCCACGAGGGCCAAGAGGTCAGCCGGTCGGTTGTCGGGGCGGAGTAGCCGCCTCTCACAGGGCAGCGGCGCTACGCGGCCGCCACGGCGGCAGACCAGCCTCTTTGCCGGGGGTTGCCGTTCGCTGGCCAGGAGGACGGCCGCGCCCGGCGATAGAGCTTCTTGAGGTTGTGGGTGGCGGCGATCAGCTTCCATTCGCTGGCGCACGAGGCGATCCCGCGCCGCATGAACCGGCGGATGCCGCGGTTCTCCTTGACGTCGCCGAAGACGGGTTCGATCATCCAGCGCCGCTGCTCGTAGAGACGCCGGCCACGCTGCGTCGCCAGCTTGCGATCCATCCGTTCACGGACGGAGAGCCCGGCAGGGATGCGCCCGCGCGGCGGTGCCGCGCCGACGCGCCGGTTGCGGTCGCTGCGGGTCGCGAGCAGCAGCTCCGGACCTGCGCTCCCCGCCTGCCGCACGTTCGCCTCGGAGTAGTAGCCGGCATCAGCCAGCAGCACGCGCGCCGGCCCGCAGTGTGCGGCCTGCAGGTTGCGGTGCATCACCTCGATCATCGGTTGCAGCTCGTGCATGTCGGTCGCCTGTCGGCTCACCTCAGCCGCGACGATGATCTGGTCGCGGGTCGTCACCGCCTGCACGTTGTAGCCTTGGAAGTAGCCGTGATAGTCGCGCACCACGCGGCTGTCCGGGTCGGTGACGTTCACCTTCGCACCCTGCTCGGGCTGCGGCGGCTTCGGGCGGCGCCCGCGCCGGTCCTTCTCCGCGCGGCTCCTGAGGCGTTGCTCGTAGTCCTCCTGCCGCTCCCGCTCTCGGGCCGCCAGTCGCTCCCGCGCCTCGTGCAACCGCTGCAGGCGCTCCTCGCGGTCCCTGAATCCCGGAGGCAACTCGTCGCCCCGCGCGTCGCCGAAGCGCGCGTTCTCCTCGGCGTCCACCCGCTCCGCTTCGTCGAGGATGCGCCGCACCTCGGCCTCCAGGTCCGCATCCGTGCGGTTGCGCTCACGGCTGGCGTTGGCGTGCAGCTTGGTCCCGTCGAGCGCGACCACCCCGACCCGCACCAGACCAGCCTCGGCGCACAGCCTGAGCACCTCGGCGAACAGTCCCGAGAGCGCCTCCTCGTGCTGCTGGCGGAAACGGCAGATCGTCGCGTGGTCGGGGTGCTGGTTCGCGGTCAGCACCCGGAGGGCGATGTCCTCCCGGCAGCGCCGTTCGATCTGGCGGCTCGAGCGCTCGCCCTCGCAGTAGGCGTAGAGCACGAGCGCGACCATCATCGACGGCTCGTACGCCTTCCGCCCCCAACCGTCCTCGCGGTAGCGCTCGTAGAACGCGGTGAGGTCCAACTGGCTGACCGCATCGAGCACGAACCACGCGAGGTGGTCCCCGGGCAGCCAGTCGCGGAGGCTGGCGGGCATCAGGTATTGCTGGTCACGGTCGCACGGCAAGAAACGCTGGGTCACGGCGGCACCTCGGAATCACTCCGCCCCCGCCGCCATGCTCATCGTATTGCGATGTCCCCCTCTTCGTGGGTTTGTGCGACAGCCTCAGCTAGGCGATCCGCCGGCTCTCGGAGCCTCGTACATCTCGTCTCGGAAGCGCCCTCGACCGATCCGTGTGAAGCGCTGACTCGAGCGCAATGTCGCGTACGCGGTTGTATAGGCGTCCGTGCGTCCCGAGTATCGCCCCACTCGAAGCAACCGATCGGTTAGCTCGGTGACACGCAGGCTGCCGCCCTGCTCTTGTGCCAACTCGATCGCCAATTGGGTGGGGCCCGGCGCGTCCTTGACTACTCCAGAAGGAGACGCGATCGTCTTCTCGATGCCCTGTTTGCGAAGCATCAACTGCGTTGCCGCGCGGTACTCATAGAGGCGAGACAGTTCTGTCTGCAGGTCAGCGACGTCTGACTCTAGTCGTTCGATCTCGTCGACAGTCTGCCGCCAGACGGTCTCGAGCGATGCCACCAGGTCCGAATCTGGATCAGTCACCATCGAATTCTATCCGGATCAGACCTGCATCGCCCTCCTCGGGTGATAGCGAAGCAGTGTGTGTATCTGTGCGAAGGAGATCTCTGCGATCGTCGGCATCCTCCTCGTCGTCGGCGCTCAGATCGGTCCTGACTCTCTGTGGCTTGAGTTCGAGGGCCGCGAAGAGGTCGAGTTGTTCATGCCGTTGGCACAGCCGACCAGATCGACCGACAGGCTGATGTCGTCCTCTGATGGGCTGATCGAGCCAACGGTGTCTCCGTTCCGAAATTGATCTGCCACGAGAGCCGGCGTCCGGGACTCCTACACCAGAAGGGGGGGTGGCCTTCCAGGGGTGGGGGGTCGGACATAAGTGCTATAGTGCGAAGCTAGTCCCCCAGCAGCCGATCCCGCATCTGTTTCAGGTCGCTGACGGAGATCCCGGACAGATGCAGATGCTGCTGTGTCGGGCCGTCGCGGAAGTGCCCGTCGAGTTTCAGGAGCAGCTCAGCGGCTCCGACTACGCTCTGCATGCTCCTGCTCATCTACGAGGCGGAGGACGCTGCTGACGGCGTCGTAGTGCGCTTCGCGGAGGACGTCGGATCGTCTGGGCTCGACTGCCTGGCGGATCGCCGGGCGGGCCATCAGTTCGGCATCTCACCCTCTACGTCGCCGTACGACAGCCGCCAGTGCAGAAAGACCTGCTCTCCTCGTCCAGGGTCATAGGTGAAGTCGAAGCTCTCGTTCGCTCTCAGTTCTACACCCTGCACCTCAAACCCCGCGCCGAGTGAGCCTGACCTGACCCCGTGAGACGAGACCACCGTTGATGAGAGTCCTTTGGCCCGCGAAGGTGGGCGGAGGAGGACATCACGGTGAAACGACGCAGGCACACGCCTGAGCAGATTGTGCGCAAGCTGCGGGAGGTGGAGCGGCTGCTCGGTGAGGGGCAGACGATCGCGGAGGCGGCGAAACGGGTCGAGATCTCGGAGCAGACCTACCACCGCTGGCGCAACCAGTACGGGGGGATGAAGGCCGACGACGCCAAACGGCTGCGCGAGCTGGAGCGCGAGAACGCGCGGCTGAAGCGGATCGTCGCCGACAAGGAACTCGAGATCGACGCGCTCAAGGAGATCGCCCGGGGAAACTGGTAAGCCCGTCGCGCCGGCGCGAGGCGGTCTGCATGTTGCAGGACCGCCTCGCGTTGTCGGAACGGCGGGCATGCCGGGTCACCGGCCAGCACCGCTCCACGCAGCGCCGCCTGCCGGCGCGCGGCCGCGGCGACGACGCGCTCAGGACGGAGTTGCACGCCTTCTCGCGTGGCCACCCCCGCTGGGGATACCGCCGCGCATGGGCGACCTTGCGCGAGGAGGGATGGACCGTGAACCGCAAGCGGGTGCAACGGCTCTGGCGTGAGGAGGGGCTGCGCGTCCCGCTGACACGACGCAAGCGTCAGCGTCTGGGGGACTCGACTCAGCCCGCCAGGCGGCTGAGTGCTGAGCGGCCGAACCACGTCTGGGCGCTGGACTTCCAGTTCGACCAGACCGCGGACGGGCGGGTCCTGAAGCTGCTCAACATCGTCGACGAGCACACGCGGGAGGCGCTGGCGGTGGTGGCCGCCAGGCGCATCAACGCCGACGCCACCGCCGCCACGCTCGACCGGATCGTCGCCGGGCGCGGGACGGCGCCGGGGTACATCCGCTGCGACAACGGGCCCGAGCTCACGGCCAACGCGCTGCGCGACTGGTGCCGGTTCAGCGGTACGGGCAGCAGCTACATCGAGCCCGGTGCGCCGTGGGAAAACCCATTCGTCGAGTCGTTCAACGGCCGGCTGCGCGACGAGTTCCTGGCCGTCGAGCAGTTCGACAGCCTGCTCGAGGCGCAGGTGCTGATCGAGGACTGGCGGATCGAGTACAACACGAAGCGCCCGCACAGCAGCCTGGGCTGGCTCGCCCCGGCTACCTACGCCGAGCGCTGGGAGGCTCAGCAACACGCTGGACTCTCATAAGCGGTGGTCTCGCAAAGGGGGTCCGGTCAAGCCCACTGAAGCTTCGAGGTGCGCGGTAGACGAGAGATAGTCGCTCCGGTTCGCCTCAGCCTCGCGCAGCACGTCAGAGTGCGGCCTGTCGCGCGTTCGTATCCGGTCCACCCATGCTTCAACGTGAGGCGAGATTGCTGGGCCGACTCCGATGTTTACAAGGTCCAGCGCGAAGTAGCCGCGCCCGTCTATCTACCCAGCGAGCACCTCGGGCGCTGACGACAGGGAGGTGCTGCGCCCTGAGCGCACGCTGTTGTAGATGAACGGCCTCCTGCGCCAATACGACATCGCGCCTTAGGCGGACGGCGGCGACGACAGCACCAGCCGCGAGGACGCCAGGTCAAGAGCGCCATCAGGACCGTGGCTATGATGGCCACGTCCGTCCAGGCTGTGCCTTCGACGGTGATGGTGATGTCCACCTCCAGAGTCTAGCGTCGAACCCTCGGCGAGCCGTTCCGTTCCCTATAGACCGTTGTTGGAACGGAACGGTCAGTGGTCCGCTGAACGTTCAAGGTCGTTCCGTGGAACGGAAGAGTTTCGCGCCGTGCGGACCGCGATCGGGTAGTAGCTCGACGCGACTGTGGACGGATAGCTCGTCAAGCGCCCGACTTACCGACGACTTGCTCATCATCAGTTCCTCTGCAATGCGCGAGATGTGAACGGGGCCTTGCAGAAGGTATGCCGCGACCCTCGCCGTGTTCGCCGAAGCTGCGCCTTTCGCACCGCTGCCGTCGTCCTCGATGACCGGGAACTCGAACGCCTCTGCCTCCCGGACGCGGCTGATTCCGTAGCGTCGGTCGAACTCGTAGGCCCATATGCGTAGCGGCGGCTTCGCTGTGTCGTTGCTCTTGGTCACCTTCATTCCGATGCCAAGCTGCGGCGTCGGGCCATCCTGCTCCTCTGTTAGGAGTTGGATGGCGATGTCAGCAGCAGCATCGAACATGACGCTGCCGTAGAGGTGTGTCTCGTCCGACCGTGGCGTGTGTCCGAGCGCAAGCCACGCTGCTCCCAGGCCGTTTAGCAGGTCCATCGCGTTGTTTGCTGTCTGGTTCTCAGTGAGGTCGCCGACGCCGGTGCGGCTCAGCGAATCGACCACAACGAGTTTGACCTTGTGCTCCACGACGGCTTGATGGACGGCATCGATCACGTCCGACAACGACCGTCCGCGGCGGTGCAGCATCAGCAAGCCACGGTCGCGATCCAGACCCAGAGCACCGTTGACTTGACCCAGACGCCGGGCCATCGACGACTCGGATCTCTCGAGGTTCACGTACAGCACTCGCTCGGGCGAAGGTACCTCCCAGACCCCCTGCAAGCCGGCATCGAGGCAGGTGGCCAGCAACAATGCAGTCCAACTCTTCCCGCGTCCCGGAGGCGCGAAGAGAACATGCCCCGCCGCACCAACGACGTAGTCCTCGATCAGCCAAGGAGGCTCGGAGGGCTGAGTATCGCCGCGGGTGGCGGCCGCGCGTTGGCCGCGAACGTGCTCATCCCAGAGCCCGGTGACGAAGTCGAGGAGATGAGCCTGGAGGTCTTCCTTCTCGTAGCCGTTGGCGTTGCGCATTCTCGCGTAGGCTGCGGTCGCCAGGCGGTTGCGCTCCTCCCGCCTGTCGAGCCGGATGTCATCCTGCTCGTAGACAACGACGCCGTCTCCGATCGCTACGGTCGCACGACGGACGTTTCTCCGGGTTCGTCACGGTGCATGTGAAGTGATCCGTCGGCAGCACGAGGTCGCCCGAGCAGGTGCCCGAGGACACCGCACCGTCCGGCGCGTTCAGTTCCACGACGTTCCAGTCCGCGTTGAGGAACAGGATCATCGTCAGGCTCTCACCCGACATGAGCGAGAACTCGCTCACGGAGTTGAGTTGGCCGTGCGTCAGGCGGAAGTCGTAGCTCACGCCGGCCTCGCCGCCAACCTTCTCGACCGTGAGCTCGGCAATGACCGGCTCCGGTGGCGTGAAGGACAGCACGGTCACCGAGTCGCTGTCGGAGACTTCCTGGTCGGCCGTGACCACGATGATGTTGGTCACGCTGCCATCGGAGCTGAAGGTGACCTCAGT
The DNA here is from genome assembly GCA_965198045.1 of Dehalococcoidia bacterium. GTDB lineage: Bacteria > Chloroflexota > Dehalococcoidia > UBA2979 > UBA2979 > CBDDEC01. The sequence continues at coordinate 386,715 of CBDAOL010000011.1, forward strand.
CGACCCCTGGCAGCTCTGACCGATGGCGAGGCTGCCGCAGTTCGCGTCGAGGCCGTTGTGCGTGTCGTCGTCGACCTGCACGCCCGTCAGCGCTACATCCCCGTCGTTGATCGCCGTCCAGGTATACGTGACCGTGTCACCGACTTCGACGGCGTGCGGGCCATCGACGCCGTCGACCTTCTTGTCGATCGAGACGTGCGGCGTGCCCTCGAAGACGTTCGTGAACTCGCACGTGACCGCGCGCTCCTCATCGATGGTCAACGCGCCGCCCTCGGAGGACATCAGCGCCTCGTTCTCGTCGCGGCACCCGAGGACCGAGAGCGCGTAGAGCGGGACGCTGACCTCGCCGACGGTGTGCGCGCCGGGGGCGACGTCGTTCGCGACGCCCTGGTCGACGTTGTCGCCGTCGAGCGTGAGCTGGAAGTCGCCCACGTCGAGGTCACCACCGATGACCGAGACCTTCACCAGCGTGATCGTCGGCTGATAGACCTCGACGGTGATGTCGTCGTCGTCGTCCGGGCCCTCGGACGTGGTCACCGTGGCGATGTTCGTCACGTCGCCCGCGTCGTCGAGCTGCACGTCGACCTCGAGGTCGCAGGTATCGCCCGGCTCCAGCGTGCCGCAGTCGAAGTCGAGCACGTCGTGCGTGTCGTCGTCGACGATGACGTCGGTCAGGGTCACGTTGCCGGTGTTCGTGACGAGCCACGTGTAGGTCACCGTCGTGCCGACCGGGACCGAGATCTCGTCGTCTCCGCCGTTGACCTGCTTGTCGATCGAGACCGAGGGAGCCCCGCGGTACTCGTTCGTCAACGTGCAAACCACGTTCTGCTGGTCAATCACCTCGATCGAACCGTCGGTGACTGTCACCTCGTTCTGCTGCTCGTCGACACACGCGATGCCGGTGAGCTCGTAGAGGTCCTCAGCGTCCTCGCCCACGGTGTGGGCGCCGACCTCGACCTCGATCGTCGTGTCCTGCGAGACAATGTCGCCATCGAGGCGCAGATCGAAGTCGGCGGCCGCGAGCGGGCCGTCGCCGAGCACGTCCTTGCGCAGCTCGACCGAGGTCAGACAGTTGGCTGCGATGTCCCCAAGGATCGAGGGCAGCAGGCCGACCGTCGTGGTGAAGACGGCGTCCGGGCTGGCCACCCAGCCGGCCCGCATCACGCTGTCAGCGTCGAAGCCGGCAGGCGGCTGCCCACTGGTGTCGATGCCGATCACGGTGACGTGCGCGCCGCCGAGCTTGGCGGCGTTCGCCGCGCTGATCGCCGCGCTGACCGCCGAGTCGTTGACGGTCGTGGTGGTGCCGGGGCGGTTCGGGTTGCCGTCCGTCATCACGATCAGGTGGTCGACGCCAGCGCCGGCGCTGATCCCCGCGGCCCAGTTGGTGAAGCCACCAACACCGGGCACGGCGTCGATAGCCGCGTTGATCACGCCCAGGTTGCTCGAGCCGGCCTCCGTGACCCCGGCGCCGGTGGCGAAGTGGGCGATGCGGAATGTGGCGCTCGAGTCGACAGCGAGCACAGCAGAGACAAACGTCTGTGCGTCCGCCTTCACCGAGTTCAGGTTGCCCTGCGTGAAGCTGCCCGAGGTGTCGAAGACCAGCGAGAAGTCGCCGCTACACGAGAGCGGCAGCGGCGGGTTCGCCCCGGGCTGCACGGGCGGCGCCTCCTGGAGAATCAGCCGTGAATGCTCCTCGTGGGGCGCGCTCGAAGCGGCCTGGGCGTCTGGTGCGCTGGCCAACAGTAATACCAGCGCGGCGGCCAACGTCATGAGGACGCTTGCGGCGACGACCTGAAGGTCGAACCCAAGGCCCGAGTGGAACTGGCTCCGAGACATAGCGGACTCCCTCCGACAGGGCAGATCTCTGCCCCTCGACTAGGCGATGGACTAGGAGGGGAGTGGCGTCGCGGAGAGACTGTCAACGACGGTCCGGAGTTGATCGGAGTAAGAGAGACATATCCCGTGAACCGGCCTGGGCCCAGCCGGAATCGTCGATCCAGCCTGAAGTGACGCGCTCATCGACCGCTAGGACTGCCCGCGCGGCGCGCTCGATGAAACGCTCTTCGCTGATCTGAGCAGCGATGTCGGTGCGTCAGGCGCCGTCGTGGAGACGGCCTTCATCGTCGAGCTGTTCGCATTGCTCGCCGAGCGCAGGCTACGCCGCATGGACCTGGCGTAAGGCGGTCAATCCGCTTCGTTCAACGGTGGCCCCCGCATAGGTCGCTATTCTGGCGGATGCTCTGTGAACCGGCCCCAGCGTCCCCCGTCTGTCCGCGGCTCCCGTTCGGGACGCAAGCTTCCGTGGGATCTGCCGAAGATCAGGACAATCGCTCGAGCTGGCGGGGCTCACGTGATGTGCTGCGGAGGACGGACCCCATCTCGAGAGAATCCGCGATGAGGTCATTACGGAATCTTCGCGTTCCGGAACAGTTGCTACGCAAGGCTTAGACCGTTGCCTAAGCGGGGAGTACAGATGCCGCAAGACGCGCACCGCAAGCGAGCCGAGGATGGGCAGAGCATCATTCTGCTCACCCTGCTTCTGCCAGCGCTCATCGGGTTCATGATTCTGGTGGTCATGGCCGGTCAGATCACGGTCGATCGGCGCGACCTGCAGAGCGATGTTGACCGTGCCGCACTGGCCGCCGCCCTTGACCTGCCGAATGCCGCTGTCGGGATCAGCGCTGGTTACACCTGGCTCGAGCGTAACGCGGTCGACACTACGGACCCCGAGGTGACGGTCACGATCATCACGCCGTACCAGGGCAACCCGAACCGCGTCTACGTCCACGTCGAGCGACCGATCAGGTCCTCACTGAACTTCGGCCTGGTGCCGCAGATCAGCGCCAGCGCGGAAGGCCACAGGCGAGGGCGGAAACTACGCGATCTTCACGATGGAGGACAGCTGCGGCGCCTCTGATCCCCTCGAACTCTCGGGGTCGGTCAACTTCTTCGGCGGCGCCGTGCACTCGAACAGCAAGATCAAGATCAACGGGTCGGACAACGACTTCGACGGCGAAGTGACGTTCCAGTGCGTCATCGACATCAGCGGATCGAACAACGAGTTCGACCCCGGTTGGCAAGACATCGACGCGATCATCGACCCGCCGCTCGACCTGACCTACGACGACTTCTCCTGCGATGTCGAGGTCAACGGTGACCTGGACCTCAACGGCGACGACTCCTATTGGAACGACCCGGGGAGCAAGACCTCGCTGAAGACCGGGACCTACTGCGCGACCGGCAAGATCCAGCTCTCCGGCTCCGATGTGACCGGCGAGGTCACGCTCGTCGCCCGAGGCGAGCTGCAGGTGTCGGGTAGCGACTTCACACTTTCGCCGGACCCGAACGACCCGAATGGGGTGCTGCTCTTCTCGTACGCCAACTCCTCCTCCGCGATGGACATCTCCGGTAGCGGTGGCGACTGGGAGGGGATCATCCACGCGCCTCGCGGGACGGCGAAGATGCAGGGCTCGGACAACCTGACCGTGACGGGCAGCATCATCGCCAAGAAGGTGAAGGTCTCCGGGTCCGACTTCACGATGCAGGCCTCGCTGAACAGCGGTGGCGGAGCAGACTACATCTACCTGGTCAAGTGAGAACCGTCCGGAGTTCAGCATGATCTCGACGGCTGTTGGGTCGAGGGGGAACGCGAACGGAGTTTCAACGTTCTATCCGCTGTGTGACTGGCCGGGCAATCGCAAGTTCACGATCCAGGCGACGATCGTAAACGCAGCCGACTACGCCGCCAAACCGGGCAGCACCGACGCGGATTCGGCGAGCCGATTGTCTTCCTCCAGCGGTAGTCTCAGAGCCGGCCGTACATCTCGGCCCGCTAAGGCGGCTCGCCCTCGACTAGCGCCCCGAACCAGATCCCACCCAGCGACGGCTCTGACGAGAACCTTACGGATGCAGACGTCCACATAATTCGCGTTTGCCATGTGACAAGTGAAGGCACGAAGTGGCCCTCGTATCAAGAACTGCGCGCTCGGCGCCAAGCGAGTTGTAGGAGCCGATCCAATGCGCGATGACCAGCGATTCGGATTCCTTCGAGGCCGCGACCGCGGGCAGACCCTCATGCTCGCCCGGCTGTTCCTCTTCCTGTTTCTGGTCGGAGCCACTCTGGTCGTTGACCTCGGGCGCGTCTATGTCGCGCGTCGGTCGGCACAGGCGGCCGTCGACTTTGCCGCGCTGGCGGCGGCCCAGGAGCTGCCACGCAGCGACCTGGAGTCGAACATCCCCCAGATGGTCAACGACGCGGTGCTCCAGGCGAATACTTACCTCCGGCTGAACTCACATGACCCGATGGACACCGATGTGTACGCGACGATCACGCCCTACTACGAAGGCGAGGTGCGAAAAATCCGCGTCCAGGTGAAGCGCGACCACTCCTGGATCTTCGCCGGCTTCTTTGGCGTCCCTGACCCCACCGTCGGCGCGAGCGCCGTCGCCGAGGCCAACTCGACGCCACGCGATGTGATGGTGGTGCTCGACCGCTCCGGCTCGATGTGCCTCGAGTCACACGGCGGGACGATGAGCGTCTGTCCAGACCTCACGGATAACGGTGACGGGGACACTGACGACCCCGGCGAGCGCTGGGAGCCGTTCGACACCATGCGCGACGCCGCGAGCGATTTCACCACCGCGTTCACTCCGCAGCTCGATGGTCTCCCGTTCGACTTCCTCGGCGTCGTTTCCTACTCAAGCACGGCCTCGCTCGATACCGGCTTGACGATCGACTACGGAGCCCCCGGTACGGCCTACGAGAACGCGATCAACTCGATCGTCCCGACGGGTCGAACGAACATCGGGCACGCCCTGGCGCAGGCGCGGAAGGAGATCGAGGCCAACGGCCACTCAGGTGCCGTGCAAGCCATCGTCCTGCTCACCGACGGCGACGGGAATGTCTACAACTCTGGTTCCGAGGCGAACCCGAGCTGGACAAATTGCTCGACAGGATGCGGCGCCTCGAAGGACTACGCACTGGCGCAGGCGCGCCTCGCCGCGAGCCAGGGCATGGCGCTGTACACCATCGGCCTGACCGACAACGCCGGGAAGGACCTGCTGGTCCAGATCGCGCAGATTGGACAGCAGGACGGCGGCGGCGGCGCGTTCTTCGACGTGTCGGACCCCGACCAGCTGACCGAGACGTTCCTCGAGATCGCCGCACTGATCCAGCTCTCGCTCGTCGAGTAGTAGCAGCCATCGACGACCCGACGGTGAGCACGTTCAAGCCCACCACCGGTGCAGCCGCTTCGTGGAGCACTCGATAGCACCGTCGTGATGCCGGTCTGGTTCGGCGTCGCCGGAGGCTCGCAAGCGGGCATCGCGATCAGGGACGTGCGGACAGTCTGAACTCCGTGGAAGGGGGCGGCCGCTCGGCCGCCCCCTTCGCGTGGCTCTGCCGCATGAACCCGCCTCCGCCTCTCGCTCGGCTCGAGGCTTCGACGTACCGTGGGCCTCCGTCGAGGAGGGCGCCATGGCTGAGGACATTCGGGTCGACATCGCCGACCACATCGCGACGGTGACGTTCGACCGTCCGCAGCGTCGCAACGCGATCACCTTCGAGATGTGGCACGAGCTACGGCAGGCGATCGTCGACCTCGACGCCAGCGACGAGGCACGCGTGATGGTCTTCACCGGCACCGGCGACGAGGCATTCTCGGCCGGCGCGGACATCAGCCAGTTCGAGACGCATCGCAACAGCGCCCCGCAGGCCGCCATCTACAACGCTGCATTCGATGACGCGATGGACGCCGCCGAGGCGTCCGGCAAGCCGACGATCGCCATGATCAAGGGCGCCTGCGTCGGCGGCGGGTTCGAGTTCTCCTCGGCCTGCGACATCCGTGTCGGAGCGGATAATGCGCGCTTCGGGGTGCCGATTGCCCGCCTCGGGCTGCCGATCGCCTTCCGCGAGATGCGTCGCGTGATCAGAGCGATCGGCCACGCGAAGACGATGGAGCTGCTGTTCACCGCGGATCTGTTGTCCGCTGAGGAGGCGCATCGCGTCGGCTTCCTCAACCACCTCGTGCCGCTCGCCGAGGTCGAGTCGTTCACGCTCGACATGGCGCACCGCATCGCGGCGCTGGCGCCCGTCGTGCACCGCGTGCACAAGCAGATCGCGACGACGGTCCTCGAGAATCCTTCGCTCGCGAGCCTGACGGAGGCCGACCACGCGCTGGCGCTGTCCCCGTACGACACAGAGGACTTCCAGGAGGGCTGGCGCGCGTTCCTCGAAAAGCGCGATCCGGAGTTCAACGGCCGCTAAACCCCTCCGTATCAATCTCGACTTCACCGAGGGAACGTCGCAGGCCCCTACGATCGTCAGAGTGACAGGGGCGCGCCACGCGCCCGAGGAGGACGATGAGCTTCCGTGACGAGCTCGAGACGCGCTCCGGCGACTGGGTGCGCGAGGGCGTGATCTCCGAGGCCCAACGCGGCGCCATCCTGGACCGGACGCCGGAGCCGGAGGGTGTCTGGTCGCGGCGTCTGGTGCCCGGCCTGACCGTCTTCGGGGCGGTGGTCGTCGTGCTCGGTCTCGTGCTGCTCGTCAGCGCGAACTGGGACGAAATTCCGCGCGTCGTCAAGCTGGTCGCGGGCGTCGTCCTGCTCGCCGCGTGCCAGGGCGTCGGCTACTGGATCGCCTTCGGCCCGCTGGCGAGGCGCAATAGCGGCATCGCGCTGATGATGATCGGCTCCGGCGTCCTCGTCGGTGACCTCGCACTCGTGGCGCAGCAGTACAACGTCGAGGCGAACCCCTCGCGCCTGATCCTCGCCGCGTGGCTGCTCGGGCTCGCCGGGATGCCGTACCTCCTACGCTCGCGCGTGTTCGCGCTGTTCAGCGCTGGCGTGCTCATTGCCGGGCTCGCGACCGAAGCGGGACATGACCGCTCCCCGATCGATATCGATCCAATCGCCGGCATCCTCATGTTCGTCGCCGTCGGGATTGGCGTGGCGGCCCTGGGCGCGGGTCACCGACTTGCGCGCTTCGCCTCGCTGGCAATGCCGATCGAGGCCGCCGGTGCGGCGGTGGCGCTGACGCTGATCTACCTGCTCGGCTTCTACCGCCACTTCATCGACGGCTTCGACGCGGACGTGACCTGGGACACCGCCAGCGCACCGTGGCTGCTGCTCGGGCTGCCGGCGCTGATCGTCGTCGGTGTTACGGCGGCGTGGCTGAGGCGAAGTCGCTTCCGTCTGGCGGGCGGTAGCGAACTCGCGATCGGGCTCATGGCGGTGGCCGCGCTCGTGGTGATCGGCTTCGTCGCGATCGTCCTCGTCACCCCGCGCGAGTCGGCTGAGCAAGAGGTCATCAGCTGGACCGCCGGCTTCTGGATCGCCGGGCTCGTCCTCCCGGCGCTCATGATCTGGCTCGGCGTGCTCTTCAAGCGCAGCTGGTGGATCAACGTCGCGCTGGTCTACCTCGGCCTCTTCGTCATCACCCGCTACTTCGACACGTTCGGTGACTACACACAGACCGGCGCGGTGTTCGTCGGCGCGGGCGTCGTCGTGCTCGTCGTCGCGTTTGCCCTCGAGCGTTCGAGGCGCGCCCTGACGTCGCTCGCGGAGCGGGCGTCGTGAGCGCCTGGCTGGCGGCGAACCGCCGCCTCGCCGTCTTCGGCGCGCTCGTCGCGCTGCAGGTCGTGGCCGTCGTCGCCTTCATCGGCCGAGAGGAGCTGTTCCTGCGCACCGGCACGGAGATCCTCGTGGAGTCGCGGCCGGTCGACCCACGCGACCCGTTGCGTGGCGATTTCATCATCCTTAGCTGAGGCTGTCGCACAAACCCACGAAGAGGGGGACATCGCTATACGATGAGCATGGCGGCGGGGGCGGAGTGATTCCGAGGTGCCGCCGTGACCCAGCGTTTCTTGCCGTGCGACCGTGACCAGCAATACCTGATGCCCGCCAGCCTCCGCGACTGGCTGCCCGGGGACCACCTCGCGTGGTTCGTGCTCGATGCGGTCAGCCAGTTGGACCTCACCGCGTTCTACGAGCGCTACCGCGAGGACGGTTGGGGGCGGAAGGCGTACGAGCCGTCGATGATGGTCGCGCTCGTGCTCTACGCCTACTGCGAGGGCGAGCGCTCGAGCCGCCAGATCGAACGGCGCTGCCGGGAGGACATCGCCCTCCGGGTGCTGACCGCGAACCAGCACCCCGACCACGCGACGATCTGCCGTTTCCGCCAGCAGCACGAGGAGGCGCTCTCGGGACTGTTCGCCGAGGTGCTCAGGCTGTGCGCCGAGGCTGGTCTGGTGCGGGTCGGGGTGGTCGCGCTCGACGGGACCAAGCTGCACGCCAACGCCAGCCGTGAGCGCAACCGCACGGATGCGGACCTGGAGGCCGAGGTGCGGCGCATCCTCGACGAAGCGGAGCGGGTGGACGCCGAGGAGAACGCGCGCTTCGGCGACGCGCGGGGCGACGAGTTGGCTCCGGGATTCAGGGACCGCGAGGAGCGCCTGCAGCGGTTGCACGAGGCGCGGGAGCGACTGGCGGCCCGAGAGCGGGAGCGGCAGGAGGACTACGAGCAACGCCTCAGGAGCCGCGCGGAGAAGGACCGGCGCGGGCGCCGCCCGAAGCCGCCGCAGCCCGAGCAGGGTGCGAAGGTGAACGTCACCGACCCGGACAGCCGCGTGGTGCGCGACTATCACGGCTACTTCCAAGGCTACAACGTGCAGGCGGTGACGACCCTCGACCAGATCATCGTCGCGGCCGAGGAGAGCCGACAGGCGACCGACATGCACGAGCTGCAACCGATGATCGAGGTGATGCACCGCAACCTGCAGGCCGCACACTGCGGGCCGGCGCGCGTGCTGCTGGCTGATGCCGGCTACTACTCCGAGGCGAACGTGCGGCAGGCGGGGAGCGCAGGTCCGGAGCTGCTGCTCGCGACCCGCAGCGACCGCAACCGGCGCGTCGGCGCGGCGCCGCCGCGCGGGCGCATCCCTGCCGGGCTCTCCGTCCGTGAACGGATGGATCGCAAGCTGGTGACGCAGCGTGGCCGGCGTCTCTACGAGCAGCGGCGCTGGATGATCGAACCCGTCTTCGGCGACGTCAAGGAGAACCGCGGCATCCGCCGGTTCATGCGGCGCGGGATCGCCTCGTGCGCCAGCGAATGGAAGCTGATCGCCGCCACCCACAACCTCAAGAAGCTCTATCGCCGGGCGCGGCCGTCCTCCTGGCCAGCGAACGGCAACCCCCGGCAAAGAGGCTGGTCTGCCGCCGTGGCGGCCGCGTAGCGCCGCTGCCCTGTGAGAGGCGGCTACTCCGCCCCGACAACCGACCGGCTGACCTCTTGGCCCTCGTGGCGCTCCGCCCACGCCACTCCATGCGACAGCCTCAGCTACGAGTTCGAGAACCTCGACGGCCGGACGATCGAGGGCGTGTGGTGCTGCGGTCAGGGCAGCAACGCCTACATCTGGATGCGCGAGCAGGCTGCGTACTGGGAGCCGTTCCGCGTGACGAGCAACCGGCCGAGTCGTGACGAGCTCGACGAACGCGACGCTGTGGCGATCCGAGGGCGGGTCGATTTCGGCTCGAGCGAGCGCATGCGCGTGTCGTTCACCAACATTCGGACAGTTCTTCGTACCTCAGGGCGACGGCAACCCGCCCGCACCGCCGGACGTGCGTCTCGTCATCGACGGCGATGGCTCCGCTCGCGTGTGCGGCCTCCAGATCGACGGAGCCGCCTGGCCGTAGCGCGGCGCGTACTCCACGCCACCGTTGAGGCCTCGGCGCGCCGATACAATCACGCGGCCCAGAACTCGAGGAAGGCGCGGAGCCCATGCCTGAGCACAACGAACACAACGCCGCCGCGACCGAGCGGCTGCGCGCGCTGGTCGAGGGGCTGAGCGCCGAGGACCTCGAGCGGTCGCTCGGCGGTGGCTGGGTGGTCGCGACGGCCCTCGCACATCTCGCCTTCTGGGACGGGCGGCAGCGCGCCGCGCTCGAGCACTTCGTCGTGACCGGTGAGCAGCTTGGCGAGGAGGCCGACGACGCCACGAACGTGGGCCTCGAGACGATCTGGCCGGCGGTTGAGGCCGCCGCTGATACAAGAGTAGCTTAAGATTCCTCTTAGGTGCGCATGAAGGATGCCCGCCTAGTCAAACGAATGTGTCGTTGAACGCCACCGAGCGTCTGCCCGACAGGTAGATGAAGGTGGCATTTTGATGCCGGACTTAATTGATAACGCAGACGGCGCGCAGCCGCGCAAGCGCGTGGCGCTCGCCCACATCCACGATCACCCGTCCAATCCCAACGTCATGTCGGACGATCGCCTCGAGCAGCTCGCGGCACGCATCGACCAGAGCGGCCGCTATCCGCCGCTGATCGTGCGCAATCACCCCGAGCGGGACGGCCACTTCCAGCTGCTCGATGGCCATCAGCGGGCACGGGTCTTACGCAGCCTCGGGCACAGCGAGGCCGACGTGGCTATCTGGGAGTGCAGCGATGATGAAGCGCTGCAACTGCTCGTGACGCTCAACCGGCTCTCGGGCGATGACGACGAGGCACGGCGCGAGGCGCTCCTCGGCGAGCTCCTGGAGGGTCACAGCCCGGCCGACCTCGAGGCGCTACTCCCTGCCGGCGATCAACAGCTTTCCGCCCTCATCGAGGAGCTGTCAAGCGGGGAGGATGGTGGACGCGAGCTGCAGCCGCTGGCAGCCGCGTCGGCCCCGTCTCACGTCCTCCGTCGTGTCAGCTTCACCGTGACCACGCTCGAGGCGGAGGTCGTCGCGACCAGACTCAAGCAGCTCGCAGCCGAACTGGGGCTGCTCGACGCGCGACGGAGAGGCCGCGCGCTGGCTGCCCTCTGCGGAGTTGGGGAGCAACCCGATGCCTGAACGTACTGAGTCTCCCGAGCAGGCCGACGCGTTTGAGCAGTACCTACGAATGCCGAAGCGCTCGCTGCGCCTCCTCGCCGGTCAGCTCGGCCGGGCCCGGTCGACGGTCGCTAAGTGGTCCAAGGACGGCCAATGGACCGACCGCCGCAAGCAGCGCGACCTTGTGGCAGCGGCCATCGCTACAGAGAGGTGGGTGAAAGAGGTGAGAGCGCGTCGGCGGCAGAAGCGAGTCGCGGGCGAGCAGCTGCTCGCGGTCGCCCTGAAAGCGCTGTCTGAGAAGCCAACGCCGCCGCTGAAGCCAAGCGACATCATCCGCTACCTGCGTCTGGGTGATGCGCTACTGGACGAGGTCGTTGACGACGCGGAGCCCACCGATTCCCGTCACATCGAGACGCTAGTCCGTGACTACGCCGAGGCCGAAGGTCTCGACATCGATGATGCCCTTCTGGATTCAGCCGCCTTCGATGACGCGGCAGGAACGACCCCGTGAGGGACGCACTCGCGGCCCGTCTCGAGTTCGTTCGCCGTATGGCTGAGGTGCGAGCACAGTCGCCGACCGAGGTCCGGCCTCCACCGGGGAACGATCAGGAGCTCTGGGAATACGTGCGAGATACCTGGGGTGTCGAGATCCAGCGTCTCGTGCACCCCGATTGCGAGGGCCGCCACCGTGCGCCATTTGCAGCGTTTGCCGATGCCTACTTCAGCCGCGTGTCGACAGCGCTCTGGATCGGATCGCGTGGACTCGGTGGTAAGACCTTCCTGCTGGCGCTGCTGACGGCCACCGAGGCGGCGACACTGGGCGCTGAAGTCTCGCTGCTGGCTGGCTCGGAAGAACAAGCACGCATCGCCTATCAGTACTGCGGCAAGTTCTGGGAGCTGCCGAGCGCGCCCCGGCAGCTCCTCAAGCGCTCGTCGACCAAGGCGGAGCTCAGGCTCAGCAATGGCGGCGGCATCTATGTCCACCGTGCCTCGTCGCGCTCCGCGCGTGGGCAGCATCGACCACGACTGCGTGTCGACGAGGCGGACGAGTTCAAGTTGGCGAGGACCGACCGCAGTCGCATCGAGGTGCTCGACGATGCCCTGGGGCAGCCGATGACGCAGGGTGAGGTCAGTCCGCAGACGTTGTTCGCCTCAACCTGGCACTATCACGACGGCGCCATGGCGCGGTTACTGCGGCGGATCCGTAGCGGCGAGCTCGACGGGGAGGTCTACGAGTGGTGCTACAAGGAGTCGCTCAAGCGGAGCGTCGGTGGCGAGCCTGTGGGATGGCTGCCTGAGTCCGACGTCGAGGCGATGCGTGGTCGCATGACTCGACAGCAATTCGAGGTGGAGGTCGCCCTGCAAGAGCCGCGCGCGGAGGACCTGGCGATCGCCCGGGCCGCGGTCGATGCGATGTGGAGTGATGGCTGGAACAGCGCGGCACGGGCTGGTGCCTCGTCCGAGCCGTTCCGAGGCGCACCCGGCGAGTACATCGAGCTGCCCTGTTGCGCCGAGTACGACCCCGAGGAAGGCCCCCATCCCCACCACCGTTACGCGACCGGCTGCGACTGGGGACGACGGTGTGACTTCACCGTCATCGTGACCTACCGCACGGACTTCGATGACGGCCACTGGTGGCTCGTGGGCTGGGAGGTCGATCAGGGGCGGCCGTGGCCCGACCTCGTCGAGCGCTTCAACGAGCGCATCCGCCGGTTTCCGGGCCCCGCGGCCTTCGACGGGACTGGCATCGGTGATGTGGTCGGCTCGATGATCACGGTGCGCGCTCAATCGGTGACGCTGACGGGCGGAGCCAGCGGACGACGCGCGAAGATCTTCAACGACTACATCATGGCCATCGAGGACGGTCGCCTGTGGGGCCCGCGGATCGAGCGCGCATGGGAGGACCACCGGGCGTTGACCCGTCTCGATCTCTTCGGACGCGGCGGTCATCCAGCCGACTCGTTCGTGGCAGGTGCGCTGGCTTGGAGCTGCCGGACTCTGGAGCCGAGCTCCGGCCTTGATTTTGGGGTGGACCGACTGGCCAAACAGATGACGTCGGACTATTATAGTCTGCCCCTATCGGTGCCCTTACCGAGGCTGACTCTCTTCATCGATCCTGAGCGTGGCATCTTCGACATAGGAGTGCTCCTTGCTACTTGGTGACCTCAAGAGTCATCATGAGCGGCGGATTTCGCGGCCACTAACACTTCGCCGTTCGGTCCGAGCGCAACGTCACGATGCCCGGGATGCCCGTTGCGATCAGCTCCGCTTCGCCAGGACCGTCAGGGACAATGGTCCAAGCCACTCGCTAGCTGCACCCAGGCACCTCGAAGACCGAAAATGTCTTTCCATGGCCACCCAAGAAGATCGCGGCTGGCCGGTTGAAGCGGCATCGCTCGATCACGACGACCGCGCGCGTCTGCGGAGTACCAAGAGCGCGAGCCATGCGACGACCAGCCCTCCGCCGCCGCCAATCACGCCGAAGACAGCACCCGCGGCGAAGTCGCCCTCGCGCGTTTCAGGGAGGAACGGGACGAGATCCCGCAAACCGTTGCCAAGACGCGACACCAAACCGGGTTGGGGTTCCCCCCTCACCTCAAGGAGCGCCTGCGCCAACACCTGGGCGACTTCCGCGTCGATCCCTAGGTTTGGCATCTGAGCGTTGGGGTCATCGAACCGTGGCTCCTGAATCCTGTAGCGCAGCCAGAGCGAGACTCTGTCTTGGCCGCTCGCTGCCAATACGTCTGCCCTTGCCGATGCGAACTGGGGATACGGAGCGTCGGTGCGCGCATCCAGGCCAGCCACCGTCGAGGCGTACTCGTCCGAGTCCAGCCACCGTTCGATCCCCTCGATTCGCTCGTTGTCGAAGTCGAGCGATGGGCCGATCGATGCCCCCGCTCCGCCGCGTCGGTGACAAGCGGTGCACCCAGTCTGCGCGAAGAGGCCGCCACCGCCCCCGATCACATACGGGTGGGCGTCGCCTGTGGCCTGGTAGGCGCGCAGGATCGATGTGTTGCCCGACTCGTCCGGAAGCAAGTGAGTGAAGTACAGTCCGTCCTTCTCCGCTGCGACGCCCACGACGGCTGGCGCTGTGGGCCCCCGGTACCGCACGACATACGCCGGGGTCTCGATCACGCGACCGGCGTCATGGTCGTAGGAGATAGCGATTACGCCTGACCGACTTGGGCGATCGTCGAAACTTGCTGCTGCCATCACGAAGCGGCCGGGTAGGAACGCCAGCGTTTCCTGAGCAGCCTCGCCAGCCCAGCCGAGCTGCACGGGGGCGACGATCGGGGTGAACACGGCGTCAGCCGCGGCGCCGGCCTCGATCGCGGCGACCAGCCGCCTGCGCGGCTCCGACGTGCCGGACCTCGCCCTGGTGACAGACGGTCTCCGCGCCGAGCGGGAGCAGGGCATCACGATCGACGTTGCCTACCGGTACTTTGCGACCGACCGGCGACGCTTCATCATCGCTGACACGCCCGGGCACGAGCAGTACACGCGCAACATGGTGACGGGCGCCTCGACTGCGGATCTCGCCGTGGTGCTCATCGACGCGAGGCTGGGCGTGCTCGAGGTTCACGATGTCACGTTCATCCCGATCTCGGCGCTCGCCGGCGACAACATCGTCGATCCGCTCTGACGCGACCCCGTGGTACCAAGGGCCGACACTGATGGCGCACCTCGAGGAGGTGTTCATCGCGTCGGACAGCAACCAGATCGATGTGCGGTTCCCGGTGCAGTACGTGAGCCGCTCGCATCGCCCCGTCGAATACCGGGGTTACGCCGGCACGGTGGCGGGCGGTGTGCTGCGGCCTGGCGACGAGGTCATGGTGCTCCCTGGCGGCCAGACCAGCACCATCGCGGGCATCGACACCGGCGGCGAAGCCCTGGACGAGGCCTTCCCGCCGATGGCAGTCAGCGTGGAGCTGACGGATGAGATCGACATCGGGCGCGGAGACATGCTGTGCCGACCAAACAACCAGCCTCGTCACGCCAATGAGTTCGACACGATGGTCTGCTGGATGACGGAGCAGCGTTCGCTGAAGCGCGGCGATATGGTTCGCGTGAAACACACCACGCGCTGGACGCGCGCGCGTCGAGTCGGTGCACTACCGCATCGACGTGAACACACTGCACCGCGACGCCGACGCCGACGCGCTCGAACTCAACGAGATCGGTCGTGTTTCGCTGAAGACGCTGGACCGGCCTTGCACAAGAACTACCTATTCGCCGCGAATACTTGTTCAGTGTCCATCTCTTCTGTGCAGCCGAACTCCGGCTCGATGCCCAGCGTTTCCATCGCGTGTATGAGGACGGTTATGTTGTGAGCCAGCACCTTGCACAACACCTCGTTCGTCTGCCCGATCTCGCCCCTGCTACGGACTGCCGAGCCGAACTTCGCCTTGATCGCTCCGAAGGTGCTCTCGACGTTCGAGCGCTGATGGTAGTGCTCCAAGAAGCTCTTCCGCTCAAGGGCGAAGCGGTGATACATCCGCTCCCATGCGGTGCCCGCGTCCTTCGCGTGGACGACGCTGTTGACCTTGAAGGGGATGTAGGGCGTCGCGCCCACCTGCTCGACCGCAGCAGCATTCTTGCGGCCGATGTACTGCTTGTCGGCGGTCACATCGCGGATGGCGAAGTGCCGCGCGGTGTCCTCGACCAACGGAGCGAGATACGGGTTGTCGTTGGCCGTCCAATCGGAGATCGAACGAAGGGAACCGATCGAAGACGGCGTCGAAGATCGAAAGCACCATCGGCACATCGGCACGCACAACCGGCCGGACCGTAACAACAGTGGTCAACCAGACACCTTCCCGCAGACGCTCAGACCATGAATTCCACCACCCGGCCGCATCCTTGAACCTGGGTAGCTACGTTGCCACCGCAGTCGACCGCCCCGATAAGGCGCCCGCCGACGCCGACGCGCTGTCCGCGAGGCTACCCGTGCTGCAGACACTCAGGGACGTTGGTGACCTCACGGGAGCCGAGTTCGATCGATGCAAAGGCGCCATCCTCGACGAGATCTAGCACGACGACAACGAGTGTCATGGCCCGCGATCGCTCCCCCACGCGACTCATCGAGGGGTCGACCTAGCAACCCGCACCCCCGTGCCGAGGCGTGAGAGCGCGAAGGGAGGCTCGTCATCGGCGCCCACTTCTCGCCCCACGGGGGGCCGTGGGATGATGGCCAAGTATAGGAAGCATCGCCGATGTCGATCCCGGATCTGCACGAGGTGGTACTCGCGGCTCTCGATCTTCACGCGTCCTATCAGATCGAGCCCCTGGAGCTCAAGCCGGCCAAGCGTCGGCTGGTCGTCGCGAGCGGCAATGCGCTGCCGACAGGCAGGATCCTCTTCGCTGACGAGGGCGCACACTTCAGCGACGAAGGGCAGTACGAACGGCTCCTCGACTCCGAGATTAACTTCGACTCAGCCGTACTGATCTCGGCGTCGGGTACGAAGCACGCTCCGAACATCCTCCAGCACTTGCTCAACCGCGGACACTCCCCGTATCTGATCACATGTGACCGCTCATCGCCAGCCGCGGCCCTGCTGCCGCCAAGGCAGGTAATCGAGACCCGCAAGCTCGAGGAGCCGATCACGTACAACACCTCCACCTATCTGGGGATGATCCTTTCGAAAACGCGCGAAGACCCGGCCACGATTCGCAGGCACCTGCTCGACCGCGTCGAACCTCTGATTCCAGACTTCGCCCGCTATGCGGCGTTCTACCTGATGTTGGTGCCGGAGCATGACCTCCTCCGCGAGATGTTTGTGACGAAGTTCGACAAGCTGTTCGGGGGTCGCGTGAACGGACGCTGCTACACGAGCGAGCAGACCCTGCACGCCAAGACGGTCGTGCCCTGGGACAGGGAGCTGTTCATCAGCTTCGGGAGCCGCAACGAGTCGTTCGGGTCCGAACGGCTAACTATCCCGCTCCCGGAGAAGGCCGGATTCGCTGCGACGATGGCGGCCGGCTACTACGTGATCGGGCGGCTGCAGGAGCAGTTCCCACCTTGGTTCAAACAGCATGCGGAGGGGTACGCGGAAACCCAACTCAGGCTCTTCACCGAGCGCAGTTAGACGCTCATCCCCCGCCGCGACTAAGCTCCATCCCCCCGCCGCGACTCAGCTCCATCCCCCTGGCGCATCCAAGCCTCACCCCCGGGGCCTGGCTTCGTGCGCGGGCGCGATCGAGTCGTGGCGCTCCCCCTGGTATGAGTAAGTGTTTCGCGGCGTGGATCATCAGAGCTCGTGGGTGCTACAACCCGGCGCATGGATTCCGAGACGGTCGCCCGACTGCAAGCCGCCCACGATGAGGCGTTCGAGCGCTACCTCGTCGCTACACGCGCCCTGCGGATCGCCCAGCACCTCAGCGGTGATCCCACGCCGAATCGGTTGAGGCGTAACGACCTCCGCCGCATCGCTGCTGGCAACTCTGAGATCGTCGAGAATGCTAGGCGCGCAGGTCAGTAGTTGAGTCACCGATCGCACCCGCCCCGCGGCAACTAACGCCCCGCCCGGGTGCTTCCGCGCGAGGAGCTGAGCGGGAGGGCGCCCTGTTCGTGTCGGGTCCGGGACGGAACCGCGCGACCTCCCACCGGCAGCGCGCATGTGCTGGTGACCAACGTGGTGATGGAGCTGTGCGAGGGCAAGACGTTCGAGTTCGGTATCGCTCGGTGCGGTGAGCCTGAAGGGGCTCGATGATGGCGGTGACCCTGTTCGAGGCGAACCGGTGAGCGTGGTCCGCGGCGCGCATTGGCTGACTCGCCAACCAGCAACGCCCGCCAACCCCAGTGGCCAAGCGGTCCCGACATGGAGCGGTGCGAGCGAGGCGGGCGAGGCGGGCGGGTCCTCCCGGCGTGCGGCTGGCTCCCTTGACCGAATGCTCAGCCAGCTGCGGCCGGTAACTGTTGCGGGCGTTCTCCGTCGAATGTCTGCCGCGCCCACACTTCGAGCGCAGCGACGGTAAGAAGGGTCTGTGAGGGGACATTGCGCCCTTCCTTGAAGCCCTCCCACCAGCTGGCCACAGCATCGCCATCAACCAGCCGCCGGTCGCGAATCGACGGAAGCAAGTCCTCGTCCATGGAGCGTCGGAACTCCGGGTGGTTGATGTACTCATGAACGGGGAGATTGAAGCCAATCTTCGCCCGGTAGGCGAACTTGTCACCGAACCGCGCCGCGACGCGATGCTTGAGCAGTCGCTTCGTGTTGCGAGGTAGGTCCCACCTCGGCCGCCAAGAACTCCGTACAAGATTGCTCGAAGGCAGACCACGGACGAACTCCACCAGTTCGTGATCGAGGAACGGCAGGCGGTTCTCAACGGAGCTCGCCATCGTCATCTTGTCCTGCTCGACTAGCAGCCCGACGCAGTACGTCCGGAGATCGTACTTCAGCGCATCCGCGACGAAGTCGCCGGTCGACTCGCCAAAAACCTTGCGACGGCGGTCGACCAGCGCGCTTGTATCAACTGCAGGTCGGAGCGCCCGAAGGTCGCGCCGCTCCATGGCCCCTGCTGAAATGAATGCGCCGACGCGGTCGGTCTCACCCCAGCGATCGCCGAGCAGGCTCCCGAACCGGCGGCCACGTCCCGGTGCGTGGCGGAGCAGCGCGAGTAGGGGACCGCCAAGCCGCTCACGGAACGCAGCTTGAGCGTACTTCGCATATCCGCCGAGCAACTCGTCGGCTCCTTCACCGCTGAGGAGCACGGTTACCCTGGGTTTCGCGGCACGGGCTAGCTCCATGAGGGCGGCAGCTGTCGCGCCCGGCGTCGGTTGGTCCATGTGCCACACGGCGCTTGCAAAGTGGTCAACGATCGTGTCCGCGAGGAGTGGGATCTTGTGGATCTGAATCTGCGAGGCGGCGACAACCTGATCCATCCAGGGTTCCTCGGACCACTCAGCGTTGTCGGGGATCATCGAAATAGCATCAATGTCCGACCCTAGCGACGCTGCGGCCAGCGCACTTACGAACGACGAATCGACCCCGCCCGAGAGCTGACACCCCAGCTTTACGTCACTGAGCAGACGCCGTTCCACACTCTGAGCCAGTAGCGCTTCCAGCGTCTCGGCCGCGTCCTCGAACGAAGGACCGCGGGTCGCCTCCTGATCAGGTATCGACCAGTACTGGTGTAGTGACTCGCCGTCGGCGCTGATTCGCAGCCAGTGCCCTGGCGGCAACTGTCGAACCCCCCCAGCAGGAAGCCATCCCACGCGGTTGAGGAGAAGGCCAGGAATTCGTCGAGGGATTCACCGTCAACGGTTGGTGTGAAGCCGGCGTGTGCATGGAAGGACTTGACCTCCGAGGCAAACAAGTACAGACCGTCACGCTCGTACCAGTAGAGTGGCTTGATCCCCAGCCGATCACGCACGAGGTAAACACAGCGCTCACGAAGGTCGACGATACAGAGCGCGAACATGCCGTTCATGCGTTCCAACATTCCGCCGATGCCGTGCTCGCGGTACAGGTGGAGAAGCACCTCGGTGTCGGTGTTGCTGTGGAACTCATGCCCTTTCGCCTCAAGATCAGGACGAAGGTCGAATGCGTTGTATGTCTCGCCGTTGTATGCGATCAACACTTGGCCGTCGGGGGTGCTCATTGGCTGATGCCCGCGCTCGCTGAGGTCGAGGATGCTCAACCGGTTGACGCCGACACCGCCTTCGAGCGGCGCTCCATCCCGGACCGCCGACTGTTCGGAGGCATCAACGCTCGAGCCGTGTCGCAGACTAAACAGCCGCGCTCCATCGTCATCCGGTCCGCGATGCCGCTGGAGTTCCATCATCGCTCGAAGCGTGCCCAGGTCGATCGGGGCTCCATCTCGCTGGTAGATCCCGACGATCCCGCACACGAACCCACCTCCGCGCTTGCATCCTCGTGCCTCGTTGCTCCCACGGCGACAATAGCCTGCTCAGTCGCGGGCCGCAGCAGAGCATCGCTCACTCGTGTTCGCCGAAGGAGCACGCAGCGCGCTCACACGGGGACAGCAGCTCTCACCACAGTCCGCCTGGTACATAACCGGCCTAGTTGCGAGGCCGTGATCGCTGCGGGTGAAAGGCGGCGGTGAAGGAGTGGTCGGCCCACCTCGTCTCATCGAGGGGTCGACTAGCAGCCCGCACCCCCCCCGCCTGGAAGGTGCCTAAGTGCGGGGGTGCACGGGAGAGAATACTGCGGCAGGGGCTGGGTGCCGGTCTGCAACGATCAGATGAGGGCCGCGACGAGAGGGGGTGGTGATTGCCCGTTCGCCGATCTGCGGACGCTCACATCCCGTCCCGCAGCCGAGGCAGCACGACCGCGGCGCCGATCCCGCCGAGGACCACGAGCACGATGACGATGATGCCGAGTGTACCGAGGAAGCCGCCGCCGCCATCGGCTTCGGTCGGATCATCGAGCGGTCGGATCGTGATGGTCGGGGTCGCCGTTGCGTCGGCTGGGCTAGGCGTCGCGGTGGCCGCGGGCGTCGAGGTGCCGGTTACGGTCGTTGTCGGCGTCGCCGTCGATGTGGGGTCCGGCGTCGAGGTGGCCGTGGGCTCTTCGGTTGCGGTCGCCGTTGGCTCCGCGGTCGCGGTCGGCTCTGCCGTAGCGCTCGGCGTAGCCGTGGGTGTCGGTTCCGCGGTGGGCTCGGGCGTGGGCTCCGCGGTTGGCTCGGGCGTCGGCGTGGGTGTCGCGGCGACGGTCAGTGGGATGCCCACGTTTGGGTCGAAGCCAGAGGTCGCCGGCGTGCCGCCGATGCTCCACGTCGCGGTCTTGTCCGCGGTGGCTCCGTTCAGCGTGAATCCGATCGTGGCATCGTTCGTGGGGTCGCACGGGTCGCTGTCGCGCACCAGGAGGATCCATTGCCCCGCGCCGTCCACCGTCGTGCTGCCGCACAGCTCACCTGTGATGAACGCAGCGACCACGTCGCCCGGGTCGAGGCCGACGCCGTAAGCAGTGAACGGCGCGTTCTGCGCTGCGCCTCGGATGTCACAGTGCCGAGCGCCAGCGCACCGATGGCGATCATGGTGAGGAGGATGGCGGCGGCGAGCGAGACGATGGCCGGCATCGGGCCGGCCGGGCGGTTGGTGGTGCGGATGGGTGTTCCTCGGTTTCTCGCCCGCCTCAGTTCACGATAACAGCGGCGCCCCGAGCATCGCTAGAGCGCGAAGTAGGCTCGCCAGCCCTCGGGGACCTCGAGCTCTAGGCCGAGCAGGTAGCGGAGGAGCTGGCCCATGTGCTGCGCTTCGTGTTCGAGGAGCTGTAGCGCCAGGTCCTGCCGCGCCTCGTCGAGGTCGCCCGTGAGCTGCGATCGCACGAGGTCAGCGCTGGCCCTGAGGCCGGGCCGGATCACGTCGCCGCTGAATGCCATTAGCGAACAGGCCCAGCCGGTCCACTCGCCGGCCTCGATCGCCCGTGCGTAGCTCTCGCGTGTGCCAACGATGCACCAGAGCTGACTGCCAATGCTGTTCGACTTGAGGTCGCCGAGGTGGTGGTCGAACGCATCGTCGGGCAGCGCGCCAACCAGTTCCTCGTAGAGCCCGAGCTTCGCTTCGAGGTGTTCAGTGATCTGAGACATCGCGCCGCCTCTCTGCCCGTCGAGACGATGGTATGCGAGCGGGCTAGGCGTCGAGGGCGAAGGCCTCGGTGGCGAGTCCTGCGATGTGACGACCGATCTCGAGCGACGAGGTGGCGCCGGGCGAGGGCGCGTTCAGTACATGCACGGCGCGAGCGCTGGCCTCGATGGCGAAGTCGTCGAGGAGAGTGCCGTCGCGCGCCACGGCCTGCGCCCGCACACCGGAGCCGCCAGCGACGAGGTCATCCGCTTCCACCTCCGGGATCATGCGCTGGAGGTCGCGCGTGAACACCGACTTGCGCAGCGAGCGGTTCACCTCGTTCATCCCGGTGCGCCACTCACGGGCGGCGACGCGCCAGAAGCCGGGGAAGCGCAACGTGCGCACGAAGTCACCGAGGTGGAAGTCGCGCTTGCGGTAGCCTTCCTGCGCCGTCGCCAGGACGGCATTCGGACCGGCCTCGACATAGCCCTTCACGTTGCGCGTGAAGTGCACGCCGAGGAACGGCAGGTCGGGATCGGGCACGGGGTAGATCAGCCCTTGCACCAGGTCTTCGCTCTCCTTGCGCAGGGTGTAGTACTCACCCCGGAACGGGACGATCTGGAGCCCGACATCCACGCCCATCAGCGCCGCCACGCGGTCGGCCTGAAGGCCGGCGCAGTTGATGACGTGTCGCGCCTCGAGGTCGCCTCGGTCAGTCTCGACCACGCTGAGGTCGCCGCGCTCGTGGATGTCGAGGACGCGCGTGCCCAGCTCGAGGGCGGCGCCGGCGTCGATCATGATGCGCGCGTAGGCGCGAGCAATCTCGCCGAAGTCGACGATGGCGGTCGCGGGCGACCAGAGCGCTCGTAGTGCGGAGACGTGCGGCTCGATCTCGGCCAGGCGTTCCGGGCCAACGATCTCGAGGCCCTCGACCCCGTTCGCGGTGCCTCGTTCGTGCAGCAGCTCGAGGCGTGGCAACTCCTCCTCGCGCGTCGCGATGATGACCTTGCCGCAGCGCTCGAACGGAATCTCGTGCTGCTCACAGAACTCGACGATCGAGTTGCGGCCATCGACGCAGAAGCGCGCCTTGAGCGAGCCCGGGCGGTAATAGATGCCCGAGTGGATCACGCCGCTGTTGTGCCCGGTCTGATGCCCGGCGACCACGTCGCCCTTCTCGAGCACCGTCACCCGCAGCTCTGGATGCGCCTCGAGCAGGTGGAGCGCGCTCGACAGACCGAGGATGCCGCCGCCGATGACGGCGACGTCGTAGGGCGCAGAGGCTTCGGTCAAGGCTGGCTCCATCGTGTCGCGCGCCCCCGGCGGCGCGCGGGTATACAGGATACAAAGCCGGCTGTCTGTGGTCGCTGAGGGGGATCGCTAGGCGCCGGAACGTGCAGCCGCCCGAAATGCACCCGGGTCCAGAGGCGTTCGTGCCAGTAGAAAGCGACGAGCTTGATCACCATGTCGAGGAGCCCGACCAGGAGGCCGATCTCAAGATCGCCGCTGATGAACCACGCCGCGAACGCGGTGATCACCGTGGCGATCGCACGCCAGGCTGAGGGCTTTGAGCATGCTGCGGCGGCGGGTTTCCATGGATGCCATCTGTCCATCCACGCTAGGTCGTTGGCGGTGTATCACTCGCTGGATCCGCGTCTGAGGGTGTCAAACTGGTGTCGGAAACTGTGAGGATCAGGCCTAGAGCTGCGGCGCGCTCCCGCCCTCGAGGGTGGCGATGGTGCCGTCGACGTAGAGGATCGCTGCGGCCTGCGCCAGGGCGCGGTCAAGCGCGTCGCCGGCCCTGGCGCCAGCCTCGTTGACGAGACGTTCGCCGATGGAGCGGAGCGTCGAGGCGCCGTCGATGCGCGCGATCAGCAAGGCCACCAGCGGGCTGGCCGGTATCGCCTCGCTGAGGTGCGGCGCGGTGATCCCGACGCCCCACTCGAACCGGCCGGTTGCCAGGACCGGGCGTCGCGCCACCTCGACGCCCGGCTCGAGGATCGGCGTCGCGTCGAGGAGGCGCGTGTCGAGCGCGTTGATGTGCTCGCGGCGCTCGTTGCGGTCGCCCGCGACGACGCTCACGGAGGAGCGGAACGCCTCGGGCGCCAGGCCGTGGTCGAGCACGGCCCGCTCGTAGGCCTGCGGCGGCTGACCGGCGACCGCCCGCACGAAGGCCTCGCGCGGTGAGTAACTCTCGTCGCCGGTGATGCGGCGGGCCTGCCAGAAGTAAGAGTCGTGTGTGCGGTTGCTCGAGTAGAAGAGGCGCGCTAGCTCGTGGAAGTGCCCGTACTGCGTGCGGTAGAGCTCCTCGTACACCGGCGCCGAGGCGCGGCCGAGCTCCCCGTCATCGAGCGCCGTGTGGACGTATGCGGCAGCGAGCACCCCGGAGCTCATCGCGAGATGAACGCCCGAGGAGAACAGCGGGTCGACGAAGCAGGCGGCGTCGCCGACCAGCACCCAGCCGTCCCCGGCGAACCGCTCCGCGCTGTACGACCAGTCGCGCTCGACCTCTGGCACGTCGATCAGCGTGGCGCCAGCGAGGAGCCGAGCGGCCTCCGAGGTGAGCGTGAGTTGCTCGCGCATGAACGCCTCGGTGGCTCCGCCTTCGATCGCCTCGGCGGCGCGGCGGGCGTCGAGGACGACGCCGACGCTGGCGACGCTCGCGGGTGGTGGCCGGTCCAGCGGGATGACCCAGACCCAGCCGGCCTCGGTCGCCTCGACGAGGATGTTCGTCTCCTCGGGGTCGTCGAGCCGCGCGACGTCGGCGAAGTAGCCGTAAACCGCGAGGTTCTGGAAGTACTCGTCCCACTGACGCAGCCCGCGCGTGCGCGCGACCAATCCGCTCTGCCCGCTCGCATCGACGATGAAGCGCGCCTCGACGGTCGCCTCGCCCTGGTCGTCGGCCACGCGAAGCGTCGACGTCGCATCATGAGCCGTCTCCACTTCGAGCACGCGCGCGCCCTGTCGCACGTCAACGCCGTTGGCGGCAGCGTGGTCGAGCAGGATGCGATCGAATTCGGAGCGGACGACCTGGTAGGAGTGCGGGTACTGCCGGCTCGCCTCCTCGAAGCGCCAGTGCCACCGCGTGTCATCGACGCCCCAGACCATCGATGCGCCCCACTTCTTGAGGAAGCCGGCGTTGGCTACGGCCTCAGCGACACCGAGCTCCTCGAGGATTGGCATGGAGGCGGGCAGCAACGACTCGCCGACGTGGTCGCGCGGGAAGCGCTCGCGTTCGAGGAGCAGCACCTCGCGGCCCTGCTTCGCGAGCATCGTGGCGACCGTCGAGCCGCCGGGCCCGCCGCCGATGACGGCGACCTCCACGGAGGCCGGTAGGGGCACGGTCACCGCCTCGGCTGCTTCGGTCAGACGTCGAGGCTAGTCGTCGCCGGCGGGCACCGCCTCGACGTCAGCGGTCGAGGCGTCCTCGATCGGCTCGTTGGTGTACGGGCTGACCTCGAACGGGCTCGTGAGTTCGAGCTCGTCGGCGATCTCGCGCACTGCGGGCAGGATCTCCTCGCCCATCAGTCGCAGGCTGCGCATCGAATCGTCGTGCGACATCGCGCCGTCGCCGTCCCAGAAGAAGATCGAGCCGGGACGCAGGTACTCGAGGACGTGCCGAATCTTCGGGATCACCGAGTCTGGGGTCCCTGTGATGATCGTGAGATTCTCGAGCTGGGTGTCGTACTCGGCCTGCATCGCCGGGCCGTCGTCCTCGGGCTCTTCGTCCTTGCGGTCTCGGTTCGCCTTGTCGGCCGGCTTCTTGTCCGGGCTGTCCTTGGCCGCCTCCTCCGTCTCGCGACCCCTCGAGGCGGCGACGAAGCCGACCTCGGCCGTCGGGAGTAGGTTCTTACGGTCGGTCAGGCCGGGCAGGTTCTGCAGCACCGGCGAGGCGGTGCCGCGGCTGCCCTCGAGGAAGATGTTGCCGGGGCCCTCGAGGAACTTCTTGCCGACCTCGTAGGCCTTCTCCTCCGTCTTGTCGACGTGGACCTTGAACAGGTAGCCGATGTGCTGCGGACCGGCCTCGTAGCCATTCTCCTCCGCGACTTCGCGGTAGTAGTCGAAGGACGCCTTGGTCGGCTCGAGGCGCGTCGCGAGCATGAGGTAGGGGTAGCGCCGCTCGGCGGCCCACTTCACCGTGTTCCTGCTGACGACGCCGGGGATCATGATCATCGGGTGGGGTAGCTGGTAGGGGCGGGCCCACGGGTTCACGTAGCGATAGTCGTAGTGCTCGCCCTCGAAGCGGAACGGGCCCGGCTCGGTCCACGCCTTGATGATGAAGTCGTGCGCCTCCTGGAAGCGCTCCCAGTTGAACGGCGGCTGCGCGTTGTGCGAGACGCTCTCCCGCCCGGTGCCGCGTACCCAGCCGGTGACGAGCCGGCCCTCCGAGATCATGTCGATGATCGCCAGCTCCTCGGCGAGCCAGAGCGGGTCGTCCCAGATCGGCAGAATGTTGCCGTTGATGACGATCTTCACCTTGTTGGTGATGCGGGCGAGGATCGCCGCCTCGGCGTTGACCACGCCGCCCATGCAGAAGGGCGTGCTGTGGTGCTCGTTGAGCATGATCGCGTCGAAGCCGACCTCCTCCGTCGCCACCTGCTCGTCGAGGTATCGGTTGTAGAGCTTCGCGCCGAGGACTGGGTCGTAGTCGCCGTTGCTGATCGAGAGGTCCTGGATCGGCCGGCCGGTCGCGCCGAAGTAGCCTGACGAGGGGTCCTGGTAGGGCCGTTCTGTGAAGCGTCCGATCAGCATCGTCTGTCCCGTCCGTGACCGCCCGCTGGCGGCTTGCTTCGTCGAAGTGCGTCGTTAGCTTTCTGCGGTTCCTGCGATCAGGCTGGCCAGCGCCTCCGGCTGGTCGAACTCGGCGAGGTGGCCGCAACTCGCGATCGTCTCTTGCCGGGCGTTAGACAGCGCTTCGGCGTACTGCTGGCCGCAGATGGCCGGCACCACGCGGTCATTGTCGCCCCAGATGACGAGCGTCGGCGTCCGCACCTCGCTGAGCAGGTGGGGCAGCTGGCGGCTGAACATGTATGGGCTCCACGACACGCGAGCGGTCATGATGCGGCTGAACTCCCAGATGTCCTTGATGTCCGCATCCAGGTCCTCACCGAAGTGCGTGGCGAACGCGGACTCATCGTTGAAACCGGCGCCGATGTACTCCTGGAAGGGGATCAGCATCTGATCGAGGATCTCGCCCTCGCTGGGCTTGAGGCCGGCGGCGCCGACCAACACCAGCGACGCGAGCCTCGACTCGTTGAGCGTCGCCATCTCCGCCGCGATGAAGCCGCCGAACCCAAGCCCGACGAGCGTCACGCCCTCGAGGTCGAGCCCTTCGATCAAGCGCTGCAGTAGTACTGCGACATCGCGAGGCTCCCGCGCCCAGTCCGGTCGCTCGGAGCGCCCGTAGCCGGGGAGGTCGGGCACGATCACGCGGAAGCTCGCCGACAGCTCATCCTTGAGCGGTCCCCACGCGACATAACCAGTGGAGCGGTGCAGCAACAGCAGCGGCGGCCCCTCACCGGCCTCGCGCAGGGCGATGTCGAGACCGGCGACCTCGACGGCCTGCTCGGTCACAGCCGCGGACGGAGTTGCGGTCGTCATGCGTCCTCCAGCGTGTCGCCGCCAAGTCGGCGCGAGGCGACGATAGTACGTCTACCATCGGCCCGGCAAACGATGGCCGTGGTCGCTGCGAGGCGAGGGTGGCAGGGGGTCGCGATGCCAGCAACGCTCCGCGAGCTGATCGACCGTGACGAGGGCGTGTTCGCGCCGCTGGTGCTCAACCCGCTCATGGCACGCCTGGCCGCCAGTGCCGGCTTCGAGGCGCTCTACCTCGGCGGCGGCCAGCTCGGCTTCGAGCAGGTGACGCTCGAGGCGAACCTCAACATTACCGATGTGACGCAGCGCGGCCTTGCCATTCGCACCGTCACCGACCTGCCGTTGATCCTTGACGGCGCGACCGGCTTCGGCGATCCGATGCACATGCATCGCACGATCCCGATGGCGGAGGCGGCCGGCTTTGCCGCGATCGAGATCGAGGACCAGCTGATCCCGAAGCGTGCGCACCACCACGTCGGCATCGAGCACATGATCCCCCAGCAGCTGATGGTCGCGAAAGTCGCCGAGGCGGTCGCCGCCCGTCGGAGCGACGACTTTCTGATCCTCGCCCGCACGAACGGCGTGCGCTCCAGCGACCTTGAGGACGCGATCACACGAGCCAACGCTTACAAGGCGGCCGGGGCGGACCTCGTCATGCTCGGCCCGCGCGACGAGGCCGATCTGCGCGTGATCGCAGACGCGGTCGAGCCGCCCTACATGCTGCTCACCGGCCCGCGCGGCCTCGCACGCCTCGACGTCACCCGGGCCGAGATCGTTGCGCTCGGCTACCGCCTCCTCGTCGACCCGAGCCAGCCCGCCCTCGCGGCCTTCCAGGCCTGGCGTGCCACGTACGAGGGCTATCGTGACGACCTCTCCACGGCCTCACTCGACCCCTCGGACGTGGGCGCGCTGAGCCAGGAGCTCAACGACGCGGTCGGCCTCGACGCGCTGCTGGCGATCGAGCGGCGGACCGTGGAGCGCGAGTAGGACCGTCGCCGCGACGCCACAATGATCATTTCGGGCGATTCGTACGTATGTGTGGAGCCTCCTTACGCGTTGCCAGAGAAAAGTCGCCTCGGCGCGTACTCAGAGCCGTCAGCACTTCCTTGCGTTGATGCACACGCCACTGTTCTGGCGTGACCTGAGCGAGACACAGCCAGACTCGGTCGCCAGGGAGAACCGACTACGGCTGCTCGAACTATTCAGAAGCCGGAGCGTGAACGCAGTGTTCGCCGCTCACTTCCATCAGAATCGCTACGCGGCCGATGGCCGAATGCAGATGGTGGTGCGCCCGAGGGGCACCCTCAGTCCATGACATCCCAGACGTGGCGCTTCGCCAATGCGCCAGCCTCGAAGGTGTCTGCACGAGATCTATCAGAGAGCGTCGATGGCGCGCAGATCTTCGTAAATGTGTCTTCGCCTCGGCGCTGCATCGGCGTGCTGCGGAGCAATGTTCTAGGTGTGACCGATCGGCTGCGGGTGTCGCAATCGAGCCCGAAGACAGAACTGATCGAGGTTCGTGCCCAGAGGAGGCGGCCCTTGCGGTCTCGTGACTACTTCCCGAGCCTCGCGCGGCCGTCTCTGGCCGTGCTGCTCGTCGTGCTTGGTCTGCCTTCGGCGTTTCTGTTGGCGATGATCCTGATTGGCAAGACCCAGGGCGTCGCCTTCGAGGATATCAGCCGAGATCCCTCCTTCACGCTGGGCGGATCGGCGCTCACAGGCATCCAATCGCACCTTGGCGTCCTGCTCTGGTTCGCAGGCGCATCGGTCGCGCTGTTCAGCTTCGGGGTCCTGAGGCGGTGGCCGAACCCGGCTGGCGACCACGCATACCTGCTCTGGGGCGGCCTCGCCACGCTGCTGCTGGCGCTTGACGACCTCCTGCAACTCCACGAGGACGTGGTACCGAGCTACCTCGGACAGGGGGAGCGGCGCGTCTTCCTCGTCTACGCCGTCCTGCTGGCGCTGTTTCTCTGGCGCTATCGCCGAGCACTATTGGCATCAGAGGGCGGTCTCCTGGCGCTGGCGATCGCGCTCTTCGCACTTTCAGTAGCGGTCGATCAGACCTCATCGCTGTGGGGCGAGAGCGAGTGGCGGATCTTCACGGAGGACGGGCTCAAGCTCCTGGGCATCACCGCCTGGTCGAGCTTCTTCATCCGCCGAGGCTTCGCCGCTGTGACGCATTCGCGGGGACGGGCGCCGATCGCCGCGACCCCTCAATCGCGTTGGGTCGCCTAGCCGCAAGCGATCGCAGGCCGCGCCTCGAGCACAGGCCAAGATCGTGCGTGTGATACGTGGCGCGATCCTCGACGTCGCAGTCGATCTACGTCGCGATGCGCCCACGTTCGGCCAACATGTGACGGCCGAGCTCTCCGCCGAGAACTGGCAGCAGATGGTGATACCAGAGGGCTTCGCGCACGCTTTTTGCAGCCTCGAGGCGGACACCGAGGTGCTTTACAAGGTGTCAGACTTCTGGGAGCCCGATCACGAGCGTGGCCTTCTTTGGAACGACCCAGAACTGGCGATTGACTGGCCCGTCGAGGGTACTGCGGCACACCTCAACGAGCGCGACCTGCAGTTCCCGCCGCTAGCCGAAGTGACCGACCTGTTCTAGCTTCCGTTCTGGGCCGGCGGCCCGCGACTGCGAGGTGACCATGCGCGTTCTTGTGACCGGAGGCGGCGGCTACATCGGCTCGACGCTGGTTCCGCGGCTCCTCGACAGCGGGCACGACGTGGTGGTGCTCGACCGCTTCTTCTTTGGCCGCGAGCGGCTGCCCGAGCACGCTCGGCTGACGACGATCCGCGAGGACATCCGGGCGACCACCGCGGAGCACTTCCGTGGGATGGACGCGGTGATCGACCTCGCCGCGCTCTCGAACGACCCCAGAGGTGAGCTGGACCCGGAGGTCACCTGGCAGATCAACTGCCACGCTCGCGCCCGGAACGCGGAGCTGGCGCTGGAGGCCGGCGTGCCTCGCTACGTGCTGCCCTCGTCGTGCAGTGTGTATGGCTTCCAGAGGGCGACTTCACCGCGGACGAGACCACGCCGATCAACCCGCTGACCACCTACGCTAAGGCGAACGTCAGCGCGGAGGACCGCGTACTGTCGCTCGCCGGCGACGACTTCTGTGTGGTCGTGCTGCGGCAGGCGACGGTCTACGGCTACTCGCCGCGCATGCGCTTCGACCTGGCGATCAACGGCATGACCTACGGTGCCTGGAAGACGGGCGAGCTGCCGGTTATGCGCGACGGCACACAGTGGCGCCCGATGCTCCACGTCGTGGACGCTGCGAGGGCGCTCGAGTTCATGCTGACAGCGCCCGCCGAGGATGTCTCTGGCGAGCGGTTCAACGTCGGCTCCCACCGCAACAACTACCAGATCGAGCCGCTGTCGCAGCTGGTCGCCGAGACCGTCCCGCGCGATGTGAAGACGTACTGGTACGGAGACCCCGACGCACGCTCCTACCGCGTCGCCTTCGAGAAGATCGAGTCGCTGGGCTACCGCGCGAAGCACCTCGCCGAGGACGGCGTTCGCGGCATCGTCGCCGCCCTCGAGTCCGGGATCGTCGATCGAACGACCGACACGATCACCCTCGACTGGTACAAGCAGCTGCTCGACTGGGATGACCGCCTCGAAGAAGTGCGGTTGCACGGCGGGCTCTTGGACATCGGCGTCACAGATCTACCGTCTCCCGTCGTCCGGACCGCCCTGGGGAGCGCGAGCGAATGAAGGGAATCCTCCTTGCAGGAGGCACCGGCACTCGACTGTTCCCGGCGACCGTGCCTGTGAGCAAGCAGCTCCTCCCGGTCTACGACAAGCCGCTGATCTACTACCCACTGACGACGCTGATGCTCGCAGGCATTAGCGAGGTGCTGGTGATCACGACCGAGCAGGACATGGATCAGTTCAGGCTGCTGCTGCGAGACGGATCACAGTGGGGCCTCGACATCACCTACGCGGTTCAGAGCGAGGCACGAGGCATCCCGGAGGCATTGCTGATCGGGCGCGACTTCATCGGCGACGACTCGGTTGCGCTCGCGCTCGGCGACAATATCTTCTTCGGTTATCAACTGACGGAACGGCTGCGGCGAGCCTCTACACTGAGCGAGGGCGCCTTGATCTTCGCGCACACCGTCCCGGACCCCGAGCGGTTCGGCGTCGTCACACTCGACCGCGATGGCGGCGTCATCGAGATCGTCGAAAAGCCAAAGCACCCGGAGTCGAACCTGGCGGTGGTTGGGCTCTACTTCTACGACCGGCACGTGGCCGACCACGCAGCGGATCTGAACCCCTCGGCGCGTGGCGAGCTGGAGATCACCGACCTCAACCGCGGCTACCTCGAACGGGGCGAGCTGCGCGCGGAGCTGCTCGGCCGCGGCACGGCGTGGATCGACGCAGGAACGGCGGACTCGCTGCTCCAGGCGGCGAACTTCATCCAGAACATCGAGAAGCAGCAGGGGATGCAAGTCGCCTCGCCCGAGGAGATCGCGTGGCGTCTTGGTTACATCGACGACGCCGAGTTGGGACGACAGGCGGACGCCATCTCCAGTTCGGCGTACGGACAGTACCTGCGGGGCATCCTTGATCAGTATCGCAGTGGAGCCCAGGGGCCTGACGACTACCTGCAGGTCCACAGCGCGCAGCACGAGCCACACGGGACCACCCGAGGTACGGATACTGATCGGCGCTTCGACGAGGCGGGGGCCGGCGAAGAGGCCTGCTGATGACGACTGGGCTGCTTATTCGTCTAGCCGCGCGGTGGTGGTGGCTGCTGGCCGTTGCCACGACGATCGGCGGGACGGTGACGTACGGCGTATCGACCACCATCACACCGACCTACCGTGCGACGGCCGTGCTCCTGGTCGTCCAAACGCAGACGCCGGGTGTCATCCAGCTGAACGATCTCGAGACCAGCGCGCGGCTTGCCAACACCTTTCGGAGGTTGATGGTCGTGCGTCCCGTGCTGCAGGAGGCAGTGGAGCAGGGCGCACTACCGATGTCGACGGGCCGTCTGCGCGCGAACGTGACGATATACAACCCGCGCGGCACGCAGCTCCTCGAGGTCTCGGCTACGGCCGACGATCCGGCGCTCGCCCGCGACATGGCGAACCTGCTCTCTGAGGCGTTCATCGACTCACGAGAGGCACGGCTCACCGCTCCTGCGGGGGTCGTCACTGTCGTCGAGTCCGCCATCGCGCCCGATCGCCCGATCAGCCCGCACAGTTCGCTGAATTCGCTTCTCGGCGCAGCGCTGGGGCTGATGGTCGGTGGATCGCTGGTGGTTGCGTTCGGCCAGTCGCCAGAGGGCCAGTCGTCTGAGGGCGGTTCGACGCCGAGCGAGACGCCCGTAGCCTAAGACCCGGTCTCCGGTTGCCGCTGCCAAACCATTGCTTCGTGGAGCGAGGTGACGCCCATGCTATCGTCTCAGGCGGGATGCCCGCGGTTCACCTTCCAGGCCCGACAGGGCAGGCGGACATCCCAGAGCCCGGGCGCTTCGGTGCCCGGGCTCGCTTTTCCGCCGCGGAGGCCGCGACGAAGGCGGATCTACAAGGTGCGGGCGGCTGCGGGGGTCTGATCCGCCGGCGCCTTCAGACGTTCTTTTGCACTTTCACTACCCCATCAGCACAGCTCTCAGTCACTCGCGACGGGCCCGGCCACCGAGTCTGGTTGATGACCGGCGGGTTCGGCCGTGGGTCACCGTGTGCTAAACGCCGAAGCCTGCTCTTCGGCTCAAGCGGCAGAACTAGGTTGGTGTCTCTTGAAGCTGATTCGCTGGGTCGCGGCCCCCATCGCCGCACTCCTGATCGGTATCGCACTCCTGGGAGTCGCGAATGCCGCCACTCAAAACTGGGTCGTCGACTTCGAAGGCCTGAGCGAGGGCGCGACACCAGGTGTGCTGACGCCCGGCGCTGGGATCACTGGTCCCGCCGCTGCGCCTGGCTCCGTCACGATCTCGGGCAGCAGCCCCATGATCTTCGACTCGAATTGTGGCGGCGGCTGCACAGGCGGCGACGATGACCTCGGCGTCGGCCTGGGCAACGTGCTCATCATCTCCGAGGACGGTGACGCCGGTGACCCGGACGACAGCGCGCTCGGTGGCACACTGACCGCGTCGTTCTCGTCGTTCGGCGTTGTGACCGTCGATGCGGTGACGGTCGTGGACATCGAGCCGGTCGGGAGCACGATCTCCGTCTTCAATGGCGTCACACTCGTTGGCACCGTGCCGGTGCCGGTCACCGGCGACGGTGGCATGGTCGTGGTCGCGCTCGGACTGGCTGGCGACAGCGTCTCCGTGACCCTGACCAGCTCTGGCGCCATCGACAACATCGGGTTCACCGCTGAGGTGGATGACCCGCCGCCGCCGTCTCCGGCGGAGCCGGCCGAGATCACGGTCACCAAGGCCGGTGGCGAAGCCGGTGTCGACTACAGCTTCCAGCTCACGCACGGTGGTCTCAACCAGGTCGATTCGTTCGGCCTGCAGAGCGGTGACAGCTACGCGCAGATCCTGCTCCTCGCGGCTGACTAACCAGGTCGTCGAGGTCGGCGCGCCCGCGGGCGTGACCTACAGCAACGGTTGCTCCGGCAACAACGTGCTGCCAGGCTCTTCCGTGACCTGCACGGTGACCAACCCGTCCGCGGAGGTCCTCGGTACGACGGCGATCGTCGAGAAGATGCTGACCTCGGCCGACCCGGCCTTCGTCGGCGAGTCCGTGACGTTCACGATCGCTGCCACGATCACCGGCGACACGACCGTGAGCGCCGGCCTGATCGACACCTTCGAGCACGACTACCTCGGCTTCGTTTCGGCCGACCCGGCCTGTGTCCTCATTGAGAACATGCCGGACGCGGACCACAGCATCGTGGCCTGCGACATCGGCGAGGTGACGCCAGGCTCGTCCGGCAGCCCGGGTACGATGACGTTCATGTTCGACCTGACGTTCGAGGCGCTCCAGCCGACGACGCCGGCGCGGACGGTGAACTCGGTCGTGGCCGTGCTCGGCACCGACCAGATCGGTCCCGCGACCGACGATGTCGAGATCATCCCCGAGCCCACGCTCCCACCGTCCGGTGACGGCACACTGAGCGACGACGCGACCTCCGCGGTGAACATCTTCGCCGTGGCCTTCGCCAGCGTCGTGCTGGCCGTCTCCGGTCTCTGGCTCGCGCAGGGTGCGGTGATTTACTTCGGCACCAGGGATCTCTGGCAGCGCGACCACAGCTGAGCAGAGCATGGTTGTGAGTGACAGTGGGGCGGCCGCCAGGCCGCCCCACTTTCTTGTGTGGGCCGCCGCGTCGAACGCTGTCGGTCGAGGTTCATCGGAGCGAGAATGATGGTGTGACCGCGTTCGCCTCCACCTTCCTGCTGGTCTTCGTCAGCGAGCTGGGCGACAAGTCGATGTTGCTCGCGCTCACCCTGGGCGGTCGTTACCGCGCCTGGCTGGTGATCGTGGCGGTCACGATTGCCGCCGGGATCGTGATGGCGTTGGCGGTCGTGGCGGGTGGCGCCGTCGACGCGGTGCTGCCGAGGTCGTTGATCGCCGCCATCGCGGGGCTCCTCTTCATCGGCTTCGGCATCTGGACGTGGTTCAACGCGGACGACGACGACGACCTAGAGGCCACGCCCGCGAACGGACGGGCCGCGTGGCTCACGGTGCTGGCCATCACTGGCGCCATCGTGCTGTCCAAGTTCGGAGACAAAACGCAGCTGGCAGTGCTCTCCATCTCTGGGCTGAGCCCCGCCTCGAGGTTCGGCGTGTGGGCCGGCGGGACGCTCAGCTTCGCCCTCGTCGACAGTGCTGCTGTGTTACTCGGTGACCGCCTGCGCCGGCTCGCCTCGACGGCGGTGATCGCGCGCACCTCGGCCATTGCGTTTGTCGTCTTCGGTGTAGCTGCGCTGCTCCTCGCCGCCGGCGCTTGACGCGGCGCCCGCATCTGCGCACGACGCTGCGAGGGCAGGCGAGGTCCCGAGGATGGCTGACCCGGTGACGATTGAGGTCGAGGGCGCGCTGGCGCTGCGCCCGTTCGTGCTCGACGACGCGCCGGCGCTGCACGACCTCGTCGATCGGAACCTCGACCACCTGCGCGAATGGCTCGGCTGGGTGGACCTGGACCACAGTGTCGCGGGCAAGTGCGGCTTCATCGAGGGCTGTCGCGCCCAGTACGAGGCCGGGACGGGCTTGTCGCTGGCGCTGGCCGACGGCCACGAACTCATCGGCGTGCTCGGATACAACACGCTCGATGGGTTGCACCACCAGGGCGAGCTCGGCTACTGGCTATCCGCCGATCGAGGTGGCTCAGGCGTGATGACGCGGGCGGCGCGCGCGCTCGTCGAGCACGGGTTCGGCGCGCTCGGGCTGCACCGGCAGGTCATCCGCGCAGCGACTGGCAACACTCGCAGTCGCGCCATCGCTGAGCGGCTCGGGTTCACCCTCGAAGGGGTCGAGCGCGGGGCGGAGCTGATCAACGGTCGTTACCTCGACCTGGCGCGCTATGTGGCCATCGAGGGCGAGGGGGCGGCTGGCTAGCCGACGCGCGGGAGCACGTCCTCCGTGAAGCGCATGAACGTGTCGTGGCTGAGCGGCGAGCAGAGGATGTAGTCGAGCCCGATCTCCTCCTCGAGGCGCTGCAGCTCGTCGACGACACGATCGGCGGAGCCGTAGATCACGACATCGTTGACGTAGCGCTCGACCGGGTCGACGTCATCGTCCCGGCCAGGGGCGTACGAGCCGACGGTCCAACGCGCGCCGGCGCGGGCGACCTCCTTCGCTTCCTCATCGGTCTCAGCGAGCGCCAGCAGGCGCGCCATTGGCAGCGTGCGGCCCTCGATCGAGTGTCCGTTCGCAGCCAGCGTGTCCGCGAAGAGCTGACGCTTGTGGCCAATCTCCGCGTGCGAGGCGTGCGGATCCATGAGGATCGAGTAGCCCTTCGACCCGGCCCACTCAATCGCGTCCTCCGAGGTGGCAGCGACCCAGAACGGGGGATGCGGCTGCTGCTTCGGCTTCGGTAGCACCTCAACGTCGTCGAACTGCCAGTACTGGCCGTCGAAGGTCACACGGTCCTGGTTCCAGGCCTCGAGGACGATCTCGACGTTCTCGCGGAAGCGCGCCTGGCTCTCCTCGACGGGCACGTCAAACGCCTCGAACTCGGTCTGGTCGAAGCCGCGACCGGCGCCCCAATTCACGCGTCCGCCCGAGAAGATGTCGAGCAGCGCAACCTCCTCGGCGATGCGCAGCGGGTGGTAGAACGCGGCGAGGGTGACCGCTGTGCCGATGCGCAGCCGCTCCGTGCGCGCGGCCACCTGCGAGGCCATGAGGTGCACCGACGGGCAGACGCTGTAGGTGTTGAAGTGGTGCTCGGCGAGCCAGACGCAGTCGTAGCCGGTCTGGTCCATGATCTCGATGCGATCGAAGGCGCGCTCGTAGACCGTCTCCAGCGAGACGCGTCGCTCGGGCCACGAGAAGAACTGCAACACACCTGCCTGCATCGACGCCTCCAGAGGACCGGCCCACGTTCGGGACAGCCTCGGTGGGTCGCTGGGGGCGTGTCAATCTCATCGCGCGCTCTCAGCGGCGACCTTCGTTGACGACCGAGTTGAGACTGAGTATCGTCACGCCGTCATGAGACCGAGGCTCAGTTACCTCCTCGCCGCCGCGCTGCTATTCGCGCTGGCCGCCGCCTCGTGTGGCGATGACGACCCGCCCGAGGACGCACCGGCGCTGCGCGTGGTCGCATCCACCGGCGTGATCGCGGAGTTCGCAGAGAGCGTGGCCGGGCCCGACGCCGAAGTGCGGGCGCTGATTCCGGCGGGCGTCGATCTGCACTCCTTCGAGCCCTCACCCAGTGTCGCGCGAGACATTGCGGGCGCGGACCTCGTCCTGGTCAACGGCTTCGGGCTTGAGGCGTCGCTGCTCGATCTGATCGAGGAGAACGTGACCGGCGACGCGGACATCGTCGAGGTTTCGATGGGCCTCGAAGCCGACGACGGTGACCCTCATCTATGGCTCGCCGTCCCCAACGCGATCAGCTACGTCGAAGCGATTCGCGACGCACTCGTCGGTCGCGATAGCGAGCACGCGGAGGGCTACCGCGCTCGCGCCGCCTCACTCGTCGCGGAGCTGGAGGCGCTGGACGCTGAGATTCGCGCGGTCCTCGAGGGGCTCGCCGCCGGCGAGCGGCGGATCGTGGTGTTTCATGACGCCTTCGGATACCTGGCCGCCGAATACGGATTCGAGATCGTGGCGAGTGTGGTGCCCGCGAACCCGAATCAGGATCCGAGCGCCGCCGCGGTTGCTGACGTGATCGCGGCAGTCAAGGCGAGCGCGGTTCGGACCGTGTACCGCGAGCCGCAGTTCAGCTCGTCGGTCCTCGATGTGGTCGCAGAGGAGACGAAGGTCGATGTGGCCAGTCTGTACTCGACGATCGGCGGAGACGTGGCGACGTACGCCGAGCTCATGCGGACCAATGCGCACGCGCTCCTCGATGGTCTGTCGCGCTGAGCGAAGTCGTCCCGAGGTTGCACTTGACGTCTATGGTGAACGGCGGACAATCGCCGCGCGAGAGCCGCCGGCCATCGCGGCCAGCCGATCCGGGAGGAAGCGCTCATGTTTGGGACCGCCGCCAGCTTCACGATCAAGGAAGGCGCCGAGGATCAGCTCGTCGCCGTGATGAAGGTCTTCGAGTCGGCGAACGTGCCGGGGCACATCTCCTCGGCCGTGTACCGGCTGCGCGATGGCGAGCGCCGCTACATCATGGCGACCCGCTTCGCGGACGAGGCGTCCTACCGGGCCAACGCCGAGAGCCCTGAGTAGAACGAGCGCTTCATGCAGCTGCGCGAACTCCTTGAGGGAGACCCCGAGTGGAACGATGGCGACGTCGTCTCTCTCTCGGAGAACTGACCCCTACCGAGGCCACTGAGCGCGTTGGTCAGCCCTTCGCCTTTTATCGGAGCGCTTCTATTCGCCCGCGAAAGCGCCTGAACGGGGCGTTCCGATGGTGTCAAGAGGTTTTCTGACACATTCGTCGGAGACGGGCGCA
This sequence comes from Dehalococcoidia bacterium, assembly GCA_965198045.1. GTDB lineage: Bacteria > Chloroflexota > Dehalococcoidia > UBA2979 > UBA2979 > CBDDEC01. The sequence continues at coordinate 424,681 of CBDAOL010000011.1, forward strand.
ACGCCTCCGATGGTCCGCGCCATCAACAGGGTGTAGCAGCCACCCGGCCTCGGGGGAGGAGCGCGTTATGGACCAGAAGCTTCAGGCAGCCGTCACGGACGCCGGGAACACCAAGGTCCCGGACGCCCTCGCCGTCGAGGAGGACGAGGAGCGCGACGCCGCTCCGCAGACATCGCCGAAGGTGGACGCGATCGTCTCGCGCCGCATGGCACGCCTCATGGAGTCGACCCGATCATGAAGGTCGTTTTGATGTTGGCGGCGGGCATGGCTCTGCTCGGGCTCGGCATCCTTGCCATTTCCGGCTTCATCCAGGGCGAATTCGAGACAGTTCCAGAAGGTGTCACCTGGATCCGTTCGCTCCTGAACGAGAGCGTCCTCGGGTAGCAGCGTCCACACTCACAGTCTCTTGTCCGTTGCCGCCGCCGCTCGCCGCATCGTAGGGTGCGGCGAGGCCGCGCCACGTCTGCCGGACGCCGACGGCTCGTAGGGGTCCAGCGGGACGGACATGTCGAACCGCGATCGTGAGTCACTACCGCCCGAGGAGGCGGAGGAGCGCCGGCGACGGCGGCGCTTCCTCATCTGGTGGTTCCTCGGCGCGGCGGGCGCCGTTGTCGTGATCATCGTGCTCGTCGTCGCGTTCACCGGCGGTGGCGGTGATGAGGATCCGCTGGTCGCGGCCACCCCGACGAAGGCGGTTGAGCGCGAAACACCCAGCTCGACGCCTGCGCCCACCTCGACGCCCAGGGCCACCAGCACGACCCGGGGGGGCGGGCGCGGGGCCGCTACCAACACGCCGACCTCGAGTCCGACAGCGACTCCCACCGAGGGCCTCGGTCAGATCCGGCGCCCCGGCGATTAACCGCGACTCCAACGCCGAGCGCGACCGTGAGTCCGACCGCCAGTCCGACTGCAACGCCCAGCCCGACGCCAACCGCGCCCGTGGTCGTCGACATCAGCGGGCGCTGGGACATCCTGGTCGTCAACACGATCACCACCGGCGCCTGTGCCGGCGAGAGCGGCGACTCGGGCGTGCACAACGCCACGATTACGCAGGACGGGACGACGCTGAGGGTCTTCGGGTTCGGTTCGACCAGTCGCGACAGCTGGGCATGCTCGACGGCACGACCGTGACGTTCAACGGCACCCGCGCCGAGGACAACGGCACTACGACCGCCTCATTCACCCTCGAGGTCGACCCGGTGACCTGGACGGTCGTCGGTGTAGAGGCCTGGACGTGGGTCGGTCCCGGCGGGAGCTGCCCCGGTAGTGCCAGCGATGTGACGGGCGAGCGGGTCGGCTAGCCCTCGTCCGCGCCGTCCTCGTCGTCGTCTTCGTTCACGGTCGAGGGCCGGCGCACAGGCATCTTGATCACCTCGAGCTCGTCGTCGAGGGCGCTCCATTGGCGCAGCAGGACCTGTGCGTCGTCGACGCCCTTGTTGTAGAAGATCTCCCCGATCTCCTCGACGAGGAAGTCGAGGAACAGCATCGCGGCGAGCTCTCCCACCGACTCACCGCGCTCCTCCTCGAAGTAGCGCTGGATCGCGGCGATCGCCCCTCGGCGTTGCTCGCGCGAGAGTTTGATCTCCGCCATCGCTATGCGCCCTCGAGGTGCTCGAGGTAGTCCCAGACATCGAGCTCACCGGGGCTGTGGCCGTTGACCGTCGCCAGCACGGCGAGCTCCGCCCGGTGCTGGGAGTGATGCTGCACGAATTGCGAGAGCACGTCGCTCACGCGCGGGCGGAACGTCTCGCCTTCGTTGTCCTGCACCTCGACGCGCGTGGGCAGCACGTCGTCGCTGGCGCTGTCGAGGAAGTCGCGCAGCGCCTGCCGCGTCGGCTCCCAGATCGCGCGCAGCTCAGCGAGGCCATCGGGTGGCGCGGGAGGCTCTGCCAGGCCAGGAACGATCTGGGGAATCCAGAAGCGGTCGTACCCGTGCACGTGACGAAACGTGCTGCGTGCGTCGTGCAGACCCTCTGCCGGCGGGTCGGCGTCGAGGGCCGGCGAGTCGACCTGAGCGAGCTGGTCGAGGACGCGGTCGAGCGCCCAGTAGGTGTGGTCGACCAGCATCGGAAACGCGGTCACCGTCATCGAGCCCCCCAAGCCAAGATCGCGGTCGCGACATCGTACGCCGGGGCACGGACCGAGGCATGGGCGGTCAGGGACTCGGTAAGGGGACGGTTCAGGCGGAGTTGGTGCCCTGCAGGTTGTAGCCCGACGCCTCCGCGGTCGGGAAGGGCACCCAGCGACCGCCGGCGTGGATGCGACGGGCGAGGAGGAGGCCGAGCACGGCGATGGCGCCGCCAGCGACGGCATCGATCACGTAGTGGTTGGCCGTGATCACGATCGCGATGAACATCGCCAACGGGAGCAACACGCCGAGCACACGCAGCAGGTAGAACCTCGACTGGGACACGAGCGCGATCCCCATCAGCAAATTCCAACCGAAGTGGAGGCTCGGGAACGCGGCGTACTGGTTGGTCAGCTCCGTCGGCTGCAGCAGCTCGCCGAACGTGGAGTACACGACGACCGTGTCGACCAGGCCGAGGTTAGCCAGGCGCGGCGGCGCCGCCGGGAACATGATGAAGAGCACGAGGCCGATGGCGCCGGAGATCAACAGCGCGCTGCGGTACGTGACGTATGCCTGCGGGCGGCGTGTGAACAGCCAGATCGCCACCGCGCCGATCACCGGCCAGTGGAACCACACATACACGAAGTTCGCCGCGTTGATGATCATCATCTCGCCGATGACCGCGGTCTGGATCGCTGGCTCGACGAAGAGCCCGACCCGGCGCTCGAACTCTACGAGGCGAGCTGCATGGTCGAGGGCGACGGCCTGCGAGCCCTCGGTGAAGGCGCGGACGCCGAAGTAGACGAGGTAGGCGCCGATCACGATGCCGAACTCACGGATGAACCAGGTGCGACGCTGAGCGCCGACGCGCCACGCACCGACGGCCAAGACGACACCGACGATCGCGAACGTCAGCGCGATCAGCAAGGGACCCGAAGATTCAACCCACCATGGCATCTTGATTAGGAAGCTTAACGGAACCGGCGCTACTCGTCGTGTGTTCCCGATCGCATGCGCGGCGCTACCATCGCGCTCGTTGGGGCGCCGGTTGCGCCTCGGACGCTTGGAAGGCGGCACGATGTCACCCACGTATCGAGGCATGCGGGCGGGGCTCGTCACCTTCGCCGGGCACAACGGCGATGAGATCGAAGGCTACCTGGCCCGACCTGAAGACGCGGACCCGGTTGGCGCGGTGGTCGTGCTGCACCACATGCCGGGTTGGGACGAGGGTTCGATCGAGATCACGCGCAAGTTCGCGCACCACGGCTATGCCGCGCTCTGCCCCGACCTCTATCACCGCGAAGGCCCCGGCGAGGCCGACGAGGTCGCTGCGGTCGTTCGCGCCGCCGGTGGGGTCGCCGACGAGCGCTGCGTCGGCGATGCCGATGGCGCGGCCAGCTACCTGCGCGCGCAGAGCTACGCGAACGGCAAGGTCGGCATCATCGGCTTCTGCTCCGGTGGCCGGCAGGTCGTGCTCTGCGCCTCGCGGCTTGATCACCTCGACGCCGCGGTCGACTGCTGGGGCGGGCGCGTCATCGCCGACGCCGACCAGCTCACGGAGAAGCACCCGGTCGCCCCGATCGACCTGACCGCGGACCTCGCGGCGCCCCTGCTCGGCATCTTTGGCAACGACGACCGCAGCCCGTCGCCCGAGCAGGTCGACGCGCACGAGGAGGCGCTGAAGGCAGCCGGCAAGACCTACGAGTTCCGCCGCTACGACGGCGCGGGCCACGGCTTCTTCTCCGTGAACCGTCCGGGCTATCGCGCGGAGCAAGCGACCGAGGCCTGGGGCGAGGTCTTCACCTGGTTCGGCCGCTACCTCGCTTCGGACGCGGGGTAGCGCACCGTCAGCAGAAGGGAGCAACCATGTGCACATGGATCGTCGAACGCACGCCCATGTCAGGCAGTGCCAAGGGGCCTCGAGGGTGGTTCCGCCTCGAACAGGCCAACGTCTACTTCGATCACCCGTACAACGCGCCGCTCGACCACGCGCTGATCATCGACTTCGTCGAGGAGGCGGATCGCGTCGGCAACCGCGTGGCGGTCGAGCTGAGCGAGGACTCGGCGCGCGCCCTCGTCGCAAGTATCCTCGCGGCGCTCGAGTCGGGCGAGGACGAGCATCGACCCGCCGAGGGCGAGGCAGCAGGCTAGCGGCACCGGAGGCGATATGACATCGGCGCAGCGCATCGAGCACACCGTCGAGGCCTACCTCTCGAACGAGGACGACCCCGACATCAGCAACCCGATCCACTCGACGGAGGTCGCTGCCCAGTTTGGCTTCAGCGGTGCGCTTGTCGGCGGGGTCACGGTCTGGGGCTGGGCCACCCAGACGGTGCTCGAAGCCCTCGGCGAGGGCTGGCTCGACCACGGCTGGGCGGAGTTCTCGTTCCGCCAGCCGACGTACCCCGGCGACCAGATGACCATCGTCGCCGCGCCCGACGCCGAGGCTCCGGCGGGCGGCTGGTCAGTTGTGATGAGGAACCAGGACGGCGTCGACTGCGTCAACGCCACGGTTGGCCTTGGCGATGGCCCCTGGCTCCAGGAGTTCGCCACGCCTGAGACGATGACTCCCGCGCCTCCGCTCGAGCCCAGGCCCGCGCTCGTCCTCGACACAGCGCCGGTGGGCCGGGACTGGACGCCGACCCTCGAGGTTGCGACCCCTGTGGCGATGCGCGCGTTCGCCGCAGAACATCAGCGCTCGACCGATCCTCGCTTCGTGGGCGACCCGCCGCGGGTGCATCCGGCGTGGACGGCCGGCTGGTCCGAGCGGCTGCTGCGGCACAACTGGTCAGTCCCCAGCTCGATGCATACGCGGAGCTGGGTCCAACACCTCCGACGCATCGAACCGGGAACCACCGTCACTGGCGGCGCACATCTGCTCGAAGCGTACGAGCGCCGCGCTCACCACTTCGCGAAGTACGACGTACTGCTCCGCGACGAAGCGGGCAACGACCTCGCTCGCCTGCGCCACTGGACGGTCTTCCGCATCGCTACGCCCGAGGAGCGGGCGGCGGCCGGAGGATGAGCCGATGACGATGTCACGCGTGCGGATGGACGATCACGGGCGCACCTTGGTGCCCGCGCATCTGCGACGGGAGTTGGACCTCTGTCCCGACGACCTCCTCGTACGGCGCGATCAGATGCTGGGCGCGCCGCCCGAACGACCTCGTAGTCGCGCGGGCCTGACGAAGACGCTCGCGCGTCTGCTCGGCCTCGCGAACGGTTAGGGCAGCCCACCGCCGATGCTGGTGGGGCGCTCCACCTCTGCGGGTTCAGGGCGTTCGAGGTCGAGCCGGGCGACCGTGGCGGTGATGACGTTGCGCGAGCGCAGTCGCAGCCACGGGCTGCTGCGATCGCCGCCGTCGTATGACACGCTCGTGTCACGGGCCAGCCAGGCGTCCTGCACGTCCGAGGCCTCGGCCGAGATCGTCTGGACGCTGGCCTCGCCCTCGCTCTGCCACACCGTCACCGTCGGGTCGAATCGGATGATCGCGGCGCCTGTCGGTAGGCCGTTCGCGGAGGCGATCGTGATGGCGAGGCCCGAGCCGTCCGCGATCGACGAGGTGAAGTCGTTGTCGCTCTGCGCGATCGATACGTCACCGACAGAGGGCTGGTAGCCCCACGCCGAGGCGATGGCGTCCGCCGCTGCCTCGGAGTCGACGACGGAGGCGACGACGTACTGCCGCGGGGTCATCATCAACCGGCATGAGAGCAAGAGCTGGGCCTCGGTATAGGCGCCGACCGGTGACTCGGCGACCGAGGTCACCTGGATGCGTGCGTACGGCGGCGTGGGGCGCGCCAGACGTTCCGGCATCAGATCGAGGGCAGCGTCACGTTCCACCTCGAACGTGACCGTGTGCGCGGTCGCGCCCTCGTGGGCCCACGGGGCTGGGGCGTCGCCACCTCCGGCGGCGGCGACGCGCAGGGCACTTGCATCGAGGCGTCCGAACTCGGGCATAGATTGCTCCCTTCGATATGCCTCGAACGTCGAGGTCTAGTGGACCGCCACGACGCCCACACCGTAGGCGCCGCGTCCCAGTAGTGATCCGATCGCTGGTCCGAGTTCTGTCGTAATTTGGTGCCGGACCGTGACGCGCCCGGCGATCGCTTCCGCGAGCCGAGATGCCGCCTCTGGCGCGTCGGCGTGAGTCGCCACGAGCATCGCTTCGTCACCGGCGACGACGGTGGCCACGCGGTCGACGAGCGCTGCCTCAGCTGAGGCCTCGTCGTTCTCGAGGCTGACGGCACGGACCTGGTCGCGGACGCGATAGAGCGGAGCGCCCTCGTCCAGACGGCCGACGCCGGACTGCGTGCTGACCAGGGAGAGCTGGCCGGCGCGTTCGAGCTGGTCCACGGACGAGGCGATCAGGAACGTCTCAGCGCGTGGCGCCAGTTCCTCGACGGTCGCGAGGAGGGCATCGGCGTCGGCTGCGGCGTCCGCCACGCCGGCGGCAGCGAGCGCGATGGCGGCCTGCGCTGCCGAGGAGCGGCCCGTGTTGACGATGCGGATCTCCGCGCCCGTGTCGTGCGTGACCTGTCGTGCCGCGACCTGCGCGGCGACGCAGGTGAAGCTCGAGCCGAACGACTGGCAGATGCAGAGGATCTGCTCGTGGCTGGCGGCTGCGGAGCGGAACGCCGCGTCGAAGTCCTCGCTCTCGACGCCGCTCACCGTTGCGTTCGTGCCGTTCAGGGCGTCGTAGAACGCCTCGGGGGTCTGATCCCAGCTGCCGTATCGCATGCCGCCGATCTCGTAGTGCAGAAGCGCGAGGAAGATGCCAGCCGCGGCGGCCTCCTCACGCGGGAGGTCGATCGAGGCGTCGCTGACGATGGCGACGGGCATGCCTGCTCCTCGCAGTGTGAAGTGGCGGCAACGGGCCGTGCTCGCGGCGTTTGTTATATTCGCGACCGCAGCGCGCGTAAAGTCGTGGCAAACGACAGCCGGCCCGCCGACATCGGCGCGCGCGTCATGGACGCCGGCTCGGCCACCCGTACCGCCGGAGGTGGGCATGAAGTTCGGCATCTTCTACGAGCACTCGGTGAGTCGTCCCTGGAGCGAGATTTCGGAGTGGCGGGCCTACCACCAAGCCCTCGAACAGATCTGCCTCGCTGACGAGCTGGGCTACGACCAGGTCTGGGAAGTCGAGCACCACTTCCTCGAGGAGTACTCGCACTCCTCCGCGCCCGAGGTGTTTCTGGCGGCGGCTGCCGCGCAGACGAAGAACATCCACATTGGCCAGGGCATCGCGCTCTACCTGCCGGGCGTCAACCACCCGGCCCGCATCGCCGAACGCGCGGCGGCGCTCGACATCATCTCGAACGGTCGCCTTGAGTTCGGCACCGGGCGCTCAGCGACGTGGACAGAGCTCGGCGGCTTCCAGGTCGAGCCCGATGACACCAAGGAACAGTGGGACGAGGTCATTCGCGCCATTCCGCGGATGTGGACCGAGGAGTCGTTCGAGTGGGACGGCAAGTACTTCCAGATGCCCGCCCGCAACGTGCTGCCGAAACCGGTCCAGCAACCGCACCCGCCGATGTGGGTCGCGGTGTCGAGCCCGGAGACCGCCATCCAGGCGGCCGAGCGCGGCCTGGGGCTCCTCGGCGTCTCGATCGGGACGCCCGAGGAGTATGAGCAGCGCGTGCGCGACTACCGGCGGATCATCGGCAGCGCCGACCCGGTCGGGAAGTTCGTCAACAACCAGGTGAACGCGGTCGGCTGGATGTACTGTGGTGAGTCCGAGGAGGAGGCGCGTCGCGTCGGCGGTCCCGGCGCGATGGCGTTCGCCAACTCGGCGTCGCACCTCAGCGGCGTCGGCTCGGTCTACCCCTCGCCCGCCTACGGATCGCAGGCCAACGCTGTGCAGCTGCGCAACCGGCCCGGCGACGTCAACACGTCGCAGAACCAGCGCAGCACGATCGGCACGCCCGAACAGATCATCGCCTCGCTGCGGGAGTGGGAGGAGGTCGGGGTGGACCGCATGGTCTTCCTCATCAACTTCGACCAGGTGATCCCGCACGAAAAGATCATGGACTCGCTACGCCGCTTCGCCGCCGAGGTGATGCCGGCCCTCGACGGCCCCGGTCTCGAGCCGATGACCCAGCTGCCCGACTTCGACGCGGTCGAGGAGGTCGGGTTGTACGAGCGCGAGGCGGTCCCGGTCGGCGACTAGCGATCGAGACTCAACACGGAGGACGACTGGAGAGGTCCGGACATGGCAGAGGTGACGACCACCCGAGGCGCACTCGCGGGGGCTGAGGAGGGCGGTCTGAACGTCTTCCGCGGCATCCCCTTCGCCCAGCCTCCGGTGGGGGAGCTGCGCTGGCGCGCGCCCCAGCCCGTCGAGGGATGGACTGGCGTCCGCGACGCGACCGAGTTCGGGTTCGCGGCGTGGCAGGGCCGCGTGCAGGCGCCGGAGGGAGACTCGCCGTACGTCGGCATGTTCGGGACGCAGACGCTCGACATGTCCGAGGACTGCCTGACCCTCAACGTCTGGACGCCGGGACTCGATGGTTCGCGTCCGGTGATGGTCTGGATCCACGGTGGCGCGTTCCGCACCGGCACCGGGTCCAGCCCGATGTACGACGGCGCGCAACTGGCGGCCCGCGGCGACATCGTCGTGGTCACGATCAACTACCGCCTGGGCGCGCTGGGCTACCTCTACTGCGACGGCCTCGATACCAACGTCGGGAGTCGCGACCAGGTCGCCGCGCTCGAGTGGGTGCGTGACGAAATCGCCTCGTTCGGCGGTGACCCCTCGCAGGTCACGATCTTCGGCGAGTCGGCGGGCGGGAAGAGCGTCGAGACGCTGCTCGCGATGCCCGCTGCGCGAGGGCTCTACCAGCGGGCCATCATGCAGAGCACGTACGACCCCGACATGGCGCCCGATGTGGTCGCCGAGACGGCCGCCGAGCTGCTCGGCGAGCTCGGCGCGTCACCCGACCCCGACGAGCTGCGCGGCCTCGACGCGGAGGCGGTGATCGCCGCACAGACCGCGCTGCAGATGCAGGCCATGGCCGGCACGCGCCCCCAGCGCGGCACCAACCCGGTGGTCGGCGGCACCTCGGTCGCGCGCCAACCCCTCGAGGCGGTGGCGGACGGCGAGCTTGCCGATGTGCCGATCCTGATCGGCTCGAACCTCGACGAGGCGAAGTTGTTCGGCGTGTTCGCCCCCGGTGGGGTCCCGGAGGTTGACGAAGATGCGCTGCTCGAGCGGATCGCGCAGGGCGGCGGCTCCCTCTCGCAGGCGATCGACGAGGATCAGGCCCGAGCGCTGATCGAGGGCTATCGCGAGGCGCGCGGCGCCCGCGGTGCAGATGTCTCGCCGCAGGAGCTGCTGATGGCGATCAACAGCGACCGCACGTTCCGCATCCACTCGACTCGTCTCGCGACGGAGCAGTCGCGTCACCAGTCCGCCACATACATGTACCTCTTCTCGTGGCAGGCAGAGATGTTCGATGTCGGCGCCTGTCACGCGCTCGAGATCCCGTTCGTCTTTGGCACCTTTGACACACCACTGGGCAAGATCGCCGGTGGCGAGCAGGGTCGAGGGCTGTCCGACCAGATGAAGGACGCATGGATCGCCTTCGCGAAGAGTGGCGACCCCTCGCACGAGGGCCTGCCAGCGTGGCCCGCCTACGACGGTAGGGAGCGAGCGACGATGGTGTTCGATCGCAAGTCGCAGGTCGAACTGGCGCCGCTCGAGGTCGAACGCGCGCTCTGGGACGCCTGATGCGCGCTCGCGCGCCGCGCGCGGGACCGTGACGGCTGAGCGCGAGCCTGAAGTCGCCGTCGATACGGCTCCGGGACCGAGCAGCGCTCGGTTTCGTACCTTCGAGTCACTCGGCAACCGCTCGTTCCGCTGGTTCCTGCTGTCGGCGCTCGGCCAGATGGCGTCGCTGCGCGTCCAGAACATCGTGCGTGGGTACCTCGCGTACGAGCTGACGGGGTCGTTCGCAGCCCTCGGCACGGTCTTCCTCGCGAACTCGATCTCCGGGATCTCGCTGAACTTCGTGGGCGGCGTGTGGGCCGACCGCATCCAGCGCCGCAAGGGCCTCGTGCAGATCGGGCAGCTCTCGAGCGCAGCGTTGGGTGTCGTGCTGGGGGTGCTGGTCTGGACCGACCTGCTGCGCTTCGAACACCTGCTGATCGCGGGTCTGCTCACCGGTGGCATCAACGCCCTCACGATGCCGGCGCGCCAGTCGATGTTGCCGGATGTGGTTGGCATGCAGCGGCTGACGAACGCGGTCGCGCTCAACGCGGCTAGCCGCAACTCGATCCAGATGATCGCGCCAGCCGTTGGTGGCGTGATCCTCGCCGCCTACGGCGCCGCCTGGCTCTACTTCCTGATGGCCAGCACCTACATGTTCGCCGTCGTGGCTCTGACCCAGGTGTCGACAGACGCGCGCGGTTCCGCGACACGTGCGAGGGCGACGACCACCCCTCGCGAGGACCTCGTCGCCGGCATGCGCTACATCGCCGGTGACTCCCGTATCGCGTGGGTGCTACTCGCGAACACGCTGTTCGGCCTGCTCCTGATGCCGTACGAGTTCCTGCTGCCGGGCTTCGTCGCGGATGTCTTGAACGACGAATCCGGCGCCCAGCTCGGGCTGTTGTTCAGCGTCAGCGCGCTGGGTTCGCTCATCGGCGCCCTCGCCGTGGCCTCGTTGCCGCCACACCGTCGAGGGCTCGGGTATCTCATCTCGGTGCTGCTGATGGGCGTCGCGCTCTTCGCCTTCGCCTGGACGACATGGGTCGTGGCCACCGCCGCGGTGATCTTCGTGCTCGGCATCGGCCGCTCCGGCCGGATGTCGTTCAGCAACGTCCTCGTGCAGAACTACGTCGAGGACGCCTACCGAGGCCGCGTGCTGGCGGTCTACCACATGCAGCGATCGGTGGCTTCGCTCGGCACCTTCTCCGTCGGCATCCTTGCCGCGGCCATCGGGATCCAGGAGGCCCTGGCCGGTCTCGCGATCGTCGTCGTCGCCGTCGCGCTCGCCATGATCCTCGCTCGCGGCGTCCTCGTACGCCTCGACTGACCTCGTCGCTGCAGGCGCAGCACGTGCTCCTCGGTTGGTCGTGCGCTAGGCTGCGCGCGGCCACCATCGAGGTGGAGAGCGGAGCGGGGTGATGAGCGAGGTCAACACAAACGGGCTGCTGGCGGGCAAGGTGGCGGTCGTCACCGGGGCTTCGCGCGGCATCGGCGAGGCGATTGCGATTCGTTATGCGATGGAGGGCGCGCAGGTCATCGTCTCCGCGCGCACCGTCGAGGAGGGTGACCACCCACTGCCGGGCAGCATCAACAGCGTCGTACAGCGCATCCGCGACTCCGGCGGCGACGCGACGGCGGTCCGCTGCGACCTCGCCAACGGCGAGGACCGCGAGGCGCTGATCCGCTCCGCCGAGGAAGCCTACGGGCGGGTCGACATCCTCGTGAACAACGCCGCCGTGACCTACTTCATGCCGGTCGTGGACTTCACGGAGAAGCGCTACCGGCTGATGACGGAGGTGCAGGTCTACGCCCCGTTCCATCTCTCACAGCTCGTGCTGCCGGGCATGTTGGAACGCGGCGAGGGCTGGATCATCAACATCTCCTCGCACGCCGCGCTGCACCCGCCGCTCGACCGGCCCGGTGGCGGCACGGTCTACGGCATGGGCAAGGCCGCCCTCGAGCGCTTCACGACTGGACTCGCGTCTGAGGTCAGCGGCGACGGCATCGCCGTCAACGTGATCTCGCCGGGGCTGGTGGCGACGCCCGGTGTCGTGCACCACGGGCTGATCAACGACTCAAACCGCGACACGCAGACGCCGGTCGAGCACATGGCCGAGGCCTGCCTGCGCCTCGCGCACAGTGAGCCGGAGCGCCTGACGGGCCGCATCACCTACGCGGCCGACATGATGGAAGAGTTCGCCCTGGACGCGGCAGAGCTGGTGGGCGCGACCTAGCCGAGGGCTATCCGAACAGTTCGCCGGCGGCGAGGTCGGCGAGCTCCTCACTGGCGAAGCCGGCCTCGGTCAGCACCTCGTGCGTGTGCTCGCCGATGCCAGGCGCCGGGCCGCGAGGGGCGATGTCGGCGCCGTGGATCGTGAACGGTGCAGCGACGACCCAGTGTGCCTCGTCGCCCTCGCCGACCTGCTCGAACGTACCGCTGTCGACGAGCTGCGGGTCACGCGCGACCTCAGCGGTTGTCTGGATCGGCGCCCAGATGCAGCGCGCGGCGTCGAGGATCGTGCGCCACTCCTCGAGGGTGCGTGTCGCGAAGATGGCGTCGACCTCCGGCAGCAGCTCACTGCCGTGCTCGCGCAGCGCGGCGGTCGCGTTGTAGCGCTTGTTGCTGGCCCACTCGGGACGCTCGAGGGCTTCGCAGAACCTCGGCCAGTAGCGATCGGGGATCGGCATCGTCAGCTGCAGCCAGCGCTCGTCCGAAGTGCGGTAGGCGTTGCGCGTCAGCAGCCAGTGCGTCGAGCGATCCTGGCGTTCGGGCTGCCAGTCCTCGCGGTTGAGCTCCTGCTGCATGTCCGCGCTGATGCTCCACACGCCGTTGCGGAGCAGCGAGAGGTCGACGAACTGAGCGCCCTCGCCACCTTCGACCAGGCGTAGCGCCGCCAGCGTCGCGGCCAGCAGCCCGAGGGCGGTCGGATGGTCGCCCTGGCCCGGGCGGCCCTGCACCGGCGGCGTATTCGTCTCGCCGATCAGGTCCACGACGCCCGAGCGCGCGAGGTAAGCGGTGCTATCGAAGCCCGAGCGATGGGCATCCGGACCCGTCGGGCCGTACGCCGTGAGCAGGGTGTAGACGATCGAGGGCTGCGCCGCGCTCACCGCCTCGAACTTCAGGCCGAAGCGTTCGAGGCGGGGCGGAATCAGGTTCGTCAGGAACACGTCGGACCGCGCGGCGAGACGCGCGATGACGTCGCGCGCCGAGGGGTGTTCAAGGTCGAGCGTGATCGAGCGTTTGCCCCGGTTGTCCTGCACGAAGCCGAAGCTGACCGTCTCGCCGGGCCGCCTCGTGCGGTTGCCGCGGTAGACATCGCCGTTCGGCGGCTCGACCTTGACGACATCGGCGCCGAGATCGGCCATCAGGGCGCCGCACGCCGGCGCCGCGAGGTAGTTCGCCACCTCGAGGACGTGCACACCATCGAGCGGTCCGGCCATCGCGAGCTCCTTACACGCCTCGGCCGCTACGGTGCGGGGCCAGACGGCCAACGGCAAGCGGCGCTAGACTCGGCCAGCGTCGCCGCCCGGCGGCGTTCGTGTGCAGGTTCGGCGAGGCAGGGGGCGGAGATGCAGCAGATCGAGGGCCGCGTGGCGGTCGTGACGGGCGCGGCGAGCGGCATCGGTCGGGCGATGGCGGACACCTTCGCCGACGCCGGCATGCGCGTGGTGCTGTCGGATGTCGACGAGCCCGCGCTCAAGCGCGCCGTCGAGGAGCTGACGGCCCTCGAGCGTGAGGTGATCGGTGTCGTCACCGACGTGTCGAGCGAGGAAGCGGTCCAGGACCTTGCCCGACAGGCGCTCGATGCGTTCGGGGCCGTGCATGTGCTCTGCAACAACGCCGGCGTCGCGGGCGACCTCGATTACTTCTCGCCGGACCGGCCGATCTGGGAGCACCCGATGGTCGACTGGGAGTGGACCTTCGGCGTGAACCTCTGGGGCGTCGTCTACGGCCTCCGCACCTTCGTTCCGATCATGCTCGATCAGGATGACGAGGGGCACATCGTGAATACGGCCTCGATGGCGGGCCTGCTGAGCGGCGGTCGCGCCGACATCTACGGCACGACGAAGCACGGCGTGGTGCGCATCAGCGAGGCGCTCTACTTCCAGCTCGCTCGACAGGAGTCGAAGCTCCGTGCCTCGGTGCTCTGCCCGGGCATCATCAACACGCGCATCCTCAGCTCCGGCCGCAACCGGCCGAGCGAGCTGTCGGAGCACCTCGACCTGCCGACTGGCGACGACCTGGAACGCAAGGCCGAGGAGGCGGACAACGTGTGGCAGCGCGACACGGGGCTGCCGCCGTCCGAGGTGGCGGAGCAAGTGCTGCAGGCGATCAAGGACGAGCAGTTCTGGATCCTGACACGCGATGTCCCGCTCGACCGCGTGCGCGGCCGCACCGCGGAGATCGTGGAGATGCGCAATCCGGAGCCGCCGCCGTTCTAGCGCGGCGGTAACCTCGAACGCCGCTAGAGGCTCGCGGCCAACTCCGCGACCAGCGCCGAGGCGTTCCCGACGACCGGCTCGCCGTGGCCGAAGAGCACGGTGTCGTACTCGAGCCCGCCGAGGATGCCGACCGTCTCGAGCGCCTGGGTGTGGTTCGAGGAGAACTGCGCGTTTGGGCCGATCACGCCGCCGCCGGAGCCGTTGAGCGCGTCCCCGGCGACGAGGAGCCCGCCGATCGGGTCGAGGACGGAGATGTGCCCGAGGGTGTGTCCCGGCGACTCGATGATGTCGAGCCCGAACACGCTGTCGCCGTTGCCGACGGCTACGAGTTCGCGCGTGGAGCGGATCGCCGGGATGTCGGCGGCGCCGGCGTAGGCCGTGGCCTCGGGCGCTGCCTGCATGACCGCCGTGAGGCTGCCCTGGTGGTCGCCGTGGGCGTGGGTCAGGATCACGTGGCCGACCGCGTCCCACCCGAGGCCGATCGCCTCGAGCGACGCCTCGATCATGCGTTCGCTGCCGGCGGTGCCGGTGTCGACCGTCACCGCCTCGCCGCCACGCACGAGGAGGTAGGCGGAGACGAAGCCGAGGTTGACGCGCTCCCAGTCCACGGCGCCGGACGCGCCACCGCTGTCAGCGCCGCCGCCCGCGCTCGTGGCGTCCGGCGTCGCCGCCGACGTTGGATCGGGCGGCGAGGTCGCCTCGGGAGCCGACGTAGCAGCGGCGGTCGGCGAACTGGTGACGGCTGGAGTCCCGCCGCTCCCGGCGCCGTCGTCGTCGTCATCGCCGCCGCAGGCCGCGAACAGGCCGAACCCCGCCACGAACATCGTGCCGCGTCCGAGGTCGGTCAGGAAGATCCGACGGCCCACCGTGCGGGCGGGGCTCAACAGGCGTCTGTTGTGGTCGTGTCCCATCGTGCGTCCTCGCTCTCAGTCCGACTGTCCGAGGGCTCCGCTGGCTCCCCTGGCTCCGCGGCGATGGTAGTTCAACGCTCCCATGCGGACTGTGACCGCTGCACTCGCGGCCGACCGCGTTTGCATCCTATGACGGGGAGCATATGGACGGCGGGCGTCCCCTCGCGTACAACCTCGGCGGACCGCGAGTGGATGCGTCTGCGGAGGCCTGCGATCAGCGTTGAAGCCATGGTGGTGTGGGGCTCGGTCGGCCTGACGATGTTCGTCGGTCTCTTGCTGGTCGTGCAGACCCTCTGATCGCCACCGGCGCTACGCCGACGGCTCGAACACCAGCCCGCCATCCTCGCGCACCACATGCCCGAACCCGGGGAACGAGAAGTGGCCGCTGCCGAGCAGCGCCCCTTCGTTCGCGATGCGCTCGAAGAGCTGCGCGCGGGTCCTCGAGGCTTGCTCCTTGTCGACATCCGCGTCAGGTGACCAGGTCGGCTCGGTGACCTGGACGCGGTGGTGCGCCGTGTCGGCGATGAGGTAGGCCCGGTCGCCACCGGAAGCGACCACCATCGAGACGTGGCCCGGCGTGTGCCCCGGCGTCGGGATGGTCACCACCTCGGAAGTCACGTCCTGCTCACCCTCGACGAGGTCCAGCAGCCCCGCGGCCTCGATCGGCGCGAGCACAGCGTCAAAGTTCGCGTCTTCACGGCGCTCTTTGTCCGCACTCCAGTAATCCCACTCCGCCTGCTGGACGACGTATCGGGCGTTGGGGAACAGCGGCACGGTGCCCTCATCGGTATCGATCGTGTTCCAGCCGGTGTGGTCGAAGTGCAGATGGCTCAGCACGACCGTATCGACCTCGTCAGGCGTCGCGCCTGAGGCGACCAGCACCTCGGGTAGCGACGGCGTCTCCGGGAACTCCCAACTCTGGCGCGTGCCGACACCAGTATCAAAGAGGATCGTGCGGCTCTCGCTGCGCAGCAGCCACGCGCCCATGTTGAGTGTGAAGCTGCGATTCGCGTCGAGCAGCTCGAGGTAGGGCTCCCATGCGCCCTCCTCGACGGCGCTGAAGAAGGCGCTCACGGGCATCGTGTTCCAGCTGTCCTGCAGCGAAACGAGCGTCGCGTTGCCGACCGTGCGTGCCTCGAACTGACCCATGTTGCGCCACCCCTCGTGCGGACCCGGTGTCTCTGGCGTTGTAATCGCGGCTCATCCTAGCCGCTGCGCCGCATCGTGACTTCGGCCTGCCTCGATCTGCGGTTAGCATCCAGCGGACCGCCTCGACGGCGGCGGCATGCACAGCGGATGGAGCGGGACATGGCCTTCGAACCTTTCGACCTCAGCGGCAAGGTCGCGCTGGTGACCGGCGGTAACAGCGGTATCGGACTCGGGATGGCGGAGGGCATGGCGCAGGCTGGCGCCGATGTCTGTGTCTGGGGTACCAACGAGGAGAAGAACCGCGCCGCGCATGACCGGCTGACGCAGCACGGCACGAATGTGCTCGCCCTCCAGTGCGATGTCTCCGACGAGGACGCGGTGGACCGCGCGTTCGAGGAGACCGTCAACCAGCTCGGCCACGTCGACGGCTGCTTCGCCAACGCGGGTCGTGGAGGCGGCTCGCCGTTCCAGGAGTTCCCGACCCAGCTCTGGCGCGACGTGATCGGCGTCAACCTCGATGGTGTGATGTTCACCTTCCGTGCCGCCACGCGGCACATGATCGAGCGAGGGCAGGGCGGCCGCCTCGTCGGCACCTCCAGCGCCTCGGCGATCCACGGCGCCGCTCGCAATGAGGCGTATGCGTCGACGAAGGGCGCGATGCTCGCGATGATGCGCGGCCTCGCCGTGGAGATGGCGCGCCACGGCATCACGGCGAACACGATCATCCCCGGCTGGATCGAAACCGCGATGACGGCGCGCAACGTCGGCGCCGAGGTCTTCGAGAATCGTGTGATGAAGCGCGTCCCGGTCCGCCGCTGGGGCCAGCCGGAGGACTTCGCCGGGATCGCGATCTACCTGCTGTCTGACGCCTCCTCGTACCAGACCGGCGAGGAGTTCGTGATCGACGGCGGATACACGCGCTTCTAAGCGCGGACTGCTACGTCAGGAGTGTCGCGGGGCGCTCCTCGATGTCGGCCTCCGGGATCATCTCGATCTCGTCGAGGACCATCTCGATCGGGTCGCGGTCGCCCGCTGCGCCGGTGGCCGGCGGGAGGCCGAAGGCGGCCGCGAAGCGGCCATAGGACTCGAGCGTGTCGCCGTACTTGCGATGGCCGGCAGTGTGCTTCGCACAGGCGAGCAGCAGCCGGTCGCGGTGCGGTGACGAGGTGCGCCCGTAGTCCTCGAGCATGCATAGCCCGATCTCCTGGTTGTGCGGGTCGTTGCCCTGCTTCGCCGCGCCGAGCGCCAGGGTGGTGAGCAACGGATGCCGGTGGTGCCCAGCGTCCAGGTAGGCCTGCACCCAGCAGGCCGCCTCGTCGGGGCGCAGCTCCGTCATGGCGGCGTCGAGGCGGCTCAGGAGCTGGTCGCGTGAGAGATGCTCCGCCTCGGCGGGCGCCTGGAAGAGGGGCTGGCCGTTGCCCGGCGTGCTCGCCACCCAGTGGGCGCACTGACGGATGAACGACCCGGCGACGAAGAGCAGCTTCGTGCGATGCCGGTGCTCGAAGTTCGCGTAGAACCAGGACAGCGTGTTCGTGTACTCGTAGCCGTGCTGCGGCATCGAGAAACTGTCGGGCAGCCCGCAGCGCAACACGACCTCCGCAGCGGCCATCTGGATCGTGTCGAGGATCTTCTTCGGCGACCGGCCCGCGAGCAGCAGCCCGCTGATCGAGTCGATGAACGCCGGCTCGGGCTCCTCGAGGATCGCGCGCATCAGCGACTCGCGTTCCGCTGAGGTGAGGTCGTCTTCCTGCGCGAACAGCTCGGCGTCGCGGGTGCTCACCTGCGTGGCGTCGAGCGACGAGCTGGGCACTGTCTCCTCGAGGCGTGTGATCGCGACCTGGCAGGCCATCTCGTACGACGAGTACCAGCGCGGACCGACCGCGATGTCCGGCACGCCCGCGTAGATCACGTCATGTGCGTTCTCCCAGCCGACAGCGCGCGACAACTCGATCGTGGCGCGGGCGCGGTAGGACTTGTGCCCGGTGGTGTAGCTGCGGTTAAGCAGGATCCGGTCCTGCACGTCGATCAACCCGGCGAACATCAGCTGCGCCATGGCAGCGCGGCGGTTCGAGGGGTCCTCGAGGATGCCGCGGAAGACGCTGTACGACTCCTCGACCTGACCGCGCTGGACCAACGTGAGCCAGTGGTTGAGGCGCTGGTCGAGCGTGCCCTCAGACTCGATCGCCTCGGTGTCGGCCCAGTGTGACTCGGGGCGCGGGATCGTGTCGTGCTTGGACGGATCGTAGGTACGGCGGCCGTAGTGCCCCGGCGCATTGCCGAGCAGCTGGTTCCACGGGTCGAGGCCCGTCGGCACGTACCAGATCGTCTGCGCCATCGGCAGGAAGCGCAGCCGCTCTGGCAGCAGCTCGGGCATGCGCCAGCTCGCGCGGGCGCTGAGCAGACAGTGGTCGTTGTTGACGAAGCGCACCACGCCGTCGTCGATGCGCTGGTGGTACGGGAAGTGGGTGAAGGGCGCGTGTACGCGCACGGTCTCGCGCAGCATCTCGTCCAGGGGCCGCTCCTGGCGAATCAGGTCGTAGAAGACCTCGCTGGCGGCCACCTGGTCGCGGTCGAGGATTTCCTCCTCGAGGCGCTCGTAGAGTCCGGCGGCGTCGCCGGTGCGCTCCTGCAGCGTGGTCATCGTTGGCCCCTTCGATCCCGCGTTCGTAGCCCCGTTATACCGCGACCGCGTGCGCCGCGCGCACCAGTCGCCGCATCATCGTGATCGTGTCGTCGTGCGGCACGCGTCCGCAGCCGCACGAGGAGGAGACGAGCAGCCGCTCCGCCGGCAGCACCTCGAGCAGTGCTTCGACCTGTTCGCGCAGGTGCTCCTCGGTCGCCGGCGGCGATTTCACATCGGCGATGCCGGCGATCACTTCGATCGAATCGGGGATGTCGGCGAGCCGCTCTCGCTCCGCCCACTGGCCGGCATAGGAGCACTCGATGTGGACCCGGTCGACCTCGCCCTCGAGCGCCTGGATCAGCGGGACCAGGTTGTGCAGGTGTTGTTCCTGCGTCGCCGGCTGACGCCCCATGTCGCCGAGGCAAAAGTGCACCGTGCGGGTCACGCCCTCGACGTTGCGGAAGGGGTAGGTCAGCCAGGGCACGATGTCTTCGATGGTGCGATTGCCGGTGATCAGGCCGATCGCCTCGCTCGGCGCGTCGAGCTGTACCTCGGCGGCGCCGGCGTCCACCATGTCCCGCACCTCGTCCTCGATGAAGCGCGCGACGTTCTCCATCTGCTCGTCGAGGCGCGGGTCCTGCGCAAACGAGCCGATCATCGTCAGCGGCGAGGGCACCGCCGCCTTGTCGAGATCCGGCTCGATCTCCCGCTCACGGCGGAACGCCTTGGCGTGGCCAGTACCTCGAGGAGCCGAGATGTCGCCGATGATGCGGTAGCGGCCGGCGCCGTCGTAGCCGGCGCGGTGATCGCGCAGCTTGATCGGCTCGATGCCCTCGAGGCGCGGAGGGACGTGGTGGACGAAGTCGGGTGCGAAGACCTCGCCGCCCATGATCTGGTCGAGGCCGCACCCGATCTGCTCGTCGATGGCGACACGGGCGGCGCGCTGGAGGTACTCGTAGCCGCTGTCGTCGTTGAGGTCGCCCTTGTAGTACGAGGTGAGATAGCGCTTGAGTCCGAACGGAATGGGCCAGCTGCCGACGGTCGTCGTGCGGATCATCGCACCCGCCTCCCCGCTGAGAACGCTCCCAGCGGCCGCAGGATAGCAAGCGGCTCGCAGGCGTCGGTGCAGAGAACGGGCGAGACCTAGTCTCGCGCGTGCTCCGCGGGCGTCCAGCCGGGCGATCGGTAGCGGATCGGGGACGGCTCGCCTGTCTCGCTCGCGAAGCCGAGGCCTTCGAGGAGCCGCGCCCAGTTCATGTTGCACTCCGCCTGATCCGGGCCGAACGTTCTCCAGCCTGTGTGAGCGAATTCGAGGCGAGTCGCCTCGCCGTCCTCGTGCAGGTCGAAGGCAACCCGGGTACCGATCCAGTGGGGCTGCTGGTCGCCGGGCTGGACCTCCCAGACGATGCGCCGGTCGGCCTCGTATTCCACGACATGCATGCGCCGGTGCAACGCCGAGGTCCAGCTGATGGCAAACGCTCCGCCGTCGGACGCGTCGCCGCTCGTCTCCTCGCTCCACCAGCGGCGGATGCCCTCGACGCTCGCGATGTTGGCGAATACGTCGGCAGGCGCGGCGTCGATGTGACGTTGGTGCAGGATGTGGCTCACGGTGGACCCGCTCTCGTGACGACGTTCCTCGATTCGGTTGACAGTACGGATCCGCCCGACCTAGTGTCAACCGAATCGTTGAGCATTAGGACCCACAGCATGCCCACGATCCGACACCGCATGCACATCAACGCGCCGCGCGAGACGGTGCTCGAGGCGCTGACCTCGGCGACTGGCGTCGCGCGGTGGTGGTCCGAGGACACGGAGCAACTGGCGCCGAACCGGATCGCGATCCGCTTCCCCGAGGGCGGCTCGTCCGAGTGGTCCGTCGCCACCGACGAGGCGGGCGTGCTCTGGACCTTCCTCGACGACCCGCCGGACGGATGGGCGGGCACCTGGATCCTCTGGCGCTACGACTCAGAAGCGGATGGCGTGTGGCTCGAGTTTGAGCACGACGGCTGGACCGAAGCCGGGCGCTACTTCGCCCGCTGCGCCTTCTTATGGGGCGGCTTCCTGCGGAGCCTGAAGCGCCTGGCCGAGACCGGCGAGGGCGCGCCCCAGCCTTCTTCGGACACACGCGACCGCTGCTGGCCGGGAGCTAGGAAGCGAGACGCCGATGCCCGACATCCGATTGCGACTGCACGTGGACGCCGAGCCAGCCCAGGTCGTCGACGCGGCCTCGTCGGCCGACGGTGTCGCTCGCTGGTGGGAGGTCGAGACGGCCGAGGTCGGCGGAGCCGACGTCTTCCATGTCGACTTCGCGACCGGCGGCAGCACCGACTGGCGTATCGTCGAGCGCTCACCACAACTTGTGCGCTGGGCGTGCCCTCAACGAGCCGCCGAGTCCATGGCGCGAGACGGAGGTTCGCTTCGAACTCGAGCCGGACGAGAGCGGCACCTGGCTCACGTTCGTCCACGCCGACTGGCAGGAGCTGGGCGACTCGTTCGCTGTCTGCTCGTTCGACTGGGGCGCCTATATGCGCAGCATCAAACGCTTGGTTGAGACGGGCGCCGGTGCGCCTGAGCCGGTGGCCGACGCCCGCGAACGCCTGCTCGGTCCCGTCAACTAGCGGCAACAACCTCCGAGCACGTTCCCTACGATGGTCCTCGCGCGGAATGTGCGAGGGGGTGTCGGATGGCGCGTTGGGCGGACCTCGAGGCCGCGGAGCCGGGGTTGGCGGAGGATGGGCGCTGGTTGCTCGAACAGAGCAACGGCGTGGCCTTCCTCGCGACCGTGCGGCGCGACGGCTCGCCACAGGTGCGGCCGATCATGCCGATCGTGGCGGGCGACGGGCTCTGGGCGCTGATCGTCTCGCTCTCCTCGAAGCATCGCGATCTGTTGAACGATGGGCGCTTCGCGCTGCACATGATCCCGGCCGGCGAGGAGAACCGGGAGCTGCATCTCTCCGGTCGTGCGCGGCTCGTCGAGGACGAAGCGGAGCGCGCGGCGCTCGCCCAGGCGGCCGGTCGAGACCTCCTCGACTTCGAGACGCTGTTCGAGCCGATGCCGGAGCGCGCCACCGGTACCCGCTGGGCGAACTGGCCGACGGAGGAGAGCTGGCCCTCCTACGTGCGCTGGCGCGCAGGCGAGGGGCCTGGCGCTTGACGGCGGCACCGACAATCGCGGCGGGAGCAGTCGCGAATCGGGTCCGAGAGGGGGAACGATGACCTCGGGCGACGGCGAACGGGCTGACCAGCGTGCCCGTCGA
Source organism: Dehalococcoidia bacterium (assembly GCA_965198045.1). Lineage (GTDB taxonomy): Bacteria > Chloroflexota > Dehalococcoidia > UBA2979 > UBA2979 > CBDDEC01. Next base: position 446,838 of record CBDAOL010000011.1, read on the forward strand.
GGACTCCGCGGAGGCGTTCATCGAGCTGCTGCTGGCCAACGGCGTCGAGAGTTCATCTTCATCAACTCGGGCACGGACACGTTCCCGATCCAGGAGGCGCTGGCTCGCATGATCGAGCAGGAGCGCGCCGTGCCGCAGCTGGTGCTCTGCATCGACGAGGTGACGGCGATGTTCGCCGCGCCGGGGTACTTCCAGCTGACCGGCCGTCCGCAGGTCGTGCTGGTCCATGTCGACGCCGGGACCGCGCAGATTGGCGGCGCGTATCACGATGTGCAGCGCGACCGCTCCGGCGTGATCGTGTGTGCCGGCCGCGCACGCCTGGCGCACGTCGAGGCCGGTCAGGCGGCCGTGCTCGACATGCGCATCGCCTAGTGCCGGCCGGCAGGGCGTGACGTTCAGCGAGTTCGTCGACCCGCGCCTGGTCGCGCTGTACGACCGGCCGAGCCCGACGCGGCGGGACACCGCCTTCTACCTGGCATTGGCGGACGAGCGCGAGACCTCGAGGATCATCGACCTCGGCTGCGGCACGGGCGCGATCACGTGCGAGCTGGCGCGCCGGGGGCACACCGTGACGGGGGTCGACCCCGCGACCGAGATGCTGCGCGTCGCTCGTGCTCGCGACGGCGGCGAGCGCGTGGACTGGGTCGAGGGCGACGCGGGCGCCCTCGAGGGGGTCGATGCCGACCTCGCCATCATGACCGGGCACGTCGCACAGGTGATCCACGACGAGGTGGCGTGGCAGGACACGCTGGCCGCGCTGCACGATTGCCTGGTCCCGGGCGGTCGCATCGCGTTCGAGAGTCGTAGCCCGGCGGCTGAGGCGTAGCTCGGGTGGGTGCCCGCGACCTCGTTCGAGCGGCTCGAAAACACGCCGTTCGGCTCCGTCGAGGTCTGGTTCGAGCTCCTCGACGTGACCGGCGACCTCGTGCGCTACGAGATCCACTACCGGTTCGCCGAGACTGGCGAGGAACTCGTCTCCTCCAACATGCTGCGCTTCCGCAGCGAGGACGCCCTCGTGGCCTCGCTGAACGCGGCGGGCTTCGCTGTCGACGCGGTCTTCGGCGACTGGGATCGCTCCTCGGTCGGGCCGGGGAGCCCCGAGCTGATCTTCGTCGCGAGCCGCGACTGAGCCGTGGCCGTCGAGTAGCATCGCGGCGCAGCCGGCCGGCGTCGTGGTCGGTCGGAGGGAGCGCGCGCATGGATCTGGGGCTGAGCGGCAAGGTCGCGATCGTCACCGGCGGCAGCCAGGGCATCGGCTACGCCGCGGCGGAAGCGCTGGCGCGCGAGGGAGCGAACGTCGCCATCTGCGCGCGCGATGCAGACCGCCTCGAGGCGGCGGCCGCCGCCATCCGCGAGACGGGCGGCGGCGGGGTGCGTGCGATCCCCTGCGACGTTACCGACGAGTCGGCCGTGACCGCCCTCGTGGGGCGGGTCGTCGAGGAGTGGGGCAGCGTCGACATCCTCGTGAACAACGCCGGTACCTCCTCCGCGGGGCCGTTCGAATCGGTGACGGACGAAACCTGGGACGCCGACATCGGGCTCAAGGTCTACGGCGCCATCTACTGCTCGCGCGCGGTCATCCCCCTCATGCGCAGCGCCGGCGGTGGTCGCATCATCAACATCACGACGCCCGGCGGTAAGGCGCCGGGCGCCTCCTCGCTGCCGACCTCGCTCTCTCGCTCCGCGGGGACCGCGCTGACGAAGGCGATGTCGAAGGAGCTCGCGGCCGACAACATCCTCGTCAACACGATCTGCATCGGGTTGATCAAGAGTGGCCAGCACGAGCGGCGCTACGAGGCGATGCAGGAGCGCAACCCGGAGGTGTCCCTCGACGGGTTCTACTAGCGCATGGGCGAGCGCGTACCCCTCGGGCGGGTCGGCGAAGCGTCCGAGGCCGGCGATATGATCTGCTTCCTCGCTTCGGAGCGCGCGAGCTACGTAACCGGCGCGTCGATCAACATCGACGGCGGCACGTCGCCAGTGGTCTAGGCGGTACATGATGGCGCGTCGCCTCTCGATCAGCATCCCCTGGGACCCACGCAACCTCGACGCACTCATGGCGCGCGCCCGTGCCGCCGACGAGGCGGGCATCGACACGATCTGGGTCAACGAGGGGTTCGGCCATGACGCGTTCAGCGGCCTCACGCTGCTGGCACGCGAGACCTCGAGGGCCAGGCTGGGCACGGCGATCGTCAACGCTTACTCGCGCACGCCCGGTGCACTGGCGCAGCAGTACGCGACGCTTGACCAGCTCTCAGAGGGCCGCGCGGTCATTGGGCTGGGCAGCAGTGGGCCCGGCGTCATCGAACGCTTCCATGGCATGCTCTTCCAGCCCTTGATCCAGCGGCTGAGTGAGGTGATGACCCTGATCAAGGCCTTCTGGCGGCACGAACGGGTCACGCACCACGGCGCCTGGTACGACATCGAGCGTGCGCTGGTGATGGGCGTCGACCCGGTGCAGCCGGAGCCACCGATCTACCTCGCGACGCTGCACCCACGGAGCGTGCGCATGACCGCCGAGGAGGCAGACGGCTGGCTCCCCGCCTGGATCCCGTTCGATCGCATCGCCGGCGAAATCGAACAGTTGCGTGCCTCGTCCGTCGAGGCGGGGCGACCCTCCGAGGCAGTGACGGTGCGCGCGCCGGCCGGCGGTCGTCGAGGACCCGGAGCGCGCTGCGGCGCTGCGCGCCGGGCGACGCCAGCAGCTGGCGTTCTTCGTCGCCCGCAACGGGGACTTCTACTATCGACAGTTCGGCCGCCACGGCTTCGCGGACGAGGCGGCGGAGATCCGCCGCGCCTGGAACGACGGTGGCGCTGAGGCTGGGGTCGCCGCCGTGCCCGAGGATCTCCCGGCGCGCTTCGACTTCCTCGGAGGCGTCGAGGAGTGCCTCGAGCGCCTCGACGAGGAGGCGGCGGCGGGCATCGACTTGCACCAGGTATCGATCACCGAAGAGGATCCCGAGCGCTGGGCCGACACCCTGCGGCGGCTGGTTGGATAGCGAGACAACAATTACGCGCCCTCCGTGGCGCGAGTTCTGGAGGACTTCGATGGCTGACTCGATTCGCGTGCAGGACTACCTCGCGGACTACACCCGGCAACTGCTGCGCCAGACGGCACGCGCCGTCGAGGACCTCACGGAGGAGGAGGTGCACTTCCGGCCGGGCGAGCATTGCAACTCGATCGCCTTCGACGCATGGCACATCGCGCGGACGGCGGACAACCTCATCTTCTTCGCCTTCGAGCGCGAGCAGCCCGTATGGCTCCAGCAGGGCCTGGACCAGGCGTGGGGCCTGCCCAAGGCCGATCAAGGCACGGGCATGGCGCCCGAGGACGCCTACGCGCTCCGCTTCCCGGCTGGCGAGCTTCTGGCGAAGTACGCGACCGACGTCTCGGACGCGATCGTCCCGCGCATCGAGCAGATGAGTGACGAGTACCTGCAGACGTTGACGACGATCCGCCCGCAGGGCGAACTGCCGCGCTACCAGATCATCGGCCAGGTCGTGATCAACCACGGCAACAACCACATCGGTCAGCTCAACCTCGAACGCACGATCCTCGGCAAGGAGGGGCTCGGCATCTGAGCCGCCGCCACACACGGTCGCGGGTCAAGGCATCAAGAACCGGTAAGAATCAGACATCAGCTTCCGGCGGATCAGCGTATGAAGATCCCCCTGTACCCGGTCGATCCTCATCTCGAATGTGTGCGGAGGGGCGGCTTCCGTGCTGAAGCGATTGACCTCGGTTTCACGACCGGGCGAAGAAACCGGGCAGGGCGTCATCGAGTACACGCTGACCACCGGCGTCATCGCCATGGGCATTTACGCCGCGTTTGCGCTCTCTGGGCTCACCACGGCGATCGGCGATGTCGTGACCGGCATCACCGCGACCTTCGGGGCCTAGCCCCGCGCCGGGCCTAGTCCGGCGGCACGACGAGCCACGAGTCCGTTCGCTGCGAGAGCGAGCGGATGTAGTTGACCTCTCCCGCGTGGTAGAGGTCGTGCTCGATCATCACCTGCACGATCCAGCGCGATGTCGTCTCTTCGCCCCAGTTGGTCATGCGCGGAGCGAGGTCCGCGTCGCTGAGCCCCTCGACGCTCGAGCGGAGCTGGGCGTGCGCCGCCTGCGCCCAGTCGACCGCGCCATCGAGGGGATAGGTGGCGTTGTCCTCGTAGTTCGGCGCGGGCACGAAGGGCGCGTGGCCCTCGGCGGCGTACTCTCAGCTCCACTCGCCAGGGCCGAACGCGTAGTGGTCGTACATCCACTTGCAGGCGATCACGTGCCAGAAGATCTGCGCCATCGGCCGCTCCTGGCCTCCGGACAGGAAGGTCCAGTCCGCTTGGCGCACGTGTAGCATGTTCGAGAGCAGCGAGTGGTCGCTCGGACCAGCGAAGGCGCCGTCGAGCTGATCGAGGAGGAACCGCACCTCGAGGTTCGACATGGCGGGAGCATACGCCTCGCTTCGGCGCCGGCCCGGTCGGCCCCGCGCCGCTGGCGTGCGAAGATGCCGCCGAGGGCCGCTGAGCCTTCGCACGCAGGGTGGCGAATATGACAGACCGCAACGAGGGCACCGCGGGCGGCGGGCGCAACGCACTCGCGATCGAGCTCCTCCGCTCGATCACGACGACGGCCGAGCAACTGCTGAGCCTCGAGGAGGGCGACCTCGACCACGACTGCAGCCACGGCTGCGCCATGGACGGCGGTGTGCGACGGCTGTTGATCCACAACGCCGACCACGAGCGGCAGCACGGCGGCGCGATCACGAACGCGCGAATGCACAGGCGCGAGCTGCAGGAGTCGGAACAATCGCGCCTGGTGCGTGACTGGCTGCGCGACCGCATCGAACTCGCGTGGCTCGTGATGGACGCCTCCGACGACCTCCTCGACGCGCCGACCGGCGAGGGCGAGCGGACCGTACGCGAGCACGTCGAGCACCTTCTCTACTGGGAGCGCGACAGCATCGATGTCGCCATGCGCGAGGTTGCCGAGGGCTAACCGGTCTGTTGGCGGAGCGGCCGGGGGCAACATGACCAACGACCTGACGGTGCTCGGCGGCGGGCTCGACTCGCTGCCGCCGGTGACAGACGCCGAATCGCGCTCGATCTCGGCGGAGAACCCGACCGGCGAGCGCGGTGGTGGCGGACGCGCCGAGCCCGCCGCCGATGGTCCCGCACGACGCCTCGGCGCCGGCTGGAAGGCGCGGCCCCACCTCACGCTCCCAGCTGGCTCGACGACCACGCTCGCGGAGATCGAGGGGCCGGGCGTGATCCAGCACATCTGGGTCACCGTCGAGGTGGCTGCGTACCGCAGCTGCATCCTCCGCATCTACTGGGACGACGAGGAGACGCCCTCGGTCGAGGCGCCAGTCGGCGACTTCTTCGCGAACACCCATGGCCTGCGCTATGACGTCAACTCGATCCCGATCACGGTCAACCCGGACGGCGGTTTCAACTCATACTGGCTCATGCCGTTCCAGCGCCGCGCCCGCATCACGGTCGAGAATCAGCACTCGGGCGACATCCGTGCGTGGTTCTACCAGGTCGATTACAGCCTGACCGAGGTGCCAGAGCAGGCGGCCTACTTCCACGCCCAGTGGCGGCAATCGATGACCACGCGGGAGCACCCCGAGCACACGATCCTCGACGGTGTCGGCGGGCGCGGGCAGTACGTCGGTACCGCGCTCGGCTGGACGCAGTTCTCAGACGGCTGGTGGGGCGAGGGCGAGATCAAGTTCTTCCTCGACGGCGACGAGGAGTACCCGACGATCTGCGGGACCGGCACGGAAGACTACTTCGGCGGCGCCTGGGCGTTCAAGAATACGTTCTCGACGCCCTACCTCGGCTACCCGCTGTGGAGCCGCGAGCCGGGCGAGGTGCCGAAGCACGGCCTGTACCGCTGGCACATCCCGGACCCGATCCGCTTCCGCGAGGACCTGCGCGTCACCATTCAGGCCCTCGGCTGGTACCCCGACCGGCTCTATCAGCCGTTGACGGACGAGCTGGCATCGGTGGCGTACTGGTACCAACTCGAGCCGCACGCGCCGTTCCCCGCCCTCCCGGACGCCCAGGCGCGACTGCCGAGGATCCGCGCACGCGGCTGACCTCTGAGGCCTATGAGAGCGGTTCCGGCTGGCGACCATCGATGTCGGTGAAGTCGTACGCCCTCGCCAGTTCATGGGCGCCGACGGTCTGGCCGCTGCGGGCCATCGCTTCGGGGTCGGCGACCAGCATCGCGATGCCGCGTCCGGCGTAGTCGGGCGACTCCGTGCGGGCGAAGAAATCGGCCTCCGACCAACCCTCGAAGTAGGGATGCCCCTGCTCGAAGTTGCGCACGATCGCCTCGACACGGGGAAATCCCGGGTAGACGGCGATCGACGGGATGCCTTCGCCTTCGAGCTGCCGTCCGAGGCTCAGCGCCAGGCGCGCGGTGGCGTGGGCACGCATGTCGATGCCGAGGTCCGGGCTCGGTCGCTCGTTCGTGAAGATCACGGCCGCGCCGGGCGTCCGAGCATCAGCGGGATGCCGTAGTGGCAGGCAAGCGCGTGCGACCGCACGCCGACCTGCATGTTGCCGTCCCAGTTGGCGAAGTCGCGCTCCCACATAGGCGCGCGCCAGCGATCGAGCTCGCTCGCGAGGTCGCCGCTCGGTTCCGAGTCCCAGCCCACGACGTTATTGACCAGCACGTCGAGGCCACCCTGGTCCTCGGCGATGCGCGCGAAGAGGGCGGCGGTCTCCTCCGCCGAGGCGTGGTCGCAGCGCACGCCAATGCCGGTGCCGCCCTGCGCGCTGACCTCGTCGGCGACATCCTCGACGGTGCCACCGAGCTCTGACGTGGGGCCGGTGGCGCGCGTGCCACGCCCGGTCACGTAGACCGTCGCTCCACATTCGCCGAGCACCCGGGCCACGCCGCGTCCGACGCCGCGGGTCGCGCCCGTCACGACGGCGATGCGGCCACCGAGGTCGGGCGGAGTCCAGCGTTGGCCGTTCGTCGTCATGGGCACCTCTGACGCTGATCGATGGTAGCGAAGCGCTCGCCGGAACCTCGAGGGATCGGCCATACTGTCGCGGCGGTCCACAGTCCGTAACTCGGGGGGTGACATGGCTGGCGTGATCCATCAGCTCAGCGTGTCCGATGGTGGCGTGCCCAAGTTGCCGATCGAGGTCGGCGAAGTAACTGCCGAGGGCCTGGCCGGCGACCGTCAGGCCAAGCCCGGCATCCACGGCGGCCCGTATCGCGCGCTCTGCCTGTTCCCGCTCGAGATCGTCGAGGAGCTGGCTGCGGCCGGGCACCCGATCGGCCCCGGTGGCGTCGGGGAGAACGTCACGACCAGCGGCCTCGACTGGTCGACGATCACACCCGGCACGCGCTTGCGCCTGGGTGAGGGAGTGCTGATCGAGATCACCGGGTTCACGGACCCCTGCAAGACGATCGCCGAAAATTTCACGGGCGCTGACATCAACCTGATCAACCAGCGTGTCGCGCCCGGCAAGAGCCGCGTCTACGCGCAGGTCCTCGAGGCTGGGTCACTCCAATCCGGCGACGCGATCGAGGTCGTCGATGTGGCTGCAGACGGGCATGATGTCCTGACGCCCGCGCTGGGTGGAATCGGCCAGATCTCCCTTCCGGTCTCCGACCTCGAGCGCTCGATCCAATTCTTCACGGAGCAACTCGGCGCCACGCTGGTGAACGAGGTGTTTGGACTGGCGTTCTTCCGCTTCGGCGAGACGACGCTCATGCTCGACGGCTCCGAGCACTCGACGTTCGAGGGCCCCTCGAGCGGCGCCGTGTACTTCGACGTGGACGACATCAATGCGAGCTACGAGGCGCTGCGCAGCCGCGGCGTGTCCTTCGACGCGGCGCCGCTCATGCAGCATCGCGAGGGCGCTGTCGAGCGCTGGCGGGCCTTCTTCCGGGATCCCGATGGCAATCCACTCGGCCTCAAGAGCGAGGTGGCGGTCGAGGGCTAGCTGGCCGCGACCGCTTGCTCGGCGGCGCTACGATTGGGACTCGCGGGCCCGCGGCGAGGGGAGCAGCATGCCTCTGGGGATCACACCGGCCGACATCGTCGACGAGCACCTGCGCGAGACGATGGAGCGCGCGTCCGTGGCCCTGGACGATGGACAGACGCGCGAGTGCGTCGAGGCCTGCGCCGAGGCGTACCTGGCGCTGCTGCGTGATCGCCCGAAGGTTCGCGAAGCCCTCGACACGGTGCTCTCCGAGCCGGGGATCAAGGAGGGCATCGAGCGGGGGATGATCCGGACTGCGCCGCTGATGTGGCCACGTTTCGCGGCGAAGCTCGACCTCTCCGGCGACGAGCCCACGATCGAACTCGACCGCAACCCGGCGTTCGGCGAGACGATCCAGTACTACGAATTCACGCTCGACGTGATCCGCCAGGCCGAAGTCGGTGAGTTACAGACGGGTATGGCGGGTGGCCTCTAGCCCGAGCTATCGGACGCCCCCGGATCGCTCGCAAACGCCCTCATACAGCGCATGACGCTGGAGCCCACGCGATCCAGGTCGAGTGGTCGATTTGCGCTCGCGCTCGGCGTAGGTCTGACGAAGGCCAGAGCCAAGACGTCGAGGAGGATTCGATGCAATACCTGATGCTGCTGCACAGCGACCCGAACGTCGGGGAGCCGAACGCGTTCCAGAGCTACCAGGCCATCGCCGAGGAGATGCGTGAACTCGGCATCCTCATCGCCTCGGAACCGCTCGGTCCCGCGCCGGGAGCGCGGCTCGTGCGATCCCGCGAGGGCGGTCAGAGCATCACCGATGGTCCCTACGCCGAGACGCGCGAGCAGGTCGGTGGTTTTTTCCTCGTCGAGGCGGACGATCTAGCGACGGTGGAGACCTTCGCCGCGCGGATGCCCGCCGCCCGTGTCGGCACGGTCGAGATTCGCGCCATCGGGCACGACTGAGGCCCGGCACGTCGAGGGGGCCCCTGCGCCTCGACGCTACGGGCGCGGATGACTCACGGCGTCGGGCCGCGCTCCCATTCGACGGCGAACAGCTCGAAGCGGCCGTCGATGCCTCGTAGTTCACGCTCGCCTCGCTCGGCGAACACGAAGGCCTCCGTGGGGCTGGACAGATCGCGCAGCACGCGCGAGACGAGGATCTCATCGCCGTCAGCGAGGCCGCCGATGCGCGCGGCGACGTTGACGTGGTGGCCGATGAAGTCGTTGTCAGCGCGCAGCAACTCACCGGTGTGCAACCCGACGCGAACGGGGACCGGCGTCTCGGCGTCCGCGTTGCGACCGCGCAGCGCGTCCTGCAGCTCCATCGCGCAACGGACGGCCTCGTTGGCCGAACTGAACGCGACCATGAAGCCGTCGCCCATCACCTTCACCTCGTTCCCGCCGTGGTTGGCGATGGCGTTGCGTATCAGCTGGTTGTGCTCGCGAAGGAGGCCGAGCCAGTGCTCGTCGCCCAGGCGCTGGTTGAGGGTCGTCGACCCCACAATGTCGCTGAACATCAGCGTGACGGCGCCATCCGCGTTGGCGTATCCGCTCATCGTCGGACGCTCGCGGGTGACAGCGGCGCTGAGCGCTTCGATCGAGGTGCCAGCGTCAACGCTGGCGGACGCGCCTTGCAGCTCGAGTTTCAGGCGGATCACGTCCGCAACGTAGAGACCGGCGTCGTGCTGCGCGAAGAGCTCCGCCGCTCGATCGAGGTCGTGCAGCCCGTCGAGGGCGCGCCCCTCCTCGTTCGCCAGCGCTGCGTCGATGACCAGCATGCGGCCGAGTTCGACTGGCGCCTGCTGATCGGCGGCCCAGGCGCGACCGGTGGCGATGTGGTCGCGCGCCTCGTCGTGGCGTCCGAGGTGGAACGCCAGCATCGCCCGGTAGCCGTCGAGGCTGCGCCAACCGGCAACTCGGTTCTCCGGCCAGCCGCAGAGCTCCTCGTAGATGGCGGCGATCACCTCGTCGTCAGCCGGCGCCGGGAGCGCTTCGCCGGCTGAGGCGAGGAAGAGGTAGCGCACGGCGCCCGGCGTGAGTCGGTGGGCGCCTGCGAGCCAGAGATCGAGCACCTGGCGTGCCTCCTCGATGCGCCCGGCGTGGAAGTGGATGCGCGCCTCAAGTCCGATCCGGGCCAACCACTCGACGGCGTCGACGCGCTCGACCTCCGGCAGCATCTGGTACGCCTCGTCGGGCCGTCCCGCGGCCAGGGCGTACTCGGCGCGCGTCCAGGCCGCGCTGGCCTGCCCGGTGGGTAGATGGCGCAGGATCTCCTCGGCGGCGGCGCGGTCGCCACGGGCGTAGGCGACCCACGACTGGAACACGATCATGCGCGGGTAGTCCCAGTCCATCTGCTTCGCCGCGAGCGATTCCGCGGTTTCGACAGCGGCCTGGCGGAAGGGGTCGTAGTCGCCGGTGTGCGACATCATCAGAGTGCGAATACGGAGGGCGATCGCCGCCTGCTCCTGCAGGCCCTCCTCGCGCGCTTCCTTGAAGGCCCGGAGGAAGAGCGCATCGCCCTCATCCCAGCGCCGTTCGAGGAGTGCGATGTTCGCGTGGTAGAAGGTAATGAACGGCCGGATCCCGCGGATCGCGTGCTCGTCGGCCAGCGCGCCAGCTCGCTCAATCGCGGCGCGCGCCTCGTCGCTCGGATCGGCTTGCAGCGAACCGCCGCGCTGCAGTAGCAGGCGCGCCTCAAGTGCCGGGTCGGCGCCGTCGAGGGCCTCCAGCGCCTGCGCGATGATCGGCGCGACCCGGTCCGGCGCGATATCAACAGCGGTCGCCGTGATGGCCGCTCGCGCCGCATCGAGTCCATCGCCTCGTTCGACGTACGCGCTGAACGCGCTCATCCCGTTGCGGAACGCGGCCCGAGTGTCGCCCTGGAGGCGCTCGGCACGGCTCGCCGCCAGGTGCACGTCGGCCGCGTCGAGCTCGGCCGCGTCGGCCTCGGGTCATCGACGCGTTCGAGGAACTCGAGGCAGGCACGGAACTGCCGCGCGGCGTCGGACCACGCGCTCTGCATCGCGGCCCGCTCGCCGGCGAGGTAGGCGAACTGCGCGGCGGGCAGCACGTGCTCCGGATTCGCGGTCGCGGACGCGCCGAAGTGGTAGGCCAACTCCTCGTCGCGGGGTTGTTCGTCGGTTTCGCGGTGCAGCCCGAGTAGGGCCGAGCCGATCTCGCCGTGCAACGCATTGCGTCGCGCCTCGGACAGCCGAGCGAGTAAGGTGTCGCGCATCAACGCGTGCGAGAAGCGGAACCGACCGGGTTCTGAGCCCTCCTCGATGACCTGTGCGTTCAGTCCCTCTTCGAGGGCGGCGTCGAGGTCGGCCGCCTCGCCGGTTTCGACACGCCCAAGCAGGTCTCGGCCGAACGAGCGTCCGGCCACGGCCGCGGTGGTCAGGGCCTCGACGGCCGCTTCGCTCAGGTAGCGCAGGCGTGCGTTGAGCACCTCGCGGATGCCATCGGGGATGCGGGTCTCGGCGGTCGCTGAGGCGAGCGTGCCCTCCTCCGCCATCAGCGCCACGATCTCGCTGACGAAGAAGGGATTGCCCTCGGTTGCCTCGTAGAGCCGGTCGAGCAGCTGCGGACTGGCCGTCACGCCTGAGCTTTCGCGCACATAGCGACTGACGTCGTCCGCGTCGAGGCCGGCAAGGCCCAGCCGGATCACGTTCGGCTCGCGGTTGAGCGCAGCCAGGATCGGCGTCATCGGGTGCGCGAGATCGATCTCATCCTCGCGGTAGGTGCCGACGATCAGGACACGCCCTCGGCGCATCTCTCGCGCCATGTGCAACAGTATTTGGAGCGTCGCCTCGTCGGCCCAATGCAGATCGTCCAGGACCATCAGCAGCGGGCCATCGGCAGAAGCGTTGATGAAGAAGGTGGCGACCGCGTCGAAGAGGCGGAACTGCGAGGCAGCGCTCTCGTCTTCGGGTGCCGGCTCGATCTCGGGCATGACCAGCGTGATGTCGGGCAGCACGCGCGCGAGTTCGCGGCCACCACTTCCCACGAACGTGCGCAGTCGGATCGGGTCGGCTGCGGCGAGCGCCTCCCCGAAGGCGCGCCCCGCCTCGACCCACGGCCAGTACGGCGGCACCCCGGCGGTCTCACGCGCACGACCCCAGACTGACTGTGCGCCGCGCAATCGGGCGTAGGTCTCCAGCTCCTCGGCGAGGCGGGTCTTACCGATGCCCGGTGTGCCCGCGATCAAGGCGACGCCGCCGCGCCCGGCGTTCGCCTGGTCGAAGGCATCGCGAAGCCTCGACAGCTCGCGCTCGCGACCGACGAAGACACCGCGCGCGATGCGATCGAGGGGGTGTGCACCTGATCCGGCGGGCGCATGCTGGTTCGGGTCGATGCGCTCGAGTGCCTCGATCACCTCGGTGCTGCTCTGCGGTCGATCGGCGGGGTCCTTCGCCAGCAGCCGCAGAATCAGCTCCTCGAGGTCGGCGGGACACTGCTCGGCCAGCCACGAGGGCGCGACCGGTGGGGTGCTGATGTGCTGTGAGATGACGGCGGTGCCGTCAGAGCCCTGGAACGGCGGCCGTCCGGTCACCATCTCGTCGAGCATGGCGCCCAGCGAGTAGAGGTCGGCCAGCAGCGTCACCTCGCCTCCGAGAGCCTGCTCCGGCGCCATGTAGTTGGCGGTGCCGAGCATGGCCGACTCCTGCGTCAGCCTCGTACGGTCGATCGCCACCGCGAGGCCGAAGTCGCCGATCTTCGGCGTACCCGCGTCGTCCAGCACGACGTTCCCCGGCTTGAGATCGCGGTGCACGATGTTCGCGTCGTGGATGAACCGCAGCCCGCGTGCGATGGCGCTTGCGAGGTCGATCACGCGCTCGGCCGTGATCTGGCGACCATCGCCGACGGTCGCCGATAGGTCTCCGCCTGACATGTAGTCCTGGACGAAGAACGGTTGCCCGTCCTCGTTGCCGGCATCGAAGACGGCGACCACGTTCTCGTGCACGCCGAGCCGCGCCATCGACTGCGCCTCGCGGTCGATGCGGACGCGGCCCGCCTCGTCGAGACCCTCTGTCTTCAAGAATGCGAGCGCGACATCCCGATCGAGGGTGGTATCGCGCGCGAGGTAGACGCGCTTGCGCGCGCCCTCGCCGATCAGGCGTTCGATCCGGTAGCGCCCGCCGCCGGCCGACTGCGGTGGCGGGACCCGCCCACCGATCGGCGCATCCGAGGTGGACGCGGAGGGCGGGATCGGGACCGTAGGCGTGGTCGTCGCGGAGGGCTGGGGCGCGAGCCGCTCGCGAGCGGCGCGGAGCAACTGTTCGGCGTCGGCGTCGGCGGGATCGAGTGCCAGAGCGTCTTGCGAGAGGCGTTCGACCTCAGTCCAGTCGCCGCTCCAGTGCCTCGTCGGTCTCGGTGAGCAGGCGCTCGATGTGGCGCTGGATGCGATCGCTGGTCACGCCTGCCCCTCACGCGCTGGCCTCTGCCAGCGGGTACGCATCCAGGTCGGACCCGCCTGCGAGCAGGCCCGTCACGATTTCTTCCATGCGGTCGATGAACCCGAACGCGCCGGCGCCGGGCACGAAGATCGGGGTGCAATCGGGCAGCGCTTCGGCCAGGTAGCGGCCCATCTTGATCGGGTGGTGCTTGTCGTCCTCGCCCTGCCAGAGCAGGACCGGCGCCTCGACGTCTGCGAGCTCGAAGCCCCAGTCGGTGACGTGCAGTTGAGCCTCGAGGCTCGCCGCGGCGGAGCCCTGTACGAACGCCTCCTCGAGGTCGCGCTGGCGCAGCTCGCGCATTTCTTCGGACTCGAAGTAGGCGCGGTCGACGTCGGGCAGGTAGCCCATTTGCTGCCGGTAGATGATGTTGGGCGATGTCTTGGCTGCGGTGGCGAACATGCGCATCCACATCCGACCAAGGCGTGGCGAGCGCAGCGCCATGCGGTAGAGCGTCCGCGTCTCACGGTTCATCCCGTCGAGGACGCCCGGGACGTCCAGCGGCCCGAGCCCGGAGACGATGGCGGCGCCCAACAGGCGTTCCGGCGTCTTGATCAGACAGGCGCAGACGTACGGCATCGCGCCAGAGATGCCCATGATCCCGTACTGAGCCAGCTCGAGCTCATCGGCGAGGTACGCGAGGTCGTCAGCCCAACTCAGGAAGCTGCGGTTCGGCTCGTCCTCCGACAACCCGAATCCCGGGCGGTCGGGTGCGATCAGGCGGACACCGTTGGCGGTGGCGCCGGCATCGACCATCGCGCCGGAGAGTCGGGTACTTGGCAGACCGTGGAAGAAGAAGACAGGTTTGCCCTCCGGATCGCCGAACTCGGCGTAGCCGAGCGCGCGACCGTCAGGCAGCGTCACCGTCCGTTCGAGACGTGGTACCAGCATCGCAGCAGGCTAGGCTCCCCCGGCTCGCCTGTCCATCAACGAGCGCGCACCACGCTCACGCTGCGGCGTAACGGCGCCGCGATTTCGCCTCGATCGGTCGCGTTCGACCGTGGCATCGTTATCATGTGGGCGCGACGGAAGCGATACGCGACGATTCGAGGAGCAAGACATGGTCGACTTCAGCGACTCACCCGCCGAGGCGGAGTTCCGGAGCGAGGTGCAGGCGTTCCTCGAGGAGACGAAGGAGACCCGGGCGGACGGACGCGATCCGGGGGCGGGGTTCGGCCCGAAGAGTGTCGCGAAGGGCAAGCTCGACGATTACGAGCGGTGGCGTGCAGCGCTGGCGGACAGGCACTGGATCGCGCCTCACTGGCCGGAGGAGTGGGGCGGCGCGGGCCTGAGCTCTCGCGAGCAGTCCGTGCTCAACGAGGAGTTCTCCAAGGCCGGCGTCAGCAACGTCGGTGGGTTCGGGACGATGATGATCGGCCCGACCCTGATCATCCACGGCTCCGATGAGCAGAAGGCGGAGTACCTGCCGAAGATCATGGCCGGCGAGATCGCCTGGTGCCAGGGCTGGTCCGAGCCAGGCGCGGGCTCCGACCTCGCGTCGCTGCAGACGCGTGCCGCGCGTGATGGCGACGAGTACACCATCAACGGGCAGAAGATCTGGACCTCCGGCGCGCACCAGGCGGACTGGATGTACATGCTCGCGCGCACCGACCCGGACGCGCCGAAGCACCGCGGCATCTCGTTCCTGATGTTCCCGATGGACGCGCCGGGCGTCACCGTACAGCCGCTGACGCAGATGACCGGGCACTCCGATTTCAACGAGGTGTTCTTCGAGGACGTGAAGGTCCCCGCGACCAACCGCGTCGGCGAGGAGAACCGCGGCTGGTACGTGGGCGCGACCCTGATGGACTTCGAGCGCAGCGGCATCGGCTCCTCGATCGGCACGCACAAGGGCTTGCTCGAGCTGCTCGCCCGCGCGAAGCAACTGCCCGAGGGTCAGTCCACCCTCGGACGCTCCGACACGACCCGGCTGGCCTTCGCCGACTCGGTGATCGACGCCGAGGTTTCGCTGCTGTTCTCCTACCGGCTGATCACGATGCAGGCGCAGAGCCTGGTGCCGAACTACGAGGCTTCGATGGCGAAGATGTTCGGTTCGGAGATGAACCAGCGCATCGCGCGAGTGCACATGAAGGTCTACGGGCTCTACGGCTACGTTTACGACCCGCAGTTGCCCCAGGGTCGCAACAACCAGCCCAGCTATCGGTACTTGCGCGCTTCGGCCAACACCGTCGAGGGCGGTAGCTCTGAGATCCAGCGCAACATCATCGCCACGCGAGGCCTCGGCCTGCCGCGCGGCTAGCCGTTGCGCGCGGACACACCAACGAGGCGCCGCGAGGCGCCTCGTTCGATCCAGCCCGGGCGATGGTTAGTCCTCGAGGTAGACCGCGTCGCCCTCGCGTACCTCGCCGGCGGTGAGCACTGCGCCGTAGATGCCGGCGTTGTTGTCGTTGAGCTGCGCGACGCTGCGCAGCACGTCAGTCAGCGGCGCGCCGCCGTGGGGCGAGAGCGTGATCATCGCGCAGCGACTGTCGCGCTCGGTGACGCCCATCCGCACCGTGTCGCCGAGGAGCAGCACGCGCCCCACCCACGCGTCCTCCCCGAACGTCGAGGTCTCGGGCGCGTCGATGTAGAAGTTCATGCGGTAGCGCCGGATCTCGGGCTCTGTCCCGCTGGCCTCGGCAATGCCCTCGACGGTCGCCAGCGTCATTAGCGACAGCGCCGCGATATCGAAGCTGCCCCGATGGTCCCGGAGCAGGAACAACGGACGATCCGAGGCGGCGGCGAGCTCGTCACGCAGTTCGTCGCTGCCGATCTCGAGTTCGTCTCCGCCCGGCGTTGCGACGTTCAGCTTCGGACGTTGGTCTGCCGTCCACGCGGGTTGATAGGCGAACAACGATGGCAGCTCGCGCCCGGTGAGCCAGGGGAACGGGCTCTGCGACTCCGCCTGTACGAACGCGAACATGCGGTCCGCCTCGACGCCCTGCAGCGTCACGGACGCCGCCTCCAGGCGTTCACCGGCCATGGACTTCACGGGGTAGCGCCAGGCGCTGGCGATCGTGCCGACCTGCTTCACGTTGCCTCCATCGGTGCGAACCTCAGGCTACGCGACCGGCGTGCCCTCGTGCGGCCGCGCGGCTACCATCGCCCCGGTTCGAGGCGAGTCCGAGGGGGGAACATGCCAGCAGACCTAACGCACCACCAGCTCGAGGACATCAACGGCCTCTCGATGCACGTCGCCGAGCAGGGCGATGGCCCGGCGATTGTGCTCTCGCACGGCTTCCCGGAACTCTGGTACTCGTGGCGGCATCAGATCCCGGTGCTCGCCGCAGCGGGCTACCGCGTGATCGTCCCCGACCAGCGCGGCTACGGCGGTACGACGGCCCCCGAGGAGATCTCGGCCTACTCGCAGCAGGACTTCTGCGAGGACCTGGTGGCACTCCTCGACGCGCTCGAGGTTCAGCAGGCGGTGTTCATCGGCCACGACTGGGGCGGGGCGGTGGTCTGGAACATGGCGGTCCACTTCCCGGAGCGTGTGCGCGCCGTGGCTGGCGTCAACACGCCGTACAACGGCCAGGGGCCAGCGCCGCTCACCGAGCTCATCGCCAGCCTGCCGTCGGCGGGGATGTTCGACTACCAGCTCTACATTCCAGGAGCCGGGCGTCGCGGAGGCGGAGGTCGAGGCGGATGTCGAGAAGGCCTTCCGGCTGATCCTGCGCAGCAGCGACCCCGCCGACGAGTTCGATGTCCTGGCCGGCTTCGACACGGTGCGGGAGCGGGGCGGCGTCTTCGTCGGCTACCCGGAGCACGCGCCGCGCAGCGTAATGTTGACGGAGGAGGAGCTCGACACCTTCGTCGAGGTGTACTCGAGGACCGGGTTCCGCGGCGGGCTCAACTGGTACCGCAATCAGCGGGCCAGCTGGGAATGGGGCCAGACGCTGACCGATCCCAAAATCGAGTGTCCGGCGTTGATGGTGACGGCGGGCAAGGACCCGGTGCTCACGCCTGCCCTGGCGGCCAACATGGAGTCACTGATCCCGCATCTGCAGCGCGGACACATCGAGGATTGCGCGCACTGGACACAGCAGGAGCGGCCCGAGGAGCTGAACCGCATCCTCCTCGACTGGCTTGCGACGCTGCCACCGGAGGGGCAGTAGGCGCGCCGCTCACCGCAGCGCGAAACGACGACGAGCGGGCCGTGAGGCCCGCTCGTGCTGTGCCTGCTCGAGCGCTCGCGCTCGCGCTCGGCGCGACGCCGAAGCGGCGGACACCCAGACACGACGGCACAGGCCGTCGTGTCGAGGTCTCGCTCAGCCTCGAAGAGGCTGGATCACGGTCGTTAGATCGCGACCCGGTCCTTGAGGCCCTTGGCCGGCTTGAAGGTCGCGACCGTGCGGGCCGCAATCTGGATCGCCGCACCGGTCTGCGGGTTCCGACCCATTCGGGCCGAGCGCCGCTTGGTCTCAAACTTGCCGAAACCGGCAATCGCGACGTCCCGACCAGCGTCCAGCTCGACCGCAATGATTCCGCTGCCGGAATCGGTGCTGAAGATCGAGTCGAGGACCTCCAACGCCTTCTGGTTGGTCAGGCCGGTCTGTCCGGCGAGCTTCTGGGCTATCTCAGCCTTGTTCATCAATGCCTCCACACAAGCGCGTTAACACTTGAGTATTAACACGCTCAGGGCCGTCCGTCACGCGGTTTCCGGTCGGAAACCTTGTGAAAACCGCCACGTGACGGGGCGAAATCGATGGCTCGATCGCCAGCTTCTGCCCTCGAGGGGTGTCCGAGTCGCAGCTACTCCCCGCCGTCGGGACCCCAGAACACGACCCACGTCGCGAAGTCATCGGTGAAGTCCTCGAAGCGGTGCTCCACCCCGGCGGGGACGAACAGCGCGTCACCCGGCGCGAACGTGGAGCGTTGATCGCCGTTGACGAATGTGCCGGTGCCGGTGAGGACAAAGTACAGCTCGTCCTGGTCGTGCGGCTGCTGCGGGTCGTGGCCGCGCGGGGCGTAGACGCCGAGGCGCATCGTGCCGTGGGTGAAGGGCTCCGCGTAGCGTGGCTCGTCGTCTGCAGGCAACAGCGCCCGCGCGGCCTCGGCGGTCCATTGTCCCGGCGTCGTCGGCTCCGAGGTCATGCGTCCCCCTCGCTGCGTCATGGCGGCGTCGCACAGAGTACGCTTCCCGCGCCGGTGCGCTCGGGCCGGTAGACGAGGGGCGCGCGATGGCAGAGCCGCGGTCACCGGAGCAGCTGATTCGAGACTTCTGCGAGGCCTGGTCGCGCCTCGACGTTGACGAGCTGATGGCCTACCTCACGGAGGATGCCGTCTACCACAACATGCCCGGTCCGCCGCTCG
Source organism: Dehalococcoidia bacterium (assembly GCA_965198045.1). GTDB lineage: Bacteria > Chloroflexota > Dehalococcoidia > UBA2979 > UBA2979 > CBDDEC01. Next base: position 465,560 of record CBDAOL010000011.1, read on the forward strand.
AAGGCGCCGCGGCCGTCCGAGCCGGGATCGAGGGCTTCCTCTCCGGCTGGGACGAGACGGTGTGGGAGGTGATCAACATCGCCGCGGTGGGCGACCTCGTTCTCGCCGAACGGGTCGACCGCAGCCGCGCGGGCGACCGCAACGTCGATCTGCCGGTGACGGGCGTCTTCGAGATCCGCGACGGTCTGATTGCCGCATGGCGCGACTACTTCGACCTCGCGACCTACCAGCGCGCGATGGCGCCGTCGGACTGAGCAGGCGGTCATGCTGACGGTGGCCTAGCTCTCGGCGCGGGGGCGGTTGTTGTGCGGCCCGTTGGCTGTCGCCGATCAGCACCATTCGTGACGATGCTCCCGGTGTCAGGGTGACCACCCGCCGCCGGGAGGTCCCATGCGAACACAAAATCTAGATTACTGACCGATGTGCTTGCACGCACAAGCGTGCAAGCACATCGTAACAACCCTGCTTCTTCAATGGTCCTCGGCAATGGATTGCCCAGAGGGCAGAGGGCATGGAGGGCGCGAATCTTCGGCAAGCTCAGTAACTCGGTTCGTCGCTCCTTCCGCCGCCGGCGGCGGGAGTTCATGGACTGGCGTCGAGACCCCCGCTACCGCGTCGAGGTGGACGCGGAACTGAATGGCGCACGCTGCAGCATCGAGGACATCTCGATCGGTGGCGCACGCGTCGCGATTCAGCGGTCGGTCGCCCCGGAGATTGGCGACCCGGTCCGCATCCTCTTCACCCTCGCTGGCCTCGGTCACAGCCTGAGCGGCGTCGTGCTGCGCGCCAGCCACGACGGCCTGAACAGCCAGATCGGCGTCGCCTTCGCTGGCGAGCAGCGCGACGCCATCGACCTCCTCGCGAGTTCGCTCGGCGACCTCGGCGCTGCGGAGGCGAGCTGACGACACTCACCCTGGCGGCCTGACGATCGAGCCCTGCGCCGGCGCGTGTATGTCATCTGGACCCACCAGCCCTGCCAATGCGGTGATCCTGTTCCGTCCCCTCCGGAACCGGGAGGCGTCGGGTTTCGTCCGAGAACTGGCGGGCGCACATCGAACGCGAGGCGTGACCCATCGCGAGCGCGGGGCGATCGAGGTGGAGCCGACCCTGGGAGGTGGGAACGGCGAGTAGACCAGGGATAGCCGGCGAACAGGAGGTCGACCATGCCCGTTGCTACCATGGACGCACCAACGGGAAGGCCCTTCCATGGGTGAATTCGTCGTTTCGGTCACCCTCCCCGGCACCCCCGAGCACTTCACGCGGACCCTCGATGGCCGCGCGGTGGTGGGGCGTGACAAGAGCTGCGAGATCCGTCTGCAGCACCCACTGGTGTCGCGACGCCACCTCGAGATTGAGCGGTCCGAGGACGGCGAGATCGTATTGCGCGACCTCGGCAGCAAGAACGGCACGCTGGTGCACGACCAGCTGCTCTCGGGCTCCTTCGTGGTCACGGCGGAGCCCACGATGCTACAGATCGGGCCCTACATGCTCTCCGTCTCCACTGAGGCGCCGCGAGGCGACCTCACACTGACGCAAGTCGCTCCGCGTGAGGCTGCCGCCGTCCTGCTCGACCGCAACCTGCACGCCGGCTCCGTGCACGGCGAGACGCTCGAGCAGCGCTTCTCGCCGCAGGAGTTCGAGTTCCTCGAGGTGCTCGAGCGATCGGCGCCGCGCGCAGTCCGGAGCGACGCCATCGGCGACGCGGTCTGGGGCGAGGCGCAATGGGACACCTACATGCTGCACAACCTCGTGCGCCGCGTGCGGAGGCGCTTCGATGGTTGCGGCTCGCCGGCGGAGGAGCTGATCGTGACCGTACCGGGCGTCGGCTATCTCCTCGCCTGAGGCGTGACCCGCCCGTGCTGCCGCTCCGCCCGCCCCCGACGCCCATCGAGGCCAGTCTGAAGGCGCCGCGTGGCTGACTTCGCCACGGGCGATCGCTTCGGCGACTACCGCCTCCAGGAGTCACTTGGGGGCGGGGGGTTCGGCGATGTGTGGCGCGCGAGCCACGTCGAGAGCGGCGATGTCGTTGCGCTCAAGTTCCTGGCGGCCAGTACTCGGAAGCCGACACCGCACGCATCCACGCCGAGGTCGAGCTGCTGGCCACCGCCGCCGCGCGATCGTCGCGCCACGTCGTGCGCGTCCTCGATGGTGGCACGGAGCCCGTGCCCTATGTCGTGATGGAGTACATCGGCGGTGGCGATTTGCGCGAGGAGATGGCGGAGCGTGGCTCGCTGACGATTGAAGCGACGATCGAGGTGGGGCGTGGCGTCTTCGACGCGCTGCGAGTCCTCGACGAGGCCGGGATCATCCACCGCGACATCAAGCCGGCGAACGTCATGCGCGACCTCGACGGCACGGTCAAGCTGACCGACTTCGGGATCGCGAAGATCATCGGCTACGACACGATCACGGCGACCGGGCAGCTGCCGCTGAGCATGGCCTATGCCGCGCCGGAGTCATGGGACGGCCGCTCCTCTCATCGCTCCGACCTCTACTCGGTCGGCGTGCTGCTCTACCAGTGCCTGGTGGGCGAGGCGCCATTCGGCGGGACGTACGCCGAGGTGTACCGGCAGCATCTCTCCCAGCGCCCCGACCTCACACGCCTGCCCGGCGCGACACCGCCCTCGCTGCGTTCGCTGATCGCCCGTTGTCTCGAGAAGGAGGTCGAGGCGCGTCCCGCTGACGCCACGGCCTGCATGCAACTCATCGACGCGGCGGCGAGCGAACTCGTGGATTCGACCGACCCGCGGGGACCGCGCCACCCGACGCGGCTCGGACCGTGGGTGATCATCGACCACCACTTCGAGTTCCTGCGTCCGCGCGACGAGCTCGTGCAGGTGGTCGCCGGCGCTGCGCCGGGCCTCGCCGCACTGTCGATCGGCGAGCGGATCGAGATCTTCGTCGTCAACGCGCGCGGAGCCACCCTCGAGGAATACGCGGCCGGCGCACTCACGAACGTCACCGTGGACCGCGAGCGGCTGGCGTCGCTCGACGGCCTGCCCGCGGTCGTGCTCGAGTACCACCCGCAGCCCGGGTCCGCCACCGAGGCGGCGACGTTCCTGCTCCGTGACGATGCCGCCCACGTGTTCATCTTCCGCCGCGGCGCCACCGTCGAGGGCTGCGCGAGCGACCTCGCGACCTACCGCATGCTGCTCCGCTCGTTCCGCTTCCTCGGCGACCCTGACGCCGCGCCGACGCTGTTGCCCGGCCCGGATGCTGCTCCGCTCGTTCCGCTTCCTCGGCGACCCTGACGCCGCGCCGACGCTGTTGCCCGGCCCGGACGCCGAGGTGTCCGAGCGGCTCTGCGGTGACGTCCTGACGCCGCCTGCCGGCGCCGAGGAGTTGACGGACCTGATCGCCTCGGTCGGGTGCGGGCCGCTGACAGCCGGCGTCGGCGACGCCGTCGTCTGCGCCCCGGGGCTGAGCGACGTCGCGACGCTCATGTGCTGGACGGTCGCCGGCTCAGCGCGGGACTGCGCCACCGGGCCTGCTTCGCTGACCACGAGCTTCGACGCACCCGGTCGCCACACCCTCGAACTGACCGCGTGCACCGCGGCGGGCTGCCAGACCGCGGTGGCGACTGTTTCGATCGATGCCAGTACACCACGGCCGCCCGCCGTGACAGCGCTCGGCTGCGCTCCGCTGTACCCGCGTGCGGGCGACACCGTGACCTGCACGCCACAGGTCTCGTCGAGCGTCGTCGCATTCTGCTGGTCGGCGGACATCGCGGGGTTCGCAGAGGACGGCGAGCGCTGCGGCGCTGACTCCGAGCTGCAGCTCCGCGTCGGCTCGACCTCGGCCGTCGTGGCCTTGCGAGCCTGTGACGCCGAGGGGTTGTGCTCCGGTGCGGCCCAGCTGCTGCCGGTCGACGCGTCCATGGCGGCGGTGACGTTCCTGCCCGAGAACCTGTGCACGCCGCACCCCGTGCTCGTGGGTGAAGCCGCGCCGTGCCACTTCGAGGGCGGCGGTGCGACGAGCCTCTCGCTGCCACCGGGCGAGCACCTCGTGGCGCTCATGGCGTGCCTGCCGTCGGCGCCGTTGCAACCGGCGGTGTGCGCGACCTACGACGCGAGCGTCGAGGTGGCTGCGACGCTCGCCGGCGGGACGATCGTGGACGCTGGCCAGGCCGTCGAGGGTGCGCGTGTCGACCTCGTGGTGGCCAGGGGCGGCGATCAGACGCCGTTGCTGCGTCGTGCGTTCACCGATGCGAGCGGCCGCTTCACGCTGGTCGACCCGCCCCAGGGTAGCTACCGACTCGTCGTTTCGACCGAGATCGATGGCGGTGGCTGGGAGCAGCGGGCGAGCGTTGAAGTGAACGTGTCCGGCTCCGGGCGCATCGAGCTCGAAACGATCGACCTCGCTCCGGCGGAGGGCTAGCCGCGGACGGCGAGAAGGTTGGTGGGCGTCGCAGCGTTCGCCGCAGCTGCCCACCCCGGGATCGCCAGCGCCTCGACAGCGGGGAACTCTTCGCGCTGACTCACCTGACCCCTCCTTCACGCACTGCCGCGTCGTTACCGACGGGCGCACTCAGAGAGTCGCGCAGCGCGGTGCCCGCATCCATCGCGGGGCACTATCGGTCGGCTATCGGGCGGTGCGTTGAGGGCGAGTGCTATGCGCCGGGGAGCGAATCCGCCTCGATCAAGTCAATCATCACGCGGATGTGGGCCTTCCAGCCGATCGTGTGCGGTTCGACGTGGTCGGGCGGCAGTTCCGCATGGGTGAGCGTCAACTCGCACTCGCACTCGCCGTCGCCGTAGGGCGCGAACTCGAGGTTGACGAGCGTCGGCTGGTGGTAGGTCCCTGCCGACGACCAGGTGAACTGCAGCTGCCGAGGGCGATCGATGACGCGATATTCGCCGGTGTGGGGATCGTCCAGGCCGGGGCTGCGCATCAGGATGGTGAACGCGCCGCCCTCCGACGCGTCGACCTCCGCGATCGACTCGAAGATGTCGCCGGGGCACATCCAGACGCGGATCGCTTCCGGGTTGAGCCACGCGTCGAACACGACCTCGGGCGTGGCGGGGAGGATGCGGACGACGCGCAACGAGGTGACGTCTCCGCCTGTCTCGGTCACGCGCTGGATCGTCATGGCACCTGCGCTCCCTGGTCGCGGAGGTAGGCATCGAGGGCGTCGAGGCGCTGCTCCCAGAACACGCGGAACTGCTCCGACCAGGCGGTGGCATTCCGCAGCGGCATCGGGCTGAGCGAGCAATGGTGCTCCCGGCCGCGAATCTCGCGGTGCACGAGTCCGGCTCGCTCCAACACCTGGATGTGCTTCGACACGGCGTTGAGCGACATGTTGAACGGCTCCGCGAGCTGACCGACGGTGGCCGAGCCGTCGCGCAGCCGCGCGAGGATGGAGCGGCGCGTCGGGTCACCGAGCGCGGCGAACGTGCGGTTCAGGGTCTCTTCGATGGGGGTTTCGAGCGTAGTCATCGATATTCACCTCGATGGTTCATGATAGCTCGTCGAGGCGGTGGTCACCACCTGGCTAGTCTCCGGCCGCTACCTCGACAGGCGCCGTGGCAGCGCGGCTCGAATCGGGCGGTAGCTCGATCTCCTCGCCGGGCGATCGCGCGTCGTCCCAGGCGTTGATGCGTCGTGCGTACAGCGCGATGCCGACGACGGCGACGAGGCCGATGCCCGACATCCCGAGCAATGCCTCGCGCAACCCGAACACCTGGTCGGCGAGCTGCCCGTAACCGAGCGCGGCGAAGCCGGTCAGGCCGAGAGTCATTGTCAGGACGGCCGGGATGCGGCCGTGGAAGTTGCGATGCGCGTATCGCAGGCCCAGCGATTGACCGAGCGAGGCGAACGTTGCCGAGAGCGCGTTGAGGGCGATCGCGACCAGTATCAGTACCTCGAACGTCGGCGCGATGGCGTAGAGCACGAGCGCGAAGGCGATATTCGTTCCGATGAACAACGTGAACGCGTGCCCTCGGTCGGCGATCCCGGCCACGAACACCGAGGCGGCGAAGGCGCCGATCGAGCCGACACCGACGAGCACGGAGAGCGCCACCGCCTCGCTATCGATGAAAGGCAGCGTGCGCGATTCGAACACGACATCGACGATGCCCGCGTAGAAGACGAAGTACGGGAACACGGTCAGAGAGACGACGAGGTAGGAGAGCACGATCACGAGCAGGCTGGGGCGGCCGCGGATGTACCGCACGCCCTCGGCGATGTCGTTGAGGAACCCCCCAGCCGCCGCGGCGATCGGCGGACGCACGTTGGGCAGCATCATCGTCAGGACCACGGCCACGCCGTAGAGCCCACCCTGCACGAAGAAGGCGCCGCCGAAGCCGAACAGCGCGATGCCGAGGAGTGCAGCCGCGATCGCCGGCCCGACCACCTGCATCGCGTTGTAGGACACCTGCTGCGGCGCCACCGCCCAGCGTGTCCACGGCGTCCGGCGTGACGAACACACCGGCCGTGCTCCATACCGGGTAGGGAACTCGGCTGGTGGGCACGATCAGCCCAACCACGTCGAGCTCGAAGACCCCGCCGCGCGTGGCGACGGAGATCGTGTCACCGAGCGCGAGGTCCAGTTCACGCGCCAGCCCGGGGTCCAGTGCGGCCTCGAGCGTCGCCGTGCCAGCCGCTACGTCAGCAGGCCAGCGGCCAGCGCGCACCGCGCCGAAGGCGATCGTCGTGGAGGCAGGGTCGATGCCGTGGAAACTGAGGTCATGCGGGATCGCTCCGGTCAGGAGCGTGCCGCCGTTGAGGGCGGGGTGAGCGCCGCTGTACTCCTCCACGAACGCTCGTTCGGCGAGCGAGTCGAGCGTGTCCGGGTCCGAGGAGTACCAGACGTGGGCGGCGTTCGTTTCCTCGACCCAGCTCTCGACCGACTGCGACTGCGCGCCGCTGATCGTCATTGACAGGGTCAGGGTCGCTGCGCCGACGCCGATGACGACGAGGAGCAGGACGTTCTGTAGCGGCCGGCTCATGATGTCAGCGCGGCCTTTGCGTATGAGTGCTCGCCACATCGTTACGCCTCCAGCTCGATCAGCTCGGAGAGGCGGCTCTTGAGGTCGCGACCGCCCTCGAGGCGCGTCTCGGAGGCCAGCCGGCCGTCTCGCATCCGCACGACGCGGTCGGCGACCGCGGCCACGCGGGGGTCGTGCGTGACCATCACGATCGTCTGCCCCCGGTCGTGGTGCCGCTCCAGGAGACGCAGCATCTCCTGCGCGGACGCGCTATCGAGGTTCCCGGTCGGCTCGTCCGCCAGCAGGATCAGCGGCTCCACCACCAGCGCGCGGGCGATGGCCACCCGCTGCTGCTCGCCGCCGGAGAGACGCGACGGCGACAGCTCCATGCGGTCCGCAATGTCGAGTTCCTCGGCGAGGCGCTCACGACGTGCGCGCACCTCCTCCGAGGGGAGCCCGGCCATGAGCGCGGCGAGTTCGATGTTGTCGGCGGCGCTCAGGTTCTGGATCAGGTTGAAGAACTGGAAGACGTAGCTCACCTGATCGCGCCGCCGGACGGCCCAGTCGGCCTCGGACAGCTCGTCGACACGTTCGCCGTCGAGGTAGACCTCGCCGGCGGTCGGCCGGTCGAGCCCTCCGAGGATCTGGAGCAGCGTGGACTTCCCGCTGCCGCTGGGTCCCATGATCGCGACGAGTTCGCCGCGTTGGACCGCCAGGTTCATGCCGGTCAGCGCCTGCACGTCCGCGCCGTCGGTGCTGAACGTCCGCCGCAGGTCTCGCGCTTCGGGCATTGGCTCCATGGTGGCTTCCCCCTTGGGCGCCGCCGCGCGGCGCTCGTGAAACGGCCGAGGTCAGACCCCGGCACTACTCCTGTCGTTGGTGGCTGTCGTCATTGCTTCGCCCGTGTTGTCAGTGCTGGTGTCGTCAGTGCTCGTGTCGGCGTCGGTGCGAGCGCGGGGCGTCCGCGGCGGCCGGTTGGCCAGGTACTCCTCGCAACGGTCGAGCCAGCGGATGTCGGCCTGCAGGTGGAGCGCCGCGCCCTCGACGAGCAGCGCAGCATCGCCGCGGTCCGCTTCGATCGACAGTTCGCTGAGGTCGCGCAGTGCGCGTAGAGCGGAGGCGCGCTGGCGTTCGAGGAGCTCGAATGGATCGGCGAGCCCAGTTTCGGCGGCGAGCAGGAACTTGAGGAAGAACTGGTCGCGCAGCCGGGTGGTCGTCGCGGGCCCCTCCAGCCACTCGCGGAGGGCGGTCCGCCCGTCCTCGGTGAGGTGGTAGACCTTCTTGTCGGGTCGGTTGGCCTGATGAACGATCTCGACCGTGACATAACCATCACGCTCGTGTCGCTGCAGCGTCGAGTAGACCTGGCCGATGTTGACTGCCGGCCAGGCCTCGCCGTAGCGATCCTCGAATGCGGTCTTGAGTTCGTAGCCATGGGCCGGCCCCTCCTCGAGGAGCGCCAACAGAGGGTATTTCACAGGCGTTCACCGTGCTGCATAGTGGGTATGTATACCGAGTATCTATCGCTCTGTCAAGTCCCGCAGTGCTGGGGCGCAGGGGGGATCGGTCGCTTCGCGTGGTGATTGAGCCAAAGAAAAGCCCCGGCGATCAGCCGGCGCGTGCTTCGAGTGCCGACACTCGACGGCGGTCGCCGCGGGCGCGACGGCTAGTGCGTGCCCTCCCGGACGAGGACCGTCGGCATGCCCTGCATGCCTCGCAGCGTGTTGATCTCGCCTCGATGGCCGTTGAAGTGGCCCAGCATGTGCAGCGAGATCGCCTGGCCGACGGTCTCGGTACCTTGGCGGGCCGGGACCTCGCGCTGCAGCTCCTCGTCGTCGGCGCCCTCGAGGTAGGCGGCGGTCTGGGCGAAGACGGCCTCCTGGTACTCGGCGAAGGCGTCCATCGAGCCGATGTGAACCTCATGCGCCTCTTCGTCGGACTGACCCGTGCCGAAGCCGTCGTCGGGTAGGCCGGTGCGCTCGGCCCACTCCTCGTTCCAGATCGGCGCCTCGCCGCGGACGCGGAGGTTAATGATCAGGTCCTCGATGCGCGCCGTGTGCCAGATGCACCACGCGATCGAATGGCTGCCCGCGTCGGGCACGAAGTGCAGCTGCTCGTCCGTGCCGTTGCGGGCGTCCATGAGCGCGCGGTGCACGAAGTTCAGCGTGTTGCTGATGTAGTCAACGGTCGTCATGGCGTCCTCCGCGGCTCCTCGCCTGCCACTTGCTGCGAGGACAGTACATGAACCCGCCCCTGTGGGGCGGACTCGCCTGCCACTTGCTGCGAGGACAGTACATGAACCCGCCCCTGTGGGGCGGATCAGGGGGCTCCGAGTCCAGTGCCGGGTCTCGATCTGCGCCACATCGAATGTTATCGTAATCACGAGTGTTCTGATCAGGCGCCAACGCGCCTGATCAGAAATGAGGAGGGCAGACACCTATGTCATACGCTCGAACAGTCGGCGGATTCGGGATCGCCGCGTTTGTGTTCATGGTGCTCAACGTCGCGTTCTACGGGAGCACCCCGACCCTCAATGATTCGACGAGTGAGATCGTCGCCTACATCGAGGGCGATCTCGACATGCACCGCCTGGCGCTGATCTTCGGTGTGCTGATCCTGCCGTTCTACGCTGTCTTCTTGAGCGGCATGGTGGCCCGCATCTCCGCGGTCGACCGCGAGCACGGTGAGGCCTGGGGGATCGTCGCCCTCATCGGCGGCATCATGATCGGCGCCACGGCGACGATCGGCGGTGTGGCGGTTGGCACGCTCCTGCTGCGCGGTGGCGCGGGCATGGACGACGAGATGATTCGTGCGATCTGGGACCTGGGCGGACGCGCCTACAGCGGAGTGGGCATCGCCATCGCGGTGCTGACCGGCGCCGTGTCGATCTCGTCCTACCGGCATCCCAGTTGGCCGCCCTGGTACACGTGGCTCTCGGCGCTGGCGGCGCTGATCGGCGTCATTTCGGTGGCCAGTACGAGTTGGACATCGGACACCGCGCTGATACTCGGTTACGCCGCGTTTACCGGCCTGGCGGTGTGGACGCTCGTCAGCTCCATCATGCTGGTGAACGAGGAGTAGCACCCCTCGAGGGGTCGGCGCTTGTGCGCCGGCCCCTCCTCGCTACTCGGCCGCCTCGTCGATGCGGACGCGCTGCACGGCGTTGCTTCGCACGTCGAGGACGCGCAGTCGCCAGTCTGCGGCGGCGACCTCGTCGCCGCGGCGCGGCACGCGTCCGAGGCGTTCCATGATCAGTCCGCTGAGCGTCGCGTAGGGCCCCTCGGGCAGCTCGACGCCGACTTCGACGAGGTCGTGGATCGGGTACGAGCCATCGATGATCAGCGCACCCTCGTCGGTGCGCTCAACGCTCGGCGTCTCCGCGTCGTGCTGGTCGAAGATCTCGCCGACCAACTCCTCGACGAGGTCCTCGACGGTGACCAGGCCATCGATCCCGCCGTGTTCGTCCGTCACCAGTACCATCTTCTGCCGCTCCCGCTGTGCCCGGTGCAGCGCGTCGAGCACCGTCGCGGTCTCGGGAAGGACGAAGGCGGGGCGCAGATGCGCCTCGACGGGCGCCTCCGCGGGCGCAGAGGCGAGATCGACGAGGTGAGCGACGCCCACGAGGTCATCGAGCTCACCACGGTGGACCGGCGCGCGGTGGTGACCCGCGTCCGCGAGGATGGCGCGCGCCTCGGCGGCTGTCGCGCCGCTGCGGATCGACACCACCTCGCCGCGAGGGAGCAGGATGTCGGTCAACGTCCGCTCGCTCGCCTCGAACGCGCCGGCGACGATGCGACGCTGCATCGGGGTGACGCTGCGGTGAGCCTCGACGAGGGCGCGCAGCTCGCCCGAGGTGAGCTCGGGCCGGCCCTGCTCCGCCCGCCCGCCGAGCGCGCGCACGGTCACGTTCGTCGCCGCCGACAGCAGCCAGATCAAGGGCCGCGAGACGAGAGCCAGCCCGGCCAGGGGCGTCGCGGCGACAAGGGCCCAGCGCTCGGCCTGCTGCATCGCCAGCCGTTTCGGCGCGAGTTCGCCGAAGACGAGCATCACGAACGCCAGCACCAGCGTGACGGCGACGATGGCCACCCCCTCGGCCGCCCCGCCGAAGACCTCGAACGCCGGGAGCAGCGGATCGGCGAGCGTCACCGCGACGGTCGCGGAGGCGAGGAAGCCGGCCAGCGTGATGCCGACCTGAACGGTCGCTAGGTACCGGTTCGGCTCGCGCACGAGCCGGGCGACGGTCTGTCCGCGACCGGCGCGGCCTTCGAGGCGCTGCACCTGTCCAGCGTCCAGCGAGACCAGCGCCAGCTCGGCGCCGGCGAAGAACGCGTTCGTCAGTATCAGCAGCGCCACCAGGGCGAGTTGGAACACGACGGGATCCATCAGGCAGCCTCCACGCCGCGACCGGGCCTGCCGGGCCCGGTCGCCATTGCGCAGAGGCTACTCGCAGTGGATCAGCAGTGAGCGCCTGTTAACTCCTCGGGCGGAACCCGGAGCAGACCTGGTCGATGCGCAGGATCAGCCCGTCGACGACCTTGATGAACAAATGCTGCTCGACGGTCTCGGGGTAATCTGCGGCCGGCCGCTCGAGATCGAACTGCCACGTGATCTGCACCCGGTCGGCCAGCGGCCGCACCGATGTCTCGACGGTCTCGAACACCGTCGCCGAGGCGAAGTCGCCGCGGTAGAACGCCGCGATGCCCTCCGGTCCATGGGCTTCGGCGGGTCCGCTGGCGTTCATCGAGCGCAGCCGGGCCTCGGGGTGGCCCAGCCGTTCCACATCGTCGAAGCGACGGTTGGTGATCGCCTCGACCAGGGCGTGTCCTACCTCGATCGGTGTCTCTGTTGCGGTTGCGGTTGCTGTCGTCATCGGAATCCTCCTTCGCTGGATGTCTGCCGACAGCGTGCGGCGAAGGAGGAGCCCTGCCTCCTGCGAGGCGTTGGCGCGTGGTTGGGTGTTCGCGTTCACACAGGCGCGGATGCACGCCAGAGCCTTACAGCATCAGGTGCAGGTCGCCAAACTCGTGCCAGCGGTAGCCACCGTCGAGGGCTGCAGCGTAGGCCGCGCGCACATGACGGGCGCCCGCGAACGCCTCCAGCATGTCGAGGTGGCTCGCCTCGGGCTCGTGCAACCCGGTCAGGAAGGCGTCAGCGACGGTGATCGGCCGGTCCGGCGTGATCACGAGGTCGGTCCAGCCGCTCGAAGGCCGTATCAGGCCGCCCTCGACGGTCGACTCCAGGGATCGCAGCACGGTCGTGCCGACGGCCAGGACGCGGCCGCCACGGGCGCGGGTGTGGTTGATCGCGTTCGCCGTCGCTTCGGTCACCTCGTACCACTCGGCGTATGGCGACTCGTGATGTTCGAGGCTGGCGACGCCGGTGTGCAGTGTGATCGGCGCGATGCTCACGCCGCGGGCGTCCAGCGCCTCGACGATGCGATGGCTGAACGCGCGCCCCGCCGAGGGCATCTCGGCCGAGCCAGGCCGGCGCGCGAAGATGGTCTGGTAGAAATCGATCGGCCACTCGTCCGGCACGTAGGGGTAGCGAATCGGGCTGCCCCACTGCGCGAGGTAGCTGTGGACATCGGCGCTGAGGTGCACGGCGGCGACCCAGAGGCGCATCGAGTCCTCGTAGCGCGCGATCAGGCGTACGTGGCCGCCACCCGGCAGGTCGAGCCGTTCGCCGCGGCGTCCCGCGACCTTGCGGGGCTCGACGACCCAGATCGCCTCGTCGAGCTGCGTCGAGAAGTGCACGGCCACGGAGCTGCCGTCCTGGCGTGTGGCGACCAGCGCGGCTGGCAGGGTGCCGGAGTCGTTGACGACCACGAGGTCGCCGGGCGCGAGCAGGTGTGGCAGCACTCCTGTCGTTGTAAAAGCTTGCTGTGCTTCGATGCGGGCGTACGGCTCCGTCGATTCCTCGACGAGGTGGACGAAGGCGGGAGCGGACCCTTCGGGGCCCGGGACCGAGGTGAGGTCGTCGTCGGGCTCAGCGGCCGCGTACATCGCGGTGTTCATGTTCCCCGGGTCGACGGCGTAGACGCGGACGCCCGTGCCCTCCAGCTCCGTAGCGAGGGTGCGCGTGACGTGGTCGAGCGCCGCCTTGCTCGCGCCGTAGCCGCCGTACCCCACATAGGCCTCGACGGCGGCGTCGGAGCTGAGGTTGATCACGACGCCCTCGCCGCGCTCCCGCATGCCGGGCAGCACGAGCTGCGTCAAGTGCAGCGGCGCTAGGACGTTGACCCGCAGCACGCGCTCGAAGGCGCGCCAGTCGAGCGCTTCGAGCGCCGGGAGCGGCGTCGGGCCGAGCTCGGAGGCGTTGTTCACGAGCACATCGACGCCGCCGAAGCGCGCGGTCGCAGCCTCGACGAGACGTTCCGCGTCCTCCGACACGTCGAGCGCCAGGGCCAGCACCTCCGTGCGGTCCGAAAGCTCCTCGGCGACGCGCTCGAGGTCTTCGCTGCCCCGTGCCGTGAGCACGAGGTGGGCGCCGCGGTCCGCGAACGCGCGGGCGATCTCGCGGCCGAGGCCGCGCGACGCGCCGGTGACGATGGCGGTTCGTTCACGTAGTTCCATGTTCGGTTTCGTTCGAGACGCCTTCGGCGTCGCTCTCGTTTCGTTGTTGGCTTCACGGTAGGCATGCGCGCCGGCGCTGCCACTGACCGGACGGTCAGCTGTCCGATCGGACAGGGGCGAACGCTGTCGAGGGGGCGCGTACCATGCCTCGGCAGTCAGGACCGCCAGCGAGGAGCGTGATGTGCGAGGCAACGATGCGATCGCCCAGGTGTTGCAGGCGGAGGGCACCGAGTACCTCTTCTGCTTCCCCGACAACCAGTTGATCAACGCCTGTGCGGCGATCGGCATCCGCCCGGTGATGTCGAGGACGGAGCGGACGACCGTCAACATGGCGGACGGCTACACGCGCATGCTGAACGGACGCCGCAACGGCGTCGTCGTCACGCAATCCGGTCCGGGCATCGAGAACGCCTTCGGCGGCATCGCGCACGCCTACGCCGACTCGGTGCCCATCCTCGTGCTGCCCGGCGGCACCGCCCGAGGGCGCGCTGGTTCGGATCCTGACTTCAGCGCGCCTGTCCATTACGCGGGCGTGACGAAGTGGGCGTCGCAGATCAACCGGCCCGACCGGGCGGCCGAGTTCCTGCGGCGCGCCCACACCTTCCTGCGCACCGGCCGAGGCGCACCGGTGCTCCTCGAGGTGCCGGGCGACGTCGCGATGGAGGAGCTGGAGGACGACGCGATCGACTACCGCCCGGTCCGCGCGCACCGCTCCGCCGGCGACCCAGACGACGTGCGCGCAGCCGCGACCGCGTTGCTCGGCGCGGAGCGGCCTGTGATCTTCGCAGGGCAGGGCGTGCTCTGGGCGGAGGCCTCCGACGAGCTAGTCGAGCTGTCCGAACTCCTCGACGCTCCGGTGGCGACGACCAACTCGGGCAAGAGCGCGTTCCCGGAGAACCACCCGCTGGCCCTGGGCGCAGCCGGCAACACGATCACCAAGCAGGCGCGTCACCTCCTCAACGCTGCCGACCTCGTCTTCGGCATCGGCGCCAGCTTCACGACAAACCTCGCCTCGGCCGGAATCGGCGACGGCAAGGTCATGATCCAGTCCACGGTGGACGCGCGTGACCTCAACAAGGAGCACGACCTCGACCACGCGATCATCGGCGACGCGAAGCTCGTGCTCGCGCAGATGATCGCGGAGGTCCAGCGCCAGGCCGGCGACGCCCATCGAGGCGGCGGTCGCGCCGACGAGGTGAAGCGCGTCCGCGACGAGTGGCTCGAGGAGTGGATGCCGCTGCTCACCTCGGACGAGCAGCCGATCAACCCCTACCGCGTGATCTGGGACCTGATGCACACGGTGGACCGCACGAAGGCGGTCGTGACGCATGACTCCGGCCACCCGCGTGACCAGCTCGTGCCGTTCTGGGAATCGATCGTGCCCCGCGGTTACCTCGGGTGGGGCAACTCGACGCAGCTCGGGTACTCGCTGGGGCTGGTGATGGGCGCGAAGCTGGCCGCGCCGGACCGGATGCTGATCAACTTCATGGGCGATGCGGCCATCGGCATGGCCGGCATGGACATCGAAACGGCCGTGCGGCTCGAAATCCCGGTGCTCACCATCGTCCTCAACAACCAGGTGCTCTCCGGCTACCCGGCGAGGTACCAGGCCGCCGTGGGGCAGTTCCGCTTCACGAAGCTCTATGGCGACTACGCGGCCGTCGCGGAGGCGCTCGGCGCCTACGGCGAACGCGTGACCGACCCCGGCGACATCGTGGCCGCGATCGGCCGCGCCGAGGCGGAGATGGCGAAGGGCCGGCCGGCGTTGTTGGAGTTCATGACGAGCGAGGAGAACCGACTCTCGCGCTACCCGATCGAATAGAAAGGCCTACCAATGGACAAGATCGTGAAGATGGTCGCTGACCGCGTCGGCATCAGCCAGGAGCAGGCGACGCAGGCGGTCCAGCTCGTCGTGGCCCAGCTCAAAGACCGGCTCCCCGGTCCGATCGGCGACCAACTCGAGGGCGCCCTTGGCGGCGACGGTGGAGGCGACGGCGGCGACGCGCTGAAGGGCCTCGGCGGCCGGCTCGGCTTCTGATCCGCAAGCGATCACTCCTCGCACTCGTCGCGCTGCTGCTGATTGCGGCGTGCGAGGACGAGGCGCGGTCGACAGCCGACCGGGAGGCGCGCATCGAGCGCGTGGTCGACGGCGACACGATCCGCGTGCACCTCGAGGGCTCGGTCCAGCGCGTACGGCTGATCCTGATCGACGCGCCCGAGGTCGGCGACAACCTCGAGTGCTACGGCGACGAGGCGACGCGCTTCGTCGAAGGCTTGCTGCCCGTGGGCGCAGGTGTGCGGCTGGAGCGGGACGTCTCCGAGACCGATCGTTTCGACCGTCTGCTCCGCTACGTCTATCTCGCTGACGGCCGCATGCTCAACGAGCTGATCGTCGCCGAGGGATTCGCCATCGTTGCCACCTTCCCGCCGGACCTGAAGCACCTCGACCGCATGCGCGAGACCGAGCGCGCGGCACGCGAAGCCGGCCGTGGGCTCTGGTCCGCGTGCGCCTCGGACGGCGCTGGCTGAGCGGGGCGGATTGACCGCACGCGCCTGCGCGCGACGATGGCCCGACCGGAGTTCGTCCAGCGGGCGTCGAGGGAGGCAGAGGTTCGATGCTGCGAGGCGTGTTCGCGTCGCTCTCGATTCGGCAGTTCGCCGTGCTGTGGGTCGGCTCGTTGACCTCGTTCACCGCGTTCTTCATGTCGACGGTGGTGCAGTCGATCGTCGCGTTTCAGCTCACCGGCCGGAACAGCGCAGTCGGCATCGTCCTCGTCGGGCAGGGCGTCTCCTCGCTGCTGCTGGGACCCTTCGGCGGCGCCTACGCCGACCGGATCTCAAAGAAGAAGGTGTCGCTGGTCTGCCAGAGCGTGATCACAGTCGTCTTCCTGGTCACCGGCATCCTCGTGGCGGTCGACCAGATCGCGCTCTGGCATCTCTTCGTCGGGTCGCTGATCGTGGGCGCCATGTTCGCGTTCATGGGCCCGGCGCGGCAGGCCTGGGTCGTCGAGCTGGTAGGCGAGGACCTGCGCGCCAACGCGGTCGCGCTCAACCAGGTCGCACTCAACGCGTCGAGGGTGGTCGCGCCGGGGATCGCGGGCGTGATGGTCGCGATCGCCTTCATCGGCGCGGAGGGCGCCTACTTCACGATGACCGTGCTCTACCTCGGCGTCGTGATCTCGGTGTTGACGCTCCCGGCGTCGCGGCCGACGCAGGTGGTGGTCGGCCGGTCGGTGTTTGGCGACATGCTCGCCGGGTGGCGTTACGTCATACGCCAGCCGCGACTGCGGACGATGATCCTGCTCTTCTACTGCATGATCATGCTCGGTCTGTCCTCGACCACCGCCTTCCCCGGCCTGGTCGAGAACGAACTCGGGCGCAGGGTCGAGGACATCGGCGTGATGTCGTCGGTGAGCGCCGTAGGCGGCCTGCTCGCGAGCGTCTTCGTCGCCCCGATCGCCGGCTCGAGGCGTGCGCTGCCGGTCTACGCGGCGGGCGGTGTCCTCACCGGGCTGGCGCTGGTGCTCACGGGCCTGTCGCCGACGTTCCTGCTGGTCTTCGGACCGATGTTCCTGATGGGCCTGGGCACGGGCGCATTCCAGACGCTCAACAGCGCCGTGATCGTCACCGAAGCGGCGCCGCAGTACTACGGTCGCGTCATCTCACTGACCTCGATGGCCTTTGGAGCGTTCATGCTGGCGTCGCTGCCGGTCGGCCTCGCGGCCGACGCGTTCGGCGAGCGGGCAACGCTGATCGTGATCGGACTGCTGATCGTCCTCTGCGTCGCCATCCTGGCGCCGATGATTGCGCGCGCGCCCTCGGCACGCGAGCAAGCCGCCACCGAGGCGGCTGTGGCCGGAGGGGACGCGGACGGGTAGTTGCGGGTCGACTACCCGAGGAGTTCGCGTACGCGGCGTGTCGCCTCGACAATCTCCTCGCTGCTCGCGGCGTAGGAGAAGCGCAGATACCCCTGGCCCAGCGCACCGAAGCTCGTCCCAGAGACCACCGCCACGCCGGCCTCCTCGAGCAGCCTCGTCTGCAGCGTGGGGGCGTCGAAGCCCGTGCCCTCGATGTTCGGGAACGCGTAGAACGCTCCACCGGGATCAGCACAGCGGAAGCCGGGGATCCGGTTGAGTTCACGCACGATCAGCTCACGCCGCTCGTCGAACGCCTCGACCATGCGATGGATCTCGTCGTCGGGACCCTCGAGGGCTGCGATCGCGGCGTGCTGGGTGGCGGCGTTCACGCAGGAGTAGGAGTTCACGGCGAGCCGCTCCGCGTGCGGGAACAGATCCTCCGGCCAGATGCCGTAGCCGATGCGCCAGCCCGTCATCGCGTAGGTCTTGCTCCAGCCGTCGATCACGATCAGGCGGTCCCGGATCTCCGGGTAGCTCAGGAGGCTCACGTGCTCGCGGCCACCGTAGAGGATGCGGCTGTAGACCTCGTCGCTCAGGATCGTGGCGTTCGGGAACGCCTCCAGGCCGGCGATTAACTTCTCGATCTCCTCGGCCGGCACGACCCCACCAGTCGGGTTGCCGGGGCTGTTGAGGATGATCAGCCGGGTGCGCTCGTTCACCTGTGCGAGCACCTCGTCGGCGTCGAACGAGAAGCCCGAGCTCTCGTGCAGCTCGATCGGGACGGGCTTCGCGCCGGAGTAGGCGATCACTGATTCGTAGATGGGGAAGCCCGGGTTCGGGTACATGATCTCCGCGCCCGGCTCGCCGAAGAGCAGGATCGCGAAGTACATGACCGGCTTCGCGCCCGGCGTGATCAGCACGCTGTTCGGGTCCACCTCGACGCCGTGTCGCCGTCTGAGGTCCGCCGCGACGGCCGCGCGGAGCGGCGGGATGCCGGCGGCGGGGGTGTAGCCGTGCTCGCCGGCGTCGAGGGCTGCCTTCGCCGCCTGCACGATGTGGTCAGGGGTGCGGAAGTCGGGCTGGCCGATGCCGAGGTTGATGATGTCGCGCTCCTCCGCCGCGAGCTGGTTGGCGCGTGCGAGCACCTCGAAGGCGGTCTCGGTGCCCAGCCGGTCGAACGCGGCGATGGGAGCTGGCATGTGGCGTCCTCTGCCTGGCTGCGCCCCCGGTGGGTGGCGCGCGGACGCACACCCTAGCGGCCGATCGGGCGGAGCGCGACGGTCGTGGGCTCGTTGCCGATATCATCATCGGCAACAGCGCGGGCGTGAGACGCGACCGAGGAGGACCCGATGAGCTTCTACACTGACGGGCAGCGCGAGGCGCAGCGGTTCGCGGACTCGGACGCCTCGCGGAGACGATGGCCGAGCGCATTGTGCACGCACAGATCACCGACCGCGACCGCGAGTTCACCGAGGCGCGCGACATGTTCTTCCTCGCGACCGTGGACAGCCGAGGACAGGCGAACTGCTCGTACAAAGGCGGCGAGCCCGGATTCGTCCGGGTCCTGGACGAGCAGACGATCGCGTTCCCGATCTACGACGGCAACGGCATGTTCCTGTCACTCGGCAGCATCGCCGACAGCGGGGAGGTCGGATTGCTGTTCATCGACTTCGAGGGCCAGAGCCGCATGCGCTTCAAGGGCACGGCGACCGTGCAGCACGACGATCCGCTGCTGGCGGAGTATCCGGAGGCGCAGGCGATCGTCCGCGTCGTCGCGCGCGAGCTGTTCCCGAACTGCCCGCGCTACATCCACAAGATGGAGCTGGTCGAACGCTCGACGTTCGTCCCGAAGGCGGACTGCGAAACGCCGCAGCCCGAGTGGAAGCAGGCGTTCGCCGATGTCCTTCCGGCGAACGACCCTTCGAGGTCCGCAGGCGCATAGACCGCGCGTGCGAGAATCGCGGCGCACGAAGCAGGAGCAACCATGACCACCGAGACCGTCCGGCACGAAGAACCGACCGTCGGCAAGACGCTCCCCGACCTGCCCTTCGAGGTGACGGAGTCGCTGCTCGACGACTACTACGAGGGCCTGGCCCTCGCGCGGCCCGCCGGTGCGACGGTGCCGTCGATGATGGCCGGCGCCGCCGACAACTACCATCGCTGGAGCGCCTTCAGCCAGGATCGTGGGCACCTCTGGATGCGGCAGGAGTGGGACCTCAAGGCGCCGCTCGTACCCGGCACGAGCTACGTCGCGCACGGCCGCATCGTCGACATCTACAAGCGCCGCGACCGCACCGTCGTCAACACCGAGATGACGCTCGAGGACTCAGACGGGCGGGTGGTCCTCAGCTCCAACCACCACCAGTCGTTCCTCCTCGACGAGCCGGTCGAGCAGCTGCAGTTCCGCGACCCCAACCGCAAGGAGGAGGCGCGCAAGTTCAACGTGCCCGAAGGCACACCGATCGAGCCGTTCGAGGTCACGATCACCCTCGAGATGTGCGGCCAGTACTTCCATGGCAGCAAGAGCTACCACACCGACCTCGAGGCCTCTCAGGCGCTTGGGTTCCAGGAGGTCGTCGTTGGCGGGCGCATGACAATGTCGTACCTCGGTCACTTCCTCGACCGCCACTTCGGTGAGCGCTGGTGGGCGAGCGGCCAGCTCGACCTCAAGTTCACGAACCCGACCTGGCCGAACGACCATCTGACGGTCAAGGGTGTCGCGACCGGCCCGCTCGAGGACGACGACGCGCGCGAGGGCGCGTTCGCCTGGATCGAGAAAGACGACGGCACGATCGTCCTGATCGCGAACGCCAGCGTCGCACGCTAGCCGCAGCATTCGAGGCTCCGACTGTGGCGCAGGCCACGGTCTAGAACGCGCCGCATCGACGACGATCGGCGCATGTCTGTTCTCACCCGACCGTTCGCCGTGCTCGCTGGCCTGATCGTGCTCGTCGCCGCCTGCGGCGACGCCAGCGTCGTCGAGGGTGACGGCGTCATCGTCGAGGTCACGCGCGATCTCGACGCTGCACATCGCCTCGAGATCGACGCTGACCTCGACGTGCGGGTCGTGTTCAAGCAGGGCGCGCCCACGCTGATCGTGCTGACGACGGATGCGAACCTCGCCGACCTCGTGCGCACGACCGTCGAGGACGGGACGCTGCGCGTCGAGACGGAGTCGCCTGTGGCGCCGACGGGCGGGCAGCTGCTCATCGTGCTGGCAACGCTCGACCACCTCGAGGTGACGCAAGGCCACGTCGAAGTGACCGGCGAAATCGAACCGGCCGAGCTCAGGATCGAGGCGAGCGGAAGCGCCAGCGTCAGCGTTGTCGACCTGCGGTCGTTCCTCTCTCCGGTCGGGACGCTGCGCGCCTCGGCGCGCGATCGCGCGACCATCGATGCGGGCGGCCTGGCTGTCGCCACCTCGAGCACGGCCGCGGCGTCGTTGAGGTCACAGGCTCGCCCGCGCGCGTCCTGCGCGGAGACGACGGGCCCGCGCTCGAGGTGGCGACAGCCAGGCCGCGCAGCGACGGCATCACCGGCGCGCCGGTCCCGCCGCCAGCCGTGCCAGCGCGGGCGTTCGAGGCGGATCGGTTCCTGCTCGATGGCGGTACGTTTCCGCCGCTGACGGACCCGAAGGTGCTGCCAGCGGCATTGTCAGACCTCAGCGACGAGACGGTGGTGCTGGGCGCCCTCCAGGGCGGCGAGGCTCGGGCGTACCCGGTGTTCATGCTGCGGCTGCACCACGTCGTGAACGATCGACTGGGAGGGTCGCCCTACCTCGTCACGTTCTGAGTGATCTGCTCCTCCGGGGTCGGGTTCGACCCCGTCGTCGACGAACAGCGGCTGCTGTTTCACGCCGCCGGCATCTACAACGGCGTCTTCACGATGTTCGACGACCTCACCGGCAGCGTCTGGTCGCACCTCGACGGCGTCTCCACCTCCGGCGTCTCGGCCGGGCGACGCCTCGAGGTGCGCGCGCTGCAAACGACGAGCTGGGCCGCCTGGCGCGAGGCACATCCCGACACGACCGTGCTCGATACGGACACTGGCGTCGCCTACCGGCGCGAGGACACGCTGGGCGGTCAGACGCTCGGCGAGGACTTTCTGAACAGCCTCGGTGGTATCTCTGCCGTCGACGCCCGCCTGCCGATCGGCGAGCTCGTCGTCGGCGTGCTCGCCGGTGATGGCGCCGCGGCGTTCCCGGCCAACGCGGCGAGGGGACACGCCCCCGCGCAGGCCGAGGTCGGTGGTGTGCCCGTCGTGCTCCTGGAAGATGCGCGCGGGCAGCCCTCGCTCGCCTACCACCGGGCGCTGACGGACGGCCGCGTGCTCGACTTCGAACGTCGAGGCGGCGCGATCATCGATCGGCAGACGGGCTCGCGCTGGACCGCGGACGGCGTTGCCATCGCGGGACCGCTCGCGGGGGTCCGGCTGAGCTTCCTGACGTCGTTCCTCACCGAGTGGTACGGCTGGGCGGCGTTCTATCCGCAGACGTCAATTGTCGAGTAGCGGGTGGCTCGGTCAGACGGCGAGGCGCAGCCGCGCCCTGCTCAGCCGACCGCGCGCGTTGAGATTCTGGTAGGCAGCGCGATCAACCTCGCGGCGTCGCCTGGCCTCGGACCGTGCGCCTTCTTCTGTCATCAGGAACATCGTTCTGTCCTTGCGTCGATCGTTGGTGGCTAGAAGTCGTCCGAGAGGCGGATGCCGGGGCTCGACGCGCTGGCGGTGACGCGGGCGATGTCTGGATCCTGCTCGGAGCGGTCCCAATAGTTCTCGCTCGCG
Organism: Dehalococcoidia bacterium; assembly: GCA_965198045.1. GTDB lineage: Bacteria > Chloroflexota > Dehalococcoidia > UBA2979 > UBA2979 > CBDDEC01. The sequence goes on from CBDAOL010000011.1 coordinate 487,694, forward strand.
TTCTTGAAGCAGCGCTGCTCGCCGCAGATGCGACAGAGGCCGCTGCTCTCAGCGCCGTTCGGCGCCTCGATCACCCAGTGGTGTGCGTGTGGTGCGGCGACGGCTGTGGTCATGGCTGCCCTCCGAGGTATGGAGCGAATGTGTGGCTCTACCTCGGAGTATGGATACCCCTAGGGGGTATGTCGGTAACCGCGATCACTCTCCCATGGAGCAGCAGCCTAGAGCTGCAGCGCCGTCGAGAAGTCGGGCACCCCGACCCAGCGGCCCGGGTCGCCGTCGCGCATCACGGCGATCGTCTTGATCACCTCTGGGTTGGCGATGTGGTGCGGCGGCTGGCCGCTGAGGACCATCAGCACGTTCTCCGCCTGCCGGCGGCTGCCCTCGACCGCCGTCACCGGCGAACCGCCGGCCACGTGGGGCGTGAGGATCAGGTTGTCGAGACCGAGCAGCGGGTCCTCGGCGTCAATCGGCTCACGCTCGGTGACGTCGAGAGCGGCAGCGGCGATCTCACCCGAAGTGAGCGCGACGTGGAGCGCCTCGGCGTCCACGATCGGGCCTCGGGCGCAGTTGATCAGCACCGCCGAGGGCTTCATCCGGTGGAAGGCGTCGGTGCTGAAGAGGTGGTTCGTCTCCTCGGTGGCTGGCGTGTGCACGGTGATGAAGTCCGACACCGTCAGCAGCTCCTCGAGCGAGACGACCTCGACGCCGTAGAGGTCGGCCTCGGTCTGAGGGACGTAGGAGTCGGCGGCGATCACGCGGAACGGTCCGAAGCCGCGGATACGCGTCGCGAAGGCGCGGCCGATCGCGCCCAGCCCGACGATGCCAACCGTGCTGCCAGCGATCCGGCGCAGCCCCACGCTGAGCGCGCGCGTTTCCTGCGTGGCGGTGCTCCAGCGCCCTGCCTTCACCGCGGAGTCGAACTCGCGCACCATCCGCGTCGTCGCCAGCAGCAGCGCCATCGCATGGTCGGCGACCTCGGTGGTGTTGACCCCCGGTGTGTTGCAGGCGAGCACACCGAGGCGCGTCGCGGCTGGCAGGTCGATCGAGTCGACGCCGACGCCTGCGCGGCTGACCACCTTCAACTGGGGGCAGGCCTCGAGGACCTCGGCATCCGTCAGTGGCAGCACGCCGATCATCGCGCCGTCGGCGTCGCGGAGGAGGTCGATGTACTCCTCCTTCGGCGTGCGCGCGCCGACCTGCTGCTGGATCAGCTCGAAGCCGGCATCCTCGAACATCCCCGGATCGGCCAGCGCTCGGCTGGCGTTCACTACCTTCAGCGGCATAGGTCTCCTCGACGGTTCATGCGGGGCATGGCGCTCCGCTGGGTCGCGCGATTGTAGTCGTCACGCCGAGGATGCCGGTGCTCTCATCACGCGCGAGTCCGGTTGCGACTTGAACGTTGCGGTGTGCGGCGCGTATAGCTTCGGTGCAAAGGGGGAGTCCACCTCGATCGGGGGAGCCAGTGCACGGAGCCAACCGCTCCGAGCGGGCGTTGCTCGCCGTTGGTGGCAACAGGGCAGTGTCAGAATTCGGGGCACGGCGGACCCGATGCGCGGGAACGGAGCGGTTCAAGCGGTTGTCTACGCCGCGACTGCCTCCTCGATCAGCGAGTGCCAGCGCACGAGGAAGAGTCGCCGCTGCTCCGGCAGCGCAACGTGGTCGCCACCGCGTCGGCGCACGCGGAGGTACTGTCGCAGCTCGTCGAACGCCGTGCAGAATCGCGACGCTGACTCGAAGCTCCCGAAGCCCAGCATCGGGTAGTAGCGCTGCTTCCACCGCGCGAATGGCTCTGCTCGGTGTAGTTGTTGAGGTACTGCGTCGTGCGATGCCAAGCCTTGCGGCCGATGATCCAGCGGATCGCCCGGCGATAGGCCGGGTGGAGGTCCGTGGTGATGCGCCGAGGTCTGCCCTCGGCGACCTCGAGCAGCCGCTTCAGGAACCGACGCGCTGCATGCTTGTCGCGGTGCTCGCTCAGCATCGAGTCGATCAGATCACCCTTGTGGTCGATCGCCCGATAGAGGTAACACCAGCGCCCACCGACCTTCACGTAGGTCTCGTCGAGGTACCAGGAGACTCCGGCGCGGCCGCGGCGCTTGGCGCGCAGCTGCTCGGCGAGCAACGGAGCGAACCGGAACTCCCAGGTGCGGATGGTCTCGTGCGTGGTCTCAATGCCGCGCTGGAGGAGCATCTCTGCGACGTCGCGGAAACTCAGCTTGTATCGAAGTCGCCAGAGCACCGCGAGGAGCACCACGTCGGTGGGGTAGTGGAGATCGTTGAAGGGAGTGCCGGTCCGCTCATTGAATCGACGCTGGCACGAGCGACAATTGAACCGCCGGTAGCCGAGCGTCGTCGAGGCCTTGCGCCTGGTCGTGGCGGTTGACTCGCAGTGCGGACAGTTCACCGGCATCTCCTCGTCCGTGCTCAGACGAGGCTAGGCCACGCAGTCGAGCCCCGAGATCTGACGCAACCAAGCGGAGTTCGATGGCTTCTCCGGGAGTCTCGGCGAGGTCGGGGCGCCGCCGCCATCACCCGACCTGCTGACCGGACCCCCTTTGCGAGACCACCGCTTATGAGAGTCCAGCGTGTTGCTGAGCCTCCCAGCGCTCGGCGTAGGTAGCCGGGGCGAGCCAGCCCAGGCTGCTGTGCGGGCGCTTCGTGTTGTACTCGATCCGCCAGTCCTCGATCAGCACCTGCGCCTCGAGCAGGCTGTCGAACTGCTCGACGGCCAGGAACTCGTCGCGCAGCCGATCGCCCGCCGACCTCTCGACGGTCACAGCGATGGAATCGTGTAGCTGGAAGGTAAACCCGACGCCCGCCGACCACCGACCCTCCTCCGTGACGTTGAACGTCTCGAGGCTGAGCCAGCGGTCGTCGCGGATCCCCCAAGTTGGTAGACCTCCCCGCTCAAGCGGTCGAGCCCTCCTGCGGACACGGTTGCACCGACCTCGTCAAGCGTCGTTTCGACCCTCAGCCATGCCCCGCCCTCGGTGCGGTAGGCGTGCACCAGACTGGGTTCGCCCTGGCGGTCGGCCTGCAACACGACGTTCCACGCGAGCAGGGGCGCGAGGACTGCCAGCATCGCCGCCACCGTGTACCAACCCGGCAGCGAGGTGGCGGAGTTCGTCGCGTTTCAGCCGTAGCAGAGTCATGTCGCCGTCGAGGTGAGAGGCGATCAGCAGGACGCGCTCAGCGACGAGGTACAGCTCTCGAACACCTCGTCGTGAATCACCTGGAGTCGAACTGCTGCTGCATCGGAATCCATGCGCGGGTTGTAGCACCTGAGTGCAATGATGTTCTTCTACGTGCAGGCCCAATCCCCCAGATTGATCGCTTAGATGTACGCGAAGCACGCCTGCCGCTGCGCCGACGACAAGATCCCGTCGTCTGGCCCGGGCTGCCGGGGGCATGGGTATCCAGGCACTTCAATCGGCGCGTCGCCGAGGATCACCGGGGCCCCGGTGTCAACATCGACGCTATCATCGCCTCCGGCAACGCCAGGGCAGGATCGGCCCTCGTACGTGACCCACCAGCGCCTCACGGTCAACGGCGGTGGCAGCGTCACGATGGGGCGCACCATCAGGCCGCCGAGGACGGGTGGGCTAACGTATTGCACGCTCATCGCTCTGCCGCATTTTCGGGTTCGCCCCACGCGGCCCACCGCACGGATCGTCGGTGCGACTCCATCGTCACCTTCGTGCTCATGCGCTGGCCTTCATCTGGTCCATCTCTATCTCCGTCGGCACCACCTCGCCCGCTGTTCGGATCCGCCTCGCGTGAGCTAGACTCTGCCGGCGCCGAAGTCTCCCTCCGGTGCTGCAGGGCCCGTCCCACTACGGGTCCTGCTTTCATTCGGTCGATCGCCAGGCTCGAATCCCGCCGTTTCGGCCTGAGTTGGCACCCGCTCGCCCGTGCTAAGGTCCGTCCGTCTTCGGCAGGGTTTGTCAGTTCCCTGCCGGGTTCCTCGCAGAGCCCGGCGCGCTATCGCCGGGCTCTGCCCCGGTCGACCCCGCACCACTGCGCGAGCTGCTCGCCGCGCTCGGCGGCCCGCGGGAGGTGCGCGTCACCGCTGATCCGGACACCGTGCGCTGCGAGTTCGCACCGCCCGAGAGGATGCCCGCGATCGAGGGCTCGGCGCTGGCAGCGCTCGCCGCCTCGCTCCAGAACCACGCCGTCACCGCGGTCCAGGCGCTGGCAGTCGCCGAGCTGCTCCTGGCTCGCCAGGGCGCGTCGCTTCATGTGTCCGCGGCGTTGGTCTCGGCGCTCTTGCCGCGGCTGGCGCGCTGACGGCGACCTATACTCGGACGGCGGGCCTGTAGCTCAGCGGCCTAGAGCAGTCGGCTCATAACCGATCGGTCCCAGGTTCGAATCCTGGCGGGCCCACCAAATTCGACCAAACTTGACGGTAGACAGTACCGGGCCGCCGACGGCTACCTCCTCGGCCTCGCCGCCCCCCACGGGACTTCCCCGGGTATCGGGATCGTGTAGCGGATCGGGGCGGCGCCAGGGGCGACGGAGTTTGTTCCCCATGTCTGGTGGCGCTTGAAGGGCAGACCGTACCTGGCAATGGTCGTGAGCCGTCTCGGATTCGACGGTCTGGTGTGGATGTCGAATCCCAGGCTGCCACATGCTCGTCAAGGGGGCGACGGCAGTCGAGGGCTCGCCGCGGTGGTCGCACCATGCCGTTCGTTGACGGCGATGACGTGATCGAGGCACTCGCGCCGGAGCGTCCCGATCACCCGCTCGGCGATGGCGTTGGCATTCGGCGCGCGCACCGGCGTCAGAATCGTCTCGATCCCGAGCCGTCGAGCGCGTGCGATGAAGTCTCCGCCGTAGCTACGGTCGCGGTCTCGGATGAGGAACCCTGGCTGCTCACCCCAGGCGGTCGCCTCGATCATCTGCCTCCAGATCCAGGGCGCGATCGGGTGCTCCGTGACGTTCCAGTGCCGGATGCGGCGCCGCCCGTGGTCGATCACGACGAACACGTAGAGCGTGCGGAAGGTGAGCGTCTGCACCGTGCACAGGTCGGCGGCCCAGATCCTGGGCGCGTGGTTGCGCAGAAACGTGCGCCACGACTGACTCGGCGGCCGCCGCAGTGCCTGCTGGCGGTAGCGGCTCACCGTGCGAGCGCTCACTTCGAAGCCAAGCGCGCGCAGCTCACCGACGATGCGCACGGCGCCCCACCGTGGATTCTCAGTGGCGATACGCCAGATCAGCTGCTGCAACTCAGCCGGAATCCGGGGCCTCCCGGAACCGCGATGACTCCTCCAGCGCCAGTAGGCGCGCCAGGCAGATCGATGCCACCGCACGACGGTGTCGGGCTCGACCATCACGAGCGTGCCTCGCCAGCCGGACCAACAGCGAGCGAGCAGCGACCAGAGTCGGCGGTCGTGAAGACGGAGCGGGGGTCGACGACGGCTCCTCGTGTAGACGGCGAGCTGATGCCGCAGTGCCAAGTTCTCGAGGACGAGATCTCGGCGGGCGCGGACCGATGCGAAGAGTGCTGCGACAAGCAGACGGAGGTAGAGCACAGACGAGCCTCTCGCGGCTCGCCGATACTCTGCTATCTCAGCATCGAACCGCACGGATCAAGTTTTGCCGTCCCACGGCGCTTGATTCGCGGTGCGGTCGCCACCGCGGTTGAGTCGTTTGCGGATGGTCAGCCCCGACGAGGCGTCGATCGGGGCGACGCCGGAGTGATGGGCGAATGCCGCCTCGCTGCGGAGGCGTTGCGGGTTGTCGCCGGCGGAGACGAGCAGAGCGCCGGCCGTGGGTGCAGCGGACGCCGAGTCAGCGAGTCGTCAGCAAGCCAGTGCTAGGGGGCTTGCATCATGAGTATCGGTGGGCCGCATGAGGTTTTGCCGACTTGTTTGAATCCGGCCAGACACCGGGGGTTGCGGCCCTAAGGTGTTGAGGACGCTGGTCGGCTGACTCCAAGTTTTGCTGCCGTGCTGCTGAGCAGGACTGGCTCTGGGGCGGAGTGTCGCCGGCCACCGTCCGGCCGCGGTGTGACTCGACAGAGGCGTGCGGGTGCTCCCGAAGTCGGCCTGTCCACCGCCCTCCCCACCGCAATTCAGCTACGACAGGGAGAGCTTCATGATCTTGATCGCCGTCGACCCCCACAAGTCCTCGCATACCGCCCTCGCCGTCGACCCCGCGGGCCGCGAGCTCGGCCAGCTCCGGGTGGAAGCTCGTGCGCACAGCCGGCTGCTGCGCTGGGCGCGGCAGTGGCCCGAGCGCCGCTGGGCCGTGGAGGGGGCCCGCGGTCTCGGCCACGGCCTCAGCCAGTGGCTGCTCACGGAGGGCGAGTCGGTCGTCGATGTCCCGGCGCGGCTGGTGGCGCGCGTGCGCTTGCTCTCCGGTGGCGGGAAGTCCGACCCCGCAGACGCGCGTGCCATTGCGCTCGCCGCCCAACCCCTCACGGCGCTGCGTGCCGTGCGGGCGGAGGACGACACGGCGGTGCTGCGACTGCTCTCCGACCGCCGCGACGAGCTCACGCAGGAACGCACGCGCGTGGTCAACCGGCTGCACCGGCTGCTGCGCGAGCTACGACCGGGTGGGGGCCCCTCCAGGCTCTCCGCCGATCGCGCGCAGGCGCTCCTACGCCGCCTGCGTCCGACCGGCGCCGCGGATCGCGAGCGGCTGCGTATGGCCCGCGAACTGGTACGCGAGGTGCGGGTGCTGGACCGCAACCTCGTCGAGAACGGCCGCCGCCTCGAGGCAGCGCTGCGTGTACAAGGCAGCGCCCTCACGCGCATCCCCGGCGTCGGCGTGATCCTGGCGGCGAAGATTGTGGGGCGCAGCGGAGCGGTCAGTCGCTTCCCCTCGCGCGCGCACTACGCCAGCTACACGGGGACGGCGCCGCTTGAGGTGTCGAGCGGGGAGGTCCAACGCCATCGCCTCAGCCGCGGTGGAGACCGCCAGCTGAACCGGGCGCTCCACATCGCGGCGCTCACCCAGGCGCGCATGCCGGGCACCGAAGGCCACGGCTACTTCCGTCGCAAACTCGCCGCTGGCAAGAGTCGGAACGAGGCGCTGCGCTGCCTCAAACGCCGACTCTCGGACGTCGTTTACCGATGCATGGTGGCCGATGCTCGCACCTGCGCTACCGAGGCCGCTTGACACAGAGGCTCCGTCCCACGCCAGGCCCTCGGCGACTTCGCGCCCAAACTCCTCGGCGCCTGCGCCGAGGTAGCGCGAGATGGTGACTGCAGTGATGCCCACGACGCCCCCCTAATCGAACTTCGCGAGCGTACAGCGCCCGAGGCGTGATCGTGCGTCTCGCGCGCACCAAGCGGCCGAGGTCGGCAGAGCCATCGGGGGCCTCGCACTAATCGGCGACCGGCAGGGCCGCGGCTGCCAGCGCCGGTCCCAGCGCCGTGAGCAGGGCCAGCAGGTGAATGTCCGCGGGCTGAGCGGCCAGGACGGCGTGGCGCGCCCACCAGTCCGACACGCCCTCGCGTGCGCGATCCCACCACTCGCGTTGCAGCAGCAGCACGAACCCGCCGGCGAGCAGCAGCAGGCCCGCGAGGCCGAGCATGACCCAGTAGGGCACGGCGTCGCGGCTCACCCACAGTGCGCGGATGGCGACGCCGGAGACCGTCATCACCCCTGACACCGCCAGCCAGCGCGCCGTCAAGACGAAGGACAGCACGAGGAAGAGCGCGCCCTCCAGCAGCAGGACCAGTGCCCAGCCCTGGCCGCCCGGTTCGAAGCCCTGCACGGCCTGCGGCAGCACCAGCAAACCGGCGCCGACGATCGTGATCAGTTCGTGCCATTGGAGGTGGGGCCAGATCAGCATCGGCGAACGGCGGACCAGGAGGCTGACACCCGCCGCATATGCGGCCGCGGGCACGGTGTAGGCCTGGACATTGGTCGGCTCGAAGGTGGCGATGCCCATCTCCAGGGCAGTCACCGCAACGGCCCCGGCTGCGATGTAGAGGCTGCGCTGGCCGATCCGAGACCCCTCGTACGCGATCACGGGCGCGAGCAACAGGATCGTCGCCAGCAGCGCGCGGTACTCGACGAGCCCCACGGCGGGGCGCACTCTCTCGTCGAGGCGCGTTTGCAGCACGTTCGCCGCCACGAGTGGCGCAAGCGCGAAGAGCGCCCACGAGAGGATCAGGACGGAGGCGGCGGCCGAGCCAGTATTGCGGTAGCTGCGGCGTGAGTTGAGGGCGAGCAGCATCGCCACGCCAGCCGCGCCGTAGACCGGGCCGAGCGACCACGCCTCGAGGCCCAGCGCCGGCCAGGCCGCGCCGACGGCGCCGGCCAAGACGGCGAGCGCGACGACCTGCCACGCCCAGCGACCGATCCGCCATCCTTCGGCGGCGACCAGCAGGCCGAACGCCGCGATCAGCGCGATCAGCGATCGGTATTCGATCGTCGAGGGTGCATCGAACCCCGGCTCGGCGCGAAGCGAGAGCGCGGTGCCGGCCGCCGCGAGTGCGGCCAGCGGCAGGCCCCACGACAGCACGACGATGACCGCGGCGTCGTAGTCCTCCTCGACATAACGCCGTCGCGAGGTGAGCGCGACGAACAGCGCCAGGCCGACTGCGGCGTAGCTCGGTCCGAGGGTCCACGGCTCGAACCCGAACGACGGCCAGGCCGCGGCCACGGCGATGGCCGCGATGGCGAGCGCCGGCACCTGCCAGTCCCAGCGGCCGAGCCGCCAACCCTCGGCCGCCACGAGCACGCCCAGCAGGCCGCCGAGGGCGACGAGGGCGCGGTACTCGATCGTCGAGGGCGGGTCGTAACCGGCCTCCGCCCGCAGTTGCAGCGCGATCGTCGCCGCGACGAGCGAGGCCGCGATCAGACCCCAGGACAGCACGACTACGGCCAGTGCCTCGCGATCGACCTCGGCGTAGCGCCGCCGCGAGGCGAGCACCACGAGCAGCGCGATGCCGGCGGCGGCGTAGACGGGTCCGAGCGTCCAGATCTCGAAGTCCAGCGCAGGCCAGGCGGCGCCCAGCGCGCCAGCGACGATGGCGAGCGCAGGCACCTGCACGTCCCAGCGACGCAGCCGCCAGCCCTCGAGGGCCAACAGCACGCCGATGGCGGCGATGACGGCGACGAGCGTCTGATACTCAGCCGTCGAGGGCGCGTCGTAGCCGGATTCGGCGCGCAGAGACAATGCGATCACGGCCGTGGCCGGGGCGGTGAGGAGCACGCCCCAGCTCAGTAAGATCGCGGACAGCGGCCGCTCCTCGAGACGATCATCGATCAAGGCGTAGTCGCGGAACGAGGCTAGGCCCGCGAACAGCGCGAGACCGGCCGCGCCGTAGACCCACGCCAGCGTCCAGAGCTCCCAGTCGGCCGCCGCCCAGACGGCCGCCGCCGAGGCGACAGCGAGACCGGCTGAGAGCAACGTCAGCCCCCAGCGTCGCGTCCAGCCGAAGGCGAGCAGCAGCGCGACGGCCGGCACGCCGAGGAGGACTGCGTCGTGTCCGGCGTAGGGGTCCCAGCGCTGCAGCGAGACCGCCGTCGTGACCGCGAGCGCTGGCAGCAGCGCGCCGTAGGCCCGAGCGTCGCTCCTTGCGACGGCGGCCATCGCGAGCACGACCAGCCAGCCGACGACGAGGTACGACCAGCCGGTGTCCGGCCGGGCTACGCCGAGCTCGCGATGCGCGTACGCGATCGCGACGAGGAGCATGACGAACGCCAGCCAACTAAAGATCAGTCGCTCGCCCCACGCCGTCGGCAGCCGCTTCGCCCACACCTCCGTGAAGACGCCGCCGGTAACGTTCACCGCCGCGACGCCGGTGAGGATGGCGGCGCTGGCGGCGAACGCGACGAGGCCGTGAGCGCCGTCCGAATAGGTGTCGATGAGCACGAATGGCGTCAGCGCGGCCACGCCAGCGAACGTCCAGCCGGCAGGCGTGAGGCGGGCGTCGAGGTGGCCCCAGCGTCGCTGGGTAGCCACGACCGTGGCTGCCACGATGAGCGAGGGATAGGCATACCAGTCCGCCTCGAACCCAAACGCCCACAGCGCTGCGACCGCGGCGAGCGTGATGCCGATGGCGGTTGCGATGGCGGTCAACACCTCGCGACGCTCGTAGCCGAGGTAGGTGAACCCGGCCGCGAGCAGTGCGTAGGTGGTGGGGAGGGGGCCCCGGTGGAGTGTGTCGTCGGCAAGCACGATGTGCGAGAAGAACAGCGACAGGGTCGCGATCGCGGCGAGGTAAACGAGCGCGGGCGCTCGCAGCCATCCGGTTCGCGCCAGCGGGACGATCGTGACGGCTGCGAAGGCCATCCACCACGCGCCGAACCACTCGCCCGGGATGTCGAGCGTGAAGAAGAGGGCAGCCCACGCGATGTGGATCGCGAGCGCGGCCGGCACGGCATAGAGACGCCCGAACCCCTGCCGGAAGAGCACGCCGTAGAACAGCACGCTGTACGAGGCGCCGCCGAACCACACAGCGCTCGCCGAGACGTCGCGGTCCGCCAGCACCTCGGTGTAGATGAGCACAAAGTTCAGCGGCGTGAAGAGCGCGCCGATGGCGAGGAAGACCGGTCCCGCTTCCTGCACACGCGGCCAGCGGCGGATGAACAGGCCGGTGCCGAGGAACCCCACCGTGTACGTCGCCAGCAGCCCGACGCGCCAGCCGGTCGCCAACTCGCCGTCCTGGAGCGAGACAAAGGTCAGCGCCGACACCACGAGCAGGAACGCGCCGAGGTAGAGCAGGACGTCGGCCTGGCGCGTCGCCACCCAGGCCTGCAGGTCGAAGGATGGCCGGGGTGGTCGACGCGGCGGCGCTGGTCGACGCCGCGTAGGAGCCGTAGACGCCGGTGCTGGCGTCGGGCCGGCGGCTGGCGTGCCGGGGATGGGGGGTGGAGGTGGTGCCGCCGCCGAGGGCTGCGGAGCCGGTTCGCTGGACGGTGGAGCGGCCTCGCGACCACTGAGGCTCGCCAGGCGACGCTCGTACTCCTGGCGCACCTGCTCGGTGCTCTCGGCGTCGATCAGCTCGACATCGATCCATCGCTGCAGCGTCGAGAGCAGCGCGGCCGTGGTCGGCAGGTCGCGACGGAGCAGCGGCTCGGCCCACGTCTCACCGCAGTGCGGGCACACGGAAAGCGGAGCCTCGAATGCCTCGCCGCACAGCGAGCAATAGCGCGGCCTTGCGCGGTCGGTCGTCATCCGGACGCCCACCCGTCATCCGTCGAGCGCTACTCGGCGGTGCTTCTCAGTGTGACGCAGGCCAGCACGCCCGGCGGTGGGAACACAACCAACGGTGCAATGCCGACCGCTGATCGCAGCACGCGGTCACGGTACGAGGACGATCGTCGCCTCTTACTGGTTAGAGCGAATGCTATCACGGCACGCATCTCCGAATAACGGAGGATCGCTCGTCGAGACACGCGAAATCACGCGCGTGCAGCGACGAGCTGGTAGCGAGCGGTTAGCCCCTCGGCAGCCCGAGGCCGCGGGTCGCGATGACGTTGCGCTGGATTTCCGAGGTGCCGCCGGCGATCGTCGCGGACACGCTCGACAGGTAGCTCGTCGCCCAGCGGCCCTCGGGCGGTGTGTACTCCGGCGGGCCCTTGCGCACGTCACCGTACTTGCCGAGGAGCTTGGTCGCCGTGCGCGCGATGCGCTGGGTGAACTCGGTGGTGAACAGCTTCGTCATCGAGGCCTCGTGGTTGGGGACGAGGCCGCGAGCCTGCATCGAGATCACGCGTTGCGAGAGCGTCTTCGCCACATTCGCCTCGACGTAGCGATCGACGAGTTCGAGGCGCGGGCTGTGGGGCTGATTCAGGCGTGAGCGCTCCGGATGCTCGGCGCGGATCGCGGTCAGCCCGTCCTTGAGGCGATCGAGCGTCTGCAGTTGCCCCACAGACGAGCCGATCGAGACCGTTCGAAGTCGAGGTGAGTCGCACCGACGTACCAGCCGCGGTTGATCTCGCCCACGGCGTTCTTCACGGGCACGCGCACGTCTTCGAAGAACACTTCGTTGAAGCCCTGCGCGTCGCTCATCTGGACCAGTGGCCGCACGGAAATCCCGGGTGAGTCCATGCGCAGCAGGATGTAGGTGATGCCTCGATGCTTCGGCGCCTCGGGGTCCGTGCGGACCATGGCGAACATCATCGACGCCATCTGCGCGCCGGTCGTCCAGATCTTCTGGCCGTTGATCACGAAGTCGTCGCCGTCGCGCTCGGCACGGGTCTGCAGCGACGCGAGGTCCGAACCCGATCCTGGCTCCGAGTAGCCCTGGGTCCAGAAGACTCCGTCCTTGACCATCGGCGGCAGGAACTCCTGTTTCTGCTCGTCGGTGCCGTGGACCATGATTGTGGAGCCGACATCAGGCACGGGGATCATTGGCGCCTGGCGCTCCGCGAACGTCTCGTTGAGCAGGTACTGCTCCATGGGCGAGAGGTCGGCGTCGCCGTACTCCTTTGGCCACGCGGGCGCGATCCAGCCACGCTCCACCAGCGCGTCTCGCCACGGCTTCATCGTCGCGAAGATGCGACCCATTCGCTCCATGGGCGAGGCGTCGCCATCGTTGTCCCCGCCCCGCACGTAGGTGAGGTCGGCCTCCCAGAGGCGGTTGGGGACCGGCGCCCGGAAGTCGCGGTCCACGAGGTCTGCGGGCCTGGGCGCGCTCTCGTCGGGCACGGTCGTGCGCCTGACCTTCCCACGCACCACGCCTGAGAGGCCCAGCTCCCGCATCAGCCGCTCGACGGTGCAGCGGGCGACCGGGATCCTCTCGCGCTGCAGCTGGCGCCACATCTTCCGCGCGCCGTAGACCCCGAAGTGCTCGCCGTGGGTGGCGCAGCGGGCCTCGTCGCGCACCCGCCGGGCGGAGGGCCGGCGTCGTCTGTCGGCGTAGTACGTCGACGGGGCAACCTGCAGCTCCCGGCAGATCGGCTCGACCCCGAAGCGCTCGCGATGCGCCCCGATGAAGCGGCTCACTTCGGCAGTCGCGGGTCGAGCTCCCGCGCGAAGAAAAGCGGAAGCCGCCTTGAGGATCTCGTTGGCGCGGCGCAGCTCGCAGTTCTCGCGCTCGAGCTCCCGCAGCCGCTCCCGCTCCTCCGTCGCCAGCCCCGGCCGGGCGCCGCTGTCGACCTCAGCCCGCCGCACCCACGTCCGCAACGTCTCGGCCGTCATCCCAAACTTTGAGGCGATCATCCTCTCAGAGGTTGGAGCCTCCAACTGGGTACCTGCCTCGTCGTGTCATCGCTCCCCGTCGCAGTGGGCAACGATCACGTCGACAGCAGAGATCCGCGAGCGGGCCGTCCGCGCATGGTGTTCGAGCACGAGCGGGAGCACCTTTCCCGAGGCGGTTCAGGCTGCGGGACCGCCGACCCACTGACAGACCTTGGGCGTGTATCCTCTGGCACCATGTACCTTTGTGCCAACCTATCGGTTCTCGCCGCGAGCAGTGCTGCCGACTGGACTCCCGGGATGGGTAATGGGGAGACGCCTCTCACGTGATCACGGAACAGGACGTAGCGGTGATCCTTTCCGACGAGACGAAGCAGATCACGGGCGACATCGCCTGGCGGCTTGATCCGGCTCACACCCCGGCGGTGACGTTCCGTGCGCCCGTACGGTCCGCACCCGGCTGGCCTCTCGCCGTCCATGCCTCCTGGAACCCCAAGGCCGGGAAGCTCGGCTACGCGCTCCTGCTTCAGGGGGAGGGGCGCATCCACGCCCTGAACATGGGTGCCTCGCACAGGAACCCGGCGGGAGAACACGTCGGGGATGTCCACAAGCACCGCTGGACCGAGGAGTTCAGGGACAAATGGGCCTACGTGCCCGAGGACATCACCGCCCCGTGGGATCAACCCGTGGAGGTCTGGCAGCAGTTCTGCGCCGAGACGAACATCAGCCACACGGGGACGCTCTCGTCGCCGGAGTGGCAGGACGGGCTCGCGGTATGATTGGACGGAGGAGGCTGGGGCGATGAGCACTCCCGACCTCTGCGAAGCGCTGCGCGCCACGCTTCCTGCGCTCTTCGAGTGCTCGCCCGCGCCGCGGGGGGTGGTCCGCGTGCGCACGCCGTTCCTCTACCCAGACGGCGACGTCATCGACGTGTTCGTGGAGGACCGAGGCGAGGAGTACCTCCTCACCGATTACGGCGAAGCGCTGGGCTGGTTGCGCGGGCAGTCGTTCGGAGACGAAATGACGGTCAGCCAGACTCGCATGGCGCAGGACGTCTGCCTGACCCTCGGTGTCGAGTTGGACCGGGGGCAATTGACTCTGCACGGCGTAGACGCGCTGGCGCTCAGCGACGCGGTGCACCGCGTCGGACAGGCGATGGTTCGTGTCGCCGACATCTGGTTCACTTTCCAGCCGCGGGCCATCAAGACGATCGGCGACGAGGTGGACGAATGGCTTCGGGAACAGCGGTTTGAGTTCCAGAAGCTGAGGCCGTACCGGGGACGGTCGGGCCGTGTCTGGACGGTGGACTACGAGATTCTCGCCAGCACCCGGCGATCGCTGGTGTTTCTCTTGAACACCAGCAATCCGTCCTGGGCGAGGCGCCTGAGCGAACGCGTCGTCGCCGAGTGCAGCGACCTCAGCGACCTGCCGCGACAACAGGAGAGCCTGTCCTTCGTCTCTCTCTTCGACGACTCAGCCAACGTCTGGCGAGAAGAGGATTTCGCGCTTGTCGGGAGCGTCTCGCGGATTGCCACCTGGTCGCGGCCGGATGAATTCGCAGACATCCTGAGCACCGAGCCGGAGCCATCGTCACTGTTCGCAAATCCATGACCACCCTCGCCGAAGCCGACGTCGAGGATGCCGCGCTTGAGTGGCTTGGCGACCTCGGCTGGCAGACCTGGTACGCCGGCGAGACACCCCCGAGATCATGATCAGTCAGCGGCCCGCCGAAGCCGATGAACGCGCCGTTCCCGGCCATTGGGAGGGCGATCTCATCCTCGGGCTGGGCAGCTCGGCGATCGGTACGCTCGTCGAGCGCACGACACGGTTCACGATGCTGCTGCACCTGCCCCGCATGGACGGCCACGGACAGCAACCCACCGTCAAGAACGGCCCCCCGCTGGCCGGTCACGGTGCAGAGACGGTGCGTGACGCGATCGCGGCGTCGATCATGACGCTGCCCGAGCAGCTGCGCCGCTCGCTTGCCTGGGACCAGGGAGCGGAGATGGCCCAGCACGCGCAGCTGCGCATCGACACCGGCCTGCCGATCTACTTCTGCGACCCTCACATCATCTCGCCGCCGGACCGCACGGTCCCAGCTGTCTGTCCCACTCGAAGTCAGGCCGCCAAGGCACCATGCAGCCGAGATGAGGGTCCCTTGCGTAGAGGGCGACGAACTCACCCGGCGCGTGCTGGACCAGGTGGAAGATAGTTCGAGGGTTGGGGTTCGTCAGTACGTTGGGGCGCTGCAGTTCAGAGCCCAGCCATCAGCGTCGGATCCACGAGTAGCTCCTCGCCCTCGTGCGTGTCGTTCGTCTCAACGTCGCGGCGCACGGTGAACAGGCGTTCAACGGACGCCACGCCAGGTGAAAGGCGAAGACGAGCGCCTCCGAGAGCGCGCTGACCGCACCAGCCTCTCGCAGGATCGAGAGTGCCTCGTCGCTCAGCGCGAGGTCGAAGAGCGGCGAGTCCTCTGGCATGTAGGAAGACGCGCCTGCGAGCTGGCTGAGCAGCCGCGCGCGCGCCGTCGCCATTCTGTCATGTCTCCGCGTCATTCCTCAGCGGTCGCATCGGACTCCGCACCCAGTTCGCGAACGGCGCCCGGCACTTCCAGGCTGTGTAGTCTTTCGATGCGCGCGGTCGTGGACCACCATGGCAGCACCTCGACGCTGAGAGCTACCTCGTCTCATCGGACGACCGGAACGCTTGCAGCAGCCTGACGCGCGGCCCCGTCCGCAGGATCGCGCCGGCGTAGATGCGGCCTGCGAGCCAGACCATGCCGACGATCGCGGGGATCATCAGCGCGGCCGAGAAGACGATCTCCCGCAAGGCAGGCTCGCCATAGGCCACCCGTGCCGGCATCGCCAGCGGCGCCGTCACCGGTACGAGCGAGAGGACGCGCGCCAGGAGGCCGTCCGGGTTCTCCGGAACGACTAACCCGGACAGGAAGTATGGAACCAACAGCCGTCGGACGGCAAAACTTGATCCGTGTGGTTCGATGCTGAGATAGCAGAGTATCGGCGAGCCACGAGAGGCTCGTCTGTGCTCTACCTCCGTCTGCTGGTTGCAGCACTCTTCGCTTCGGTCCGCGCCCGCCGAGATCTCGTCCTCGAGAACTTAGCGCTGCGGCATCAGCTCGCCGTCTACACAAGGGGCCGTCGTCGACCGCGGCTCCGTCGCCACGACCGCCGACTCTGGTCACTGCTGGCACGTGGTTGGTCCGGCTGGCGAGGCACGCTCGTGATGGTCGAGCCGGACACGGTGGTGCGCTGGCATCGTTCTGCTTGGCGCGCCTACTGGCGCTGGAAGAGTCGTCGCGGACCTGGGCGTCCCCACATTCCCGCCGAGTGGCAGCGGCTGATCCTGCGCATCGCCACTGAGAACTTAGCATCCGCGGTGGGGCGCCGTCCGCATCGTCGGCGAGCTGCGTGCCCTTGGCTTCGAGGTCAGCGCCCGCACCGTGAGTCGCTACCGCCGGCAAGCGCTGCGGCGCCCGCCGAGCCAGTCGTGGCGCACGTTTCTCCGCAACCACGCGTCCAGCATCTGGGCCGCCGATCTGTTCACGGTCCAGACGCTCGCCTTCCGCACGCTCTCCGTGCTCATCGTGATCGACCACGACCGGCGCCGCATCCGGCACTGGAACGTCACGGAGCATCCGAACGCGCCCTGGCTCTGGCAGCAGATGATCGAGGCGACCGCCTGGGGTCAGCAGCCAGGGTTCCTGATCCGAGACCGCGACCGTAGCTGAGGCTGTCGCATGGAGTGGCGTGGGCGGAGCGCCACGAGGGCCAAGAGGTCAGCCGGTCGGTTGTCGGGGCGGAGTAGCCGCCTCTCACAGGGCAGCGGCGCTACGCGGCCGCCACGGCGGCAGACCAGCCTCTTTGCCGGGGGTTGCCGTTCGCTGGCCAGGAGGACGGCCGCGCCCGGCGATAGAGCTTCTTGAGGTTGTGGGTGGCGGCGATCAGCTTCCATTCGCTGGCGCACGAGGCGATCCCGCGCCGCATGAACCGGCGGATGCCGCGGTTCTCCTTGACGTCGCCGAAGACGGGTTCGATCATCCAGCGCCGCTGCTCGTAGAGACGCCGGCCACGCTGCGTCGCCAGCTTGCGATCCATCCGTTCACGGACGGAGAGCCCGGCAGGGATGCGCCCGCGCGGCGGTGCCGCGCCGACGCGCCGGTTGCGGTCGCTGCGGGTCGCGAGCAGCAGCTCCGGACCTGCGCTCCCCGCCTGCCGCACGTTCGCCTCGGAGTAGTAGCCGGCATCAGCCAGCAGCACGCGCGCCGGCCCGCAGTGTGCGGCCTGCAGGTTGCGGTGCATCACCTCGATTATCGGTTGCAGCTCGTGCATGTCGGTCGCCTGTCGGCTCACCTCGGCCGCGACGATGATCTGGTCGCGGGTCGTCACCGCCTGCACGTTGTAGCCTTGGAAGTAGCCGTGATAGTCGCGCACCACGCGGCTGTCCGGGTCGGTGACGTTCACCTTCGCACCCTGCTCGGGCTGCGGCGGCTTCGGGCGGCGCCCGCGCCGGTCCTTCTCCGCGCGGCTCCTGAGGCGTTGCTCGTAGTCCTCCTGCCGCTCCCGCTCTCGGGCCGCCAGTCGCTCCCGCGCCTCGTGCAACCGCTGCAGGCGCTCCTCGCGGTCCCTGAATCCCGGAGCCAACTCGTCGCCCCGCGCGTCGCCGAAGCGCGCGTTCTCCTCGGCGTCCACCCGCTCCGCTTCGTCGAGGATGCGCCGCACCTCGGCCTCCAGGTCCGCATCCGTGCGGTTGCGCTCACGGCTGGCGTTGGCGTGCAGCTTGGTCCCGTCGAGCGCGACCACCCCGACCCGCACCAGACCAGCCTCGGCGCACAGCCTGAGCACCTCGGCGAACAGTCCCGAGAGCGCCTCCTCGTGCTGCTGGCGGAAACGGCAGATCGTCGCGTGGTCGGGGTGCTGGTTCGCGGTCAGCACCCGGAGGGCGATGTCCTCCCGGCAGCGCCGTTCGATCTGGCGGCTCGAGCGCTCGCCCTCGCAGTAGGCGTAGAGCACGAGCGCGACCATCATCGACGGCTCGTACGCCTTCCGCCCCCAACCGTCCTCGCGGTAGCGCTCGTAGAACGCGGTGAGGTCCAACTGGCTGACCGCATCGAGCACGAACCACGCGAGGTGGTCCCCGGGCAGCCAGTCGCGGAGGCTGGCGGGCATCAGGTATTGCTGGTCACGGTCGCACGGCAAGAAACGCTGGGTCACGGCGGCACCTCGGAATCACTCCGCCCCCGCCGCCATGCTCATCGTATAGCGATGTCCCCCTCTTCGTGGGTTTGTGCGACAGCCTCAGCTATGGCGGAGACTTCATCGCACGCGCTCGACGGCTCGGGATCGAGACGATTCTGACTCCGGTGCACGCGCCGAATGCCAACGCCATCGCCGAGCGCGTCATCGGCACGCTCAGGCGCGAGTGTCTCGACCATGTCATCGCGGTCAACGAACAACATCTCCGGCGGGTGCTTGGTGAGTACGTCCAGCACTACAACGCGATGCGTCCGCATCGATCATTGTTGCTCGACTCTCCGGAGGGACGCTCGCCGGTGCAGCGGACGCCGAGTCAGCGAGTCGTCAGCAAGTCGGTGCTAGGAGGCTTGCATCATGAGTATCGGTGGGCCGCATGAGGTTTTGCCGTCCCACGGGTCTGATCTGAGTCACAGCGCGGGCAGATCACGGTCGGTCCTCTCCTGGATCGTCAGTGAGCGCGACGCTAGCAGGAGAGTCGTGGTCTGAGATTCTGACGGAACCGCTATTTGTCGCTCGCACGTACGTGCGCGACGGGTCTATCTCGGACCTGTGCAGCCTTGCACTTGGAGCAGATGGTCTCGTTCGGTGGTCGCTCTTCTCTCCACTCGTAGTTCTTCATGGGCCAGTGCGGGCAGTCGTCTCGGTAGTGCCACACCTTCACGCCAATTCTGCTGCTCGTCGTTCGATTGCGACGGTATTGCATACGGCACATCCAGCTCAGCAGGCTCTGTCAGATCAGACCACGGGTCCCTCGCTAGCGTCGGGCCGCAAAGACCAGACGCTAACCGAGCGCCTCGGCGCCTTCCCGGGAGAGCGACCAGCGCTCGAAGGCCGCGTGTAGGGCAGTCATCTCGGAGCTCGTGGCGCCGTGTCGGCGAACGCGGTGCTGGGACATGTCCAGGTAGTCAACCGACCAAAGACAGTCATCGGCTGCCACCAGAGCTGCGATCGAGCTGCACTCGTCGTGGCTGTCAGCGCGATCGTTCAGCCAGGCTCCGAATGTGTCCGTGGTCAAGATGATTCTCCCGTCGGGAAGGTCAGCCGGAGATCGGGCCCGCGGTCGCGTTGGGAGTCCGTTCCGGTGTGGGATCCGGAGTCGCGTCTCTATCGAGAGGCCGCTTGCGAGCGGCACGGGCCGCTCGCTTCGCCTCGCGCTTAGCGGCCTTAGCGCGCTCACGCTGCGACCGTCCGAATGAGTGCTGAGAACGCCGAGCCCACGGATGCCTCCTGGATTGGACCAATCGCGGTCGGCACACGCTGATAACCGGCGCGAGCCTCGATGCCTAAGGGTCTCGCATGGTGGCGGAGCCGATCGGATGGTACTAGGGACTCGGCCCGCAGCGGCGACGACAACCCGTCCACGTTCTCCCTCGTGGCCGCCCGGACGTGCAGGCGCTGGCTCGAGGGTCCCAGGCGACCCCGTGGGGCGGAGCCTCTGTGTCAAGCGGCCTCGGTAGCGCAGGTGCGAGCATCGGCCACCATGCATCGGTAAACGACGTCCGAGAGTCGGCGTTTGAGGCAGCGCAGCGCCTCGTTCCGACTCTTGCCAGCGGCGAGTTTGCGACGGAAGTAGCCGTGGCCTTCGGTGCCCGGCATGCGCGCCTGGGTGAGCGCCGCGATGTGGAGCGCCCGGTTCAGCTGGCGGTCTCCACCGCGGCTAAGGCGATGGCGTTGGACCTCCCCGCTCGACACCTCAAGCGGCGCCGTCGCCGTGTAGCTGGCGTAGTGCGCGCGCGAGGGGAAGCGACTGACCGCTCCGCTGCGCCCCACGATCTTCGCCGCCAGGATCACGCCGACGCCGGGGATGCGCGTGAGGGCGCTGCCTTGTACGCGCAGCGCTGCCTCGAGGCGCGCGCGCACCGACCGCACCTGTACCGCGACAACGTGAAGGTGGAGCACGCCGGCGGCATGGAAGTGACGGGCGACCGGTCGTCTTTTGTCGGTGTCGTCTTTTGTCGCCTTGGTCGAGTTCGACGGCTACCACGTGCGCTCGCGTGGCCGAATCGCGCGCACGGCAGAGATCCCGGTGATGGCCTCGGCGTTGCGCCCGAAGTCCTACGAGCTGTGCGGCGAGCTGAGCGACGGCGCGATTTCCTGGATGAGCCCGCTGCGCTACCTCCTCGGCACCGCGCTGCAGGCGCTGGAAGCCGGCGCCGCCAAGGCCGAGCGGGAGCGACCACCACTGGTCGCGCACGTCCCGATTGCGGTTGGCGTCGACGTTGAGACGGCGCACGACTGGGCGCGCGAGCAGCTCGCGATGTACGCGCGCGTGCCGAACTACCAGGGCATGTTCACCGCCGCCGGCTACGACGTGAGCGACGGCTACGGCGACGACCTGCTCGGCGACCTCGTCGTCTCCGGCACCGCCGAGGAGGTCGCCGCCGGCCTCCACCGCTGGCGCGACGCCGGTGTCGACGAGGTGCTGGCGCAGCCGCTGGTCGATCGCGAGGACCGCGCCTACCGTGCGCGTCTTGGAACACTCCACTCTCATGACCCGATCAAGAAGAGAGCGCACCCGAAGCCGGTCAGTCCAGGCGCGCTGCACGCGAACTCGATCCGTTGAGCCCGCGCGGCACTTCAGCAGAGCTAAGGCGTCGCACTGCGAACAACTCGCCCTGCGCCCGCGGGTCAGTGAAGACCGGTGATGCCGGCGCTGTCCGGCGGGTGTCCGCCTCGCACTGATTCAGCGGACCCCGCCCCTTAGTCGCGAGCTAGCGCGGCGACCGACCAACTGGCTGCCCAGGCGCCCGGATTGGGAATCCTGCAGCGCTGGCTAGGCCGACGGCTTCCGAGACTACTGCTCTTAGCTAGAGCAACGGCTTGGCAAACCGCTGACTCTCGTCACCAACGGCTTGGCAATCCTGCATAGCAGAGGCTGTCGCACAAACCCACGAAGAGGGGGACATCGCTATACGATGAGCATGGCGGCGGGGGCGGAGTGATTCCGAGGTGCCGCCGTGACCCAGCGTTTCTTGCCGTGCGACCGTGACCAGCAATACCTGATGCCCGCCAGCCTCCGCGACTGGCTGCCCGGGGACCACCTCGCGTGGTTCGTGCTCGATGCGGTCAGCCAGTTGGACCTCACCGCGTTCTACGAGCGCTACCGCGAGGACGGTTGGGGGCGGAAGGCGTACGAGCCGTCGATGATGGTCGCGCTCGTGCTCTACGCCTACTGCGAGGGCGAGCGCTCGAGCCGCCAGATCGAACGGCGCTGCCGGGAGGACATCGCCCTCCGGGTGCTGACCGCGAACCAGCACCCCGACCACGCGACGATCTGCCGTTTCCGCCAGCAGCACGAGGAGGCGCTCTCGGGACTGTTCGCCGAGGTGCTCAGGCTGTGCGCCGAGGCTGGTCTGGTGCGGGTCGGGGTGGTCGCGCTCGACGGGACCAAGCTGCACGCCAACGCCAGCCGTGAGCGCAACCGCACGGATGCGGACCTGGAGGCCGAGGTGCGGCGCATCCTCGACGAAGCGGAGCGGGTGGACGCCGAGGAGAACGCGCGCTTCGGCGACGCGCGGGGCGACGAGTTGCCTCCGGGATTCAGGGACCGCGAGGAGCGCCTGCAGCGGTTGCACGAGGCGCGGGAGCGACTGGCGGCCCGAGAGCGGGAGCGGCAGGAGGACTACGAGCAACGCCTCAGGAGCCGCGCGGAGAAGGACCAGCGCGGGCGCCGCCCGAAGCCGCCGCAGCCCGAGCAGGGTGCGAAGGTGAACGTCACCGACCCGGACAGCCGCGTGGTGCGCGACTATCACGGCTACTTCCAAGGCTACAACGTGCAGGCGGTGACGACCCGCGACCAGATCATCGTCGCGGCTGAGGTGAGCCGACAGGCGACCGACATGCACGAGCTGCAACCGATGATCGAGGTGATGCACCGCAACCTGCAGGCCGCACACTGCGGGCCGGCGCGCGTGCTGCTGGCTGATGCCGGCTACTACTCCGAGGCGAACGTGCGGCAGGCGGGGAGCGCAGGTCCGGAGCTGCTGCTCGCGACCCGCAGCGACCGCAACCGGCGCGTCGGCGCGGCACCGCCGCGCGGGCGCATCCCTGCCGGGCTCTCCGTCCGTGAACGGATGGATCGCAAGCTGGCGACGCAGCGTGGCCGGCGTCTCTACGAGCAGCGGCGCTGGATGATCGAACCCGTCTTCGGCGACGTCAAGGAGAACCGCGGCATCCGCCGGTTCATGCGGCGCGGGATCGCCTCGTGCGCCAGCGAATGGAAGCTGATCGCCGCCACCCACAACCTCAAGAAGCTCTATCGCCGGGCGCGGCCGTCCTCCTGGCCAGCGAACGGCAACCCCCGGCAAAGAGGCTGGTCTGCCGCCGTGGCGGCCGCGTAGCGCCGCTGCCCTGTGAGAGGCGGCTACTCCGCCCCGACAACCGACCGGCTGACCTCTTGGCCCTCGTGGCGCTCCGCCCACGCCACTCCATGCGACAGCCTCAGCTAGCAACAGCTAGCCCTAGTAGCTGCCCGCTCCGATGTCGTCAGTCCCTCCCCTGGACTGCCTCGACGATCACGTGACGATGGTCAGCGGTTCGTCGACTGGTAGTATCGCGGTCGGTGGACCGCGTAGGAGTGTTCGGCCGGTTTGCCCCGCTCCCCAGAGCCGCAAGTAGTCCCCATCAGTGGAAAGATCCGTCGATGAGCGACGTGTACGAGGGTCGGCTAGAGCTGACGTGGACCAAAAAGGCGATGCAGCCAGCTCGGTGATCAGCGAATGCCAGCGTGTGAGGAAGAGCCGTCGCTGCTCCGTCAGCGCGACATGGGCGCCACCGCGGCGGCGAACGCGGAAGTACTGTCTCAGCTCGTCGAACGCGCTACAGAAGCGCGAAGCGGACTCGAAGCTCCCGAAGCCCTGCATCGGGTAGTAGCGCTGCTTCACCGCTCGGTGGCTCTGCTCGGTGTAGTTGTTGAGGTACTGCGTCGTGCGATGCCAAGCCTTGCGGCCGAGAATCCAGCGGATCGCCCCTCAGGACGGCGGCGACATCGGGCATGCAGGCTCTCCTTTGGGCCGAGTTGTCACAGGATCGAGGAGTGTCGGGTGGCGGCCGCCACCCGTCAGGCGAGGTTGCGGCGAAAGCCGCTACGCCTTACCGGCGCATAGCTCCGCAGCCGCGGCGGGCGAGAAGCTCTCGTCGCAAGCCGGGCAGGTGAACGACGACGCCTTCTCCTCGTTGCCCACGTCGTCCGCGCTGTCCCACACGGCATTCAAGATCGTGTGTGGGCACCTGGTCGGCGCTGGTGCCTCGGCGACTTCCGTTTTCTTCGAGCGGCCGAAGATGCGATCAAGCAGTCCCATCGTGCTTGTCCTCTCTCATCGAGAGGAAATATACAACGGGCGTAAACATCGGCGCGGTTCACCGCGCCATACGCTGCTAGTTAGCGACGGTCGTAACCACCTCGGTCTCCGCCTCCGCCCTCGCCTCGCGGCCTGGCCTCGTTGACGCGCAGATCGCGTCCACCGAAGTCAGTGCCGTCGAGTGCAGCGATGGCGTTGCGTGCGTCGTCGTCGCCCATCTCAACGAAACTGAAGCCACGGGGGCGGCCGCTGTCGCGATCGATAGGGACGTTGACGCGGACGACTTCTCCGTGCGCTGCAAACAGCTGCTCGATCTCACTCTCGCTTGCCGAGTACGGCAGGTTGCCTACGTAGATATCCATCGTCGAAGCCTCCACGACGCGCACGAACCGAAAGACTCGTGCCACTGATTACCAGTCGTCGCAGCGGGCTCGGTGAGTCGGCGTTAGACGAGTCTGGGCCGCAGACAAAGGGTGCCTGCGCACGCCCACGATAAGCGGGCGGTCACTCGGTGTCACCACGCCCGCCACAAGATCACTCGGGGTTTCGCGTTCAGGCTGAGTGGAAGCTTGAGGAGCGGCCTCCGAGTGGATGGCGCGTCTATAATGCGCCCATCCCTGACAGGCGGAGCCTCATGTTTTTCATCAGCGTTGTTAAGCAGTACGAGCGGGCGGTGATCTTCCGTCTCGGTCGCTACACAGGCACCCGCGGGCCGGGACTCGTCATCCTGATCCCGTTCGTCGACCGCGGCGTCAAGGTTGACATGCGCGAGCTGGTCCTCGACGAACCGGCGCAGTCCTCGATCACGAAGGACAACGCCCTCGTCGACATCGACTTCGTCGTCTACATGCGCGTGGTCGACGCCGAGGCGGCGGTCATCAACATCCAGAACTACATCCGCGCGGTCCGCAACCTCGCCACGACCACGCTGCGCGCCGTGATCGGCGACATCACGGTCGAGGAGGTGCTGTCGCAGCGCGAGACGATCAACCGGCGCCTGCAGGTGAAGATGGCGGAGGAGGTCATCCGCTGGGGTGTCGAGGTCAAGGCGATCGAGATCCGCGAGATCACTCCGCAACATGACATCCAGGACGCGATGACGCGCCTGCTCACAGCGGACCGCACGAAGCGCTCCGAGATCACCGAGTCAGAGGGCCAGCGGCAGTCCGCGATCAACGTCGCCGAGGGCAACAAACGGAGCGCGATCCTCGAGGCGGAAGGCTCGAAGGAGTCGCAGGTGCTGCGCGCACAGGGCGCCCGTGAGGCAGCAATCCTGAACGCCGAGGGCTTCTCGATCGGCCTGCAGCGGATCTACGAGACGGCCTCTGGGGTCGATGGCAACACCATGGCCCTGCAATACCTCGAGATGATGAAGCAGCTCGGCGCTGGCGACTCGACCAAGTGGATCATCCCCATGGACCTGGCGCAGGTCGCTGGTCCGATGGGCGCCGCGATCGAGGGGCTGACCAGCGACGATGAGGCTGCCGGCGGCAACGCGGCACGATGAGTATGCAGGAGTGCTCCTGGATGACACCCGGTCGCTCTGCTGCAACGTCACCCTCGATCTGAACTTCAATTTCCGCGTGGAGGCCGCGATCCGCATCTGCCGCGCGCTGGAGGAGTTCAAGCTGATGTGGGTCGAGATCGATATGTACGAACCCGCCGCGCTGCGCCAGATTGGCGATTCAACCGACGTCCCCATCTGCTCAGGCGAGAACCTGATCGGCATGCCCCACTATCGCCGCTTCCTCGAAGCCGGCGGCATGGACGTGTGCATGATCGACCTGCCGTGGAACGGCTGGAGTCAGGCGTTGAAAGCGCCGCGCTCGCTGAAACCTTCGAGGTGAACTGCGCTCCTCACGACTACTCACACCTCAGCACGCTGCACTCCATGCACCTCTGCCCCAGTCAGTCGTGGCGAACGTTTCTCCGCAACCACGCGCCCAGCATCTGGGCCGCCGACCTGTTCACGGTGCAGACGCTGACCTTCCGCACCCTCTACGTCTTCGTCGTGATCGACCATGGCCGCCGTCGCATCCGCCACTGGAACGTTACTCAGCATCCGAACGCTGCCTGGATCTGGCAGCAGATGATCGAGGCGACCGCCTGGGATCAGCAGCCAGGGTTCCTCATCCGAGACCGCGACCGTAGCTGAGGCTGTCGCATGGAGTGGCGTGGGCGGAGCGCCACGAGGGCCAAGAGGTCAGCCGGTCGGTTGTCGGGGCGGAGTAGCCGCCTCTCACAGGGCAGCGGCGCTACGCGGCCGCCACGGCGGCAGACCAGCCTCTTTGCCGGGGGTTGCCGTTCGCTGGCCAGGAGGACGGCCGCGCCCGGCGATAGAGCTTCTTGAGGTTGTGGGTGGCGGCGATCAGCTTCCATTCGCTGGCGCACGAGGCGATCCCGCGCCGCATGAACCGGCGGATGCCGCGGTTCTCCTTGACGTCGCCGAAGACGGGTTCGATCATCCAGCGCCGCTGCTCGTAGAGACGCCGGCCACGCTGCGTCGCCAGCTTGCGATCCATCCGTTCACGGACGGAGAGCCCGGCAGGGATGCGCCCGCGCGGCGGCGCCGCGCCGACGCGCCGGTTGCGGTCGCTGCGGGTCGCGAGCAGCAGCTCCGGACCTGCGCTCCCCGCCTGCCGCACGTTCGCCTCGGAGTAGTAGCCGGCATCAGCCAGCAGCACGCGCGCCGGCCCGCAGTGTGCGGCCTGCAGGTTGCGGTGCATCACCTCGATCATCGGTTG
Organism: Dehalococcoidia bacterium; assembly: GCA_965198045.1. Classification (GTDB taxonomy): domain Bacteria; phylum Chloroflexota; class Dehalococcoidia; order UBA2979; family UBA2979; genus CBDDEC01. The sequence continues at coordinate 514,110 of CBDAOL010000011.1, forward strand.
CAGCTCGTGCATGTCGGTCGCCTGTCGGCTCACCTCAGCCGCGACGATGATCTGGTCGCGGGTCGTCACCGCCTGCACGTTGTAGCCTTGGAAGTAGCCGTGATAGTCGCGCACCACGCGGCTGTCCGGGTCGGTGACGTTCACCTTCGCACCCTGCTCGGGCTGCGGCGGCTTCGGGCGGCGCCCGCGCTGGTCCTTCTCCGCGCGGCTCCTGAGGCGTTGCTCGTAGTCCTCCTGCCGCTCCCGCTCTCGGGCCGCCAGTCGCTCCCGCGCCTCGTGCAACCGCTGCAGGCGCTCCTCGCGGTCCCTGAATCCCGGAGGCAACTCGTCGCCCCGCGCGTCGCCGAAGCGCGCGTTCTCCTCGGCGTCCACCCGCTCCGCTTCGTCGAGGATGCGCCGCACCTCGGCCTCCAGGTCCGCATCCGTGCGGTTGCGCTCACGGCTGGCGTTGGCGTGCAGCTTGGTCCCGTCGAGCGCGACCACCCCGACCCGCACCAGACCAGCCTCGGCGCACAGCCTGAGCACCTCGGCGAACAGTCCCGAGAGCGCCTCCTCGTGCTGCTGGCGGAAACGGCAGATCGTCGCGTGGTCGGGGTGCTGGTTCGCGGTCAGCACCCGGAGGGCGATGTCCTCCCGGCAGCGCCGTTCGATCTGGCGGCTCGAGCGCTCGCCCTCGCAGTAGGCGTAGAGCACGAGCGCGACCATCATCGACGGCTCGTACGCCTTCCGCCCCCAACCGTCCTCGCGGTAGCGCTCGTAGAACGCGGTGAGGTCCAACTGGCTGACCGCATCGAGCACGAACCACGCGAGGTGGTCCCCGGGCAGCCAGTCGCGGAGGCTGGCGGGCATCAGGTATTGCTGGTCACGGTCGCACGGCAAGAAACGCTGGGTCACGGCGGCACCTCGGAATCACTCCGCCCCCGCCGCCATGCTCATCGTATAGCGATGTCCCCCTCTTCGTGGGTTTGTGCGACAGCCTCAGCTATGGGGGAGACTTCATCGCACGCGCTCGACGGCTCGGGATCGAGACGATTCTGACTCCGCTGCACGCGCCGAATGCCAACGCCATCGCCGAGCGCGTCATCGGCACGCTCAGGCGCGAGTGTCTCGACCATGTCATCGCGGTCAACGAACAACATCTCCGGCGGGTGCTTGGTGAGTACGTCCAGCACTACAACGCGATGTGGCCGCATCGATCATTGTCGCTCGACTCTCCGGAGGGACGCTCGCCGGTGCAGCGGACGCCGAGTCAGCGAGTCGTCAGCAAGCCGGTGCTAGGAGGCTTGCATCATGAGTATCGGTGGGCCGCATGAGGTTTTGCCGTCCCACGGCCAGGTTCTCGAGCATCAGGTCGTGCTTTGATCGCAGCGCGCTTCGAACCGCGTTCGTCAGTAACCCAGGGTACGTTCGCATGGCGGAGCCTCCTGCCCACGCAGGAGGCAGCCTTCAGATGGACGCCCGCGGGGTCAACTCAACGCCAGGATGACGTTTTCTGGTAGCACAGGCATTTGATCCCCACATCATGGGGATTGCGGGCCCTCGACCCTCAGTCATGAATATGGGGCTCAGGCCCGCTCGCACGCGGGGTCGGGGAAGCGCGATCGGACGACCAGGAAGGCCGTCAACGCCAACGACCTCCGCCTCGGCGTCGGTGAGCATCGCTGCGAAGCGGACCTTGAGCTGTCCCACCACCCGGGCGTGCTGCGCACGCACCTCGGACGCGGCGACCTTGGCGCACGACACCACGTACGCCGAAAGCCATCTCGAGTCATTTCTGCGCGCCAGCGGCGGTGCGGCCTCGGCTTTTTTCAGCCTACGACGGCGCTGATTGACGACTGAAAGTCCCACAGTTGCTGACTTCAATCCTCGACCAGTCGGCCGACACGGTGATCGTCACGGTTCCGGCGCCACCAGCAACACGTCGTGAGCGATGGTCGTACACCCTACAGAGGATGCCGGCGTCGGACGTCACGTAGGTGCCGGGCACGACCTCGTCTGGCACGAGGTACGTGCCGTCACCGAAAGAGGTGCGAACGCTGGGCGTGTGTGGGCGGAAAGTCAGGGGCGAACTCAGCGCCGCTCGGCCGGGGCTCGAACCGCTCGCTCAGACCACGATCGCGAAGGCGATGCTGAGGACGAGGACCTGGGCGATCGAGCCGAGCACCGCCGTACCGATGGCGCGCCAGGTCGAGAAGTCGAGGGCGGCCCGAATCGCGATGACCGTCGTAACGAGCACCCAGATGCCCACGAAGAGCCCGATGATCGGACCGATCACCGGGACGAAACCGACGATCAGGAGCGCCCTCGGTGAGTTGGCGTAGCCGAGCGTGCGCGCCAGCTCGCTCCAGCTCGCACTGGTCTCCGGCCCGGCGAGGATGCGGGTGCCGATGAAGTAGGTCAGCCACGCATAGACGGCCCAGGCGATGAGGGCGAGCACCGCGAACACGGGGATCCAGACGATCCCCGCGCTCAGACCGCCGATGCCCGCGGCAATGCTCGTGCCGACCACGACGATCGCAGCCTGTCCCGTTGCGTCGGGGTCGTGCTCGACCTCCTCGTAGAGGTCGTTGTCCAGCTTCGCGGCCCGGATCATGCGATCGATGATCGAGCTACTGGCCATCGATGTGTCCACGTCATCCTCCACGCTACCGTCGCCGCTTCCCCAACCCAGGAGCATCATAGCCACGGATGTTGCGGGCGCGCTCGGTTAGGGTGCGCTGAACGCGTGCTCGCGCCTCGACGGTGCGAGCGTTCGGAGGACGGTGCGCGCATGAAGCTCTGCATGGTCGTGGTACCCGAGGCACACGAGAAGCAGCTCCTGGAGAGCATGCGCGTCGCCGGATTCCGGTTCACCCAGATCGAGGCGCGTGGGGGCTATCGCGGACAGCGCGTCGCCACGGTGATCACCGCCGTCGAGGACCGCGAGGTGCCGGGGCTGCACACGCTGTTGCATCGCGACTTCCCGGAGATCACGATGCCGATGCCGGCGCAGGCCTTCGGCATCGGCATCGACGAGGGCGGCGACGAGATGATGGACGTGCGCGTCCATGGCGCCGTGATGTTCGTGATGCCTCTGGACGAGCTGTTCCGCAGCTGAGGCCGGGTCCGCTCAGGCGGTGCGGACGAGCTTGTTGAGCGACTTCAACTCTCGCGGCGGATCGAGGCGGCTGCCGGCGATGGTGTACGAAACCTCGCCGACGTAGACATCGCCGCGCGAGTCGACGGCCACGCTGTGCGGTGCGATGAACTGGCCGGCGTCACTGCCCTCCTCGACGGCGCCGAACCGCCCGAGGAGCGTGCCGGAGCGGTCGTACACGCTCACGCGGTGGCCGATCCCGAGCGCGCCATCCATCAGCGCCACGCCGTTGAGCTCGCCGATGTAGACGAGACCGTCCTGCCCGACGGTGAGTCCGCACGGCCGGTGGACATCGTGCCAGACGTCGAGAAGCGTGCCCTCGCCGTCGAACACCTGGACGCGGAGCGCCTCGCGGTCGGCGACGTAGAGGCGGTCGTCGGCGTCGATGCTGATGTTGTGCGGGCACATGAACTGCCCTCGGTCGATGCCGGGCGAGCCCCAGGAGTGCAGCACCTTGCCCTCGGCCGAGTAGTGGTGCACGCGCGCGTTGCCGTAACCGTCGCTGATGTACAGGCTGCCGTCTGCCCGCGCTCCGGAGCGTCGGGGTGGCGTCGTTCAAGCTCCCCGATGCGTCGGCGCGTGCTCCCGCTCAGCCGGTTCTCGTCCAACGCGCGGAGCAGCGCCAACGCCGTGAGGCCTACGAACCGGTCCTGCCATGCCCAATCGGGAGTGAGTGCCAGGATGGCGGACTCCAGGTCGGCGAACGATTTGTCGGAGCACTGAGACGAAGCGGCCGCAATCGCAGTGCGGCTTATCGCCGCGAGCGTGTCTGTCCCGCCAGCAGCAATGCTGTACCCGATATCGAGCCGCTGATCTGGTGAGTCCAACAGGAACTGCACGATGCGCTCAGCGTAACGTTCTGGGTTTGTACTCCAGACTCGGAGCAGAAGCGCCGACATCCATTTGCTCTCCCCGAGTGGTTCGCCGTCGACAAGGCTATCGAGGGCGGCAGGATCGTTGCGGGCGACCGTGCCCATCGCCTCCAGGAGGGCACCACGACCTCCTCGCCACGCGCCAGCGAACGCTGAGCGCTCGGCAGGTCCTGTGAGCGAAAGCCAGGTCAGTTGCAAACTGCGAGCACCATGCGGGACTGGCGGACCGTCCTCACACTGCTGGAGATGGTCGACGTGCCGTAGTAGGCCACCACAACCCTCTACATTAGAGATGGAAGCTCCGGCGAATCCGTTGCACCAAAGCGCGAACCGCGCTTCCATCGCAATCGCCTCACCCCCGCCCTCTTATACCGCTTCCTGGGACGGATCAGGTAAAATTCCTCATGAGTGGGCCCCTGATATCCCCGATACGCCCGAACCAAATCCCTTCCGCCGCGCGCGTCCTGGCCAACGCCTTCGCGAATGCTCCCCGCTACACGTTCCTCCTTCCCAACGACGCGCAGCGGCACGCAAGACTGCCCTGGGTCTGGGGAGCAACCATCCGCGCTTGCGTCCACTCCGGCGGAGCCGTGTACGTCGCCCATGGTGGATCCGGCGATGCCGTGCTGGGCGTCGCTATCTGGGGTTCACCCCAAAAACCCAAGCACAGCGCTCTGACGCTGTTGCGGTCCGGCCTCTGGGCTGCGCCCGTCCGGCTCGGCATCCCGGCCTGGCGGCGACGGCAAGCTCTTGCCCCCGTACTCGCCGCGCTCAAACCGCCTGACCCGTGCTGGTACCTCACCGGCATCGGTGTCGATCCTTCGGCGCAGCGCACCGGTTTGGGAAGCGCCCTCATCAACCAGATGCTTCCACGTATAGATGACGACGCACTGCCCGCATTTCTCGAGACGTCAGCGCCGGACAACCTCGGCTACTACGAGCGGTTCGGCTTCCTGGTGACGGCGGAGTTGACATTACCGAACGGTATCCCCCTCTGGGGCATGACGCGGCAGCCGTCTCTGGGTCTGGGCGCATGAGGCCACGCGCACGGCGGAGCGCAAGCGGCACACAGGAGGGGCAGTTCAGGGGAGGCCTGGCGCAAGCGCCTGCGCCTGTCTCACCCAGCCTGTCCACTTGCCCTTTCTGCGGGGCGCGCTGAACCGCCCCGGGAAAGTTGGAGGCTCCAACCTCTGAGGGGATGGAGCGATGACACGGCGAGGCAGGTACCCAGCAGAGATCCGCGAGCGGGCCGTCCGCATGGTGTTCGAGCACGAGCGGGAGCACCCGTCGCAGTAGGCAACGATCACGTCGATCGCCTCGAAGTTTGGGATGACGGCCGAGACGTTGCGGACGGACGGCCACACGGTCGACCGCGCTCGGGGCGCCTCCCGGGGCGCGGCGCCGTGCCTCAGCGCTTGCCGACCTTCTTCCACACCAGCATGCGCTGCTGGCTGTCCGTCCACGAGGAGCGGATGCGGACGTTCGCCTGACGCGCCGCTTCCTGAAGCAGCCGCTTCACGGTCGCCGGCTTCTCGCCGCGCTCAAGCTCCACGCTCCCCGCGTCGCCGGCCGTCAGCGCCTCGATGTAGGGCTTCCGCATCTCCGCAGCGGCGCGCCCGCGCCCGACGGCGACATCACCGGGGTTCATCTTCGTGAATGTGGGCATCAGATCCTCTCTCCCCATATCCCGGATATGCGGTACTGCGGCGCTCCCGCCCCGGCGTCAGCGGTGGAAGGCCCTCAGACACCATTATCCCCGATCCAGGGCGGCCACCTCCGTGCGTCTCACCCAGGTCCCGCTGGGGCGCGTCGGCGAGCTGCGCGAGGTCGGCCTGCTCGCCGCCTACCTCGCCTCACCGGCCGCGGCGTACGTGACCGGGCAGACGCTCGCCATCGACGGCGGCTCGACGGCTCTAGCCGGCGCGGCAGCTGAGAACACGGCCTCGCCGCTGAACCGATCGCGCCGGATGCTCGGGTCGTACGCCCGCAGGGCGACGAGATCGGCGATTTCAGCCCGGTGACTCGGCGCTTCTTCGCATGGGGTGGCGAAGTTGGAGCGGGAGAAGGGATTCGAACCCTCGACCCTCTGCTTGGGAAGCACGCTGGTTGCCGCAGCAGGCGACATAACTCAGATGTGAGACTGCAGGGAAACTGCAGGGGAATCGCAGGTCAGGGGCCCGCTCGGTGCCGCTTCTGAGGCGGGCTCAGCGAGACACCGGGCCGATCATCTGGTCGCCCGGGGAGAAGCGATGGTGGCGTGTTGCCGCCTGCTCCGAGCGGTAGGCCGAGCTGTAGCGACGCACCATGTCGGGCGAGGAGTGTCCGAGCAGGTACTGCACGTCGAGTTCGCGGGCATCGTGTGCGATTGCCCACGTCGCGAATGTGTGGCGGAAGCGATGCGCGTGCACTTTCGCCACTTCTGCGCGACGACCCAAGCGGCGGAGCATCTGCTTGAGCCCGTTCGGTCGGAGCGCGGTAGCTGGCTTCAGCTCACCAAGGTGGCTGGCCGCTACGAAGAGCGGACCCGGAGCCGTTCCCCGCCGCTCGAGGTAGCGCTCCAGCGCGGCGCCACAGTGCGCTGCAAAGGGCACCACGCGCTGCTTGTTGCCCTTGCCGTGGTGTACGCGCAGCCGGCGCGTCTCGAGGTCGAGGTCATCGAGCGTCAGCTGAACGAGCTCTGAGCATCGCAGGCCAGTGTCGAGTAAGCACAGCACCATCGCACGATCCCGCAGCCCGAGCGCGGTGGCTGAATCGCACCCCGCCATCAGCTGCGCGATGTCGGCTGGCGAGAACGGCTCGACAATGCGCTGTGGCAGCCGGACGTTCTTGATCCCCCGGAACGGGTTGTCTTGGAGGTGGCGAGCGTCGACGAGCCAGTTGAAGAAGCAGCGGACCTCGCGGAAGTAGCGGTGTCGAGTCTCAAGGCTGAGGTGAGAGAAGCCGCCCAAATAGCGGTAGACGTCTTCCGGCGTGACCGCCGCCGCGTCGGCGACCGTCACTGCGCGGGCGAAGCGATTCAGTGACTCTCGGTATGCGCGCACCGTCTGCGCGGACTTGCCCTCGACCTCACAGCGCAGGAGGTACAGCGCGCTTAGCTCGGTGAGGGAGGGGCTCGCGTTCATCACGAGCATGGACGCTCTCTCCCAGGCCGAAGTCAAGCGGTGCCGCGGCCGTCCGCATCGTCGGCGAGCTGCGTGCCCTTGGCTTCGAGGTCAGCGCCCGCACCGTGAGTCGCTACCGCCGGCAAGCGCTGCGGCGCCCCCCGAGCCAGTCGTGGCGCACGTTTCTCCGCAACCACGCGTCCAGCATCTGGGCCGCCGATCTGTTCACGGTCCAGACGCTCGCCTTCCGCACGCTCTACGTGCTCATCGTGATCGACCACGACCGACGCCGCATCCGGCACTGGAACGTCACGGAGCATCCGAACGCGCCCTGGATCTGGCAGCAGCTCACCAACGATGCGGACGGCGCCCCACCGTGGATGCTCAGTGGCGATGCGGACGATCAGCTGTCGCAGCTCTGCGGGAATCCGGGGTCGTCCGGAGCGGCGACGACTCTTCCAGCGCCAGTAGGCGCGCCAAGCAGAACGATGCCAGCGCACCACCGTGTCCGGCTCGACCATCACGAGCGTGCCTCGCCAGCCGGACCAACCACGTGCCAGCAGTGACCAGAGTCGGCGGTCGTGGCGACGGAGCCGCGGTCGACGACGGCCCCTTGTGTAGACGGCGAGCTGATGCCGCAGCGCCAAGTTCTCGAGGACGAGATCTCGGCGGGCGCGGACCGATGCGAAGAGTGCTGCGACAAGCAGACGGAGGTAGAGCACAGACGAGCCTCTCGTGGCTCGCCGATACTCTGCTATCTCAGCATCGAACCGCACGGATCAAGTTTTGCCGACTTGTTTGAATCCGGCCAGACACCGGGGGTTGCGGCCCTAAGGTGTTGAGGACGCTGGTCGGCTGACTCCAAGTTTTGCTGCCGTGCTGCTGAGCAGGACTGGCTCTGGGGCGGAGTGTCGCCGGCCACCGTCCGGCCGCGGTGTGACTCGACAGAGGCGTGCGGGTGCTCCCGAAGTCGGCCTGTCCACCGCCCTCCCCACCGCAATTCAGCTACGACAGGGAGAGCTTCATGATCTTGATCGCCGTCGACCCCCACAAGTCCTCGCATACCGCCCTCGCCGTCGACCCCGCGGGCCGCGAGCTCGGCCAGCTCCGGGTGGAAGCTCGTGCGCACAGCCGGCTGCTGCGCTGGGCGCGGCAGTGGCCCGAGCGCCGCTGGGCCGTGGAGGGGGCCCGCGGTCTCGGCCACGGCCTCAGCCAGTGGCTGCTCACGGAGGGCGAGTCGGTCGTCGATGTCCCGGCGCGGCTGGTGGCGCGCGTGCGCTTGCTCTCCGGTGGCGGGAAGTCCGACCCCGCAGACGCGCGTGCCATTGCGCTCGCCGCCCAACCCCTCACGGCGCTGCGTGCCGTGCGGGCGGAGGACGACACGGCGGTGCTGCGACTGCTCTCCGACCGCCGCGACGAGCTCACGCAGGAACGCACGCGCGTGGTCAACCGGCTGCACCGGCTGCTGCGCGAGCTACGACCGGGTGGGGGCCCCTCCAGGCTCTCCGCCGATCGCGCGCAGGCGCTCCTACGCCGCCTGCGTCCGACCGGCGCCGCGGATCGCGAGCGGCTGCGTATGGCCCGCGAACTGGTACGCGAGGTGCGGGTGCTGGACCGCAACCTCGTCGAGAACGGCCGCCGCCTCGAGGCAGCGCTGCGTGTACAAGGCAGCGCCCTCACGCGCATCCCCGGCGTCGGCGTGATCCTGGCGGCGAAGATTGTGGGGCGCAGCGGAGCGGTCAGTCGCTTCCCCTCGCGCGCGCACTACGCCAGCTACACGGGGACGGCGCCGCTTGAGGTGTCGAGCGGGGAGGTCCAACGCCATCGCCTCAGCCGCGGTGGAGACCGCCAGCTGAACCGGGCGCTCCACATCGCGGCGCTCACCCAGGCGCGCATGCCGGGCACCGAAGGCCACGGCTACTTCCGTCGCAAACTCGCCGCTGGCAAGAGTCGGAACGAGGCGCTGCGCTGCCTCAAACGCCGACTCTCGGACGTCGTTTACCGATGCATGGTGGCCGATGCTCGCACCTGCGCTACCGAGGCCGCTTGACACAGAGGCTCCCTCCCACGGGGCGAGCACGGCGCGGATCTGCTCGGTGAGGGCGGCGTCCGTCCCTGCGCCCTTCGGACCGCGCTTCGCCGCAGGCTGCGCGGGCCGGCTGGCTCGCGCCCGCCGCGCGTAGACCGTCGAACGCGGGACCTCCCAGAGCTGGCAGACGCGGGCCGTGCCGTAGCGGCGTCCGCTGGAGGGCGAGCTGGCCCGGCTCATCGCCTCGACCTCCGAGGTGCCAAAGGGAGTCCTGCCTGAGCCGCGAGCGTGACCGACGGCGCGCGTCGCTACGGCGTCGGGCGGCAGACGGTGCACACGCGTATTGCCCCAGCTCTCGGGCCGCCACCTTCGTCGTGCCGCGCACCGCCCACTTGCTGGCGTTGTAAGCGATTGAGCCGCGCCCGCGCAAGCCGGCGACAGACGAGATATTGACGATCGAACCGCCGGTCTCCTGCATGGCCGCACCTGCGGCCTTCATCCCCAGGAAGACTCCGACCTGGTTTACCTCGATCACCTGCATGTACCCGTCGAGTGGTGCATCGAGGAGGCCCGTGCGCCGCAGGATGCCAGCGTTATTGATGAGGGCGTCGATACGCCCGTGCTGATCGAGAACCTTCTGCACCACATCGTTCCACTCGTCCTCGGATGTTACGTCGTGGTGCACGAACGTCGCCGCATCCCCGATGCGGTTGGCTGTCGCCTCGCCCTCCTCATCGCGAACGTCAGTGAGGACAACCGCCGCGCCCTCGTGTACGAAGAGCCGCCCCTCTTCCGCCCCCTGCCCGCGTGCTCCTCCGGTGATCAGCACCACCTTGTCGTCGAGCCTGCCCATGAACTCGCCCCCCGCCGCTGCAGCGCGATTGTTGCACGTCGAAGGGAGTGTCACCGCAGACACCCACTTTTGACCTGCACCTCGTGCTCAGCAAGGCCAAGTGCGAGCCCATCGAATCCCGGAAACGCGGGGGCGGGTCGGCCTCGAGCTCGCGGTCGATGAACGCCGCGAACTCCGCCGCGAGCGCGGGTGCACGTTTGCGATCGCGGCCCTGGGCCTTGAGGGCCTCGCCGAGCATCGCCGAGCATCGCCGTCTTGTTCATGCCTCTGTGGGTGCTGAACCACTCCGCGTCGGCTGTCAGACCGGCGTCATCGACCACGGACGCGTACGCCCTGAAGACGAGGCCTCCCTCGTCGAGCACAGTACCTCCGATGTCGAAGAGGAAGAGCTCGAGGTCGTCGACCCAGCGCTGCCGATCGCTCGTCATACTACTTCGTGCTCCTCACATCCACTTCAGCCGTGCATGAACTGTGCAGGGTCGTCCAAGATTAGCGGAGGACGGCTCCTCGTGTGCCCGCGACACCGTAAGTTTCGGCGCCGTCGGTGGCCCATAGGCGGACCCGACTACTAACCGCGGCGCAGTACTGGCCGGAGGTGGCGCGTCTTGCGGAGCGCCTCGGAGACATAATCGACTTCGCGAGAGTGTGACGCGGGATGCCCGCGTCTAGGATTCCGGGAGAGTGCCACGTGTGTTTGCCTCGGTAGCTAGCATTCCGCGTCCATGCTATGAACTGCGAAGCCGACGGTAGTTACGGTTGGCGCCGCCCTCCAAATTCCCGGGGGGACGACGAGGAGAGGTTCGCTATGGGGGAAGAAAGCATCGAGTTGATGGCGCATCTCATGCGCCGCGTTGGCGTCGGAGCGACGCGCGACGAACTCGAGGCACTGACGCAGCGCCCCTACGAGGAGGTCGTCGAAGACCTGCTCCATCCGGAGTTGCATAGCGATCCGGACGACGACGTCCTCGACCGCTACTACCCGGTGTCGGCCTGCGCGGACACACCCATGATCTGGGCGTCGCGTTGGATCTACAACCTCGCGAACAGCGAACGCCCGCTGCGCGAGAAGATGGCGCTGTTCTGGCACCAGGTCTTCGCGACCGGCTGGACCAAGAGCGAGCATGGCCCCGCGCTGGTGGCGCAGATCGAGCTGTTCAAAGAAAACGGTCTCGGCAGCATGCGCCAGATTCTCCTCGACCTCTCGCACGATCCGGCCATGATCGACTGGCTTGACAACAACGAGAACCACGGCACTTCGATCAACGAGAACTACGGGCGCGAACTCCTGGAGCTGTTCTCGATGGGCATCGGCGCCTACAGCGAAGACGACATCAAGTCCGCGGCACGCGCATTCACCGGTTGGACGTTCACGCAACCGATTCCGCTCTACCCCTACGGCAACTACAGCTCGGAGTTCCGTTTCGACGAAGACGATCACGATGCCGAGCAGAAGACCTTCCTTGGCCAGACCGTCGTCGGGGGCGAGGACGTGATCGAGGCAATCGTGCGGCAGGAGGCTTGCGCACGGTTCATCTCCCGCCACCTCTACAACTTCTTCGTCGCCGACGAGCCACCGGTGCCCTCGTGGAGCGTGACACCGCCACAGGACGGGGCTGCCATCGACGAGATGGTCGCGACGTTCGTGGCGTCCGACGGCGACATACGCGACGTGATGCGCACGCTGCTCAACTCCGACTTCTTCAAGACGGCCCGCTTCCGACGCGTGAAGAGCCCGACCGAGTTCGTCGGCGGCGTGATCAAGCTCGCCGGCTCGCCGAGGTTTCCGGACCTCTCGGTTGGCCGCCTCGCCACCGCGGCGACGTTGATGGGGCAGAAGCTGATGGACCCGACCTCGGTCGAGGGCTGGCACACAGGCAAGGAGTGGCTCGACATCGGCACGCTGACCGAGCGCGTCAACTTCGCGGTCGAGCAGGTGATGGATACTTCGAAGCCCGGCGTGGCACTGATCGTCGACCGGGTGGTCGCGGCGGGTAACGCTTCGCCCAGAGAGTTCGTCGACCGTTGCCTCGATCTCTGTGGACCCCTCCACTTGAGCGCAGAGACGCGTTCGGCGCTCGTGGAGTTCGCGGAGGAGCAAGGCCCGCTCTCGTTTGACAACGGGGTAAGCGAGGACGCGCCCGCCCGCATCGGACGCATGCTGCAGTTGATCGTGGCAGCGCCCGAGTACCAGTTCAGCTAGGCAACCCGTAGCCAGTGCCCAGGACAGTCGCCGGTGCGCGCCGCCATCGCGTCACACGAGAGGGGCCTGGGGAAGTGTCGGTCCCGCGCTGTCACTGGCAGCCACATCGTTGCTGTCCCCGGACACCAGGCCTCCGATCGCGGCGCCCATCGGACCAGCGATCTGCGCCAGGTCCATCGGGATGATCCACTTGGTCGAGTCGCCGGCGCCGAGCTGCTTCATCATCTCGAGGTACTGCAGCGCCATGGTGTTGCCATCGACGCCAGAGGCCGTCTCGTAGATCCGCTGCAGGCCGATCGAGAAGCCCTCGGCGTTCAGAATCGCTGCCTCACGGGCGCCTTGCGCGCGCAGCACCTGCGACTCCTTCGAGCCTTCCGCCTCGAGGATCGCGCTCCGCTTGTTGCCCTCGGCGACGTTGATCGCGGACTGGCGCTGGCCCTCTGACTCGGTGATCTCGGAGCGCTTTGTGCGGTCCGCTGTGAGCAGGCGCGTCATCGCGTCCTGGATGTCATGTTGCGGAGTGATCTCGCGGATCTCGATCGCCTTGACCTCGACACCCCAGCGAGTGACCTCCTCCGCCATCTTCACCTGCAGGCGCCGGTTGATCGTCTCGCGCTGCGACAGCACTTCCTCGACGGTGATGTCGCCGATCACGGCGCGCAGCGTGGTCGTGGCGAGGTTGCGCACGGCGCGAAGATAGCTCTGGACATTGATCACCGCAGCCTCGGCGTCGACCAAGCGTCGACCGGCGCGAGTGATCGATGTTCCCAGCGATCGATCGCGATCGGTGTAGCGCGGATTACAGGCCTCGCTGAGGGTGGCCTAGCTCCGTTGGAGTGGTCCGAGATCTAACACTGCCGCCTCAGCGAAGTCGTTGAGCGCGTCGATATGCTGTTGGGGCGACGAGAGCCCGAGGCCTCCAGTCGATAATGCGAGATGCGTTGCTCCTAGATTGGCGAACGACGCGGCAGCCGCCATTCGGGCATCGGCACCTGCGCCCCGCACCACACACTGAAGACCGAGCGCGTCGGGATCACGGCCGGCAACGGCGGCGGATTCGCGCATCAGCTCGACGCCTTCCCGAATCAAATCCAGATCCTGGGCGAGCGGATACCAGCCGTCGCCCAGACGGCCGGCGCGCGCGATCGCGCGTGGATCGCCACCACCCATCCAAATCGGGATGTCCCGTCGCGGCGGCAGCGGATTCAGACCCGCCTGGGTGACATCATCCCAGCGGCCAAGAAACGTAACGACGGGCTGCCGCCAGAGCATCCGCAGCAGCTGGATTTGCTCTTCCATCCGCTGGCCGCGGGTGTGAAAGTCCTGACCGAGGGCGCTGTATTCGACCGCGTTCCACCCAGTGCCCACGCCAAGCACGAGGCGCCCGCCGCAAAGCACGTCGAGGTGGGCGGCTTGCTTCGCTACCAGCGCGGTTTGCCGCTGCGGCAGGATCAGCACGCCGGTCATGAACTCGATGCGCTCGGTAACGGCGGCGAGGTATCCGTACGTCGTGAAGGGCTCGGACCACGCGGTCTCGTGCGTGTAGGGGCCGGTCCACCCGCCGGGTCGGTCTGGATCGGCGCCCAGGACGTGTTCTCCCATCGTCAACCGGGTGTAACCGGCGCCCTCCGCCGCTTGCGCGAAGTCGCGCAGGACCGCGGGGTCAGAGCCGAGTTCGTTTGTCGTGTACGTGGCCACGAGTTCCATGCCACAGCCCCTGATTCCTGTGCCGCTCGCTATTCTCGCCTGCCTCGACGGCGATGATAGCGATCTGGACGGAGATGCCTCGGCGGAGCGCGCGTGGACATCCCCGGCGCTCGGATAGCTGCGGGCAGTGCATCTCGTTATCGACGCATGAACGTGATCGGCAGCCGCTCAGACGGCTGCTGACGCGATCGCTCGGCCGCGCCTCCGTCGTGGAAGGGGCTTGGCGGTTGACGTAGAGGGTGCCTCGACCCTAGAAACTTGGCGGCGGTGAAGATCTGGAGCTTGCATGATCATCGGCGTGCCAACCGAGCAAACGGTGAACGAGCGGCGTGTTGCGCTTGTGCCCGCCGAGGTCGCCACGCTCAGCGCCGCCGGACACCGCGTGCTCATCCAGAGCGGTGCCGGTGAACTTGCCGGCTTTAGCGACGCATCCTACCGGGAGCAGGGCGCCGAAGTTGAGGATGGCGCGCCGCCTCTGTTCGCATCGGCGGGGCTCATCGTCGCGGCAAACTCCCCCGCCTCGTACGAGGGAGGACCGGCCAGGTTGCACGACGGTCAACTCGTGGTTGGGCTGCTCGATCCGTTCGGTGCGCCGCAGGGCATCGCAGCACTCGCGGACCGCGGGGTGACCGCGATGGCGTTGGAGCTACTCCCGCGAATCAGTCGGGCGCAGCAGCTTGATGCGCTGACCTCGATGGCGACGATTGCCGGGTACAAGGCGGTGCTGGTCGCCGCGCACGAGTTGAACAGAATGTTCCCGCTCATGATGACCGCGGCCGGTACCATCACGCCGGCGAAAGTGCTCGTGATCGGCGCTGGTGTCGCCGGGCTGCAGGCGATCGCCACGGCACACCGCCTGGGTGCCGTGGTCGAGGCATACGACGTCCGCCCTGACGTGCGCGAGCAAGTCGAGAGTCTCAACGCCCGCTTTGTCGAGTTCGATCTCACCACGGCGGACGCGGAAGATGCGGGTGGCTATGCGCAACAGATGGGCGACGAGTTCTACAACCGCCAGCGCGAGCTGCTCGCCGAGGTCGTCGCTCGCAGCAATGTAGTGATCACGACCGCGGCGGTCCCTGGAGGCTCCGCACCGCTCCTCGTGTCCGCTGATACGGTCGCTCGGATGGAACCTGGCTCGGTCATCGTCGACCTCGCAGCTCCCACGGGCGGCAACTGCGAGCTGACGCAACCCGGCGAGACCGTCGAGGTGCAGGGGGTCAAGATCGTAGGACCGCTCAACCTCGCGAGTTCGGTGCCTCACGACGCAAGCCAGATGTACTCGCGCAACGCTGTGTCGTTCCTGGGTGCCCTGTTGCCGGATGGCACCGACGCCCCGGCATTCGAAGACGAGATGGTCCGCGAGACAGTCACCACGCGGGGCGGCGAGGTCGTCCATGCACGCGTCCGAGAGCTGCTCGGGCTGCCAGTGAAGGCGGTCTGAGCAGCTGGGAGGTTCTTGCTGATGGAAGTCTTCGTCGCGGCGCTCACGATTTTCGTGCTGGCTCTGTTCGTGGGCTACGAGGTGATCACGAAGGTCCCTCCGCTGCTCCACACGCCGCTGATGTCCGGCGCCAACGCCATCTCAGGCATCACGCTGGTTGGGACACTAGTCACCGCAGGAGCACAGCTGACTGTCTTGACGACGATCCTGGGCTTCATCGCCGTAGCGATGGCCACCGCAAACGTCGTCGGTGGCTTCATGGCGACGCACCGCATGCTGGCGATGTTCCAGGGCCGTGGCGACCGTGGATAGCGAGTGGATCAACCTCTTCTACCTTGGGGCGGCCGTCCTCTTTATCTTCGCACTGAAGGACATGTCGAATCCGCGCACCGCGGTGCGTGGCAACCTGCTCGGCGCCTCGGGGATGCTGCTTGCCATCGTGGTCACGTTGACCGATCGACGCATCATCAGCTTCGAGGTGATCATTGCGGGTCTCGTGGTCGGCGCGCTGGTCGGGGCGATCATGGCCTACCGCACTCCCCTTACGGCCATGCCACAAGTGGTCGCGGTCTTCAACGGCTTTGGCGGTGGCGCCTCCGCGTTCGCGGTGGGCGCAGCACTCGAGGAGGCACTGAAGGGCGGATTCGTCGAGTCGATCGACCTGCAGTTCACTGCCGCGGCGGCCGCCTCAGCGTTGATCGGTGGCGTGTCCCTGACCGGCAGCGCCGTCGCATTCGGCAAGCTCCAGGGGCTGGTGTCGGAACGTCCCTTGCTCCTCCCCGGCCGACATGTGATCAACCTCGTGCTCGCGGCGGTCTGCGTCGGGCTCGCGGTCTGGCTGATGGTGGACTCTGACTCCTCTGTCCCGTTCTGGCTGCTGGTCGGCACTGCGGCCGCACTCGGGCTCATGCTGGTGCTTCCGATCGGCGGGGCGGACATGCCGGTCGTGATCTCGCTACTCAACGCCTACTCGGGGATCGCGGCGGCCAGTCATGGGTGGGCGCTGAACAACAGCGTCCTGATCATCGCGGGCTCGCTCGTTGGCGCCGCCGGCTTCATTCTGACCGCGCTCATGTCTCGCGCCATGAATCGATCGCTCCCGAATATCATCTTTGCTGGCGTGGGCGCGACGCAGGCCACCGAGGAAGAAGTCGATGACGTGTACGCCGGCCGCGTCCGGTCAGCGTCAGCCGATGAAGTCGCGATGCTGCTCGACAGTGCGCGCCGCGTCGTGATTGCTCCCGGATACGGCATGGCCGTCGCCCAGGCGCAGTACGCGATCCGCGACCTCACGGATCTTCTTGAGGCAAGAGGGGTCACCGTGGAGTTTGCGATCCATCCGGTTGCGGGTCGTATGCCGGGACACATGAACGTGTTGTTGGCCGAGGCCGATATCTCCTACGACAAGCTAAAGGAGATGGACAAGATCAACCCCACGTTCCGGCAGGTCGATGTGGTGCTGGTCGTCGGCGCGAACGACACCGTCAACCCTATGGCCCGCGACGCCGACCCCTCGATCCCGATCTCCGGCATGCCGATCCTCAACGTCGACGAGGCGCGGTCTGTGGTGATCATCAAGCGATCGCTCAGTCCTGGGTTCGCCGGCATCGCGAACCCTCTATTCGCGGGAGACAACGTGCTGATGCTGTTCGGCGATGCCAAGGAGATGGCGCTTGAGCTGACGTCAGCGCTCCGCACCACCTAGTCGTCAGTCTCAGCCGCCCCCGCGTCTTCCCACGGAACCGCGATACCCCGCCTAGCCCCAGGACCCACCTCAGCGCTGGATTGCTGCTGACTGGCAGTGTCAGATTTCGAGGCGCGACAGAGCCAAGGCGCGCGAACGAACGGGTCAGCGGTTGTTTACGCCGCGGCTGCCTCGGTGATCAGCGAGCGCCAGCGCACGAGGAAGAGTCGGCGCTGCTCGGGCAGCGTGACATGGCCCCGACCGCGTCGTCGAACGCGGAAGTACTGTCGTAGCTCATCGAATGCAGTACAGAAGCGCGAGGCTGACTCGAAGTTCCCGAAGCCCAGCATCGGGTAGTAGCGTTGCTTCACCGCGCGATGGCTCTGCTCAGTGTAGTTGTTGAGGTACTGCGTCGTCCGATGCCAAGCCTTGCGGCCGATGATCCAGCGGATCGCCCGGCGATAGGCCGGATGGAGGTCCGTGGTGATTCGTCGAGGTCTGCCCTCGGCGACCTCGAGCAGCCGCCTGAGGAACCGACGCGCGGCATGCTTGTCGCGGCGCTCGCTCAGCATCGAGTCGATCAGATCACCCTTGTGGTCGATCGCCCGATAGAGGTAACACCAGCGCCCGCCGACCTTCACGTACGTTTCGTCGAGGTACCAGGAGACTCCGGCGTAGCCGCGCAACGGAGCGAACCGGAACTCCCAGATGCGGATGGTCTCGTGGGTGGCCTCAATGCCGCGCTGGAGGAGCATCTCTGCAACGTCGCGGAACGACCGGGGTGCGACGGAGGGCGCGCCGTTCGAGCACGACTTCACCTTCGTCTCCCGCACCGACGGGAACGAAGGGGATCCAGTTCCTGGGTACGGCGGTCTGCAGCCGGTAGATCAACTGGGCATCCTCAGCGTCTTCGATCTGCTGCCTGAGCGGCGCACGCGCCTCGTCGAACGCTGCGAGCGCCTCAGTGATGGCCCCACTGTCGAGATCCTCCGCGATGTCATCGTAGTGATCCGAGACGCCCACAGCGCTGGCCGCCCCCGAAATGCTGATGAAGAACGCCACGGCTTCCGACCGCGCCGCCGCCAACGGCATGATCCAGCCTGCCTGGCTGACGCCGATCAGTCCAATGCGGTCGGCGTCGACGCCCGGCTCCCTCGCCAGGTAGTCGACGATGGCAAGCACGTCGGATGCGAGTAGCTCGAAGACCTCGACACTCGTCTTGGCGGTGACGTCGCGGAAGCGGCCGGTGGACTCGCCGGCTCCTCGCTTGTCGTAACGCAGCGTCCCGACCCCGACGGCGCGGTACGTCTCGACGACGCCCGCGACCCGAGCCGTGGATCATGATCAGCACCGGGTGAGGCCCTGGCCCCGGCGGGAGATCTAGCTCGGCGGCAAGCGTGATGTCACCGCTCGAAATCGCGATGCACTCGCCGGCGGTACAGGGCTCGACCTTGGTCGTGCTGCAGGCAGCCAAGACCAGGAGTGGCGCGAGCAACAGGCACCAGCTGCGGCGGTCCATCAGCTCATCCGCCGTGGTTGGCCTCGGCACGACGGCGCACGACAGTCAGCATCTCCCAGCGGATCAGCTTGCTGCCCCAGCCAATGAGTGCCCAGTAGAGGGCGAAGCGACGGGCCGTGCCGGGGTCGGTCGTGTGGCACCGGGTCTCCGTCGTGAGGGTCGTGCCGGACGATGAGGGCTGGACCCGAAAATTGAGGGCAACCTTGACGTAACCAGGGTGCTCGAACGCGACGAACTCAGCAGCATCCTCGAAGGAGAGATCGGCGCCACCGCCGACCTTCCAGAACTGGCCGATCACGCCCAGCACCACCTCCTCGCCGGGCGCCTCCTCTAGAGTCACGAACCGCCCGGGGCTCATCGACGGCAGCAGCGGCTCGGTGGTCGAAGCGACGCCGCTCGCTGAAGCGTAGGTCCCCCGGCCGGTGATGCGGCCCGGCAGGCTCCGCGCTGCGAGCAACACCATGCTGGCGCGACAGTCCTTCAGCGTGACGGCGTGCAGGGCGGCCCAGACCGCCGAAGGTGGCGCCGCGACCTCGACGCTCGTGTGATTCCCGCGTTCCGACTCGCGAAGATAGCGGTCTAACCAGTCCGGGGCCGCGGTGATTCGAGGCATTGCGAGCCTTCCAATCGACGCCCGCTCGTCGAGAACGAGATGATACGCGAACGCCCGCAAGTACCCCGGGTTCGGAGGCGGTTGGTGGTGTCGCGCGACTCAGCCCGCGGATCCGGACATCTATCGGAGAGAGCGGGTTGAGCGCCATGACCAGCCGTCTCTACATCAGCATCCTAGCCAACACCCGCCGAGGCAGTGGTCTGCCGACGCACCGCGATAGTCACAGCCGCCCTTCGGGGCGGCTTCTTCCACATGCCTGCGCATGCAGGGGTCGTGACAGATTCCCGCGTTTGAGCCTCGCTGGCAGCGTTCAGCCGCGCAGCTCCGCGTCTCGCCGCGCCAAGTGCGCCTCGTATGCCTTGCGGTGCTCGTCCGTCATCCACTCCGCCGGGACGCGACGACCCGCCGTCGAGATGTGGTTCTCCTCGACCTCCTCCGTGTAGGTCCACGCTTCGCCGCGGAGGATCGCCAGGATCTCATTCATCTCGCCCGTGTGGTACGTCCAATGCGATGCGTTCAGCACGACGATGTCGAACAACGGCCGGCGTTCGCCCCAGTGGAGCAGCTGCTCCCCATCGAAAGCCTCTTCCGGCTCGGCGCCCACCGACGCCTCCCATAACTCGAACGACGCCTCCAGCCACGCGACCATCTCGTCCAGGTATGCCTGCGACGTTTCGATCGTATCGCGTAGCCCGCGCGGCCAGACGAGCGTGTTCAAGTGCGTCGGCTCCGCGTCGAACGCGTAGGAATGGTAGACGTGGCTCCAGCTCGCCGTGTGCTTCAGGATCCCCAGCACCGACCGGTACCCACCCGCCGCCGCTAGCGCTTCCTCCAACGTGAGCGCGTT
The DNA here is from genome assembly GCA_965198045.1 of Dehalococcoidia bacterium. GTDB lineage: Bacteria > Chloroflexota > Dehalococcoidia > UBA2979 > UBA2979 > CBDDEC01. Next base: position 534,112 of record CBDAOL010000011.1, read on the forward strand.
GAGATTCGCCGTCAGCTGCTCTCGCGCCGTTCGCAGCACTACCAGCGCGAAGTCTCTCTTCGTCCTCATCGCGGCCCCACCTCTGCGGCCGCTGGCTTCGGCCTATGCGGAGCGTAGTGGAATCAAGGAAGCTTGGGCTCCGGGCGCAGCGTCGTGAGGGTCTGTCCGACCAGCCTCGCCGTCGCAAGAGGAAGGACACACGAGGCGGACAGAGGCCTCGGCCGACTAGCTCTCGCAGCCCGCTTCGCTGAGGGCGCCCTCGACCTCGGGGGTGAGTGACTCGGCATCGAAGTCGTTGAACGCCTGCTGGAGTTGCGCCTGGTACTCGGTCGAAGCGGCGTCCAGAGTTGCGGCGTCTCCGTCAGTCGCCGCGTCAATGAACTCCCGCTGCGCACTCGAGATGGCTCGGTAGAGCCGCAGGGACTCGTCGTGGGCGTCGGCTGCGCTGCCTGGCGGGACGAGGTCGTCGAGGTTGGCGACAGCATCGTCGAATGCGCCGGCCACCTGCTCGAGAGAGGCGAGGTCGGTCAAGTCAGTAGGTTGGACCGCTTCGTTCGCGAGTCCGAACGCGGGAATCACACGAGCGTCGAGGTCGCGGCGCCACCTTCGGCTGTCGCGCCGCCCTGCACGCCATCGCCCTGAAGGACTGTCGCGCCAGCATGGTGTTGCTCGCCGCGAGAAGCCTGCCGGGCCGGATCACAGGCCGGTGGGCCTCCGCGACCGGAGACGGCGGAGCACCGGTCGCCGATGCGCCGCTTCTGGCGTCGATGAGCCGGGGGCGGTTCGTGACCCTCGAGGAGGCGGCAGCGAGGAGGTTGTTCTAGGCGTGATCGGCCAGTTCTGGAAGTTTGGGGGTGGCGCCGATGTCCCTTTCGACGATGCCGCTGAGTTCGTCGCGTTCGAGCGTCCGGGCTACGTCAAGGTCGTCGTCAATTTCCGCGTTCAGCGGTCGCCGATCATCTGGTCGCCCGACGAGAAGCGATAGTGGCGGAGAGCCGGCTGCTCTGAGCGGGCTCGATGATCGACCTACGCACTCAGCTGGTCGCTTTTTCGGTTCCAGTCGATCAGTCCCTCACAGACGCGAACAAGCTCCGCACGAACCGCGGAGTCGTCCCGATCGTCGAGCGCTGTTGCCATCTTGATGTACTCAGAGAAGACGACCCAGCCGAGCATCGTCGAGGCGATCGCGGCGACCATGATCTGCGACTCGACTTGGGTCGGCTGCTCACGAATCTCCGCGATCGCCCGGTGCAGGGCAGTTTCCATTGCGGAACCGTGCCGTCCCCTCAGTTCGGCGACATCGGCGCCTTCAAGCAGCACGGATGCGAGTGTCCGGACCATCGCTGACTCCGACACGAGCTTCTCGAACAACGGTCCGATGCTGTCGCGCACCTGATCACCGGCCTCCGCCGTTGCTTCCATGGTGCTCGCAAGTTGCTCGGTAGCCTCCCGAATGAGGCTGTCCTTCGAGCCGAAGTACTTGTGGACCAGTCCGGGATTGACGTCCGCCAGATCGGCGATCTCTCGGACGGTGATTGTCCGGGGCGTCCGCTCAGCATTCAGCTGGTTAGCAGCCGACATCAGTGCGCTTCGTACCGCCTCGGCGCCACGTGGCCGCGGTCTATCTACCATCGCCATCGTCCTTCGAGGTGCGCGCGAATTTTACTACTCGTGTCTGCACCCTGCAGCGCGGAGCACGGCGACCGCGGCTACTCGAAGCTGACGTGACCCCAGCCCTCGACGAAGAGCCCATCGACCGCACGCAGGATCAGCTCGCCTTGCAACTCGGTGGCGCCACCCGCGTGACGACCGAGGAACTCTCTGCGCTGCACGCCGCGCGCACGGAAGCGGATCGTGACGCGATCACCACGGACCGTCTGCTCGTCGACCACGAAGCGGAGCCCGATGAACGTGTCGCCAAAAAGACAGGATTCGATGCTCTGCATGTCGTGGTCGTGCCGATGCGAGCCATCTGGACCGTGGCAGACCACTTGCCCGTAGAAGATCTCCCTCAGCTCGGACTCCGGCAACGGACGGCTGAAGCCCTCGTGGAAGAGCCGGCGAGCACGAGTGCTCAGCTCCTCCTCGGTCACAGAGATTCGGCCGATCTTCGCCGCTGATGTGCCAGATCACTCACGGTGCGGACCTACGGCGCGACCACGGCGCACTGGCACTGATCCGGACGCGAGCTGCGCTGTCCCGCGAGCGGACCAGGAGAGGAACCACCAGATCCGATGTACGTCTCCTGGCTCGGCGCCGAGCACCACGCTGCTGCCAGCGCCTGGTTCGATCGTGCCGAGCATTTGTTCCTCGCGCGTGTGTTCATCGGTAGAGGTACGGGCGACCCTCAGCACGAGCCGGGCGTCCTCCGCCGCGTCGGGGTTGGAGACGGTCAATTCGAGCCGGTCATTGCTCTGTTCCCCCGGACGCACATCGAGTGGGGCAGCCCGGTATGATGCCGCGACGTCTTTCGGCTTCCGCGACCAAAACCTGCGCAGCATCGATGGCCGCTCCCCAAGACCCTTTTCGATCGTCTGGGGTTCACCAGCCAGCCAATCTGTGATTAGTTATACGACTAAATAATCATGAGTGCGCGCCAGGGAGACGCGGGTTGCTCGGGCACCGATCGCACCCGTCCGTCGGCGACCAGCCCGAATCTGGTCAGCACCAGGAGGTACGGCGGTGTTCCGCCGTCTTGAAAGACAGGGCCTCGACCTGGCCAGAGCCGCGGGTCGTCGACCAAGGTGAGGTGGCATGCGAGGCGTATCCCAGGGCACTGATGCTCCTATCGCCTGTCAAGCGAGCGACTCGGGTCGCGGGAGGTGGCGATAGAGCTGCCGTGCGACGTAGCGCTTGAGCGAGCGGATGATCTCGCGCTTGGAACGGCCCTCGCGCGTGCGCCGCTCGACGTAGCGGCGGGTGCGGGGGTCGTGGACCATGCGGACCATGACGATTCGCCAGAGCGCTTGATTCGCGGTGCGGTCGCCACCGCGGTTGAGTCGTTTGCGGATGGTCAGCCCCGACGAGGCGTCGATCGGGGCGACGCCGCAGTGATGGGCGAATGCCGCCTCGCTGCGGAGGCGTTGCGGGTTGTCGCCGGCGGAGACGAGCAGAGCGCCGGCCGTGTCGGTGCCCACGCCGAAGCAGGCGACGAGGGCGGGCGCGGTGGTGGCGACCAGCTGCTCGAGCACGGCGTCGAGGCGGCGACACTCTGCCTCGAGGCGCTGCACCCGCCGAGCCAGCTCACGCAGGGCTAGCTTGGTGGCGCCGACGGCGGTCGTGGGGTCAGTCGGACGCAGCCGGGCCGCGGTCGTCACCAGCTCGAACACAGTGCTGCCACGCAGTGCGGCCCGGAGGTCGTCCGGTCCACTCACGAGCGGGGCGCGCATCTGGTTGAGGGCCGTCGTGCGTGCATGCCCGGCCGAGCGGCGAGCCGTGCGCAGCGCGCGGATCGCCTCCACGGCACCGCTGCGGGTCTGCGCCTCACCCGAGGCCTCCCCTGACTGCGCAGCGCGAGCGGCGGCGATGGCGTCGACGGGGTCGGACTTACCGTGGCGGCGTCGCAGCTGGCGGTTGGGGCGATTCACCTCCACCACCGCCACCGCCTCGGCGAGCAGGTAGCGGGTCAGGCCAGCGCCGTAGGTGCCCGTCCCTTCGACGCCGATGCGCTCGACCGGACCAAGGCTGCGGAGCCAGGCGAGCGCCTGTCGGTAGCCGGCCGTGGTCGTCGCGAACGACCGCACCCCGAGCTCGCCGCCCCGCTCATCGAGCGCGGCGACCACGTGCTGGTCGCGGTGCGTGTCGACCCCGGCGGTGACGCGCGTGGTCGCATCTGTCATGGTGGTCATCGTCATCCCTTCATCGAACAATCTGTGCAGGGTGGCCGCACGTGCCGGGACGGCGGACAGGACAGGGACGAGCCGCCAAGGCAGGCTCCTATGAGGTCACGTTCGCCCGACCGGTGCGTGCCAGATGGACTCGGAGGCGCGGCCGACAGATCAGAGCGAGAGCAGCCGAAGCGCCAGTCAGAATCTGGGGTCAGACCGAGCCCGGGAGCCCACCCGGCACCGTAAACGCTCGCCGCCTAGTGGTGGCTGGGCGTCGCGCTACGGTGCGCCACACTTACGCAGCGCGGCTGATGATAAACCCGCTCGCAGATTCGAGTGGCATGGTGCTGGAGGGACTTACGGGTAGGTAGAGCCCTCTACCGCCCACCAACTCCTACCCGCGGACCTCAGCGAAGACCAGTGGGCGATCTCCCTCCCGTGTCCGGCGCGGAGGAGTGGCCAGGTGTCAGCGAGACCGATGACACGCCGGACCTCCGTCCCGTCAGTAGCGCCCTACTGATTGCTGGGCGCGATAGGCAGCCGATAGCCGTCCTCGACGCCGACCGGCGTTTATCGGGCCTACGGTTGATCACGACAAAGCGCTGCGGCGGGCGGACGGGCACGCGATGCGTCGTCTCATCTTCCTGCTCGTCGCCATGTTGTTTTCCGTGGCGTGCACCTCGGACGTTCCGCAGGCCTCGACGCCCACCCCAACCTCTGAATCCACAGCTGAGTCCACACCTGAATCGACACCAACACCCACAGCTACGCCGCGGGCGGCTGTGACCGTGCAACCGATCTTCGACGGGATGATCGCCGGAATCCGCCTGGGACCGGAGGCGGTTCGCGGCGGAGCCCCCGAGTGCATCGACGCCACGCCGATGCGCGTCCGGCTGGCCGATGCAGTCCTGTCGCCGTTGAACCCGGTGCCAGCCACGCTTCCCGAGGGCGCCATCCTCGACTACTGGGAGGTGGTCGAGTGTGGCGAGGAGGTGGTCGCAGCAGAGGCATCCTTCAGGCTGCGAGGCAACCGTTCGCTGCAGATCTTTCGCTTCCGCGGTGAGCCTGTGTTCCGTGGCGAGTATCCGGTGAACGCGGTTCGGCGGGTCACCGTCCGCGGCCGCGATGGGATTGGAGTGTCGCTTCACGCTGACGGACGGTCAGCGATCTTCATACGCGAGCCCTGGGGACTGACCACGATCCGCGCGTCGGCGATCAACGTGGACGAACTCGCCGAGATCGTCTTTGACTTGAAGCCCAACCACGCGGCTGGGCTGAGTCCGGACACGCTCGCAATCCTGGATGCTGCGAGCCCCGGCCTGACCGACGTGGCTGTTCAAGTGCTGGCGGCAGACGCAGAGCAGGCGACCCGCTTGATGCTGCCGATCACCGCACTGTGCTCCATGCACGGCGAACTCTTCGAGCACTGCCGCCTCGATGGGAAGACCACGACCGACACCTTCGTCGGCCACGTCCTCACCGGGCTGCTGCACTGCGAAGGACGTGTCGTCCCACCAGATCTACTGGCCGAGTCACTCAGTCCACTCGACGATCGCGGTCTACTGCTGACCGGAGTCTGGCGGCTCGACGAGGAGTTCAAGCAGCTCGCGGGCGAGGCGCTCTCCCCGCTCGAGGAGGCCAGCGTCGAGTTTGCGCTCGCCTTTGCCGCCGCCGGGCTGCCGCAGTGGGAGGTCATGTTCTTCGTCGATCCGGAAGCGGACGCTCCGATCCGATTCACCGAGATACAGTCCGACGGATGGACCGCAGCCGATACGGTCGAGCGGATCGGTAGCTCCTGGGTACCCCTCGCCGTGGACGTGACCCCGCCCGCCGGTGAGCCAGCTGTTCTCCATCTCAGCGCTGAGGCACTCAGGGTCCTGGACACAGCGATCGACGGGCTCGCGGGCTGGCTTGGTACCGACGAGACGACGCTCTCGCTCGATCGCATCGTGCGAGTCGAGTGGCCCGACGGCTGTCTCGGCGAGCAGCGACCTGGACAGTCGTGCACCGACGGAGCCGTGCCGGGCTATCACGTCCGCATCTTCCTGGGGGGTGAATGGTCATACCAGGTACGGAGCAACCTCGATGCCAGTCGGCTGGTGTGGTTCACGGATTGGATCGTCGAGGGGACGTTCGCCGGTGTCAGTCTGGATCGGCTGCTCAACATTGACGGCGAGTTCCCCGATGCGCTCGACGAGCGGCATCAACAGTTCGTGATCATGCCGGGTTCTGATATCTCGCTCGTCGAGTCGCTCAGGTTCGGTGACCCTGTGCTCGTCGCGGGCGACGGTCGCCCCAGCAGCGATGTGCCTCTCATGATCTGGATCGAACGGGACCCCGAGATCGCGCCGCCCGGTGCCTCGGACCCCGATCGAATCGTGGCCGCAGCCGTTCACGCCATGGGGGTGTTGCTGAGCACGGGCGGCCTCGAACTCGGCTCGATTGAACCGGCCGAGTGGCCCGACACGTGCCTCGGCGTTCAGCGGCGGCCGTCTTGCGCGTCCGCGATCGTCCCGGGTTTCGTCGTCCAGGTGACGCACAGCAGTGGAGCGAGCTATGAGATCCGAACGGATCTCGCAGGCAGCCAGTTTGTGTGGGTCGGCGAGCTCGCCGTCGAGGGCGTCGTGAACGAGGTCGTCGTGGCCACGACCATCGGGGTTGAAGCCGACACGGGTGAGCGATATCGGGCGCGCGTGGTTGATGGCTCCACGATCGCCGGTCTCGCCTCCTTCGACCGGGTAAGCCGAGACGAGCGCGTCAAGATCACGCTCGCCCCCGACCCTGATGGCAGCGGCTGGGTCATCGTGGCCCTCGACCTTGCGAGCTGAATCGAGCGCCGGAACTCCTCGATGTCGGACCTGTCCATGCTCGGAGGATGCCGACGAGGCGGACTTGTCGTGCCCCTACTTGTGAGAGGAGGCACAACTTGCGCTGGACGGGTGACCGGCGCACACGGCAAAGCGCCCACCTTGCCGTAGGCCCTCGACATCTCCCAGTGCCGCGTCGAGGACGGATGTGGCCTCAGGCTCCGGGCACGGACGCGGCTGGAACTGCACGCGGTCGTTGTCCGTGAGAATGCAGCGCAATTCGATGGCGGAAAGTTGCTGCGAGCTGACCTCCACGGTTGCGATGAGTCCGTACCCGGGAAACCGCTCGCGAAAGCGCCCCGGTGTCCCGAACACGAAGTTGCCCAGCGAGTACAGCACCGGCACGCCGCTCAGCACCTCCACGGGCTGCACCACGTGCGGTCCATGGCCCACCACGAGGTCGTACCCCGCGACAACAAACAGCCATGCGAGGGCGCGTTGCGAGGGCTGCACGTCGCTGTAGTTCGAGCCCCAGTGCACGAATGCCACCACGAGGTCTGCGCCGCCGCGGCGCGCCTCGTTCGCCGCGCGCACGATCGCGCACGGGTGGTAACTCGCGCCGCCCGCCTGGTCGGCGGTCGCAACTCGCCGGCTGCCGTAGTGGTCGCCGAAGGCAACGATCGCCACCGCCCCCGCCGAGGTTTGCAGCAGCAGCGGCGCCTCGGCGGACGAGGCGGTCACTCCGGCACCGACTGAGGCGATCCCGGCGTTCGACAGCGCCTCGACGGTGTCGCTGAGGCCGTCCGGGCCCCGGTCCATGGCGTGGTTGTTCGCAAGTCCGGCGGCCGTCACGCCCGCGTTAGCGAGCGCCTCGGCGGCCGCTGGCTGCGCGTTGTAGCTCCAGCGGCTGCGCCTCGCGTAGGCCTCCGTCCGTTCGGTGATCGGCCCCTCGAGGTTAGCCACCACGTGCTCGCCATCGAGGAGCGACACCACTTCCTCGAAGGGCCAGTCGAAGCCGTTCGCGTCGAGCCACGGCTGAGCCGCATCGCCGAGCAACGTATCGCCGAGGAAGGTGATGCGCACCGGTTCGCTCCGCAGATCGCTCGCCGGCAAGGCACGCGCCGAAGGCTCGATCGCGCAGCGATGGTCCTCGATCGATGCGACCGCGCCTGCCCCGCCGGCGAGGCCGGCGACCGCGAGCGCGACGAGCAGCAGCGATCGGCGCACGAATGTCCGCATGCGCGCGATGGTAGGGCGATCGTCAGCGATACTCGGCAGGCGGAAGCGTCGAGGAGCAGCGATGCCAGCAGCAGGCGGCCGCCCACCCCTCAAGTCGTACCGCGACCTCTGCGCGCAGGCATACGACCTCGACAAGCCGGACCCGCCGAAGCACGAGCTCGCGTTCTACTGGCGGCTCTTCGAAGAGACCGGTGGCGTCGACGCTGGTGTCCCGGTCCTCGAGGTCATGTGCGGCAGCGGCCGCTTCCTCGTGCCCTTCGCAGAGCGGGGCGCTGATATCGACGGCGTCGATGCATCACCGCAGATGCTGGCGGCCTGTCAGGCGAAGCTCGATCAGCGCGACCTGGCCGCCGGGATCTTCGAGCAGTTCACGCAGGACTTCGACCTGCCGCACGAGTACGGCTACGCGTTCCTGCCCGGCGGGTCCTTCACGCTGCTGGACCGCGACGATGCACTCGCGACGCTCTCGCGCGTGCGCTCGCATCTGCGGCCAGGCGCCACCTTCGCGTTCGAGTGCATGACGCCGAGGGCGGACGCGGCCTTTCCCTGGAGGGAGGGCGAACGGTCGTGGACGCGCGCAGACGGCGCGGTCATCAGGCAGACGTCCGTCGAACCCGGCCTCGATCGCTACGACCTCCAGATCGACGGCGAGGTCGTCGCAACCGAGGAGGAACGGCTGTCGTACCACTACTGGGAGCAGTCGGACCTCGAGGCCGCACTCCTCGATGCTGGCTTCGCCGACCTGCGCGTCGTCAAGCCCTACTACCTCGATCGCCCCGCCGAGCAGGAGTTGCTCGCGGTGTACGTCGCGCGGGCGTAGGGCTAGCCCTGACTCGGCGCCACACCTAGACTCGGCCTTCCGAGGGGTATGCGAGGCGGCGGGCAGCGTTCGTGCGCGCCCACCGCCGTTCCCATGCACGGAAAAGGTGGCGTCCGTGACCTCAAAGAGCCTGCGCGAGTGGGAAGAAACGACCCACAAAAAGGCGACTGACCGCTTCGCGGAACGACGCGAGCAGTTCGAGAGCTCCTCGGGCGCCGAGGTGAACCCGCTCTACGCGCCGGAAGACCTCGCCGAGTGGAACTACCACGAGAAGCTCGGATACCCCGGCGAGTACCCCTTTACCCGAGGCGTGCAACCGACGATGTACCGCGGGCGTCTCTGGACGATGCGCCAGTACGCTGGGTTCGGTGACGCCGAAGAGTCCAACAAGCGCTACAAGTTCCTCCTCGAGCAGGGCCAGACCGGCCTCTCCGTCGCCTTCGACCTGCCGACGCAGATCGGGTTCGACAGCGACTCGCCCGAGGCCGAAGGAGAGGTCGGCAAGGTCGGCGTCGCGATCTCATCGCTCGCCGACATGGAGACGCTCACCGACGGCATCCCGATCGAGGACGTCACCACGTCGATGACCATCAACGCGACGGCGCCGATCCTCCTCGCGCTCTACGTCGCCGCGGCGAAGAAGCAGGGCGCCGATCTCTCGAAGGTCGGTGGGACGACACAGAACGACATCCTCAAGGAGTACATCGCGCGCGGGACGTACATCTTCCCGCCGCGGCCCTCCCTGCGCCTCACGACCGACATCTTCGCGTGGTGCAAGGACGAGCTGCCGAACTGGAACACGATCTCCATCTCGGGCTACCACATGCGCGAGGCTGGCTGCACCGCCGCGCAGGAACTCGCGTTCACGTTCGCCAACGCCATCGAGTATGTCGACGCCGGCCTCGAGGTCGGGCTCGAGTTCGACGAGTTCGCGCCACGCTTGGCCTTCTTCTGGGCGTGTCACTCCAACTTCCTCGAGGAGATCGCGAAGTTCCGCGCCAGCCGCCGCATCTGGGCCAAGATCGCCACCGAGCGCTACGCCTCGACGAACGCGCGTTCGCAGATGTTGCGCTTCCACACGCAGACCGGCGGCGCCACCCTCACCGCGCAGCAGCCGCTGAACAACGTGATCCGCACCACGCTGCAGGCGCTCTCGGCGGTGCTCGGCGGCACGCAGTCGCTGCACACCAACAGCTACGACGAGGCGCTGGCGCTGCCGACGGAGGGCGCCGTCGAGCTCGCGCTGCGCACACAGCAGGTGATCGCCTTCGAGTCCGGCGCGGCCGATTCGATCGACCCGCTGGCGGGCTCCTACTACATCGAGGCGCTGACCGACCGCGTCGAAGAGGAGACCTGGTCATACCTCGACCGCATCGAGGACATCGGCGGAGCGCTGACGGGCATCGAGCAGGGCTTCCAGCAACGCGAGATCCAGGAGAGCGCCTTCCGGCTACAGCGACAGGCGGAGACGAAGGACCGCGTGGTCGTCGGTGTCAACGAGTTCGACACGGGAGACGAGGTCCACCCGGAGCTGCTCCGGGTCTCGCCGGAGGTCGGCCGCCGTCGCGCGGCGCAGGTGGCGGAGGTCAAGGCCGGGCGCGATCAGGGGGCCGTCGACGCCTCGTTGGCGCGCATCCGTGCTGCGTCGCAGAGCGACGAGAACATGATGCCGCTGCTGATCGAGGCCGTCGAGGCATACGCTACCGTCGGCGAGATCTGTACCGTCCTCCGCGACGAGTGGGGCGAATACCGCGAGGTGATGACGATCTGAGGCTCGCGCCTCCGCGATCGTGCCTATGACCGACACTCCTCCTGAGACTCCGATCGACATCGAGACCGTGCTTGCAGAGAACGCGAGCGCGCGCGCCGAGTTCATGGCGGCGATCGACGCGCTACCGCGCGAGAGACGAGAAGAAGCTGCGTTCGACGGTTGGTCGGTGCACGACCTCGTGTTGCACCTGGCGATCTGGCAGGACGCTGCGGCCTCGGCGTTGCTGCAGCTCGCCGCTGGCGAGCGTCCGGGCATCGAGGGCTTCACCGGCGACAACATCGACGACTGGAACGAGGGGCGGGTGGAGGCCGCGCGAGGCCTCGGCTGGGAGCAGTCGCTCGCGCGGCTGCGCTCCGCTCGCGAAGCTTTCGAGGCGGCAGTTCGCGCCGCCGCCCAGGCTCTTCCCGACGACCGGCTCGTCGCGACTAAGACAGCGGGTGGGCTCATCCTCGGCAACGGCGCTGAGCACGACCGCGACCACGGCGAACAGATCCTCGCCTGGCGGCGAGACCACGGCATCTAACGCCAACGACAGTCGAAACGACGAAGCTCAGAGGAGGTCCAAGTGATCGGTCACATTCACCACGTCGGAGTGGTCCTGCCGGACGCTGACGAGGCGCTCGGCTTCTATCGCGACACGATGGGCCTCACGGTGACCGACGATGTCACCATCGAGGAGCAGGGCGTTCGCGGCGTGCTCCTCGGCGTCGGTGAGAACGAGATCGAGCTGCTGCAGCCGACGAGGGATGACACCGGCGTCGCGCGCTACCTCGACAGCCGCGGACCGACCTTGCACCACATCTGCTTCGAAACCGACGACATCGAGGGCGAACTGGAGCGGCTCAAAGCGGCGAACGTGGATCTCATCGACGAGGAGCCGCGCGATGGCATCGCTGGCCGCATCGCCTTCATCCATCCGAAGGCATCGCATGGGGTCCTGATCGAACTCGCACAGACCCCCGACGGGTCGCACGTGTCGCCGGAGAAGGGGTTCGACCACCTCGCGATGACCGTCGCCGATTACGAGGCAGCGCAGGCGACGTGGAAGCGGCTGGTCGGCCTCGAGGTCGTCAACGAGATCAGCGTCGAGGGCCGCGGGATGCTGATCGGGCAGATGCCGAGCGGCCAGTGCATGGTCGAGCTGCTCGCGGCCCAGGACGAGGACTCGCCGATGGCCCAGCGCATCGCGGAGAACGGCGAGGGCCCCGCCTCGATGGTCGCGATCGAGGTCGCGGACATTGACGCCGAGATCACCCGCTACCGCGAGGCCGGCGTCGAGCTGCCGGACGCGGCGCCGGGGCCGCTGCCGAACTCGGTCACGAGCACGATCTCGCCGAACCAGAGCTACGGCTTGGCGATCCAGCTCGTGCAGTTCGCCTAGCGATCGAACGCAGGCGAGAGGCGTAGCGCAAATCGCGCGTCTGCGGCAGACTGAGGCCGCTGCAACGTTGCCGAGCGCATTCACGCGCGGCGCAAACGAGGAGCGCTCCCCATGGCCGACGACCGACCGATCCGCATCCTCATTGCCAAGCCCGGCCTCGATGGCCACGACCGCGGGGCGAAGGTGCTGGCGCGCGCCCTGCGCGACGCCGGTATGGAGGTCGTGTACACCGGCATCCGCCAGACGCCGCAAATGATCGCCGAGGCCGCGCTGCAGGAAGATGTCGACGTCGTCGGCCTCTCCATCCTCTCCGGAGCCCACCTCGAGCTGTTCCCGCGCGTCGTCGAAGAGCTGAGAGCACGCGGGGTTGACGACGTGCTGCTCTGCGCCGGCGGCATCATCCCCAACGAGGACATCGACCAGATCAAATCGTTCGGGTTCGACTTCGTGGGCGGGCCCGGGATGGACACGCGCGACTTCGTTACGTTCATCAACGACCACGCGGCCACGCGCGCCTAGCGCGGCCGGCGAGACACCGTGGATGCTGCCGAGCTGATCGAGCGGGTCGCCGCCGGCGACCGTCGAGGGCTCGCGCGCGCCATCTCCCATGTCGAGGCAGATAGCACCACCGGCCGCGAGGTCGCGGCGGCGCTCTATTCGCGCACGGGCCACGCGCAGACCGTCGGCATCACCGGGTCGGCCGGCGCCGGCAAGTCGACCCTCGTCGGAGCCCTGGCGCGCGAGCAACGCGCCCGAGGCCGCACAGTAGGCATCGTTGCAGTCGACCCTTCCTCCCCGTTCTCGCACGGCGCGATCCTCGGCGACCGCATCCGTATGCAGGACCTCACTGCTGACTCCGGCGTCTTCCTCCGCTCGATGGCCTCCCGCGGCAACCTCGGTGGCCTCGCCGAAGCGGCGACGGGCGTCATTGACCTGCTCGACGCAGCTGGCTACGACGTCGTCATCGTCGAGACGGTCGGTGCTGGCCAGGACGAGGTCGAGGTGGCGGCGGCCACCGGCACGACCGTCCTCGTCGCTAACCCCAGCGCCGGCGACGAGGTGCAGTCGATGAAGGCCGGCCTGATGGAAGTCGCGCAGATCATGGTCGTCAACAAGTCCGACCTCGCCGGCTCCGATACCGCGGTCGCGCAGCTGCGTTCACTGCTCCTGATCGCCGACCTCGGCGCCTGGGAACCGCCGATCCTCAAGGCCGTCGCGACGAAGGGCGAAGGTATCGACGAGTTGATCGACGCCATCGATGACCACCAGCGGCACATCCACGACTCCGAGCACGCCGCCGCTGAGCGCCGCGAGCTGTCGCGAAGTCAGGTCATCGCCCTCGCACGCGCGGCGCTGCACCGCACCGCCCTCGACGCCGCTCACCGCAGCGGAGCGCTCGATGCGCTCGTCGGCCGCGTGGCCGCCCGCGAGCTCGACCCACGCGCCGCGGCGATGCAGCTGATCGAGGCGATCCAGTCCGGCTGGGCGACTCCCGACTAGGGACCGTTGCTCTCGATCGAAGAGACGGTGGGAGAGGCGCTCTGGTATCAGCGTCGTCGAGCCTCGGTTCGAGGGCGTCGGGGAGCACCCGAATGAGCGCAGCTCCCACCAACAACATCGCTCGCAGTACAAGCGCCGCGTAGCCTGTCGGCATGCCACAGCGACTGCGCATGACCTTCGCCACGCACGGCCCGATGCGGTACGTGTCGCACCTCGACACGATGCGGACGTGGGTGCGTGCCATCCGGCGCGCGCGGCTGCCGCTGGCGTACACACAGGGCTTCTCACCGCACCCGCGCATCGCCCTCGCCGCACCGCTGCCGGTGGGCATCGAGGGCGCGCGCGAGCTCATGGACCTCTGGCTCGACGACCCGAGCGGCCCTGCGGACGCAGTACGCGCCTTGGACGCCTCCGTACCACCCGGCCTGGAGGTCGTGGCGATCGAAGAGGTGGGCGAACGGCTGCCCTCGCTGCAGTCGCTGCTCAGCTCCGCGCGGTACCGCGCGCGCCTCGACCCATCGCAGCTCGAAATCGAAGACGTCTGCGCTCATGTGGCGCAGCGAATCAGCCAGCTGCTCGCGCTCGACGAGCTCGCGTGGGAGGAGCAGCGTGGTGAGAAGGTGCGCCGCTACGATCTCCGCCGCACGATCCTCGACCTGTCGCTCGGTGCGGGCGACGCGCTGACCGTCGAGATGCATCTCTCGCTCGAAGAGGGCCGCACCGGCCGCCCGGCGCAGGTGCTGCGGGCGCTCGATCTCGATGGCGGCGTGCCGCACATCGTGCGCACGGAGATCACACTGCGCGATCCGAGCGAGCCAAAGCCGGAACGTACCGAGGCAGGCCAGACCGCATGACGCGTCTCTACCTCGTGCGGCATGGCGAAACCGACAGCAACGTCGAGGGCCGCACCCAGGGCGCCCGCGACGTTCCCCTCAACCACCTGGGCCGTCTGCAGGCGCAGGCAGTGGCTGCGAAGCTCAGCAGCGCCGGTCTCTCCGCTGTCTACGCCTCGACGTCCTCACGTGCCCTCGATACCGCTGCACCGATCGCCGCCGCCCATGGCGTCGAGATGGCTCCAGACGCTCGCTTCGCCGAACTCGACCAGGGCGACCTCGACGGACTGACCAGCGAGGAGCTGCGCCACCAGCACACCGACTTCCTCCAGCGCTGGCGGACCGAGGACCCGGCCACCCTCCGCATGCCCGGCGGCGAGACGCTGGGCGAAGTGCAGGAGCGCATGGTCGCGGCAGCGACGGCCGCGGTCGCTGCCGCTGAGGAAGACGCCGCGATCGCGATCGTGTCGCACAACCTCGCTCTCCGCTCGCTGCTCTGCCACATCCTCGACGTCCCGCTCGCCGCGTTCCGCCGCTTCCACCACGATGTCGCAGCGATCGCCGAGGTGGAGGCGCCGGCTGACACGAACTGGTTCGTGCTCGGCCTCAACGAGCACTGCGAGGTACCTCGACAGGCCTAGTCAGAAGCCGGTCTCCGTGCAGCGAGACGCGACATCTGGTAGCTTCGAGTCAAGCGGGTCGCCCAGCTCGGTGGGCGCGGAACTCCAGCTCGTGGCCGCTCGTCTCCCCACCTTCGGTCCTGCGCACGTCGTGCTCGTGCTCGCGCTCGTGTTGATCGGGCTGTTCGTCTACGCCTCCGCGCAGACTGCGGCGCGGTCGCACCAGCTGCGAGAACAGCAACGGGCCCTGGCGATCGAGGTCGAGGAGCTGCGCGACGACCACGCCGAACTGACCGGCCTGCTCCGCTGGATCCAGACGGACGAATACGCCGAGTCGCTCGCGCGCGAAGAGCTGGGTCTCGCGCGTCCGGGTGAGTTGATCGTCGAGGTCGACAGCCCCGAGGTCCCGGTCGACCGCACCCAGCAGGCCGGGGAAGACTGGTGGGAGCTGCTCTTCCGCTGACCCGGGCTCCTTGGAGCCCGTCCCGGACCAATCGTGCATTAGGCTGGCGCCATGAGCGTTGCCGCGACAGACCACTGGCCGAACACGCGCCGTACCGGCGCCTTTGAACGACGCCTGCGCGACGCCCTCCGAGATGCGCTGGGCGATGCCCTCGGCGAGGAGACATTGACCGCAACGCCCCTCGTGGTGGCGTGTTCCGGCGGACCGGACTCGACCGCGTTGCTCGTCGCCAGCGCTCGAGTACTCGGCGGGGGACAGGTCGTCGCCGCCCACTTCGATCACGTCATGCGATCCGCGAGTGAACGCGAGGGTGACCGCCGCTTCCTGGAAGGCATCGCTGCGCGCCTCGGTGTGCGCTGCACCAGCGGCGCCGTCGCCGACCGGCCGGCGAACGAGGACTCGGCCCGCATCGCCCGCTACCGCTGGCTCGCCGAGGCCTGTCGCGAGGCCGGCGCACGCGCCTGCGCCACCGGGCATACGGAGAACGACCAGGCCGAGACCGTACTGCTGCGCCTCACACGCGGCGCGGGGCTCGATGGCGTCGCCGCCATGCGACCACGCGCGCCCTGGCCGGTCCCGAGCGCCGATGGGGACGACCCCGCGATCGTGCGTCCGCTGCTCGAGCGCTCACGAGGCGAGATCGACAGCTATCTCGATGCGCTGGGGATCGAAGCACGAGAGGATGCGACGAACGCCGACACCTCCTTCGCCCGCAACCGTGTGCGGCGTCGGATCGTGCCTGAGCTGCGAGCCGTGAATCCGGCCGCAACTGCGCACCTCGCCGCCTTCGCCCGCCGCGCTGGCGAGGACGCCGCCCTGCTGCGCGCCATCGGGCGGCGCGAGTTTGCCCGCATCGGCGCCTGCGAGGCCGCAGCGGCGCGCCTCGATCGCCGGGAGCTGGCCACGCTGGAGCCCGGGCTCGGACCGCACGTCCTGCGCGCCGCCGCCGCCTCGGTCGGCCTCGACCTCGATGCGGGCCAGTGCCACGCCGTCCTCGCCCTTGCCGGTCGGCGCGGCGCCGAGGTCACGCTGCGCGGCGGCCGCGCACGGAGCGATGAGGACTGGGTCTGGCTGGAGCCGAAAGATTCGTCGAAGGCGGTTGACGATAGCCGATCGAGATCCGTAACCTAGTCCTTCGCGGCTCAAGAGCGCGCAACGCACATTCACATCTGGATAGCAGGCAGAATCTAAAGGCGGATCACGTCAATCGGGCTGCGCGGCATTCTGCGTCCTGGGACGGTCTCCTCGGAGGTCGCCTCAACAGACCTCGTACGCCTCGGGCCTTGTGCTCGCGGTGGGCGAGAGCTGGGTCGCGCTGTGCTGCGGTGCTTGAGAGACACGATTCAATCGGATGAACTCTCACTGACCCCGGATCTCGATTCGGGCTCGGTAGACATTCTGTTGTGGAGAGTTTGATCCTGGCTCAGGATGAACGTTGGCGGCGTACTTAAGGCATGCAAGTCGCACGAGAAGCCGGACTTCGGTCTGGTGGGCAGTGGCGGACGGGTGCGTAACACGTAGGAACCTGCCCGAGAGTGGGGGACAACCCTCGGAAACGAGGGCTAATACCCCATATGGTCTTCGGACTAAAGCTTCGGCGCTCTCGGAGGGGCCTGCGGCGGATTAGCTAGTTGGTGGGGTAATGGCCTACCAAGGCGACGATCCGTAGCTGATCTGAGAGGATGGTCAGCCACACTGGGACTGAGACACGGCCCAGACTCCTATGGGAGGCAGCAGCTAGGAAAATTGCACAATCGACGCAAGTCGGATGCAGTGACGCCGCGTGGGGGAAGAAGGCTTTCGAGTCGTAAACCCCTTTTGCGAGGGAAGAAGATCTGACGGTACCTCGCGAATAAGTCACGGCTAACTACGTGCCAGCAGCCGCGGTAATACGTAGGTGGCGAACGTTGTCCGGATTCACTGGGCGTAAAGCGCGCGCAGGCGGACTGGTCAGTCCAGGGTGAAATCTCCCGGCTCAACTGGGAGGAGTCCCCGGATACTGCCAGCCTTGAGGTGCCTAGAGGAGAGTGGAATTCCGGGTGTAGTGGTGGAATGCGTAGATATCCGGAGGAACACCAGTGGCGAAAGCGACTCTCTGGGGGCAACCTGACGCTGAGGCGCGAAAGCGTGGGGAGCGAACCGGATTAGATACCCGGGTAGTCCACGCCGTAAACGATGAGTACTAGCTGTATGGGGTATCGACTCCCTGTGTAGCGAAGCTAACGCGATAAGTACTCCGCCTGGGGACTACGGCCGCAAGGCTAAAACTCAAAGGAATTGACGGGGCCCCGCACAAGCAGCGGAGCGTGTGGTTTAATTCGAAGCTACGCGAAGAACCTTACCAGGGCTTGACATGTTATGGACTGCCGGTGAAAGCCGGTTTCCCTTCGGGGCCATATCACAGATGCTGCATGGCTGTCGTCAGCTCGTGCCGTGAGGTGTTGGGTTAAGTCCCGCAACGAGCGCAACCCTCGTCGTGTGTTGGATATTTCACACGAGACTGCCCGGGGCAACCGGGAGGAAGGCGGGGATGATGTCAAGTCAGCATGGCTCTTACGTCCTGGGCTACTCACACGCTACAATGGGCAGTACAGACCGCAGCAATACCGCGAGGTGGAGCTAATCGGACAAAGCTGTCCTCAGTTCGGATTGCAGGCTGCAACTCGCCTGCATGAAGCCGGAGTTGCTAGTAACCGCAGGTCAGCCTTACTGCGGTGAATACGTTCCCGGGGCTTGTACACACCGCCCGTCAAGTCATGGAAGTCGGTAACACCTAAAGTCGTTGCGCTAACCCTTCGGGGAGGCAGGCGCCTAGGGTGGGACTGGTGACTGGGACTAAGTCGTAACAAGGTAGCCGTAGCGGAAGCTGCGGCTGGATCACCTCCTTTCTAAAGGAGCATTTTTCGGTCATCCGACTCGTCGAGGTAGGCGTTCGCGTCGACCCACCGGCGTGTCGGGCAGCGAGTACGGTGTATTCGCAGCGCCGACGAGACTCCAAGTCGATTCACTCACCGGACTGCATCGCGTCAGGTTTCGAGCCCTCGGGCCCGGAGCCAGGAACGCGACGCGGCCGACCCGTCCGCGGACCGGAGAGTGACCCCACGGGCCTCGCGAGATCCCAGCGAGAGATTCTGTCTGCTATCCAGCGGTCAATGTGCGCCTGCGCCGCCCGGCATTTACGCCGGGTGGGCGTGCGTCGGGGGCCATTAGCTCAGCTGGTTAGAGCGCAGTCCTGATAAGACTGAGGTCCCTGGTTCGAGTCCAGGATGGCCCACCAGCCTCCACCAGCTAACACCAGGTCTGGGGCCGTAGCTCAGCTGGGAGAGCGCCGCCTTTGCAAGGCGGAGGTCGGGGGTTCGAGCCCCCCCGGCTCCACCAGCACCCCGCGCTGCACCCCTCGAGGGAGCGGCCGCACCGCACAGACGACACGAGCAGCGCTCTGCTGCGACCAGGCAACCGTTGGGCAGCCTGGTCGGGAGCCGAGCGACGCTTGAGCGTCGCCGCCGCGTCCTCGGACGCGACATCACCTTCACAACGAAAGAGCGAGAGCACACAAAGGATATTGAGAAGACAAATCCTGAAAGTAAGCCTGCATTTGATGAGGTAGCTACTGCTCGAATCACGCCAACCCCTCGGGCTGGCCGACCTCGAACAGTGGCAGTTTGAGAATCGCAGAGCGTGCTTGACGGAGGGTCAAGCTACTAAGAGCGCATGGTGGATGCCTTGGCGCCAAGAGCCGATGAAGGACGTGGCAAGACTGCGAAAAGCCCGGGCTAGCTGTCTAGCGAGCTCAACCCGGGATCTCCGAATGGGAAAACCCGGCCCGAGTCACTTCGGGTCACCGCCGGCCGAACACATAGGCCGGATGGAGGGAACCGGGGGAACTGAAACATCTAAGTACCCCGAGGAAAAGAAATGATTCCGTTAGTAGCGGCGAGCGAACGCGGAGTAGCCCAAACCATTCCCGCTTGCGGGGATGGGGTTGTAGGACCGGCAATACGGAAGTGAGCAATCGACGGGATAGCCAAACGCGCCTGGAACGGCCGGCCATAGCGGGTGACAGCCCCGTAGGCGACATCCCATCGACTTCCGCCGGAATCCTGAGTACCACGGGACACGAGAAATCCCGTGGGAATCTGGGGAGACCACTTCCCAAGGCTAAATACTCTTGGCGACCGATAGCGGACCAGTACCGTGAGGGAAAGGTGAAAAGTACCCCGGAAGGGGAGTGAAACAGTTCCTGAAACCATGTGCTTACAAGCAGTTCGAGCTCGGACCTTCGGGTTGAGTGAGAGCGTGCCTATTGAAGAATGAGCCGACGAGTTACGTTCGGTGGCAAGGTTAAGCAACGCAAGTTGCGGAGCCGAAGCGAAAGCGAGTCTGAATAGGGCTATTCAGTCGCCGGATGTAGACCCGAAACCTGGTGAGCTACCCATGGGCAGGGTGAAGCGGAGGTAATGCTCCGTGGAGGCCCGAACCTGTATACGTTGCAAAGTGTTAGGATGACCTGTGGGTAGAGGTGAAATGCTAATCGAACCAGGAGATAGCTGGTTCTCCTCGAAATGCGTTTTGGCGCAGCCTTGAGTGTTTTCTACCGGAGGTAGGGCTCTGATTGGGCTAGGGGGCATAGCGCTTACCAAACCCATTCAAACCGCGAATGCCGGTAGATAAGAGCTCAGGAGTGAGACTGCGAGGGCTAAGCTTCGTAGTCAAAAGGGAAACAGCCCAGACCCTCAGCTAAGGTCCCCAAATCCATGCTCAGTGTGAAAGGATGTCTGACTGCCCAGACAGCCAGGATGTTGGCTTAGAAGCAGCCATCATTGAAAGAGTGCGTAACAGCTCACTGGTCGAGTGGTCGGGCGCCGACAATGTAACGGGGCTTAAGCATGGTACCGAAGCTAGGGGATTGCACGGTTCGCCGTGTGATCGGTAGAGGAGCGTTCCGCCAACCGTGAAGCCGGAGGGGTGACCCCTGGTGGAGTGGGCGGAAGTGAGAATGTCGGCATGAGTAGCGAAATCTGGGTGAGAACCCCGGACGCCGTATGCCTAAGGGTTCCTACGCTAGGTCATTCCGCGTAGGGTTAGGCGGGCCTAAGCCGAGGGCGAGAGCCGTAGGCGATGGACAGCAGGTTAGTATTCCTGCCCCACTGGCAGCATGTTTGAGACGAGAGGCGTGACCCGGGAGGATAGGTGCAGCGGGCCCTGTGGACATGGCCCGTTCTTACGTCGTAGGCGACTGGCCGTAGGCAAATCCGCGGCCAGGTTAAGCGGAGGGCGTGAGAAGAGTAGAGACGACAGTCAAAACGATTGTGCTGAGTCCATGCCGGCTAGAAAAGCGTCGTCGTCGAGTGCTGTCGGTGACCGTACCGAAAACCGACACAGGTGGGCGGCGGTAAGTACCGTCAGGCGTTCGAGAGAACCTTCGTTAAGGAACTCTGCAATTTAGCTCCGTAACTTCGGGAGAAGGAGCGCCCCTGAACGTGAAAGACTTCGCGTCTGGAGCAGTTCGGGGGCCGCAGTGAGCGGGCCCAGGCGACTGTTTAACAAAAACACAGGTCTCTGCAAACCCGTAAGGGGACGTATAGGGGCTGACGCCTGCCCAGTGCCGGAAGGTTAAAGGGCGAGCTGAGAGGCTCAAACTGAAGCCCCGGTGAACGGCGGCCGTAACTATAACGGTCCTAAGGTAGCGAAATTCCTTGTCGGGTAAGTTCCGACCCGCACGAATGGCGTAACGATCTGGGCGCTGTCTCGACGAAGGACTCGGCGAAATTGAACTGGCCGTGAAGATGCGGCCTACCCGCAGCAGGACAAAAAGACCCCGTGGAGCTTTACTGCAGCTTGACGCTGGGGTCCGGGCTGAGATGCGTAGAATAGGTGGGAGGCTTTGATCGGTTGCTTTTGGGCGGCCGTGAGCCACACGTGAAATACCACCCTTCTCTGTCTGTACTCCTAACCTCTGAGCAAGCAGGGGAACAGCGTCTGGTGGGCAGTTTGACTGGGGCGGTCGCCTCCTAAAGAGTAACGGAGGCGCGCAAAGGTTCCCTCAGGGTGGATGGTAATCACCCGTTGAGTGTATTGGCATAAGGGAGCTTGACTGCAAGACAGACACGTCGAGCAGGGACGAAAGTCGGCCAAAGTGATCCTATGGTCCCGTGTGGAAGGGCCATGGCTTATCGGATAAAAGCTACCCCGGGGATAACAGGCTGATCCTGCCCAAGCGTTCACAGCGACGGCAGGGTTTGGCACCTCGATGTCGGCTCGTCGCATCCTGGGGCTGAATCAGGTCCCAAGGGTTGGGCTGTTCGCCCATTAAAGCGGTACGCGAGCTGGGTTCAGAACGTCGTGAGACAGTTCGGTCTCTATCCGCTGTGGGCGCAAGTGGCTTGAGGAGAGCTGCCCCTAGTACGAGAGGACCGGGGTGGACGGACCTCTGGTGTGCCGGTTGTTCCGCCAGGAGCATCGCCGGGTAGCCATGTCCGGAACGGATAACCGCTGAAAGCATCTAAGCGGGAAGCCGCCTCCGAGATGAGGCCACTCACCGGGTAAACCGGGTAAGACCGCCAGGAGACTACTGGCTTGATAGGCCACAGGTGGAAGCACAGCAATGTGTGGAGCTGAGTGGTACTAATGGTCGAGGGCTTGACCCTCTATCAAGCACGTTTGGCGATTCCGCCCTCACAACTGCAACGCTTACTTTCAACGCTGCCACCCCCGAGGTCACAACGACCGCAAGGTCGGACCACCGAGGTAGCAGCACCGCTCTCGCCCTTTCGCTGTGACGCCGCCGGATATACTGGTGGCACGACGCTGGTCGTCGACGCGGGATGGAGCAGTGGTAGCTCGTCGGGCTCATAACCCGAAGGTCGGGGGTTCGAATCCCCCTCCCGCTACCAGACCAACACAGACGGAGCCCCCACGGGCTCCGTCTGTCTGTCCGGAGTTCTCTCTCTGGAGTTCTCTGTCCGGCAGTTCTCTGTCCGGAGTTCCTCTGACCAGAGCCGTTGACCTGACCCCGTAAGACGAGACCACCGTTGATGAGAGTCCTTTGGCCCGCGAAGGTGGGCGGAGGAGGACATCACGGTGAAACGACGCAGGCACACGCCTGAGCAGATTGTGCGCAAGCTGCGGGAGGTGGAGCGGCTGCTCGGTGAGGGGCAGACGATCGCGGAGGCGGCGAAGCGGGTCGAGATCTCGGAGCAGACCTACCACCGCTGGCGCAATCAGTACGGCGGGATGAAGGCCGACGACGCCAAACGGCTGCGCGAGCTGGAGCGCGAGAACGCGCGGCTGAAGCGGATCGTCGCCGACAAGGAACTCGAGATCGACGCGCTCAAGGAGATCGCCCGGGGAAACTGGTAAGCCCGTCGCGCCGGCGCGAGGCGGTCTGCATGTTGCAGGACCGCCTCGAGTTGTCGGAACGGCGGGCATGCCGGGTCACCGGCCAGCACCGCTCCACGCAGCGCCGCCTGCCGGCGCGCGGCCGCGGCGACGACGCGCTCAGGACGGAGTTGCACGCCTTCTCGCGTGGCCACCCCCGCTGGGGATACCGCCGCGCATGGGCGACCTTGCGCGAGGAGGGATGGACCGTGAACCGCAAGCGGGTGCAACGGCTCTGGCGTGAGGAGGGGCTGCGCGTCCCGCTGACACGACGCAAGCGTCAGCGTCTGGGGGACTCGGCTCAGCCCGCCAGGCGGCTGAGTGCTGAGCGGCCGAACCACGTCTGGGCGCTGGACTTCCAGTTCGACCAGACCGCGGACGGGCGGGTCCTGAAGCTGCTCAACATCGTCGACGAGCACACGCGGGAGGCGCTGGCGGTGGTGGCCGCCAGGCGCATCAACGCCGACGCCACCGCCGCCACGCTCGACCGGATCGTCGCCGGGCGCGGGACGGCGCCGGGGTACATCCGCTGCGACAACGGGCCCGAGCTCACGGCCAACGCGCTGCGCGACTGGTGCCGGTTCAGCGGTACGGGCAGCAGCTACATCGAGCCCGGTGCGCCGTGGGAAAACCCATTCGTCGAGTCGTTCAACGGCCGGCTGCGCGACGAGTTCCTGGCCGTCGAGCAGTTCGACAGCCTGCTCGAGGCGCAGGTGCTGATCGAGGACTGGCGGATCGAGTACAACACGAAGCGCCCGCACAGCAGCCTGGGCTGGCTCGCCCCGGCTACCTACGCCGAGCGCTGGGAGGCTCAGCAACACGCTGGACTCTCATAAGCGGTGGTCTCGCAAAGGGGGTCCGGTCACCGTCACTGGGCGTGTGACTCGCATGGGCGAAAGCACCGGCTTGAGACGAACGGCCCGTTCGGCCCGGAAACAGCCCGGCGCTTGTTCGTCGCCGCCGGAGCCTTCATACTCGATGGTCCTGGTGGTTA
Organism: Dehalococcoidia bacterium; assembly: GCA_965198045.1. GTDB lineage: Bacteria > Chloroflexota > Dehalococcoidia > UBA2979 > UBA2979 > CBDDEC01. The sequence goes on from CBDAOL010000011.1 coordinate 557,744, forward strand.
GAGCGCGGTGGAACCACCCGTTCTCATTCCGAACACGGAAGTGAAACGCCGTAGCGCTGACGATACTCCCTGGGTGACTGGGTGCGGAAAATAGGCCACCGCCAGGACTATGCGGGCCATCCCGGAACACGGGATGGCCCGCTGCTTTATCCCCCACGCCGTCCGAGACTCCTCCGAGACTGGTGCGCGTCTGGTTCGCTCGCTCCCATCCGAGGATCGAGGCGTGGCCAGCACCACTCGCCTGACCCACCTACCGGGGCGCCGTCAGGCCGAGGTCACTACGCACGACGCGTGGTATCCTCGGCGAGCCGTGGAGCGTTCTGCGCGACATGGACACTTTCTGGAGGCACGGCAGGCACTTTGACGAATCAGACCCCACCCGCGGACGCCACCGAGGCGTCTACTACACCACCACCCACAGAGGCACCGACTGAGGCCCCGACGGAGGCTCCGCCTGCGGCTCCGGCCGCTGCACCCGAGGCGCCGGCTCCAGCCGCGGCCGACCACCCGGAGATCGAGGACATGGCGGCGCTGCTGGAGTCACCAGGCGTCGTCGAGCCGCGCCAACTGCGCCGCGGCGAAGTTGTCGAAGGCACGGTCATGGCCGTCGAACGTGACGGCGTCCTCGTGGACATCGGCTTCAAATCGGAGGGTGTCGTGCCCACCCAGGAGATGCACTCCATGGGCGCCGACCCGCTCTCCAAGATTCACCCGGGCGAGCAGGTGCTCGTCTTCGTCGTGCAGCCCGAAACCCAGGAGGGCCAGGTCGCCCTCTCCATCGACCGCGCTCGCGGCGAGCAGGGCTGGCGCACGCTGCAGGAGCGCTTCGAGAGCGGCGAGATCTTCGAGGCAGAGATCACCGGCTACAACAAGGGCGGTCTCCTCGCCAACGTCGAGGGTGTGAACGCCTTCATCCCCATGTCCCAGGTCGTCGGCGCGAAGCCCGGCTCGGACGGCGCCAACCCGCTCTCCGCGCAAGTCGGTCGCATGCTGCGCCTGAAGGTCATCGAGATCAACCGCCGTCGCAACCGCGTCATCCTCTCCGAGCGCGCCGCGCTGCAGGAGTGGCGCGCAGAGCAGAAGGACCGCCTGCTGGCCGAGCTCACCGAGGGTGAGATTCGCACCGGTACCGTCACCTCCATCCGCAACTTCGGCGTCTTCGTCGACCTAGGCGGCGCGGACGGCCTCGTCCATCTCTCTGAGCTGTCGTGGGACCGCAACGCGCAGCCGGAGGACCTGTTCAAGGTCGGCGACGAGGTGAAGGTCTACGTCATGCGCGTGGACGAAGAGAGCAAGAAGATCGCGCTTTCCATTCGCCGCGCGTCCCCCGAGCAGTGGGAAGAGCTCATCACCCAATACTCCGTAGGCGATGTCGTTCCCGGCGTCGTCACCAAACTCGTCGCCTTCGGCGCTTTCGCCCGGCTGCCCGGCCCCGTGGAGGGCCTCGTCCACGTCTCCGAACTCGTCGACCGTCGCATTGGTAACCCGGAAGAGATCGTCGACGAAGGCGATGTCGTACCGCTGAAGATCGTGCGCATCGAGCACGACCGGCACCGCCTCGGCCTTTCGCTCCGCGAAGCGCGCAGCGAGGCACAGATCCGCGGTTGGGAGTTCGACCACGAGGGTCGCGTTGTCGCCGTCTCTGAGGCCGCGATCGAGAAATTCCCCGAGGAGGTCGAGGCGACCGCTGCCCGCTACGGCGAGCGCAAGGAACAGGCCGCGTCCGTCCCGTCGGCTCCAGCCGCAGAGCGAACGACCGCGGCGTCGAGCAGCAACGGTGGCGCCGCCGCTCCCGCGAAGGCCGCCGTCCGCGATGAAGGCCCGGTCCTCACCGCGATGCAGCAGGCGATGCAGGAGGCCCAGGCCGCGCAGCTCGCCGAACAAGCCGATGAAACTCCCGCGGACGAAGCGCCGGCCGAGGAGGCACCTGCAGCCGAGGAATCGGCCGAGGAGGAGCCCGCCGCTGAAGAGCCGGCCGAGGACGCCCCCGCCGCCGAGGAATCGGCCGAGGAGGAGCCTGCAGCTGAAGAGCCGGCCGAGGACGCCCCCGCCGCCGAGGAATCGGCCGAGGAGGAGCCTGCAACGGAAGAGCCTGCCGAGGAGGCCCCCGCCGCCGACGACGCTCCGGAAGAGGCGTCCGCCGAGGATGCGCCTGCGGAGGAGAAAGAGCAGAGCTAGCTCCTCGACCTATCACGCGCGTAGAGAACAAGAACGGGACTCCAGGCGGCGTCTCGTTCGCATTCGGGCGATCTCCGGGCCCGCGCTCGCCACGTGTATGGGTCATCGAGCGTACCGCCGTGCCTGTCTCGTATCTGGATCGTTGGGTACGATCGATCACGCCGACGAGGCCGCGAGAGCGGCCTTTCGTCTCCCCTGGGCTCCCGTGCGAGGAGTCTCCAGCTTCGGGGATTCCCCGATGTTGGGGGAGCGCGCGGAGGCGCACGATCGAAAGACGCGCGACGCTAGCTGCGGAAGCGTGCGACGCGCCGGAGGCAGGAGACCGCCGCTCGAGGCGTGCGCGGCATCGCGGTTCCGAGCCCTGGAGACGCCAGGGATCAGGACCCGAAAAGGTGCTGTGTTAGCCTTGATCTAGCGCAGGTCGGAGTGCACGGACGGAGTCGCTCATGGCTGACCGGTTCGACAAATTCACCGAACGAGCACGCCGCGTGTTGACGCTCGCCCAGGAAGAGGCGCAGCGCTTTAACCACAACTACATCGGCACCGAGCACTTGCTGCTGGGCCTCGTTCGCGAGGGCGATGGCGTGGCTGCCAAGGTGCTGTCGAACCTGGGCGTCGAGCTCAACAAGGTCCGCTCGGCGGTCGAGTTCATCATCGGCCGTGGCGACCGCACGTCGAGCGGCGAGATCGGGCTGACCCCGCGCGCTAAGAAGGTGATCGAACTGGCTGTCGACGAGGCACGTCGACTCTCCCACTCCTACATCGGCACCGAGCACCTGCTGCTCGGACTTGTCCGCGAGGGCGAAGGCATCGCCGCGGGCGTCCTCGAAAGCCTCGGCGTCAACCTCGAGCGCGTGCGCAACGAGACGCAGCGCATCCTCGATCAGTCGCAGTCGAAGGGCGGCCAGCAGGGCGCCGCCGCCGGCCAGCGCTCAGTGCGCACACCGACGCTCGACCAGCTGGGCGTCGACCTCACGGCCATGGCCCGCGCTGGACAGCTCGACCCGATCATCGGGCGCGAGACCGAAATCGAACGCGTCGTCCAGATCCTGTCACGACGCACCAAGAACAACCCCGTCTTGATCGGCGAGGCGGGCGTTGGCAAAACCGCCATCGCCGAGGGCCTCGCCCACCGCATCGTCGAGGGCGATGTCCCCGACACGCTGCTGGGCAAGCGCATGCTGACGCTCGACATCGGCCTGCTCGTTGCCGGTACGAAGTACCGCGGTGAGTTCGAAGAGCGCCTGAAGAAGGTCATCGAGGAGATCAAGACCTCTGCTAACTGCGTGCTCTTCATCGACGAACTGCACATGCTCGTCGGCGCTGGCGCCGCCGAGGGCGCGGTCGACGCCGCAAACATCCTCAAGCCCGCACTCGCCCGAGGCGAGATCCAGGCGATCGGCGCTACGACGCTCGATGAGTACCGCAAGCACATCGAGCGCGACGCCGCGCTGGAACGCCGTTTCCAGCCCGTGCGCGTCGAGGAGCCCACGACCGAGGAGACCATCCTCATCCTCCGAGGCGTGCGCGGCGCGTACGAGGAACACCACAAGCTCAAGATCTTGGACGAGGCAGTGAACGCCGCCGCCGAACTCTCGGCGCGTTACGTGTCGGACCGCTTCCTCCCGGACAAGGCGATCGACCTCATCGACGAGGCGGCGGCGCGCGTGCGCATCCGCCGGCACTCGACGCCGCCTGCGGTGCGCGAGGCCACGAGCGCGCTCGAGGAGCTGCGGCGTGAGAAGGACTCGGCGATCGCCAACCAGCAGTACGAGTTCGCCGCGGAGCTCCGCGAGCGCGAGGTCAAGCTGCAGTCCGAGCTCGAAGAGCTCGAGGCCGAAGTGGAGAACGAGCGAGCCGCCGAGGACACCGTCGTCGGCGAGGACGACATCCGTGACGTCATCTCGCAGTGGACCGGTGTCCCGCTGGCCCGCATCGCCGCCGAAGAGTCACAGCGTCTCCTCGAAATGGAGAAGTTCCTGCGCGAGCGCGTCATCGGTCAGGACGAGGCCATCACCGCCGTGTCTCGCGCCGTCCGCCGCGCCAGCGCTGGCCTGAAGGACCCCAAGCGCCCGATCGGCGTCTTCATGTTCCTCGGACCGACCGGCGTCGGAAAGACCTACCTGGCGGAGATGCTCGGCGAGTTCCGCTTCGGCTCGAAGGACAACATTGTCCGCATCGACATGTCGGAGTTCATGGAGAAGCACACCGTGTCGCGGCTCGTCGGCTCGCCTCCGGGCTACGTCGGCTACGACGACGGTGGGCAGCTGACGGACCTCGTGCGCCGGAGGAGCTACTGCCTCATCCTCCTCGACGAGATCGAGAAGGCGCACCCGGATGTCTTCAATGTGCTGCTCCAGATCTTCGACGACGGACACCTGTCCGACGCGAAGGGCCGCAAGGTCGACTTCCGCAACACGATCATCATCATGACCTCGAACGTCGGCTCAGACCTGATCCGCAAGGACCAGCGCTTCGGGTTCTCCTCGCCCGGTGACGAGACGAAGACGACCGAGGACCGCTACAACCGCATGAAGGGCAGCGTCGAGGAGGAGATGAAGCGGGTCTTCCGGCCGGAGTTCCTCAACCGTATCGACCAGTCCGTTGTGTTCCACGCGCTCGAGAAGGAGCACATCCGCCAGATCGTCGACCTGGAGCTAGACGACCTGCGCAATAACCTCAGCGAGAAGTCGATGGACGTCGAAGTCACCGACGCGCTGCTCGACTACCTCGGCGAGGAGGGCTTCGACGCGATCTTCGGAGCGCGGCCCCTGCGCCGCGTCATCCAGAACGAGGTCGAAGACCGCATCTCGGATGCTCTGCTCGAGGGCAAGTTCGAGGAGGGCGACTACATCCGCGTCGACTACCGCGACGAAGAGATCGCGTTCGAGAGCATCGAGCGCCCGGTCGAAGAGGAGAGCGACGCCGAGGCCGACGAGACCTCGGACGAGACGACCTCGGACGAGACGACCTCGGACGAGACGACCTCGGACGAGACGACCTCGGACGAGACCGACGAGACCTCAGACGAGACGGAAGCCGCACTCACCTCGTAGTGACCGGCTGAATCGAACCACACAGCGGGACCTCCGGGTCCCGTTGTTGTATCCGAGGTCGCATACGGCGCGGCCTGCGAATGATGAGACGATGAGCGCGTGAGTAACCCGACCGACCGACCCAACCACTACTCCTCGTGGCAGCTCGACCGCATCCACCACCGTCGCGACGACGAAGCGTGGCTCGCGGCCCAGGCCGACGACGCCTCGACGCGTGTCGTGCTGCACCACGGTGTCGAACACGCGGTCGTCGAGGCGGACGGCAACGGTCTAGAACTCGCGCGCGTGTCCGCGAGCGCCGAGGTGCGCCGCGCGAGGCCGCCCCAGGAGTGGACGCTCCTCGGTGAGCTCGACGGCGTGGTTCACTTCGCAGCCGAGGTAGGCGAGCCAGAGCTCGCGGCGCTGGCGCCCGACGCGCGTCTCGAGGACCTGCGGGCAGCGGGTGGGCTCGTCCCCGATGCCGATGCTGGGCTGATGGCGATGATGCGAGGACTGGCGATCTGGCGCGACGGACATCGGTACTGCGGGCGCTGCGGATCGCCGACCCGCGCCATCTCGGCCGGGCACGCGCTGACCTGCACCAGCGAGGCCTGTGGCCGCACGCAGTACCCGCGAATCGAGCCGGCCATCATCGTGCTGGTCCACGACGGCGGCGACAGCTGCATCCTCGCGCGGGCGCACCGGCACCCCTCCGGCATGCACTCAGTCCTCGCCGGCTTCGTCGAGCCCGGCGAGAGCCTCGAGGATGCCGTAGCGCGCGAGGTGTTCGAGGAGGTGGGCGTCCGTCTGACCGATATCCGCTACCACTCGTCGCAGCCCTGGCCATTCCCGGCCTCGCTGATGCTCGGCTATACCGCGCGGGCGACCACGTTCGACATCGTCGTCGAGGACGCCGAGCTGCGGACCGCAGGTTGGTTCGACCGGCAGTCGCTCATCGACTCGCCAGAGAACGCGGCATTCCGAGGCCCTCGAGGCCAGTCGATCGCGCGTCGTCTCATCGACGAATGGATCGCTCAGGGCTTGTAGCGTTCCGGCATCAGCGGCTGTGCGTCAGTGCCAGCGCTGTCCGGTCCACCGCTCCTCGGACGTCGCCGGACGGTGTGCGGCCACGCTCTCGATGATGCCGACGGCGAAGAACATCGCCAGCATCGCCGAACCCCCCTGCGACACGAACGGCAGAGGCAGGCCGGTGGTCGGGAAGACGAGCAGGTTCACTGCGACGTGGATCGCCGCCTGCACGACGATCAGCGTCGTCAGGCCCGCCGCGAGCATCCGCCCGAAGTCGTCCGGCACGATCGCCGCCGCGCGGAACCCGCGCCACGCGATCAGCGCGAACAGCGCCAGTAGCGCGGCCCCTCCGAGCAGCCCCGTCACCTCGCCAATCTGCGCGAAGACCAGGTCGGACGTCCGTACCGAGATGCCCTCGAGGGCGGATGTCTCGCTGTCGAACCCGCGACCGGTGAAGCCGCCGGAGCCGAGCGCCAGCTCGACCCGCTGGCTGGTGAACCCTGTGCCGAGGGGATCGCGGTCCGGCTCGAAGAAAACCGCGAGCCGTTCGCGCTGGTAATCCGACACGGCCACGGCGAAGAAGATCGGCAGCACGGCCAGCGTAATCACGGCGAACGTGCCCAGGACCCGCCATGGCACTCCCCAGGCAAGGATCAGCGCCACCCAGGTGATCGAGAGCACCAGCGTCGTACCGAGGTCCGGCTCGATGGCGACGAGGCCGATCGTGACGGCGAAAACGAGGCCGGTCGCGAGCACGGCCTGCACTCGCGGCGGCCGCTCGGCGGCGATGGCCGCTGCTGCGACGATCGTCGCGAGCTTCGCGAACTCGGACGGCTGGAACGTGATGCCACCCAACGCGAGCCAACGGCGCGCGCCGAACTCACTCTCGCCGATCGCGAGCACAATCAAGAGCAGCGCTATCCCTAGGAGATAGAGCGGCACAGCGGCATTGCGCAGCAGGTGATAGTCGATCCTCGAAAGGGCCAGCATGGCGAGCCCGCCAAGGACGACGAAGACCACCTGCCGCATCACCACGCCGTCCGGCGCCTCGCCGAACCCGGGGCCCACCCACTGCATCGTCAGCAGGCCCACCGGCGCCAGCGCCCCCACCGCCAGGATCAGCCACAGGTCGGCGACACTGATCAAGCGGAAGTTGATCACTCGCCGCCCCCAACCCCGGCCACGAGCTCCTCGTCGAGGCCGAAGTAAGCCTCGAAGATCGCGCGGGCCGTGGGCGCGGCGTGCTGCGAGCCGCCGCCCTGTTGCAGATAGACCACGACCGCGATCTCCGGGTCCTCGTACGGGCCATAACCGATGTACCAGCCGTGCGTGTCGAATTCACCGTCGGGGTACGGCAGGCCCCACTCGGCGGTGCCCGTCTTGCCGGCGATCCGCAGGTCCTCGGGCTGCCCCGCTCGCGCCGTCCCGGTGGGGCTCACGGCCTGCCGCATGGCGCGCTGCACCACGGCCAGCGAGGAGGCGCTGACCGGGAGCTGGCCGGTCACGAACCGCCCGGTGGACTCGGTGAGGGTGCCGTCGTCGATGGACGACACCAACCGAGGCGCGAGCAGCTCACCACCGTTGGCGATGGCGGCGGTGAGCACCGCCATCTGCAGCGGCGTCGTCGTGAGGAAGCCCTGCCCGATGCCGAAGGCGTACGTGTCGCCGAGCACCCACGCTTCATCGAGGGCGACGGACTTCCACGCCGAGTCCGGCACGAGACCGCTCGCCTCACCGGGCAGGTCGATCTCGGTCGGTCTCCCCAGCCCACCTGACCGCGCATATGCCGCGAGGCGTTCGATGCCCAGCCCCTCGAACGTCTCGTCGCTGCCGGGCGCTGTGTAGCCACCGGAGAGGTAGTAGAAGTAGACGTCGGAAGATCGAGAGATCCCGCCGTACAGGTCGAGCGATCCGTGCACCGTCCAGTCGCGGAACACGTAGAAGACATCGGGTTTGAACTCGTCCTGAACGCTGATCGACCCCAGGCTCGTGATGCGAGTGTCCGGCGTCGCCACCCTCTCCTCGAGGGCGGCGAGCGCCACCAGCGGCTTGAACGTCGAGCCCGGCGACCGCGCCTCGTTCACCGCGCGGTCGATCAGTGGGCGGCCCGGGTCCTGCAGCAGCGCCGCCAGCTCCTCGTCGTCGACGACCCCGGCGAACAGGTTCGCATCGTACGAGGGCAGCGAAACGAGCGCCTTCACCTCGCCGGTGCGTACGTCGATCACCACCGCGGCGCCGACGGGTTGCGGCTCTTCGCGCTCCTCGCGGAACTCGGGACGGACATTGGCCAGGCCCGCCTCGACGCCGTTGGCCAGCGCCGCAGCGACCTTCCGCTGCAGTTCGAGGCTGAGCGCCAGGTGCAGGTTGGCGCCGGGCTGCGCGGCGATTGCGCTGACCGAGTTGGTTTCGTGACCAGCGGGGTCGACGAGGATCAAGCGCTTGGCGGGCTGGCCGCGCAACAAGTCCTCGTACATCAACTCGAGGCCCGTCAGCCCGGCCGTGCCGTTGTAGGGGTAGCCCGCCTCGAGGTACGCGTCCACCTCGTCGGGCGGGATCGACGAGACATAACCCAGGATGTGCGCGAACGCGTCGCCGCCTGCGTAGGTGCGGACGGGTGTCGCGAGAATGTCGATGCCCGGCATGCCAGCCGTCGCAGCGCGGACGGCGATCGCTTCCGCGCGGTCGAACCCGGCACGGACGATCACGGGCGCCTCCGGGTCGACCGAGGCGCGCCCGCGCTCCACGGCGGATTCGAGCGCAGCAAAGCTCGACCCACTGTGGCGTTCGAGGAGCAGTAGGTACTCGCGCAGCTCGTCCACATCGTCAGGCAGCTCGGCCGGCACGATGGTCATGGCGAACTGCGGGATGTTGTCGGCGATCACCACCCCGTCGCTGTCGTAGATCAGGCCACGCGGCGCCTCGGCGGCGAGGACGCGCGGCGCACGCGCATCAGACGGACGGTCGGGGCGCGCCGGGTCCGCCAGCATTTGCCAGGTCATTGGCACGAGCATCAGCAGCAGCGTCGCCACCGCGCCCAGCTGAAGCAGGTAGAGCCGGCCGCGGTTCCTCCGCGTCACGCGAACAACCCCACGTCGCGCGGGCGGGTGCGAGCGAGGACGGCCGCGATCGGCACGGCGACCAGCGCTGTCGTCAGCGCAGCGCCGATCAGCGCGTCGCCGGCCTGTGGTACCTCGGTGATGACACCGCCGGCCAGGGCCAGCAGGGCGGTGTACGCCACGACGCCAAGCCCGGCGACCGCTCCGGCAACGAGGGCACGCGGAGGCGCACCCTCCGGCCGCGCGAGCAGCGGTTCGAGGGGTACAGCGGCAGCTACGGCGGGGACGAGCGCGAGCACGAACCATCCGACCCGCTCGGATGAGAGCACGCCGAGGAACACGGCGATCAGCAGCAAGGCCGGCGCCACCTCGCGAGGCTCGCGCGCGACGGCCCACGCGGCGATGAGCGCCACCGGCAGCGAGGGCACCGCAATCGGGTCGAGGAACACCAGCGGCACCGCGCTCGCCTGTGCGAGCGCGAACACAAGCGCAACCGCGGCGGCCAGCAGATAGCTCACGGTGTCGCCTCGGCGTTCTCTTCGCTCTCCTCGGCGGCCTGCGAGGGCAGAGCGACCCCTCCCTCGAACGAGGTCATGACGAGCAGCTGCTCGAGCCGGCGGTAGTCCGCGAGCGGGGCCACCTCGATCGCGCCGAACAGCTCCTGGTCGGGCGCGCGCACCTCGGTGATGCGGCCGATCGGCAGCCCGGTTGGGAGCAAGCCGCCGAGGGAGGAGCTGACGATGATGTCGCCTACGGCCACAGGTGAGTCGACCGGCACGAAGTCGAGGCTCAGACGCTCCCCGTCACCGACGAGACCGACGAGCGAGCCGGGCGTCCTCGAGGCCTGGACCAGCGCAGCGACAGCAGCGTCGCGATCGTTCAGCAATCGCACACGCGCTCGCGACGGCGCCACCTCGACGATCGTCCCGACGAGCGTCGCGCCCGCGCTCAGGACGGGCTGGCCGAGGCGTACCCCGTCGTCGCTGCCGCGGTTGATCAGCAGTGTCTCGCGGCCCGGCGCCGGGTCGCGCAGCACGACCGAGGCGGGCAGGAACTCTTCCACGGAATCGCCGACCGCCGCCAGCAGGGCCTGCACCTGCTCGCCCGCGGCACTCTGCTCCCGCAACGCCGTCAGCTCGGCCTGCGCCCGCGTCAGCTCCTGACGGAGGGCCGCGTTCTCCGCGGACAGCTCGTCGATCTGACCCGCACGCAAGATCACGTCCGCCGCCGGGCTCGCCACGCTGCGGACGCCGCTGACGGCGGGCTCGAGGGCTGTGCCCAGGCGTGCCTCGAGGTCCCCGGCCGAGCCGATCGTCGACAACACGATCAGCGCGAAGCCCGCGGCGATCGTCAGCGTGAGCCAGGCATTGCGGACACGAGCCAACGTCGGCCCTCAGTTCCTGGGGCGCGCGACCCGCACTGGTGGGGCCGCGGTGGTCAGGGTGTGGCGGAGCGAGGCACCGGCGTACCGCTGCCGGTGCAGCGTCTGCGATGGCCGATCAGCGCGGCGGCCGGCGGCTGGCAACGGCGGCCTGCACCTTCTGCAACGTCTCCGCCTCCTCCAGCGCGTCGGCGCAGCCGCGGACGACCGTCCGCAGAGGGTCCTCGGTGACGTAGACAGGGAATCGCGTGTCAGTCGCGAGGCGTCGATCGAGGCCTCGCAGCAAGGCGCCGCCCCCGGTCATCGCGATGCCGTGCAGCATCAGGTCGGCGACCAGCTCCGGCGGCGTCTGCTCGATCGTCTGGCGCACGGTGCGCACGATCTCGTTCGTAACGCCCGAGAGTGCATCGCGCACCTCAACCGTCGAGATCTCGACGGACTTCGGCAACCCCGTCGTCGCCAGGTCGCGCCCGCGCAGGTCGACCACGCCCTCTTCGTCGAGGGTGTAGGCGGAACCGGCGTCGATCTTGACGGTCTCGGCGGAGCGTTCGCCGATGAGCATGTTGTGGACCTGGCGTGCGTACTCGATGATCGCGCGGTCCATCGCGTCGCCCGCCGCGCGGACGGAGGTCGAGCGCACGATGCCGCCGAGGGCGATCACGGCCACCTCGGTTGTGCCGCCGCCAATGTCGACGCACATCGAGCCCGCGGCGCTCATGACCGGCAGACCGGAGCCGATCGCGGCCGCCATCGGCTCCTCGATCAGGTGGGTCTCACGGGCGCCCGCGGCCATCGCCGCGTCATGCACGGCGCGTTTCTCGACCTCGGTCGCTCCACTCGGGATGCCGATCACCACCCGTGGCTTCGGAATGCCGAGGCCCAAGCGCTCGTGCACCGAGCGGATGAAGTACTGCAGCATGCGCTCCGTGACGGTGAAGTCGCTGATCACCCCGTCCCGCAACGGCCGTACCGCCACGATCGTCGAGGGCGTGCGCCCGACCATCCGTTTCGCCTCCTCGCCGATGGCGAGGATCTGTTTCGACACCTTGTCGATCGCCACCACCGAGGGCTCATCGATGACGATGCCGCGTCCGCGCACCGAGACGAGCGTGTTGGCGGTGCCGAGATCGACAGCAATGTCATGCGAGAACATGCCTAAGAATGACGACAGGGGCTTGATCACCGTGGCTCAACCTTGGCGATTGGGGAGTGCGTGGGGATAAGCGAACTGGACCCGGACACCCGCGGGGAGGGCGGCTGGCCGGTGTGAAACTCGCTGGGCGGAGTATAGAGACACGCCCGCCACCGCGGCAAGTTTTCCCTCCGGACGAACCTGCGCGAGTCGAGCGATTCGATCGAGCGTTGCTCAGATTCCCGCGATCTCGCCGACCAGGCTCCCGATCCCAAACGTGATCGCAGCCGCCGCGAGGCCGAGGAACGCCTGGCGTCCGCCCGAGTACCAGACGCTGCGACCGGTCAACAGCGTGATCCCACCGCCGAGGGTGAACAGCCCGAACGCAGACAGCCCGGCGCTCTCCACGATCGCACCGGCGCCGTCACTCACCAGGAACGGGATCACCGGGATCAGCGCCCCGATGCTGAACAGCACGAACGAGGCGAAGGCGGCCGTCCACGGCGACCCAAGATCGCCCGGCACGATCCCGAGCTCCTCGCGCGCCAGCGTGTCGAGGGCGGTCTCTTCGTCGGCCACGATGCGAGCTGCGAGCAGCTCCGCGTCCGCCTTGGGCAGGCCTTTGGCCTGGTAGATCAGCGCGAGCTCCTCGGCCTCCGCCTCCGGCATCAGCGCCAGCTCCTCCGCCTCCACGGCCAGCTGCGCCTCGGCCGCCTCGCGCGACGAGGTGACCGACACCCACTCGCCGAGGGCCATCGAGAAGGCGCCGGCGACGAGGCCGGCGATGCCAGCCAGCACGACGGTCGCCTGACCGGGCGCGGCGCCGGCGAAGCCCATGACGAGCGCCAGGTTCGAGACCAGGCCGTCGTTCGCGCCCAGCACCGACGCGCGTAGCGCGTTCCCGCCGCCCAGCGCGCGATGCCGCGCCTCGACACGGCCAATCGCAGAGCCCGGTGACGTCGTGCCGGACGAGGCGATGGCGCCGAAGATGCGCGCATGTGACGCCTCGTCCTCGGGCAGGTGCGCCGCCTCGGCTATCGCATCACCGACGTACATGTCCGTCGCATCAGCCTCGAACGTCTTGATCACCGGCAGGGCGAGGTCGGGTCCGAAGCGCCGGGCGAGCCACATGAGCAGTCGCACCCGTCTCGAGGGGTCGCCCGGGGTCGTCTCGACGCCCGCCTCGCGTAGCTGGTCCTGCCAGAGCGTGAGGTGCCCCTGCTCCGTCAGCGCGAGCTGCCGGTAGACATCGGCCAGCCGCTCGTCGGGCTCGATCTCGGCGAGCTGCTCGTAGATGTAGAGGCCGTCGACCTCCTCCGCCAGGAACTCCTGGTACCGCTTGATGTCCGTCGCCGAGGCCATGCCTACCCCTCCCAGCCGAGCGCCTGCAGGCGCTCGGCGAACGCTGCCTCGTCGATCACTTCGACCTCGAGCTCCTCGGCCTTCGCCCGCTTGCTGCCGCCTCCGGCGCCGGCCAGGAGGAACGAGGTCTTCTTCGACACGCCGCCCGTGACGCGGCCGCCGAGTTGCTTGATCAGATCCTCCACCTGGTTGCGTGACCAGCGATCTAGTGAGCCGGTGACCACGGCGCTCTGCCCCTCGAGGATCCCGCCGACCGCCGAGGCGCCTTCGTCCATGCGCACACCGGCCGCCGCCAGCCGGTCGAGGAGCGCCGAGCCGCGCTCGCTCTGGAAATAGGCGTGCACCGCCTCCGCGACGATTGGACCGATCCCGTCAATCGCCTCGATCTCCTCGACGCTCGCTGCGCGCAAGCGGGTCGCGTCGCCGAAGTGGCGCGAAAGCGCTCGCGCCGTCTCGCCGCCTACGTGGCGGATGCCGAGCCCGATCAGCAACCGGCTCAGCGGCTGTTGCTTGCTCGCCTCGATGCGCAAGAACAACGCGTCGAGCGTCTTCTCGCCGATGCCGTCGAGGGCCAGCAATTCCTCGCGGCGCTCCGGCAGCGCATAGAGGTCCGACAGCGTCTCCACGAAGCCGAGATCGACGAGCCGAAAGGACAGCTGCTCGCCGAAGCCTTCGATGTCCAGCGCGCCACGGGCGGTGTAGTGCTCCAGGGTGCGCGAAACCTGAACCGGGCACTCGATGTTGGGACAGTAGTAGGCGGCCTCCTCGGGGTCGTGGACCACCGGGTCTCCGGAGACCGGGCACTTCGTGGGCATCTTGAACCGTCGGAGCCGGCGGCCCTTGCGCCGGGAGAGCACGGGCCCGACCACCTGCGGGATGACGTCGCCCGCCCGCTGGATGATCACGTCGTCGCCAGCGCGGATGTCCAGCTCCGCGACGTGATCGGCGTTGTGCAGCGTTGCCATGCGCACGACGACCCCGCCGACGATCACCGGTTCGAGGACCGCGAACGGCGTCAGCACGCCCGTACGACCCACCGATACCTGGATCTTCTGCAGCCGCGTCACCGCCTGCTCGGCCGGGAACTTCCACGCCGTCGCCCAGCGCGGCTCGCGCCCGACGACGCCCAGTTCGCGCTGGAGCGCGAAGTCGTCGATCTTGATCACCACGCCGTCGATCTCGTAATCCAGCTCGTCGCGCCGGCGCTCCCATTCGAGGCAGAACGCCGCCACCTCCTCGACGCTCTCCAGGCGGCGCGCGTGCGGGTTCACCGGGAATCCGGCCTCGCGCAGCAGCTCCAGCGCTTCCCACTGGCTCTCTGGCCCGTCCGCGTCCTCGGTCCAGCCGAGCTGGTACACGAAGAGGTCGAGGTTGCGGCTCGCGGTCTTCTTCGGATCCAGCTGGCGCAGCGATCCTGCTGCGGTGTTGCGGGGGTTCATGTACAGCTGCTCTCCGGACGCAGCGCGCTCTCGGTTCAGCCGCTCGAAATCGCCCTGGGAGAGGTAGACCTCGCCGCGCACCTCGAACGCCGCGTCATGCGAGCCGTTGAGCACGAGCGGCAGCGAGCGGATCGTCCGCAGGTTGGTCGTGATCTCCTCGCCGCGCAGCCCGTCCCCGCGGGTCGCGCCGACGGTGAAGCGGCCGCCCTCGAAGATCAGCGAGATCGCGAGCCCGTCGATCTTCGGCTCACACACGAACGCAAAATCGTCGCGTTCGAGGAGCCGCCCAACGCGCGTCTGCCATGCCTCGAGCTCCTCGGCTCCGAAGACGTTGCCGAGCGACAGCATCGGCTGGCGATGCTCGTGCTCGGGAAACGACTCGGACGGCTCGCCGGAAACGCGTTGGCTCGGAGACTCCGGCGTGATCAGCGCGGGATGCTGGTCCTCGAGGTCTCGCAACTCGCGCATCAGCGCGTCGTACTGTGAGTCACCGATCTCCGGCTGCTGCAGCACGTGGTAGCGGTGGTCGTGGTGGCGGATCTCAGCGCGTAGCGCCTCGACGCGTTCACGCGCCGCCTCGAAGTCGGCCGCGGCCTCGTGAGACTCGTTCGACGCCATCGAGCGCAGTATAGCCGCGGGCCGCCTGCCGCTTCGTCGCTGGCCGTGATGGAGTCTAGGCACCCCGGCAGTACACTGGATCATCCGAGGATCCTCGCGGCGCAATCTGCCGACCGCGCCCGCGAGACACACCTGGATCGTCACATGTCCGATGTCGTGATCGTCGACTACGGAGCGGGCAACCTGCGCAGCGTCGCGCGCGCGGTCGCCCACGCCGGGGTCGACGCCGTTGTCTCCGCCGAGGCGCGAGCCGTCGAGCGTGCGCGCGCCCTGATCGTGCCCGGCGTCGGCGCGGCCGAGCACACGATGACCAACCTCCGTTCGGCCGGCCTCGACGGTCCGATCCTCGACTACATCGCGTCCGGTCGGCCGTTCCTCGGCGTGTGTATGGGGATGCAGGCGCTCTTCGACCTCTCCGAGGAGGGTGGCGAGCACGAGTGCCTCGGCGTCCTCGGCGGCCGCCTCGTGCGCTTCCCGCAGGGTGAGACGGTGCCGCACATGGGCTGGAACACCGTGCACCTGGAGCGCCCGCACCCGGTCTTCGAAGGCATACCGGACAACGCCTACTTCTACTTCGTGCACTCCTATTACCCCGAGCCGACGGAGGCCGCTTGCGTCATCGGCACCTCTGACTACGCAGGCGTCGACTTCCCTGCGGTTGTGGGCGAAGGCAACCTGATCGCCACGCAGTTCCACCCCGAAAAGTCCAGCACACACGGGCTGCGGCTCTACCAGAACTTCCTCCGCCTCGCCCTCGAACGAGGCACGATCGCACCCGAGGGCGCCACGGAGAGCACCGCGGTGGCCGGCTGATGGAGGTCATCCCGGCCATCGACATCCGCAACGGGCGTTGCGTGCGGCTCGAGCAGGGTGACTACGGCCGCGAGACGGTGTTCGGCGAGGATCCGATCGCCGAGGCCGTGCGTTGGGCCTCGATGGGTGCGCACCGCATCCACGTCGTCGACCTCGACGGGGCGCGCGAGGGCCGGCAGGCCAACGCCGAGATCGTGCGTCGCATCGTGCTCAACGTCGGATCGTCGGTGCAGACCGGCGGTGGTATCCGTGACCTCGCCACGCTGCGCTCCACCCTCGACTCCGGCGTCAACCGCGTCATCCTCGGCACCGCCGCCGTCGAGGACCGCACGATGCTCCGCGAGGCGATCGCCACCGCGCGCGAGCAGCTGATCGTCTCCGTCGACGCGCGCATGGGCCGCGTCTCGACGAAGGGCTGGACCGAGGAGACCGATCTCGACGCGCTCGAGTGGATCGGGCGGCTCTACGACCTCGGCGTCGAGCGCGTCGTCTACACAGACATCGACCGCGACGGCGTCCGCAACGGACCCAACTTCCCGATGTACGAGCGCCTCGCCGCCTCCAGCTCGATCGCTGTAATCGCGGCGGGCGGCATTGGCAGCGTCGACGACCTGCAGCGCCTCGACGCCCTCGGCGTCGAGGGCGCGATCATCGGCCGCGCCCTCTACACCGGCGAGATCGACCTCGCCGCGGCGCTGACGGCGGTGGACTGACCTCGATGCTCACCAAGCGCATCATTCCCTGCTTCGACGTGGATAACGGACGCGTCGTGAAAGGCGTCTCCTTCGTCGAGCTGCGAGACGCGGGCGATCCGGTGGAGCTGGCCGCGAAGTACGACCACGCGGGCGCCGACGAGCTCGTGTTCCTCGACATCGGAGCGTCCTCGGAAGGACGGCAGACGATCTACGACATGGTCGCCCGTACTGCCGACCAGGTCTTCATTCCGTTGACCGTCGGTGGGGGCATCCGCGAGACCGGCGATGTGCGCATCATGCTCGAACTCGGCGCAGACAAGGTCTCGATGAACACGGCCGCCGTTGAGCGTCCCGAGCTGATCGAGGAGGGTGCGTACGGCTTTGGCTCGCAGTGCATCGTCGTCGCCCTCGACGCGAAGCGCCTCGACGGCGCGGACGACCGCTGGGAGATCTACACACACGGCGGACGCACGCCTACGCGCCGCGACGCCGTCGAGTGGGCGCGTGAGGCCGTCGATCGAGGCGCGGGCGAGCTGTTGGTCACCTCGATGGATACCGACGGCCACCAGCGTGGCTACGACCTGCCCATGTTGCGAGCGATCAGCGACGCCGTCGACGTGCCAATCATCGCCTCGGGCGGCGCCGGGGAGCCGGAACACCTCTACGAGGCCCTGGTCGAGGGCGGGGCGAACGCTGTGCTCGCTGCATCGATCTTCCACTTCGGCAAGTACGACATCCCCTACCTCAAAGACTATCTCCAGCAGCGTGGCGTTCCCATGCGCCCCGCACCCGAAGACACACCGAACGGCGATCAAGCGAACGAGGACGATCGATGAGCGACGACACCCCTTTCGGGGACTACGACCCCGCCGACCTCAAGTACGACGATCGCGGCCTGATCCCAGCGATCGTCCAGCACGACGAGAGCGGCGAGGTGCTGATGCTCGGCTACATGAACGAGGAGACGCTGCGCCAGACCATCGAGGTCGGCCAGGCCGTCTTCTGGTCGCGCTCGCGCCAGGAAGTCTGGCACAAGGGTGCGACCTCCGGCGACTACCTCGATGTCATGGGGATCCTCGCGGACTGCGACCAGGACACCCTGGTCGTGCGCGTGCGACCGAAGACCGGCGCCGTCTGCCACACGGGCGCACACTCCGACTTCGTCGAGGAGGACGACACCACCCCTCGCGTGGTGAAGCTGCGCAGCTAGCGATGTCCGCCCCGTACCGCGTCTCGCACGTCATCTTCGATGTCGACGGCACGCTGGTGGACTGGGATCACTCCTACGCCGCGGCGCTGCTCGCTGCGTCCGAGGAGGTGTCCGGCCGCCTCGGGCGGCCCGTCTCGCCCTCAGCGCTGGCACAGGTGCGCGAGTTGGTCGTCGCCGAGCCGGCCTGGAGCACCCCGATGCTACGCGAGATCCGCAACGAGTCGTTCCGTCGCGTCCTCGTCGCCGCCGACGCCTACACCGACGAAACGCACGAGGCGGTGAGCAGCGCCTACTTCCGGGCCCGCGACGACTCGCTCCTCCCGTTCGACGACGTAGAACCGGTCCTCGAGGAGCTCTCCGGCCGTGGCTTCACGCTCGTTGCCGCGACCATGGCAACGCCTCGCTCCACCTCCTCGACCTCTCGCGCCACCTCGACCACACGCATCTCGCCGAGCAGGACGGCTTCTCCAAACCGGACACACGGTTCTTCAGCCGCGTGCTCGACCGCTCGGGCGGCACCGCCGCCGAGGCGATCTCGGTCGGGGATAGCATCCCCAACGACATCGAGCCGCCACGCGCGCTCGGCATGCACGCACTGCTGATCGACCGTCAAGGTCACGCGCGCGATGCCGGCGTGCCGCGCATCGAGTCGCTGGCGGAGCTGCCCGCGCTGCTGGAGCTTCCGCAGCGCTAGCGGCGAATCAGGTGCCGCGCCAGGTCGGGCTCCGGCCGGTCGAACGGCTGGTAGTCCTCGTCGGGACGCCCGAGGACCACGAGCGCCTGCGGCTCCCAGTCGCTCGGCAGGTCGAGGGCAGCGCGCACCTCCTCGCCCGCGTAGAGGGGCGCGGAGATCCAGTAGGCGCCGAACCCTCGCTCGCTGGCCACGAGCAGGATGTTCTGCAGCGCTGCACCGAACGAGTGCTGCGCCAGGCCCCACTCGGCGCGCGCCCTGCGGTCGTCCTCGTAGGCGTTGAGCCCGTCAGCCACGAGGCAGCCCAGCAGCAGGGTCGGTGCGCCGACGATGCGCCCGCGCGAGCCCGCCCTCGCACGCTCGATCTGAGCCTCGGCGAGGCCATCACGCTCGAGGTCGCGCTGCCATGCCGTGCCCATGGCCTCCGCCAGCGCCTCGCGACGCTCGGTCGAGACCTCGGCGAAGCGCCACGGCTGTGTGTGGTGGGGCGCCGGCGCGGTCAGCGCCAGCGCGACGAGTCCTTCGACCTCCGCGGCGTCGAGGGGTGGCCCCACGAGGCCACGGATCGACCGCCGCCGGCGAATCGCGTCCTCGATGCTCACGACTCGCCCTCGACGGGCGCGCCCAGCGGCAGATGCTCCAGCAACGCCGTCGTCGCCTCGCCGAGGCGTGCCGCGACCTGATCGAGGTCGGCGAGCGTGTCCACGTCGACACGCAGCGAGGGTGGCGTCAGCTCAATGAGCGCCACGCCCGCCTCAGCGGCCGCCTCACGGTGGCGTTCGGCCGACCGTTCGCCGAAGCGCGGCGCGATCACGTCCAGCGGCCGCAACCCCACTGCGATCGTGCCCCCGTCGTTCGCCGGCACGAGCAGCACCCCGGGCGCCGAGAGGCCATCGAGGACGCTCGCGAGGTCCTCGGCGCTGGCGTGTGGCAGATCGCCGGGAAGCAGCAGCGCCGCCCCCGCTCCCTCGGCCGCGGCTAAGGCAGCGAGGAATGCGGCGTTCAGCCCCTCGCCCGGGTCGCCGACCAGCTCGGCGTCGTGCGTTGCCGCCACCGGCCCGTAGGCTGCGTCCGGCGAGACGACGAGGATCGGACCCTCGTGTGTTCGTCGCAGCGCGGCCAGCAGATCGTCGAGCATCGCGATCACCAGCGACTGGCGCGCGCCCGGGTCCAACTGCTCGCCCAGGCGGCTCTTGGCGCTGCTCACGTCGCGCACGGCGATGACGACGGCGATGTCCGTGCTCACGCCGTTCGCTCCGCCGTCACCTCGACGCCTGCAGCGCCGAGGACGTTCGCCGCGACGCGCCGCCGGCCCTCCTCGCCGACCATCATCGTGTCCGCGACGACGGCGGCGATCCCCAGCGCCTCGACATCGCCGGCCAGCGCCGCATCCCGGTCGTCGAGGACGTAGCGATCGATCCAGCCTTTGTACAGCCGTGCGACGCCGAGGGCGGACACCTCGTGGCCGAGCGCCGCAAGCATGTCGGCCGCGGGGCCCTTGATCGCCTCACCGCCCACGATCGGCGAAACCGCTACCCGTGCTGCGCCCGTCGACGCGAGCGCATCGGGCACACCAGCGACGCGCAGCAGCGGTTCGATCGAGACGAACGGGTTGCTGGGAGCCACGATCACCACATCCGCCTCGGCAATGGCCTCCAGCACCCCCGGCGCCGGCTGCGCCGTGCCCTCGCCGGGGAAGCGAAACCCGAGGACCCGATCCTGTGCCCGCCGTTGCACGAAGTACACCTGGAACGGCAGCTCGCCGTCCTCGGTCTCGACCATCGTCGGATGCGCGTCGTTGGTGACGGGCAGGACCCGCGTCGCGACGCCACGCACAGCGCAGAGGTGCGCCGTTGCCTCGCTCAGTGTGCCGCCCGAGGCGAGTACGTCGTTGCGCAGCAGGTGCGTCGCCAGGTCGCGATCGCCGATCGTGAACCACTCGCCGTCATCGAGGCTGCGCAGCTCGTCGAGCGTCGTCCGGCTGTCGCCGTCGATGCCCCAGCCGAACTCGCCTTCGATACCGGCGAGGGTGTAGACGACCGTGTCGATGTCCGGGGATACGTGGAGCCCATGCCACTGCAGGTCGTCGCCCACGTTGCAGATCGCCGTGATCGTGCGTGGGTCGACGATCTGGGCGAGGCCGGCGAGGAAGCGCGCGGCGCCGACACCGCCCGCGAGCACGGTGATCGCGGGCGAGCCGCTCGAGGGGGAGACGGGCGTGGTCATGACGGAATGCTACCCGCCCGCGCGAGGTTCGAGGCGCTCGCCGGTCATCGCCTGACCACCGTCTAGCTGCACCTCCCGCCCATCCAGCTGCGCGTGCAGCACTGCGGCGCTGGCAAACCCTCGATTGATCGCCATGAGTGCGCCGTCGCGGCCGTACACTGCGGTCGTAGGGACCGACAGCACACTGAACTCGGCGGCCAGCTCGCGCTCCTCGACGGCGTCGTGCGTCTCGAGCCGAAGCGCCGGCACCTCGTCGAGGACGGCGTCGAGCGCCGGCTCCTGCTGCGCCCGGCAGACGACGCAAGTGCTGGTCGTGAAGTAGACGATGCGCGGCCCCTCGCCGTCGTTGGCAGCGTTCGCAGCGGCGTTGAGCCGTGCGATCAGCCGCGCGTCACGGCGACGCAGCGCGAGTCGCACGAGGGCGATCGCACCGGCGATGGCGACGATCAGCGTGCCAGCGATGAGCAACCGTTCAGGCATTCGAGGTCAGCGCTGGACGCGGCTGCTCGCGATCGAGGCCGGGAGCAGGCCAACGCGGTCGAGCTGGAAGTAGACGAAGCAGCCCGCGCAGAACTGGACGGTGAGGTTGATGAAGGCCAGCGCAGTCACAATCCAGTTGAGCACCCAGCCGAGGCCGCTCGCACCGCCGAACAGCGCGGCCGCAGCGCCAAACAGGAACACAGCGCCCACCGCCTGCGCGAATTCGTGCGGCATCGGGTCCTCGAACTCTGGTGCGGCGGCCAGCAGGCCGGCAGGCAGCAGGATCTTGCGGTGAAACTGCTTGAACAGCGCCAGCGGCCGGTAGATCGTGCCCACGGCGAGGACGAGGCCAGTGCCGAGGACGATCCAGCGCCCCACGTCGTCGCCAAGGACAAACGCGAGCACGGTGAACCCGACGATGAACGCCTGGTTGGTCCGCAACGTATTGCGGTCGATCCGCAGTGTGGAGGGTTCGTTCATGGCGTCTCAGGTCGCTGCCGCGCGTGCGGTCCGCTCCGTGTATCGATCGTAGCACCGCGGGAGCGTCGTCCCGCCCGATCGCCGGTCACGCGGCGGGCGCGTCCTCCTCGGCGCGCACGCGCTCAAGGGCCGCCATCGCCACCTGGATGTGCTCGTCCTCGGGCTCTCGCGTCGTGAGGTGCTGCAGCGCGATGTTGCCCGCGAAGAGCCAGCGCACGACCGGCCAGTCCTGGTGGAACCCGGCGAAGCGGATCGCTTCATAGGAGATCGCAGCCACCACCGGCACGAACACGATGCGGGACGCGAAGCGCCACCACAGCGGCTCGGTTCCCGCTACCGCGAACACGAAGATCGCCACGATTGCCACGGTCAACAGGAACGAGGTGCCGCACCTCGGATGCTCCTTCGCGAAGCGACGGATCGAGGGCACGGTGAGTTCGTGCCCTTGCTCGAACGCCAGGATCGTCATGTGCTCGGCGCCGTGGTATTGGAAGACGCGTCGCACGTCCTTCGCGCGACCGATCGCCCAGATGTAGCCCAGCAGCAGCACGATGCGGATGCCGCCCTCGATGACCACCGAGATCCACGCCGCGCCCACGATTGAGTCGAGCCACGCCGTCGCCAGGACCGGACCGACGAAAAAGATGCCCACCCCGACCCCCAGGGTGAGGATCAAGATCAGCCACTCGATGACGCCGAGGGGAGTCGCTTCGCCATCGTCATCGACCTCGTCGGCCGCGACCGCCGCCGACCAGGCCAGCGCGCGGAACCCCAGCGCCAACGTCTCCCACAGCACGAGCACGCCTCGCAACAGCGGCAACCGGCGGACCGTTCCGGTGTAGACACCGCCGAGGCGTTCGCCGCGTGTCGTGATACTGCCGTCGGGCTTGCGCGCGGCGACCGCCATCGACCGCGGCCCGCGCACCATTACGCCCTCGATCACTGCCTGACCGCCGTACGTGGCTTGCTCGCTCATGTACCAAGCGTACGAAGCGCCGCGCCAACGAACGAGGCGTGCGCAGCCCGAGAGGTCAGTCGCGCGTGGAGGTGCCGACGTAGATGGCGAACGTGACGCCGATGATGGCGAGCATCCACATGCCGGCCTTGGCGTAGCTCTCGATCGTCTGCTCAGCGCTCGAGGCGTCGCCGGCGGTGGTGGTCGTGTTAATGGCGATGACGAGCAGCAGCACCACGGTGACCGCCGCTGCCCCCATGCGGATCAGATCGCGCTGTCTTCGTGACACGGACTCACTGCCTTACCCGGCGTGGCCCAGAAGCGGGGATAGGCTAGCTGCTAGCCTCCGCGGTCTCGGCCTCGGCCTCTGCGCTCACCTCGTCCGCCTCCTTGGAGGTGGACTCGTCCGAGCTGGTCTCGGTCTCCTGCTGAGCGTTGGCGTAGCGGCGGCGGAAGCGCTCGACGCGGCCCGCGGTGTCGACGATGCGCTGCTCGCCCGTGAAGAACGGGTGGCAGTTGGAGCACACGTCGACGTGGATCTCCGGCTTCGTCGAACGTGTCGTCCACGTGTTCCCGCAGGCACACGTGATCACGGACTCGCCGTACTCGGCATGGATATCTGCCTTCATCGTCGTTCCTGTGTGTCCGCGAGGACTGTTAGGCCTCGGTCGGGATGATGGAAACCTGCTTGCGACGCCCCTTGGCGTACGGCGAGAACTTGACCGTGCCCGGCACCTGCGCCCATAGCGTGTGGTCGCGCCCGACCTTCACGTTCTCGCCGGGGTGGAACCGAGTCCCGCGCTGCCGCACGAGGATGGAACCGGCCGTCACGAGCTGCCCATCGAAGCGCTTCACACCGAGGCGCTTCGAGTTGGAGTCGCGACCGTTGCGGGTCGATCCACCGGATTTCTTGTGCGCCATGCTGGGTCCTTGCTGTCGGCGCTAGCCGGCGCTGATGCCGGTGATCAGCAGCCGCGTTCGGTGCTGACGGTGGCCACGGTGCGTGCGCTGGCGCGTCTTGTTCTTGTACTTGAAGATGCGAACCTTCTTGTCGCGAAACTGCTCGTCGACGCGGGCGCTTACGGAGGCCCCCTCGACGAGGGGTGAGCCGACCGTGGTCGCGTCGTCATTGCCGAGCAACAGCACTTCGTCCAGTGTTACATCGTCGCCTTCGGCGGCGTCGAGACGCTCGACGGCGATGCGATCGCCCTCGCGCACGCGATACTGTTTGCCGCCCGTTCGGACGATGGCATACATAGTCTGAATCCGTTCGTGGGTAGATTTGAGTGTAACAGGGAGCGGTGCACGATCAACGAATCGGTGCCTATCCCCCCCGGCAGAGCAACCTCGGAGGCCGATCCTGGACATCCTGATCGACATCGTCACGGCTCCCTTCGATGGGCTCAACCGGCTGACGGACCAGGTCTTCCTCGCGCTCAACGACCTCTTCGATCAGTACGGCACGCCGATCGTCTTCTTCTCGGGCCTGGCCGAGGCCACCGTCGGCGTGGGCCTCGTGTTCCCCGGCGTCATCATCATGTTCCTGGGCGGCGCCTACGCGGCCGAGGGCGGCGCGTCGCTGCCCGTGGTCCTGCTCGCGGCGACCGCCGGCACCGCGCTCGGCGATGTTCTTTCCTATTCGCTCGCCGGTGGGGCAGCGGCTGGATGCTCTCGGCCCGGCTTGGGCCGTCGCTGCGCCTCGGTTCACAGCTGATCGAGGGCCGCGCGCGCTGGTTCATCCCGTTCTACCACCTGTACTCGATGACGAGGGCGGTCGGACCCTTCGGCGCGGGCGCCCTGCGTCTGCCGCTGCGCGTCTGGATGCCGCTCGACTTCCTCGGTGCTCTCATCTTCAACCTCACCTATGTCGGCGCCGGCGCCATCCTCGGCACGGCTGTCCTCGACGAGGACGGCCGGCTGGAACAACATCCGCTATTGCGGCTGGGCATCTTCATCGCCGCTGTGGCGTACTTCCTGCTGCTGCAAGCGGCGGTCCAGCGGCGCATCCGCGACATCCGCCGCACACCCGAGGTGCGACTGGATCCGCAGCCCGACGGGGAGAAGCCTCCGGTCGCGGGCTAACCGCGCGCGGCGACATCAACAAACCGGCCGGTCAGACGACCGGCCGGTTTTTGGTTCTTTGCTCCGACAGTGAATCGAAGGTCAGTCTGACGGCGGAGGTGACGCGCTCGCGTCGCCCCAGGCGATGCCCGGGCGTCCCTGTGGCGCCTCGTCCTCGTCCGGAATCTCGTCGCCGCTAGGCGCGGCCGGCGTCGAGGGCTCGTCGCTCGTCGTGATCTCGACCTCGTCGGACGGAAGCGGGCGACCCTCGGCCGGGCCGAGGATCCGCAGCAGTTCGTCGCCTTCGAGGGTCTCGACCTCCATCAGCTTCTCGGCCAGCACGTCCATCCGCTCGCGGTGCTCAGCGATGACCGCGCGGCAGCGTTCGTGCGCCTCGTCGATCACCCGACGCACCTCGTCGTCGATCTCCTCGGCGGTGCGCTCGGAGTAGTCGCGCTCCTCGGAGATGTCGCGCCCGAGGAACACCATGGATGTGCGCCGCCCGAATGTGCGCGGCCCCAGGCGGTCACTCATGCCCCACTGCGTGACCATGTTGCGCGCGATCTGCGTGACCTTGCCGATGTCATCGTGCGCCCCGGTCGTCATCTCGCCGAACACCATCTCCTCAGAGACGTGCCCGCCGAGCGCGAAGACCATCATCGCCTCGTAATAGGAGCGGTCCTGCATGCGCCGGTCGTCGTCGGGCAGCGGGCGAGTGAAGCCGCCGGCCATGCCTCTCGCCACGATCGTCACCTTGTACGGGCGGTCCGCTCGAGGCGTGAAGTACGAGGCGATGGTGTGTCCGGCCTCGTGGTAGGCGACCACCTTCTTCTCGTGCGGAGTGATCACGCGCGACTTGCGCTCGGGACCCATCTGCACGCGGTCGATCGCCTCGTTGAACTCGTCCATCGCAACGCGTTTGCGGTTACGCCGCGCAGCGAGGATCGCCGCCTCGTTGACGAGGTTCGCGAGGTCGGCGCCGGAGAAGCCCGGCGTCTGCTTGGCGATCGTGTCCAGCGAGACATCTTGCTCAAGCGGCTTGCCCTTGATGTGCACGTCCAGGACCGCGCGCCGCCCCTTCACATCGGGCAGGTCGAGTGTGACCGTCCGGTCGAAGCGACCAGGGCGCAACAGCGCCGGGTCGAGCACGTCGGGACGGTTCGTCGCCGCGACCACGATCACGTTCGAGTTGCTGTCGAAGCCGTCCATCTCCACGAGGATCTGGTTCAGCGTCTGCTCCCGCTCGTCGTGCGAACCACCCAGACCCGAGCCACGCTGCCGGCCGACCGCGTCGATCTCGTCGACGAAGACGATCGCCGGCGCGTTCCGCTTAGCCTGCTCGAAGAGGTCGCGAACGCGACTTGCGCCCACGCCCACGAACATCTCGACGAACTCCGAACCGGAGATGTGGAAGAAGGGCACGCCCGCTTCGCCGGACACCGCCCGCGCGACCATGGTCTTGCCGGTACCGGGTGGTCCGACCAGCAGCACGCCGTGCGGGATGCGTGCGCCCAGGGCGGCGAACTTCTCCGGGTACTTCAGGAATTCGACGATCTCCTGGAGCTCCTGCTTGGCCTCATCCTGCCCGGCCACATCGATGAACGTCACCGTCGCCTTCTGACCGGTGAACATCTTGGCCCGACTCTTGCCGAAGGACATCGCCTGGTTATTGGCGCCGCCAGCCTGGCGCATCATGAAGATCAAGATGGCGCCGAAGATGATCAACGGCAGGAAGTTGAGCATCAGGCCGAAGATGTTGCCGAACTGACTCGGCCCTTCGACCACGATCTCGATGTCGTCGGGCACCCCGGAGTCGCGGAACAGCTCCTGGATCGAGGAGCCGCTTTCCTTGCGCGAGCGTACCGGGTCTGTGTCGCCCGTCGTGAAGACGAGCAGGTCGTCGCCACTGACCTCGACCTTCGTGACCTCACCGGCCTTCGCCAGCGTGATCACCTCGGAGATCGCGATGTCGCGCGAGCCGCTCGAGGGCCGGAACACCATCACCACGACCAGCACGACCGCGACGAGGATCAGCAGATAGATGAAGGAATTGCGCATCCAGCGAGAGCTCATAGGGGGCCTAGCACTTCAGGTTCAGCACTCTCCGGTCGACGGGGACGCGAAGCCGGCGGTGCACGCAATCGTAGCATCGGTATCCGCTACGCCCCGGTCCAGCGAGGTCGCGCGAACCCGATTCACCTGCTTGATTGTCGTCACCATCCAGCGGAATTACATCAGTCTCCAGGGAGATCGTGCGCAGTGGACGCACGCGACGCCTGCCTCAAGCCTCGGCTGCTGCTTCGTCCTCCACCTGGTCCACACGCAGCCGACCGCCGGTCGCCCAGTCGTCGATCGCGTACTCGCCGAAGAGCACGATCGTGTCATCGGGGTCGGCGTGCGCGATTTCGCTCATCGCCTCCGTGATCACACGCGCCAGCTCTCGTTTCTGCACGAGCGAACGCCCGGGCAGCATCTCGACTCTGACAATCGGCATCCGCGCCTCCTCGCTGGGCCGGTTCGGCGTGGCGGATCATATGTCGGCGCGCCGTCGAGGGGCGGCCGAGCCCAGGAAGATCCGATCACTTGCCCGATCGATATCGCAGGCCTAGGCTTCAGCTATGGTCACGAACATGGCGCCCGCACCGCCTGCACCGCCCGCGCCGCCGCCCCCGCTACGACGTCGACGCCCCCGCCCCAGCTGGCGCGCCGAGCGCGCACTCTGGCGCGAGGGCTTCCAACGCGTCGCCGGCGTTGACGAGGTCGGTCGGGGGCCCCTGGCCGGGCCAGTCATCGCCGGCGCGGTGGTGCTGCCGCTGACACCCTCCGGGCAGATCCCGCGCCAGGGCTGGATGCGACGCCTGCGCGACTCGAAGCAGCTGAGCGCCGCCCAGCGCGAGGCGCTCGCCGAGGAGATCCGGGCCCGTTGCGACTGGGCCGTGATGGCGGTCTCCTCGCAGGTCGTAGACCAGATCAACGTGCTCAAGGCCTCCCAGCTCGCCATGCGCCTCGCCGTCGAGGCCCTCGGTGACGCGCCTGATGCCGTGATCATCGACGGTCGCGACCGCCTACGGCTGCGGGTCACCCAGCGCCCGGTCGTCGGTGCCGATGCACGCTGCATCTCGGTCGCTGCCGCCTCAATCGTGGCCAAGGTGGAACGTGACAGGCTGATGTGCGAACTTGACGGAGCGTTTCCCGGTTACGGGCTGGCCGAGAACAAGGGGTATGCGACCGCTGAACATCGGGCTGCACTGGAGCGATTGGGTTCCAGCAGCGTGCATCGCCTATCGTTTGCGCCGGTCCGGCTCGCTGTAGGTCGGACAACGGGCTAAACGCCCCTTGAACGACTGTCAGCACCCCTGACGCGAGCCGCCAGCCGAGAGCGCTGAACGTCTGTCGAGTGGAAGCGATCCGATTGTCTGACCGATCACAGCGACTGGGCGAGGCCGGTGAGCGTCTTGCCGCGGAGCATCTGACTGGCCTTGGCTACGAAATCATCGACCGCAACGTGCGCCGGTCTGAGGGCGAGATCGACCTCGTCGCCATGGACGAGGGCACGCTCGTCTTCGTCGAGGTCAAGCTGCGCACCTCGCGCCGCCTCGGCGGCGCCGTCTCGGCCCTGAGCGACCGTAAGAAGTCGCGCATGGTGACGCTGGCCAATGCCTATCTGGCCGACCACCCGGAACTCCCGGCGCTCGGTCGCATCGACCTCGTCGGCATCGACCTCCGTGGCAACGGCGAGGTTGGCGAGATCAACCACATCCACAACGCCGTCGAGGAGTAGCGGGACCGCCGAGATTCCGGAGCGGGCCCTCGTCACCTCACCCCGGCCGGATAGCCGCAAGACATAAGGCGTACACTGCCGCCATGCCGATCCACGAGTACCGCTGCGACGACTGCGAGCGCATCACCAGCGTCTTCCTACGCTCCGCGCGTGCGAAGACGGCAGCGGAATGTGAGCACTGCGGCGGGTCGGAGCGCCTCCACCGCGTGATGTCGCGCACCGCGCGCGTGAAGTCCGCCAGCGACGTGATCGAGGAGCGTGGCATCCCCGGCGCCGGCGAGCAGTACGAGGACCCGCGGCAGATCGGCGCCTGGGTCGAAAAGCGCTTCGAGGAGTACGGCATGGACGTACCCGACGAGACGCGAGACATGATCGATGCCGCTCGCGACGGCGAGCTGCCGGACAGCGTCTCCGACCTCTAGTCCGCCCGGCCGGAGGCTCGATCGAGCCTGTCTCCGCGGGGTTTCACGACCATCTCAGCGCCATCGCCGCTAACGGGGGGCGATGCTACGCTCGCCGCGGTCCGCCGCCGCGAGTGGTGCGGCGTACGGCCCGACCGAGAGTCGGCCTGACCTCGCCACCGAGGATTGTCTTCCATGGGCTCGTTGATCATCGCCCTCGCGGCCGGAGTGGCCGCGATTCTCTTTGCCATTGTGCTGACTCGTCAGATCCTGAGCGAAGACGAAGGCAACGACGTGATGCGCGGCATTGCCGCGAGCATCCAGGAGGGCGCGGCAGCCTTCCTCAGGCGCGAGTACACGTTCATTGCCGTCTTCGTCGTCTTCGTCACTGCCGTCCTCGTGATCTTCATCGACTACGACGCGCTGGATAAGCTCAGCGGCGGCGACCCGAATCTGCTCACTGACACCGAGTCAGGCGAGTTGACTGGCCTTCCGCGCACCGCCATTGCCTATCTGCTCGGCGCGTTCGCATCCGCGACCGCCGGCTACGTCGGGATGTACGTGGCGGTTCGCGCGAACGTCCGCACGGCCGCGAAGGCCCAGACCGGCCTCAACCCCGCGCTCCGCGTCGCCTTCTCCTCCGGCACCGTCATGGGCATGTCGGTCGTCGGCATCGCCCTCATCTTCATCACCGTGCTGTACATGGTGTTCCAGAGCGTCCAGCCGCTCACCGGCTTTGCGTTCGGCGCCTCGTCCATCGCGCTCTTCGCCCGCGTCGGCGGCGGCATCTTCACGAAGGCGGCAGACATCGGCGCCGACATCGTCGGCAAGGTCGAGGTCGGCATCCCCGAGGATGACCCGCGCAACCCCGCCTCCATCGCTGACAACGTGGGCGACAACGTGGGAGACGTCGCCGGCATGGGCGCGGACCTCTTCGAGTCCTACACCGGCTCGATGGTGGCGACCATGTCCCTCGCCGCCGTCGCCGTCATCGGCGCTGGTGAGAACGGCGTCTTCGAGTCGGCCGAGGCAGCGCTCTACGACTCTCCGGCCCTCGTCCTGCCGATCGTGATCATGGGGCTGGGCATCTTCGCCTCGATCGCCGGATCGTTCCTCGTCCGCACGGGCGAACAGGCCAGCATGGGGCGCCTCCTCTGGGCCCTCCGCACGGGCATCTTCTCCGCCGGCGGACTCGCATTGGTCGCCACCGCCGCCGCGGTGCTGGTGCTCGACATCGACTTCAAGCTCTTCTGGGCCGTCGTCACGGGGCTCGTCGCTGGGCAGGTCATCGGCACAGCGACCGAGTACTACACCGCCTATGAGTTCTCACCGACGAAGAAGCTCGCCGAGCAGGCAGAGACCGGCGCCGGAACGCTGATCATCGGCGGCCTCGGCCTCGGCATGTTCTCGACCGCCATCCCGCTGCTCACCCTCGTCGCCGCCATCTGGATCACGTTCGAGCTGGCCGGCCTCTACGGCATCGCTCTGGCCGCCGTCGGCATGCTCTCCACCCTCGGCATCACGCTCGCCAGCGACGCCTACGGCCCCGTCGCGGACAATGCCGGCGGCATCGCCGAACAGGCGGGCCTCGACCCCGAGGTCCGCGACCGCACGGACGCCCTCGACAGCCTCGGCAACACGACCGCGGCGACCGGCAAGGGCTTCGCCATTGGCTCCGCGGTGCTCACGGCACTGGCGCTGATGGTCACCTTCGCCCAGGTCACGAACATCGACGTCGCGAAGCTCTCGCTGCTCGAAGTCGAGGTGCTGCTCGGCCTGCTGATCGGCGGCCTGATGCCCTTCATCTTCGGCGCGCTGACGATGGGCGCGGTCGGCCGCGCGGCCATGGAGATGGTCAATGAGGTGCGCCGTCAATTCCGCGAGAAGCCCGGCATCATGGACGGTACCGAGCAGCCCGACTCCGCTCGTGCTGTCGCCATCGCCACCGACGGTGCTCTGCGCGCGATGATCATTCCCGGCGCGCTTGCCGTGGCCGTGCCGGTCGCCGTCGGCGCGCTGATCAGCGCCGAGGCACTGGGCGGTCTGCTCATCGGTTCCATCTCGTCGGGTGCCCTGCTCGCGCTGATGATGGCGAACGCCGGCGGCGCCTGGGATAACGCGAAGAAGTACATCGAAACCGGCCAGCACGGCGGCAAGGGCTCCGATGCCCACAAGGCCGCCGTCGTCGGCGACACCGTCGGCGATCCATTCAAAGACACTTCCGGCCCGGCGCTGAACATCCTGCTCAAACTGATGGCGATCGTCGCCGTCGTGTTCGGGCCGCTGTTCGTCTAGCCGGCACTCGCAGCGCATCACAAAGAACGGCGGGCATTCGCCCGCCGTTCTGCTGTCCAGGACATCGCGCCGCCGAGGGCTCGTCAGTCCTCGTCGAAGCTGAACTCAAAGCCCAGGGTCATCGCGGGGTTGCGGATGAACGGGTTGAACTCGCGCTCGGCCCCAACCGTCGTCGCCGGCCCGTGTCCCGGCAGCACCGTCGTCTCGTCGGGCAGTGTCAGCAGCTGGTCACGAATCGAGCGCATCAGCGTCGGGCCGTCCGAACCGGGGAAGTCGTGCCGGCCGATCGAGCCCTGGAAGAGCACGTCCCCCGTGAACACGAGCCCCTCGCCGGCGATGCAGACCGAGCCCGGCGTGTGCCCCGGCGCGTGGCGGACCTCGAAGCGGTGCGAGCCAGCCTTGAGGATGTCGGCATGCTCGAGGGGTGCCACTAGCTCGGGCGGCGCGGCGACCTCGCGCCCCATCCACATCGGCGCGCTCGCCAGCTGCGGGGCGATCATCGCGAAGTCGTCTGCGTGCATCGTCCAGCGCGGCGTCTGCCCCGCGTCTCTCAGTCCGGCCACCAGCTCCGCCACGCCGCCCGTGTGGTCGAGGTGGCCGTGCGTCGCGATCACGGTGCTCACTCGCAGCTGGCGCTCCGCGCACTGCTCGAGCAGGAACGCAGCGTCGTCGCCGGGATCGATCACGATCACCTCGTTGCTCGTTTCGTCGCCCACGACGTAACAATTCGCCTGCAAGCGCCCCACAGGGAACGTTTCGAGGATCATCGCGCCTCCCGACGAGTAGGCAGCCGTTGGAAGGAATCCGCCCGAATCCGCTGCGTCCTTACAGTCTGCGACCCTCAGGATTCTCGCGGAACCTGCCGACAATGAGAAGGACGGCGGTGATGCGTATCGGACGCCGCCGCCGCCGCTGCGTAGTCGGAGGTTACATGCAGGACGCGACGAACCTGGCCATGCGTCTCGAGCGCTCCGGCGCGACGAACTGGCGCAGCGGCACGGGTGAACTCGAGCCGGCGCGCCGGATCGATCTGCTTCCGCACCTCAGCGGCGCCTTCGATCTCGCCGAGCATCAGCCGATCGGCCACGCCACGCGCGTCGCGCACATCGCCGTCGCCATCGCGCGCGAGCTCGGCCTACATGCCGCCGACCGTCGCACGGTCGTCGATGTCGCGCTCGTCCACGGCGCTGGGGCCGCCTTGCCCTCAGCGACCCTCGAGGACAGCGCCTGGGTCGCCGACGCCCTGGGTCTCGAGGAAGGCGTCCGCCACGCCGTCCGCATCTTCGGCGAGCGGTCAGAGGGTGGGGCTGAGGCCGTTTCCGCCGCCACATGCCGCTCGAAACCTCGATCGTGCGTGCGTCCCACTGGGCCGTCGACACCGCCGACAGCGAGCGTAACCCGCTCCGCGCCCGCGCCGAGCTTCAGCGCTCCACCGCCGAAGAGATGCGCGCGACCATGGGTCGCGAAGTGTCCTCGGCGCTCGCCAACGTCCTCGGCGATGACGAGACGTGGATGGTGCTCTGGTCGCCGGGGCTCCCGCAGATCGTTGCCCAGTCGGGCGCTGGCGAGGGCAGGCCTTCGCTCCGCAAGGTCGAGCGCACGACCGCCGCCATGGGCAGCGTCATCGACGCCGCCATTCGCGAGCCGCGTCGTGCAGCCCGCATCTCCGCGCTCGCCCGCGAGCTGGCGAGGCGACTCGAACTGTCGCCGGGTCGAGCCCGCGCCATCGACGTTGCGGCGCAGCTGCTCGACATCGGACAGCTTGGCGTGCCGCGCCACATCAACGACAAGCCCTCCATCCTCTCGGTCGACGAAATGGAAGTGATGCGCCGTCACCCCTCGCTCGGTGCGAGCATCCTCGAGCAAGCCCCCGGCTTCGGCGAGATCGCGCGCTGGGTCGGCATGCACCACGAGCGGGTCGACGGCCGCGGCTACCCAGATATGCTCGAGAGCGAAGAGTTGCCGGTGGCGGCACGTGTGCTCTCGATCGCCGACGGCTACTGGGCGCTACGTGCGCGCCGCCCCTATCGCCAGGCCATGACCCACAACGAGGCGACGGACCTCATCGAGGGCGCCACTGGCGACCAGTACGACGAGGCGATCGTGGCGCACCTGCGTCCCGCCATCCGCGACTCAAGTGTCGACGACGAGGCGCTCACGGCCTGACGGCTCCTCACCGCCTGACGGCTTCTGCGCGAGCTAGATCCGCTCGAAGCGGTCGATCGCCACGACGAACACGATCGCGCCGCCCACCCGCACCTCGACTGGCTCAGCCGAGAACGTGCCCTCGCCCAGGAAGGGCAGCGTCTGTACGGGGACGTATTCCTTGCGCGCGTGGCAGAGCTCGTCGACCAGCTCAAGCACCCCGTCGACCTGCTCGTCGGAAACACCGCTGAGGATGGTGGCGTTGCCTCGACGCAGGAACCCGCCGGACGAACCGATCTTGGTCGCCGGCAGGCCCTCCTCAACGAGCCGGTTCATGAGCCGGTCGGAATCGTTGTCCGACACGATCATCACGATCAGCTTCGTGGGGATCGGCAGCTCAGGCATCGTCTTCGCCCTCGCTGCCCTCGGAGGGTGCGGGCGTCGCGCTGGGAGCAGGGCCACCCTGCTCCGCCTGGAGCTCCGCACGCGCCGACAGCACCACCGCGATGCAGACGCCGATGCTGATGCCTAGCACGAGGATCGCGATCGTTCGCACCGTCGCCTCCTGCACCTTGCCGCCGCCGCGCACACGTCCAGTTGCGCTCATCTTCGGATCCTCGACGCCGATTCGTCCAGTGCCCCGGGTGAAGCAAGACACGATCTTCCGCGGCTCAGGCCTTCATTGAGGGCACGGAATCGCGATGCTACGCTCGCCTCACGAGCGCGCGGCCGAGGCTTTGCCGGTCCGACGCGCCCACGCGGCCCCAGCGGCACGGCCCTTGAGGAGTGAAATGGCAGACGCGACCGAGCCCGCCTCGGACATGACCGCGGACCTCGAAACGATGGTCTCCCTGGCCAAGCGTCGAGGCTTCGTGTTCCAGTCGGCCGAGATCTACGGTGGGTTCGCCGCTGCCTACGATTACGGCCCGCTGGGCGTCGAGATGCGTCGCAACATCCGCGAGCTCTGGTGGCGCAACACCGTGCAGGAACGGGACGACGTCGTCGGCGTCGAGGCGGCGATCATCACCAACCCCGACGTCTGGCGTGCCTCTGGCCACCTCGACACGTTTACGGATCCCCTCGTGGAGTGCCTGGAGTGCCACACGAGGCACCGCGCCGACCACATCGAGGACAACACCTGCCCTGAGTGCGGCAAGATCGGGCGGTTCACGGAAGAGCGCGACTTCCACATGATGCTGTCCACCCTCGTCGGCCCTGTCGCCGACGAGAGCGCCCGCGCCTACCTGCGCCCGGAGACCGCGCAGGGCATGTTCGTCAATTTCGAAAACGTCCAGACCACCACCCGCAAGCGCCTCCCCTTCGGCATCGCCCAGATCGGCAAGTCGTTCCGCAACGAGATCACGACGAAGCAGTTCATCTTCCGCACGCGCGAGTTCGAGCAGATGGAGATGGAGTTCTTCTGCCGTCCCGAGGACTCCCTCGCGTGGCACGACTACTGGAAGCGAGAGCGGCTGCGCTGGTACTACGGCCTCGGCGTCCGCCCCCAGCACCTCCGGCTGCGCGACCATACCGCCGAGGAGCTCTCGCACTATTCGAGCGCCACCGCCGACATCGAGATCCACTACCCCTGGGGCTGGGGCGAACTCGAGGGCATCGCGCACCGTGGCGACTTCGACCTCACCGCGCATGCCGAGGCCACCGGCAAGCGGCTCACCTACTTCGATCCCGACTCGAACGAGCACATCGTGCCGCACGTCGTCGAGCCCGCCGTCGGCGTCGACCGCATCATGCTCACGCTGATGATGGACGCCTACCGCGAGGAGACGCTCGAGAACGGCGAGACCCGCGCGCTGCTCAAGCTCGCGCCCGAGGTCGCCCCGGTCACCGTCGCCGTGCTTCCGCTCTCCCGCAACGAGAAGCTCACCCCCGCCGCCCGAGGCGTCTGGGACCGCCTGCGGCCCCACTTCCGCACGCAGTTCGACGACGCGCAGTCGATCGGCCGCCGCTACCGCCGCCAGGACGAGATTGGTACGCCGCTCTGCGTCACCGTCGACTTCGACACGCTCGACGACGAAGCGGTCACCATCCGCGAGCGCGACTCGATGGAGCAGATCCGCGTCCCCATCGAGGGCGTCGCGGAGGCTCTTCGCGAGCGCATCGAGGCCCTGCGCCCGGAGGTCCCGGCGCGTGAGGACGTGGTCATCGAGGCCGCGTCGTGACCGCACCGGAGACACAGCAGGGCACACGGCCACGCCTCAAGGTGCTGCACACCTCCGACGTGCACCTCGGCGCCTACGACTCCGGCTCGGTGGAGCTGCGCGCCTCGATCCAGGACACGTTCCGCCGTGTCATCGACGTCGGCATCACCGAGGGTGTCGACCTGATGCTGATCGCCGGCGACTTCTTCGACAACGCCCGCGTCAAGCCGGAGACCCTGGCCTTCGCCGCCGAGCAGCTCGGCCGCATCGGCGTCCCCGTCGTCCTCAACCCGGGCAACCACGACCACATCGGTCCCGGCTCCGTCTACGACCGCATCGACCTCGAGGCGGAGACGGGCAACGTCCGCCTCATGCGCGAGGCGGACGGCGAGACGGTCGCGATCGAGTCGCTCGACGTCGAGGTCTGGGGCCCGCTCCCATACCGAGCAGCTGCCCGACTTCTCGCCATTCGGCGATCCGCCGCCGAGGGGTGATGCTGCCTGGCAGCTCGGCATTGGCCACGGGCATTACATCCACCCGCGGGCATTGCTGC
This sequence comes from Dehalococcoidia bacterium, assembly GCA_965198045.1. Taxonomy (GTDB): domain Bacteria; phylum Chloroflexota; class Dehalococcoidia; order UBA2979; family UBA2979; genus CBDDEC01. The sequence continues at coordinate 593,919 of CBDAOL010000011.1, forward strand.
ACCACAGCTTCCACATCCGCGAAGAGCACCTCGCCGCCACCGAACGCGACTACGTCGCGCTCGGCCACTGGGAGCAGATGACCCGCGTCAGCGGCGGCGCCGCCGTCACCGCCGCCTACAGCGGCGCGCCCGAGGGCCTGGGGCGCCGCGACCAGCACGGCCACGTGCTGCTCGTCGACCTGCGCGAGGACGGCCGTGTCGAACTCACCGGCCACCCCCTCGCCGAGGCAGAGCCGATCGCCAACGACGACCTCGGCCTGCTCGAAGCACTGCAGGACTAGCCGCCACCTCGCCCCGCGCTTGCCAGGTCCGACCGTGGGCGTTCCGCGTGTTTCTGTCCTCGACGCGTGCCACGAAGATCACTCTGGTGCGACGACCCGGACGCCGCCCGACGCCGCCGCCGTTGCGACCGGGGGATCTGCGATCCCACCGTCCGAGGGGGCGTGGGGGACCCATCCCCCCACAAATCCCTAGGGCGGGCGGGTGGGGAGAACAGAGCCGCGCGCAGCGCGCCCAACTCTATCGAGACAAACGAAAGACCCCGCCGCAGCGGGGCCTCCTCGATCGCGCTCCCCTCGAGGGGAGGAGTGTCGCGAGCGGCTAGGCGGCGCCTTCCGGCACCTTCGCGCGCGCGGCGTCCTTGTCCTGGTACCAGAGGATGTTGATCTCCCGGTAGGCCTCCTGGTCGTCCGGCAGATCGTCCTCGGCGTAGATGGCGGAGACGGGGCAGGCCGGCTCACACGCGCCGCAGTCGATGCACTCGTCAGGGTCGATGTAGAGCATCTTGTCGACGCCCTCGTCGAAGTGGATGCAGTCCACGGGGCAAACATCGACGCACGACTGGTCGAGCGTATCGATACACGGCTGGGTGATGAAGTAGGTCATCCCCCGTCCCTTCTGGCTCCGTCGCTCATTCGCTCCGCGCGCGCCGCCACGGCGTCGTCACGCTCCCGCCAACCGGGAATATAGGCAGCGTGGCGCTAGCAGACAACCGCGCGACCGCGCGCCCTCGCCGCCGGCGCGCCGTCCGAGGCCCGGACGGCCCTCAGTCGCCGCCGCCTCGACGCCACACCTGCCACCAGCGGCCGCGCTCCGCGCGTTGCTGTTCGTCGGCCTCAGCCTGCGTCGCTGCGATCTCCGCCTCCGCCTGCGTCACCGCCAGCTCGATGCGCCGCCGCAGCGCCACCGGCTGCCCGGCGAGGTCCATCGCCGACCCGGGGTCCGCCACCACCTCCGGGAACAGAAACGCCATCGACTCCTCGAAGCGAGGCACGGTCGACCGCCCGTTCGCGATGCCGTACTGCTTCAGCTCGTTCGACACGCCGAGGAGCGCCGTCCCCAGCCGCACCACCTGGTACGGCGACAGCTCCGCCTCGACGACCGCCTGATCGAGCAGCGGCAGCAGCGCGTCATGCACCTCGCGCAACCCGAGGTCAGCGCGCCCCGCCGCCTCGGCGGCACTCTCCGCCCCCGGCCGCCCGAGGTGATACACCGTCGCGAGATACACCACGCGCGCATCGACGTTCTGGAACTGCATCAGGGGCATGTGGGGAGTATCGCATCAGAACCCAGGCACCGATGAGCACGAGAAGCTTGTGGAGACGAACGGATGCGACCAGAAGCCGCTGATGCGGAATGCAGTGTCGAGTCTGTCGAGTGAGCGGTCGAGGTCGTCGATGGCGTTTCTCAGCGAACGCAGGCATCTATCAAGATTCGAGATATTGATGCGGGAGTAGATGTCCCCAAAACCGCTTTGGATGAAGTCGTCCGCGTTGGTAATCACCCCTGGCGGCCCCGGTACCCCTTGGAGGCCAGTAAGGCCTTGAAGTCCCCGCGGACCTACTGGTCCTTGCCCGCCTACCGGACCGCTGGGCCCACCCGGACCTGCAGGTCCGAGTGCTCCCATGTCCCCGGTGGGGCCATTCGGGCCCGAAGGACCGGTTTGGCCAACAGGCCCGATCGGACCGAGCTCGCCACGCAGCCCGCTCGGCCCCCGCTCGCCCGGCGGACCCAGGATCCCGGGAGTCGTCTCGAGCGAGGTCAGACGACTTGTGGTCGCGTCAAGCGAGTTGGAGGTCTCAGTAGTGCTCAAAGGGACCGAGGCGACTTCTGTCTCGAGTTGAGCGATGCGCTCTTCCAGAGCGGAGGTGTCCTGGCAGGCGATGAGCAAGATCGGTAAAGCGAGCAGAGCGGCGAATCGTCGAGGCATAGTCTCGTTCCTTCCAAGAACTCAGAAGAAGGATAGAGACGATTCAGCACGCGGGAAGGTCGACTCGCCTAAGCCCTCGTCCGTGAGCGCTTCGTAGCGCCCGAGGTGGGGGTCGAGCCGTTGCGGGAGCGGCCGTTCGAGGCTTTGCGCGCCGGCTTCTTTGCCTTCGCGGCAGCCTTGGCTTCGCGTTCCGCCTTGCGGGCGCGTTTGGCCGCCGCCTTCGAGGGTGGGCGGTTCGGGGTGAGGTCTGGCTTCGCCTCGAACTCCTCGGGTGGTGGCAGCGCGCCAGCGCCGTGCTTCGCCAGCGCCTCGGCGAGGAAGCGGCCGGTCGCCGAGTCCTCGCGCGCCGCGACTTGCTCCGGCGTGCCCTCGGCGAGCAGCTCGCCACCGCGGTCGCCGCCGTAGGGCCCGAGGTCGAGCAGCCAGTCGGCGTTCTTGATCACGTCGAGGTGGTGTTCGATCACGCACACCGTGTTCCCCTGGTCGACGAGGCGCTGCAGCACCTCCAGCAGCGCCGCCGTGTCGGGGAACGACAGGCCCGTGGTCGGCTCGTCCAGGATGTACATCGTGCGGCCCGTGGCGCGCCTCGACAGCTCGGTCGCCAGCTTCACGCGCTGCGCCTCGCCGCCGCTGAGCGTGGTCGCGGGCTGTCCGAGGCGGATGTAGCCCAGGCCGACGTCCTTCAGCGTTTCGAGCTTGCGACGTGGCCCCGGGAACGCCTCGAAGTAGCCGACCGCCTCCGTGACGGTCATCCGCAGCACCTCGGCGATGTTCTTGCCGCGGAACAAGATCTCCAGCGCCTCGCGGTTGTAGCGGTCGCTGCCGCACTCCTCGCAGGGGACGGTCACGTCCGGCAGGAACTGCATCTCGATCAGGTTGTAGCCCTCGCCCTTGCACGCCTCGCAGCGGCCGCCCTTGACGTTGAACGAGAAGCGCCCCGGCTTGTAGCCGCGCGCCCGCGACTCCGGCACCTTGGCGAAGAGGTCGCGGATCATCGTGAACAGCCCGGTGTACGTCGCCGGGTTCGACCGAGGTGTGCGCCCGATCGCCGACTGGTCGATCACGACGACCTTGTCGAGGTGGTCGAGGCCCTCGACGCTGTCATGCGCCCCGGCACGCTCCCGCGCACCGTTGAGGTCGTGCGCGAGTTGCTTCGCTACGATCTGGTTGACCAGCGACGACTTGCCCGAGCCGGAGACACCCGTCACAGCAATGAACTTGCCGAGGGGGAAACCGGCGTCGATCTGCTTGAGGTTGTTCTCCGCCGCTCCACGGATCATCAGCACCTCGCCGTTGCCCGCACGTCGCTGCGCAGGCATCGGGATCTGCTTGCGGCCGGAGAGGTACTGGCCGGTGATCGACTTCCGCTTCTTCTTGACCTGTGCTGGCGTGCCGACCGCGACGATCTCGCCACCGAACTCGCCCGCTCCCGGGCCGATGTCGATCAGGTGGTCGGCCGCCATCATCATCGCTTCGTCGTGCTCGACCACGAGCACCGTGTTGCCGAGGTCGCGGAGCTGCGTCAGCGTCCGGATCAGCCGCTGGTTGTCGATCGGGTGTAGGCCAATCGAGGGCTCATCGCAGACGTAGAGCACGCCCATCAGCGCCGATCCGATCTGCGTCGCCAGGCGGATGCGCTGGCCCTCGCCGCCCGAGAGCGAACCGGCCGAGCGCTCCAGCGTCAGGTACTCCAGGCCCACGTCGCGCAGGAATCCCAGCCGCCCGCCGATCTCCTGCAGGATCTGCCGCGCGATTTGCTGGTCGCGGCTGTTCAGCGGCGTGTCGTCGCCTCGCAGCATCGTCGCCCAGTCGAGGGCGTCGCCGACTGACATCCGCGAGATCTCGACGATCGAGCGATCGTCGACGCTGACAGCGATCATCTCCGGCTTCAGCCGCGCGCCCTCGCAATCGGGGCAGGGCTCCTCGACCATATAGCGCTCGATGTCGTTGCGCACCCAGTCGGACTCGGTCTCCTTGTAGCGACGCTGCAGGTTGGTGAGCACGCCCTCCCACGTCACGTTATACGTCCGCCCGTGGTGCTCGATCACGTCGGTGATCTGCTCCGTGCCCTGCATCAGCGCGGTGTACTGCCGCTCGTCGAGGCTGTCGATCGACTGGTCCAGCTGGAAGTCGAACGCATCGGCGAGACGCGAGAGACGGCGGCGATACCAGGAGAGGCTGGTCGACATGCGCTGGTACGGCGCGATCGCGCCCTCGTCGATCGAGAGCTGCTTGTTCGGGATCACCAGTTCCTCGGCCAAGGTCATCTGGAAGCCGAGCCCGGTGCAGGCCGGACAGGCGCCGTGTGGGGTGTTGAACGAGAAGTTGCGCGGCTCAATCTCTCCCACCGAGTACGGCGCGTGCTCCGTGTTCGAGCAGGCGAAGTGCTCCGAGAACGTCTCCTCCGATGTGACCCCACCGTCGTCGGCGACGACCGCGAAGACCATCACGCCCTCGCCCAGCTTGAGCGCCTGCTCGACCGAGTCAGAGATGCGCTGCCGCGTCGCTTCCACCTCCTCGCCGGTCCGCTCCGGGATGGCGATGCGGTCAACGACCACGTCGATGTCGTGCCACTGGTTCTTGTTCAGCGTGATGTCGTCGTCGACGTTCAGCACCTCGCCGTCCACGCGCACGCGCACGTAGCCGGCGCGCCGGACCGCCTCGAACACCTGCACGTGCTCACCACGGCGGTGCTGGATCACCGGTGCGAGGAGCATCGCGCGCGTGCCTGCCGGTTCGGCGAGCACGGCATTCACGATCTGCTGGATCGTCTGCCGCAGGATCACGCGGCCGCAGTGCGGGCAATGCGGCACGCCGATGCGCGCGAACAGCAACCGCAGGTAGTCATAGACCTCGGTGACCGTGGCGACCGTCGACCGAGGGTTCTTCGAGACCCCCTTCTGGTCGATCGAAATGGCGGGGGAGAGCCCGTCGATGTACTCGACGTCCGGCTTCTCCATCAGCCCCAGGAACTGGCGCGCATACGCCGAGAGCGACTCGACATAACGCCGCTGACCCTCGGCGTAGATCGTGTCGAAGGCGAGTGACGACTTGCCCGAGCCCGAGACGCCGGTGATGACAACGAACCGGTCGCGCGGGATCTCGACGTTGATCGCCTTCAGATTGTGCTCGCGCGCGCCGGTGACAGTGATCCGATCGGCTGGCAAGAGGTCACCTCATCCCCCAGTTGGGGGGTCGGGGAGATTAGAATGTACGTTCGACTGGCTATCGTACCGCCTGATGCCCGTCGCGCTCAAGACTCACACCCTGGGCGTCGTCCCGGCCCCGCCGCCGGTAGAGAGTCCACTCCGTGCGTATCCTCGTCGTCGCCGAGGCTCCGGCCTCCCGTCGCATCCTCGGCCAAGCGATCGAGCGTGCCGGCCACGAGCTTGGCGGATCAGCGAGTTCCGGACGCTGGTCGCGGCTACACGCCGTATGTCGCCTGACGCACTCCTCGTCGAAGCGGCTTCCGAGGCTGCAGCCGCCGCCATCATCGAACGCGCGCGCGGCGCCAACGAGTCCGGACTGGCGGCCGTGCTGCTGCTGCCGGAGCGCGCCTCCAGGCTGCGTCTGCCGTCGGTCACCGAGGGCGTCGTCACCCTCGCGCGGCGCAAGCTCGACGGCGATCTGACGGCCGCGCTCGACTCGCTGCTCCCCACGTCCTGGGGAGCGCCCGTCCCCGCCGGGTGCGCCTCCGCCTCGACGCTGCGACTGGCGTGCTTCGCGCCAACGGCAACGAGGTGTCACTGACGCGCTCGAGTTCCACCTCGCGGACGCGCTCCTCCGCGAGCCGGGCGCGGTCCTCTCCGTGCCGCAGCTGGTCGCGGCGATCTGGGTGGACCGGCCACCACCGGACGAGGTCGGGAAGGCACTGCGGACACACGTCTACACGCTGCGCGGCAAGCTCGCGCAGGTGGCGCCAGACGCCGGGATCGAGAACTTCCCGCGCCGCGGGTACGCGCTGCAGCTCTCCTCGTCAGAGCCGGCGCGCGAGTAGGCGCCGAGGGCTCAGCCGTCGGGCGTCGGTTCCTCGTCCGAACCTTCGTCACTCGGCTCGTCGTGGAGCCCTCGGTCGTCGAGCGGGATCTCGTCATCGGCAGGCGGCTCGTCGAGGTTCTCGTCCTCGCCGAAGAACACGCCGAGGTCGTCGCGAGCGAGCGAAGCGAGCTGCTCGCGGAGCTGCCGCTCCACCTCGCGCATCTGTTCCTCGGTCACGCCCATCTGCTCCATCGTGCTGCGAATCAGACGTTGCACCTCGGTCATGTCGCCGCGGATCAGGGCCTCGGCCACCTCCAGCTGCGTCTCGATCGCCTTGAAGCGCTCGCGGCGCTCGTAGTCGTTGTCAGTCGTGAGGATCGTCGACATCAGCTTCGTGAACAGGTTCGAGGTGCGCGCGATGCGGACCCGGTCCTCTGGGTCCTCCGGAAACTCTCCGGTGACCCGCACCTCGAGGCCGGACTCAGCGTCGGTCGCGGAGTATTGCTGCGGCATGTCCAACCTTCCGAGGAGCGGTGTAGGCGCCCTCGATCGTACGCTACGGCTCCACGGCGTAGGTCCCGGCCTACGCGGTGCGGGAGGACCCATGCCCGATCTCACTCTGCTCGATCTCGTACGCAACCGCACGATGTCCCCGGCCATCGCCTCGACGTTGGCACTGGCGGCCGAGGAGCGACGTTCACTGTTGATCATCGCCATCCCGCGTCACGCCGGGAAGACCACGACGATGGAGGCGACGCTCGCCCACGTACCTGAGGGCACCGCGATGCACGAGATGGACGAGGCGGCGGGCTCGGACCTCGGCATCCCGTCCGAGGGCGACGGGGGCTATCTGAAGATGGCCGAGGTGTCTCAGGCGCCGATGTCGAACTACGTCTGGGGCGATCCCGTGCGCCGCGTATTCGCCGCCCTTGAGCGCGGCTTCTCCCTGGCCACAGCGCTCCACGCCCCCGGCATCGACGAGGCGTTCGAGGTGATCTGCGGCCAGAACGGGGTACCCGACGCCGATGCCGGGCGCCTCGACCTCGCCGTCTACATCGCTACCGTCGGCGACGACTGGCGCGCGCCTGAGCGCCGCGCCATCGCCGAGGTCCGTGAGATCGACGCCGTCGAGGGTGGCCGCCCCCTCGGGCGCACCCTGCATCGCTGGTTGGCCGAGTCAGACACGTTCGAGGACGTCGACACCGCGCAGCTCATCGAAGGCGCGCCGGGCCGACGCGGAGAGCTGCTCGCCTCGTTCGAGGCAGGCTAGTCGTCGCCGGCGGCTGCCGCGGGGATCTCGCCGAAGGCGCCGCGGTCGCGCAACGCGTTGATCTCGTCCCAGTCGAGACCCGCCTCCAGCAGGACCTCCTCGGTGTGCTGCCCGAGCTCCGGTGCGAGGTGTCGCAGGCTCCCCGGCGTGCGGCTCAGCCGCACCGGCAGCCCGACGGTCGGTACATCGTCGCCATCCTCGCGCGGGATGTAGTCCAGGTAGCCGTTGGCCCATGCCTGTTCGTCCTCGGCGATTTCGAGGTAGCTGCGGACCGGCTGCACCATGAACCGCGGCGACAGCTCGGCGATCCACTCGTCGCGCGACTTCGCCAGGAAGACCTCCGCCAGCCGTGCCCGAGTCGTGCGCCGCCACGCCGGGTCCTGCATGTTGGTGAAGTACCGCCCCTCGCCCAGCTCGGGGCACCCGAGGATGTCGCAGAAGTCGCCCCACCAACGGTCCGGCGTCCCGCCGCCGACCATGATCTCCTTGCCGTCCGCGCACTCGTACGAACTCCAGTGCGGCCGCCGCGCCTCGACCGGCTGTCGCTGCTGCTCGCGCTGGTTCCACATCGCCGAGGTGATGTTGAACCCCTGGATCGTCAGTTGGCCGCCGTAGAGCGAGGTGTGCTGCCCCTCGCCGCTGCGCTCGCGCTCCCAGAGCGCCACCATCATGCCGTACGCCGAGATGATCGCCCCCACGTGGTCCGCGAACGGAGCGCCCACGGGCATCGGTCCCGTGTCAGGCGTGCCTGTGACCGACATGATCCCGCCACGCGCCTGCGCCAGGATGTCCATCGACCCCAGCTGCGCCTCGGCGTCCGGCCCGAGGTCACCCCACCCGCTCGCATGGCTGACGATGATCCGCCGGTTGATCGCGCACAGATCCTCGTACGTCAGGCGCAGCCGCTCGACCACGCCCGGCCGCGTGTTGTGGTGGAAGATGTCCGCCGTCTCGACGAGCTTCAGAAACGTCTCGCGGCCCGCCTCCGACTTCAGGTCGAGGCTGATCCCGCGCTTGTTGCGGTTGAGGTGTTGGAAGTACGCCCGCAGCCCGTTCGGCGAGTGGTCGAGCCCGGTCCCACGCCCCGGGTCGGGGTGGTCCGGTGACTCGATCTTGACGACATCCGCGCCCATATCGGCCAGCATCGCGGACGCGTACGTCCCCTGCTGGAACACCGACAGATCGAGGACACGCACCCCCTCGAGCGGCAGCGGCATGCCGGCCTCCTTCGCACCTACAAACGCATCCTAGCGCGAGGTCGCGAAGGAGGATCCGGTGGCTTGCGTTATGGACGTACACCGGCTGACGAGGTGGTCCTCCGTCGCCCTCGCCCTGTCTGTGCTCCTCATCCCAGCCGTCGCGCTGGGCCAGGTCGAGCCGGGCGGCGTCTTCTGCCGAGACGCCGAGGGCTGTGATCGCACCGGCACGGTCGCGGAGTCGTGGCTGCAAATCGCGGTGGCACTGGCTGCGGTGGTCGGCACCTGGGTCGTAGCGAGCAGGCAGGTGCGTGCTGCCGCTGATTCGCTCATGGCAACCACCGTCGAGGACGATCCCGTCGCCGCCGCTAGCTCTGATCGCCTCCGCAACGTCGATCGCGTCGCCGGCCTGGCGAGGCTGGCGCGGCCGGACGTCCAACGGCGCGCGCTGCTCGAGGGGGCCGCCCTGGGAGCAGTCGGCGCTGTCGTGCTCGTCCTGTGGCTCGGGCGCCGAACGGGCGGCGAGTGGGCCCTGATCGCCGGCGGGATCCACCTAGTGGTGTTCGCGCTCGTCTTCGGCTCGGCCACGTTCCTCGTCGTTCAGGCGCCAGCGCGAGCGGTGCGGTCCGTCTTTGGGATGGGCGTCGCCGCCGGGCTGATCCTCGGCTGGGCGGCCACCTGGTACATCGTCGAGCCGTTGTTCTAGCCGTCGATCGCATCGACCACGCCGGCCGCGTCGCCCGCCCACCGCGTCACGACCACGAGATCATGCTCCGGCACGACCGCCACCACGTTGCCACCGGCACCCGAGGCGGAGAATGCACCCTCCGAGGCTGCTGGCCACGTCCGCTGGCCGGTGTTCAGCCACCACATGTAGCCATAGATGTCGCGGATCTTGCAGGGCGTAAGCGCCGCATCGATCCAGGACTCGGAAAGCAGCCGGTGGCCGCCCCAGTCACCTCAGCGTAGCCAGAGCTGGCCGAACCGTGCGTGGTCGAGCGCCGAGATCCAGAGCCCGCCACCCCAGTGCGCCCCGCCCGCCACCGAGGGCATCGCCACGCCATCGATCTCGATCGTCGCGTCGTCGTACGGGTGCCACTCCCACGTCGAGCTGGCGCCGATCGGGTCCATCACCTCGCGGCGGATCACGTCCGGCAGCGGCTCCCGCCAGACGTGCAGCGCCGCCACACTCAGGACGTTTACGCGCACATCGTTGTATTCCCAGAAGGTGCCTGGCGCCTGTAGCTCACGCCTCTCGCCCTTCTTTCCGACCTTCTCTCCCTGCCGCACGGAGCGGTTGTGGTCGACCGTGTCCGGGATGCCGAACACCCTGCCCGACCACTCGCTCGTCTGCTGCAGCAGGTGCTGCCAGGTGATCGCCGCGTTGTGCTCGCCCTCGAACCAATCGCCGTCGACGTAGTCCGCGACACGGTCATGGACGCTGCCGATCATCCCTCGATCGAGGGCCAGGCCAACACATGTCGACAGGTAGCTCTTCGTCGCGCTGAACGTCATGTCGACGCGCTCGGGCTCGCCCCACTGCGCCGCCACGTAGCCGTGCCTGACCACCACGCCGCCCGCGGGACCGCGAGGCTTCGTCGGGCCGAACGGCTGGTTGAACGGCGGCGGATCATTGCGCCCGACCATGTGCCCGACCTCGATCGGCCACTCGATCTCGCTCTCGACGGCGTACGCCACCGCAGCCTCGAGCGCCCCGCCATCAAACCCGAGCGCCGAAGGGTCGGCGTTCTCCCACCCGCCTGCCCCCGGCAGTGTCGGTTCGAGTCTGGTCACCTGCGTCATCGCGGGTTCGCTCTCTAGACCGTCTCGACCGTGTCAGCGCCCTCGACGAGCTCGCCGCTGCCGGAGACCCGGATCGCCACCTCACGCAGCGCGTGGAGCTGGTCCTGCATCGCGACCTGCATCAGCCGTGCGTCGCTGCTGTGCATCACGAAACGAGCGCCTAGCTCGATGGCGGTCGCCGAGGTCTCGGGCGTCTGCTGGTGGATCATCACCGGCACCCCCTTCGCCTCCGAGCGCGCGATCACGTCCTTGAGCACGTCGAGGTACTTCGAGTTCGTCACATCGTCGGGGATGCCAAGCGACGTCGACATGTCGTTCGGGCCGATGAAGATGCCGTCGATGTCGCCCACGTCGAGGATCGCGTCCAGGTTCTGCTGCCCCGGCACGCTCTCGATGCCAACGATGATGATGCTGTCGGTGTGCCGGGCGCGCAGGTAGGCCTCGGCATCGTCGCTCGGGAACACCCCTTCACGGACCGCTCGCAGCAGGTACTCGCCCTTGAGCGGGTGCCACTTCGCGGTCGCGACGCAGGCCTCGACCTCCTTGACGGTCTCGCAGTACGGCACGAGCACGCCCGCGGCCCCGGCGTCGAGGGCCATGGCCACCCACTCCGCCTTCGGGACCGGCACGCGCACGATCGGAGCGATGTCCACATCGCGGAGCATGCCGCACAGCTCCTGGATCTCCTTGCGGTCACGCGACCCGTGCTCCGAGTCGATCACGACGAAGTCCAGCGTCGCGCCGGCCAGGCTGCGCTTGAACCGCGTCGTCCCCATCGCCGAGATCATGCATCCGAAGACGTAGCCGCCGCCGCTGAGCCGTTCCTTGATCTTCGCGCCGTCCATCGCCGGTCCCTTCCAGTGCTCTGCTGTTGCGATCGAGCTACAGCGTCCGCTTCCACCACGCGAGCTGTTCCTCGACGTACGCCTCGCGCAGCCTCGGATGCGCCGTCACGGTGAAGCCGTGGTAGCCGCCCGGGAAGCGCAGGAACTCGACCTGCTTCCCCATCCGCTTCAGCGCCACGTAGTACTCCTCCGACTGCGCGATTGGGCAGCGGATGTCGAGCTCGCCGTGCACGAGCAGCACCGGCGTTTCCACCTCCGACGCGTATGTGATCGGCGAGTGCTTCGCGTACTCCTCGAGGTTCGTCCAGGGCGGACCGCCCCACTGCCGCTCGCCGAATCCCACGCCGATGTCGGTCGTGCCGTACATCGAGTACAGGTTCGTCACGGGCGCGCCCACGATCGCGCTCTTGAAGCGGTTCGTGTGCCCAATGATCCACGAGGTCATGAACCCGCCGTACGAGTACCCCGTCACCCCGAGGCGTGGCCCGTCGACGTAGGGTCGGCGCAGCACGCGCTCGACCGCGGCCATCTGGTCCTCGTAGTCTTCGCCGCCCCAGTCCTCGAACACCCGCGCCATGAAGTCGGCGCCATAGCTGGCCGAGCCCCGAGGGTTCGTCCACAGCACGAGGTAGCCCTGGGCGGCGAGCGTCTGCACGCTGGGGATCCAGCCGTTGCCATAGAAGCCGTTCGGACCGCCGTGGATCATCAGGATCAACGGATACCGCCGGTTCCGATCGAACCCTGGCGGGAACGTCAGCCAGCAGTCGATGTCGAACTCGCCACGAGCCACGGTCAGCCGCTCGGTGCGGGCAAGATCGTGCGTCCGGACATAGTCGCGCGACACGCTAGTCAGTCGCCGCGAGTCGCCGGTCGCCGCCTCGTGCACCGCGACCTCGGTCGGCCGGCGGAGCGTTGAACTCGTGAGCGCGAACCTCGTGCTGTCCGGCGTCGAGGAGAACTCGTACGCTAGCTCTGACTCGGTGCGGACGCGCTGCAGTCGGCCGCCGCTGGCGGCCACGCTGTAAATCCCGGTCGAGCCGCGCTCCACCGCGAGGAACGTGATCCGCCGGCGGTGCCAGACGAGCGGCGGACCGTCGTCCAGCGGGAAGCCTGCCCCCAGCGGGTCAATGCTGTCGTTCGTCAGTTGCCTCGGCTCGCCGCCGCGTCGCGCGACGGACCACACGTACGCATACGCGTCCTCGTCGCTCGCGATGTATGCGATCTCCCGCCCGTCCGGCGACCAGGCGATCGAGCCGGAGCCTCGGACGTCGCGCACGAGGCGGTCGACGCTGCGGCCGCGCGCCGAAATCGCGCACAGCTCGAACCGCCCCGGCAGCTTCGTTTGCCGCGATCGCGAACGATCCGTCGAGAAGAACGCAATACGCCGACCGTCCGGGGACGGCGCAGCGCTCGAGGCGTCGTGGTCGCCGCGCGTCAGTTGCCGCGTCCCGCTGCCGTCCGCCTCGGCGAGGAAGAGTTGCCGGTGCGAGTCCCCGCGCCAGCCGATGCCGTCCGCCCGGTAGTAGATGCGGTTCACCCGCTGAACGTGCGGCCCCTCCTCGTCGCTCGCGTTCGGATCAACGTTGGCCGTGACGACCAGTTGCGCGCCCGAGGGCATCCATACGATCGAGGTAGCCCCGCCGGCGATGTCCGTGACCTGCTGCGCCTCGCCACCGTCGAGGGGCAGCACCCAGACCTGCGCGTGCGTGGGCTCGCCCTCGACGGTGGGACGGCGCAGGAACGCGATCCGCGATCCGTCTGGCGACCAGCGCGGCATCCCATCGCCGTCGCCCGAGGTGAGCATCCGCGGCGCTCCGCCCTCAGCGGACACCAGCTCGAGGTGCGCCGAACCCTTCATCTCCTCGCGACTGACATCGCCTCGGACGTAGACCACCTGGCTTCCGTCGGGCGAGATGGCAGGCTGCCCGACGGTCGGCAGGTCGAAGATGTAGTCGGAGCCGATTCGCTTCGCCATGACGCGCCCCCTTCGGGCGCGCCGACGCTAGGCGGCGTACGCCGCGCTGGTCAAGGAGCTGGATCGGGTCGGAGGACTAGCGCTCGCCGGTCACTCCGCCGGCGTTCGCCAGCAGCTCCTCGAGGTGCATCTGCCACTCGAGCGCCTCGCGCCGCTGCGCGGCTGTGGTCGCGAGCTCTTCGTAGATCGCTTGGCCCCAGCGGAGGTGCTCCTCCTCGTCGAGGAGGATGTGCTTGAGGATGCGCACGGTCGGACCGTCCGACACGGGATCGGTCGCCTGCATGTGGTAGCGGTAGTTGACCGCTAGGTGCGTCTTCAGCACGCGGTACAGCCCCACGATGCGCAGCAGCTCGTCGCCCTGGCCCTGCAGCACCTCGCAGAACTTGACGAAGTCCTCGTTCGGCGGCTCCTCCGCCGTCGAGGAGCGCAGCGTCGGTGGGTTGCTGTAGTCCGCGCCCTCGAGGATGCGCAGCTCCGGCAGCCGCATGCCCAGGTCGTGGTGATGGACGGCGTCGTCGTAGGCGAACTCGGAGATCGTCCACTTGATCTTGATCGTCGGGCAGGTCGGCGCCCAGCCCGCGCCGGTCACCATGCAGATGCGCTCGGCGTACTTGTAGTTGAGCAGCCGCCGCGCATTGTCGTTGACGGCGAACGCCCCGCCGATCGTGCGCTGGTCCAGTGCGTACTCGGTCATGTCGTGCTCCCCGCCCGGCGCTCGATCACGGCAAAAGCGCGGGCGTCGACCGCGGTCCGCAACTCGCGGCCGCGGTGAGCGAACTCATGCGCGCGCGTGACCGCCCGCTCGCGCTGCTCAGCGCTCGGCTGCACGTCCGGGTGCGAGGTGATGCAATCGATGGGGCAGAGCGGCATGCAGATGTTGCAGTCGATGCACCACTCATCCTTGATCACATGGTGCCGATGGCCGGTCGAGAAGTACTTGATCGCGCCCGTCGGGCACGCCAACCGGCAGAGCCCGCAGTTGATGCAGGGTTCCAGTTCGATGCGGTAGGTCATCCAGCGATCACGCGCACTCGGTTCAGTCGCCGGCGGCCGCGGTCGAACCACCCGAGGGCGCCTCGGGCTGCGCGTCCGGCTCGTAGCCGTCCGACAGCGGACCGACCAGCACCGATGTCGCACGGTCGGTCTCGCCCTGCATGAAGTCGATCACCTCCGCCTTCACCTCGGCGGAGAGGTGCCTTCACCTCGGCGGAGACGTGCCTTCACCTCGGCGGAGAGGTGCCTTCACCTCGGCGGAGACGTTGCGTCCGACGCGATCGCGCATCGCCTCGGTCATGGCCTGAGCGCGCATCGCGACCTGCTCGGCCTGCGGCTTGTCCTCGGCGATCTTCTTGAGGAACCAGTCGCCGATGGCGACGTGGACGACCTCGTCGGCCCAGTTGTAGTCGTACACCAGCGTCATCATGTCGTCACCGATGTGCTCGCCGAGGCGACTCACGCCGGAGAAGAGCCGCAGCGCCGCCCCCTCGACCCCGACGTTCGTCGAGGACAGCGACATCACCGGGTTGAGCTGGCGGATGCGCATGGCCTGGCGCTGCTCCTCGCTCATCTGGTCCCCGACGCTCGCGCCGGCCAGCGTGTCCGGGTACTCGCCCAGTGTGCCGCCGTACTCGAGCTCGAGCAGCTCCGTGCCCAGGCGTGCGTGGCGCACCTCGTCCCAGGTCTGGCGCACCATCGCGTGGATCAGACCGTCCGGGACCTCCTGGTCCTCCCAGCGGGCCACGTTGCGGCCGAACGCGTCGATGCCGGCGTACTCCGCGCTCACGATCGAGGAGACCATCGCGCGCTTGTACTCCACGTCCTCCGGGTCCGAGATGATCAGCCGCTGCAGCACGTCCGCGCCGTAGTTCTCAGCGCCGCCGATCTTCTCCTCGAGGCGCTCGCGCTCCGCGTCGTCGATCACCGCCATCGGGCGGTACTCGGGGTTGCGGACGGCGGGGTGGTCATCAAGGAAGGTGGCTAGAATGCCCATGCGAGCCTCCGGAGGGGCGCCGGGCGAGCCCGGCCACTGCAATCGATTGCCTGCCTGAACGATATTCGTCGGCGATGTGACCCGTCAAACAACGGCCAATCTCAGGTGCGGCGTCCGTTCACTCAGGTTCGCCCGCATCGATACGCCCCAGCAGCTCCGCCGGATCGTAGACCTCGCCGCCCTTGACCACCGTGACGAGGTTGCGCGTCGCCGTGATGTCCTCCAGCGGGTTGCCATCGATCACGAGCACGTCGGCGACGCGCCCCGCCTCCAGCGTGCCCTGCTCGCCGTCGGCCCGCAGCACGCGCGCCGCGTCGAGGGTGGCCGCCTGCAGCACGTCCGCGTTCGTAAAGCCGTTGCTGGCCAGCAGTTCGAGTTCGCTGTGCAACGAGAAGCCCGGGTTGAGCGGCGGCACCGCACCGACATCCGTGCTCGGCAGGACGCGGCCGCCGGCCGCGTGCACTCGATGCAAGAACTCGATCTGCTTGGCCTGTGCGACCTCGGCGATCTCGGAGGTCACGGGCTCGCTGGCTGGGGCGCCGCTAGCGGCACGCGCCGCCTGCAGTTGCTCGCGCATCGCCGCTCTCTGGCGGTCGCGTTCACGCATGATGCGCGGGCGGAACGCCTGTCCGGGACGCTCCTCGTCGGTCGCGCTGACCAGGCCACTGATGAGCACCGTGGTTGGGCTGATCGAAACCTCGTGCTCGACCAGCTGGCCGATGAAGTCGGTCACGTAATCTGCGTCGAGGTCGGCGTTGGCCCAGCCGTGGCTCAGCCACGACCAGT
Organism: Dehalococcoidia bacterium; assembly: GCA_965198045.1. GTDB lineage: Bacteria > Chloroflexota > Dehalococcoidia > UBA2979 > UBA2979 > CBDDEC01. Next base: position 609,971 of record CBDAOL010000011.1, read on the forward strand.
AGTCCGGGCGGCCGCCGTTGCCGCCCTCGCGCGTGTGCCGGTCCTCGGGCCGCGCGACGTCCTGGTAGACGGTCGCGTGCACATGCTCCAGGCAGTTGATCCCCAGCGCCACGGCCTCGCTCGCCCAGGTCCGTCCGAGGTGGCCCGTCACCGGGACGCGCCCGCCTGCGGCCTCGATCATCGGCCCGGCCAGGTCGGTTCGGAGCCCCGCGTAGAGTTTGATGCCGTCCACGCCTCGATCGACCAGCTCGTTGATGTGCGCGACCCCCTCCTCGACGGTGGACTGCATCCACGTCAGTCCGCCCAGCGCGCCACCGAGGACAGACGGGTCGCCGTCGAGCAGTGGTCCGTAGACGAAGAGGCGAGGTCCGACGCGCTCGCCCGCCGCGATCGCCGCGCGCATCGGCAGCGACTCATCGACGTCCGATCCCACATCGCGCACCGTCGTGATGCCCGTGCCGAGGAAGCTGTACAGCGAGTCGTCGCTGCAGAGCTGCACGTGCACGTGCATGTCGACGAGGCCCGGCATCACGAAGCGCCCGCGCGCGTCGATCTGCTGCACACCGTCGGGCGGAGCCTCCGTCGAGGTGGAGACGATCCGCCCGTCCTCGATCAGGACGGTCGCGTCGTCGAGGGGTGCGTCGCGCGTCGCGTCCCAGACGCGTCCGCCGACGATGGCGAGTGCGCTCACGTTAGAACTCGTGGTTGATCGCCGACTCGAGTGTGTACTCGTAGTAGGTGATGGCCTCGGACACGGCGAAGTGGTCGCGAATGAACTCGATCTCCGGCTTCTTCGCCATCACCGAGTCAAGCTTGAGGTTCGCGCCGAGGTTCGGCCAGCGCATCACCGCCGGCATCTTCCGACCCGGGCGCGGCTCGATCGTCTCCTCGAGCATGTCGGGCTTGTGCGTCAGCTGGTACAGGTATGCATCCGCGAGGATCTTGACCGCGTCGGTCCCCTGGCCCTCTCGCATGTGCTGGTAGGCGTTCTCGATCTGCGCGCGCAGATCGCCGTCCTGGATCTCGTCGGGCTTAGCCATGCCGCGTCTCCACACTGGCGCGAACGCCACCTGGCGCTCGCGCGTGGTCCCGTCGAGGCTAGATCGAGGAGTTGATCGGGAACTCGACCCCGGCCAACTGCTCGTCGCGCCACGACCGGTGGACGGTCTCGTGCCGCTCCTTGAACTCGGGCAACACCTTCGTCCCGAACTCCTGGATCGACTCCATGATGTGCTCGTGCTTCCGGTCGCCCGCCTGCGCTACGAAGATCATCGTGTCCAAGTGCTGATCCTCGTAGAGCTTGAGCGTCTCGCGCACGCTGTCCACCGTGCCGATGGCGTTGCCCGAGCGTGCGGCGCGGCAGAGGGCGCGCTGCACCTCTTCCTCCGGCTCGCTCTCTCGGATCTGCGTCTCGGTGAGGAAACCACCGCGCGCCGCCTGCACCTCCGCCTCACCCTCCGAGGAGGAGTCGCGGTACTGCTTGTAGAGATTCTACGTGTCCGGCTGGTGCTTCCCGCCCGTCGCCGGGTTGTAGTAGTAGCCCAGCGGAGGCTGTCGCATGGAGTGGCGTGGGCGGAGCGCCACGAGGGCCAAGAGGTCAGCCGGTCGGTTGTCGGGGCGGAGTAGCCGCCTCTCACAGGGCAGCGGCGCTACGCGGCCGCCACGGCGGCAGACCAGCCTCTTTGCCGGGGGTTGCCGTTCGCTGGCCAGGAGGACGGCCGCGCCCGGCGATAGAGCTTCTTGAGGTTGTGGGTGGCGGCGATCAGCTTCCATTCGCTGGCGCACGAGGCGATCCCGCGCCGCATGAACCGGCGGATGCCGCGGTTCTCCTTGACGTCGCCGAAGACGGGTTCGATCATCCAGCGCCGCTGCTCGTAGAGACGCCGGCCACGCTGCGTCGCCAGCTTGCGATCCATCCGTTCACGGACGGAGAGCCCGGCAGGGATGCGCCCGCGCGGCGGCGCCGCGCCGACGCGCCGGTTGCGGTCGCTGCGGGTCGCGAGCAGCAGCTCCGGACCTGCGCTCCCCGCCTGCCGCACGTTCGCCTCGGAGTAGTAGCCGGCATCAGCCAGCAGCACGCGCGCCGGCCCGCAGTGTGCGGCCTGCAGGTTGCGGTGCATCACCTCGATCATCGGTTGCAGCTCGTGCATGTCGGTCGCCTGTCGGCTCACCTCGGCCGCGACGATGATCTGGTCGCGGGTCGTCACCGCCTGCACGTTGTAGCCTTGGAAGTAGCCGTGATAGTCGCGCACCACGCGGCTGTCCGGGTCGGTGACGTTCACCTTCGCACCCTGCTCGGGCTGCGGCGGCTTCGGGCGGCGCCCGCGCCGGTCCTTCTCCGCGCGGCTCCTGAGGCGTTGCTCGTAGTCCTCCTGCCGCTCCCGCTCTCGGGCCGCCAGTCGCTCCCGCGCCTCGTGCAACCGCTGCAGGCGCTCCTCGCGGTCCCTGAATCCCGGAGCCAACTCGTCGCCCCGCGCGTCGCCGAAGCGCGCGTTCTCCTCGGCGTCCACCCGCTCCGCTTCGTCGAGGATGCGCCGCACCTCGGCCTCCAGGTCCGCATCCGTGCGGTTGCGCTCACGGCTGGCGTTGGCGTGCAGCTTGGTCCCGTCGAGCGCGACCACCCCGACCCGCACCAGACCAGCCTCGGCGCACAGCCTGAGCACCTCGGCGAACAGTCCCGAGAGCGCCTCCTCGTGCTGCTGGCGGAAACGGCAGATCGTCGCGTGGTCGGGGTGCTGGTTCGCGGTCAGCACCCGGAGGGCGATGTCCTCCCGGCAGCGCCGTTCGATCTGGCGGCTCGAGCGCTCGCCCTCGCAGTAGGCGTAGAGCACGAGCGCGACCATCATCGACGGCTCGTACGCCTTCCGCCCCCAACCGTCCTCGCGGTAGCGCTCGTAGAACGCGGTGAGGTCCAACTGGCTGACCGCATCGAGCACGAACCACGCGAGGTGGTCCCCGGGCAGCCAGTCGCGGAGGCTGGCGGGCATCAGGTATTGCTGGTCACGGTCGCACGGCAAGAAACGCTGGGTCACGGCGGCACCTCGGAATCACTCCGCCCCCGCCGCCATGCTCATCGTATAGCGATGTCCCCCTCTTCGTGGGTTTGTGCGACAGCCTCAGCGAGTACGAGAAGAACCCGGGGCCACCCGCGGAGCGCTTCAGCGCCTCCTCGTCGGTTGGCCCGATCATGAACGTGTTCAACACCGCCAGCGCCGGGTTGATGGCCTGCCCGATCGGCATGCACTCCTCGCGCACGAGCCGGTAGTACTCGTTCGCGCGGTCGCCCAGCTCCTCCGGCGTCTCGAACCCGAAGCCCAGCGAGCCCATGCCGAGGCGTGCCGCCACCATCGTGGTCTCGCGCCTCGACGCGGCTACCCACAGCGGCGGGTGCGGCTTCTGGCGAGGCTTCGGCACCACGTTGCGCGACGGCATCGAGAAGAACTCGCCCTCGAAGCCGCCGTAGGGCTCCTCGGTCATCATCTTCGTGATCTCGCGTGTGGACTCCTCCCACATCGCCTTCTTCATCCCGCGCTCGACCTCGAAGCCGCCCAGCTCCAAGTCGGACGCCGACTCCCCCGTGCCGAACTCCACGCGACCATCCGAGAGCAGATCGAGCGCCGCGATGCGCTCCGCGATGCGCGCCGGGTGGTTGTAGTTCGGCGGCGTCAGCACGATGCCATGGCCGAGGCGAATGTTCTTCGTGCGCTGCGACAGCGCCGCCATCATCAGCTCAGCCGCCGAGGAGTGTGAGTACTCCTCGAGGAAGTGATGCTCCACCTCGAACACGTAGTCAAAGCCGAGGGAGTCAGCGAGTTCGACCTGGTCCAGCATCTCGTTGTAGATGCGGAACTCCGCCTCCTCGTCCCACGTCTCGTCGTCGTACTGCTTCGGGAGTTGGAGTTCGTAGAACAGTCCGAATTTCACGCCGTGCTTCGCCTTTGCTCCGTCGGCGCGGGTCGGTGGGACATCGTTTGCAACGCTCGGCTCATCCTGTTCGCCGCCCCTCGCGGTGTCAAGAGAGTGGGTCAAGAGATGGCTGAGATCGTCCGGCTAGCCAGCGGGCCCGAACGCTGGCGGCGGAGTCGGCGAGCGGTCGTCGAGGATGTCCTGCATCCGCACCTCGACCCGCTCCTTGATCTGCGCGTGCGTCAGGATGTAGAACCGCTCGTCTCGGATCGCCTCGAGCACGATCGCCCCCACCTCGTCCGGGGGCATCCCCTCGTCGAGAAACGCGCTTCCATCTGCGTTCGCATCGTCGTCACCTGCTCCTCGTTGTCGCGCTCGTCACGGAGGTCCGCCGGCCGGTTGCGCTCCGCCGAGATGATGTGCGTCGCGATCATTCCCGGACACAGCACCGAGGCCCCGATTGGCGCGCCGTTGTTCTGCAAGTCGTAGTAGAGCCCCTCGGTCAGCCGCGTCACCGCGTGCTTCGACACGCCGTACACCGACCCGGGCCCGGTCGACAGGCCCAGCACCGACGACGTGTTCACGATGTGCCCGGGGTCGCCACCCTCGATCATCCGAGGCACGAACGCCTGCAGGCCATGCACCACGCCCATCAGGTTCACCCCGAGCGTCCACGCCCAATCGTTCGCGCTCGCGGCCCAGACGCCCTCGCCGCCACCTCCACCGCCAGACACCCCGGCGTTGTTGCAGAGCACGTGCACCGCACCGAAGCGGTCGTACGCCGCATCCGCCAGCGCCTCGACCGACGCGAGACTCGAGACGTCCGTCTGCGCCGCCCGCACCTCGGCGCCGCTCACCAGCAACTCCCGCTCCGCGATCGCGAGCGGCTCCCGCTCGATGTCCGCGAGCACAAGCTTCATCCCGGCCTCGCCAAACCGCCCGGCCATCCCGCGGCCGATCCCACTCGCGGCCCCGGTGATGACAGCAACCCGCCCGGCAAACTCATCCATGACTCAGGCCTCCTTGGAGTCTCAGTAGAACTCCTGGAATATCCGTAAAATCGACTTTCGAAGCTGAGCGACCGAGCGCGGACGTGATTCCGCGCCTCTTCGCCCCGGCGAAACCCACAAGGACGGTCCCTACCCCCATCTGCCCCTCAAATCTCTCGAAACTTCCCAAACGTAGATATTGATGACGAGGTTTGACAAAGCCTCGGTAGATCCCTACAAGGAAGCCAAGACAGGTGGGATCGCAATCGCCGGTGGTGTGCCGTACGGGGCACGCTCGCTGCTGGCGATCACCCGGAGGGAAAGATCAATGGACGAGCGCAACTACTGGTCGCGCATGATGGGCTCGCGGACTTCTCGTCGCGGCGCTCTTCGTGGCGCTGGCATCGGTGCGGCCGGTCTGGCCGGTGCAGCCCTGATTGGCTGCGGCGACGACGACGATGACGACGACGATGACGACGGCGGTGGTGGCGGTGGCGGCGGTGGCGGCGGAACGCCCGCTCCAACGGCCGCTCCGTCTGCAACTGTTGACCCGAACGCGGTCAAGCGCGGCGGCACGTTTAAGCAGGCGACGGTCACCGTCGCCCCGCACTACAGCACGCTGCACCCGGGCGCAGACCCGTCATACATCAACACGTTCCGCCGGCAGAATTACTATCGGCGTTTGTGGCACACGCGTGGCGGTCTGGGACTCGACCCGGCCTTGCTGACGAATCTCGACCTCGCTGAGTCGATCGAGCGACCGAGCGACACTGAGGTAATCGTCAAGGTCACCAACGCGCCTTGGCAGAACCAGCCTCAGAGCGACTCCAACGACGTGGTCGGCCAGCGTGACTACGTGGCCTCGGACTCCGTCGAGCGGTTGAAGTTCATGCAGGCGGTCGCCGACACGAACGCGTCCGTGAACACGTTCATCGCTAGTGACCTGATCGACGTGGAGGCGATTGACGACTCGACGATCAAGTTCACGACGGCGCTGCCGGCGGCGTTCTTCGAGGAGGAGTCCGACGGCGTCGCGTTCCGCAGTGGTGAGCTGCCGCGCGAGATGCTGGACGAGGAGATCCTCAAGACCCACATCCCGATCGGCAACGGGCCCTACATGTACGAAGACGGCCAGGCGTCGTCCTTCGAGCACGCCGTGCCCAACCCGACGTATGTGGATCCGAGCGGGGATGAGCGCCCCTACCTCGACCGTCGCGAGCTCACGATCGTCCCCGACGAGATCGCCCGCGAGACGGCGTTCCGCGCGAACCAGATCGACCAGATGTGGTTCACGGACGTCCGACAGGCGGACACGATCGAGGGCGACCTGGGTTCCGATATCGATCGCATCACGTACCCGTCGCAGAGTGGTCAGGCGTTGATCCTGAACATTCGCCGTGACCCGTGGAAGGACGAGCGCGCCCGCCGTGCGGTGCACCTGGGCATCAACGTGCAGCGCGTGATCGACACCATCTGGTTCGGTGACGCTCGCCGCGGCTGGTACTTCGCGGAGCCGGTGACGACTCGCTTCCCGATTGGGTATGCAGGCGTTGAGGACATCATCTATTACGACCCGGCGGAAGCGGCGAAGCTCGTCGCGGCCGTCAAGTCGGCTGGTGTCTACAACGACGAAGAGATGACGATGTTCCTCCCGGTGGAGGCACAGACGTGGGTCGACTCGGGCGTTCTCGAGATCGAGGACCTCAACACGATTGGCTTCAACGTCATATCCGAGCCGCTGCCGCGGAACATCTACCTGGGTCGGTCCGGGAACAAGCCGCGGGATGACCCGAGCGGCTCGTCCGACTTCGACATCACGATGACGATCAACCTCGCCTACCACCACGCCACGTCCCAGACGTCTTCGTTCTGGAACAACGGCGCGCTGGAGGACGCGGAGATCGACGACATCGTGGTGCAGATCAGCAGCACCCTCGACACCGAGGAGCGCGCTGCGCTGTCCAACCGCTTCGAGCGGCTGTTGGCAGAGAAGGCCGCGAACTTCGTGCCGGTCCTCACGGGGAACAGCCACGTGGGCTACTACTCCTACGTGAAGGGCGCGGACTTCGAGATGTCGGCAGACGGCGTCAGCAACACGCAGCAGCTGAACTTCTGGCTCGACGCCTAGAGGCCTGCTGAGCGTGGGGCTGGGTAGCCGAAGGGAACGGTAGAAAGTAGTAGCAGGGCCGGGCGTCGCCTCCTCGCGACGCCCGGCCCGCCCATTACTGCTCCGGTCGCTCGTCGAGACGCTCGAACCACCAAGGGAGAACGCAGTGGGCCGTTACGCGCTCCGCCGCATCATCTTCTTCGTTCCCGTCCTGCTGATCACCAGCCTGATCACGTTCTTTGCGATCAACCTCGTGCCGGTCGAGCCCTGGATCATCTTCATCGGGCAGGATGCGCTGCCCGAGCAGATCGAGGGCTTTAACAGGACGCACGGGCTCGACCGGCCCATCCTCGAACGCTACGTCGACTGGCTGGTCGGCATGGTCCAGGGCGATCCCGGATCGTCGTTCCTTGGCGGTCGGTCAATCCAGTCGGAGATGAAAGACCGACTCCCTGTGACCGCGATGATCATGATCTTCTCGCTCGGGTTCACGATGGTCTTCGGCATGGTCTTCGGAACGCTGGCCGCAGTGTTCCAGGACAGTCCGATTGACTACTTCGTACGATTCTTTGCGCTCTTCATGGGGTCGATCCCCGACTTCTACGCACTGACGCTGCTCCTCATTCTTCCCGCGATCTTCTGGAACTACTCGCCGCCGTTCGGATACGTTCCGCCGTGGGAGGATCCGGTCCGCAACTTCCGACAGATCTTGCCGCCGACACTCTTGCTGTCGCTCGGCGGTTCTGTCTTGCTGATGCGGCTCTCTCGGTCCTCGATGCTCGAAGTTCTGCGACAGGACTACATTCGTACTGCTCGTTCGAAGGGACTCGCTGAGCGCGTCGTGATCCTGCGCCACGCACTCCGCAACGCGCTCATTCCGGTGCTGACGATCGCCGGCGGCCTCGTCGGGGTGCTGCTCGGCGGAGCGATCATCCTGGAGCGCATCACGGCGCTGCCTGGGCTCGGCCAGTACACGATCGTGGCAGTCCAGCAGCAAGACCACGCTGTCGTGATGGCACTCACGATGTACGCCGTGCTGCTGGTCGTCACTACGAACTTGATTGTGGACCTGCTCTACGCGGTCGTCGATCCGCGGATCAGGTACACGTAATGGCTGAAGAGGTACTTCAGCCGCAGCGCGCTCGTACGATCCCCGTGCTCAGCCAGGCGCTCGCTGTGCTCAGGGTTTCGCTGAAGTACGCGCGTCGTCAGCCTCTGGGCGCGTTCGGCATCGCACTTGTAGTCATCTTCCTGTTCATCGCGATCTTCGCGCCGTGGCTGGTCCGCCACGACCCGACGAAGACCGTCGCGCTGCCCCTGCTGTCGCCATCGAGCGAGCACTGGTTCGGCACCGATGCAGTCGGCCGAGACGTCTTGAGTCGTACGATTGCTGGTAGCCAGATCTCGCTGGCTGTGGCGATGACGGTGATCGTCATCAACGTCGTCCTCAGCACGATTCTCGGGCTCTGGGCTGGTTACTACCTGGGCATTGTCGACTACATCATCCAGCGCTCCGGAGAGATCTGGTCGGCGTTCCCATTCTTGATTGCACTGTTGTTGATCATCACGCTGCTCGGACCGCCAACAACTGGAAGTGGCAACTTCTTCCTGGTCTCCTGGGAGCTCCGCAACTTGATCTTCGCGTTCTCCCTTGGGGCCGTGTTTGGCGGGTCACGCATCGTCCGAGGCGTCGTTATCTCGCTGAAGGAACAGGACTACGTCCTGGCTGCGCGGGCGCTGGGAGCGGGTGACCAGCGCATCATCGGGAGGCACATCCTGCCGAACGTGATGCCCTATGTGATCATCACCGCCACGGCTGGCGTGACGGTCGTCATTCTTGGCGAGGCCGCGCTCAGCTTCCTCGGCTTCGGGATCGCACCGCCGACGGCGTCCTGGGGCCAGGATCTGTCGGGCCGGAACCGCGCATTCTTCCGCGAGGCGCTCTGGGTCGCACTCGCGCCGGGTACAGCAATCAGCCTCACGGTGCTGGGCTTCGGTCTCTTCGGCGACGCGATGCGAGACATCCTCGACCCGCGCCTGCGGGGCAGTCGATGACACTCGCGTAGCCGAGGTCTCGAAACAACCGATCGAGCGTCAAGAGGGCCCGGCAGCCGCCGGGCCTCGTTCGTGGCGAGCTTTCGCGCTAGTCCAGCTCGCCCGCAGCGAACAGCACACCGTCCGGGGGGCCGCACGAGTCGCCATGCCGGTCGGCCGCCAGATAGAGCATCGCCACTGACTGCCCGATCTCGTCACCAAGCCCGACGGGGTCCTCGCCGCTGTCAAACGCCTCCGAGATGAGGATCCAGGAGCGGATGCTGCGATCGAGCGCCTCGTAGGCGCGACGGTGGCTGTAGTCCTCTCGAGTCGCCGCGTTCGAGGTGTGCTGCTGGACTACGAGGAACCGCTCGTACTCCTCCTCAGGGTCGCCGATCGGGCCGAGCCGCTGCGACGGGATCAGCACCTCGCTAGCGACGATCTCGCGCATCTCCGCGAGCGGGTCGAGCGCGTCTTCGAGCTCCTGCAGGAGCCCGTCAAACTCGTCGCAGGCGAGCGTGAGGCGGCGCTCCTCCTCCGGTGTCAGCTTCGTGACACGCTCAGCAAACTGGCCGCAGCTGGAGAGCACGAGCATCACGAGGGCGGCCGTCATCATCACGACGGGAAGTTGGTGCGTGCGGCCAGGGCGCTGCACGTCGGCTCCGCTCAGCTCAGGCCCGCTGGAGCCGGACCGATCGACGGCCGTTCGATGAATCGAGCGACCTGGAGCGAGGTCACAGGCGGCGGTTCTTCGCCTTCGACCCAGTCGGCGACGAGCGCCGAGGCGTGCCGGCCGATCTCCTGCGTATCGACGTCGATGGCAGCCATCGGGGGGTAGATCAAGCCCTCGGTCAGCCGTGACTCGGTGAACGTCACGACCGAGGCATCGGCGGGAACCTCGATCCCGAGCTCGCGCAGAACCCCCACCAGCATTGAGCTGCGCGGGTAGTCAACGATGAACCCCGTCACGGGCGTGGGACCGGTCGCCAGCTCGCGCACCTCGCGCGCGAATACGTCGGCGGGGGCGCCTTCCGCTGGTTGGTGCTGCACGATCTCGACGCCGGCGCTCGTCGCGAGGGCGCCAGACACGAAGTCGCCCCCGATCGTGGCGACACGGCGATGTCCCAGCTCGGCCAGGCGTCGAATCGCCTTCGCCCGGGCGTCTGCGACGGCGGCGGTGACGACCGGAATGTCCTCGGCGCCGGGTCCTCTGCGGAGCAGGGCGAGCACCGGCGTGCCCGCCGCGCGGAACGTCGCGAGCTCCGGTTCGATGCCCTCCGGGGAGGAGAGCAGAAGGCCGTCGACGCGGCGCTCGAAGAGGCGTCGGATGAGGTGCCGGTACACAGTCGGGTCGTTACGCGCGCTCGTGACGAGCAGCGTGTAATCGCGCTCCGCGCTGCCCGCGTTGAGCCCGTCGAGGAGATCCAGCATCACCGGGCTCTCGAGCCGGTTGAAGATGACGCCAAACGTCATGGTGCGCGCCATGCGCAGCGATCGCGCCGCCTGATTCGGCCGATATCCGAGGTCGCTCGCGGCGCTTTCGACCCGCTCGATCAGCTCCGGATGGACGCGGCGCGTCCCGGTCAGCGCGCGCGAGGCCGTGCTGATCGACACGCCCGCCTGCTCCGCGACATCGCGCAGGGTGACAGTGATCCGCCGCTCTTCGGTAGCCATGCGGCAACCATAGCGCCTCCGCCGCGCTCCTCGCACCGGTCTCATGACGTCGCGTGATCGCGTAGGCTGCGCCGCGGCGACTGTCGATTGCGGACGAGTGGAGGTCGATGATGGGCGCAGACGAGGCACAGGCGGCGCTGACGATGCCGCTCGGAGAAGCGATCTTCACGCAACGCGCGATCCGGCGCTTTCGCCCCGATCCCATCCCCGAGGATGACCTGGCGCTGATCCTCGAGGCGGCGATTCGCGCGCCCAACGGTGGCAACGCACAGCCATGGCGGTTCATCGTGCTGAGGGACCCCGAGGTTCGCGCCGAGTTTGCGACTCTGTACCACGAGGCATGGTGGGCGAAACGCCGCGACGACGGCTACCTCACGCCCGAGGATCTGCCGGACAGCCCGGTGACACGCTCCGCGCGGCGGCTCGCCGACGAGTTCGGGCAGGCGCCGATCGTCGTCCTGCTCTGCTCGACCGCCCGTGGTCCGGGCGCAGCCAACTCGGTGGTGCCGGCGGCGCAGAACCTGCTGCTTGCCGCACGCGCGCTCGGGGTCGGTGGGACGATTACGACGCTCCACGCGGATGTCGAGGACCGTGTCCACTCGCTGCTCGACGTGCCAGACGAGGCACAGGTTGTCTACGCGCTGCCGCTGGGCTACCCCAGGGGCAGCTTCGGCTCGGCGCAACGGAAGTCGCTGGGCGAGGTGGCGGCGGTCGATGGCTGGACGCGACCCTTCGCGGGCTAGCCCGCCGTCGCCCGCAATGCCGCCTCGGCGGCCTCGATGGTGCCATCGATCGCCGCCTCGTCGTGGGCCAGGGAGACGAACCAGCCCTCGAACGCCGCGGGGGCGAGGTGTACGCCGCGGTCGAGCATCGCGCGATGAAAGCGCCCGAACCGATCGAGGTCTGCGTCGCGGGCCTCGTCGTAGTTGGTCGGCGCCTCGGCACGGAAGAACAGCGTCAACGTCGAACCGGAGCGCGACACGCATGCCGTGGTGCCGGTCGCCGCGATCGCCGCCTCGAGGCCAGCCTGGAGGCGTGCGCCGAGAGCCTCGAGCCGCGTGTACGCCCCCTCGTCGCCCGCGAGCAGGTCGAGGGTGGTCGATCCGGCGGCCATCGCGAGCGGATTCCCCGAGAGCGTCCCGGCTTGATAGACATCGCCGACGGGGGCTATCAGCTCCATGAGCGCTCTCGACGCGCCGTACGCGCCGACGGGCAGGCCGCCGCCGATCACCTTGCCGAGCGCCGTGATGTCAGGTCGAACGCCGTACAGCTCTTGCGCGCCGCCGAGGGCGCTGCGGAAGCCCGTGATCACCTCGTCGAAGATCAGCAGCGTGCCGAACTCGTCGCAGAGCGCGCGCAACCCCTCGAGGTACCCCGCAGCGGGAGGGACCACGCCCATGTTGGCGGCGACAGGTTCGACGATGATCGCCGCCACCTCGCCCCGATGAGCCTCCAGTTGCCCGCGCGCGGCGTCGAGGTCGTTGTAGCGCGCCAGCAGCGTCTGTGCCGCGAAGTCGGCCGGAACGCCCGGTGAGTCGGGCAACGACAGCGTCGCTGCACCCGAACCGGCCGAGGCGAGCAGGCCGTCCGCATGGCCGTGGTAGCAGCCCTCGAACTTGAGCACACGGTCGCGCCCGCTGGCGGCTCGCGCCAGCCGGATCGCCGTCATCGCCGCCTCGGTCCCCGACGAGACGAAGCGCACCATCTCGATCGAGGGCACGGCGTCCACGACGCGCTCAGCGAGATCGCTCTCAGCCTCCGTCGGCGCGCCGAACGAGGTGCCGCCGGCCGCGGCTGCCTGCACGGCCGCGACGACCTGCGGATGCGCATGCCCGAGGATCAGCGGTCCGTACGAGCAGACATAGTCGGTGTACTCGTTGCCATCGACATCGATGACGGTCGCACCGGAGCCGCTGGCAAGCACGACCGGATCGCCCTCGACGGCGCGGTAGGCCCGGACGGGTGAGTCGACACCGCCGGGGAGCAGCGCACGCGCGCGCTCCATGGCGGCGCGGGAGCGCTCATGCTCCACGCGCGCCCCCGTCCGCGAGCCAGCGCGCGGCGTCCTTCGCGTGGTAGGTGATGATGATGTCGGCCCCGGCGCGTGCGATGCCCGTCAGCGTCTCGAGGACGATCCGCCGTTCGTCGAGCCAGCCCTGCTGCGCCGCCGCCTTCACCATGGCGTACTCGCCCGACACGTTGTACGCCGCCAGCGGCAGATCGCTGCTCTCTCGCACGGCGCGGATGACGTCGAGGTAGGCCAGCGCCGGCTTCACCATGACGATGTCGGCCTGCTCCTCGATGTCGGCCGCGACCTCGCGGAGCGCCTCCCGCACGTTCGGGGGGTCCATCTGGTAGCCGCGGCGGTCGCCGAACTGAGGCGTCGAGTCGGCGGCCTCGCGGAACGGACCGTAGTAGGCCGAGGCGTACTTCGCGCTGTAGGACATGATCGGAGTCGCCTCGAACCCGGACCCGTCGAGGCCCTCGCGAATCGCCGCGACGCGGCCGTCCATCATGTCGGACGGCGCGATGATGTCCGCGCCCGCCTCGGCGGTGGAGACGGCCATCCGCGTCAGCAGCTCCAGCGAGGGGTCGTTGTCCACTTCGCCCGTCGCTGTGAGCACGCCGCAGTGGCCGTGGTCCGTGTACTCGCAGAGGCAGATGTCAGCGATCACCGCGAGGCCAGGGTCGACGCGCTTCAGCTCGCGGATCGCCTGCTGCACGATGCCATCGTCGTCGTACGCCTCGGTGCCCTCGGAGTCCTTGCTTGCCGGCAGGCCGAAGAGCAACACCGCGCGCACGCCGAGGTCCGCAAGCTCGCCCGCCTCGGCCGCGAGCTGGTCGATCGAGAGCTGCGCCTGGCCCGGCATCGATGTGATCGGCTGACGAACGTCGCTGCCGTGTGTGACGAAGAGCGGGTAGACGAACTGCGAGGGGTCGAGCCGGGTCTCGCGGACCAGCCCGCGCAGCGCCTCCGATTGCCTCGTACGGCGGGTGCGCGTGAACCCTTTGGTGCGTGTCGTGCTGACCATGCGATGCCTCCGCTCAACCCTCGCGCGCGTGCTCATGCTCACGCAGCGCCTCGACGAGCCCGTCGATCGTATGTTCCGACGCAACTACCGCGGGCGTCAGTCCGCATGCCTCGGCGGTCGCCGCGGTGGCCGGGCCGATCACCGCGACCGTCGTCTCCTCGAGGCCCGCCAGGTCGCCTCCGAGGATGCTGGCCAGGTTGCGCACCGTCGAGGACGAGGTGAACGTCGCGATGTCCACCGCGCCGCTGCGGATCGCTGAGACGACCTCCGCCGGCGCCTCTGACGGCGGGGCGGCGAGGTAGAGCGTGACCTCGTCGACGGCGGCTCCGGCGTCGCGCAGCGCGGCGGGCAACTCCTCGCGCGCACCAGAGGCGCGCGGCAACAACACGCGCCGGCCGTCAAGTTCGCCCGCAGCGACGATCGCGGCGGCGAACGGCTCCGCGAGCCCCTCGTCCGGCACGAGGTCGGCGACGAGTCCGCGCGCGCGCAGCGCCGAGGCGGTCGGCGCGCCGATCGCAGCAAGGCGGACGCTCGCCAGCGCGCGGGCGTCGCGGCCAGCCTCGATCAGCGCACTGAGATAGCGGTCCACGGCATTCGCGGAGGTGAAGACGACCCACTCGTAGTCGCCCGCGTCGAGTCGATCGTTCGAGGCGGCGAGCGCCGCCTCGTCGAGCCGGTCCTCGAGTTCGATCGCGGGCAGCACCAGGGGGGATGCGCCCTCGAGGGCGAGTCGCTCGACGAGCGTCGAGGCCTGGGCGCGCGTGCGCGTCACCAGGACCTGTTTGCCGGCGAGCGGCGCGGTCAAGGCGGGGTCGAGCTGATCGTGGAGCGCGGCGACCGCGCCGACGACCAGCAGGGCGGGGGCGCCCATCTCGGCGACGGCAGCGTCCTCGGCGATCGAGCCGACCGTCGAGCGCAACGTGCGCTGGGCCGGCGTCGAAGCCTCTTGCACGAGTGCTGCGGGCGTCGACGCGTCACGACCGCCCTCGATGAGCGCGCCGGCAATGGCGGGGAGGCGGCCGACGCCCATCAGCACGACGATCGTATCGACGGCGGTGGCGAGGCGGTGCCACTCGACGGAGGTCTCCTGTTTCGTCGGGTCCTCGTGGCCCGTGACGACTGCGAAGGACGAAGCCAGCCCGCGGTGAGTGACCGGGATGCCGGCCGCGGCGAGCCCCGCAATCGCCGAGGTGGCGCCGGGGATCACGGTGCAGGGAATGCCGGCCTCTGAGAGCGCCGCCAGCTCCTCGCTGCCCCGGCCGAACACGAACGGGTCGCCGCCCTTGAGGCGGACCACGCGGTGGCCAGCGCGCCCCTCCTCGATCAGCCAGGAGTTGATCTCGTCCTGGGTCAGCGTGTGATCGCCGGCCGCCTTCCCGGCGTCGACCAGACGTGCATCGGCGGGCGCGAGTTCGAGCAGCGCTTGCGGCGCGAGCCGGTCATAGAGCACGACCTCCGCCCGACGCAGCGCCTGCTCGCCCAGCCGCGTGAGGTACCCGGGATGGCCGGGACCGGCTCCTACGAGCCAGACGTGTCCGAGGCGCGGTGTCACGATGTCCCCTCGACGTAGGTCGGTGCGAGCTCGGCCGCCAGTGCGCGGCCCAGCGCCTCGGCGTCATTCGGCGCGCCGCGCGTCTCGCCGCGACGCACCGGCTCCTCGCGGGATCCACCGCCGAGGGCGGCCACGATCGTGAGCTCGCCGTCGTCGAGCGTCGCGAACGCCCCGACGCCGAGGTCGCACCCGGTGCCGAGCGCAGCCAGCACGGCTCGCTCGGCGTTGGCGACGGCGTGGGTTTCGGGGCGGTCGATGGCGGACAGCAGGGCAACGGTCGGTGAGTCATCGGCGCGGCACTCGAGGGCGATCACGCCCTGTGCCGGCGCCGGCGGGAACTCCGACGGCGCGAACGCCTCGGCGATTCGGTCTGCGCGGCCCAGCCGCTCGAGGCCGGCCACCGCGAGCAACGCGGCGTCGTAACTGCCGTCGTCGACCTTCGCGATTCTCGTGTCGACGTTGCCTCGGATGTCGACGACCTCGAGGTCCGGACGCCGATCAAGGACGAGGGCGACGCGTCGTGTCGAGGAGGTGCCGATGCGCGCGCCTGCCGCTAGCGCGTCCAGCGTCGCGCCGTCGCGGCTCACCAGCGCGTCGCGGGGGTCGCCTCGTTCGAGCACGGCGGCGACCGTCAGTCCCTCGACGGGCGCCGTCGGCATGTCCTTCATCGAGTGCACGGCGATGTCGGCAGCGCCGCTCAGCACGGCCTCGCGCACGGCGCCGACAAATACGCCCTGCCCACCGAGTGTGCGCAGTGATGTGGTGCGATCGCGGTCGCCGGCGGTCGTCACCTCGACTATCACGACCTCGAGGGCGGCGTCGTGGGCTCGTAGGGCCTCGGCGGCGAGCCGGGTCTGGGCAAGCGCCAGCGTCGAGCCGCGGGTGGCGAGCCGAACGGCCATCAGTCGTCGCTCCGCGCCGCCTCGTCCGCTGCTTCTTCGAGGCGCGCGTCGTCGAGGAGCGCATCGTCGAGGGGGGCATCGTCGAGGGCGAATAGCTCACGCACCGCGTCGACGTGCCGATCGCGGTCACCGCCCTGCTGCAATCGGGTGATCGGCTGGTGCAGCAGTTGCCGCACGAGCGCTCGGCTCAGGGGCTCGACGATCTCCTCGACGCGTGCGCGTTCGTCCGCGGAGAGGGCCCGGCCGCGGAAGGCGCGTTCGACCTGGCGCGCGCGCAGGGCCTCGGCGCGTTCGGCGAGCTGGCGGATGGTCGGCGTCGCGCGACGGCGCTCGGCCCACTCCTCGAAGCGGACGACAGCGTCCTCGACGATCGCTTCGACGGCGGGAATCTCGCTCTCGCGCAGCTCCGAGTGGTCGGCTGCGATCAGCTGGAGGTCCTCGAGGTCGAGGTACTCGACGCCCGGGAGGTCGCGAACGCTCGGCTCGACGTCGCGTGGGAGGCCGAGGTCGATCAGCAAGAGGCCGCCCGTGTCGCGCTGTGCGATCGCGGACCGCACTTGCGCCTCGCCGAGCCGCGGTTCGGGCGCGCTGGATGCGGTGATCGCCGCCACCGAGGTGGCCAGCTCCGCCTCCAGGCGGTGCAGTGGGGCGGCGCGCCCCCCCAGCTCTGCGGCCAGCACCTCGGCATGCTCGAACGTGCGGTTGACGAAGCGGAAGTCGGTCACGCCGGCGTCCGCGAGCGCCTCGGCGGCGAGCCTCCCCGCCTCGCCGGTGCCGAGGATCATCACCCCCGCCTCGCCAAGGTCGGGGAAACGGTCCCGCACTTGCTGCGCCGCGATCGAGGAAGTGGAGAGCGCGTGGTGCCCGATCGCGGTGTCGCTGCGGGCGCGCCGGCCAGTGCGGATCGCAGTGTGAAAGAGGTGCGAGAGCAGCGCGTCGTCAGTCTGGCTCGCGACGGCGAGGGAGAACGCGCCGCGCACCTGCCCGAGGATCTCGGACTCGCCCACGACCATCGACTCAATCCCGCTGGCGACCCGGTACAGGTGCCGAACGGCGTCGCTGCCGGCGCGGAAGCTGAACGTTCGCTCGATCGTGTTCGCGTCCGTGTCGAGCACTGCAGCAAGCAGCGGCAGCAGCGCCGAGGGCCCATGATCGCCGGAGGCGTAGAACTCCAACCGGTTGCAGGTCGAGAGCAGCGTAGCGCCGGCGTCGATCTCCCCGCTCACGCGCTGTACCGCGGCCTCGAGCGCCTCGGTCGGGAGCGAGAGACGTTCGCGCACCTCGAGGGTGGCGTGGTGGTGGCTGATGCCGGCCATCGTGATCATGCGCGCACCCCCTCGCGCCACCAAGCGGCCGGCTTGAGCTCGCCCGCGACGCCGAGGCGTTCGACCAGCAGGGCCCGCGCGGCGGTGTCGTCCGTCACGATCAGGTTGAGCAGCTCCTCGTCGACCGCTTCCTGCCAGTGGTCGGAGGGGATGCGGTTCGGGCATTCGCTGCAGAGCAGGGGCGGTGGGATGCGCGCGCGCGTGCAACGTGCAGCGCAGGCGTGGTCGCGCTCGCGTACATCGCGGCGCACGTCAGCCAGCAAGTCGCCGAGGCCGACCACGCGGTCGTCGAGGAACTCCTCGAGTCGCTCGCGCAGCCAGCGAGCCATCGCCGGACTCGTGCCGCCCGTCGAGGCCGCGATGGCCAGTTCACCGCGGCGCACCAGCGAGGGCAGGATGAAGTCACAGTTGTTCACATCGTCGGCCGCGTTGACGAGGATGCCAGCCGCGCGCGCCTCGTCGGCGACCGCGCGATTCACCTCGCCGTCGTCCGTCGCCACCATCACGAGGAACGCGCCCGCCGTGTCGCCGCTCAGGAACGGACGCTCGAGCAGCTCGGCGCGCCCGTCCTCGACGTACGCCCGCACCTCGGCGATCAGCTCCGGCGCGACGACGGTCACGCGTGCGCCGTGGTCGACCAGCTTGCCGATCTTTTCGAGCGCGACATGCCCACCACCCACGAGGAGCACCGGTTGGTCTGTCACGTCGAGGAAGATCGGGTAGTAGCCCACGTCGCCTCGCCTATCCGCTGCTGCCGAGCGCTCGCTCCAGTGCGCGACGCCCGCGCTCGTCCAGTTCGAGCACCAGCGCGGCCTCGCGGCCGGCCTCGCTCATCTTGCGCCACGTCCGTGCGAGGACTCGATCGAGCGCCGCGGTCTCCGGCAGTCGCTCGGTGAACTCGCCTAGCTGAGTCTCAAGGAAGACCAGGCAGAGCGCATCCTCGAAAATCTGCACAATCCTGTCGGACTTCAAGTGCTTCTTGGTGACGATTTCGCCGACTCGCGTCGTCGCGGGCGTGTCGTAGCCCTCGGCGGCCATGAGACGAGCGAGTTCCGCGGCGTGGAACGCGTGGAGGCGGTTGCGCCAGTCGAGGTAACCGCGGCGGCCCTCCGGGTAGTCCCCTCGAGGGATCTGCCAGCGTCGGATGTGGTGGCCGCGCGCGGCGATGCGCAGCTCCTCTGGCGGATCCTCGCTGAGCTCCTCGACCCAATGCGTGGCCATGCGGCCATGGATCAGCGTTCGAGGCTCCTCGACGGCGCCGACACGCAGCGCAACGGGGTCCTCGGCGTTGGCCTGATCGATGGCAGATATCACGCGTGTGAAGCGTGACGAGGACTTTGTCATCGGGGATACTTGACTAACCTAATCATGATTAGCGAGTATAGATGCTCAAGGTAGGTGTCGGTGCGCCTCCAACCTCCGATTTGGGTAGTGGGGCGATCTCATCGTTTCCCGGTGCGCGCGTCCGCGCGTACCGTGCGAGATGTGGCCGGCACCGTCAGACGACCGGGCACACCTGCAGCCCTGAGCGCAGGATGCAAGCCAGCCGTACCGCTTCGGCGGACAGGACCAGCGGCAAGGGACGTGTGATGACGACTGCAAACCGTGTCGAGAAGCCTGGCTGGGTGATCCCGATCCAGGGTGATGAGTTCGAGGACTTCGAGACCGAGGCCACGGCCTTCCTCGACGGCGACCGCGACGAGGCGAAGTTCATCGGCTTCCGCCTCAAGCAGGGTGTCTACGGGCAGCGCCAGGCGGCGCGCCAGATGATGCGCGTGAAGCTGCCATTCGGCGGCGTCAGCGCGGATCAGCTGGACGCCTTCGGCGAGCTGGCGGAGCGCTTCACGCCCCTGGGCAAGGGTCACATCACCACGCGCCAGAACTTCCAGTTCCACCACATCCCGCTGGCCCGTACGCCAGAGGCGCTGCGCCTGCTCGGCCACGCCGGGCTGTCCACTCGCGAGGCCTGCGGCAACGTCGTGCGCAACGTCACCGGCGATGCCTGGGCCGGCATCCGATCGGACGAGCCGTTCGACATCACGCCGTACGCCGGCGCCTTCGTGCGCTACTGGGTGCGCAACGAGATCACGCAGCTCCTCCCTCGCAAGTTCAAGGTGACGTTCTCGGGGAGCGACCGCGACGACGCCTGGACCGCCATTCACGACATCGGCTTGCTTCCGCGCATCAGGGAGATCGACGGCCAGCAGGTGCGCGGCTTCAAGATGGTGGTCGGTGGCGGCCTCTCGACGATGGCCAAGGAGGCGGTCGTCGTCCGAGAGTTCTGCCCGGTCGACGAGTACCTGAAGGTCTCCGAGGCGATCTTGCGCGTCTTCAATGAGGCCGACGAGCTGCGGAAGAACCTGGCGAAGGCGCGGCTCAAGTTCCTCGTCCACCGCGTGGGCGAGGAGGCCTTCCGCGAGATGATCGACGAGGAGCTGAAGCAGGACTGGGCGCAGCACGACATCACACCGGACGCGCTGCTCTACCTCGACGACGAAGCGGCCGATGCGCCGTCCTTGATGCCCACCGTCACGGCGCAGCCCAACGGTGACGAGGCGGAATTCGAGGCGTGGAGGAGGGCGTCGCTGATGGCGCAGAAGCAAGAGGGGTACTACGCCATCGAGGTGCAGGTGCCGCAGGGCGACCTGACGCCAGAGCAGTTCCGGGGCGTCGCCCACATCATCCGCACCTACAGCAACGGCCGTGCACGCACGACGCAGTGGCAGAACCTGGTGCTGCGATGGATCCCGGAGCTCTCGCTCTACAGCGTCTGGAAGGACCTGCAGGCGCTCGGTCTCGGCTCCTCTCAGGCGCGGCAGATCGAGGATGTAGTGTCCTGCCCCGGCACCGACAGCTGCAAGCTCGGCATCACCTCGTCGATGGGTCTCAACCGCGCCATCGTGGAACGCCTCGGCGAGATGGCGGTCGAAGACGAGCTGACACGCGAGATGCTGATCAACGCGAGCGGTTGCCCCAACTCGTGCGGCATGCACCACATCGGCAACATCGGCTTCCACGGCGCGGCCATCAAGTCGGCCGACGGCGAACGGCAGCTGCCTGCGTACAACGTCTTCGTCGGCGGCTCGCGGCAGCTAGGTCAGCAGCTCCGCATCGGCACGCTGCTCAAGCTGAAGATTCCCGCGAAGCGGGCGCCTGACGTGGTCGAGCGCCTCGTCGCGATGTACCAGCGCGACCGCAACGAGGGCGAGCGCTTCAACGACTTCGCCGACCGCATGGGCCGCGAACCGTTCGAGGACGAGCTTCGCGACCTGACGATCGCACCGGACTTCAAAGCAGACACGATGCAGGAGTTCATCGACTGGGAGCGCGAGGGCCTGTACGTGCTCGAGCGTGGCGAGGGCGAATGCGCCGTTTGAGCGGCGGCCTGCGGCGAAGCGCCGCGGCCCCCAGCACGCAGCGCGATCGCCTTCGGGCGATCGGCGATGAACGGCGGCGAGGTTGACTCAGACTGCCCCCACCGACGCTCGACTTGAGCCGAGCGAGGTGACGCCCGAGGCGCCTCGCCAGGTGGAGCTGCCCGAGAGCGGGCATCTCCGTGACCTGGAGGCCGAGGCGATCTTCATCATGCGTGAGGTCGCCGCCGAGTTTGAGCGTCCGGTGCTGCTCTTCTCGGGCGGCAAGGACTCGATCGTCCTGCTGCGGATCGCCGAGAAGGCGTTCTGGCCGGCCCGCATCCCCTTCCCGGTGATGCACGTCGACACGGGTCACAACTTCGATGAGGTGATGGACTTCAGGGACCGACGGATCGCCGAGGTGGGTGCGCGCCTCGAGGTCGCATCGGTGCAGGAGGCGATCGACGATGGGCTGGTCGTCGAGGAGACCGGCCCGCGTGCCTCGCGCAACCGCCTCCAGACCGTGCCGCTGCTGAAGGCGATCGAGGGTCACCGCTTCGACGCCGTCTTTGGCGGTGCGCGTCGCGACGAGGAGAAGACGCGCGCCAAGGAGCGGATCTACTCCTTCCGCGACGAGTTCGGGCAGTGGGACCCGCGCAACCAGCGGCCCGAGCTGTGGAACATTTACAACGGCATGCACCGCCGCGGCGAGCACATTCGGGTGTTCCCGCTGTCCAACTGGACCGAACTCGACATCTGGCAGTACATCCTCGAGGAAGACCTCGAAATCCCGTCCATCTACTTCGCGCACGAGCGCGAGGTGTTCGAGCGCGACGGCATGTTGATGGCGACGGGGCCGTACCTGCAACTGATCGACGGGGAGCAGCCGCATCGCGAGCTGGTCCGCTACCGCACCGTCGGCGACATGACCTGTACGGCCGCGGTGGCCTCGGCGGCGGCAACGCTGCCGCAGATCATCGCCGAGGTCGCAGCCGCTCGCATCACGGAGCGTGGCGCCAGCCGTGCCGACGACCGTGTCTCCGAGGCTGCGATGGAAGACCGCAAACGCGAGGGCTACTTCTAGCCCTGGACGCCCCCAGACGCACACGTTCGAGGTAGCGATGGAACTCCTCCGCTTCGTCACCGCCGGCTCCGTCGATGACGGCAAGAGCACCCTGATCGGGCGCTTGCTGTTCGATTCGAAGGAGATCTTCGAGGACCAGCTCGAAGCGCTCGAACGATCGAGTCGTGACCAGGGGCACGACTTCATGAACCTGGCGCTCGTCACGGACGGGCTGCGCGCGGAGCGCGAGCAGGGGATCACCATCGATGTCGCGTACCGCTATTTCGCGACACCGCGGCGGAAGTTCATCATCGCGGACACGCCCGGGCACGTGCAGTACACGCGCAACATGGTGACCGGCGCCTCCACGGCGCAGCTGGCGCTGATCCTCGTCGACGCGCGCACGGGCGTGATCGAGCAGACGCGCCGGCACGCGTACCTCACCTCGCTGCTCGGCATTCGCCATCTCGTGCTCTGCGTGAACAAGATGGACCTCGTCGACTTCGACGAGGGCACCTTCGATGCGATCGTCGAGGAGTTCGGCGAGTTCGCGCGACAACTCGCCGTCGAGCACACGACCGCGATCCCGATGTCGGCCCTCGAGGGCGACAACGTGGTCGAGGGCTCGATGCATATGCCCTGGTACGACGGGCCCACCCTGCTGGAGTTCCTCGAGGCGATCGAGGTGCATCGGGCGAGCGAGCAAACGAGTTCGCGCTTCCCTGTGCAGACCGTGATCCGGCCACGCACAGAGGCCCACGCGGACTACCGCGGCTATGCCGGCGCCGTCGCTGGCGGTGAGATCCATCCGGGCGACGCCGTCGTCGTGCTGCCCTCCGGCGTGCGGACCACCGTCGAGGGCATCGATGCCTTTGAGCGCAGCCTACGGGTGGCTCGGCCGCCCGAGTCGGTCACGCTGCGCCTGGCGGAAGACGTTGACGTGACACGCGGCGACATGATTTGCGCGGTCGAGGCGCCGCCGCGAGAAACGAACGACTTCACCGCGACGCTGTGCTGGATGGCCGAGCGGTCGAAGCTCGAGCCGGGCTCAAAGTTCTGGCTCAAGCACACGACGCGCCGCGTGCGAGCGGTCGTCGACGATGTCGAATACCGCATCAACATCAACACGCTGGACCGCGACCGCGCGGTCGGGGAGCTGACGCTCAACGACATCGGCCGCATTCGGTTGCGCACGACGGAGCCGATCTTCGTCGATCCCTACACGCGCAACCGGGAGACGGGCAGCTTCATCCTGATCGACAGCGCGACCAACGTCACGGTCGGCGCGGGGATGATCGCCGACCCCGAGGCAGAGGTGGGAACGGGGGTGCGCGATGGCCTCGGTATCTAGCACCAGCGCGGCGGAGCTGGCGGAGCTGTCGAACGAGCTCGTGCGCCTGCACCCCGCGGACATCGTGAAGCGTGCGCTGGAGGACTACGCGCCGGAGATCGCCATCTCGTTCAGTGGCGCGGAGGACGTGGCGCTGATTGACATGGCGAGCCGCCTCGGACGCGCGTTCCGCGTGATCACGCTCGACACGGGCCGCCTGCATCCGGAGACGTACGCGTTCATCGAGCGCGTGCGCGAGCAGTACGCGATGGACATCGAGCTGTTCTTCCCAGAGCCCGAGGCAGTGCAGAGCCTCGTGCGTTCCAAGGGACTGTTCTCGTTCTACGAGGACGGGCACCAGGAGTGCTGCGCCATCCGCAAGGTCGAACCGCTGGGGCGGGCCCTCGAGGGGGTGCGGGCCTACGTCACCGGTCAGCGCCAGGACCAGAGCCCGGCGACACGGGGGCAGGTCCCGATCGCGCAGCTCGACGAGGTGTTCGCCTCGCCGGGCGCGCAGCTCGTCAAGTTCAACCCGCTCTCCGAGTGGACCTCGGCGCAGGTCTGGCAGTACATCCGGGAGCACGAGGTGCCCTACAACGAACTCCACGATCGCGGCTTCCGCTCGATCGGCTGCGAGCCGTGCACGCGCCCGACCAACCCCGGGCAACACGAGCGCGAGGGCCGCTGGTGGTGGGAAGAGGCGACGAAACGGGAGTGCGGGATCCACGTCATCAGCGTGTGACAGCGACCTCGGCTGGCCCCGAGAATCTGGGTAAATCTCGTTCGTTGTGACACTTCAAGGTTGGATCTCGGAGAATTCACGCGGCGGCTTACTGTGAGTCTCGCTAAACACCTCTGAATCTGCATAACCTCTCGTTGCGACTCACCTCGCGAGGGTTCAGCCTCGCGACAGACGAGGGGGTTGCGTGCGCTATCGAGCGATTGCTGGGACTGACGTCGAGGTTTCTGAGGTCGGGTTCGGCGTCTGGACCGTGTCCGCCGGCTGGTGGGGCGACTACAGCGACGCCGAGGCGATCTCGCTGCTGCGCCGGGCGCGCGAGCGCGGCATCACCTTCTTCGATACCGCCGACACCTATGGCAACGGGCGCGGCGAGACGATCCTGCGCGACGCGTTCCCGGGCGCCGAGCGCGACGGGATCGTGATCGGTACGAAGTTCGGCTACGACTGGGAGTCGAACGTTGGGCAACGTCGCGAGGGGCACGAGGAGGCGCCGCACCGGTTCGACCTCGCGTTCCTCGAGCGCGCGCTCGAGGGTTCGCTGCGGCGGCTCGGCACCGATCGCATCGACGTCTACCAGTTGCACAACGTGCGGCTGGAGCACATGCAGACGGACGACCTCTGGACCTTCGTCGAGCGCGCGCGGCGTGACGGCAAGGTGCGGTCCGTGATGGTCGCGCTTGGTCCGGCGATCGGCTGGGCCGAGGAGGGTCGGTACGCCCTCGAACAGTGCCCGGTCGATGGCGTCCACATGATCTACAACGCGCTGGAGCTTGATCCCGGTCGTGAGCTGATCGGGGTCGCGCGGGCGACCGGCCGCTCGATCCTGGTGCGCGTGCCGCACTCCTCGGGGATGCTCGAGGGGCACTACACCCCCGACACAGTCTTCCCCGAGAACGACCACCGCCGGCATCGCCCGCGTGCGTGGCTGATCAACGGCATTCAGAAGGTCGAGCAGCTGCGCTTCCTCGAGGAGCCAGATGCCGAGGGGCGTCGCGCGACGCTCGGCCAAGCAGCGCTGCGCTACGTGCTGCGCGCACCGGAAGTCGTGAGCGAGCTGCCCAACATCTACCACGCCGGCCAGATCGATGAGTTCGCCGGTGCCGCGGACGCGCCGGTGATCAACGACGAGCAGGCGGCGCGCGTCGAGCAGTTGTTCGAGACCAACTACGGGCTCCCCGTGGAGCAGGAGGCGGGGGTGAGTCGACGATGACCAGCGGAACGACTGAGGCACGATCGCAGACCGAGTCGCCGGGTGCGCTGCGGGCGAAGCCACGCGTGGCGGGCGGCGTCGACTTCGACGAGACATCGCGACGCCTGCTCGAGCTGCTGCAGGAGGCGTTTCCCCTCGTCGAGCGGCCCTACGAGGCGCTCGGGTCGCAGCTCGGGCTGAGCGAAGCGGAGACGCTGCAGCGGCTGGCCGAGGCGCAGGACGCGGGTGTGATCCGCCAGATCTGCGCGATCTACGACACGAAGGCGCTCGGTTACTCGTCGGCGCTGGTCGCGATGCGGCTGCCGGAGGATCGGCTGGCGGACGGCGCGCCGTGATCAACGCGCATCCGGGCGTGTCGCACAACTACCGACGCAACCACGATTTCAACATGTGGTTCACCGTGGCCATGCCGCCGCGCCACGACCTGGGCACCGTGATCGACCGGTTGCACGACCTCGCAGGCAGCGAGTCCACGCGTCCGATGCCGACGCTGAACTTGTTCAAGATCGGCGTGACGCTCGACATGACGGGCGACCGCCCGCTCGATGCGCGCGGGCTGCCCGAGTACACACAGGAGCGCCGCGACGATGCCTCGGCGTTCGAGGTAAGCGAGACGGACATCGCTTACATCCGCGCGACGCAGGGGCACCTGGCGCTGACGCCGCGACCGTTCGACGCGGTCGCCGACGAACTCGGTTGGGCTGTCGAGCGGGTGCTTGCCTTCGGGGAGTCGATGGCGGACCGGGGCTTCCTGCGACGCTTCGCCGGCATCCTCAACCACCGCGCGGCGGGCTTCCGCGCCAACGGCATGGCGGTCTGGCGGGTGCCGGAAGAGCGGATCGAAGAGTTCGGTCAGTTCGTGGCCGGCTACCGCAACGTGACCCACTGCTACCAGCGGCCGACCTACGAGGACTGGCCCTACAACGTCTTCTCGATGCTGCACCACCCGAAGGTGGCGGGCGTCGAGGCGGCGGCGGCGGCGATCGCCGAGGAGACCGGCGTCGAGGACTACGGGGTGCTCTACTCCTCGACCGAGTTCAAGAAGGTGCGGCTGCCCTACTACGTGCCGGAGTACGACGACTGGGAGGCGCGCTGCGAGGCCGTTGCGCGGGAGCGAGGTCTGCTGTGACCGCCGTCGAACGCCCTACGAGCGAGCGAACCGCCGCCGCGCCGTACGCACATCGCGGAAGCGGCACGCCGCGAGGGGTGCAGTCCGTCAAGTTCAGCTTCTACCGCCTCAGCGACGATGCGCGCCGGCTACCGCACGAGGAGCGGCTCAGCCTCGATGTGGCGCTGCGAGAGCTGCTGCAGGCCTCAGCCGCGGCGATGGTCACGCGCACGTACTCGACGGTGGGGACGCGTGCCGACACCGACTTCCTCGTCTGGCAGGTCAACGACGACCTGGGCGCGATCATGGACTGGCACAGCGAGCTACTACGCTCGCCGCTGGCGGGCGCGCTCGAGCGGACGCACTCCTACCTCTCGATGACCATGCGGTCGGTCTACGAGAATCCGTTGCACCCGCCCGTCGAGAGCGCGACGAACCGCGAGCGTCTGCGCACCGATGGCGGCGACATCGAGTACCACTTCGTCTACCCGATGGCGAAGACCCGCGACTGGTACAAGCTGGCAGCCGACGAGCGGCAGCGGATCATGGCCGAGCACATCGAGGTCGGCCACAAGTACCACTCGGTCAAGATCAACACGACCTACTCGTACGGCCTCGACGACCAGGAGTTCGTCGTCGCGTTCGAGGGCGATGAGCCGGGCGAGTTCCTGGCGCTGGTCCGCGAGCTGCGAGACTCCGAGTCCTCGTCGTACACGCTCTTCGATACGCCGATGTTCACCTGCCGGCGCATCGACGCCTCGGCGCTCGGGGAGCACGTCGGACTGACCGCGCCGGAGGCCTAGCCGTCTTCGGGGGCCAGCTCGGGCCGTCGCGCTAGCCGCCCTGTCGCGGCGGAAACTGCGGGATCTGCGGTACCGGGTTGCGGCGCTCGAGGATGTTCTCCATGCGGGTGCGGATCGAGGCGTCGAAATCGTCGTGCGTGAGGATGTAGAACTGCTCGTCACGGATCGCGGCGAGCACCTTGTCTGCGACCTCCGAGGGCGGGATGCCAAGCTCGCCGATGCGCTCGATGCTCTCGGCCCACTGCGCCTCGAGCGCCGCGTCGTCAGGCCGCTCGTCCCAGAGAGCGTCTGGCCGGTTTCTCGACGACGCACCGATCTTCGTCGCGACGAAGCCGGGGCAGAGCACGTGCGCCTGCACGGGTGAGTTGCGCATCGACAGCTGCAGCGCCTCCGAGGCGCGCACGACCGCGTGCTTGGTGACGCTGTAGATGTCCATCATACCGCCGGTGAGCCCGGCGACGGAGCCGGTGTTCACGACCGCGGCCGGCTCGCCCTGCTCGATCATGATGGGAACGAACGTCTTGATGCCGTAGACGACACCCCACCAGTTCACACCGAAGGTCCAGTTCCAATCGTTCAGTGAGCGCTCCCAGATCGCCTCGCCGAGGCCGCCTCCACCCACGCCGGCGTTGTTGCAGAGGATGTGTACGCCGCCGAACTCGTCGAGCGTTTGCTGCGCGAGGTCCTGCACGGAATCGTAGCTCGAGGTGTCGGCGCGGACGCCGATGACATCACGCTCCTGTTGCCGCAGTTCAGCGACCGCTGCCTCGAGGGCTGGCTCCTCGATGTCCGCGAGCACCACTTTCATGCCCTCGGCGGCGAAGCGGTCGGCCATCGCTCGGCCGATCCCGCTCGCTGCGCCGGCCACGACGCCACTTTGCCCTCGAAGTCCTGCATGCTCGCCGCGCTTCCGTGCGCGCGGCACGGTCGCACAGATCGAGGGCGCGTCACAACAGTCGTGCAACATCCGCGGGCGGCCGCTGGCTATCATGCGCGGACCTCGAGGAGCGAACGAAGGAGGCTGCCGATGCCGAAGATCACGATGCTGTTACCGGGCGCGCCCCTGGGGTCCGACTCGGGCGCGGTGGCGTTCTGCAGCGTCTTCCTCATCGAAGGCGACGGGCGGCGCGTGCTGTTCGACTCGGCGCATGTGGGGCGTCGCCAGCAGTTGAAGGCGGCCCTCGCTGCGCTCGACCTGACGCCCGAGGACATCGACGCGCAGTTCCTCTCGCATGCGCACTGGGACCACGTGCAGAACGCGGATGTCTTCCTGGACGCACCGATGTTGATTCACCGCGACGAGTATCGCTACGCACACCAGCCGCACCACAACGACTGGGCGACGCCGGCGTGGACCGGCGCGATCCTCGACATGTGCACGATCGAGGAGGTGGGCGAGGGGGCCGAGTTGATGTCGGGCTGCCGCGTGCTTGACCTGCCGGGGCACTCGCCGGGGTCGATCGGCCTCGAGGTCGAGACGGACGACGGCGTCTGCATCCTCACAGGGGACGCCGTGCACAGCGCTGCGGTGGCGATGGCCGGTGAGAGTTCGCTGGTGTTCTGGAACGCGGAGCAGGCGGACGCTTCGGTGAAGCGCGTCGCGGCGGCGTCGAGGGACGATGGCGCGCTGGTCTACCCGGGCCACGACTCGCCGTTCCGCATCCGTGACGGCGAGGTGGACTACCTCGAGCATCCCAAGATCATCGTCACCACGCGTCCGTGGATGACGATCGTCGAGAACCCGACGCCGGGCCCGCGCTGGGTGATGCCGGGCATCGAGGACCAGCGGCTCGCGTGACGCCGCGGCCGGGATCGGCGTGCCGCCGAGGCGGTTGGCGCGCCCCTCGGCATGTGCGATTGTTTGTCGGCGGGCTGGCCCGCGTGACGGAGAGGGAACCACCATGGG
This sequence comes from Dehalococcoidia bacterium, assembly GCA_965198045.1. Taxonomy (GTDB): domain Bacteria; phylum Chloroflexota; class Dehalococcoidia; order UBA2979; family UBA2979; genus CBDDEC01. The sequence goes on from CBDAOL010000011.1 coordinate 639,007, forward strand.
CGAGGTGCGACTCCCCCTCGAAGGGGTGCGGGTGCTCGACCTGACGCGAGTCCGTGCGGGACCGACGGCTGCCCGACAGCTCGCCGACTGGGGCGCCGAGGTCGTGAAAATCGAGGAGCCACCCGACCCGACCTCGACCGTCGAGGCGATCACGGGCGCGCGGCACGGGCCGGACTTCCAGAACCTTCATCGCAACAAGCGCTCGCTCACGCTCAACCTGAAGCACGACGCTGGTCGCGAAGTGTTCATCCGCCTGGCGACGGACGCGGATGTGATCGTCGAGAACTACCGGCCAAGCGTAAAGCATCGCCTGGGGGTGGACTACGAGGCGGTGCGGGCGGTGAACCCTCGGATCATCTACGGCAGCATCTCCGGCTTCGGCCAGAGCGGGCCGTATCGCGACCGTCCCGGGGTCGATCAGATCGCGCAGGGGATGGGCGGGCTGATGTCGATCACGGGCCTACCCGGCCAGGGGCCGGTGCGTGTCGGTATACCGATTGCCGACTTGACGGCCGGTATGTACCTCGCACAGGGCATCTTGCTCGCGCTGATCGAGCGCGAGCGGTCAGGCGAAGGGCAGTGGGTCCACACCTCGCTGCTGGAGGCGCAAATCGCGATGCTCGACTTCCAGGCGGCGCGCTGGCTGATCGGCCACGAGCGGCCGCCGCAAGCGGGGAACAACCATCCAACGGCCATCCCGACGGGTGTGTTCGAGACCTCAGACGGTCACATCAACATCGCCGCCTCGGGCGAGGCGCTCTATGTGCGGATGTGCAACGCGATCGGGGCGCCGGAGCTGATCGCGCACGAGGACTACAAGACGGGCGGTGCCCGCTACCGCAACCGCGATGCGCTCAACGCCGAGATCGACGCGAAGACGGCGGCGAAGACGAGCGCCGAGTGGGTCGATCTACTGAACGAGGCTGGCGTCCCGTGCGGTCCGATCAACTACGTCGACGAGACGCTCGAGGATCCGCAGGTCAAACACCTCGGCATCGCGACGCCGGTGGAGAGCGACGCGCTGGGGCGCATCGAGGTCGTTGGCCAGGCCGTGAACCTCGAGCGGACGCCGCAGCCTTCGGAGATGCGCCGTGCGACGCCGGAGATCGGCGAACATAGCGACGAGGTGCTCGGTGAGGCGGGGTTCAGCGCCGAGGAGATTGCGGCGTTGCGCGAGTCGGCGACGATTTAGCGACGCCTGGAGCGTTATCGAGAGGGCATCACGTGGAGGAACTGCAACTCCAGACCGAGAAGATGATCGGCCGCAAGGGCGATGGTATTGGTTGGATGATCTTCAACAACCCCGAGCGCCGGAACGCGATGTCGATCGAGATGAACCGGGCGATCCCGGAGATCCTCCACGACTTCCGCGACGACCCCGAGGTGCGCGTGGTCGTCCTCACAGGGGCGGGCGGCAAGGCGTTCGTCTCGGGCGCTGACATCTCCGAGTTCGACGCGCGACGGGCCTCGCCAGAGTCGATCGCCGAGTACGACGCGATTGGGGCGGCTGCCGGGCGCGCGTATGGCGAGCTTGAGAAACCGTTGATCGCGATGATCGATGGCTTCTGCATGGGCGGCGGGCTGCTGACGGCGCTTCGCGCTGACCTCCGCATCGCCAGCGAAGAGTCGAGGTTTGGCGTTCCCGCTGTGCGGCTCGGCCTCGGCTACGGATACTCCTCGACGAAGACGATCGTTGACCTGGTGGGCCCGGGCAATGCGCGCGAGATCTTGCTCACCGGCGGTCAGTTTGACGCGCCGCGAGCCCTCGACATGGGCCTGATCAACCGCGTCGTGCCGCAGGAGGAGCTGCAGCCGACCGTCGAGGAGCTGGCCGCCACGATCGCGAGCAACGCGCCGCTGACGGTGCGCCTCGTTCGAGCCTCGATCGCCGAGGCGCTGCGGGCCCCGGAGCAGCGGGACCCGGCTGCCATCCAGGCGATGGTCGACGCCTGCTTCGCCAGCGAGGACTACGGCGAGGGGCGTCGCGCGTTCGCAGAGAAGCGCCAGCCCAACTTCAGCGGGCGCTAGCGATGCCCTCGAGTGCCGCGCCCGAGGAGCGCCCGCCGCTCAACCGCCGCGGGCCGCTGACGGGCCTCCGAGTGCTCGACCTGACGTGGGTGCTGTCGGGGCCGTTCGCCACGCTGACGCTCGCGGACCTCGGGGCCGACGTCGTCAAGTGCGAGCGTCCGCCGTACGGCGACGTGTCCCGCACCACCGGGCCCATCATCGATGGCGAGTCCGGGTACTTCTTCTCGGTGAACCGGGGCAAGCGCTCGATCTCGATCGACCTCAAGGAGGAAAGGGGGCGCGACCTCTTCAAGCAGCTTGTCGTCGAGTTCGATGTGGTGGTCGAGAACTTCCGGCCCGGCGTCATGGCTGCCCTCGGGCTCGGCTACGGCGCGCTGTCCGCGGTCAATCCGCGGCTGATCTACTGCGCCATCTCCGGTTACGGGCAGACCGGGCCGATGCGCGACCAGCCCGCCCTCGACGTGGTGGTGCAGGGCGCTGGCGGGGTGATGTCGGTCACCGGTGCGCCCGATGGGCCGCCGGCGCGGCCCGGCCTGTCGCTAGCCGACATCTCGGCGGGGCTGTACGGCGCGATCGGTATCCTCGCCGCGCTGCGTGAGCGTGAGAGCTCTGGCCTCGGTCAGTTCGTGGACGTCTCCATGCTCGACTGCCAGATTGCCATCCAGGAGAACGCGCTGATGCGCTACCACCTGACGGGTGAGCCGCCGCGAGCGCTGGGCACGCGTCACCCGACGGCGGTGCCGTTCCAGGCGTTCCAGACGGCGGACGGCTATCTCGTGATCGCGCTGGCATGGAGCGTGCCGAACCAGTGGCACCTGCTCTGCGCCGAGCTCGGTGTCGTCGAGATCGCGGACGACGAGCGCTTCGCGACTTCGGCGGCGCGCTCGAGGAACCATGGCGAACTCGAACCGCTGCTGGCGGCCGCGTTCCTGGAGCGGACCACCGAGGCGTGGCTGCCGCCGCTGCAGGAGTACGGCATCCCCTGCGGCCCGCTGAACACGATCCCGCAGGCGGCGGCCCTGCCGCAGATCGCCGAGCGCGAGATGCTCGTACCTACTGAGCACCACACCTTCGGCGAGGTGCCCTTGCCGAACACGCCGGTCAAGCTCTCACGCACGCCCGGCGGCATCGCCGGCACGTCGCCGGACATGGGCGAGCACAGTCGCGAGGTCCTCGCGGAGTTGCTTGGCCTCGATGCGGCCGCGATCGAGGACCTGATCGAGCGTGGGCTCGTCGCCGAGGAGCGGCCGGAGATCGACCTCGGCTAGCGAACGAAGGGAGGCGGACATGCCAGAGCCGTACAGCGAGCGCGCGGCCGCGATCCTCAAGGGCGCGGTCGACATCCACGTTCACACGGGGCCGGATCCCTATGCCGACCGGCGCATGGACGCGCGGGAGCTCGTCGAGGACGCGCGCACGCATGGCCTCGGTGGGGTGGTGCTGAAGAGCCACGAATACAACACGCAGCCGCTGGCCTGGCTGCTCAACGAGCTGTATGACGACATCGACGTCTACGGCGGCATGTCGCTGGACCACGGCATGGGCGGCCTCAACCCGGAGGCGGTGCGCGTCGCGATGCGCATCGGCACGCGCTTCGTCTGGTTCCCGACGTTCGATGCGGCGCATTGGCGCGGCTACCGACCCCAGCAGTTCAACAGCCTGCAGCCACCGATCCGAGTGCTCGAGGAGGGGCTGACGCTGCGCGCTGACGTGCATGCGATCCTCGACGAGCTGGCCGAGCACGACGGGGTCCTGGCGACCGGGCACCTCTCGACGGAGGAGACGCTGGCGCTGGTCTGGGCCGCGCGCGACCGCGACATCCGGACGATCGTGACACATGCGTCGTTCTGGATCCCGACGGAGGCGCAGAAGGAGATGGCCGACCTCGGCGCGTACATCGAGCACGTGGGCGGGCTCGCCCTACGCGAAGGCGGCGACGAGGCGTTCGCCACGATCGTCGAGCAGACGCGTGCCGTCGGGCCGCAGCACGTCGTGATCTCGACCGACCTCGGCCAGGCCGCGAACCCGCCGCCGCCCGAGGGCTTCGGCGTTGTGATCGACCGGCTACTGGATGCCGGCTTCAGCGACGAGGACGTGGCGACGATGGTGCGAACGAACCCTCGGACGATCGTCGACGACTGACAGCGCCCGGCGGAAGAGCCGCTAGGTGAAGGTGAAGCTCAAGCCGAGGCGCTCCTCGGTCTCTCGGAACCAGCCGATCACCTCGGAGTGGTACGGAATGCCGTCGGCGAGCCGGCGACGCTCCTCCTCCGCCTCGAGCTGGCCGGGGTAGACGACGCGCTCGTGCCCGGGCGCGGGCGGCGTCTCGGCGAGGCCGCGGAGCATGTCGTCCATCTGCGCCTTGAACGCCTCGATGTCCGCGAACGCCTCGATGCGGTAGGCCATGAGATGGAACGCGGGCTCGAGGGCCATGAAGCCGGGGCCGATGCCGGAGAACATGCCGGTCAGGATGTCGATCACGGCGGCGAGGCCGTAGCCCTTGTGCGAACCCAGCTCACGCGTACTGCCCAGGGGGAGCAGGTAGTACTTGTCGGGGAGTTCGGCCAGCTCCTCCATGATCGGCGTGCCGTCGGGCGATGCGATCCAGCCGGGGGCGATCGGCGCTCCGACCCGCTTCGCCAGGCGCATCTTGTTCTGCGCCACCTGGGTCGTGCCGACATCGAAGACGAACGGCGCCATCGTCGCCGCGGGCGCCGCCCACGCGATGGGGTTGGTGCCGAAGCGTGGCTCGGCGGCGAAGGTCGGC
>CBDAOL010000012.1:0-795118 GCA_965198045.1 Dehalococcoidia bacterium
CGCTACGCGGCCCGCCACGGCGGCAGACCAGCCTCTTTGCCGGGGGTTTGCCGTTCGCTGGCCAGGAGGACGGCCGCGCCCGGCGATAGAGCTTCTTGAGGTTGTGGGTGGCGGCGATCAGCTTCCATTCGCTGGCGCACGAGGCGATCCCGCGCCGCATGAACCGGCGGATGCCGCGGTTCTCCTTGACGTCGCCGAAGACGGGTTCGATCATCCAGCGCCGCTGCTCGTAGAGACGCCGGCCACGCTGCGTCGCCAGCTTGCGATCCATCCGTTCACGGACGGAGAGCCGGCAGGGATGCGCCCGCGCGGCGGCGCCGCGCCGACGCGCCGGTTGCGGTCGCTGCGGGTCGCGAGCAGCAGCTCCGGACCTGCGCTCCCCGCCTGCCGCACGTTCGCCTCGGAGTAGTAGCCGGCATCAGCCAGCAGCACGCGCGCCGGCCCGCAGTGTGCGGCCTGCAGGTTGCGGTGCATCACCTCGATCATCGGTTGCAGCTCGTGCATGTCGGTCGCCTGTCGGCTCACCTCGGCCGCGACGATGATCTGGTCGCGGGTCGTCACCGCCTGCACGTTGTAGCCTTGGAGGTAGCCGTGATAGTCGCGCACCACGCGGCTGTCCGGGTCGGTGACGTTCACCTTCGCACCCTGCTCGGGCTGCGGCGGCTTCGGGCGGCGCCCGCGCCGGTCCTTCTCCGCGCGGCTCCTGAGGCGTTGCTCGTAGTCCTCCTGCCGCTCCCGCTCTCGGGCCGCCAGTCGCTCCCGCGCCTCGTGCAACCGCTGCAGGCGCTCCTCGCGGTCCCTGAGTCCCGGAGGCAACTCGTCGCCCCGCGCGTCGCCGAAGCGCGCGTTCTCCTCGGCGTCCACCCGCTCCGCTTCGTCGAGGATGCGCCGCACCTCGGCCTCCAGGTCCGCATCCGTGCGGTTGCGCTCACGGCTGGCGTTGGCGTGCAGCTTGGTCCCGTCGAGCGCGACCACCCCGACCCGCACCAGACCAGCCTCGGCGCACAGCCTGAGCACCTCGGCGAACAGTCCCGAGAGCGCCTCCTCGTGCTGCTGGCGGAAACGGCAGATCGTCGCGTGGTCGGGGTGCTGGTTCGCGGTCAGCACCCGGAGGGCGATGTCCTCCCGGCAGCGCCGTTCGATCTGGCGGCTCGAGCGCTCGCCCTCGCAGTAGGCGTAGAGCACGAGCGCGACCATCATCGACGGCTCGTACGCCTTCCGCCCCCAACCGTCCTCGCGGTAGCGCTCGTAGAACGCGGTGAGGTCCAACTGGCTGACCGCATCGAGCACGAACCACGCGAGGTGGTCCCCGGGCAGCCAGTCGCGGAGGCTGGCGGGCATCAGGTATTGCTGGTCACGGTCGCACGGCAAGAAACGCTGGGTCACGGCGGCACCTCGGAATCACTCCGCCCCCGCCGCCATGCTCATCGTATAGCGATGTCCCCCTCTTCGTGGGTTTGTGCGACAGCCTCAGCCATCGGCAACCCCTGACGCCTTGACGCCCCGCAGAAGCGCTCGATCGCGGGCAACTCTGACGGTTCGAGTGCATCGAGATCACTGGGAGGTTGATCACTCGGCGCAGCGAGGTCGTGGTTTCGAGTCGGTTGCCCGCGCTAAACAGCTCGCGCGCCTTCGTCACGCTCGGGAACAGATAGCGCGTGGGGATCGGGCCGCCCTCGTCGGGAGGGACGACCCACGTAGAGTTCGCTCCGGTCACCGCCCCTCGGTGGACGCGGCACAACTCGCCGAGTTCGACGCACCCATCGGGAATCTTCGGGGCTGATCGAATTAATGGCAGCCATCGAGGGGCGGCGATCAGGCGCTCGCGCTTAACCCGTCGCCCTCCCGTGAGCGGAGACAGTTTCGCCGCGTCATCAACCATGCGGAGGCGGATCGAGGAGGGACGCGAGCCAACCTCGAAACATGTGATCGCCGCCGTCGTCGCGATTGTGTCGAACGGCAGCAATTCTGGTTCGAGGACATGTATCGAGCGCCCGCCGAGGTCGCCGAGCAGGAGACGACGGATGACCTCGCCGTAGTTCACGTCGAGCCATTCAGAACTCGTCACAAAGCAGCCCACGTCGCCGGTACGACCGTGTAGAGCCGTCGCGAGGAAGAAATACGCATGGAGCCCGGCGAGCCCGGAGATCGGCAAGGCGACGGGCAGTGCGACGGGGCGACCGAAGGCCCCACACTTCGTCGATGCAGTCCCTTTCATGGGATTACGCCGGGCGCTCCAGCCCATCACGCTTTGCCCGTGGGACGGACACACGAGGTCGGAGGAGATGAGAGCGGCGAAGCGGCGCGAGCGTACGTGGCCCGGCCACCGGGGTGGCCGGGAGCCGCGCGTCGTGCGCATCGAGTACCGGCCCGTCCCCGACGCCGAGCCTCGCCTGTGCCGCATCGCCCGCGATCCTCCTCGAACACGCGACGCGCACCGGCTCTTTGGCGGATGATCGGGAGCGTCCGGAGGTCCGGTAGGGGAAGCGCGCATCGCCGGCGAGCGCGCTCTCGCGGCCTTGCTTTGACGGGCTCGTCGCGGCTTCGCTACGCTGCCGCGTCGCCGGAGACGAGTTGGTCGCAGAGGCCGCTCGCCCGTTCAGGCTTGCCGGAAGGCCTCCGCGAGGCCGCGGCCCCAAGCGTCGTCCTTGGCAAAGCTAACACCAAACTGATGTGATTTCGGGGCCGCTACTCACGGCAGCCTTACATCGATTCTGTAGGGTGAGGGCCCGCCGTCGCCGGAGATGACGTGTGGGGTAATGCGGGTTCCGCCGCACGCGCAGAGACTATAGACGGGGACTAGAACTCCAGCTACTCGTTCGCCCGCACGCGGGGGGAATAGACCAAGAGCGGGAGCGCGTGGGACTCTTCCGTTCGAGCCCACAGGCTCCCCTGCGATGACTCTCGGAGCACGCTGGCCTACTGACCGAGGAGTGAGGGGTTTTCCACATGTACGACACGATTAGGACGCTGCTCGACGGAACCGACTTCGCCGTCATCGAGTCCTTAGAGATCCCCGGTCGCGCCGCCCGGCATGAGCAGATACCGCAGTTCTTGTTCGAGTCACGACTCGGCCCCCACCTCGCTGAGCAGCTTCGGCGAACAGGGTCTGTGGCTGCACCAAGCGCGGGCGCTCGAGGCTCTGGGGCGAGGCGAGAACGTCGTCGTGTCCACCGGCACCGCATCCGGCAAGAGCCTTGTGTTTCAGGCGCTCGCCCTCCACCGGATTCTGCAAGACCCAGCAGCGCGCGTGATCGTCTTCTACCCGCTCCGCGCGCTCGTCGAGGACCAGTTCCGCAGCTGGCAGGAACTGGCCAGCCAGCTGGGACTTGACGAAGCCACGGTCGGGCGCATCGACGGCACCGTTCACGTCAGCGAACGCGAGGCGATTCTGGAACGGGCCCGCATCCTCGTGATGACGCCCGACGTGTGCCAGGCATGGCTCATGTCGCGTCTGGCGATGCCCGCCGTGCGAGCGTTCCTGACGCAACTGTCGATAGTCGTCATGGACGAGGCGCACACGCTGGAGGGGGTCTTCGGGAGCAGCTTCGCGTTCCTCATCCGGCGGATGATGGCGGCCCGCAACCATCTCCTGGGTTCGGCGGCGCCCCTCCAGCTCGTTGGCGCGACAGCGACGATCGCGAACCCCGGCGAGCACCTGAAGCTCCTCACCGGCGCAGACTTCGCGGTTATCGACGAGGAGTCCGACGGCGCGCCCCACCATGAGCGGGTCATCGCGCACATCGCGAGCCCAGAGGGTGACGAAACGTCTGTCGCACGGGCGCTCCAGCACTCTGTGCTGGCCGAGGGGACCGAGGGCGGCTTCATCACCTTTGTGGACTCGCGCAAGGGCGTAGAGACGCTCGCCATGTTCACCGCGCACGACATTGCTGAGCTCACCGATGAGGGGGCCGTCGCCTCCTACCGCGCGGGCTTTGATGCCGACGAGCGGCGGCGAATCGAGCAGCAGCTTCGGAGCGGTGCCCTCCGGGGTGTCGTCTCGACGTCCGCGCTGGAGATGGGGATCGACTTCCCGACCCTTGCCGCGGGGTTCAATCTCGGCGTGCCCCCCACGCGGAAGGCGTACCGGCAGCGGCTGGGGCGGGTCGGACGCAACGGGCCGGGTGCGTTCGTGGTCATCGCCCCGTCCGACGCATTCCGTCGCTACGGGACGTCCTTTCGCGAGTACCACGACATGTCGGTGGAGCCCTCCTACCTGTATCTCGACAATCGCTTCATGCAGTTCGCCCACGGGCGGTGTCTCGCCGATGAGCGAGACGCGACGGCCGCGCCGGCGGATCTCCCTGCGCACATCGGATGGCCGACCGGGTTCGGGGACCGCTACCGGGCCGCCCGGCCCGGAGGTGACCGGGCACCCGAGTACGATCGCATCGCCGAGCGCGGTGGCGATACGCCTCACCTGGGCTACCCGCTGCGCAACGTTGGCGAGGTCAGTTTTGAGATCAAGCGCTCCGAGAACGCGGACAGCATCGGGGAGATCAACCAGACGCAGGCGCTGCGGGAGTGCTACCCCGGCGCAACGTACCTTCACGCCATGCGGGCCTACGAGGTGACCTCCTGGAACATGCACACGTTCTCGCCTTTCGTCCGGGTAAAGCCCGGACGGCCGTATCGCTCGACGAAGCCGCACCTCACGACGTACGTCCGCTGTGCGATCACCGCCAGCGAACTCACCGACGGGCACCTCTCTGCGGGGGAGTGACGGGTTTCTGGCGGAGTGCGAGATGCTTATCACCGAGCGGGTAGACGGATACACAGACAATCAAACGGGTCAGTTCCATCGCTACCGGGAGCTTCAGGAGACGAACCCGAACATGAGGGCGCGGTCCCGGAATTTCAGGACTACGGGCGTGGTCCTGCGCGTGGGTCAGGATTGGTTCAGGCCCGAGCAGGTGAAGGGCGAGTTCGCTGACCGGATACGCGATGTGTTCGCCCGCGAGTACAGTGTGCTGCCCCACGACATCGGCTCATCGGCAACGAACATCACCGTGCAGGACTCGGACGGCACGACGTGGCGGGGAGGCTGCATCGTGCTGTTCGACCAGACCTACGGGAGTCTGCGGCTGACCGAGCGCCTGTACACCGAGTTCGAACACATCCTCGAGCGCCTGGCTGCGGCGGACGGGGACTCCGATGACTTCAAGGCGGTCGTGCAGAAGGTGCAGGCGGAGTACGCGCAGTTCTCGTCTACGGATCCACTCATGGTTGCCTTGGGCGACGAGCCCCCGAGCGGGTACGAGCAGGTGTTCACGCCGGGCTCGAGGGTCTGCTTACACCAGAAGGGAACGCTCGCGCGCGACGTCGTGATACTCCAGCCGACCATCTGGAACGACGGCAAGCTCATGTACCAAGTGGAGGCATCGGTGAAGGAGGGCACCCCACCCGTACGCCACTGGGTGCCGGCTGCGGCTCTCGAGCCCTCCGCCGTTGCCGACGCCTGGCAGTACGCGTGGTGGAATCGCCAGACGGAGACCTACGAGGAACCCGAGGACGACAGCTGAGCCTCGTGTCCAACTCCTCGGTGCCCGACCCGTGTCCGCGCCCGGCCTGCCTTCAGATCTCGCTCGCCGGCGAGTGCGGATCGGGGCAGTCCGCGTCGGCTCCCGTCGGCGGGCTGTGGCTGGCGGCACCCCTTGGGGACAGAGACTGATTCCCCGAAGTGCGAGCACGGCACAACCCGGTCCTCGCTTCCGACGGTGACCCCGGCTCTACCAGGGCTGCGTGTCAATCGTCGCGGTAGAGTGGGCGTCAACCCGCGTAGTCAATTCGGACCCTGCGCCATCATGTGCATCGTCACCGGGCAACGACTCAGGTGCCTCCTCCTTGGCCTGATTGCGGCCACCCTCAGCTTCGCCTGCACTTCCGATCACGAGTCAGCGCGCAACCTCGGCTTCTACGCCGAGGTCGCCGTCGAGGTCGCCGTCGAGGTCGAGCCCCGCCCGGGGGACCCGCTCGCCCGCTTCGAGAGTGGCGGAGATCGAAGCGTCATCCGCTGGTGGTACGCGCCGGACCCGGCTCGCTGGCGCTGGGAGTTCGAGACCACGGGCACCGGCATCGACGACGGCGTGCTCCTGACGGTCGCCGACGGGGACGATTCGTGGGAGTACGACGACCGCACGAACGTCTACCGGCGCGGCGTCTTCGCGGGCTTCCCAGACGGAGTGGTGGTGTCGCCCGTCTTCAGCGCGCCCGTCGGGCCGGCACACGCCCCGACCGTCGAGGCGCTCATGGCCCAGTGGCGCGAGCGAGGCGCCGCGCCCGAGGTCGCCGTTGCCGGTGAGGCGACGCTGCTCGGCCGCCGCACGCAGATCGTCGAACTCCGCTCACCCGCCGGCGTCACGCGCGCGTTCGTCGACCCCGAGCGCATGTTCATCATGCGCTGGGCCGTCGATGCCACCGACGGTGGGCAGTCCTTCCATGCCGAGGTGACCGCGCTCAACTACGGGACGGAGTTCGACGCCGCCCGCTTCATCTTCGAGCCGCCTCCCGGCGCCAGCGAAGGCGACGCCCACCCGGCGGAGTCGTGCAGCGGCGGGAGCTACCTGGGAGCTTCCTTCCCCGCCGAGCCCGGCTTTCTCGCGCCCACATACATGCCAGCGGGCTACCGCCCCGTCGGCGTGGGCCAAAAGAGCGGCGCGAATGGCTGCGATCCGGTCGCGGTCTGGGTCTTGCTGGAGGCCGCCGACGGCGGCGCGATCTTGCTCCGACAGCGCTTCAGGCCGGGCGGCCTCGCCCTGCCGGAGCGCTCCTGGCAGGCCGTCGACTCCAGCCTCGATGACGCCTACCAACGGTACTCCGATGACGGCATCCTCAGCCTGCTCTGGCGCGCTGGCGACATCGTCGCGCTGCTTCAGGCGGACGCTGCCTCGCTCGACGAACTGGTAAGCATCGCGGAGTCCGCTAGCCTCGTCCCGTAACGCTTGCGCTCACCAGTGCCGCCAAGTCTGCGCAGCAGCTCATGCGCTGCGTTCGCCGACGGATCCGCTCCCCGCACGCCGCACACGTTCGGGCGGCGGCAGGCGGTTCGACATCGACGCCATCGGCGAACAGCACACAGTGCGGCCGGGGTGTGTCCAGTCCGCGTCGCGCTTCTGTAGCGCGTTCGATGAGCTGCGACAGTACTTCCGCGTCCGCCGCCGCGGTGGTCCAGACCCCGCTTCTCGAACGCCTTCCGGCCCTGCAGTCTCCCGACTATCGCCGTCTTTTCTTCAGCACGTTCTTCACGGCCGCATCTCAATTCGCTCTGTTGCTCGCGCGTGCCTGGCTCGTGTTCGACCTGACCGGGTCGTCTTTCGCGGTCGGCGTGGTCACCTTCGCTGCGATGGTGCAGAGCATCATTGTCGGTCCGTTTGGCGGAGCGCTCGCCGATCGGGTCGACCGCCGAACGCTCGTGCTCGGCGGGATCACGATCTCCGTGACCGCCTCGGCGGCTCTGGCGGTCATTACGATCTCGGGGGTGGTCGAGGTCTGGCACATCGTGGTACTTGCGGCCGTGCAGGGGATGGCGGGCGCGTTCACGCAGCCGTCGCAGCGCGCACTCCTCGCGAACCTCGTCCCGCCCGATCACCTTCTGAACGCGGTCGCACTCAGCGGGATCGCAGCTCGACCGCGCGCGCCGTGGATTCCGCGTCTTGCAGTCCGAGGTGCAGGGTGATCGCTTCCTTGATCTGCTGACCGATCGTGAGCACCGGGTTGAGCGAGGTCATCGGCTCCTGGAAGACCATGGCGATGCGGTTGCCGCGGATGCTCCGCATCTCCGCGTCGTCGACCTAGAGCAGGTCCTGGCCCGGGAGATGCACGCGCGCCAGGTCAGCGAGGCGCTGCTCCTGCAGCAGAAGGGCGCCACCTGGCTGCAGGGCGTCGCGGCAGTCGCGGCGTCGCCGGAGGCGGCGATCCGGGCGATCACGGAGGGGGCCAAACTGGAACGCCTCGTGCGGGGCGTGCCCACCGAACGGACGGAGGCCGTCGACGCGACGACGGCCCGCGTGGAAGGACTCGCTGATGACGAACTCGACCGTCTCCTCCAGCTTGCGGAGGGCGCTGTGGGCGGAAAAGAGCCGCCGGGACCCGAGCGACCCGTGGGCCTGGGCGATGACCCATCGGGCGATGGCGGGGCGCCCCCTGCAGCACCTCCCGGCCCTGGCGGCGATCGCGCGTGACCCCAGTCCCCTCGTCGTCATCCAGAAGTCGGCCCAGGTCGGCGCCACGGAGCTCTGCGTCAACCAGGCGCTGTGGGCCGCGGACAGCGGCTACGCGGGCCGGGGCATGTCCTCTTCCTGATGCCGACCCAGAACCAGATGGACGACTTCGCGCAGGCGCGCTTCGACCGCGCGCTCCAGGACAGCGCCTACCTCCGCGCGCGGCTGCAACCGGAGCCACCGCGACGCAAGGGGGCGGACAGCAAGCGGCTCAAACGGATCGGCCCCGGCTACCTCTTCTTGCGCGGCGCGGACAGCCGGCGCCAGATCGCTTCCGTCGACGCCGACCTCGTCGTGCTCGACGAGTTCGACCAGATGGCGGAGGGCACGTTCGAGCTGGCCCAGAAGCGGCTGGCCTCGAGCCAGGCCGGACGCCTGATCGTCGCCTCGACGCCGCGCTTCCCGGAGCTGCGGTTCCTACAGAACGTGGGATGCGACGCCGGTCAAGGCTTCCTCTTCAGCCCCGCCATCAGCGCCGAGGACTTTGTCCGGCGAGCAGGCGATGCAAGCGCGGCCGGCCATGTGGAGAGGGCCGTCCCCTAAACCTCAGGCAGGCGGTCCTCGATCTCCAGCTCCGCGATCACTCCCTTGAACCACTCGATGACCTCCGGGTGATACGGAATCCCGCGCTCGCGCCGGATCGCCTCCTCCTCGTGTTCGGGCAGCCCGGCGTAGTACACGCGCTCGGCACAACCGCGCTCACGAAGCTCCTCGAATCCGACGCGGCGGTCATCCAGCAGTTCGTCGACGCTCTGGGTACGCCCGCTGAAACCGACGCGCTGAGCCGCGCTCGCGACCGAGCCAATGAGCGACTCGACGCCGGACGGCCCGTCGGCGCTCCGCCACGGGATCCGCTGCACTGGCCGATCGCGTTCCCCGAGGTGTTCAGCAGGTCAGGGACGCCCGGATTCGATGTGCTCCTGGGGAACCGGCTGCGTCAGATCTGAGGGCTCGAACTGTGAGGTTAGCCTCGTCTGAGCATGGACGAGGAGATATCGGTGAACTGTCCGCACTGTGCATCCGCCGCCACGACCAGACGCCAGGCGCGCACGACGCTCGGCTACCGGCGGTTCAACTGCCGCTCGTGCAAGCGTCGCTTCAACGAGCGAACCGGCACGCCGTTCAACCATCTTCAGGTCCCGACCGACGTGGTGCTCCTCGCGGTGCTGTGGCGTCTGCGCTACAAGCTGAGTTTCCGCGACGTGGCAGAGATGCTCCTCCAGCGCGGTGTTGAGGTCACGCACGAGACCATCCGGGAGTGGGAGTTTCGATTCGCCCCACTGCTCGCCGGCCAGCTCCGCGCCAAGCGACGAGCCCGAGCCGGCGAGTCCTGGTACCTCGACGAGACGTACGTGAAGGTCGCTGGGCGCTGGTGCTACCTCTACCGAGCGATCGACGGCGACGGAGAACTGATCGATTCGATGCTGAGCGAGCGTCGAGACAAGCATGCCGCGCGGAGGTTCTTGCGGAGACTGGTCGAGATCACCGAACGCAAGCCCGCACGGATGAGATATCGTCAGAAGTTGTGGACGGGGTAGCAGAGAGAGGCGGCGTACCCTCCCTGTAATCAGGAGACGGCCGGTTGGCCGGCCGGGGAGGAGTACGCCGGATGTTGAGGATAGTGCATGAGAGCGGCGGGCAGGAGGTGGGGGTTGCCCAGGTCGGCCTGGACGAGCTCTGCCGCATCGCTGCCCAGGAGATGCTCGCGGTGGCGCTGGAGGCCGAACGTCAGGCCTACCTTGAGCGCCACGCGGGCGTGGTGGATACGTCGGGCCGCCGACTCGTCGTCGGCAACGGCTACGCCCGCCCGCGCGAGATCACGACCGCCGCGGGCCGGGTCGAGGTCAAGGCGCCACGGGTCGACCACCGCCGTCGCGATGAGCAGTACACCTCGGCGATCCTGCCGCGGTACATGCGGAGTTCGCCCAAGGTGACGGAGGTGTTGCCGCTGCTCTACCTGCGCGGGCTCTCGACCGGTGACTTCGTCCCGGCGCTCTCGGCCTTCTTCGGCTCGGATGCGGGGCTCTCCGCCTCGACCGTCAGGCGGCTCACGGCGGGGTGGGAGGCCGAGCACGAGCGCTGGCAACGGCGCAGCCTCGCCGATGTCGACTACGTCTACCTCTGGGCGGACGGCGTCCACTTCAATGTCCGCCTCCAGGAGGACCGGCTCTGCTGCCTGGTGCTGGTCGGGGTGCGTCCCGATGGGGAGCAAGCAGCTGGTGGCCGTTCAGGACGGCTACCGCGAGGACACGCAGTCGTGGCTCGACCTGCTGCGGGACCTGCGCGAGCGCGGCATGACCGCCCCGGAGCTGGCGGTCGGTGATGGCGCGCTCGGGTTCTGGGCGGCGCTGCGTGAGGTCTTCCCCAGCACCCGGGAGCAACGCTGCTGGGTACACAAGACCGCGAACGTGCTGGCGGCGCTGCCCGATCGCACGCAGGGCGAGGCGAAGAGAGCGCTCCAGGCGATCTACACCGCCGGGACACGCGCGGACGCCCTGGATGCCGCGCGCACTCGCGGAGCAGTTCGCGGAGTGGCCGAAGGCGACGGCGAAGATCACGGATGACCTCGAACGGCTGCTCGCGTTCCACGACTTCCCCGCCGAGCACCATGTGCACCTGCGCACGACGAACCCGATCGAGTCAACGTTCGCCACGGTGCGGCTGCGCCAGCGCGTGACGAAGGGCGCCGGCTCCCGGTCAGCTGGACTGGCGATGGCCTACAAGCTGCTCGATGCCGCCGAGGAGCGCTGGCGGCGAGTGAACGCACCGCATCTGGTCGCCGTTGTTCGCGCGGGCGGCGTCTTCATCGACGGCACGCTCCAGGAGCGACAGGCGAGCCACGCAGTGAGCGACGGGAGGGACGCCGCCTGATCTGCCCCCTACAGCTCATCCACAGCTCTTGACGATATCTCGCCGGACGGTGGCCGGCGACACTCCGCCCCAGAGCCAGTCCTGCTCAGCAGCACGGCAGCAAAACTTGGAGTCAGCCGACCAGCGTCCTCAACACCTTAGGGCCGCAACCCCCGGTGTCTGGCCGGATTCAAACAAGTCGGCAAAACTTGATCCGTGCAGGTCTGTCCTGAGATAGCAGAGTATCGGCGAGCCACGAGAGGCTCGTCTGTGCTCTACCTCCGTCTGCTTGTCGCAGCACTCTTCGCTTCGGTCCGCGCCCGCCGCGATCTCGTCCTCGAGAACTTGGCGCTGCGGCATCAGCTCGCCGTCTACACAAGGGGCCGTCGTCGACCGCGGCTCCGTCGCCACGACCGCCGATTCTGGTCACTGCTGGCACGCGGTTGGTCCGGCTGGCGAGGCACGCTCGTGATGGTCGAGCCGGACACGGTGGTGCGCTGGCATCGTTCTGCTTGGCGCGCCTACTGGCGCTGGAAGAGTCGTCGCGGACCTGGGCGACCCCACATTCCCGCCGAGTGGCAGCGGCTGATCCTGCGCATCGCCACTGAGCACAGTTGGGCGAGGTGATTCAGCTACTGACTCTTGCGCCTAGCGTCCGCGGCCAGCTGTGCGTACCCGGCAGCGAGGTGGCGGAGTTCGTCGCGTTTCACCCGTAGCAGAGTCAAGTCGCCGTCGAGGTGAGAGGCGATCAGCAGGACGCGCTCAGCGACGAGGTACAGCTCGAACACCTCGTCGTGAATCGCCTGGAGTCGAACCGCTGCTGCGTCGGAGTCCATGCGCGGGTTGTAGCACCTGAGTGCAATGATGTTCGTCTACGTGCAGGAGCACTCCTGCATACTCATCGTGCCGCGTTGCCGCCGGCAGCCTCATCGTCGCTGGTCAGCCCCTCGATCGCGGCGCCCATCGGACCAGCGACCTGCGCCAGGTCCATGGGGATGATCCACTTGGTCGAGTCGCCAGCGCCGAGCTGCTTCATCATCTCGAGGTATTGCAGGGCCATCGTGTTGCCATCGACCCCAGAGGCCGTCTCGTAGATCCGCTGCAGGCCGATCGAGAAGCCCTCGGCGTTCAGGATTGCTGCCTCACGGGCGCCCTGTGCGCGCAGCACCTGCGACTCCTTCGAGCCTTCCGCCTCGAGGATCGCGCTCCGTTTGTTGCCCTCGGCGACGTTGATCGCGGACTGCCGCTGGCCCTCTGACTCGGTGATCTCGGAGCGCTTCGTGCGGTCCGCTGTGAGCAGGCGCGTCATCGCGTCCTGGATGTCATGTTGCGGAGTGATCTCGCGGATCTCGATCGCCTTGACCTCGACACCCCAGCGGATGACCTCCTCCGCCATCTTCACCTGCAGGCGCCGGTTGATCGTCTCGCGCTGCGACAGCACCTCCTCGACCGTGATGTCGCCGATCACGGCGCGCAGCGTGGTCGTGGCGAGGTTGCGGACCGCGCGGATGTAGTTCTGGATGTTGATGACCGCCGCCTCGGCGTCGACCACGCGCATGTAGACGACGAAGTCGATGTCGACGAGGGCGTTGTCCTTCGTGATCGAGGACTGCGCCGGTTCGTCGAGGACCAGCTCGCGCATGTCAACCTTGACGCCGCGGTCGACGAACGGGATCAGGATGACGAGTCCCGGCCCGCGGGTGCCTGTGTAGCGACCGAGACGGAAGATCACCGCCCGCTCGTACTGCTTAACAACGCTGATGAAAAACATGAGGCTCCGCCTGTCAGGGATGGGCGCATTATAGACGCGCCATCCACTCGGAGGCCGCTCCTCAAGCTTCCACTCAGCCTGAACGCGAAACCCCGAGTGATCTTGTGGCGGGCGTGGTGACACCGAGTGACCGCCCGCTTATCGTGGGCGTGCGCAGGCACCCTTTGTCTGCGGCCCAGACTCGTCTAACGCCGACTCACCGAGCCCGCTGCGACGACTGGTAATCAGTGACACGAGTCTTTCGGTTCGTGCGCGTCGTGGAGGCTTCGACGATGGATATCTACGTAGGCAACCTGCCGTACTCGGCAAGCGAGAGTGAGATCGAGCAGCTGTTTGCAGCGCACGGAGAAGTCGTCCGCGTCAACGTCCCTATCGATCGCGACAGCGGCCGCCCCCGTGGCTTCGGTTTCGTTGAGATGGGCGACGACGACGCACGCAACGCCATCGCTGCACTCGACGGCACTGACTTCGGTGGACGCGATCTGCGCGTCAACGAGGCCAGGCCGCGAGGCGAGGGCGGAGGCGGAGACCGAGGTGGTTACGACCGTCGCTAACTAGCAGCGTATGGCGCGGTGAACCGCGCCGATGTTTACGCCCGTTGTATATTTCCTCTCGATGAGAGAGGACAAGCACGATGGGACTGCTTGATCGCATCTTCGGCCGCTCGAAGAAAACGGAAGTCGCCGAGGCACCAGCGCCGACCAGGTGCCCACACACGATCTTGAATGCCGTGTGGGACAGCGCGGACGACGTGGGCAACGAGGAGAAGGCGTCGTCGTTCACCTGCCCGGCTTGCGACGAGAGCTTCTCGCCCGCCGCGGCTGCGGAGCTACGCGCCGGTAAGGCGTAGCGGCTTTCGCCGCAACCTCGCCTGACGGGTGGCGGCCGCCACCCGACACTCCTC
Source organism: Dehalococcoidia bacterium (assembly GCA_965198045.1). Lineage (GTDB taxonomy): Bacteria > Chloroflexota > Dehalococcoidia > UBA2979 > UBA2979 > CBDDEC01. Next base: position 13,745 of record CBDAOL010000012.1, read on the forward strand.
GATCCTGTGAAAGCTCAGCCCGAAGGAGAGCCTGCATGCCCGATGTCGCCGCCGTCCTGAGGGAGGAGATCGCTCGCCTGGCACGTAGAGAGGTCAAGCAGCAGGTCGGACCGTTAAGGAAGACCATTGCCGAGCAGCGTCGGACCATCGCAGCGCTCAGACGCCAGGTCACTGAACTCGCTCGCAACCAGGGGTTCCTCTTGCAGCGGGAGCAGCGCCGGCTCGCCGAAGCCCCGACCGTCAGCGCGGTCAAGAAGATCCGTTTCTCGTCGAAGTCGGTGAAGACGGATCGTAACCGCCTCCGCATGTCCGGTGCGGACTACGGCCTCCTCGTCGGTGTCACCGCCCAGACGATCTACAACTGGGAGAACGGTACGACGAAGCCCGGTGTGACAGTATTGGCCAGGTGGGCGACGGTGCGCGGGATCGGGAAGCGAGAAGCCTCGAGGCGCCTGGAGTTGCTGGCGAGTTGACCCGCCTCGCTCCCCTCACCCGGACACCCGTCGCTCTTCGCATCGGTCCGCGCCCGCCGAGATCTCGTCCTCGAGAACTTGGCGCTGCGGCATCAGCTCGCCGTCTACACAAGAGGCCGTCGTCGACCGCGGCTCCGTCGCCACGACCGCCGACTCTGGTCACTGCTGGCACGTGGTTGGTCCGGCTGGCGAGGCACGCTCGTGATGGTCGAGCCGGACACGGTGGTGCGGTGGCATCGTTCTGCTTGCCGCGCCTACTGGCGCTGGAAGAGTCGTCGCGGACCTGGGCGTCCCCACATTCCCGCCGAGTGGCAGCGGCTGATCCTGCGCATCGCCACTGAGAATCCACGGTGGGGCGCCGTCCGCATCGTTGGTGAGCTGCGTGCTCTTGGCTTCGACGTGAGCGCTCGCACCATCCCCGGCGTCGGCGTGATCCTGGCGGCGAAGATCGTGGGGCGCAGCGGAGCGGTTAGTCGCTTCCCCTCGCGCGCGCACTACGCCAGCTACACGGGGACGGCGCCCGCTTGAGGTGTCGAGCGGGGAGGTCCAACGCCATCGCCTCAGCCGCGGTGGAGACCGTCAGCTGAACCGGGCGCTCCCGTGGGGCGGCAATATTCCATCCAGCCCATGATTTCAGCGTTTCGGAGTCAGCGGCGCGCCTCGCGGATACGGCGAAGACGCGGGTATGAGATCCCTGCCGCCCGTGCTTCGGCGTCCGCTACCGTGATTAGCGCCGCGATCTCGTCGGGGGAGCGTTCGTGTAGGTCCTCCGCTAGCAGTCTGACCTCTTGGCTTGTGCGACGCTCCCAGCCGCCAAATCCTCCGTCCTCGTCAGATCCGTCCCAGCGCTCAGGGAAGAGCCTAGAGAATCCGTCTGGCACGTCAACCTGGACCGGAAGCTCTCCTCGCGCTGCATACGCGCGAAGCCGCCTCAGTGCGCCCGGACGGGCCTCGTAGATGCAGGATAGGCGGTCGATCACACGGGTGGCCACCTTGCGAATGGCCTCAGCCGCCTCTTCGTCTGGACCTTGCCCGAAGCCGATCCGGCCTGGGTACACGAAGATTGCCAAGCCATCGAGGAGGGCCGCGGGAGGAAGGTTCGGGTTGTGCTCCACGAAATCGAGAATGTCATCCCAGAGATGTGAGAGTTCCTCGATCCACGACAGGGGTACCGCACCCTCCCGTATGGCGATGGTGTTGCCGAGACCCGGATCAGTGGATGTGCTGCGCATCTCTGGGCGAACAGCGTGCATCAGCACGCGGATAGCAACGTCTCCGTTCCCACCCTGTGCCACCCACGATCGGGCGACATCCACGGCCAACTGCCGCGCTGCGATCCCGGTCTCGATCCGCGCGAGGTGGTCGCCGACTATGCGTAGCGGGTGGTCGGGAGCGCTGTGCTCCGCACGATCGTCACCCACCGCCTGCTCCATGAGGACCTCGAGTGCGCGCCGCTCGTCGACTCCAGCCTGATACGCAACTTGCGCTATGCCCGTCCGGTGTGCCGGTGCTCGATCGAGGGCCGTCTGGAACTCGGAGGGACCAAGGAGTGCGTATGCCGTCGCGGCGCGTTCATGTGTCCAGTCCACCAGCGAGAGCAGTTGCTCGCTCCTGAACATCCGCACCCCGGTGAGTGGCTCCAATAATCGGAACTGCGGCGATAGAACGATGGTCGAGTTGGTCGGCGACGTTGAAGGCTTCAAGGGCACCGGGATCTCCAAAGAAAACATCGCGGACCAACGCGTGGCGTTGGGCAGCGACATCGGGAAGAGGCGGCAGACCAGCTTGATCGCCAGCAGCTCCAGGAGGGCGCGCGTAGGCTCCTGACGCGCCGCGGCGGCCGTGAGGCAGCGCCCGCACCGTGAGTCGCTACCGCCGGCAAGCGCTGCGGCGCCCCCCGAGCCAGTCGTGGCGCACGTTTCTCCGCAACCACGCGTCCAGCATCTGGGCCGCCGATCTGTTCACGGTCCAGACGCTCGCCGTCCGCACGCTCTACGTGCTCATCGTGATCGACCACGACCGGCGCTGCGTCCGGCACTGGAACGTCACGGAGCATCCGAACGCGCCCTGGATCTGGCAGCAGATGATCGAGGCGACCGCCTGGGGTGAGCAGCCAGGGTTCCTGATCCGAGACCGCGACCGTAGCGATGGCGGGGACTTCATCGCACGCGCTCGACGGCTCGGGATCGAGACGATTCTGACTCCGGTGCGCGCGCCGAACGCCAACGCCATCGCCGAGCGGGTGATCGGGACGCTCCGGCGCCAGTGCCTCGATCACGTCATCGCCGTCAACGAACGGCATCTGAGGCGGGTGCTTGGTGAGTACGTCCAGCACTACAACGCGATGCGGCCGTATCGGTCATTGGCGCTCGACTCTCCGGAGGGACGCTCGCCGGTGCAGCGGACGCCGAGTCAGCGAGTCGTCAGCAGGAGGCTTGCATCATGAGTATCGGTGGGCCGCATGAGGTTTTGCCGTCCCACGGGTGTCGTCGGCTTTGAGTCCGAGCAGCGAAGGCGCTCCCCGCGCGCTGGTTATCTCGATGGCTACACCGCCAGTCGAAACCTCAGGACGAAAGTTCTTGATTTCGTCCAGTACCGCCCACCAGACTGGACAAAATCGAGAACCTTCGCTCTGAGGTTCCGCTTGGCGTTGTAGCCGCCGAACGCGGAGCGAATCACGGACTGCTTATGAGCGGACGACGACCGGGCTTGGTGACCGCGGGGATCCTGCGCGGGCGCCTTCGCAAGCTGCGTGCTCTTGGCTTTGAGGTCAGCACCCGCACCGTGAGTCGCTACCGCCGGCAAGCGCTGCGGCGACCCCCGAGGGCGCGTTCGAGACGATCGGTGCCGCCGGTATCGACCTGCGTTCGCGGCGCCGGAGCCCCATGTGGCTCGGTGGCATGTCCGGCAATGTGCTGCAGCGCATCGGCCTTTACGAGACGACCGGATTCCGGCAACGAGTACCGTCGTCGCACTGCTGGACTCGGGGTATGTCGCTGGCTGTGACACCGTCTCCTCCCCGCGCCGGATTCAAGCTACTACGGAGGCGGGAGTGCAGGTGTCGGGAGGGCGTGTCCACAGGGAATCAGGTTACAACTCGGCGCAGATACGGCGATCGCGCTGAGCTTGTCGCAAGGAGGGCTGGGGTGAGAGCTCATTCCCTCCGGCAGCAACTCACGCGTCGTACCATTCCGCTTCCCGCAAGGCCGCGGGAATATCTTGATCCGCTCCTCCCGCGTCTTTGCCACTTGTCCCGACTCTTCTATGCCTTTACCGCCGGGATCACGTCTCCATCGGCTGCAATCCCATCAGCCACTTGGTTACGCAACGGCGCGCTGAATCCCTCCGACGCAATAGTGATCTCGTCCCCGGCGGCGTATTTCCACCTGCGGGTCGAGTAGCTCAACTGGCTCGTTCCGAAGAAGTGAATATGAACGTCGCCCGGCACGCGATGCCCTGGATACTTGAAGTGGTGATCCTCACAATTTGCCAGCGAGTGCGACATGTATTTCTCGCCAGTGTAGAGCGGACCGCTCGCGTAAATCGTCTGGCCACCGCGCGTGACCGTGCACTGGAGCTCCAGCTCGCCGAAGTCGAAGTCCGTCACCAGTTCCGGCCCAATGGAGCACACCCGCAACTTTGAAGGCGCCAGATACAGATAGTTGATCCTCTCGGTCTCGTGATCGGACCACTCGTTGCCCAGAGCGAACCCCAACCGCCTCGGCACGCCTTCACGGTCGATGATGTAGCAGCCCGCAAGCTCAGGCTCCTCGCCGCCATCCAGTGCGAACGCCGGCAGCTCCAATGCCTCGCCCGGCGCCCGCAGGAGCGTCCCATTCCCCTTGTGAAACCACTCCGGCGCAGTCCCGCGCACACCCGCGCTGGGCTTTCCGCCCTCGATGCCCATCTGGAACATCTTCGCCGAGTCCGTCGCAGGTTCCTCCACGTCCAGCGCGTCTGCTTCGGCGTGCATCTTGTCCCTCGACTCCATGCTGCCCGTGTGAGTCAATCCCGTCCCGGAAATCAACACGTGGTGCGGATCATCATGGTCGATCGGCGAAAGCAGATGCGGCGCCTCAGGACTCTCGACCGACCCTTCTAGTAACGATGAGTACGGCAAACGAGTCGCATGACCCGAGTCCGCAACTGTCCCCATCGCTTCTTCGAGGCTCAGGCCATCTTCCTGCGCATGCTCGAATACGCGATAAACGGTGGTCAGCGTCGGCTCGGACGAAGTTAGGTCGATGACATCCTCGCCATCGACTACGCCTACCCTTCTCCCTTGGCCTGGCAACTCAAACTGGATCACTCGCACGGCAACCTCCCTCGACGCTCAAGAACGCGGTGGCGCAGATAAGAACGCCGGCACGGGCCATGCTGCGCAGTTGGTGATCATCTTCTCGATCTGCTCATCCCGCCGCGGCCCGTTAAGCATGATGTGGTCGTAGAAGGAGATCGGGACGTTCTCGATCGCCGAGAGCTTCATCCCGAACCCTGCCACGGCGACTCGAAGCTCTATCAGCTGGTGCTGCGGCCACGTTCCGTCGTGTGAGGGCAGGTGCTCGGTGCTGGGGACGATGTCGGTGGCGCCGAACTGCTGCGCGTACCGCAGCGAAGGCGATCCGCCCGGTCTGCCCGGACGATCGGCCAGAGCGATGCCGCTTCCGAATCCGACTCTCATCTTCTACCTCTGTGCCACCGGGTCTGGGACCTGACGCTGCCGCTCACGGCCGCACCCACCGGGTGTCGTGCGTCCACCCGAGCATGCGCTTCGCCTTGGAGTTGTCGATCGCACTTTCGAACCCGTCGAGGGGCCTCCGCATCGGGACGCCGGGGTAGCCGCGCTCGATCGCCTCACGCGTCGGAATCGCGAGCACTGTCTCGTCCGCATTGATGAAGAACGCCTCGTGGCCCCTCCAGTCGGCCTCCAGCGCGAGGCGGCACGCGCGGGCGGCGTCCGAGCGGTCGGTCCAGCCCCAGAACGACTTGTAGCGCACGCGGTCGTCCGTCGGGTCGGAGATCGACAGCTGCTGCTCTGCGCGCTGCTCGTCGCTCGACATGAGGAGGTGGAAGCGCAGGCTCGCGATCTGCATCTCGCGTCGGCGACAGAATGCCTCGGCCATCTCCTCCCCGAGCCACTTGCTCTGCGCATAGGCATCTTCGGCGCGTGTCGGGTGCGCCTCGTCGACGGGAAAGTAGCGCGGTGGCACGGCCGTCTTCGAGAAGCTCGCGCCGAGCGCGTTGATGGAGGACGCCATGACCGCCTTCGGTATCTCGTGGATCTCAGCGGCCTCCAGCACAGCCCAGTTGGACAGCATGTTCACGCGGAACACCACGTGCTCAGGGTCGTCCGTCGGAGCAGGAATGGCGGCCATATGGATCAGGGCGTCGACGCCCTTGAGCGCGGCGACGACCTCGCCGAGGTCGGTCGTGTCTACGCGCTGGAAGCGCGTGTCGGCGGCGCCAGGCACGGCATCCACATTCGTGACATCGTAGCCGTAGGCCAGTAGCTCGGAGAGGATGTACTGCCCGATGCGCCCGCTGCCGCCCGTCACCGCTACGTGCATCAACTCATCCCTGCCGGTACGCAAGGCCTGGGGGCGGCGAGAGCATCATACTGGCGGCCGGGATCGGTCAAGTGGAACTCGCCTCGTCGCTGGCACGGGACAGCGTGGGCAACGATGCAGAAGGGAGGCCGCCTGAGAGGCGGGCCCGTCGCCAACCTGGGCCCCGCATCCTCGGGACGGTCGGGACCGCGCTCCGCTGATCATCGTATCGTGAGGACAACCCTTCAAGGACGAGAAACGCCGCAAGCGTTGGCCGCGCGCCACGGACGTGACGCTCACGATCCCGTGGGACGGCAAAACTTGATCCGTGCAGGTCTGTCCTGAGATAGCAGAGTATCGGCGAGCCACGAGAGGCTCGTCTGTGCTCTACCTCCGTCTGCTTGTCGCAGCACTCCTCGGCAAACGCTTCTCCGTCGACGAGGAGACCTGGGACAGTTGAGCTGCGGTCAGGGTCGTTGACGCAGACGGCGCCACCTTCGATCGGCGGAGTCGCACTGGGGGTGGTCGTCGGCTCAGGCGTCGTCGTCGCCGTGGGAGTCTGAGGCGTGGTGGTGGCAGCCGCGGTGGAGGCCGCCGCAACCGTCGGGGGCGGCGTAACGGTCAGGGTGGCATCCACCACGCCACCCTCATCACCAAAGCAGGCCGCGAGCGGAAGCGTGGCAAAGCTGACGAGCAAGAGCGCTGCTCTCAAAACTGTCGCTCCTTCGGGGCTAGTTTTCCCGACTCACGGCCGTTCTGGGAAATGCTGTGAGATCTCGGTACCCGCACGACAGAACGGCTCCGGTACCTGCACGACATGTGGTGCAGGGTACTAGGCTGCATTGATCCGGTCCGGCCTGCCACCTGGGTTCGCAAAGGCACCATGCTCCTTCCTGCGGTCGTGTCTGGCCGCGTGCGTACGAATGATTCGGTCGTCGCTCCAGATCGGCACCGTGTCGCCTGCGAGGGAGACCTCCACCTGGCGTCCCCGGAACGCGTTGCCGACGCGGTAGTTGGCGCCCGCGAAGCTCACCGAGCCGTTGCGGTCGACCTTGCGGACGACCACCCGGTCCGAGGCCGGACGCTTCGGCGCCGCGGCGAGCGCCTGCTTCAGCACCCGCTCCTCCTGCTCAGGGAGGTGCCGCCGGGCGTGCGTCGCCACGAGCACCGCGTCGTGGAAGACCTCCACGAGACCGTCGTGACAGACGAGTTCGACGGACTGTCCGGCGAGGTAGCGGCCGACGTGGTACTTGAAGTTGAGCAGGCTCACCTTGCCGTCCACGAGCACCCGCCGGAGGGTTCGGACCAGCGACCCCCTGGACCACCTGCTCAGAGAGCAGATGGCCCAACTTCCCACACGAAGAGAGCCCGCCAGATGGCGGGCCCTACGTCTATCTGCAGTGCTTGGAGCGGGAGAAGGGATTCGAACCCTCGACCCTCTGCTTGGGAAGCACGCTGGTTGCCGCAGCAGGCGACATAACTCAGATGTGAGACTGCAGGGAAACTGCAGGTCAGGGCGCCTCCGCGCCGCCTCTAAAACCGGGTTTAGCCGGGCACTGAGCCGATCATCTGGTCGCCCGGGGAGAAGCGATGGTGGCGTAGTGCTGCCTGCTCCGAGCGGTAGGCCGAGCTGTAGCGACGCACCATGTCGGGCGAGGAGTGGCCGAGCAGGTACTGCACGTCGAGTTCGCGCGCGTCATGCGCGATCGCCCAGGTGGCGAAGGTGTGGCGGAAGCGGTGCGCGTGCACCTTCGCCACCCCGGTGCGCCGCCCGAGGCGCCGCAGCATCTGCTTGAGTCCGTTCGGCCGGAGCGCGGTCGCCGGCTTCAGCGCACCAAGGTGGCTGGCCGCTACGAAGAGCGGACCCGGAGCCGTTCCCCGTTGCTCGAGGTAGCGCTTAAGCGCGGCGCGACAGTGCGCCGCGAACGGCACCACGCGCTGCTTGTTGCCCTTGCCGTGGCGTACGTGCAGCCGGCGCGTCTCGAGGTCGAGGTCATCGAGCGTGAGCTGAACGAGCTCTGAGCATCGCAGGCCTGTGTCGAGCAAGCACAGCACCATCGCACGATCCCGCAGCCCGAGCGCGGTGGCTGAATCGCACGCCGCCATCAGCTGCGCGATGTCGGCTGGCGAGAACGGCTCAACGATGCGCTGTGGCAGCCGGACGTTCTTGATCCCCCGGAACGGGTTCTCGTGGAGGTAGCGCCCGTCGACCAGCCAGTTGAAGAAGCAGCGGACCTCTCGGAAGTAACGGTGCCTCGTCTCGAGGCTGAGGTGAGAGAAGCCGCGCAGGTAACGGTAAACGTCCTCCGGCGTGACGGCCGCCGCATCGGCGACCGAGACAGTGCGGCGGAAGCGTCCAAGCGTCTCGCCGTAGGCACGCACGGTCTGCGCGGACTTACCCTCCACTTCGCAGCGCAAGAGGTACAGCGCACTGAGCTCACCCAAGGAGCGTGTCGCGTTCATCGCCAGCATGGACGCTCTCCTGCCCCCTCAAGTCAAGTGGAGCGCCGGCTACGGACGCGATGAGCAAGCCGATCAATGAGGGCGGGCCGGGCTCTGGGCTGGCTGAGATGGAGTCCGTTCCGGGTGATTCGGTTCGACGCCAGTGACAAAGACTTGTCAGGACCAAGCGAAGAGTCCACCTCTTCGATAGGGTTGCGGCGGAGCTAGATGCGCTGGCGGAGGCGCGAGAGTTCGAAGGCTCCAGCCGTTGTGCGGTAGCCTTCGGCGCGCCTTGACCATTGGCTTCCCAGAGCCGATCAACCAGGCTATCCCGCGCTAAGTGCACGCCACTTCGGATCCGCCTCGTCCAGGTTGTGCACCGGAACGACAACGAAGTCCGCGCTCGAGCCGGGCCTCGCAGCGCAGCAAATAGAGTCCGATCAACGCGTCGAGCTCGCGCTCCTGTGGATCCATGCTCAGCATGGACGCTCTGGTCGGGCCCGCAGTCAAGTCGATCTCGCTGGTGACGAGCCGAGTCGCCATCGCCCCATGAGTCGAGGCCGGCGCGCTCTCGATCGCGGTAGCTTGCGGTGTAGCGGCGCACCATCTCAGGGCCGGCGTGGCCGAGCAAGTGCTGGACGTCGAGTTCGCGGGCGTCCTGCTGGATGGCCCAGGTCGCGAAGGTATGGCGAAAGCGGTGGGCGTGGCAGCGGGGCACGTGGGCGGCGCGTCCGCGGCGGCGGAGCAGTTGCTTGAGGCCGTTGGGCTGGAGCCGCACGCCGGGCCGCAGCTGGCCGGGCCCGGTGACGGCCCACACGAGCGGGCCCGGCGTCGGCCCGCGGACGGCGAGGTAGGCCCCGAGCGCGACCCGGCAGCGGCGGGCGAAGGGGACGACGCGTTGCTTGTTGCCCTTGCCGTGGCGAATCAGCAGGCGGCCGCGGGGGACCGACGAGGGGGTCGCCGACCACAGATGTCAGCGTTGTGATTCGCCAGGGGACGAGGTAACGCTGAGGAACCAAGTCAGCATGCCCCTCGGCGGCCGTGTGCAATGCATAGACTTCTGCATCCACCACATCGTCGCGGCGCTGAATGCTGGCGGGATCCGTACCGTGGCTAGCTGCTGCGGGCACGAGGAGATGCCCGGACGCATCGACCTAGAGGATGGAAGGACGCTGGCGATCACGAACAACAGGGACGCCCAAGGGGGGCAGGCGGGGACGTTCTGGGGGTTCAATGATCTGGTATTGGCAGAACGGCTGCGCGGCGCCCCCACGCTCCTGGCAGATTTGGACCGCTGGACCGCCACGAATTGGGTTAGCATGTGCGAAAGGTTGACAAAGGTTGACACCCAAAGGGGGGCGAAATGAGGGTTGCGCCCGCCTGGCGGGGCGTGTTCATCGAACGGCTCAAGGCCACGGGCAACATCACGCTCGCGGCCCGCGGAGCCGGGGTGACCCGTCAGAACGCCTACCAGACACGCAGCCGGAACAAGACGTTCAGGCGCCAGTGGGATGAGGCGCTCGATGAGGCCGTCGACCTGCTCGACGGCGAGGCCCGTCGGCGCGCCACGGGCATGAAGCGCGATGTCTGGTACGCCGGCCGGGTCGTGGGGACCGAAACCGTCTACAGCGACAAGCTGCTCATGTTTCTGCTCAGGGCGCACCGACCGCGCGTGTACCGCGACAACGTCGCGGTGGAGCACCCGGGTGGCATGGAGATCGCGGGCGACCGCAAGGTCACGTTCGAGTTCGTCCGGCCCTCCGAGCAGCACGCCCGCACGCTGGCCGAGCTCGCAGCCGAGGAGGCCGAGGAAGCCGAGGAGACACCGTGAGCGAGGCTCACGCAGGAACGCACGCGCGTGGTCAACCGGCTGCACCGGCTGCTGCGCGAGCTACGACCGGGTGGGGGCGGCAGTGTCAGATCTCAGGGCGCGTCGACCCTTAGGCTCCACAAGGCGACGTCGCTGATGGTCTATGCTGCAGCCAGTTCGCTGATCAGCGAGTGCCAGCGTGTGAGGAAGAGCCGTCGCTGCTCTGTCAACGCGACATGGGCGCCACCGCGGCGGCGGACGCGGAAGTACTGTCGCAGCTCATCGAACGCGCTACAGAAGCGTGACGCGGACTCGAAGCTCCCGAAGCCCTGCATCGGGTAGTAGCGCTGCTTCACCGCTCGGTGACTCTGCTCGGTGTAGTTGTTGAGGTACTGCGTCGTGCGATGCCAAGCCTTGCGGCCGATGATCCAGCGGATCGCCCGTCGGTAAGCGGGGTGCAGGTCGGTCGTGATCCGTGCGGGCTTGCGTTCGGTGATCTCGACCAGTCTCCGCAAGAACCTCCGCGCGGCATGCTTGTCTCGACGCTCGCTCAGCATCGAATCGATCAGTTCTCCGTCGCCGTCGATCGCTCGGTAGAGGTAGCACCAGCGCCCAGCGACCTTCACGTACGTTTCGTCGAGGTACCAAGACTCGCCGGCTCGGGCTCGTCGCTTGGCGCGGAGCTGGTCGGCGAGCAGTGGGGCGAATCGAAACTCCCACTCCCGGATGGTCTCATGCGTGACCTCAACGCCGCGCTGAAGGAGCATTTCTGCCACGTCGCGGAAACTCAGCTTGTAGCGCAGACGCCACAGCACCGCGAGGAGCACCACGTCGGTCGGGACCTGAAGATCGTTGAACGGCGTGCCGGTTCGCTCGTTGAAGCGACGCTTGCACGAGCGGCAGTTGAACCGCCGGTAGCCGAGCGTCGTGCGCGCCTGGCGTCTGGTCGTGGCGGCGGATGCACAGTGCGGACAGTTCACCGATGTCTCCTCGTCCATGCCCAGACGAGGCTAGACCACACAGTTCGAGCCCTCAGATCTGACGCAGCCCGGGTCGGGAACCAGTGTGGCGGCAGCGTACTGAACCCCGCGTTGTTCACGATGTTGCATCTGGACATCACATGTCAGGCACAGTTCTTGCTGTCTCCGTAGCGCAGGCGATCAACACAGATCGTGACGCATCTCGGTTCCGGGCGCCTCGCCGGCGCCGCGACACGCGGACGATGCAGACGGCTCCGCATCCCCGGATCACCGCGAGCTCGATTCGAGAATCAGTTACAGCCGCGGATGCGGATCCCTGTGTTCCTCTTAGCAGGCCCCCCGGTCACACCCGCCGATCACGCCCCGCCGCTGAGGCGCTCTAGCCACGAACTGCGCGTAACCCGCAGCGAGATACCGTGTCTCGTCGCGACGCTGAATCAGGGTCTGGGGGGACGCCCGCCGGTGCAGCGGACGCCGAGTCAGCGAGTCGTCAGCAAGCCAGTGCTAGGAGGCTTGCATCATGAGTATCGGTGGGCCGCATGAGGTTTTGCCGTCCCACGGTGGCTGGCGCGCAGTGAGTGTGGTCGCTAGCATCACCGCAGCGGCCTGTAGCGCTCTCATTGGATTTGACGAACATGGTGACGCCCAGTGCCACGTCAAGCGCGCCAGAGACCCCACCTTCCGTGGCCTACAAGACTGAGCACGGAACAATGCTTCGCGGGACGATCGAGGACTGTCTGGCAGATGAAACGTTGACGGACCTTCGGGGCGAGGTCCAGCTTATCCTCACTTCGCCGCCGTTCCCGCTCAACAGGAAGAAGAAGTACGGCAACCTCACAGGCGACGCCTACGTCGCCTGGCTCGCAGCGCTGGCTCCCAGTTTTTCGGAGCTGCTCGCGCCGGATGGGTCGATCGTCATGGAAATCGGCAATGCCTGGGAGCCGGGACGACCGACGATGTCGACTCTCTCGCTGAGGGCTCTGCTCGCGTTCCTCGAGCAAGGCAAGCTGCAATTGTGCCAGCAGTTTATCTCGCACAATCCGGCGAGGATCCCAAGTCCCGCTCAGTGGGTGACGATCGAGCGGATTCGCGTCAAGGATTCGTTCACGAACGTTTGGTGGATGTCGAATACGGATCGACCAAAGTCTGACAACCGCCGGGTACTACAGCCATATAGCGAGTCGATGAAGAAGCTGCTGGAGAGGCAGTCATATAACGCCGGGGAACGTCCTTCAGGTCACAGGGTGAACGCTGAGTCCTTCTTGAAGGACCACGGCGGAGCGATACCACCCAATGTCTTGTCATTCTCGAACACACGAGCCTATGACTCCTACCAGGACTACTGTCGGGAGCGCGAAATCACTCCCCACCCAGCGCGGATGCCCGCTGGCCTGGCAGAGTTCTTTGTCGAGTTCCTGACGGACCCGGCCGACATCGTCCTTGACCCGTTCGCCGGCAGCAACCTCACTGGTGGGGTGGCCGAGCGCCTTGGGCGCCGTTGGATCGCGGTGGAACCGATCGACGAGTACATCGCTGGCTCGCGTGGGAGGTTCGAGCCCGTGCCAGATGACGGGGAACCTCGCCCACAAGCTCCCGGTCATGACCTGCATGACTGATAACACCCTGATCGAGTCGCCCCCTCCCTTCGCTGACGGGAGGAAACCTCAGTCAGTGCTGGGGCGTGCTTCTGCTAGCCCCAATGCCGTGCTCATCTCCACGTCGTCCTCGAGCACTTCCCCGAGGTATCGAAGGCCTGCCTCGGCCAACATGTTCGCAGTCTCGAAAGGCTGCTCGACGTTAGACGAAAACTGAGACACAAGATCCCCGACGAGTGGATCGAGTGACCCGACATTGAACTTGGTCGTTGTGTTGCCCTGTATTTCGGACCGGTCAACGGCTAGGTCCCTCGCAAGCGCGACCGCAATCGCGGCCTGAAAAGCCGCAACCTCCGTTGCGAACCATCCGCTGGAGACGAGCCGCTTGACGACCTCCTCTCCGCCCTCGGAAAGACTCATCGTCGTTCGGTCGTCAGACAACTTCGTGTACCTCCGTCTTGGTCGAGAGTCCGTCAACATGTTCAAGCCGGTATTCGCGCGCGACGGTGCTCCCTAGGTGCGCCAGGTCTCGCTCGCGCTCGAACTCCCCTGACTGCACGAGGAGGATCACCTGTGCGCCAAGTTGAGGCACGTACCTGAGGACGTTCTCGCGATGAGAACGGTCGAGTCGGCCGAAGGGCGTATCCATGACGATAGGACCCTCACGGACCGCACAATGATTCAAAGCGCCGATGAGCGAGAGGGCGACAATCTGTTCAGCACCAGCAGACCTAGTGGTGATCTCCCGGCCAGCGGTGTTGCGGATAGTCAACCCGAACTGGTCATTGATCCGGAGCTGATCTAGGTCTGTCGCCGTTATCAGATTCTTGAAAATCTCCGTGGCCTCGGATTCGACTTGGACACGGAGCTTCCTTCGGAAGATATCGATCGCTTTGTCAATAATCAGATGAAATGCATCAAGCGCGCCTGTCTCAGTGGTGATCTTCGGATCGGCGCCTGGAAGGTTCTTAACCCTCGCTTCAGTCCGCTGAACTTCTTTCTCGGTCTGCTCGAGAATGTCCTCTTGCTGATCGATGTTGTTCTGAATGTCCTGAATCCTCTGAATGACTAGGTCGTAGTGATGCTCTAGAGAGCTAATAGCAGGAGCTTCATTGCCACGCAGGCTCTCCCGAATCTCATCCACGCGCCTTTGCCTTCGCCGGACGTCTAGGCCGAGCCGCTCATACTCGGCTTCGGCCTTCCGTAGCCTTTCGCTCGGACCCGAATCAGCTACCTCGCGCAGCTGTTTCATCGCCTGACCCAAATCTGCAACCTTCAAGGCCAGCTTCAGACTATCTGGTTGAGGATGAGTCGCCTGCACACGAGCCTCGACGGCGTCGCGACGTTCATCGACCAGGGCTGCCTCGCAAGTCGGACAAACCCCCGCATTGAGGGCCTCAACAAGCTGAGCGTGCTCCGAGGCCTCCACCTGCGCGCTCGTCGAGGAAGCGATGACTTCTGATAGTTGGTCTTCCACGTCCGACAGGCGCTCGCCGGCCAGTTTCGTCAGCGCAACCCACCATGCCTGGGAGAGTATATTCCGGCCCTCGCGCTGATGTTCGGCCCGCTGCGAGGTCAAGACTGCTATCTCGCTCTCAAGCCTCGTGAGCTCTCTGGCCTCCGCCTCTATGTCACTGAATCGCTGCCGGGCCTGTCGCAGTCTCTCCTTCTCGTCCTCCTCCTTCGATAGCTCCCCATTCAATTCCTTGAGATCTGCGCTGATCGCGCCTACCTGTTCCCGGAGCTTCTCAGCCTCGCGCGCAAGTGTCGCATCGCGCTTTGCAGACTCTAGTGCGCGGGTCTGGGCCCGACTGGCTGCGTGCTGCACGTCGCGCAGATCCGTCTGGATTAGCTGGAGCGCGGGGAGGCCGAGAATCTGCTCGATCGACCGCTTTATGACCGTGGTACTCCTGCGGTCGTCTGCAAGAAGATCTTCATAGCGGCTAAGCATCTCTCCATCGAACAAGAAGAAGTCGGAAATATCCTTATGAAGAACCCTCGCTAGACGGTCTTCAACTTGCTGCTCTGCCACAAATCTCCCATCGATCCGAAGAGATTTTATGATTGTGAAGTCATTATCGTCCGCAGGAGTCCTGGGTGACTGCATTTGTCGCTTAAGCTCGTACTCTTTGTCATCGTGTATAAATCTAATCTCTACTCCGGCGAACCACTCCCCTGAATCTGCGGCGTGATAGTTCACAAGTTCGCGCAGTGCGATCGGTTCGTTGCGCCGGTCGCGTGATGTTTCGTACAGGCACCACCGAATCGCGTTGAGAAGCGATGTCTTCCCGTGAAGATTCTCACCGTGTATGACGACCACCCGAGCCGTATCAGTGACAGATAGATCAATGTCATGAACGCCCAGGTATGGGCCGAAGTTATCGATCTTGATTCGAGTGAGCTTCACTCTGGAATCTCCTTGGAAAACACTTCACTCACGCGGTCTCGAAATAGCTCCCGTAAGTCTCTCGTTACTGTCCGGCGATTGTCTTCGAACTGGTGGCGCCACGCCAACCGAAAGACTTCGTCAATGAACTCTCCGGAGAGAGCTTCGGATACACGAGCGTCCTCGAGATTCGATGTTATGTCGGTGGATGCTTCGCGAACGGCTTCATGAGCAGCGCTCTGTGAGCGGTCGATGAAGCTGGTAGCGTTGTCTGTTTCCATGCGCTTACCTCACTCGCTCGCGCTACTCGTCCTGGTCTTCAGGCTCATAGTCATCCCGTTGCGTGTCTGCTAGCGATCGCATTCGCGCGATCTGCATCCGCACGGCGGCGTTCCGCGCGGTCGCCGCGAATTCTGCAGCACGGTCCAGTTCTGACGGTAGGACTGACTCGCAGACTGCCTGGCCCGGCGCCGTGACCAGCACGTCAAAGATTGCCGCTGAGTGCTTCGTCCCGTTCGCTGTGCGCAGTACGCGACCGCGGCGTTGGATAAACTCGCGCCGGTTCGCTGACGAGGCGAGGATCAGGGCGTGTGTAACGCTCGGGATGTCTACGCCTTCATCGAGGCACCGGATTGCGACGAGGACGCCGCCTTGCCGGTCAAAGTGGGCCAGCGTCTCAGCACGGGCGCCAAGCATTGCTGAATGGTACTCGTCAGACCTAATGCCTCGACTCTCAAGCTCCGCAATCACCGAGCGCAGCTGCGCCTGATCATCGCAGTACACCAGCCAGCGATGCCCTTCGGTGTAGTTCTCGGCCACGATCTCGGCAGCAAGGCGAGGTTTGTTCACCGCCTGCTTCTTGATGCGAGCTCTCTGGAAAAATAATTGCCGTAGTCTCGCTCTGGCTTCAGAGTCTGATTCGGAATCTCGTGACACCGACCTGCTCCTGGCGGCGACTTCGGCGATACGGTCGGAGAGCAGGTTCCATTGTTCCCACTCAGCTTCTGTCATTTCGACGAGCATGACGTGATAGTCGTAAGGAACCAAACGGCCGACACGGATGCCATCAGCGATGGTGAACGGAGGGGGCAAGACACCGCCGAAGTATTCAAAGACAGCGGCAGACCCCTCAGGATCCCCAAAGCGTTCGGGTGTGGCGGACAGGCCTAGACGGCCTCCAGCATCGATCTGCAGTATTCGGCTTTGTATGGGACTCCCCAGATGATGCACTTCATCTGCAATGATGAGAAGGTGCTCGCCGGCATCGATGCGACGCAGGAATCTGTCGCTCGCCCCTGACGCCATTGTGGCAACTACTATTCGCTTGCCGAACTGCTCACCTCTCGTTGAGAAAGTTCTTAAGTCTTCTTGCCAGCCTGCGGCCGAGCTATCAACGCGGAGTACGGCGATTTCAGGGTCCGGGAGCACTCGTCGAATCTCGCCGAGCCACTGCGTACCCAGGAGGAGGCTCGGAACGAAGATCAGCACAGGGCCCCGCTCGTCGAGCCAGCGGCGCGCGAGGGTCAGCGCTGTAATCGTCTTCCCGGCACCAGTAACGTGGTCTACGATTCCCCGGCAGCCAGCTGCGAACCAGTTGTCGATCGCTTGAGCTTGGTGTTCTTGCGGGACGATGCCAGTCCCGGGAACTTCTGAGGCGACCATCCGCCGCACCGAGTCAAGCGCGGCCTCCAAGCCTTCAGGGTTTACGCACGACTGGAGGATTTCCCGGGTCGCTTCGCCGACTTCAAGTACTACCAGGTCGTCTAGGTGCCCATTCCAGAGACGTTGAAAGAAGCGCCGGTGTCGGTCTACCCGTTCGGCGTCAGCTCCACCAACCCACGAGCAAAACACTTCGAATGATTCGTGGTTCGCCTTGGCCTCCCACGCAGCGAATGTCTCATTCGAGGACCCGCGAAAGCTGACGTGATTGCCCGCCCCGTCCCCGAAGATCCCGAGTTTGTCATGAAACAGGCCGTGCCCGAAGTAGGGATATGCGATTCGGAGTTCAAGGGCCTCAAGTGCCACGAGCGTCGCCAGGAGCTCGACGACGGGGAGGTTCCTTGGGTCAGCCAGCAGACCTCTGAGGTCCCGTGCGGCGGCGGCATCGACTTCCCGGCGAAGCTCGGTGCCACGCTCGATCGCTGCGATGTCGTCGGAGCTCAGGTGTGGTGAGCAGACCAGGCGGACTTTCCCACCGCGGAGGCAAAAGTCTGACATCCCCAGCCCAACGAGCGCGAAGATCGAACTGCTGAAGTATCCGGCCGCACGGTCGTAGACAGCCGAACGAGCGAGGGCTGGCAGGTAGAAGTTCCCTACAAGATCACCCGCGCTCGACTCATACGATAAATCGAGCTCAAGGCACGCCAGAGAGCCTGGCCGCCCCTCCTGGTCCACCTCAATGAGACTGTCCACAGTCAGAATGTGCACGCTTTCTGCCCGCCCCGCCCACGGAGCGACAACACAATACTCCTCGACATGGGCTTGCAGCGGCGAGACTCTCGCAGCACGCGCGTCGTGGAGCAGGCCGACCGGCGCGATCCTAGAATCGGTGGATCTGACGCCGAAATTGGTACCGTACCGACGAGCGCGGGTGGCGACAAGGCCGACCCCCTGCGCGCTCGGCTCGGCTCGACCGATGTGACTCGTCCAATATAGGAGAAGTGGCGGCCTCGGACGCGACCTTCCGATCCGCCGACCGCGATGGGCGCCAACCGGAAATCGCGGGTGCCGGTCTCTGTGCCGACGATCATGGATTGTCGTCGCACGGGCACCGGGTGAGCGAGCCGCTATTGGCCTCCCTCCTCCGCCAACAGCTCCCCTACGACCAGGCACAAGAGCTGCCTGCGCCTCAACCTGCTACCTCTGGGCGAAGACCGACTCGCCAGAGTTGGCTTGGTTCTCGCCCGCGACGACTCTTCTCGCGAGCGCCAACATGGGGTCGTCGCCGTCGTCTCCGAGGGCGGCAAGCCCGTCTGCCGACAGCTCACCCTCGGCTGCGAGGGAGCTCTGCGGCGGCGTGGTCGGGCGACCCCGCCGCACGCAGCGCGTGGGCCGCGATGGGCGAGAAAGACCCTGCTCAGCCGGACGGGCGAACCGGGGGTCCGCCCGCGGGAGCGCGCCAGGCGTGCCCGAGCGGACCCTCCCGTCCGATGAGGGCGCGGTGCGAGACCAGCAACGGCAGCTCGACGCGGGCGCGGGCGATCTCCTTGCGCGCGACGCGCAGGAAGTGGTCCGCCGCGACCTCATCCTCGAAGACGACGAGCACGGTCGGGCGCACACCGTGGTCGTCGGTGGGGCGCGGCGAGGCGTAATAGCGCAGGTAGGGGGCGAGGCGGGCGGCCATCGTGGAAGGCCTGACGGCGCGGCGCTCCCACTCGAGGAAGAACGCCCACGGCTTCCCCTCGCGGCGCAGGACGCCGAAGGCGTCGGGGTGGACGGAGTGCAGGACGCCGCCGTGGCGGAAGTAGCGTGACGCCCGGTGCGGCGGGTCGAGCTGCGCCACGTCCCAGCCCTCGTTGCGCGCCTGCCGGGCCAGCGCCGCCACGAAGCCGTGCACGGCGGCGGTGTGATCGATGGTGCGCAGGAGCTGGCGGCAGCGAACTGGCTGCAGCATAGACCACCAGCGACGTCGCCTTGTGGCGCCTAAGGGTCGACGCGCCCTGAGATCTGACACTGCCGTCGACGCTCGACTCCTTCGATTCCTACTGGGTGCGGCGAGGCTGGGCCCAGCAGGCGCCGATCAAGCTGCAGTCGCGCATCGACGTCCCGCACGCCGGCGCCACGCTCGCGCCCGGCAACGTGCGCGTCGCCGGCGTCGCCTGGGGCGGGCTGAGCGGCGTCAGCGGCGTTCAGGTTCGGCCAGGCGAGCGATCGCCCGGCGCGCAGCCTTCGGAAGGCGGATGGATCGACGCCGTTCTGAGCGAGGAGCTGTCCGACAGCAGTTGGCGTCAGTGGGTGGTCGACTGGCCCGCCACCGAGGGCGCGTTCCGCCTCGAGGTACGCGCGATCGATCGCAGCGGCATGGTGCAGACGGCCGAGCAGATGGAGCCGTTTCCCGATGGCGCCACGGGGCACCACACGATTGCCGTGACCGTCGAGGGTTAGGGCCGGTAGCGCGCCGGCGCCCAGCGGTCCTCCGCTGCGGACGGGATCGTCCACCGGGAGGGGCCATCGAGCAGGACCAGGAAGAGAAGCCAGGTGTCGCCCGGCTACCGGAGCCAGTGTCGCCTGCGTACCGAGTTCGTCCATGTCAATGGTCACGATGCCGGGGAAGCCCTCGGGGGGGTTGACTCCACCGACGACTGAGGAGCCACCGCCGAAGGGGATGGCCGCGTAGCCGTTGTCGGACGCCCACTCGAGCACCGCGGCCAGTTCACCCTCCGTACGAGGGTGAGCGACGATGTCTGGCGGGTTGGGGAAGTCACCATTGAGTGCGCGTACGCGCTCCGTGCCGTGGCTGCCGTAGGTGTGGAATGCGCGTTCGTGAGCGTCGCTGCGACAGAAATCGGCGATCGCCGCGGGTGGCGTGATCCGCGGCTCGCGCAGGTCGAGATCCTCGGCGCGCCGGATCGGCTTCGGCTCGACCGTGACGCCGTGGCGCTCGGAGAGCTCGCGGGCGGCGTCGATGCGCTCCTGCTCGGTCGGCTCATCGGCCTCAAGGCCCCACGCCCAGTAGCTCCGCTTCGGTCGCGTCGTAGTCTCGGTGGTCATCGTGTGCGCTCCGTCCGCTCGTCCGGGGTTTGCTGCCGCGGCGGCGGCATGGATGATAGCCGCGCGCACGTTGACGCGGCACGCCCGTGGCGGGCAAAGTGCGCGGCATCGTTGCTGCTGGACCCCGGGCCAGGCGCGCGAGATTGTAGGGACCCCGATGACTGCCAAGACCGTCGAAGCCGTGCGAGTGGCCGGCACCACCCACGATGCTCAGCCCTTCGCCGGACTGCGGGTCGTCGAGGTTGGAGGAACGCTCGCGGTCGCAGCGGCGACGAAGACGCTGTGCGACTTCGGTGCCGAGGTGATCAAGGTCGAACCGTGCGTCGGCGCGGCGATGCGCCGCCTCCCACCGTTCCCCGACGACGCACCGAACATCGAGGCCGGCGCCTACCACCTCGCCCTCGACACCGGCAAGCGCTCGCTGGCGGTCGACCTCTCGACGCCGTCCGGTCTGGACGTGCTCGCGCGTGTCACGAACGGCGCGGCGCTCGTGACCTCACACCTGGACCCGCCAACTGGTGCGGCGCTGGACGCGGCGCTGGCTGGCCTCGACGCGCCGCCCAGCCGCGTACGAATGGCTGAGCATGGCATCGAAGGCCCATTGCGTGACCGCATCGAGAACGACATGTCGCTCTTTGCCAGCTCCACGCGCATGTGGCAACACGCCATCGCGGGTGAGCCGCCGATCCGATACGGCCCCAACGTGCCGACGATGCAGTGGGGCGCGACCGCCGCCGCGGTCAGCGCGGCGGTGCTCTGGGCGCAGGCTCGCGACGGCAGACGGCGTGAGGTGGAGGTGGCCGGCGTCGAGGCGCTCCTGGGCAACGTCGACAGCTGGTTCTTGATCTGGGAGTTCACCGGCGGGGAGATGCCCCGCTCTCACGGTCAATCGAAGCTCAGCTACCCAACTGGCTCCTACCGATGCGCCGACGGCTACGTCACCTTCGCCTCCGCCAACGAACCGTTTTTCACACGGCTCTGCGCTGCGCTCGGGCACCCCGAGCTGACGCGGGATCTCCGCTTCGCTACGCCCGAGGCGAAGGCGCTGCATTTTGACGCGTTCATGGAGCACCTCGGCCCCTGGCTCGAGCGCAGGACGCGCAACGAAGTGTTCACGGAGCTGCAGGCACACGGCGTCATGGTCGCGCCGATCCTCGATGTCGCCGAGGCGATCACCGACCCCCAGTCGCAGGCGCGCGGTTCGTTCGTGACGCAGGAACAACCCGGTCTCGGCGAAGTCACGCTCGCCGGTCCGCCGTTCCGCCTCGACGGCGCGTTCGTGCTGAGGCCTGCGCCGCGGCTCGGCCGACACACGGTCGAGCTGCTCGACGACGCCGGGCTGACTCGCGATGAGCAGACGGCGCTGTTCCGCGCCGGCGTGATTGGTGCGTCCTCGTGACAAACGCCTGCTCGATCGGCTGGGCGCCATGACAGCGCGGCTCCTCGAAGGTCTGCGTGTGGTCGAGATGACCGAGGTCTGGGCCGGCCCGATGGCTGGCTCGTTGCTCGGTGACCTCGGCGCCGATGTAATCAAACTCGAGTCCTTTCCCCGCTCCTCGATGACCCGCCCGTTGACGGGCGGCCTGGTTCCGCCTGGTGAGGGGGAGGGAGCGGTCTACGAGCGCTCCCCGATCCACCACCTCGCCAATCGCAACAAGCGCAACATTGCGATCAACCTCCGTGAGGAGCGCGGCGCCGAGGTGCTGGCGAAACTGATCGAGCGCGCCGACGTGCTCTTCGAGGGTTATTCCGCCGGCGCCGTAGAGCGGCTGGGTTTCGGCTGGGAGCGCGTGCACGAGCTGAATCCGCGCTGCACGCTGATCTCGATGCCGGGTTGGGGTGTACAGGGGCCGTACGAGGGCTACGTCACGCTCGGCTCGGGTCTCGACTCAACGGTGGGGCACTGGTCGGTGCGCGGCTATCCCGACCGCCCTCGCGAGGAAGTGCAACAGATCTTCCACTCCGACGCGACCGGCGCCCTCACGCTTGTCTTCGCAGCGATCGCTGCGCTGCGCCGCCGTGAGCAAACTGGCGAGGGCTCGTTCGTCGACCTCTCGCAGACCGAGGCGTTCGCCTGGCAACTGCCGGGCATCTTCGCCGAGTACACGTTCAACGGGCGCATCCCCGGCCCGCTCGGCAACGTCGACCCGCATATCGTCCCGCACAACGTCTATCGCGCCGCCGCCGGGCTGACGGGCGTCGAGGCCTGGGTCGCGATCGCCGCCGAAACAGATGCGCATTGGGCCGCCCTGGTTGCGGTCGCTGGCCACGAGGAGTGGGCGACGCCCGGCCACGCCTGGTCGACCGTGCACGGCCGCCTCGCCGCCCGCGAGGAGATCGACGGTGCGCTCGCGGCTTTCGTCGCGACGCAGATTGCTGAAGAGGTCGCTGAGAACATCCAGGGCGCGGGTGCCATCGCCTCGGCGGTGAGTTCGCCGCTCTCGGTGCTTGCCGATGCGCAACACGCGGCGCGCGGATGGATCGAGACGGTCGACCACCCCATCGCAGGTCCCCACCAGTTCGCCGGCTTCCTCTGGCGCACCGCGCCCGACGCCACCTTGTGGGACCGCTACGCCGGCCTGGTCGGCGAACACAACGCCGAGGTGCTGGCTGAGCTCGGCTACGAGGCCGCCTCGATCGAGGACCTGCGTGCCGCAGGTGTGATCGGCGACAAATACGAGTAACGGCTCGTGGCTGAAGAGACGCTCAGAGTTGCGTCACGACTTTCGCATTGATCAGTGCGGCGACCTCCTCGTCGGTCGCGCCAGCGGAGCGCAGGATCTCGGCGGAGTGCTCGCCGAGGGCGGGGGCGGAGTGCCGGGCGCGCGTCGGAGTGATCGACATCAGGACGGCTGGTCCCACGACCCGTTGCTTGCCAGTCAGCGTGTGCTCCAGATCCCAGATCATGCCATCGGCGTTGACCTGTGCGTCGTCTGCGAGCCGCTCCGGGAACTGTACAAGCGCGACCGGCACGCCCTCTGCGTCAAAGAGCGCGACCCACTCGTCGGTGCTCTTAGTGAGGAAGCGCTCGCGAATGACCCGCTTCCATTCGACGGCGCGCGCCTGGTTCTCCGGGTCGCGTGCGTCATAGTCGGGATCGTCGGAGTGTTCACCCTCCAGGCCGAGTACGCGGACGCATGCCGTCGCGGTTCGCCCTGGTCAGCGCGCCGAGGACGATCGCGCCATCCTTCGCGCGGTAACCGCCGTAGTAGAGGCGGAAGGCGGCGCGCGCGGCGAGGCCGCTCTTTCGCGTCGCGAGGGATCTCGTCGTAGGAGCGGCCGGCCTCGCGTGCCGCCTCGACGCGCTCGATCAGCGGATCGCGGAGCACCGCATCATGGACCGGCTCGCGCATCACCGCCGCAGACTGCAAGAACAACCCGCTCCTCAGGAGTGACGTCGCGATGTACTGCCCCTCGCCGGTGCGCTCGCGGTGGTAGAGCGCCGCGACCACGCCCATCGCGGCCGCGAAGCCCGTGGTGTAGTCGGCGACCGGCGTCGAGATCAGGTCCGGCGCGCCATCCTCGTCGGTCTTCCCGTCCGTCACCATCAGACCGGAGTAGGCCTGAGCGACCACGTCCGAGCCGGCACGGAAGGCCTCGGGTCCCTCCTCACCGAACCCCGTGGGCTGCGTCAGATTCTGAGGGCTCGAACTGTGAGGTTTAGCCTCGTCTGAGCATGGACGAGGAGACATCGGTGAACTGTCCGCACTGTGCATCCGCCGCCACGACCAGACGCCAGGCGCGCACGACGCTCGGCTACCGGTGGTTCAACTGCCGCTCGTGCAAGCGTCGCTTCAACGAGCGAACCGGCACGCCGTTCAACCATCTTCAGGTCCCGACCGACGTGGTGCTCCTCGCGGTGCTGTGGCGTCTGCG
Organism: Dehalococcoidia bacterium; assembly: GCA_965198045.1. GTDB lineage: Bacteria > Chloroflexota > Dehalococcoidia > UBA2979 > UBA2979 > CBDDEC01. Next base: position 37,563 of record CBDAOL010000012.1, read on the forward strand.
CTACAAGCTGAGTTTCCGCGACGTGGCAGAGATGCTCCTCCAGCGCGGTGTTGAGGGTCACGCACGAGACCATCCGGGAGTGGGAGTTTCGATTCGCCCCACTGCTCGCCGGCCAGCTCCGCGCCAAGCGACGAGCCCGAGCCGGCGAGTCCTGGTACCTCGACGAGACGTACGTGAAGGTCGCTGGGCGCTGGTGCTACCTCTACCGAGCGAATCGACGGCGACGGAGAACTGATCGATTCGATGCTGAGCGAGCATCGAGACAAGCATGCCGCGCGGAGGTTCTTGCGGAGACTGGTCGAGATCACCGAACGCAAGCCCGCACGGATCACGACCGACCTGCATCCCGCCTACCGACGGGCGATTCGCTGGATCATCGGCCGCAAGGCTTGGCATCGCACGACGCAGTACCTCAACAACTACACCGAGCAGAGTCACCGAGCGGTGAAGCAGCGCTACTACCCGATGCAGGGCTTCGGGAGCTTCGAGTCCGCGTCGCGCTTCTGTAGCGCGTTCGATGAGCTGCGACAGTACTTCCGCGTCCGCCGCCGCGGTGGCGCCCATGTCGCGTTGACAGAGCAGCGACGGCTCTTCCTCACACGCTGGCACTCGCTGATCAGCGAACTGGCTGCAGCATAGACCACCAGCGACGTCGCCTTGTGGCGCCTAAGGGTCGACGCGCCCTGAGATCTGACACTGCCGTCTGCGAGCAGCGGGGCGAAGCGGACCTCCCAGGCGCGGATCGTCTCGTGCGTGGTTCCTGGTGATCGCATGGGATGAAATCGAGTGCATGAAGGACAGCCGAGTCGACTATGTTCGCAACCTGTACCCCGTGGGACGGCAAAACCTGATAGGTGCAGGTCTGTCCTGAGATAGCAGAGTATCGGCGAGCCACGAGAGGCTCGTCTGTGCTCTACCTCCGTCTGCTTGTCGCAGCACTCTTCGCTTCGGTCCGCGCCCCGCCGAGATCTCGTCCTCGAGAACTTAGCGCTGCGGCATCAGCTCGCCGTCTACACCCGGGGCCGTCGTCGACCGCGGCTCCGTCGCCACGACCGCCGATTCTGGTCACTACTGGCACCCGTGGGGCGGCAATATTCGATCCAGCCCATGATTGCGACGTTTCGGACTCGACCGCACGAGCCTCCCAGACAGGCGGATCGGGGTTTCGTGCCCCCACAGCTGCCCGAAGGGCCAGGTTCTCGAGCATCAGGTCGTGCTTTGAATCGCAGCGCGCTTCGAACCGCGTTCGTCAGTACCCCAAGGTACGTTCGCATGGCGGAGCCTCCTGCCCACGCAGGAGGCAGCCTTCAGATGGACGCCGCGGGGTCAACTCAACGCCAGGATGACGTTTTCTGGTAGCACAACTGGTACGACAATTCGGGGGCAGGTCACCACTAGGATTCCGTCATCTGAGCTGCGGCGACACGTGGGCGGTCCCACGTCGGCGAGCGAGGCAGGATTCCTGCGGAGCGGAGCTAATTAGTTGGCTCGTGAGAGCCTAGCTCTGGAGCGTGTAGCGGGAGCCCTGCTTCGGAAGCCGCGGAAGTCGGGATGGGAGGAGATTCTGTCTTCTCCGGAGATGGTCGGACGACCGTCGACGGCACGGGCTGCTCCGATCCCGTTGCCTCGGGAACCGCTTCGAGGCTCGGCGGCACGACGGCGGCGTCTTCGGTTGCGACTTCGGATTCCACCAACCGGGGTGCTGCCGCGGTCCACGCCTTAAGGTCTTGAACAATTTCCCCATAGAAGCGCTCAACGTGCGCCGCAACGTCATCAATGAAGCTACGTTTGCCGTGCTTCCGATTCGCACCGACCTGAGCGGACAGCGTGACGGTGAACGATCTGGGCAGCCTGCCGATTGGGGCGATAAGGACGGCGGGATCAGTGCGGACTTCCCGCAAGAGGGCAGACGTCGTCGTCTTCGTGTGGGGGAAGCTCGCCGAGATGCGTAAATTCGGGGGCGCATCTCGGAGCTGCCGCACCAGCCAACTAACGCGAGTAGTAGGGCGCGGTCGGTCGGGCGCGTCGAGAGTCACGGATGCGTCTGCCGCCATGGTCCGAAGGTCGGCGGCGATCTCGATGGGACCGACAGAATTCGGAATCTTGATGGCTCCCGTTAGTTTGCCGGATGCAACCAGCTGAGTCGCGAGTGAAGTCACTCGCTGCTCCGGATCGGCTCGTTCTCGACGGCTCAGTACTGGCTGGACGTCTTCTCCCAAGCGGGCCCCGAGTGTCAGGCAGAGATATTGGATTAGCTGATCCCAGCGCGCCACCACCTCTTCCCTGCCTCCGTCCGCCATGGTCAGCGTTCCAGCCTTGACCTCCTCGCGAACGGTCACCCACTCAGGACCCATGTCAACGAACTTCAGCGAGCCCGAATTCTCGTGTTCCAGGTACCGGATGAGTTCTTGCAGGATCCAAGCCTGGTCCGGATCGCTCACGCCGGCATACTCGTGGCGTCGGACTGCAATCGACAGGATGCGGATCCACGAGAGGTGGTACAGCGGAATGTTTTTGAAGCGGCGTTGGTCAACCTTGATCGGGTGTTGTCCAGACGCGCTGACGATGGTGTTGCTGATCGTCAGTAGTCCATCGAATCCTTCTTGCCGTACCACGTCGAGGTATGCTTCGACCTGCTCCCGATTGTGGAGGTTGCTGGCGGTCTTAACCTCCACCAGGAGGGTCCATTCGGCCCGAGCCCGGCGGACCCGGATCAGTCCGTCGACGCGGACCTTCTTACCATTTACCTCAAACGGAACCTCGCAGTACGTCGAAACGGCCCCGGCTGGCGCGCCGAGGGGCCTCAGGATCTCACGCCCGAACTCCTTTACGGCGCTCAGGACTGCGAGAAGTGCCGAGGCAGCGCGGCGCTCCTGCTCCTGCGCACCCTTGATTCCGGAGACCGGGATCAGCCTCGCTTCCTGCCAGTGTTCGGCATCCATTAGAGCCCTTTCGCCGTCTGACACAGCGAACTATAGGCCATTCACCGATCCGCTGACGCGCGGTAATGGATCGTCCCCACGCCGGCTCGGCACCGCCGAGCGGGACGCACTCGCGTTCGTCGCGCGAGCACGTCTGCGCGGCGAGGGGAAGCGGCACGGCCAGGCGCTCACGTCAATGACGGTTGCCCTGCTGCAGGAAGAGCGGGGCTACCAAGGCCTCGAAGAAGAGCAAGTGAAGAAGGCGCTGACCAAGTTCGGCTCACTGCTGCGGGTCGAGCTGTGACCGGACCTCGCACCAGCGCCCCTTAAAGTTCCCCGCTAGATCCTTTGGGATCCCGTTTACTACCAGTGGCTGGGCCGCCGCGTGCTTAGCAGACGGTAATCCACGCGCGGTGAAGGGGGACCACGATGACGCTTCCCTTGCCTTCATACTTCCGGGCGCTGCCCCCGTACCTGGGAGGCAAGCGCCGGCTCTGTCCGCTGATCTTCTCGCTGGTACAGCAGTTTGTACCTCGCAAACGCTGGCCAATGACCTTCCTCGATCCGATGTGCGGGAGCGGCGCGGTGGCGCTCTCCGCGAAGGCGTTCGGCTTCGAGGTCATTGCGTCCGACATCGCCGCCCGTGGCGGCGTTGTCGCGCGCGCGCTCATCGCCAACGACACCGCCAAGCTGAGCAAGCAGGACGTGCTCGACCTCTTCGGCAACGTAGGCGACGCTGAGTACCCGCTGCCCGATGAGGTGGCCGCGGTGCTCACCCCCGCGCAGGCAGGGTGGTTCAGGCCAGCGCTCGCGGCGGCCGATCGCTGGCTCGAGCCATGGCGGAGCCTGCGCCGGCTCCTCCTCGTGAAGCTGTTGCTGCGGCTCTACCCGCTCTCGTTGCCGTCGGCGACGGACGCAGCGGCCGCGGTCTGCGGTGACTACGACGCGATCTCGCCGCGCCGGCTCGGGCACTACATGCGGGCACGCGGGCTGCTCTCACCGGACCACGTGTGGCGCGTGGCGCAGGAGCTCAATCTTGGAGTCTTCGGCGGCTACGGGAGCGCTCGCCAGACAGACGCGTGCTTCGCGATGACGGACACGTCCCCGGACGTCGTCTACCTGGACCCGCCGTACCCGGGCACCAGCCGCTACGAGCAAGTCTACATGGTCGTCGATCGCTTCCTCGGAGACCAGCGGCCGAAGAAGCCCGCCCCCACGCTGGACGAGCTGCTTGCCGCGGCTGAGCACATCCCCTATCTGGTCCTTTCCTACGGCGGGCCGAACGCCACTTTGCCCGATCTCGTTTCCACGGTGGAACGCTACCGCCGCGTCGCGACCGCACGCGAAATTCCGTACCGACACCTACAGTCGATCTCGTCGGAGGCCAAGAATGCCGGCAACCGCGAACTCCTCGTCGTCGCCAGTCACTGACGGGCACCTCATCCGCATCAGCTTGGGGCGGCTCCATCCGCACCCGGCCAATGCCAACGTGATGTCGGAGGGACGCCGCCAGAAGCTCGCCCGCAACATCGAGCGGCAGGGTCGCTACCCCCCGCTGGTGGTGCGGCCACACCCCGAGCTCGAGAGGGACTACCAGATCCTGGACGGACACCAGCGCGCCGAGGTGCTCCGAGAGTTGGGCCGTGACGACGTGCTCTGCTTCGTCTGGCCGTGCGACGACACCACCGCGCGTGTGCTCCTCGCCACCCTCAACCGCCTCGAAGGCGAGGACGTGCCGGCCAGGCGGGCCGAGTTGCTGGATGAGCTGATCGCGCTGCTGCCGGCAGAGGAGCTGGCGCTGCTGCTGCCCGAGGACGCTATGGCGATCGAGCACACGCTGCAGCTGATCGATCTCGACCCCGACGCCCTGCTGGCGGAGCTGACGGCGGCGGCGGAGCGGGAGGCGGCGCAGGGACCGAGGCTGATCTCCTTCGCCGTCGACCGCGACGACGAGCCCGTCATCGAAGAAGCGATTCGGCAGGCCGCCGCGGACCTCGACGGCCGCAACCGTCGCGGCGGCGCCCTGGCCGCGATCTGCCGCGCCCACCTGGAGGACATCGATGCCTGAGAACACCCGCCAGCGGGAGGCCTTCAACCGCTACTGGGAGCTCGGGGCGGAGCGCTCGATCGAGCGCCTGCACCAGTCCCTCGCGCGTGCGGGGAAGGCGCCGACCCCACGCACGCTCTACGAGTGGTCGCGGCGCAACCATTGGCAGGACCGCATCGCCGACCTCGATCGGAAGACCGGGGAGGCCGAGGACGAGGCGCGCATCGCCACGATCCGCGAGATGCAGGAGCGCCAGGCGAGAGAAGCGCTGCTGCTGCAGCAGAAGGGCGCGGAGTGGCTGGCCCCCGTTTCCGCGGAGGAGGCGACGCCCGACGCGGCAATCCGCGCGATCGTCGAGGGCGCCAGGCAACCACGCGTCCAGCATCTGGGCCGCCGATCTGTTCACGGTCCAGACGCTTGCCTTCCGCACGCTCTACGTGCTCATCGTGATCGACCACGACCGGCGCCGCATCCGGCACTGGAACGTCACGGAGCATCCGAACGCGCCCTGGATCTGGCAGCAGATGATCGAGGCGACCGCCTGGGGTCAGCAGCCATGGTTCCTGATCCGAGACCGCGACCGTAGCTGAGGCTGTCGCACAAACCCACGAAGAGGGGGACATCGCTATACGATGAGCATGGCGGCGGGGGCGGAGTGATTCCGAGGTGCCGCCGTGACCCAGCGTTTCTTGCCGTGCGACCGTGACCAGCAATACCTGATGCCCGCCAGCCTCCGCGACTGGCTGCCCGGGGACCACCTCGCGTGGTTCGTGCTCGATGCGGTCAGCCAGTTGGACCTCACCGCGTTCTACGAGCGCTACCGCGAGGACGGTTGGGGGCGGAAGGCGTACGAGCCGTCGATGATGGTCGCGCTCGTGCTCTACGCCTACTGCGAGGGCGAGCGCTCGAGCCGCCAGATCGAACGGCGCTGCCGGGAGGACATCGCCCTCCGGGTGCTGACCGCGAACCAGCACCCCGACCACGCGACGATCTGCCGTTTCCGCCAGCAGCACGAGGAGGCGCTCTCGGGACTGTTCGCCGAGGTGCTCAGGCTATGCGCCGAGGCTGGTCTGGTGCGGGTCGGGGTGGTCGCGCTCGACGGGACCAAGCTGCACGCCAACGCCAGCCGTGAGCGCAACCGCACGGATGCGGACCTGGAGGCCGAGGTGCGGCGCATCCTCGACGAAGCGGAGCGGGTGGACGCCGAGGAGAACGCGCGCTTCGGCGACGCGCGGGGCGACGAGTTGCCTCCGGGATTCAGGGACCGCGAGGAGCGCCTGCAGCGGTTGCACGAGGCGCGGGAGCGACTGGCGGCCCGAGAGCGGGAGCGGCAGGAGGACTACGAGCAACGCCTCAGGAGCCGCGCGGAGAAGGACCGGCGCGGGCGCCGCCCGAAGCCGCCGCAGCCCGAGCAGGGTGCGAAGGTGAACGTCACCGACCCGGACAGCCGCGTGGTGCGCGACTATCACGGCTACCTCCAAGGCTACAACGTGCAGGCGGTGACGACCCGCGACCAGATCATCGTCGCGGCCGAGGTGAGCCGACAGGCGACCGACATGCACGAGCTGCAACCGATGATCGAGGTGATGCACCGCAACCTGCAGGCCGCACACTGCGGGCCGGCGCGCGTGCTGCTGGCTGATGCCGGCTACTACTCCGAGGCGAACGTGCGGCAGGCGGGGAGCGCAGGTCCGGAGCTGCTGCTCGCGACCCGCAGCGACCGCAACCGGCGCGTCGGCGCGGCGCCGCCGCGCGGGCGCATCCCTGCCGGGCTCTCCGTCCGTGAACGGATGGATCGCAAGCTGGCGACGCAGCGTGGCCGGCGTCTCTACGAGCAGCGGCGCTGGATGATCGAACCCGTCTTCGGCGACGTCAAGGAGAACCGCGGCATCCGCCGGTTCATGCGGCGCGGGATCGCCTCGTGCGCCAGCGAATGGAAGCTGATCGCCGCCACCCACAACCTCAAGAAGCTCTATCGCCGGGCGCGGCCGTCCTCCTGGCCAGCGAACGGCAACCCCCGGCAAAGAGGCTGGTCTGCCGCCGTGGCGGCCGCGTAGCGCCGCTGCCCTGTGAGAGGCGGCTACTCCGCCCCGACAACCGACCGGCTGACCTCTTGGCCCTCGTGGCGCTCCGCCCACGCCACTCCATGCGACAGCCTCAGCTATGGCGGAGACTTCATCGCACGCGCTCGACGGATCGGGATCGAGACGATTCTGACTCCGGTGCGCGCGCCGAATGCCAACGCCATCGCCGAGCGCGTCATCGGCACGCTCAGGCGCGAGTGTCTCGACCATGTCATCGCACGCCTTGTGGAGCCTAAGGGTCGACGCGCCCTGAGATCTGACACTGCCAGCTGCGTGCGCTTGGCTTCGACGTGAGCGCTCGCACCGTGAGCCGCTCCGTCAGCAGGCGCTCCGGCGACCGCCGAGTCAGTCGTGGCGCACGTTTCTGCGCAACCACGCGTCCAGCATCTGGGCTGCTGACCTGTGCACGGTGCAGACCCTCACCTTCCGCACGCTCTCCGTGTTCGTCGTGATCGACCACGGTCGGCGCCGCATCCGGCACTGGAACGTCACGGAGCATCCGAACGCGCCCTGGATCTGGCAGCAGATGATCGAGGCGACCGCCTGGGGTCAGCAGCCAGGGTTCCTCATCCGCGACCGCGACCGCAGCTACGGCGGCGACTTCATCGCACGCGCTCGACGGATCGGGATCGAGACGATTCTGACTCCGGTGCGCGCGCCGAACGCCAACGCCATCGCCGAGCGCGTGATCGGGACGCTCCGGCGCGAGTGCCTCGATCACGTCATCGCGGTCAACGAGCAGCATCTGAGGCGCCTGCTCCACGAGTACATCGAGCACTAACAACGCGATGCGGCCGCATCGATCATTGGCGCTCGACTCTCCGGAGGGACGCAAGCCGGTGCAGCGGACGCCGAGTCAGCGAGTCGTCAGCAAGCCGGTGCTAGGAGGCTTGCATCATGAGTATCGGTGGGCCGCATGAGGTTTTGCCGTCCCACGGGTACGAATAGCTGTGAGGGAAATAGAACCAGCGATGCCGGGGGGCGAACTCGAGGTCGCGCGAGGTCGCCTCCCGCGACAATTCGGGCCGACTACTGAAGCCCGCAGGCAGAGCCAACGCTGCTGTCGAAGAAGTCATGCGCCCCTTCAACCGCCGGTAGCGGGGCTGCCGCCGACCTAGCGCGACCCCCCAGCTTTCTGCGGTACAACCACTTGATAACAGACTACGCCGATGTAGTCGGCCGTGATCGGCTCCAAGGGCTCCGGTAACGCGACCGGCCGCAGCCGGAACTGCGCTACTAACGCAACGATGCGGTCCGCGCATTCCACGAGGCTCATCCCGCCTGCACCGTACTCGCGCCGCAATTCCGACAGCGCCCTCCTCACCGGCGTGCCCTGCGGTACCGACAGCACGTCGGCTGCCGAGTTGTACGCATCGCCCCTCGGCGCGTCCGGCGCGCCGAGAATGTCGTTCAGTGCCCAGCGCTGGCTCGCCGGCGGTGTCGGGGCCTTAACGGGCTGGTTGTGCGCCGCGACGATATCCGACGCCGCTACCGCGAACAGTTCCTCAAGGTCGAGGTCGTCGGGGACAGGGCACGATTTCTGTCTTGCCGGGTCGATCAGGCGCAGCATCGGCAGGTCGTCGCGGTGCACGATCGTTCCCGACGCCGACACCATCCGCCAGTACCGACGGCCGTCCCGCGTGCGGCAGGCGAAGAACACCGTGGGCTCGTCCACTTCCGCAGTCGCGCGCGTGATCGCCGCTCCGATGCCCCACGGCATCTCGCGCACCCGGTCGGCCTCACCCTCCCGGACCGCGCGGCGGTAGATCGCGCGGTAGTGCTCTCCGGCGAATGCGGCGCCGCCAGGCCCTTCGTCCTCATCGAGCAGCGTGACGTCGCCGTTCGCCAAACGGTCTGCGTAGTCGCGCATGCCCTCGTAGATGCGCTGGGCACTCGCCTCGGTCGCGAGAACGGGGGTTTCCATGCCCATCGAGGCGTTGGCGGCCCGAATCTTCGCTTGCAGCCGGGCCTCGAGGCCGAGGAGTTCGTCCAGTTCGTCGTCGCGCGGCAGCAACGTGTAGAGGAACGCCGTCTCGTGCGGGCTGCGGAGCCGGATGACACGGCCGTTGCGCTGGACGACGCGCTGCGGGTTCCAGGGCATGTCGTACGAGAGCACCGCCTGCGCCTGCTGGAGGTTCTGGCCCTCGGAGAGGACATCCGTGCTGAGCAGCAGGTCGATCTCGCCATGTTCGCTGGCTGCTGCTCCCGGTATCACGGCGAAGTCGGGGCAGAGGCGATCGATCGCCGTCGCGCGCTCAGTCTCGCTCGTATCGGCGCCGACGACTGCCGCCCACTCGCGGCCGTCGATGAGGTCGGGATCCTGCTCGAACGCTCGCCGCAGGTATTCGGCGGTGTCGCGGAAGGAAGTGAATACCACGACCTTCTGGGATGCGGTTGTGGCCATCACCTCGCGCAGAGCTTCGAGCTTGGGGTTCGGCTGCCCTTCCAGCGCTGCGATGTGATCCACCAGTTCGTCCAACACACCCACGTCTCGTTGCAGGTCGGTCAGCAGGTCCTCCCGGAACCCTTCGGGATCCGCCCAATCGCCGGGCTCCTCGATCAGTTCCGCAGCGTCGGCCGCGATTTCGTCGAGATCCTCCTCGTCCGCCGACAACGGCTCACCGCCATCGGCGACCTCCAGGTAGCGGATTCGGGCTGCAGCGCGACGACGCATGCGCCTCACGGTCTGTAGGGCCGCGTACCAGCATGACTCGAAGCGCTTGAGCAACAAAGAGCGGATGAGGCTGGCCAGGGCTTCCTGGCGAGCTGTCTCCACGCCAGGCTCAATCCGGTACGACGCGGGGCGGTACTGTGCCATGGTGAGTGCGCCAGGCTGCAGATTCCCGTCCTCGTCGGGGGGCACGAGCCTGTCGGCGATCGCGCGTGCCATGCCGTGGTAGGCCGCGTCGAGGTTGTAGCGGCGCTCGTGCAACTCGGGCTCGGGGAAGTGCACCTCGGTACCGTCCGAGAACCGTGCACCACTGTAGTGCTCGCGGATGAACGCTCGATCACGGCGCACCGTCAGCGCGTCCAGCAGCGGGAACAAGCGGGCCGGAGACGGCTCCGGTGCCTCTTCGCGCCCTGGCCGCGTTGCCCCGGCTTCGCGGAAGAACTGCTGCAGGCTGGCGATACCGAGCGGCTCGCCGGCGAAGGCTGCATCGTGTCGTCCGAACAGCAGGAAGAGACTGTGCAGGTCCCAGAGCGCGTTATTCACCGGCGTCGCGGTGAGCAGTGCCAGATTCTTGTCCGGGCCGCCCATGAGCCGCGAGAGCGCCTCGTACCAGCTTGTGTCGCTGTTCCGGTAGGCGTGCGCCTCATCGACGAGGACGAACCGATACGTGTCCACGGGCACATTCAGTACTTGCTGCGTGCCGCCCAGCTGCCGGTCCCTCGCGAGTTCCTGGTAGGAGACGACCCTGGCAGGCAGGTTTTCCCGGTCGAGACGTGGCTTCCACAAGCTGTCCCGAAGCTGGGCGGAGGAGACGACCAGCACGTGATGCCCGTGCTCCTCGACGTGCTCGCGGATGAGATCGACGCCGATCTCGGTCTTGCCCATCCCAACACCGTCGGCGTAGAGGACCCCGCCGTAGCGATCCATGATCGCCCGCGCCCGCGCGGCGCCGTCGCGCTGGAAGGCGGTCAGCCTGTCCGCGACCGGCTCAGGTACAGGCTCATCGCCGTAGATCTCGATCAGCGCGCGCAGAAACACGTCCTCCGGGGTAGCGTCGAGCGGGGGCGGGCGGAGCAGGTCGAGCAACTGATCGCGGAAGTCATCGCCTTCATCCCAGAGGCGTTGATGCCACCGGAGCGCACTGGTCACCACGTTGGGCTGGTAGTGCACCATCCCGAGCTCGAGGTTCGTAACGAGCCCGCCGGCAGTCAGATTCGCTGACGTCACCAGAGCCGCACCTGGTTCGCTCAGCCCGCCGCCGACGTTGAGATGACCAAGCACGTAGGCCTTGCCATGCAGGAAGCGCTGCACGTAGCGGCGCACCTCAGCGTCTTCCGATGAGACGAACGCGCTCACACGCTCCAGCACAGCCCGGCGCGACGCCGGGAACCCCGAGAAGTCGCGCTCGCGACGCAGCGCGCCGACCGACTGCCGGAACCGGTCCCGGACGACGTTCGGCGCAGGCGGGCCGCTTAACGCTCCTTCAGCGGGAGCCGCACCGATCAGGAGCTTGACTGACGTTTCTTGTTCCCGGGCCGCCCGCGCGAGTGCGTCCAGCCCGTCGAGCCCGATGTAGCCTGTAGCAACGCGGAGCGGGCCATCGTAGTGCTCGGCCAGCCAACTCAGCGCTTCACGGTGGTGTCCGTACTGGTCGTTGTCGATGAGTTCGAAGATGCCGTGGCCGTCCGTCACGACAGGTCCTCGAACTTCCGCAGTACCCGTGCCCGGTAGTCGGGGCTGACCGCGTTCTCGGTGAAGTCGGTGAACAGGAAAGTCAGATCCTCAGCAGTCAGGCCGTACCCACGAGCGACGAGCGCATCGATCTCCACGCGCATGGCAGCCTGCTCACCGTCGCTCAAGTCGCCGTGCTCCACTCCAGCCTCCGCAGCGAACGCGAAGAAGCGCTCGTCTACGCAAGAAAGCCGAGCAGCGAGTGAGCCGATACGTTGCCAGTCCGTTTCTTCCCACTTCGGGAAGCAGAGCATGTCGAGGATGAAGAAGTTGAGGTGCGTCTCGACATACCGGCGCGCCAGCCAGTCGAACGGCAGACTGTTCATCACGCCTAGCACACCGGCTTGGGCAAGAGTGCTCCAACCAGATCCAGGAAAGAGCAAGTACGGGACAGTGTTCGTCAGCGGAGTACGGGGAGGGATCAGGCAGGCGATGACCGTGCGGGAGTTCGTTCGATTCGTTACATCGCGGAACGCGACCCGGCTATGCCCGGCAGGGTGCGTGTTGGGGTCGGCGAGAACGCCAGGTGGGAATATGCCCTTGAACACGCGGGAGCGCTCTCGTCGCCCCTGCACGTATTCCAAGACTTCATCCCACACGCAGTACCCGGCAACGCCTTCGCCATTCGGGTCGTACTGGTCGAAGGACTCTCCCTTCCAAACGGGAAGCCTCGTCCCACCAGGAGGATGTCGGAAGAGGTGCTTCTGCTGCGTCGCGTGTAGCTCCGCATAGGGAACTGGACGCGACGCAGCAGAAGCACCTCTTCGATTTTCCTTGATTTGAGGGCTCTGCAATGCGGCGAACTCCACGCCGCTCCGCAGCTTCGCGAGCAAGTCCGCATGCCGCTGTTCTGGGAGGAGCGGAACCATGCGGGCGCGGCCGAGAGGCGCAACCGGGATGCTGACCCCTTCGGATAGTGCTGCGCTCGCGAACTCCGTCAGGCTCGTGGAGGGCCCGGTCGCCCGGAACGCGGAATCGCTGGCAGGTTGGCGGCGCTGCATGGCCAGCAGGGCGATGGTGTACTGAGGATGAATCAGGAACGCCCACTTCCTGTTGTTGAGAATTACATCAAGCCGCCGAAGTACGTTGCGATTGAAGAGCCATCTCCTGAAGCCCTCGGCGCCCTTCGTCATGAAGGCAGAGCGGGGAAGCACCACTCCGAGGTGTCCGTCCTCTCGGACGAGGTGTGTGTACCTCTCACAGAAGAGCTGGTACAGGTCCGTGTCTCCCACTCCCTGCAACTGGTAGCCGCCGTCCGCCGAGAAGAACCGCCGAGCCGTTGCGAGCCGCTGCTTGAGTTCCTCGAACTCCTCCCGCCAGTCGGGATGGAGCGCATCCAACTCGGCGATGCGTTTCCGCCTGTCCCGGTCGAGCGGAACGCTCCGCAGGCCGGGAGCCCGCAGCGCGTAGAACGCCAACTCCTCGATGGTGACCTCGTCCCACGGGGGGTTACCCGCCACCACGTCGAAGCCGGGGCGTTCCCCATGGAAGATGCCGGGGAATTCAAGAGGCCAATGGAAGAAGCGGTGCTCCGCAGCCATTTCGGAGGCTTCAGGCACTGCGCTAGCGGCTTCAGTCGACAGCGATCCGCGCTGTTCGATGATGGCTGCCGGATCGGTTTCCAGCACCCGTCTGGCGCCACTCAGGCCGAGTGGCTCGGCGGTCCAGAGGTCGAAGGCGGTCCGCAGCCCCGACGTCGTCTCGCGCAACGCTGCGGCCATCCCTCGGGATTGCGCGACCTCTTCCGGCGTTCGGTCGGGGATGGCGGCGATCTCTTGCCGCATCTCCTTGGCGCGCTGCATCGCGGCCCGAACCGGCTCGCCAGCGAGTAGGGTCGCAGCTGTGCGTGGCGCGGTCGCACCGATCCCACGTTGGATCGCCTCGCGGGTCCGACGGGGGCGGCGCTGCCGCCCTTGCCCCACGATGCTGGGATCGGCGACGCCGACAAGGGCGTCGCCGCACTTGAGGTTGCCGTCCAACCATGAGAGCGCGAGGCCCGGTACGAAGGACGCGAGCCAGAGCGTGACGTTCGCGACCTCCACGGCCATGGGCGACACGTCCACGCCATAGATGCAGCGCTTGAGGATCAGCCGCCGCAGCAGGTCACCGTCCTCGGGCTGCCGCACGCCGGGCAGATCCTCACGACGCAACTCGTCGAGTTGCTCCTTGACGCCGGGTATCCCGGAGACTTCCGCCAGGAAGCGGACGAACCGATCGGCCATCGTGTCGAGCGCTGCGGTGAGGAAGTGGGCGCTTCCCATTGCCGGATCCAGCACCGAGAAGTCGAAGAGCAGGTGGGCTGCCTCGGCGGGATTCCGGCCCAACTCCTCCCGCACCCGTTCCAGGTGAGCATCGAGCGCCGGTTCCAGGGAGTGGGTGAGTAGGTGGCGCACGAACTCGTGCCGCGTGTAGAACACGCCCCCCACCTTTCGTCCCCCGGCCTCGGACTGGTAGTAGAGGTCGCGTCGCGTCACCTCGGTCTCCTCGCCGGCAACCGCAGGGCGGTAGAAGTCGCCTTTCGCGTCGTAGGCGAGGTCTTCTGGCGCGCGCGTCAACCGCAGCGACAGCAGCGCCTCGTAGATGGCGCCGAGGTGTCCGATCTGAAGCCCCGCGTAGTCGAGGCCCGGCTCGTCGGCCTTATCTGTCTCGTAGGCTATTGCCGCGAGCGCTGGCGCGAGGTGTGCGTTGGTGATCGCAGCCTCATCGAGCAGATCACTCCCTGGGAAGCCGTCGGGCGCGAACAACTGACCGTTGTAGGCGGGCACTCCGGCGTCGTCATCGCCAGAGCGCATCATCGCTACCAGTGTGTGGAGCCGATTCCAGTACTGCGTGGACTTGCTGCTCGGCGATCCACCGCCCGCACCCCGCGTATCGTCGGCGAGCTGCGTGGCGCTCTGCCCGCGGTAAGCGGCCGATTCGACCGGCAGGTACCCGCGCGCCTCGACGTGCAGCAGGAACATGAACCGGAACACCAGCGTCAGCGCGGCCTCGGATATCCGGCGCAACTGCTCCGGTTCGCCCGGATCTACGTCCTGCGATTCGAGATACTCGCCGAGCCCTCGCGCGATGCGCGGCAGGACTTCACGGACGAGCCGTTCCTCGAGCCCCACCCGGAGCTGCTCACCGAAGTCGCGAGCCTCACGTGCCCATGCGACAAGCCAACCGTCCTTGCGGAGCGATTGCGGCGACAGCAGGCCGAGGGAGAAGCGGCTTTCGGGCTCCAGTTCGTCCGCGTCGATCTCGATGTACTGTCCGCCCGCAGCACCAAACTTTGGGTGCCGCTGGAACAGCCGATAGCGGCCGTTGGAGGCGAGCACGCCCCACGGTGCCCCAAGCTGATCGCAGGCTGCGAGCAGGAGCCCTTCGGGCAGCGTGCCGTCCAGGGTGAGGCGTCCGAACGAATCGGCATCGGCCAAGGGGTGGAGGACGGCCACCGGCGATCCGGCGGCATCGCGCAGGACGTGCCCTCGTTCGGGTATCTGCTCAATGCGGTATCCGAGGCCTCGGAAGAGGGGATTCCACTGCGTCGCTGCAGTGGCGCTCACGCCCTCGATCGCACGTTCAAGCTGTTCCTGGCTCGCCGTCAGCCGCTCGCGGACGAAGTGCGGCGTGAGCAATTCTTTCACGCGGAGGCCGGGCAAGGCCGAATCCTCGATACGAATGAACTCTCGCGCCAGCACTGATGCGGCTTCGTTGAAGTGGAGGGACGACGCTTGATCGAAGAGTGCCAGGACACGCTTGGCCGGTAGTTCGCGGATCGGGCGTGGGTGCTGCGGGCCACACACGCGGACGCGGGCATCGTCCTCTCCCGGCGCCAGCAAGACCAACGGACGGGCACTGTGGCCCCTGCGCTCATCCCATGCGCGGCGAAGTACCGCGTCGGTGCCGCCCTCGTGCCACAGGATGTCGAACCCGCCCGTCGCCCAGGCGGTTGTTGCTTCCCCTCCAGAGCCGCTCCAAGCGGTGCCTTCACCGAACAGAGCCGTCAGCGGCGGTACCAGCGAGTCTCGGGACGGGGCCGCCTCGGCGTCTTCATCGTCCCGTGCTGACGGCAACGTGACAGGCTCGGCGGCCGGGGTGGCGGTCGGCAAGCCGAGTTCGGCCCTGACCCGTTCGAGGTAGGCTTCGATCTCAGGCTCCGGCACTCCCTGATCAGAAAGTGCCACCCCGATCTCGGCGACGATCGTGTAACCATCAAAATGCAGTTCCGCAATGACGGCGGGCCAGATCTCGGGCGGTGCGTTCGTGTCGACCTCGTTCGCCTCGATTCTGCGAAGTTCGGCCGCACTCAGGTCCACTCCATGGTCACGGACATCCCGAACGAGCGCCGCAACGGTGAGCCCGCGCTCGGTACGCTCGCCGCGGATTGTGGCCCCAAGGCTGGCGTCCTTGCCGGCGGCGCGGTGCACCTCGATCCGGGAAAGCCACGCTCTCTCGCGGGCTAACGACGAGTCTCGCACGATGGCATGGCGCGTCTCGTCAGCGAGGGCAAGTGCCTCGCCGGGGTACTCGCGGGTGATTGCGGCGACATCGACCCGCTCACCCTGGGCGCGGAGATCCCTGAAGCGGCGTACGCCGGGGCCCATCGTGTTACTGCTCATTCGTCTGCTCCCCGCTTCATTCCAGACTCGAGTATGGCCAGACCCTCCGCCAGAAGTTGCTGAGCTTTCCTCCGCGAGCAGCCGAGAGTCGAGGCGACCGTAACCCGGTCGGGGTATCTGCTGGACACAGGGAGTCCCTGATAGAAACGAAGCACCAACGCTTGAGCGTGCTCGGCTGGCAGCGCCGGGAGATGCTCTTCAATGAGCATCCGGGCATCAGCCCGCTCAAACTCATCAGTGGTGGCGAGAGGCTCGGGATAGGTGATGCCCGGGAGACCGTGCATGGCGTCGCGATCACGTTGCCCCCGCTTCCCTCTGCGGATATGCGCTCCGGCCCGTCTGGCAATAGTCTGCGCGGCACTATTGAACCGAACCTCAAAGTGCGACGGATTCTCAATCTCTGCCAAGAATCTGGCCACCGCCTCGCTCGCTACATCCTCATCCTCTCCGGGAGGGGCTCCGCCGTTGCGAATAGCAGATGCCCGAATGTGCGGCACCGCTCGTCTCACGACTATCGCATCAAGCGATCTCCGCAACTCCACGTTTACGGCGCGACGCCGAGCGCTGATTAGCACTTCCAAGCTCGTCGTGTCTGAGTCTAGTCGAGCAAGATACGAAGGATCGCGCACCGATGGCAGGGCTGCGAGTTCCGCCTTGATCACGGGAGGAGGCTCGAACTTCTCGGCGGCCATACGCGTCAGCGCCTTCGTCTATTGATCCGTGCAGCGCCGCAAGAGACGCACGACATGGGGCGCACCCCGAGCTTTGTGCGCTGCAGGGCTAGTCCGCGCGGATCATCTTAGCGAGGGGGACGTGTCACTTGTTGACCCTGATTCGCACCCAGAGCCGCCCACATATCCTGGCAAGGCCAGCAGGGCCGCTTACGCCCAACAGAACGCATGTACGTCCTGTGCTCACCGCGGTAGACTGCGCTCAGATCCGAATAGGCTCGGGTTCACGGCCCGAGCCTACTCGATGCGCAGGCGATAGCTGTGGATCAGTACCTGCGACTTGTGCGCGTGACGGTACGGGGTTGGCCTCGGGTCACGCAAGCGGGCTCGCCCGGCTCTTCCCCTCCCCCCAATGTCGCCTGCCGCCAGAAACCTGCGGGCCTTGCTATGGGCTCATCGGGTTCCCGGCGCTCGCGTTGAAGCACGCGGCCCGCGTCTGCGGGTCGGAAGGGAGGCGCTGATAGCCAGACGAAACTGAGCCGTGGAGACCCGGAGTGCTGTCTCGCGCCGACCGAGAGGAGGTCTTCCATGGCCGGTATCTGGACAGAGGGGGCGGACGGCTGGGAACTGGCGTCCCCGTCGGGCTTCCCCGCTGAGGCAGACCTCCACGCGCTCGTCGCCGAGGCACCGCAGGTTCTGCCCTTGGCCGGTGCGCCGCGCATCGCGGTCTTGGGCTCCGAGGTTCAGCTCGGGAGCGGATTCGTGGACATTGTCGCGGTCGAGGAAGGACGGCCGCCCGGTAATCATCGAGGTGAAACTCGGCCGCAACGCCGAAGCACGGCGGGCCGTGGTGGCGTAAATCTTGTCCTACGCCGCGTACATGCAGGGGCTCGACGCCACCGCCCTGCGCGACACGGTCGCGAGCCAGCTGCACGCGGCCGGATTCCAGACCATCGAGGAAGCCGCCGCCGCGAACGATGACGAAGGCACTCTCGATCCAGACCGCTTCCGCGAGGCGCTAGACGCTCACCTCGCGGAGGGCCGGTTCCGCCTCGTGCTCGTACTGGACGAGGCTCCAACAGACCTCGTGCGACTCATCGGCTACCTGGAATCGATCACGACAGATCGCATCGTGGTCGACCTGGTGACAGTTGCGCAGTTCGACGTCGGAGACCGGACAGTCTTGCTGCCGCAGCGAATCGACCCAGAGCGTGTATCGCTGACCGCCTCCTCCGTTCCACGCCGGACAGTCGCGCGGAAGCCCGAGGTCTCTCCGGGTGCCGACGCGTTCGAGCTTGCCCTCGCCAACTCCTCCGAGGAGGTCCAGGAGTTCGGCCATCGCCTGGTGTCGTGGGCCAGAACGCTCGAAGCCGAGGGGCTGGCAGTGCTGGCGACGGCGCAGGGGAGCGCCTACTCCAGCCTCCGGCTGCGGCTACCCGGCGATGAAGCGGGGTTGGGCAACGCCGTCTTCGACCAAACCCGAGTGACCCTGACGCTGGCGCGGACGGTCTTCGAGCGGGCGGCACCCAAGTCCCTGCCCCGGATCGAGGAGCTCATCGCGCCGCAGACTGTCGGGCAGGGGAGGAGCGTCGAACCCGTGACAGACGAGCTGCTGGCGGCCATCGCGGATGCCTATCGAGAAGCGGCCGGGCGATGACTCCGAAGGCGACCTAAGCGGGCGAGAGCGGGGAACAGCTCCCGGCCGAGGCGGAGGTGCTGGAGACCCTCGCGTCGCAGCAGGACGTGCCGGAAGGACGTCGGTCTCAGACGCCCGATCTCGGCCAGCGAGGACAAGGTGCACATCGCCTGGTGGCTTCACGAACGATGGCAGCGCCCGTGGCTGGTCGTCGACGCCCGTCCCTCGACCGGAACTTGACGCTCTCGTAGATCGGAGACGCGTGCCCAACGACTCCGACAACACCCGTGGGACGGCCTTGATCCGTGCGGTTCGATGCTGAGATAGCAGAGTATCGGCGAGCCACGAGCGGCTCGTCTGTGCTCTACCTCCGTCTGCTTGTCGCAGCACTCTTCGCATCGGTCCGCGCCCGCCGAGATCTCGTCCTCGAGAACTTGGCGCTGCGGCATCAGCTCGCCGTCTACACAAGGGGCCGTCGTCGACCGCGGCTCCGTCGCCACGACCGCCGACTCTGGTCACTGCTGGCACGTGGTTGGTCCGGCTGGCGAGGCACGCTCGTGATGGTCGAGCCGGACACGGTGGTGCGCTGGCATCGTTCTGCTTGGCGCGCCTACTGGCGCTGGAAGAGTCGTCGCCGCTCCGGACGACCCCGGATTCCCGCAGAGCTGCGACAGCTGATCGTCCGCATCGCCACTGAGCATCCGCGGTGGGGCGCCGTCCGTATCGTCGGCGAGCTGCGTGCCCTTGGCTTCGAGGTCAGCGCCCGCACCGTGAGTCGCTACCGCCGGCAAGCGCTGTGGCGCCCCCCGAGCCAGTCGTGGCGCACGTTTCTCCGCAACCACGCGTCCAGCATCTGGGCCGCCGATCTGTTCACGGTCCAGACGCTCGCCTTCCGCACGCTCTCCGTGCTCATCGTGATCGACCACGACCGGCGCCGCATCCGGCACTGGAACGTCACGGAGCATCCGAACGCGCCCTGGATCTGGCAGCAGATGATCGAGGCGACCGCCTGGGGTCAGCAGCCATGGTTCCTGATCCGAGACCGCGACCGTAGCTGAGGCTGTCGCACAAACCCACGAAGAGGGGGACATCGCTATACGATGAGCATGGCGGCGGGGGCGGAGTGATTCCGAGGTGCCGCCGTGACCCAGCGTTTCTTGCCGTGCGACCGTGACCAGCAATACCTGATGCCCGCCAGCCTCCGCGACTGGCTGCCCGTGGACCACCTCGCGTGGTTCGTGCTCGATGCGGTCAGCCAGTTGGACCTCACCGCGTTCTACGAGCGCTACCGCGACGACGAGCCGGCGCAGTCCTCGATCACGCAGGACAACGCTCTCGTCGACATCGACTTCGTCGTCTACATGCGCGTGGTCGACGCCGAGGCTGCGGTGATCAATGTCCAGAGCTATCTGCGCGCCGTGCGCAACCTCGCCACGACCACGCTGCGCGCCGTGATCGGCGACATCACCGTCGAGGAGGTGCTGTCGCAGCGCGAGACGATCAACCGGCGCCTGCAGGTGAAGATGGCGGAGGAGGTCACTCGCTGGGGTGTCGAGGTCAAGGCGATCGAGATCCGTGAGATCACTCCGCAACATGACATCCAGGACGCGATGACGCGCCTGCTCACAGCGGACCGCACGAAGCGCTCCGAGATCACCGAGTCAGAGGGCCAGCGCCAGTCCGCGATCAACGTCGCCGAGGGCAACAAGCGGAGCGCGATCCTCGAGGCGGAAGGTTCGAAGGAGTCGCAGGTGCTGCGCGCGCAAGGCGCCCGTGAGGCAGCGATTCTGAACGCCGAGGGCTTCTCGATCGGCCTGCAGCGGATCTACGAGACGGCCTCTGGCGTCGATGGCAACACCATGGCGCTGCAGTACCTCGAGATGATGAAGCAGCTCGGCGCCGGCGACTCGACCAAGTGGATCATCCCGATGGACCTGGCGCAGATCGCCGGCCCGATGGGCGCCGCGATCGGAGGCCTGGTGTCCGGGGACAGCAACGATGTGGCTGCCAGTGACAGCGCGGGACCGACACTTCCCCAGGCCCCTCTCGTGTGACGCGATGGCGGCGCACACCGGCGACTGTCCTGGGCACTGGCTACGGGTTGCCTAGCTGAACTGGTACTCGGGCGCTGCCACGATCAACTGCAGCATGCGTCCGATGCGGGCGGGCGCGTCCTCGCTTACCCCGTTGTCAAACGAGAGCGGGCTCTGGGGGGTGACCATCCACGAGCTGACCGAGTTCCGACGGAGAGTTGCGAACCAGCAGCACGCCAACTGGGAGGAAGACCGCTGCGATCGCGAGCCCGGAAAGCGCGAGCCCGGAAAGCGCGAGCCCGGAAAGCGCGAACCCGCCACGCCACCCCAAGCCCTCGATCACCGCCCCCATCACCGGGACGAATACGAAGCCACCGAGCGAAAAGCCCGCGCCGAAGATCTGCTCCCACGGAGGAGGACATCACGGTGAAACGACGCAGGCACACGCCTGAGCAGATCGTGCGCAAGCTGCGGGAGGTGGAGCGGCTGCTCGGTGAGGGGCAGACGATCGCGGAGGCGGCGAAGCGGGTCGAGATCTCGGAGCAGACCTACCACCGCTGGCGCAACCAGTACGGGGGGATGAAGGCCGACGACGCCAAACGGCTGCGCGAGCTGGAGCGCGAGAACGCGCGGCTGAAGCGGATCGTCGCCGACAAGGAACTCGAGATCGACGCGCTCAAGGAGATCGCCCGGGGAAACTGGTAAGCCCGTCGCGCCGGCGCGAGGCGGTCTGCATGTTGCAGGACCGATGCGCAGCCGCCTCCGACGGACGATCGCCGTCAACTCGCGTCCGTGGAAGCGACCGAGCGGATGCTGTTCGAGGGCGGACCCGTAGAGTCCTCCGGCGGCGCGGCTGTCGTTCGAACGATCGCTCGGCGCGGACATCGGATCAGAACTCCCGGCTGCGGTATCGCCAGAACATCGTCGCCATCAGCGCGCCGCCGATCAGGACATCGGCCAGCGCCGGCTGCATCGCCCGCCAGGCGCCGACGTCGCCGCGGAGGATCGCCGCCATGATGCGCCCGAGCTCGAGCGGGCTGAGCCAGCGGAGGCCGGGTTCTTGTTCGAAAGCCATACCAACCAGCAGGCGGCAAGAGAGAAGGCGATTGAGGGCGCCAAGCAATCCTGAGAAACCACCTGTGAGGAGCCGGATGCACAAGTACGGGGTCATCATCTACTGGAGCAACGAGGACCACACCTTCGTCGCCGACGTGCCCGAGCTTCCCGGATGCAGTGCCCACGGTGATACCAAGGCTGCCGCCCTGCAGAGCGTCGAGCAGGCTATCGACCTCCGGATCGACACGGCGCGGGAGTTCGGCGACCCTGTGCCGGACCCCCGGGGTGAACGCCTGATGCTGGCGTAAGGCTGCATGACCGCCCTCGTCGAAGCCGATGTCGAGCACGCCGCGCTTGAGTGGCTGGCGGTTCTCGGCTGGCAGACCGCGCACGGCCCCGACATCGGCCCCGGCGGCACGAGCGAGGAGCGCCCCGACTGGGGGCCGGTGCTGGTGGACGAGGCTCACAATTTCCGGAACCGCAACCGCCGTTCCGAGGGCTTGCGCGAGTACCTCGAGGCGGGCGACCACAAGGTCGTGCTGCTCAGCGCCACTCCGCAGAACCTCGGCCCGATTCCGTCAGATCTGAGACGCGGGCGTGCGCCAACCTTGCAGCCGATCGCGGTGCCCCCTCTTGGTTCATGCTGCCGCCGCGATGAGCGAACTCCTCGGCTTCCTCGGCTGCGAGCTCGGCCAGCGTGCGGGCCTGCTGCTCGGCCGGCCGGACGAACTCGAACGTCACCTTGCGGTCGCCCGCCACCTCCATGCCGCCGGCGTGCTCGACCTTCACGTTGTCCCTGAATTTGTGTGGCCTGTGGGCCTTGAGCAGAAACATGAGCAGCGCGGAGTCGTAGACGTTACGGGTCCCGACGACCCGGCCGGCGTAGTAGACATCTTCCTTGATGCCCGTGGCGCGCCGACGGGCCTCGCCTTCGAGTAGATCCATGGCCTGCTCGAGCGCCTCTTCCCATGCGCGCCGGAACGCCTTGCTCCGGTTGCGTGCCTTGTAGACGTGCTGGCGGCTCACCCCGGCCCCGGCGGCCGCGAGCGTGACGTTGCCCGTGGCGCGGAGCCGCTCGACGAACACATCTCGCCAGGCTGCGCGCGGCGTCATTCGGGCAACCCCCCCCTACGTGGTGGGTGTCACCTTTGTCACCTTTGTCGCCCTCGGGCGGCGCGGCAGTTCTGGCGTGGTGCGTCAGGATGCGCCGCTCAGCGGCCAGCTCCTCACGCTCCTCGCCGTAAAGCTGCTCGAGTGCGCGCAGCCCGCCCTGCAGCATGGCGACCGGCGTTGTGCGCACGGGCCAGCCGTGCGCCGTCAGGAGCTCGCGCAGCAGCGCGATCCGCTCCGCGTCAATCTGCACTGTGATCCGAACCATCGGCTCCCCCTCTCCACTGTTTCACGCCGCCGGCATCTACAACGGCGTGTTCACGATGTTCGACGACCTGAGCGGCAGCGTCTGGTCGCACCTCGACGGCGTCTCCACCTCCGGTGTGTCGGCCGGCCGACGCCTCGAGGTGCGCGCGCTGCAAACGACGAGCTGGGCTGCCTGGCGCGAGGCCGTGGGGCGGCAATATTCCATCCGGCCCATGATTTCAGCGTTTCGGAGTCAGCGGCGCGCCTCGCGGATACGGCGGATGAGGTTTTCGTGCCCCACAGGGTGGCGAAGTTGGAGCGGGAGAAGGGATTCGAACCCTCGACCCTCTGCTTGGGAAGCACGCTGGTTGCCGCAGCAGGCGACATAACTCAGATGTGAGACTGCAGGGAAACTGCAGGGGAATCGCAGGGGAATCGCAGGTCAGGGGCCCGCTCGGTGCCGCTTCTGAGGCGGGCTCAGCGAGACACCGGGCCGATCATCTGGTCGCCCGGGGAGAAGCGATGGTGGCGTGTTGCCGCCTGCTCCGAGCGGTAGGCCGAGCTGTAGCGACGCACCATGTCGGGCGAGGAGTGTCCGAGCAGGTACTGCACGTCGAGTTCGCGGGCATCGTGTGCGATTGCCCACGTCGCGAATGTGTGGCGGAAGCGATGCGCGTGCACTTTCGCCACTTCTGCGCGACGACCCAGGCGGCGGAGCATCTGCTTGAGCCCGTTCGGTCGGAGCGCGGTCGCTGGCTTCAGCTCACCAAGGTGGCTGGCCGCTACGAAGAGCGGACCCGGAGCCGTTCCCCGCCGCTCGAGGTAGCGCTCCAGGGCGGCGCCACAGTGCGCTGCAAAGGGCACCACGCGCTGCTTGTTGCCCTTGCCGTGGCGTACGCGCAGCCGGCGCGTCTCGAGGTCGAGGTCATCGAGCGTCAGCTGAACGAGCTCTGAGCATCGCAGGCCAGTGTCGAGTAAGCACAGCACCATCGCACGATCCCGCAGCCCGAGCGCGGTGGCTGAATCGCACCCCGCCATCAGCTGCGCGATGTCGGCTGGCGAGAACGGCTCGACAATGCGCTGTGGCAGCCGGACGTTCTTGATCCCCCGGAACGGGTTGTCTTGGAGGTGGCGAGCGTCGACGAGCCAGTTGAAGAAGCAGCGGACCTCGCGGAAGTAGCGGTGTCGAGTCTCAAGGCTGAGGTGAGAGAAGCCGCCCAAATAGCGGTAGACGTCTTCCGGCGTGACCGCCGCCGCGTCGGCGACCGTCACTGCGCGGGCGAAGCGATTCAGTGACTCTCGGTATGCGCGCACCGTCTGCGCGGACTTGCCCTCGACCTCACAGCGCAGGAGGTACAGCGCGCTTAGCTCGGTGAGGGAGGGGCTCGCGTTCATCACGAGCATGGACGCTCTCTCCCAGGCCGAAGTCAAGCGGCGCCGCGGGTTGGTGTTCTCCAATTCGAAGCAGCCGCTTCGATTAACCAGCGGGCGGGCTTCCTGATCGTCCACGCCCGCAGCGGCAGCGCGCGGGACCAGTGAGCGCCCAGTCGTATTGCGAATCCGCCTACGCGGGTTCGTCAAGGGTGTTGATAGAGTAGGCGTGATCAGCGATGATCTCAGGGCGAGCGCGGCGGGGGCCTGCGCTAGGCAGCGCTCACGTCAGCTCCAGCCGCCGCTGCGGCTACGAGTTCTTTGCCTGCTGGTCCTCCGCCACTGGAAGAGGCGGCCCCGCCGTGGCAAACCCCGATCCGTTCTTCGACGTGCCCCACGCAGCGTCGATCACGAAGGCCCGCATTGTGGCGAAGTACTTCGCGGCCTGGGCGCCGATCATGGCGAGGCAGCAGCACGTCACCAGAATCGCCTATCTCGACCTGTTTTGCGGCCCAGGTGCGTATGCGGACGGAACGCCGTCGACGCCGTTGCGGGTGATCGAGGCCGCCGTCGCCAATCCGCTGATCGCGTCTCGGCTTGTCTCGATCTTCAACGACGTAAACGAGGACTCGGTGCGGAAACTTAAAGATGCACTGGCCTCGCTGCCGGGCATTCAGCAGCTCGCCTGTGAACCGCGCGTCACGAAGGCGGACGTCTCCGAGCAGGTGATCGCCGAGCTGGCTGAAATCCAGAAGATGGTTCCGTCGCTGAGCTTCATCGACCCGTACGGCTACCGCGGGCTTACCCTCGACCTGATCGGCCGCGTCGTACGCGACTGGGGCTGTGAGGTCATCTTCTTCTTCAACTATCAGCGCATCAACGCCGCGATCTCCAACCCAAAGGTGCGGAAGCACATGGAGGCCCTGTTCACGGCGGAGCGGCTCGCCGAACTCCAAACCGAACTCGCATCGGCGAAGAAGGACGCGCGCCCTGACGTGATCTTCCAACACTTGGGAGGACGGCTGGAAGAGCTGGGCGGGACCTACCAGCGCCCGTTCCACTTCCGGCTATCTAACGGACAGCTACTACGCTCGCTGATGTTCGTCTCAAAAAAAGCGCTCGGCTACGACATCATGAAGGGCGTGATGGCGAACGAGGGTCTCAAGGATCCGGACGGCGTCTCGACCTTCACTTTCTACGTGGACGGGGGCGGGCTTGCGTTACCGCTTGATGGCGCTGCGACGCCCTACCAAGTCCTTCTAGACGAACTGCCGAGCCAATTCGCGGGGCGCACACTCACCCGCAAGGAAGTCTTCGAGGAGCACAACGTCGGGACGCCGTACGTGAAGGCGAACTACCTGAAGGCGCTCATCGAGCTGGAGGAGAACGGCGCGATCACGTGCGACCCGGCCGCCGACGAAAGGCGCGCGGGCACGATGGCCGAGGACAGAGTGAGCATCACCTTCCCCTAGACAGCGACCGGCATCTCGCTCCAGATCCTCCCCTCGAGGAGCCGGCCCGACGCCTTCTTGCTACGTCTGATCCCGGCGTCGTCGTGCGCGCCCCACTGCTTGAAGAAGAACGGCACCTCGGCCGCGACGCACTGGTCCCGCACCGCGGTCGCCCACTCAGGTCGCATCGGCCTCGCACCCGGACCGCTCTCGCCGCCAGCGATGACCCAATGGATACCGTCGAGTTCTAGCTCGAGCGGTCCGAGCAGCGGCTCACAGGAGAGGAACCGCACAGCCGATGGAATCGCACGCAGATCCTCGACGCGCGTCGTCCACCGCTGGTTCTCAACGGAGACGCCCATCCAGACGTTCTCGGGCCACGGAAGCAGCTCCGCGAGCTCGGCGGCACGCTCGCTGCGCTTCGTGAGGACCTGGAAGCGATGCCAGTTCGCCGCGGCCATCACGTCGAAGACGCCGCGGATGAAATCGAACTCGATGTCCTCATGGAACAGGTCACTCATCGAGTTAACGAACACCGTCCGCGGACGCTTCCAGCGCAGCGGCTGGTCGAGGCGTTCCTCGCGCAGCTGCAGGTCGAAGCCGTTCTCGTAGGGATGGCCCGGCACACCACGGAAGCGCTCGGCGAAGGTCTTGGCGTAACAGTGCGCGCACCCGGGGGAGACCTCGGTGCACCCCGTGACCGGATTCCAGGTCGCCTCGGTCCACTCGATCGCTGAGTTGTCGCTCATCGACGGCCGCCTCCCTCGCCGCGGCGGCGCATCGTACCACCGCGACGATCCGTCAAGTCGATTAGAACATGTGTTCGTTCCTGCGTCACGCGCCTGATCACTCTCACGTTAGCTTCCTATGCTGCTGTGGACGATGGACGGTGCGTGGGGTGGCCCGCGCGCACTTATTTCCCAAGTCCCCCCGGGGCTAGCGTTGAGCGAGATGCCTCAGCAGAGCATCGCAGTCGGGGAGGAAACTGATGTCTGATGAGTGCCAGTTTTGTGGGGCCGATGTCGAGACGCCTGGCGAGCCCTACTGGACGCCCATCGGGGCTGGGACCAGGCGTAAAACTTCGTCCTCTTCAATCAGCGAGGGATGGCGCATCGCAGCGAGGGAGCGCGGACTTCTCACTGGCGACCCGCGTCGAGGACATTCGTGCTGTCGCCGCCGCAGCGGGCTTCGATCGCTTTCGTGCTCATGGCGCACAGTGACGGCATTCTCGTCTCGGACGTGGTGCGGCAGGCGGTGGCGGGCAGGGACTTCGAGTTCGAGGACCGCGGCGAGGTGGAGTTGACGGGCTTCGACCAGCCGTTGCGCGCGTGGGCCGCGCGATGGGAGTAAGTGGGACCGATCGCAGACCAGGACTATCGCTCGACCTGCGGTAAGGGTTAGGACTCGTGCGACTGGCCGAGCGCGGCTCGATCAGTACTGAGGTTCGTCTGGCCGAACTGGTCGATCTCCGCGATCCAGCCGCTGATGCTACCGCGTGAGCTGCCGTCAAGGGCGCCATCGTCACCGGGCAGCGCCGCCTGCTCCGCTTCAACGCGCCACCAGGTGAAGTCCTCGTTGCACCAGGGGCCATCGATTAACTGAACCGCGCTGAACTCGACGGTGGAGCCCTGCACCTGAGCCACCCGCGTCGCGTCGATGGCGTGGTCGTCGCGGATGTTCGCGAGGTCGTCGGCAAACGCTTCTCCGTCGACGAGGAGACCTGGGACAGTTGAGCTGCGGTCAGGGTCGTTGACGCAGACGGCGCCACCTTCGATCGGCGGAGTCGCACTGGGGGTGGTCGTCGGCTCAGGCGTCGTCGTCGGAGTCTGAGGCGTGGTGGTGGCAGCCGCGGTGGAGGCCGCCGCAACCGTCGGGGACGGCGTAACGGTCAGGGTGGCATCCACCACGCCACCCTCATCACCAAAGCAGGCCGCGAGCGGAAGCGTGGCAAAGCTGACGAGCAAGAGCGCTGCTCTCAAAACTGTCGCTCCTTCGGGGCTAGTTTTCCCGACTCACGGCCGTTCTGGGAAATGCTGTGAGATCTCGGTAGCCGCACGACAGAACGGCGCCGGTACCTGCACGACATGTGGTGCAGGGTACTAGGCTGCATTGATCCGGTCCGGCCTGCCACGCGAGGTGCTCGTGCGCGTCCGCGCGACCTCGCTGAACTATCGCGACCTGATGCTCGCCGGCTCCACGAGCGAGGCGATCATCCCGCTCTCCAACGGCGCCGGCGAGGTCGCCGCGGTCGGCGAGGGCGTCACGCGCTGCTCCGTCGGCGACCGCGTGACCGGCTGCTTCTTCCTCAACTGGCTGGATGGGCCGGGGACGCCGGAGTCGACGCGCGAGGCCCTCGGGGGCGCCTCGACCGACGGCACGCTGGCCGAGCTGATCGCGCTGCCCGAGCGGGCCGTGATCCCCACCCCGGCCTACATGACGGACGAGGAGGCCGCGACGCTGCCGTGCGCGGCCGTCACGGCGTGGTGCGCGATGTTCGAGGTCGCGCGCTTGCGCCCGGGCCAGAGCGTGTTGCTGCTGGGCACCGGCGGCGTCTCGATCTTCGGGCTGCAGCTCGCGCAGATCGCGGGCGTGCGCAGCATCATCACCTCGAGCAGCGACGAGAAGCTCGCGCGGGCGCGCGAGCACGGCGCCGACGAGACGATCAACTACCGCGAGCACGACAACTGGGAGAGCATCGTCCGCGACCTGACCGACGACCGCGGCGTCGACCTCACGCTCGAGGTCGGCGGCGAGGGCACGCTCGCCCAGTCGATGACGGCCACCCGCTTCGGCGGCGAGGTCGCGCTGATCGGCGGCCTCGCGCGCGACGAGAGCGACGAGACGCGGGTGCCGATGGTCGGCCGCGGCCTGCGCGCGTCCCGCATCTACGTCGGCAGCCGCGCGATGTTCGAGGACATGAACCGGGCGCTCGCGCTGCGGGAGGTACATCCCGTCGTCGATCGCGTCTTCGAGCTCGGCGACGCGGTCGCGGCCTATCGCCACCTCGAGTCGCAGGCGCACTTCGGCAAGATCGTGATCCGCGTCTAACGCCGGCCTGCCGCGGCCGGTCGCCGCGCGGGCACCCCTGATCGTGTTCAGCGCCGCGACCATGGCCGCGCAATGGGCGCGGCCGTGACGCCGCGAGCCTACCCGCCGCCGATGCGCGCGGCGAAGTCGTCGGCGCTGAGTACCTCCGCCTGGCCCCTTACCGTCCATCACCTCGAGGCGTCGCTCGAAGTGGTCAACGAGGTCGCGGGCGATGAGCGCCACCCGCTCTTCGGCACCGACGATCACCTCGAGTTGGGCCCATTTTGTCTTGAGGCGCTCCCTCCGCTCGATCTCCTCGCCTTCGGTCGCCTCATCGAACTCAGAGTCGAGCGTCGGCAGCTTCTCGTTGTCGAGACCGAAACTCACGATGTGTCATGCGCTGCCAGCGCGTCCCGCGGCCCTGCTGTCAGAACTGCTGTCAAACCTTGCTGGCTTGTCATCCGGTACGCGGCAGAAGACTCCGCCCTCAACCGCCGCGGATCCCCCGTTCCTCTGCGATCAGCTAATCAGGTACTCTGCCGTCATCCGGCTCAGTGGGGCAGACACTGGGCGCCCTGGGCGGCGCGCTGCCCGGAGGTTGGTTGGCCAGCGTAGGATGAGCCTGAAATGACCAGTCTGCTCGCGACGGTGTCGAGAGGCACGGGGGGCACCGCGATTCCGGTGCCTATCAGCTACGAGATCATTCGCCTCTTCTCCGAGGGCCTTTACCAAAGCCCTCACAAGGCGGTCGAGGAGCTTGTATCCAACTCCTTGCCCGGGGGCTTGAACTTGATGTACTGGCGCTCCCAGTAATAGGTGTTCAATACTCCCCATACGAAATCAGGGAACTCATGGCCCGCTCAGGCCAGTACCCGGGTCTTTGCGGCGGAGCCGTCTCGGTGACCCAGACATTGGGGGGCGTGGGCGTTGACGGCCAGAGCCTTGGCCTTGGGGGCACTCGGGTGTCCGGATAGCACGGTCGCCCCAGCCGGTGGCTTGCGCTGAGCAGCACACCGCCGAGGACGAGAACGGAGCGCGCTGGTGTCTATCGCCGAATACATTCGACGGACATTCAACGTGTTCTCACGTCGCCATAGTGAAGAAGTACTCGATGTCCGCGACGAAGTCGGTCTGACCACCAGGAATCGCCTGTTGCTGCTGTATCGCGATGTGATAGTCGAGCAATCGCGTGGCGACCACCTTAGAGTTTGGAACCAGTTCCATAACTCCATGCAGTACCTGTGTGGGCGACCGGTCTTGACTGTAGAAATGGAACAACACGGCCTAGATGACCCTGATGCGCTAGTTATCGACCTCTACGGCTTCTTGCGTCAGTGCTCAACGAAAGAGTTTTTGGACTTCATCGAGGTAAGCTTCAAGGTTGAACACCCTCCTGAGGATGTATCTGGGGGTACCATGGCAGTTATAGATGCGATTAACGAGATTTTCCGCATCGATGGCTTGCCATATTACCTCACGACTTTCGTGTTCGGAGAAGCTCCCCGAGAGGACCAGGGCCGCCATCTCCTACACCGATAACTTCATACCCGATGATCATCAAGGTGGAAGAGGACGTGGCCTACACAGAGGCTGTTTCTCCGGCGTTACACATCCTGAGCGCTAAGCGGCACTCAGTTCCGAATCGCGAGTTCCGAGACGCGCTTGAACACTACCGCGACGGTAGATTCGGAGCGTCGTTGACTGACTGTGGGAGCGCCCTGGAAAGTGTCTTGAAGGTCATCTGCGAAGATAGAGCGTGGGACTACAATGACTCGGACACACTCGGGTCCTTGCTGGACAATGTAGTACCTCGACTAGAACTGCCGTCGGCATTCAAGGAGAAGTTTAAGTTGCTTGCGACTATTCGCAACACCTATAGCAGCTCCCACGGGGGTGGGACGGCTCCACGGGATCCAGATCGGTCCTTGGTGCAATACATGATTACTTCTACAGCCGCAACGATCGTGCTTCTCGTGAGCGTCGCTGAGGGTCGCCGCTCGTGACCTGTCGATAGAGCCGGACGAGCTTTGCGTAGGGCCCCCCTTCGCGCGCTACTTGGCGCGCTTCGTGATGTTCCGGTCGATCTGGTAGAGCGCCCCCTCGACTGTGCGGTGAGGGTGGGCCTCCACGAACTTCACGGCTGCCTCGCGCCGGCCGTGGTCGTCGAACAGCTCCTGCAACTCGTCGCGCTCGGCCGCGGTCCAGCGGGAGCCGAAGGCGGTGCCGGCCTCCTCGCTGCGACCGGCACCAGCCAGTCGCTTCCGCTCGATGAGGGCGTCGCCCAGAAGCCGGCCGGCCAGAGGGGGCGGCGTCGTAGTCGCCTCGGGCCTATCGTCCGGGCCCAGCTCGGCCTCTGCCCACTCCCGGCGAACGTTGACTCGATCGGGTTCGTCGTGCGCAGGTGCACATGGTGCTCGGCGGGGAAGTCGTGCAACGCGAGCAGCCGTTCGAGGTCATCCGTGATCTTCGCCGTCGCGTGACTCCCGTGCCGCGGCACGGCCATCGCCTCGGACCGGCGTGAACCACGCAGCGTGCGCCGCACCGACTTATGGCTCGCAGCACGGGTCTTCGCCCGGCCGTGCTTGGACCGGTATGCGGAGCGCGCTATCTTCTACGTGCGGAGTTGGAGTCAGGAGGACATCGAGATGCCCACTCGGCGACCCGCCGACGAGACTGCCCGCCTCGGCGACGAGATCTATGAGCGGGACATCCGCCCGCAGGTCGAGGCAACCCACCACGGAGAGATCGTCGCCATCGACGTGGACAGTGGAAGCTGGGCCATTGCGGACAGCGTCCTTGGGGCAGCGGAACTCCTCCGGGCGCAGTGTCCGGACGTCACCGATGTCTGGAGCGTGCGGGTCGGGTATCGCGCGCTCTACAGCTTCGGGGGCAGCTCAGTCCGGACAGCCGGGTGATCGAGGGCGCTGTCAACGCCGCCTACGAAGCGGTCGTGCCCCTTACCTTGAGAGGTCAAGCAGGGCGCGTGCGGGACATCGAGGCCGTGATCGACACCGGCTACAACGGCTTTCTGACCCTGCCGCCGATGTTCGTGACGGAACTGGGACTGCCCTTCGTGACCAGCGGCCACGCCATCTTGGCCGATGGCGGTGAGGCTACCTTCGACATCCACAGCGTCACGGTGCTGTTGGACGGTCAACCAATGGAGGTCGATGCCTATGTGTCGGACACCGCGCCGCTTGTCGGCATGCGGTTGCTCGACAGGCACAGCCTCTGCGTCGACGTCGAGCGCGGCGGCCGCGTCGTCATCGAACCCAAGACTACAACGTGAACAACACCTCGAAGGTGGTACCGTCTACCGTCAAGTCAGGTCCACCATGACGTACCGAACTGCGAACTTGCCCGTTCAGGGCGACCTCTGCGGCGTCCGCTCCCCGTGGGACGGCAAAACTTGATCCGTGCGGTTCGATGCTGAGATAGCAGAGTATCGGCGAGCCACGAGAGGCTCGTCTGTGCTCTACCTCCGTCTGCTTGTCGCAGCACTCTTCGCATCGGTCCGCGCCCGCCGAGATCTCGTCCTCGAGAACTTGGCGGCTGCGGCATCAGCTCGCCGTCTACACCAGGAGCCGTCGTCGACCGCGGCTCCGTCGCCACGACCGCCGACTCTGGTCACTGCTGGCACGTGGTTGGTCCGGCTGGCGAGGCACGCTCGTGATGGTCGAGCCGGACACGGTGGTGCGCTGGCATCGTTCTGCTTGGCGCGCCTACTGGCGCTGGAAGAGTCGTCGCCGCTCCGGACGACCCCGGATTCCCGCAGAGCTGCGACAGCTGATCGTCCGCATCGCCACTGAGAATCCGCGGTGGGGCGCCGTCCGCATCGTCGGCGAGCTGCGTGCCCTTGGCCGCCGGCAAGCGCTGCGCGCCCCCCGAGCCAGTCGTGGCGCACGTTTCTCCGCAACCACGCGTCCAGCATCTGGGCCGCCGATCTGTTCACGGTGCAGACCCTCACCTTCCGCACGCTCTACGTGTTCGTCGTGATCGACCACGGCCGGCGTCGCAGCCGGCACTGGAACGTCACGGAGCACCCGATCGCGCCCTGGATCTGGAGGCAGATGATCGAGGCGACCGCCTGGGGTCAGCAGCCAGGGTTCCTGATCCGAGACCGCGACCGTAGCTATGGCGGGGACTTCATCGCACGCGCTCGACGGATCGGGATCGAGATGATTCTCACTCCGGTGCGCGCGCCGAACGCCAACGCCATCGCCGAGCGGGTGATCGGGACGCTCCGGCGCGAGTGCCTCGATCACGTCATCGCCGTCAACGAACGGCATCGGAGGCGGGTGCTTGGTGAGTACGTCCAGCACTACAACGCGATGCGGCCGCATCGATCATTGGCGCTCGACTCTCCGGAGGGACGCAAGCCGGTGCAGCGGGCGTCGAGCCAGCGAGCCGTCAGCAAGCCCGTGCTCGGGGGACTGCATCATGAGTATCGGTGGGCCGCATGAGGTTTTGCCGTCCCACGGGGCTTAGCGATGCCGGAATCCGAGGCACAGGGCCGGATCAGGAGCAACGGACTCCGAAGCCGTTGGTCTCGTCTAGCGCTGCAGAATTTCGATGCCGCTGCCCCAGGACCGCGATCCGTGGGTAACTCAGTGCCCCCAGTCTTCGTGGCGAACGGGTAGCTGATTCAGACGCCCCTGCTCGAAGCGCCACTGGGGCATCAGCCGATCCATCAGCTCGACGAAGCGTGCGTTGTGCGTCGACTCGAGGATGTGGGCCATCTCGTGAACGACGACATACTCGAGGCACTCATGCGGCTTCTTGGCTAGCTCGGTGTTGAGACGGATGCTGTTGGCGTCAGGGTTGCAGCTTCCCCACTTCGTCTTCATCCGACGGACAAAGAACCGATCCACAGTCACGCCGATCACCGGTTCCCACGTCGCGAGGAGTGGTGCTAGGGCGTCCCGAATCTGACTCCGGTACCACGTCTCGACGATCGCTTTACGTTTCTCGACGTCCGAGCCGGGGCGGACAGTGAGGATCATGCGACGATGTCTCAACTCCACGGAAGGGGGTCGGTTGTCCTCCTCGACGGTGAGCAGGCAGCGCCGTCCCCACACGTAGTGGCTCTCTCGATCGACGTAGTCCCTCCGGGTCTCGCGGGTCTGTTCTCTGATCCGCTGCTGGTGCCGCTTGATCCAGTCGAGCTTCGAGAGGACGAAGACGCGAATGGTGTCCTCGTTCATCCGCGAGGGTGCTGAGATCCGCACTCTGCCCGTCGGTGGATGGACACTGAGGTGGACGTTCTTGATGTCCTTTCGGACGACATCCACCACCGTCTCGCCGAACCTGAGCTCGGTAGTCATCTGAACCGCCCCGGGTTTAGTGGAGACTCGGTTCATTGAGTCCCGGCACCTGCCGAGACCAGCTCACGTTCCTGGTTGCGCTCGTACTCGGCGGGTGGCAGGTAGTCGAGCGCACTATGCAACCGCCGATGGTTATACCAGTCCACCCACTCCAGCGTCGCCAGCTCGAGGTCGTCGAGTCCGCGCCACGGTCCCCGGCGGTGCACCAACTCCGCCTTGTAGAGCCCGATCACCGACTCCGCCAGCGCGTTGTCATAGGAGTCACCACGACTCCCGACCGAGGTCACGGCCCCGGCCTCGGCGAGCCGCTCGGTGTAGCGGATCGAGAGGTACCGCACCCCACGATCGCTATGATGAATCAGCCCGTCGAAGGGTCCGTTGCGCGCCCATAGCGCCTGCTCAAGGGCATCGAGCGCGAGTTCGGTCCGCAGTGAGCGCGATGCCTGCCAGCCGACGACCGAGCGCGAGTAGACGTCGATGACGAAGGCGACGTAGACGAAGCCCGACCAGCTGGGCACGTAGGTGAGGTCGGCTACCCAGAGCCGGTTGGGGGCGGGTGCGTGGAAGTCCCGCTCCACGAGGTCCGCCGGTCTGGGCGCGCTCTCGTCCGCCACGGTCGTCCGTTTGACCTTCCCACGTACCACCCCAGAGCGACTCAGCTCCCGCATCAGCCGCTCCACGGTGCAGCGCGCGACGGGGATGCCCTCGCGGTGCAGCTGGCGCCAGAGCTTGCGCGCACCGTAGACCCCGAACTGTTCGGCGTGGACGTGCTGCAGCTTCACCTTCAACGCCTCGTCACGCACCCGCCGCGCCGAGAGCGGTCGGCTCCGGGCGGCGTAGTAGCTGGACGGGGCGACCTGCAGTTCCCGGCAGATCGGCTCGACCCCGAAGCGTTCGCGGTGGGTCTCGATGAAGCGAGTCATTTCGGCAGTCGCGGGTCGAGCTCCCGCGCGAAAAAAGCCGAAGCGGCCTTGAGGATCTCGTTCGCCCGGCGCAGCTCACGGTTCTCGCGCTCGAGGATGCCGATGCCGCTCGCCTTCGCGATGAGGTCGCCGCCGTAGGAGCGGTCGCGGTCTCGAATGAGGAAACGCGGCCGGCTGCCCCATGGCGTCGCCTCGATCACCTGGCGCCACACCCACGCAGCCGTCGGATGCGCCGTCACGTTGATGTGCTCGATGCGGCGGCGGTCGTGCGAGACGAAGAACAGCACATAGAGGGTCTGGAACAGCACGGTCGGGACCGTGAAGAAGTCGGTGGCCCAGATCTCCTTGCGGTGATTGGCAAGGAAGGTCTGCCAGCGCTGCGACGGCGGACGGCGCAGCGCCTGGAGTCGGTAGCGGCGCACCGTCTCGGCGCTCACCTCGTAGCCGAGGGCGCGTAGCTCACCCTGGATTCGACGCGCACCCCAGCAGCGGTTCTCCTGCGACATCTGGGCGATCAGCTCACGCGCCTCCTCGGGGATCCGAGGACGACCGGCCCGCCGGCCCCTGCTCTTCCAGCGCCAATAGCGACGCCAGCCAGCGCGGTGCCAGCGCACGACCGTCTCGGGGCTCACGACAACAACCGCTCTGCGCCAGTTTGGCCACCGGCCCGCGAGGAGGCTCCAGAAGGCGCGGTCGCCATCGCGGATCGTCGGGTGCCGCTCGTACATCGCCAGCTGCTGGCGAAGCGCGAGGTTCTCGAGCAGTAGATCCCCACGCGCGAGAGCCGCTCGGCGTAACGTCCACAACACGAGCTGCAGGTAGATCAGCATTTCGGCCTCCCGCCCCAGCGGAAGGCTCGACCGCAGCCGTCAGACCGTCAAACCGAACGACGCGGCCCTGGTAGGCCGCGTACAGGGAGGGGCGAATGAAATACGCATTAGGGATGATCGCTCTGGCCGCTCTATGGTCGGCTGCGTGCGCGGTCGAGCCGGGCCCTACCGCCGAGCCCACGCGGGCACCTACGAGTGAGGTTACGATTGGGGTAATGGACTCAATGCCGTGTGCCGAAGTGATGCGCTACTTCGGCTCTATCCGCTTGCAGCGCGGTGACCAGGGGCTCTCCACAGATATGCAAGCTGGCAATGTGGAGCTGTGGATCGACTTTGCAGTACTGATGAGCCGACTCCACGGTGAGACAGTCAATTTTGAGGTGGCGCGCGACAGGGTAGTGGACTGCCAGTAGTCCTGCCCGAGCCATCGACCGGGGCGGCCCACCCAGGGCCGCCCCCAAGGAGGGGCGAATGAACGGTTACGATTGCATAACCTGCGGCCCAATGGACAGCGAAGAGCATGACGGCAGGGATGGGACGCGTACCTCCACCTTCGATCCCGTGCTGGCCGAACTGATTGTCAGTTGGTTTGGCAGCGCTCGCAGCCAGGCCCACTGGTCGCCGGTCGGCTGCCGCTTGCCCGCCTTCAGCTCGGCGAAGATCAGCCGCCGAGCTCGAGGTCGTCGAGTCCGCGCCACGGTCCCCGGCGGTGCACCAACTCCGCCTTGTAGAGCCCGATCACCGACTCCGCCAGCGCGTTGTCATAGGAGTCACCACGACTCCCGACCGAGGTCACGGCCCCGGCCTCGGCGAGCCGCTCGGTGTAGCGGATCGAGAGGTACCGCACCCCACGATCGCTATGATGAATCAGCCCGTCGAAGGGTCCGTTCCGCGCCCATAGCGCCTGCTCAAGGGCATCGAGCGCGAGTTCGGTCCGCAGTGAGCGCGATGCCTGCCAGCCGACGACCGAGCGCGAGTAGACGTCGATGACGAAGGCGACGTAGACGAAGCCCGACCAGCTGGGCACGTAGGTGAGGTCGGCTACCCAGAGCCGGTTGGGGGCGGGTGCGTGGAAGTCCCGCTCCACGAGGTCCGCCGGTCTGGGCGCGCTCTCGTCCGCCACGGTCGTCCGTTTGACCTTCCCACGTACCACCCCAGAGCGACTCAGCTCCCGCATCAGCCGCTCCACGGTGCAGCGCGCGACGGGGATGCCCTCGCGGTGCAGCTGGCGCCAGAGCTTGCGCGCACCGTAGACCCCGAACTGTTCGGCGTGGACGTGCTGCAGCTTCACCTTCAACGCCTCGTCACGCACCCGCCGCGCCGAGAGCGGTCGGCTCCGGGCGGCGTAGTAGCTGGACGGGGCGACCTGCAGTTCCCGGCAGATCGGCTCGACCCCGAAGCGTTCGCGGTGGGTCTCGATGAAGCGAGTCATTTCGGCAGTCGCGGGTCGAGCTCCCGCGCGAAAAAAGCCGAAGCGGCCTTGAGGATCTCGTTCGCCCGGCGCAGCTCACGGTTCTCGCGCTCGAGCTCCCGCAGCCGCGTCTGCTCCTCCGTCGTCTGCCCCGGCCGTGCGCCGCCGTCGACCTCAGCCCGTCGCACCCACTTCCGTAACGTCTCCGGCGTCATCCCGAACTTCGAGGCGATCGAGCTGATCGGGCTGCGTCAGATCTGAGGGCTCGAACTGTGAGGTTTAGCCTCGTCTGAGCATGGACGAGGAGACATCGGTGAACTGTCCGCACTGTGCATCCGCCGCCACGACCAGACGCCAGGCGCGCACGACGCTCGGCTACCGGCGGTTCAACTGCCGCTCGTGCAAGCGTCGCTTCAACGAGCGAACCGGCACGCCGTTCAACCATCTTCAGGTCCCGACCGACGTGGTGCTCCTCGCGGTGCTGTGGCGTCTGCGCTACAAGCTGAGTTTCCGCGACGTGGCAGAGATGCTCCTCCAGCGCGGTGTTGAGGTCACGCACGAGACCATCCGGGAGTGGGAGTTTCGATTCGCCCCACTGCTCGCCGGCCAGCTCCGCGCCAAGCGACGAGCCCGAGCCGGCGAGTCCTGGTACCTCGACGAGACGTACGTGAAGGTCGCTGGGCGCTGGTGCTACCTCTACCGAGCGATCGACGGCGACGGAGAACTGATCGATTCGATGCTGAGCGAGCATCGAGACAAGCATGCCGCGCGGAGGTTCTTGCGGAGACTGGTCGAGATCACCGAACGCAAGCCCGCACGGATCACGACCGACCTGCACCCCGCTTACCGACGGGCGATCCGCTGGATCATCGGCCGCAAGGCTTGGCATCGCACGACGCAGTACCTCAACAACTACACCGAGCAGAGTCACCGAGCGGTGAAGCAGCGCTACTACCCGATGCAGGGCTTCGGGAGCTTCGAGTCCGCGTCGCGCTTCTGTAGCGCGTTCGATGAGCTGCGACAGTACTTCCGCGTCCGCCGCCGCGGTGGCGCCCATGTCGCGTTGACAGAGCAGCGACGGCTCTTCCTCACACGCTGGCACTCGCTGATCAGCGAACTGGCTGCAGCATAGACCACCAGCGACGTCGCCTTGTGGCGCCTAAGGGTCGACGCGCCCTGAGATCTGACACTGCCAGCCGCATGAGGTTTTGCCGTCCCACGGGTATGTGCTGCGGCGGCGGCTCGCAGGCCCCCGAGCGCGCTGGACGCCCCCCGGCCCCCAGGCACAGAAAAGCGGCCGGCCCTACACCTAGAGTGGTGCGAAGCCGGCCGCCATGCCGATCCGAAGACCGGGGTCCGCGCTCGCTCAGCCTCGCTGAGCGAGCGCGGGTTGCGTCACTCCGACGGACACCTGCCTAGCGGGTCCGCGTCACCACACGGGCGCCCGCGGCCAGGGAGGCCGTCAGCACGCCGAGGAGCAGCAGGAGCGCGAGGCTCGTGCCAGTCCCGGACGTCACCAGCCCCGCGTGACCGGTGTCGGACGGACCGGGGGCGGCGCCATCGCCATCACCCGTACCGGGATCCACCGTGTCGGGCGGATCGGCGCCATCGCCATCACCCGTACCGGGATCCACCGTGTCGGGCGGATCGGCACCATCGCCATCACCCGTACCGGTATCCATCGGCATCACGGTCAGCGTGATGCCGGCGTCCGCATCGTAGCCAGCGGTCGCCGGCGTGCCGCCGGCGGTCCACGTCGCCGTCTCCTCAGCGGCCTCGCCGTTGAGTGAGAAGTTGATCGTGTCGC
Source organism: Dehalococcoidia bacterium (assembly GCA_965198045.1). Classification (GTDB taxonomy): domain Bacteria; phylum Chloroflexota; class Dehalococcoidia; order UBA2979; family UBA2979; genus CBDDEC01. Next base: position 76,514 of record CBDAOL010000012.1, read on the forward strand.
CGTCGGACGGGCTGCACATCGCGGAGGACTCAATCTCGAGGATCCAGTTGCCATCCGCATCCGCCGTCGTGCTGGCGCACTCCGCGCCGCCTACCGAGGCCACCACGGTGTCGCCTGCAGCCAGGCCGACACCGTACGCGGTGTAGGGCCCCTGCGCGTGCACGCTGGCCGCGCTGGCCACCAGAAGGCCGAGCGCGACCGCGAGCGCCGCCGTCAGATGGCCCGCCTTACGCATAAAGGTCATTCAGAACTCCTAGTCCCGCCGGGGGCGCCCCGGTGGCCGCAACCACCGAGACGCCCGGCGGATATTGGCCCTTAGTTGAGCGACCGCACTGCCAGGATCGTCCCGGCAGGCACGCCACTCGAGAACGCCGCGTTGAAGTCGGCGTTCACGAAGCCGAGCGTCGTCACGATCACCGTGACGGTCGAGCCGTCAGCCGTCGTCGCCGACGCCGACGTCGCACCCGCCGCCGCCAGGGCCGCCATCAGGTCAGCCACCGTGCCGCCGCTGTAGCTGGTGAACGTCTGGCCAGCAGCCGCAATCGTCGGCACGAAGGCGGCAACCGGGACCGGGTCAGGTTCAACCACGGAGCCGACCAACACGACCGCATGGGCGGACAAGTCGTCGCCGACGAGCGCAAAGATCGCGATCAGGCCACCGGTGTCCTTATCTGCCGCAATGACCGTAACCGACACGTCGCCGCTATCGCCGACGGTCTTGTGTTCAGAGCGAATGATCGCACCGTCGCCCGTGGCGGCGATGTTCACATCCGTGCCCGCGGGCACGGGGTTGTCGTCCGCGTCGCGGACGGAAACCAGCACTATACCCGCGGCCAGCGGCTCGATCGACTCAGGCGCCGCGATCGACACCGAAGCCGGCTTGCCCGCGACCGTGATGGTCACAGTCGTCTTCTTGCCGTCGGCCTCGAGCTCGATGACGTGGTCGCCGAGCGCAGTCTTGGCGTCGGCCTCGAAAATGATCTTGTCGCCGTCGATTACTCGCTTGACTTGCTTCGTCGCCGGTGACTTCACCGTGGCGCTCACGGTGCCAGCAACAACGTTGCCGTTCGCGTCCAGCACCTTCACGGTGATCGTCGACGTCTTCGTCACCGAATCCGAGTAGCCACCGATGATCGAGCGGTCGGCCGAAGCCGTCACCGATGCAGCGGGGCCGGTGAGCACGAACGGAATGGTCACGGTCTCGAGATTGCCCGCGTTGATAATGACCTGACCAACCGTTTCCGCGCCGGTGCCGTAGAGGCTAAGCGTGGTGGCGTCGCCAGTGGTCGTCTCACCCAAGCTCATGAATGAGCAAGTGGCGTCGCTGCTGACGTCGAGGGGGGTGACGGTTCCGTCTGGATCGTCGAGCGTGCAGCTGTTGTTGACACTGTTGATGCTGCCAACAGTCGTGACCACCGTAACCTCGACGTCGGAAACACGGTTGCCCTTGGCGTTGAGAACCTCAATTAGAAGGGTGGCGGCGGTGTCACCATCCGCTGCGGCCGTGAGCGAGGTCGGACTGGCCTTGAGCGTGGTCGCCGGAGCCGTCTGCGTCCATGCAACCTGCCCCGCATTCTGGCTGGGGGTGTCGCTATCCACCCCGTCGATGAGCTGCACGTCAACGATGACCACACCGATGCCGCCCTGTGCCTCAACGCGGACAACGATCGTGTTGGTGTCGTCCTCCGTGTCACAGGAGGAGGAACCGTTGACGCAGATGAGCGACTGCCCGCCGCCGCTCTTGAACTTAGCGGTACCGATCGAGAGCGGGTTGATCGTGAAGATGGCGAATCCGGTGGCTCGGTCGCTTGGGTTAAGATCGCTATCTGTCACCGTGATGTCGACGGAGCCGGCCGCCGAGATCTCCTCTGAGCTGGTCGTCACCGCGACGGGACCCGCAGCAGCCTCCTCCGCCGGCGCGGCGACCAGCACGGCCAGCGCTACGGCGAGGGAGGCGAGTACGGCGGCTGCGTACCCTGTAAATTTTATGATTGAACTCAAAACTGATCAGTCCTTCCGGACCTTAGTGTCGTTTGTTTCCCTGAGCGAATCTCTGGTTCTTGCCCCCTGGTGCTCCTTTGCCTCCACCTGAAGACCAGACGCGAAGTGGAACGGTGATGCTGGTACCGCCGCTCGAGCGGGACGCCACCAACGTCGGGCGTTCCTGATCCCACCCCTGGTTCCTGGTTCCCTTCCTGCCCCGACCGAAAAGCACGCACGCACCAGCGCACAGGCTTTCCCCGGACAATAGGGAGAACGCGCCGAGAGCGCCAGAAGTTAACGCTGCGTCCGGGCCAGCGCGAAGCCGGGGGAACAGCCCGCGGACACCCGGCGGTCCCATCAGGGGCCTCCCCTCTCGTTATCCGTGACGGTCGCACCCGACCCTGGGCATCGGATCGGCGTATTCGGGGCGCTGTGGGCGCTCTGAGGGCGTCATCGGCGCGTCGCTCCCTCCGCCGCGCAGTCGTCGCAGCGACCCTCCGGCCGGTCGGTGCCGCGCTCGCCGCACACAGTGCAGAGATAGGCCTCTGACTCCAGCAGCTCCCCCTCGGCGCGCGAGCACTCCGCACAGATGCCCTCGGTGAGCATGGTCCGCCCGCAGCGCTCGCACTCGTACCGCGGCTGCGTGAGGTCCTTCAGGTCGCCGAGCTCGAGGGCCTGGAAGGCGTGTTGCATGGTCGCCTCTATGACCTTAGGGGCGTGCCACCCTCTTGCCCGGAACTGCTCTATCAGCTCTCGCGCCGTCCAGCCCTCGCGCAGCTCGAACACGGGGTCGGCGTCCGTGCCGGCGACGAGCCGGATGGAATCGCCATCGCTGTTGCTGATATCCGCGGCGAGCCCGGACTGTACCGGCTCCGGCCTGGCGGCCTCCTCGGCCTCCTCGGCGGTCGCCAGGCGCCAGTGCTCCCAGCCGTAGCGGACCTTGCCGTCCACGCGCATTTTCTTGAGCGCTGGCAGCTTCGGGTGGAGCTGCTTCACCAGGTCCACGATCTGGCGCCGCCCAACACCCCACGCCTTGTCGGTGCCCGGCTGCTCGCCGGTCGTCTTGAGCGCCGCCTCCCAGAGCGCGTCCGTGGAGAGCCGGTGTTGGTCGTCCGCCACGATCGCCGTCTCGAGCCAGCGACCGACGTCGCCGAGGTGGTCGGCGCGCAGTTCCTCACGAGCGGCCGCCACCGCGGGCACGTCCGGCGGCGGCTGCCGGTGCGCCACGCACTCACGTACCAGCAGCGTTGCGAGCGCCTGCGCCGCTGTTCCACGAGCCCCAACTCCACCAGCATGGCGGCCTCCTCCGCTGCGGACGGGATCGTCCACCGGGAGGGGCCATCGAGCAGGACCAGGAAGAGAAGCCAGGTGTCGCCCGGCTACCGGAGCCAGTGTCGCCTGCGTACCGGAGCCGCGTCCGCGAAGTGTCGTGCAGGTACCGGCGCCAGGGTGTCGCCTAGCTACCGGAACCTCACACGCCGGTCGACGGTGTGTTGGAGCGGGAGAAGGGATTCGAACCCTCGACCCTCTGCTTGGGAAGCAGATGCTCTACCCCTGAGCTACTCCCGCTCGCCCGGGAGTGTACCGCGCGTCGCGTACCGGAGCCCGCGCCCGGCCAGGCCGGGCCAGGCCGACCGGGCTGCGGTGGCAGGCCGAGGAGCCGATCGCGCGACGCTGGCGGCGTACGGCCAGCCTCAGGGTTTCCCCGGTAAGCGATCCCCACACGCCGCCGACGATCGAGGTTAGTGGCTGACTAAATGGTCAACCTGTTCTGTGCGTCAGAAGCGGCTCTCGCCTTCGCGGAGAAGCGTCGATGGATCGATCTCTGGCCATTCTGAGGCTCTCCCGACGCACCTCGGTCTGGGTTCCCACCGCCCTCGGGCTGCTCGGCATCGCTGTCACCCTGCTCGTCTGGCAGGCGCAGGTCGAGCAAGCACAGGAGTCACTTGAGGATCGCTTCGCTGCCGCTGCCCGGGACCGTGCGGATGCGGTCGAGCAGCAGTTGAACGCCAGCCTGGCGATCGTCCAGATGCTTGGCGGGGTGCTGGACGCGAACAACGTGATCGATGAGACCGTCTTCTCGGGCGTGAGCCAGTCAGCCCTCGATTCGCGCACTGCGCCGATCCAGGCGCTCGAATGGATCCCCGCAGTCCCCGCGGAGGAGCGCGAGGCGTTCGAGGCTGAGACTCGACTGATCCATCCGACGTTCCGCATCCAGGAGCGCGATGCGGATGGAGCGCTCCAGATCGCGACGAACCGAAACACCTACTACCCCGTGACGTTCGTGACCCCACTGGAGGGCAACGAAGCAGCCGTCGGATTCGACCTTGGATCGAACGCGGTCCGGCTTGAGGTGCTCGATCGAGCAGCTGACAGCGGGGCGCTCCAACTGACCGAGCGGATTCGACTCGTCCAGGAGACCGGCGAGCAGTTCGGCTTCCTGGCGCTCCAGCCCGTCTATCGCCAGGGCGCGACCCTTGAGACGACGGCCGCTCGACGCGAGAGCTTGCTCGGGTTCACGCTCGGGGTCTATCGCGCGGGTGACCTCGTTGCTGGCGCTCTCTCGGTGTTCCCGGCGGAGACGGTCGAGGTGGCACTGCTCGATCCCCGCGCGGAGGCCGACAGCCAGTTTCTGGCGTCGGTTCCGCACATGAGGCAAGCGCCGATCTCGGACGGTGGTGCGCTCCAGGCGTCGCACTCGATCGACGTGGCTGGCTCGGAGTGGAGGGTCGTGGCCACGGCCATGCCCGCGTTCGGCTCTGCAGGTTGGAGTTGGGCCACGCTGGGCGGAGGTCTGGCCATTACCGCCTTGATCGTGGCACTCGTTCGGATGGTGTTGCTGAGAACGGCGCAGGTCCGGCAGATGGTGGCCGTGCGCACCGGCCAGCTCCGTGCCCAGCGAGACCAGTATCAGAACATCTTCGATCACGCGGAGGTTGGAATCTTCACGACGACGGCGAACAACCACTTCCGCACGGTGAACCCATCCGGGCTCCACCTGCTCGGCAAGTCGCTGGGCGAACTCACCACGCTCACGCCTCCTGGATCTGGTCGCTCCAGACCACCAGGAGCGCATGGTCGAGTGGCGGGCGCGTCGAGACGCGGGGCTCCCCGTGGAGCGCGAACTGGAGCTGCCAGTGACGATCGGTCCGAGCTGCGAGCAACGCTGGCTGTCAGTGCATCTTCACCCGATGTTGACGCCGAGCGGCAGCTTCCGAGGGATGCAGGGGGTCTTCCACGACATCACCGCGCAGATCCAGCTCCGAGACCAGCTTGAGCGAGACGCGTCAACCGATTCGCTGACGGGACTCGCGAATCGCCGAACACTTGAGAAGTTCTTGGAGAGTCAGATGGCGAGCGCGAACTGGAGCGGAGCGTCGCTCAGCCTGCTCCTCATCGACCTCGACCGCTTCAAGTCAACGAACGACACGTATGGACATGCGGCCGGCGACGCCGTGCTCAAAGCGGTCTCCTCGATGCTGTCGGAGGTGTCTCGCGATACCGATCTGGTCGCGCGCATCGGCGGCGAAGAGTTTGTCGTGGTGCTGCCGCAGACGGATGCGCACGGCGCCCTCGACGCGGCCGAACGATGCCGAGCCCGCGTCGATAGCGCGGGCATCGTCTGGGAGGGTCAGAGCCTGCGAGCCAGCGTGAGCGTCGGCGTTGCGACGTTCGTCCCGACCTTCCACACAGCGGCCGGCGATCTCCTCGCGGAGGCTGACCGTGCGCTCTACGCCGCGAAGCGCGCCGGCCGGAACACCGTCCGTCAAGGGGGCGAGCGCGCAGCCTGAGTCTCTTAGGCGTTCACCTCGCGCGCCCGAACCCGCGACGCGATGGCCTCTAGAAGTCCGTCCACTCTGGGTAGCTCTCGGAACGAAGGAGCTCGGGATGCCAGCGAGCGAGTGAGGCGCCGGTGAGCCACCACGATCGGTAGATGAGAGATTTCCACTGCTCCCGCGTGAACTTGTTCAGCGATGTCTCGACGGCCGCTAACTCGTTGCCCCACGCTTCGGCTGTGACGTTGCCGGCCCACTCTGGGACCTCCGGTGCAGTGTTCTGCCACTCCGCGGGCGCCTCCGGGAGCCGACTGTGCAGACCGAACAGCACGCCGCGGCGGGTCCACTCCGGCGGATCGCCCTGTCCACCAGCTGCATGCCAGTCGCGCCACCCGCGGAAGCGCTCGACCATCACCTGAATCCGCTCCGTGGAGTTGACTCGATTCATCATCTCGCTGGAGCGCATGTAGGCCGTTGCCTGGCCGGCAAACGGCACGAGCGAGAGCAGCCGGCTCCGTCGTCCAGGCTTGTTGAATACGCCCCCGGCATCGACGGAGATGATCATCGCGTGGGAATCAGGATGATCGATCTGAACGACCTCTTCGCAGACCGCCAGGAGATCGCCATCGCCGAACGAGAGCGGTTCATCGAGGAGCTGTAGCACGACCGGCAGTGCCGGTGAATGCTCCGCGCCGTCACTCCCGATCGAGCCGGAGTCCGACGAGTACCGCATCCGCTGCGCCGCACCGCCGCCCGCCTCGAGGTAGGTCGCGAGCCCGTCCTCGTAACTTGTCGAGATGTAGAGCGGGAGTCCGAGCTGGGCCAAGACCGCGTAGGGGTGATCTGACCGCGACTTGTATGAGCGGCTGCGCGCCCAATCGCGCAGCTTCTTCCTCGGGTGGGACGGGTTGCGCTCGGTGGCCAGTACCTGCGCCACTCGCGGAAGGTCCTCACCTCCAAGAAGCGAGAACATCCGCTCGTCCCCGCTCTCCCGGCGCAAGGCCATCGGTGGTGGCCCGGTGTAATCGAGCTTGCCGAGGCCGGTCCCCACGATGGGCACGCAGGTGCCCTCCTTAAGACCCTCGACAAGCAGCTCCCACTCCGACTCGCTGAAGCTGTACGTCGAGGTCGCGGACGGCCGGACGAGGAACTCGTCGATGCGACGGAGTAGTGCATCTCCATCATCGCTGGAGGCGCCGCGAATGGTGACCGCGTTTAGTTCAGCGAACCACCTCACTGCCTCAGGAAGGTCTTCTGCATCGAACTCGCGCTGTCCGTCGACGAGAATCGGCCAGATGGGAATATCTGCCTCGCGCGCGCTCAGCAGTTCTTCTCGTACCCAGTCGACGCGGTCGGCGCGCTCGCGCAGGTGCCGCGCGTAACTCTGGCCGGCGAAGGCCAGCACGAGTCTGCTGCCCAGCAACGCTGCGCGAATCTCGTCGGGGAAGGGCTCGCCGGGTTCGATCGACCGGTCGTCGAGAAAGACTTCGACGGCAGGACCGAAGAGACGCTTGATGTTTTCGCGGTGTAAGGCGACCGCGCTCCCGGCGTCGTCATGACGGTAGCTGATGAAGATGTCGACCACGCGGGAACCTAACCGGCCTTGAGATGGCGGGGCGCGCACCGACCGTCCTCTATCGGATTGCGCGCCTAATCAGGGCTGGATCGCGCGGATCGTAGCCCCGGTATATCCGCTGCCGTGTCAGAGACTGTCAGAGTTACGTCAGTGATCGGGTCCGAGGACTCACCTAGCGATCGAAGATTACGCCGAGGCGCGGGATCAGGTCCTCAAGCCCGCGACGCTCGGCGACCTCAACGGCCTGTTCGAACGTCGAGGTCGCTTGCCACTGTCCAGGCTGCTCACGGATGGCCGACTCGAACGCGTCGAGGGCTCGGTCAATCAGGCCAAGGTGTAGCAGCGCTTCGCCTTCGGTCGCCAGCGTCCAGTAGTTGCGCGGCGCATCGCCTACATAGCGGAGCACGTCGACGGCGGTGGCCTCGGCCAGCTCGGGGCGTTCCTCGGCGGCGAGCTGCATGAACGCAACGTTGATGCCGAGGTAGAGCGATTGCTCCGGGTCACTAGCGGTGATCGCGGATGCGTAGGCGCTGGCATAGGTCTCGGCGGCCCGGGCCGCCTCGGCAGGGTCTCCGCCGTCAAGCCAGCGCTGCTTGAACCGCCCTGCAAGCGTCCCGCACACGTCGGTATCGTCGCCGTGGCTCCGCAGCAGTTCGACGGCGCCGTCGCTGTCGCCGGTCGCCGGTCGCCTCGAGCGCCATCGCATAGAGCACGACGTGCCGGTCGTCGATTTCGTCTTTGTGGTCGCGAAACTCGCGCAACGCGCGTGCGTAGTCTCCGTTGATCATCGCGAGCCGCGCAGCATTGAGCGGCCCTTCAGGCTTCTCATCGCCGCCGACGATCTTGCTGACAAGCAGGACGTTGAGATCGTTTTGGTCCTGCGGGCGAATCATCGAGAGGTGGTTCCCCGGTACGGCCGCGTGGTACCGCAGTTCGAAGGGGTCCAACGATGTGTAGGGCGGAACAAACTGGTCGGAGTCGCCCGCGACAGTGCGGAAAGCGAACCCCGGGAATCGACCAACGTCGCTCGTCCAGCGTTCGCGCAGGTCGGCGATGAAGTCCGAGCCGAGCGTGAAGTTGGCCATCTGACGCTTGAAGCGGCTGAGCAGTCCGGCCTTTCGCAGTCCTGCGCTGGGCGTTCCGAAGAGGACGACATCACTTACGCGTTGGCGCAGCGCATCGTCATCAACGATGGCACGCTGGACGACTAGGCCGCCCATGCTGTGAGCGACGAGGGCGATCCGTCGGTACCGGTCAAGGGGACGGACACTCAGGTGCGTGCGGAGGTAGGTCGAAAGCTCCCGGATCTCTGGATCGCGTGACTGATGCGGAGAGAGGAAGTTGGCGACCGTGAAGAAGTCGACCTTCGAGCTGGTCGTGAAGCCGAGCGAATAGACGTCCCACCGCTCAAGTCCGTGGTCCGCAGTGAGGAAGACAGGAAAGTCCCCCCAATCTTCGTGACTACCGTTGAAACCATGCACTAAGAGGAGCGCGCGATCCGCGCCTCCACGCTGTCGGTAGCCCTCGATGGATGCCTGTTCGCTCGCCATCCGGTTCTCTCTCGCCTTCGACCTGATCGGAGGCGAATATTAACCGTTCGCGCCGATCGCCGCGATGGAGGTAACAGCGGGGACCGAGCGTTGGGGAGCGATTGCTGAGGCTGTCGCATGGAGTGGCGTGGGCGGAGCGCCACGAGGGCCAAGAGGTCAGCCGGTCGGTTGTCGGGGCGGAGTAGCCGCCTCTCACAGGGCAGCGGCGCTACGCGGCCGCCACGGCGGCAGACCAGCCTCTTTGCCGGGGGTTGCCGTTCGCTGGCCAGGAGGACGGCCGCGCCCGGCGATAGAGCTTCTTGAGGTTGTGGGTGGCGGCGATCAGCTTCCATTCGCTGGCGCACGAGGCGATCCCGCGCCGCATGAACCGGCGGATGCCGCGGTTCTCCTTGACGTCGCCGAAGACGGGTTCGATCATCCAGCGCCGCTGCTCGTAGAGACGCCGGCCACGCTGCGTCGCCAGCTTGCGATCCATCCGTTCACGGACGGAGAGCCCGGCAGGGATGCGCCCGCGCGGCGGTGCCGCGCCGACGCGCCGGTTGCGGTCGCTGCGGGTCGCGAGCAGCAGCTCCGGACCTGCGCTCCCCGCCTGCCGCACGTTCGCCTCGGAGTAGTAGCCGGCATCAGCCAGCAGCACGCGCGCCGGCCCGCAGTGTGCGGCCTGCAGGTTGCGGTGCATCACCTCGATCATCGGTTGCAGCTCGTGCATGTCGGTCGCCTGTCGGCTCACCTCAGCCGCGACGATGATCTGGTCGCGGGTCGTCACCGCCTGCACGTTGTAGCCTTGGAAGTAGCCGTGATAGTCGCGCACCACGCGGCTGTCCGGGTCGGTGACGTTCACCTTCGCACCCTGCTCGGGCTGCGGCGGCTTCGGGCGGCGCCCGCGCCGGTCCTTCTCCGCGCGGCTCCTGAGGCGTTGCTCGTAGTCCTCCTGCCGCTCCCGCTCTCGGGCCGCCAGTCGCTCCCGCGCCTCGTGCAACCGCTGCAGGCGCTCCTCGCGGTCCCTGAATCCCGGAGCCAACTCGTCGCCCCGCGCGTCGCCGAAGCGCGCGTTCTCCTCGGCGTCCACCCGCTCCGCTTCGTCGAGGATGCGCCGCACCTCGGCCTCCAGGTCCGCATCCGTGCGGTTGCGCTCACGGCTGGCGTTGGCGTGCAGCTTGGTCCCGTCGAGCGCGACCACCCCGACCCGCACCAGACCAGCCTCGGCGCACAGCCTGAGCACCTCGGCGAACAGTCCCGAGAGCGCCTCCTCGTGCTGCTGGCGGAAACGGCAGATCGTCGCGTGGTCGGGGTGCTGGTTCGCGGTCAGCACCCGGAGGGCGATGTCCTCCCGGCAGCGCCGTTCGATCTGGCGGCTCGAGCGCTCGCCCTCGCAGTAGGCGTAGAGCACGAGCGCGACCATCATCGACGGCTCGTACGCCTTCCGCCCCCAACCGTCCTCGCGGTAGCGCTCGTAGAACGCGGTGAGGTCCAACTGGCTGACCGCATCGAGCACGAACCACGCGAGGTGGTCCCCGGGCAGCCAGTCGCGGAGGCTGGCGGGCATCAGGTATTGCTGGTCACGGTCGCACGGCAAGAAACGCTGGGTCACGGCGGCACCTCGGAATCACTCCGCCCCCGCCGCCATGCTCATCGTAATAGCGATGTCCCCCTCTTCGTGGGTTTGTGCGACAGCCTCTGCTATGCTTCCGACGGTGCCGGCACCGTCCGAGTCCGCATAGCCGCGGCCGCCACGAATCGGCTCCCGATCGGCGCCCTCGACGGCAGCCCGCAGCTGGTGCGGAGCCTACGGCGGAGCCGGGGCGCGCATGCTATAACCACGGCACGAGGGCGGCGCGCGGCCGCGCTGTGCCAGCGTCCTCACGCGACACGTCGAGGAGGGATAGCCATGGCGGACGACCGCATCGAGTTGATGGCGCATCTCATGCGCCGCGTCGGCGTGGGCGCCAGCCGCGACGAGCTCGAAGAGTTGGCCGAACGACCCTACGAGGAGGTCGTCGAGGACCTGCTCCACCCCGAGCGCCACGAGGACCCGGATGTCGACGCCCTCGACCGCTACTACCCCACCTCGTTCAGCCCCGACACGCCCATGACGTGGGCGTCGCGCTGGATCTACAGCCTGGCCAACACCGAGCGGCCGCTGCGCGAGAAGATGGCGCTGTTCTGGCACCACGTCTTCGCGACCGGCTGGTTCAAGAGCGAGCACGGCCCCTCGTTGGTCCGGCAGATCGACCTGTTCCGCGAGAACGGCCTCGGGAACATGCGGCAGATCCTCGTCGACCTCTCGCGCGACCCGGCGATGATCCACTGGCTCGACAACAGCGAGAACCACGGCGTCTCGATCAACGAGAACTACGGTCGCGAGCTCCTCGAGCTGTTCTCGATGGGCATCGGCGCCTACACCGAGGACGACATCAAGTCTGCGGCCCGCGCCTTCACCGGCTGGACCTTCAAGCAACCGATCCCGCTCTATCCCTACGGCGGCTACGCCTCCGAGTTCGTCTTCGACGACGCCGATCACGACGCCGAGGAGAAGCTGTTCCTCGGTGAGAAGGTCGTCGACGGCGAGGACGTGATTGACGTGATCGTGAAGCAGGAGGCCTGCGCACGGTTCATCTCGCGCCACCTCTACAACTTCTTTGTCGCCGACGAGCCGCAGGTGCCCTCGTGGAGCGAGACACCGCCGCAGGACGAGGCCGCGGTCGACGCGCTCGTCGCTTCGTTCATGGAGTCAGACGGCGACCTCCGCGAGGTGATGCGGACGCTGCTCAGTTCCGACTTCTTCAAGGCTGCCCGCTTCAAGCGCGTGAAGAGCCCAACCGAGTTCGTCGGTGGCGCGATCAAGCTCGCTGGCTCGCCTCAGTTCCCCGACCCCTCCGTTGCTCGCCTCGCCGGCGCGGCCATGGTGATGGGTCAGAAGCTGATGGACCCGCTCTCCGTCGAGGGCTGGCACACCGGCAAGGAGTGGCTCGACGCCGGCACGCTGACGGAGCGTGTCAACTTCGCCGTCGAGCGGGTCATGGACACCTCGAAGCCCGGCGTGGCCGCCATCGTCGACCGTGTCACGGCCGCGGGCGATGCCTCGCCCGAAGAGTTCGTCGACCGCTGCCTCGACCTCTGCGGTCCCCTCGACGTCAGCGCGAAAACGCGCTCGACCCTCGTGGAGTTCGCCGAGGAGCAGGGCCCACTCTCGTTCGACAACGGGGCTAGCGAGGACGCGCGGGCCCGCATCGGACGCATGGTGCAGCTGATCGTGGCGGCGCCCGAGTACCAGTTTGCCTAGGGAGGGCTGACGATGACGACGAAGCTGCACAAGGAGCCCGTGGTCGTAGTGATCCAGCTCAGCGGTGGGCTGGACTTCATGAACACGTTGATTCCGTACCAGAGCGGCATCATCCGCGACGCCCGCCCCACGGTGAGTGTGCCCGTCGAGGACACCATGCCGATCGATGACACGCTCGCGTGGCACCCCGCAGCGAAAGCGCTGAAGGAGCTCTACGACGCCGGCAATGTCGCCGTCGTGCAGGGCATCGGCTACGAGAACTCGAGCCGCTCCCATTTCCGCTCCATGGACATCTGGCACACCTGCGAGCCGAACGAGATCGCGACCGAGGGCTGGCTGGCCAAGGTCACCCGCGAGTTCGACCCGACCTCGGAGAATCCGTTGACGGCCGTCAGCTTCGGCCGCGGCCTGCCCCGGGCGCTCGCAGCGCCCGGCGTCACCGCCACCTCGATCGGCAACCTCGACGAGTTCGGACTGATGACGAAGGTCGAGGCGGAGCAGGAGCGGGCGCAGGACCTCGACATCTTCAAGCGCATGTATACGCCGGGGGTCGGCACCGGCATCGTACAGGACTACCTGGCGCAGACCGGCCGCGACGTGCTCAGGGGCGCGGACATGTTGGCCGATGTGCCGTCCGGGTACTCCTCGGACGTTGAGTACGCGAACAACCCGATCGCGCAGTCGTTGCGCGATGTCGCCCGTGTGCATACGGCTGGCCTCGGCACGCGCATCTTCTACACGCAGCACGCCGGGTACGACTACCACTCGCACGAGCCAGTGATGCACCCGAAGCTGCTCACCGAGCTGACGGAGGCGATCACCGACTTCCTGCAGGACCTGCGCAACCACAACGCGTCCGAGGAGGTGACGATCCTCGTCTTCACCGAGTTCGGGCGTCGCATCAAGGACAACGGCTCGGGGACCGACCACGGCTCCGGCGGCGGCGCCTACATCATTGGCGACCACGTCGAGGGTGGGCTCTACGGCGAGTACCCCTCGATCGATCCGGCCGACTGGCTGTATGGCGAAGACCTGCGGCACACGATCGACTTCCGTGGCATCTACGGCACGGTGCTCGACCAGTGGATGGGCGTCGACCCGACCTCGATCGTGGGCGGCACCTTCGAGCAGATCAACCCGTACAAGACGGTCGCTTAGCGGAGGCGGCACGATGGCCGACAACAACGGCGCGGGCACGAACGGAGCCAGCACCAACGGCGCAGCGGCCGAGGCGCCGGCGGCGCTGCTGCGCGCAGGCTTCCCCTACGAGAAGACGATCGGCATGCGCCGCGTCACCTGGTACCCGATCGACATCGCCCTGGGCGACGAGGGGCGTGTCTACTGCCTCGGGCGCTTCGATGTGGGTGGCGCGATCCGAGTCATCAACTGGGAGGACGAGGATCTCGGCGGTCTGGGCGGCGGCTGGGTCTGGCCCGTCGGCATCATCCGCGACGAGGATGAGCGGCTCTTCGTGTCGGACGAGGGCGGCCACACTGTCACCATCCTGAAGCGGGACGGCGAGCAGGTGGCGAAGTGGGGCGAACACGGCAGCGAGCCGGGCCAGCTCAACCGCCCGGCGCACATGGCCCTCGACGGCGAGGGACGCCTGCTGGTGGTCGACACGATGAACCACCGCGTGCAGCGCTTCACGCCCGAAGGCGAGTACATCGACGGCTTCGGCTCGTTCGGCGACGGTCCGGGCGAGCTGAACATGCCCTGGGGCGTGACGCTCGACGCCGAGGGTTGCATCTACGTCGGCGACTGGCGCAACGACCGCGTGCAGAAGTTCAGTCCCGCCGGCGAACCGCTGATGTCGGTCGGCACCAGCGGGGACGGCGAAGGTCAGCTCAGCCGTCCGGCCGGCGTGGCCGTCGACGAGCACGGCGACATCTACGTCGCCGACCGCGGCAACCATCGCGTACTGCTGTTCGATCGCAGCGGACGCTACGTCGAGCGGTTCATCGGCGACGCCACCATCTCGTCGATGGGCAAGACCTACATCCTGTCGAACGCGAAAGTGCTGAGGTTGCGCGAGATGACCACTCTCGAGCAGCAGAAACGCTTCCGCGCGCCCGCGTCCGTGCGCATCCTCGGCGACCGTCTGTACGTCGGCGACTTCGGTTGCCACCGCGTGCAGATCTACCGCAAGGAGGCCTACCCGCTCACCGAGGCGGAGATCATGCCGCACCCCGGCGCGCCGAACCTGTCGACGGTGTAGCCACGCGATGCCGATCATGATCGGCTTCGCACGGCAGCGGCAGCAGCTGATCGAAGCCGAGTTCGCACGCTTCGCCGAGGAGCTGCCCAAGCTGGCCGTGCTCCGCGCTTGGGTCACCGGCGATTTCGCCCGAGGCCAGATCGGTCCCGACACGCCGCTCGACCTGGTCGTCGTACACGAGACGACGCTGGCGCCGCATCGGCGTTCCGACTTCTTTGTCGACCACTTGCGTCCGCAGCTCGACACCCGCTTCAGCGTCTACACTCCCGCGGAGGCGGAGACACTCGAAGACAGCGACCGCGTACTCGTCGAGGCGGTACGCCTCGGCGAGCCGATGGTCGGTTGAGCGCGGTGCTGCGTGCCTGACGCCGACGCCACAGCTCGCGAAGCGGCGCGCTGGATGGCGCAGGCCCGGATCGACCTCGACGACGCGCGAGGCTCGGCCGAGGCTGGTCGCCACGCTCTTGCCTGCTTCCTCTGCCATCAGGCGGCAGAGAAGGCGGTCACCGCCTTCCTCTACTCGCGCGGCGTCGAGCTGGTGTGGGGTCACGCCCTGACCGACCTCTGCGAGGACGCGATGGCGCTCGACCCCTCGTTCGACCTGCTCAAGTCGAGCGCGGCGCAGCTCGACAAGCACTACCTCGGCGCACGCTACCCCTCGACGCTCCCGGGCGGCGTGCCCGGCGAGGTCTACGCCACCGAAGACTCCTCGCGCGCGCTCGAGATAGCGTCGGACGCACTCGAGTTCGTCACCATGCGCCTCGAGGGCGAGGGCTAGCGAAAGTTAGCCCGCGCGGCACTGTCTCAGCGATGAGGCCGGTGGAGGCGGCTCAGTCCTCGACGAGCTCCGCCTCCGCCTGTCGCGCGTACGCCAGCGCTTCCAGCGGGAGCGAGCGGCTGTAGCGGAAGCCGGCGCGCGCGAGGTGCCAGAGGTAGGTGGCGAGGAAGCTCGGCACGCCCATGTCGGTGTACTGCGCGACGTGCACGAGTTCGTGCGCGATCAGCGCGCGGTCCTCGAGATGTTCCGGCTCGCGGAACCAGACCGAGTGGCCGTGCGTGATCGCACGCATGCGCGCGAGCCTGAGGTACCAGGTCGGCGGGCCGCCGACGCGGAGTTGGACGCGATCGAGGTCGACCGAGTCGTCGACGAGGTTGTGTTGCATGAGCCAGTCGCGAGTCGTCGGCGGGACGGACATCGCAGGGTCCCTAGATCACCCCGGCGGCGGCCAGGTCGGCGATCGCGTCCGCATCGTAGCCGAGTTCGCCGAGGACAGTAGCGTTGGCGTCGCCGAGGTCGGGCGCCGGGCCTTGCAGGCCCGGCTTCGTCTCGCTGAAGGCGACCGGCGCGCCGACGGTACGATGGCCCTCGAACAATGGGTGGTCGATCTCGACGAGGTAGTCGTTTTCCCAGAACTGCTGCTCGGTGACGACGGCGGCGTAGTCGTGAACCGGACCGCTCGGCACATCATGCTCCTCGAAGGCACGCAGCCACTCGTCGCGTGGCTTCGAGCGGATCGTCGAGGCGAGTTCGTCGACGAGCGCATCGCGGTTCTCGAAGCGCGCGAACGGCTCGGCGAAGCGCTCGTCCGTCGTCAGGTCGACGCGGTCGAGGGCGGTGCAGAGGCTGTCCCACCACTGCGGCGTAAGCACGCCGATGGTCAGCCACAGGCCGTCCGAGGCCTGGTAGGTCGTGAATATCGGGTTCTTGAAGCGAGCGGCCTGCTGTCCGGTGTGGAGGTTGCGCACGATGCTCAGCGTCTGCAGCGTGGCCATCGCGCCCATCTGCGAGACGTCGATGCGCTGGCCAATGCCGTGTAGCTCGCGCGCGGCGATGCCGGTGACGATGCCGTAGGCAAACACCATCGAGCCCACCTGGTCGGCCAGTCCCCAGGGGATCTGGACCGGGACGCCGTCGGGATCGGCCATGCCGACCATCGGCCCAGAGATACCCTGCGCCACGATGTCGAAGCATGGCAACCCGGCCATGGGCCCGACCGGCCCGAAGCCGCTGTTCATCGCGTAGATGATCCGCGGGTTGCGCTCTCTCAGCGCCTCGTAGCCGATGCCGAGCCGGTCCATCACGCCGGGTCGAAAGTTCTCCGTGACCACGTCCACGCGCTCCGCGAGCTGGAAGACGATCTCCTTCGCCTCATCGCGACTGAGGTCGAGGGTGATCGACTCCTTGCCGCGGTCGAGCGACTAGAAGTAGCCACAGAAGCCGTCCTCCTGTCGTCCGAGCCAGCGCCCCGGGTCGCCCTCGATGGGTCGCTCCACCTTGATCACGCGCGCGCCCATGTCGGACAGCATCACGGTCGCGTGCGGTCCGTTCTGGTAGCGCGTGAAGTCGAGGACGGTGATCCCCTCGAGCGGTGCAGGCATCGAGCACTCCCTTCGCCCCGCTGATGGGTGGCGGCGGCCCGGGCATCGTAGCGCTCGCTCTTGCCTGGGTGGATCAGCCGGCGATGGCGCTCGCGAGGAATGAGGCGGAGCGTTGGCGCGCCTCGGCGGCGATGGCGATGGGCTGGCCGACGAAGCCGTGCAGGCCGCCGGGGTAGACCGCGAGCTGGGCGTCGTTGCCCGCCGCGGACCAGCGCTGGGCCATGAACAGCGTGTCGTCGAGGAGCGGGTCGAGCGTGCCAACGGTGAACAGCGCGGGCGGGAGGGCTCGGAGGTCCGCGTAGAGCGGCGACATATCGGGGTCGCGGCGTCGCGAGGCGTCCGGGACGAAGTGGTCGTAGAACCAGGCCATCGTCGCCGTCGGGATCACCGGCGACTCCGTCGCGTAGCGCTGGCTCGGCGTCATGCCGAGGTCGTACACACCAAAGACCAGGTCGGCGGCCAGGAAGCCTGTGTCGCCGAAGCGGTCGCGCAGCCGGAGGAGCGTCGCGGCGGCGAGGTGGCCTCCGGCGGAGCCGCCTCCGATCGTCAGGCGTTCGGCGCCGAATTCCTCGGCGGCGTGGTTGCGCAGCCAGAGCGCGGCCGCCTCGCAGTCGTCAGGGCCCGCGGGGAACGGATGCTCCGGCGCCAGCCGGTAGTCGACGCTGATCACCGCGGCGTTTGCCGTCGTCGCGATGTCCCACATCGCTCGTCCTGTGCGTCGGCGCGCCCGAGGACCCAGCCGCCGCCGTGGAGGTAGAGGTGAACGCCCTCGACGCGGTCGGGCGTGAAGACGCGCAGTGGAATCTCGCCGCCCGGTCCGGGGATCGTTCGCTCGACGGCCTGGTCGAGCTTCGGCAGCGCCGTCTCGGCGCGGGCGGCTCGCGTCTCCTCAGGCGGGAGTTCATGCGTGCGGGGGGCAGTCGCGACCAGCTCGGCGAGGCGCGCATTGAACTCGCGCGTCTCCTCGCTGACCGAGCCCTCGAGGAAGACGGTGGGGTCGATGCGGAGCGACATGCCTGGCCTCTCTAGAACGCCTGGCCGCCGGGGTTGCGGCGTTCGAGGATGGCGTCCATGCGCGCGCGGATGTTCTCGTCGTACTGGTCGCCGTGGGAGAGGATATAGAACTGGTCGTCGCGCACCGCCTCGAAGACCTGCTGGGCGACATCGTTTGGGTCCATCGCGCCTTCGATCAGCCCCTCCATCTCCGTCGGGTCGCTCTCGCGCTCGCGGCCGGGCTGGTTGCGATCGGCGAAGCCGATGCGTGTGCGCACGACGCCGGGGCAGAGCGCGGAGACGCCGACCGAGGTGCCGGCGAGTTGCCGCTCGAGCGTCTCCGAGAGCACGAGCACGGCATGCTTCGTCGCGGTGTAGATCGCGAGGCCGTCGCCGGTGAGCAGTCCCGCGATCGAGGCGGTGTTCACGACGTGGCCCTCCTCCTGTTTGAGGAGTACGGGGACGAAGGTGCGGATTCCATGCACGACGCCCCAGAGGTTGACGTTGATGGTCCACTCCCAGTCGTCGAGGGTCTGTTCCCACATCTTGAGCCGCTCGCCGCCCTCCTCCGGGCGCGGGCCCAGGTCTGAGCGGACGACTACGCCGGCGTTGTTGCAGACCACGTGGATCGCGCCGTAGGCCTCGAGCGCTTCGTCCCGCAGCCGCTCGACCGCTGCGGCGTCGGTCACGTCGGTGACCACGCCGATCACGTCTCGCTCCTGCCGCGTGAGCTCCTGCACCGCGATCTCGAGCGCGGGCTTCTCGACGTCCGCGAGCACGACGCTCATGCCCTCGGCGGCGAAGCGCTCCGCGAAAGCGCGGCCCATGCCGCTGGCGGCGCCGGTGACGACCGCGACCCGTCCGTTGAACTCGCGCATGCGCTCCTCCATCCTCGGCCCATCGCGGCCGCAGCGAGGCGAGTGGTACCACACTGCGACGTCCGTGGCCGCGATCGAGGCGGCGCGCTTCTCGTCGGTACCTTAGTGTCCGATACATCGAGCGAGGCGCCTGTGACCGACCGACCCGCCCGACCGTCGACGCCTGGAGACACCGCCGACGAGGGTGGCGGCGGGTTCCCGCACGTCAGCATCGCTTCGCTCGGTCTCGTCACGATCGTGACCTACGGCGCCGCGTTCTACACCTTCGGTGTGCTGCTGGGACCGATGGTCGATGACACCGGTTGGTCTGAGGCGCTGATCGCCGGCGCGTTCTCGGTCTCCACGCTGATCGGCGCCTTCGGCGCGGGCTTCGCTGGCCGCCTGGCGGACGAGTTGGGTGCGCGACGAGTCATGCTCGTCGGCGGTGTCGGCGGAGCGCTGGCGCTCACCTCTGCCGGTCTGGCGCCCAACATCTGGCTGTTCGTCGTGGCGTATGGCCTCGGCGGCGGTGTGCTCGCAGCGTCGGGTTCTACCACATGACGCAGGCCGCGGCGGCGCGGCTGGCGACCTCGGACCCGGCGCGCGGCATCATGCTGCTCACGCTCTACGGCGCCTTCGCCGGCCCGATTTACCTCCCGATCACGGGCGTGCTCGTCGAGGCGACCTTGTGGCGCACGACCCTCGTAATCCTCGGTCTCAGCGCCGCCATCGGCCTGATCGTCAGTGTCATCCCGCTGCGCGATGGACCGCGCGGCGGCGTGCCCGGTCAGGCGCCGACTCCCGTGCGCGAGGCGCTGCGCGAGCCTCGTGCGCGGGCGCTCCTGGCAGCGGCGTTCGTCGGTGGGATCGGCGTCAGCGTGCTGCTGGTCTACCAGGTACCGCTGATGGTGTCGGCCGGGCTGTCCCTCAGCGCCGCCGCCACCATCTCCGGCATCCGAGGCTTCGCACAGTTCGGTGGCCGAGTCGCGATGGTGCCGCTGCTACCGCTGGTGGGAGCCCGGCGCTCGCTGGTCCTCTCCTACTTCTGTGCCGCGGCGGCGGTGGTGCTGCTGGGCTTTAGCGGCACGGTGTCGGTGGCGCTGGTGTACGTCGTCGTTGCGGGCATCGCCGTCGGCGTCGTGGCGCCGGTGGCCGGCGTCTATGCGCACGAGATCTTCCCGCCCGAGCGTGTGGCCACGCTGATGGGCACCGAGCGCATGTTCGGGGGCCTCGGCGGCGCCATCGGTCCGCTGACGGCGGGCGTGCTGGCGGAGTCGGCCGGCACCCGCGCGCCGATACTCGTGATGGCGTTCGTGTGCGCCCTCGCGGCCGCCGTCGTGCTCATGATGGGCGAGGCGCTTCGGAGCGCGAGCGTCCGTCAAACGTGAACGGCCGTTATGATGCGGCTTGGAAATCGTTTTCGACGTACGACACTCTGGTGACAACAAAGGAGCGACGTGGGTCGTAAACCGCCGGTACTGCTCCGCCTGATCCGCCTGGCGTTCCCGTATCGCGGGCAGATCATGCTCGCGCTCTTTATCCTCAGCGCGACCAGCATCCTCACCCTCGCCACGCCGTTCCTGGTCGCGTTCGCAATCGACACCGGGCTGGGCCTCGTCGACGAGGCGGGCGCCACGGCGACCGAGGCGAACGGCAACATGCGGACGCTGCTCTTCGCCGTGGCGCTGATCCTCGTCTCGGCCGTTCTGCGGGGGGCGTTCGCGTTCGCGCAGACGTACATCGGCGAGCGCATCTCGCAATCGGTCGCGTTCGATCTGCGCAACCTCATCTACGACCACTTGCAGCGGCTCTCGTACGCGTATCACGACACCGCCGAGACCGGTCAGATCATGTCCAGGGCGACCCAGGACGTCGAAGGTGTCCGCTTTTTCATCACCTTCGCCGTGTTGCGCTTCGTTGGGATCATCCTGCTGATCGTGGCCGCCTACACGCTGATGCTCTTCACGAACACGAAGACGGGTCTCGTTGCGCTCGCCTTCCTCCCGTTCGTCGCCGCATCCGCGATGTTCATGTCGACGAAGCTGCGCCCGATCTGGGCTGACGTGCAAAATCTGCAGGGCGACATGGCGAACGTGCTGCAGGAGAATCTGACCGGGCAGCGGGTCGTGAAGGCGTTCTCGCGCGCGGACTTCGAGCAGGAGAAGTTCGACACGCAGGTCAACGCCCTCTTCCGCCGCTCCTACGACGCCGTGCGCTGGGAGTCGATCAACGAGCCGCTGATGCTGACGATCTGGCTGCTGTCCAGCGCCGTCGTCTTCTGGGTCGGCGTCAGCGAGGTGCAGGCGGGCGCGATGGGCCCGGGCCAGCTCGTCGGCTTCCAGCTCTACCTCACCATCCTCCAGGTGCCGCTGCGCATGCTCGGCTTCATGGTCAGCCTCTTCGCGCTCGGCCACTCCGCCGGCACGCGCGTCTTCGAGATCCTCGACGCCGAATCCGCCGTCGAGGAGCCGCCGGACGCGATCGACCTGCCGCCGGGCGCTGGGCGCGTTCGTTTCAATCACGTCTCCTTCGGCTACGAGGCGCTGTCACCGGTACTGCGCGACCTCGACCTCGAGATCGAGCCCGGCCACACGGTGGCGCTGCTCGGTCCGACCGGGTCAGGGAAGTCGACGGTGGTGAACCTGCTGCCGCGCTTCTACGACGTCACGGAGGGCGCGATCACCATCGACGGTCACGACGTCCGCGAGCTGAGGCTCGACTCATTGCGAGCGGCGATCGGGACGGTGCAACAGGACGCGTTCCTCTTCCACGCGACGATGCGCGACAACATCGCGTACGGGAAGCCGGACGCGACCGATGAGGAGGTCGAGGCCGCGGCCCGCGCCGCGATGATCCACGACTACATCATGTCCGAACCAGATGGCTACGACATGGAGGTCGGCGAGCGCGGGGTCACACTCTCCGGCGGCCAACGCCAGCGCGTCGTGATCGCCCGCACGATCCTGCTCAACCCGCGGATCCTCGTGTTCGACGACTCGACCGCCGCCGTCGACATGCGCACCGAGTTCCTGATTCAGCAGGCGCTGCGAAACCTGATGGCCGGCCGCACGACCTTCGTCATCGCCCAGCGCCTGCGCACGGTGCAGGAGGCGGACCTGATCCTGGTGATGCAGCGCGGCAGCATCGTTGAGCGCGGCACGCACGAGGAGCTGCTCGAGAGCGGCGGCTTCTACCGCGACATCTACGACCTCGAGCTGCGCGATCAGGAGGAGTCGGCAGCCGCCCTGCCGGACGCCCCGGACGACGCGTCCGAGGAGTAATCGCTACGCGAGCACGCGCAGCGCGTCGTGATCCTCGATGGCCGCGACGCCGCGGTCGCTGATCACCCGCATCAGCTCCTCGCCCGCTGAGACTGCGGTCTCGAACTGGTCACGCACCGGACCCGCCGGCATGCCCTCGACTTGCAGGCGCATCGTTGCGTTCATGCCAGCACCGCCGAGGGGGATCGCCATCGACCGCAGGAGCCCGATCGCTACGTCGCGTCGCAGCCGGACCTCGTCGTAGCCGGGCTGGCCGAGTTCGTCGAGGTACAGGCCGAGCCATCGGTCCTCGTGCTCGCGCCGCAGGTCGGTGGGCGCGCTCTGGCCGAGGAGATAGCCGATGTCGTAGGCCCCCGACCCGCGGTGCAACAACTGCCAATCGAGGATCACGAGCGGCCGATCGCCCTCCGCGTCCGAGTGCATCGCGTTGTCGAGCCGATAGTCTCCATGAACAAGCGTGGTGGCGTCCCGTGCAGCCTCGTTGCCCAGCTCACCGAAGCGCTCGATGGCGGATCGGATGCCGCTTCGCAGCTGCGTGCTGTGCGCGGATCCGATCCCGGCCTCCCATACCGGGAAAGCCTCGAGTGCCCGGCGCTGCCACGTGAGCGGCCCCGGGTCCGAGGCGCCGGGGATGCGGGCGTCGCTGAGCAAGCGGTCGTCGTTCCACCACGCGCGATGTAGGCGAGCCGCCTCGACGACCATCGCGGTCACGAGTTCAGGATCGACGTCATCGCCGGTCTGTCCGCCCACGTCGTAGCCGTCGAGATCCTCGAGTATCAGCATGAAGTCGCCGGACTCGATGTCGACCGCGTTCCAGAGGCAGGTCGGTACGGGGGTCGGGGTGCCTTCGAGGAGCTCCGCGTAGAACAGGCTCTCGAGCTCGTAGCCTCGCATCTCGGCGAGCATGGCGCGCATCTCCGCGACCGGGGAGGGTGTCTTCGCGATCAGGCTGGCCGGCGCGCCGTCGGCCGAGCCCTCGTACGTCGGCCGCAGCCGCAACACGCGCCCGGCGAAGCCGGTGCCGATGTTGATCTGCTCGACATCGAGCGCGGTGATCGAGGGTGCTTCGATGCCCGCCTCGGCGAACACTTCGGTGAGCCACTCGGGCGTCATCTCGCGGACGCGGCGCGGTATCGGTGCGGGCATGACGGGCATGATAGCGACGAGCGCGCGTTGCGGGGCTACTTCACGCGACGCAGCGGTGTGGTGACGTGGCTCGGCGTGACGAACCCGACCTCGTAGGCGAAGACGGCCGCCTGGGTGCGGTCGTGCAGGTCGAGCTTGCCGAGCAGTCGCTTGACGTGCGTCTTCACCGTGCCCTCGCTGATCACGAACGCCTCCGCGATCTCCGCGTTCGAGTAGCCTGGCGCGATCAGCTGCAAGACCTCCGTCTCGCGGGGCGTGAGGTCATCGAGGGAGGTGCCACCGAGGGGAGCCGCCGCGACCTCGCGCGGCGGCTCCTCGTCGGCTGGGGTGGACGGAACGTCGATGGGCGGCACGTCGGGCGCCAGCGGGGACAGCGGTGTCCCACTGTCCGGCGTCGGCGCGGGTGAACCCGGGTCCGGGTCGGTCGTCAGGTCCGGTACGCGCTGCGCACGGCTGCCGAGCATGAGCCGGGCCCACGAGGCATGAACCGCCGAGACGATGTTGAGGACGTGGATGCCCACGAACAGCGTGAGCACGCCAATCGGCACGAGCCAGAGCGCCTCGGTGCTCGTCTCGAGGACCGTGAACCCGACATCGATCTCTTCGCTGCCGAACATCAGCGCGAAGGGTGCGCCGATGAACGAGGCCGAGACCGCCCCGACCACCACCACCGTCACGAAGGCGGCGACGCCAATGGGGAACCGCACTAGGAGGTAGACCACGCCGGTCCACGTCGTGGGGTCGATCAGTCGCGTCCAGACCTGGCTGCGGAACGATTCGCCTCGTTCGATGGCCGTCGGCGGCCGGCGTAACTCGATCGGTGTGACATGGCGGACCATCCAGGCTTCGATGTCGCCCGCCCAGCGTGTCAGGAAGAGCGCCGCCAGGAGCACGACCGGGCCGACGATGGTCCAGATCAGCGCCCCGCCGACGGCGAAGCTGACGACGAGACCGACGAAGTAGGCGATCCCCACCGGGAACATCAGAAGCAGGTGGGCCGTGCGGAGGTACGTGCGCGGCGAGATGATCGGACCGAAGAGCCGGCGGGCCCAGGATCGGTCTCGTCCATAGACGGCTGCGAATGCGTCGTTGATGAAAGTGATTCCTCGAGGTTGACTCTGCGTTGATGATCGCAGACTGGCGCGCAGAACCCCGAGCGGCGTCCCTACGAGGGATGATCCACGCTCGCGCTACCCCCTTCGAGGTGCGCCTGCCGAACGCGGGATCAGTCCGTGACGACGTTCTCCAGCGGTGAACCGTCGAGGTAGCACTGGAGTTGAGCGAGGAAACGCTCGGTTGTGCGATGTGAAGTCGCCAGACTCTCGCCGGAGGTGTGTGGCGAGACGACACAGTTTGGCAGCGACCACAGCGGTGAGTCCGGCGACAGCGGCTCCTCCTCGAACACATCGAGGGCTGCGCCACGGATGCGACCGGCGTGCAGGACCTCGACGAGCGCCGCTTCGTCGATCAGGGCGCCACGACCGACGTTGATCAGGACGGCGTGCGGGCGCAGCCGAGCCAGCCGGCGCGCGTCGAGGAGGCCCCGCGTCTCCTTGGTCAGGGGAGCGCAGAGCACGAGGTAGTCCGCTGCGTCGACCAGTTCGTCGAGCGCCGACGGCGGCAGCCAGCGATCGAGGTTCGGGTCGCCTTCGATGCCCGTCTCGACGCGCGAGCGCCGTGTGGCGATCGTCCGCATCCCGAAGGCGTGCGCCAGCTTCGCTACCGCACGGCCGATCCCGCCGTAGCCGACGATGCCAAGCGTTTGGCCGTGCAGCTCCTCGCTGGGTCGCAGCTGCCACTCGCGCGCCGCCTGCTGCGCGCGGAAGTCGTCGACGCGGCGCGCGAAGTGGAGCATCTGCGCGAGCACCCACTCGGCCATCGGGATCGCATGCATGCCCGGCGAGTGGGTGAACATGACATCGAGGGCGCGCAGGCGCTGGTAGAACGGTTTGTCGGTGCCGGCGCTCGAGGTGTGAAGCCAGCGCAACCCCCCCGCCTCGGCCAGCGACAACAGGGTCTCGCGTTCCGAGCCGACGTCTTCGGACTTGAACGCCACCTCGATACCCTCCGCCGACGGCGTGATCGAACCATCGGGGTGCAGCGACGCCACTTCGATCGCGGCGTCGAGGTCGCGAATGCGGTCCGCGAACGCCTCGGCGATGGCGGCGCTAACGAGGACCTTCATGCGAGGGGCGTCTCGGGTAGGCGGGCCGCGAGGAACTCGGCCGCGTGCATGACCTCAACGGGCAGCTTCGTCGCGTCGGCGCCGCCGCGCAGGTGCAGCAGGCAGCCCGGGTTGTCGGTGAGGAGCACCCGCGCCCCGGAGCGGCGCACGTTGCGCAGCTTGCGGTCGAGCACGCCGGCGCTCAACTCCGGCGCGACCAACGAGGTCGATCCGCCGAAGCCGCAGCACATCGCTGCCTCCTCGAGCGGCACCACCTCGGCGCCGGTGAGCGCTGCGACGAGGTCGTCGAGCATCGCACCGCGGTGGAGCGTGTTCTCGCCCTGGCAGAAGCGGTCGACCGCAACGGTGGGCGGAGCCCCGTCGGCGAGTGCGCGGTCGGGCAGGCGGGCGGGGCCGGCGAGGTAGGCGGTGAGGTCGTAGACGCGGCCGCGCAGGCGGCGGGCGCGTTCGAGCCAGAGCGGCTCCTCCGCGAAGAGGCGTTCG
This sequence comes from Dehalococcoidia bacterium, assembly GCA_965198045.1. GTDB lineage: Bacteria > Chloroflexota > Dehalococcoidia > UBA2979 > UBA2979 > CBDDEC01. The sequence goes on from CBDAOL010000012.1 coordinate 102,224, forward strand.
TAGTCGTGCAGCATCGCGATCGCGCAGGAGGGCGCAGGCGTCACGATGTCGTCCGTGCCATCGAACGCGCGCAGCGTCTGCCGGGCCATGCGCCGCGCCGCCTCATCCTCGCCGGCGTCGATCGCGGGCAGGCCGCAGCAGTGTTGAGCCATCGGCACGTCGACCAGGCAGCCAGCGGCGCGCAGCAGTGCGGCCGTCGAGGTCACGATCTCCGGCGCGAGCCGATCGCTGACGCACTGCATGAACAGCATGACGCGCCGGCCGCTGGCGTCGGTGTGCGCGAGCGCGCGCTGCTGCGCGTGCAGCTCCCGCCGTGAGCGCGCGGATGACCACGGCAGCGCCGGCGGCGTTCGCCAGGCCGTGAGTCGCCGAGGGAACAGCACCCGTGTGAACCGGCCTCGACGCAACGGCCACGAGGCCGCCGCCAGAACCCGTGCTGCCACCTCGACCAGCCGCCGCGAGGCAAAGGCGCGGAGCCCGAGGCTCCGGCGGCGCGATGGGTTGACCGCGGCTGTCACCTGCCGGCGGACCTGGAGGATCTGTTCCGGGAGGGGGATCTCGACGGGACAGACGGTCGCGCATGCTCCGCACGAGAGGCAGAGCGATTGCGGCCCCGCCGCTGCCTCGATGCCGTGGTGGAACGCCGTGTTCACGAGGCCGATCGGACCGGTGTAGACGTGCCCGAAGGCGTGGCCGCCGACGACCTGGTAGGCGGGGCAGACGTTGGCACAGGCGCCGCACTTCACACAGCGGAGCGCGGAGGCCGCCCACTCCTCCTCGGCCATCGCGCGGCGGCCGTTGTCGACGAGCACGATGTGCAGCTCGTGATCGGGCGCCGGGCCTGTGAAGAACGATGTGTACGTCGTGATCGGTTGCCCGGTCGCGGACCGCGCGAGCAGCCGCACCTGCCGCATCGCGTCGGTCATGGTCGGGACGATCTTCTCGATGCCGGCGACCACGACATGCACCGGCGGCAGGCTGGCGCTCATCTCGCCGTTGCCCTCGTTCGTCACGAGCAACGTCGAGCCGGTCGCGGCGACGAGGGCGTTCGCACCGGTGATGCCGACGCCGGCCGAGAGGAAGCGGTCCCGGAGGGCAGTGCGGGCGCTGCGCACCATCGCCGGGATGTCGTCGTCGTCGAAGGGTCGCCCCAGCTCACCCTCGAGGATGCGCGCTACCTCTTGCCGGCGGCGATGGATCGCGGGCATCACCACGTGGCTCGGCCGGTCGTCGTCGAGCTGGAGCAGCCACTCCCCGAGGTCGGTCTCGACGGCGCTGACGCCCGCGGCGGCCAGGTGTTCGTTGAGGAACAGCTCCTCAGTCACCATCGACTTGCCCTTGACGACGGTGGTGACTCCTCGGTCGGCGCAGAGCTTCGCGACATAAGTGTTCGCATCGGCGGCGCTCGTCGCCTCGTACACCGTCGTGCCCGCGCCCTCCGCGGCCGCGCGGAACTGCGCGACGAGCGCGGGCAGGTCGGCGATCACGCCGTCCTTCACCGCAGCGAGCTCGCGCCGCAGTGAGTCGAAGCTCACGCCGCGCGAGCCCTCGAGGTCCGCGATCTGACTGTCGCGCGTCTCACGCCACGCGCGCTGGAAGTCGAGGAGGGAAGCGCCCAGCGTCTCGTGCACCAACGCGTCCTCGTAGCGCTCCTCGAACGGCGCCGGAGCACTCATCCGACCAGCACCAGCTGCACTGCGGACGGCCCCTGCACGCCGATCGTGAGCGAGCGCTCGATGTCCGCCGTGCGGGACGGGCCCGTCACGAGCGTTGCCAATGACACCGTCGAGGCGTGCTCGTCGAGCCACGCCGCCGCCTCGTCCAGGGTCGGGACGATGCGGTCTACTTCGACGACATGGAGGCACGTCTGCGACAGCGCGCCCACCGCTCGGTCACCGAGTTCATGTTGCGACAACAGCACCGACCCCGACTCGGCGACGGCCAGCGCGCCCTCGACGACCCCGACCGCCACATCGGCGACTGAGGCGAAGGGGTCGGCGAGGTCGGGCGTCAGCAGGCGATCGCCGAGTGCTGCGCCGAGGTCTGGTCGCCGCGCCAGCAGAGAGGGCGCCACCGCCACCTGCCCCTCGCCGGCGACGTCAATCGCGAGCGCGGCGACGGCCTCCCAGTCGGGGACCTCAACGACGACACTCGCGGCCGCTGTGGCACGCGCGCGCAGCTCCTCGAGGAAGCGGCCGTCGGGGTCGCCCCGGTGCCGGTTCGTCATCTACAGTCGCCTTCCATCGCGCGTGAGATGGTACGTGGAGACTGCGGGGCGCGGCTGTCACGGCGTTTCGTTGATGCGTGATCGATATCGGGGTCGCACGAAGGCCGCGCCGAGTCGGAAGGGAAACCAGATGAAGTTCGGATTGTTTTACGAGCTGCAGCTGCCGAAGCCGTACGGCGCTGACGACTGGGACCCGGAGGACGAGCACCGCATCTACAAGGACGCGCTCGCACAGATCGAGCTGGCCGACTCGCTCGGGTACGACTATGTCTTCGAGGTCGAGCACCACCACCTCGAGGAGTACGCGCACTCCTCGGCGCCGGAGATCTTGCTCGCCGCCGCCTCGCAGCGCACCGAGAACATCCGGCTCGGCCACGGCATCGTGCTCACACCGCCGCCCTACAACCACCCCGGCCGCATCGCGGAGCGCATCTCGGCGCTCGACCTCGTCTCGGACGGTCGTGCCGAGTTCGGTACAGGCGAGTCATCCTCATCGGCGGAGCTCGACGCCTACAACGTGCCGTGGGACGAGAAGAAAGCGATGTGGGAGGAGGGCACCCGCACAGCGATCAGGATGATGACGGAGAGCCCGTTCACCGGCATCGACGGGGACTACGTGAAGTTCCCTCCGCGCAACGTCATCCCCAAACCGCTGCAGAAGCCCCACCCGCCCCTCTGGGTAGCGGGCGGTCGGCGCGAGACAGTGCTGACGGCGGCACGACTCGGCATGGGCAGCCTCGGCTTCTCCTTCGAGACGCCGGAGGAGTCGGAGGAGCGGGTCAGCACCTACTGGCGCATCATGCGCGAGGAGTGCCGGCCGATCGGCCAGGCCGTGAATCCGGGGCTGATCGTCCTCAGCCAGTTCGCCTGTGCGGAGACCGAGGCGGAGGCGCAGCGCAAATCGGGTGACGGCGGGCAGTTCTTCAGCTTCGCCCTCAACCACTTCTACAGCCCCCTGACGGGTCCCTCGCACGACCATGCGAAGACGAACCTGATGACCGAGTTCACCGACACGCCGGAGGAGGAGCGCCTCGCGCGCATCCAGGCGCGCTCACGCGACCAGCTCGCCGACCTCGCCAAGGCGGAACTCACGGTGTCGGAGCAGGAGCCCGAGGACGAGAACGCCCGCGCGCTCTGGCGCGCAGCGCGCGCGCGCTCCGCGGTCGGTACGCCCGACATGCTGCGCGAGTACCTGGGGCAGTACGAGGACGCGCACCAGGACATCATGCTCTTCATCGCGCAGGCAGGCAGCCGCAAGCACGACGACATCATGGAGTCGATCGACCTCTTCGGTCGGAAGGTGCTGCCGGAGTTCAAGGAGCGGCACGAGGAGATCCACAAGCCGTGGCGCGAGCGCCAGCTCGAGGGCTTCGAGTACGAGGTGAACTCCTCGATCTGAGCCTCGCCTCTCGCTCGACCTGGCCGGCACGAGCCTGATCCTCGATCCCCCCGCGTCACGAAGTGAGTCGCGGCGTCAGCCGTGCGCCCACGCGATCCGCCCGATCCTCCGGCTTCGCCGGTGCGAGGGGTCGTCGGTGATTCCGTCGGTCACTTTACATTTGTGGTGGCGAGATGGGATTGTCCGACATGACCCCGATCAGCCTGGCTTGTGGGAACACCCACCGAGGAGGACGCGATGAGCGACGAAGAGGGCACAGCACCCGGCGAAGAGACAAGCAGTTCAGGCCTCGACGCGATCACGGGCAGGCTGAGCTTGCCGGGCGAGTTGCTGCTGGCGCTGGGTGCCGCACTCGTGGTCTTCGTCGACCTCCTGGGCAATGTCATCCTGGAGGAGTACTCGTTCGGCCGCGTCCCGTGGGTGGCGTCGTTGCTGATCCTCATCACCGTCGCAGCGCATCGCTGGGGCGAGCGGTCGCTGTTCGCCGCATATGGCCGAGCGCTGGTCGTGCTCGGGCTCGTTGCCGGCGCGACAGTCGCGCGTGAGCTAGTGGCAGACGTCAGCAACGACTACCTCGACGGTGGGGCCACAACGCTGATGGCGCTGATCTTTTATGTCGGCGGTGCGCTCCTGCTCATCGGCAGCTGGCAGAGCTGGTCGAGCGACGAGGGCAACGCGTAACGCCGCTCTCCACCGTTGCGGCTTGCTTTGAGTCGCCCTCGAAGGGCTGCCAGGAAGCGTTCTGAGGGTCGGCCTGCGCCCTTCTCTCGGGGTCGGATCACGGCTATTTTTCGGGTCGGAGGCGCGCTCGGAAGCCGCGTCGGTATCTAATAGTAAAAACCTTGGCTCGATCTATCAGAGACGCTTAGTGATCGGACCCAGATACGGGTTTGCGCGCGTTAGTAGTCTTTCACGCCGCCGGGACACGGGGGGGGCTCATTTGCGGCCGGATCCCACATCACGTATTAACAATGCACCAGAGTGCTCAATTCACCTTGGGCAAGCACCACGACCAATCGTCCTGGTGGCGATTGGGCATTCGTCCAGGGTTTGTGGTGCGTGAGGGGGAACTGTGACTGAAAGCAACTATTGGGGGCGCACGCTCAGACATCGGATGTCTCGACGTGGCGTACTCCGCGGTGCTGGCATTGTCGGCGCTGGTCTCGCAGGTGCGGCCCTCATCGGCTGCGGCGATGACGATGACGACGATGACGATGGTGGTGCAGGCACCCCAGCGGCGACGGCAACCGCCGGCGGCGGCACGGCTACCCCGGCGCCGACGGCCGTGGACCCGTTCGCGAACATCAACCGCGGCGGTACCCTGAGGTTCACGCGCTCTGGTGACCCGCCGACGATCGACGCTTACGGCAACCTGTCGTTCGAGGCGAAGACGGTGTCGCTCTACGCGCACAGCCGTCTCTTCAAGATCGGCGCTCGCGCGGACATCAACCCGAACGCGGCCCTCCCCGAGGAGGACGTGGCGGAGTCCGCGGAGACGAGCGATGGCCAGAACTGGACCGTCAAGCTCAAGCAGGGGGTCAAGTTCCACAACAAGGCCCCGGTCAACGGCAAAGAGCTGACGACCGACGACATCATGTTCTCGTGGGAGAAGCTCACCGCTCCGGAGTCCCCGAACGTCTCGATGACGACGCACGTCGACAAGTTCGAGGCGGTGGACGACTACACGCTGAACGTGGAGCTCAACAATCCTTCGGCGACGTTCAAGGACTTCCTGGCTGACGCCAACGTCCTGCACATCCAGCCGACGGAGGCGGATGGCGGTTACGACCCGCTGCAGGACATGATCGGCTCCGGCCCCTGGATCTTCGAGCGCTACGATCCGTCCGTTCAGATCAAGTATTCGAAGAACCCGGAGTGGTTCGTCGAGGGCAAGCCGTTTGCTGACGCCGTCGACCTGATCATCATCCCCGAGTACCAGAACCGTCTCTCGCAGTTCAAGGCGGCCAACACGACCGCCGCGGGCATCAACGCGAACGACGTCCTGGGCCTCAAGGATGAGCAGGGCGACGTGCAGTGGCGCGGCTTGCAGCCAGCGCTGCTGTCGTTCGTCTACTTCTCGAAGCCCGAGCGGGACCCGGATGCTGCATGGCAGGACCCGAAGTTCCGCCAGGCGCTCTCGATGACCTACGACCGGGACGCGCTCACGGACCTCGGTTACAACGTGTCCGCCCTCAAGGAGGCCGGCCTCGATGTGATCGAGAGCTGGAACAACCTGATTCCAGCTGGCTTCACGCGCTGGTGGCTCGACCCGACGTCGGCCCGCCAGGGTGAGAGCGCCAAATTCTTCGAGTACAACCCGGCGGAAGCTCAGAAGATCTTCGCAGCCAACGGTTGGGAGGGCACGAGCTTCACATGGCAGTACACGACGAACCGCTACGGTTCGACGTTCAACTCCATTGCGGAGGCCATGGGCAACTACTTCATCGAGTCTGGTCTCGACCCTCAGACCGAGGGGCAGGACTACTCATCGAAGTACATCACGCAGACCTTCCGCTCCGAGTTCAACGGCGTGGCCTTCGGCTACGAGACGCCGTTCCCGGAGGTGGGTGGGTACTTCCCGCGTATGTTCGGCGACGACCCGGCCAACCACAGCCGGATCTCCGACCCGGTGATCGACGAGATCGCAGCCAAGCAGGCCGTCGAGCTTGACGAAGAGACGCGGCGAGAGCTCATCTACGATGCACAGGTGCACAACATGGAGCAGGGATACTACCTCCCGTCCCAGGCTGGCGCTGGCACCAGTTGGGCGGCTTACCGGCCGGAGGTGCGAGGCATCGTCCAGACCCGCTCTTATGGGGAGGGTACGGAGACGGCGCCTGGCTTCTGGTTCGACGTATAGCCAATCTCGAGACTTCCCGAAGCGAGCATCGTCTCGGGATTGCGAACAGAAGGGCGGAGCCTTCGGGCCCCGCCCTTCTTGCTGCCCAGAGGACGGCGAGCCGACGGGCGAGAGCCCCCTGGGCGCCGTCCGTGTGGGCCCCGAACGTGACCGAGCACATGCTGAAGTCGCCAGAGTTTGACCGCAGCTTGAGTTCCCGGTCGCGAAGCGCTAGCAGCTCGACGACCTGGTAGAGCCAAGGCTCGTCGACGACGAAGATGCTCCGCCCCTGCTCATCGAAGCGGATGTCGGCGGCCGCCTCCTTCGGCAGCAGCTCACGCGCCGCACGAATGCTCGTTCGCACGGATCGATGCTGTCACCTCGATGAAGTACACGGCGTACTGATGCGTCAGCTCAGGATCGCCCTCGCGTCCGGCATGCAGCGCCAGCAGGTAATCACCGTAGACGACCGCCGCGGAGTCAGGAACGCTCGACCCCTGGGGCAGCAGCTCGTATGCCTCGCGGGCGGTGTCTTCGAAGCGCAGCACACTCGCGACCGGGTCGTCGAGGCCCACCATGATGCCGTTGGCGATGCGATCGAAGCGCGAAACGGCGGCCGTGTAGTAGTCGCACGGGTCGGGGTCGCGTGTGAGCGAGACGATCTCGAGGCGCCCGCACGCCGACAGGACCACGAACGCGAGCAGCGCGGTGAGCAATGGCCGCCAGAGCGAGCGTGCCTGCATGCGCGCATGCTACGCCGCGGAGACCACCACGCTGGAGCTCAACGAGAACCACCCTTGACGGGGCCTGGACTCAGTTCCCGTCACCAGAGTTGGGGGGCTCGGAGAGACTTCCCGAAGGACAACACCCCACCTCACGTGCATGTTTGAGTTGTGACCAGCGTTATGCCTGACCGAAAGCTCTCGCTATGAGATTCCTGCGGAGCGCGACCCGGCCGGACGTCGTTGGGGTCGCGCTATGCGCCCCACCCCACCGCGTACGTCACGTGCTCGCCGTCGAGCCCTTTGAGCGCCACCGGCTCCCGTGCAGCCAACTCGAACTCCCCACTCGACGCCACGAGCTCGCGCAGCAGCGACGAGACCAGGATCTCGCCGCCGTCGGCTTGCGAGCAGATGCGCGCCGCGAGCACGACGTGCGCGCCGTAGAAGTCGTCGGGCAGCCGAACGCGCTCGATCGGGGGCGTGTCCATCAGGCCCACCTCACTGCGTACGTCACGTGCTCAGCGTCGGACTCCGTTCGGTTCATGCCGAGCGTGATGATAGCGGGCTCAGCCCCGGGTCACTCCGATCAGCGGCAGCGCCCCGTCCTCGCCAGTGTCACGCCCGGCGAGTTGCGAGCGCTCGAGGGCCCGACCGCGCGGGAGCCGCAGGGAGACCGGCCGTGACGCCTCCTCCTGTTTGATGGGTCCGTGGGCGTCAGGTCCTGAGCGTTACACGATCTCGCGCACGTCGCTGACCAGGCGAATCGCGCCCGTGATCAGCATGCCACCGAGCATCGCGTAGCCCGCGAGTCGAAGCAGCTGAAGCCACCGCACATCGAGACGTTCGCTCACCCGGAGCCACCACAGCGTGAGCGTAGCCACTCCCGTCGCGACGACGAACACGCCGACCAGAGGCTCGAGATCGCTATCGTTGGTCTCGCCCTCGTCGAAGAACGTGGCGACGAAGATGAAGAGCAACAGCGCGCCAAACGCGACCAGAACGCCGTAGAGGGTGAGCGCGCCTCCGCAACCGGTCTGGGGCAGCCGCGCATCGAGCGCACCGCGCACCCACACCATCAGCAGCCCGAAGCCGATGAACAGCGCGCTGAACATGCCCACGTTGAGCCGCTCGTTGCGCAGGAGGGCGAAGTCGATGTTCTCGGGTTCGATCACGACCGTCGACGCCATGAGCAACAGAACGAATCCGAAGATCAGGCCGTGCCACCGTCCGGCCCACTCCAGCCATGGCTCCGTGATCAGGTAGGCGATCGCGCCAAACGCCCCGGTGAAGATCCCCACGAAGATGATCAGCTCCAGCGTCCCCCCAACGGTGATATCGCCGATGCGGTTGCCATTGGAGGTCGGGAGGCCGGTGAGGTGGTCGGGTCCGGCAATGGCCGAGAGGCGCATGACGAGCCGTCCGCCAAGACCGCCCACGACGATTCCGGTGATCACACCCGCTATCCCAGCGACAGCCGCGTGACGCACGAGCTGGGCGATTGCGGACTCACCCTCCGACTGCGTGATTGCTGCCTGAGCCATCTGCGCCCTCCAGCCTCGACGGTCTCGAGGAGTTTACATACGTGGTCAGCGGGCGCGCCTCGCCAGTGTGACTGTTGGCGGCGGCGAGTCGGACGTGTACGCACGTCAGGGCTTCGCCGACGAGGCACGCGAAGTGCAGCGCCTCTGGCTCGCCGGTGACCGCGACGAGGCTCGCGCGCGTGTCCCCGACGAGTTGGTGCTCAGCTCCAACCTGATCGGTGACCGGCAGATGATCCGCGGGCGACTGCGAATCTACCGAGACGCAGGTATCAACACCTTCCGCGCCGGTCCGCACGGCGCCAACCTGGGCGAACGCCTCGAGACGATCGGCCGCTCGATGGACATCGTCGCGGAAGTGACGATCGAGACTGCGTAGGCGCCCGGCGGGCGATGTATCTGTTCGCCGGCTCGCTGGGCGAGGCGGATATGGTCGGGGAGGCCGGATTCGAACCGGCGACCACTTGACCCCCGGACAAGTGCGCTGCCAGACTGCGCCACTCCCCGACCGGGGCCGGAATCGTAGCAGTGGTGGGGGCCCGCGTCAGGCGAGCCCGTTGCTGCGCGCGACGACGACGAGGGCGATCCCGATGGCTGCGACCACGGTGTGCTCGACCGTCGTGAGACGGGTGAGGTGCCTCGTCAGGTGGGCGTGCAGCAGGCCCGTGACGAGGAAGAACGCGATCAGCAACGTCAGGCCCGCCAGGTAGGTGTCGAGGTCGAACCACCAGAGGAGCAGCCGCGCCTGGCCAACCACGATGCCCGCGATACAAGCGAAGATGAGCGTCTCGAGCGGATCGACCTCACCCTCGCGCAGCACCTCGATGGCAAGCATCACGGCGACGATCGCGACGGCGATCACCGCGGCCGCGAGGTCGAGGTCCAGCACGTACACGAGCGAGAACAGCGCGAACGCGACGAAGTAGGTCACGACCGTCGCGAGGATCCTGGAGGTCTGGTAGACCGGCGCGTGGGGGCGAACGGAGCCGACCGAGGCCAGAAGCATGACGCCAAAGCCGGCGCTGGCGGCGAACGCTGCGAGGATGATCCAGGCGCCCCGCACGTTGTGCTCGATCAGCACCGGGGTCGCGATGACGTAGAGCGCCGGGAGGAAGACGTATGGCGCTGCCTCGCCGACCTGCCGGAAGCGGTCGGGCCACGCCGAGCGCAGCGCGCCGTCCGTGCCGAGCACCGCGACGATCGCGCCCACGACGAGGACCCAGCGCGGCGTCGGCTCGATCAGCAGGAACATGAGGAAGACGACGGTCGTGAGCACCGTGAGCACGACCATCTGCGCGGTGACGGGGAGCGGCCGCCGCTCGACGGCCTGCGATCCCGAGCCCGCGCCGCGCGCAGACTCGATCGAGGTTGGCTCTGCCGGCGACGACTCGGGCGGTGACCACTCAGCCGACGCGGAGCCCGCGGCGGTCTCGTCGAGGGTGGCGGCGGGAGGCTCGTCGCTCATCAGGTGCTCGCTACTCCGCTGCGAACGTGGGCTCCTCGAGGCCGAAGATCTCCGCGGCATTGTGCCAGCGGATGCGGGAGGCTTCGTCCTCGCTGAGGTGGGTGTCCTCGAAGATGCGCTCGAGGTTGGCCAGGTGGTCCGCGATCTCATCGTTGCCGCAGTCGGAGCCCCAGACCAGCTTCTCGGCGCCGATCTCCACGCCGACCAGTTGCCGCTCAACTGCGTGACGCTCGATGGTGTCGCCGCCGGACAGGTCGAAGTAGACGTGGTGGCGCCAGCGGGCGACCGAGGCCGCCTCGTCGTAGTTGCCGGTGCCGCCCATGTGCGCACCGATCAGACGCAGCTCAGGGAAGTTGTTGGCAATCGTGTCCATGTGGAACGGTCGCATTCGCATCGCCGAAACGTCGCGGGGCATGCGGCCGCGGAACTGGCGCATCCGTTCGATGTTCTTCGCTGCCTCTGGGTCGCGTCGCGGGTGGGTGATCGAGTAGTCGACGCCGCCGCCGATCACACCCATGTGCATGAGGATCGGCATCCCCAGCTCCTCGGCGGCCTGGTAGACCGGGAAGTACTTGTAGTCGTCGTAGTTGCGGCGCACGCCGATCATCTTCAGGCCCACGTAGCCCAGCTCGTGCAGCTCCTTGACGCGCGCGCCGCCGATCTCTTCCGGGTCGACCATCGCCGAGGGGAGGAACAGGTCCTCGTGCCGTCGCGCGTGCTCGATCGCCTCTTCGTACTCCATGCCGAACCGCCCGCCGCAGAGCAGATTGGCCTTGACCACGCCCGAGGCGCGGAGCGCGTCCGCGCGTTCGTCCATGGCGCGCTCGTGGTCCGGGTTCTCCGGGTCTTCCCAGTTGCGTGGGAAGTGGCAGTGGGCATCGAAGATCACTCGCGGCTCCTCGGGTGTGCGAACGAAGGTGTTGCGGCTGACGCCGATCGTACCTCGCGACCGTCCTGAGAGCCCTCCGAGGTGCGCTTCGCGTCCGCCTAGGGTCGCCGAGCCGTCTGCAGCATCTGCACCTCGAAGCCGAGCGAGGCCCAGAACGCGCGGGCCGCCGCGTTCTCGCGCATGATGTCCGCCTCGACGAGCCAGGTGCCTCGTTCGCGGTGGAGCGCCAGCCACGCCTCGACGGCGGCGCGTCCGATCCCGCGACGTCGATGCTCGCGTAGCACGTAGAACTCCGAGATCGACGCCATCTCGTGCTGGCCGCCGGGCCAGTCGGCGTAGCGCCGCGAGAGCAGGAACCCGGCGCGCTCGCCACCGTCGAGGATCCAGAACGGCTCTCGCTCCTCGCCGTCGTCGGAGTCGAGGTCGGCCTCGTAGCGCTCGCGCATCGCCGCGACGTAGCCCGGCCCCGCCGGCTCCAGCGAGTCGAACGCATCGAGCTCCTCGATGTACGGGCCGACGAGGGCGAACAGATCGTCGAACTCATCGCGAGCGATCGCGCGCAGCTCGACCCTCGGCTCCGCCTCGGCGGTCACGAGGGCCACTCGAGCGGGAGGTCGAGCAGGCTCGCGACGACGACTGCGCCCTCGGGCGGCTCAGCCGGCGTGTCGGAGCGGTCGATCAACACGGGCCGCAGACCGACGCCGCGCCCGCCCTCGATGTCTGCGCTGACGTTGTCGCCCACCATCAGCGTCTCCTCGGGCGCGCCGCTGCCGAGGCGCAGCGCGGCCTCGAAGATCGCCGGGTGCGGCTTGCGGTAGCCGACACGGGCGCTGGTGACGACGCCCTCGAAGCGGGCGCGTCCGTCGAGGTGGCGGACGATCTCGGGGAGCGTCCAAATGTGGTTGGAGACGACGATGCATTCGATACCGCTGCGCCCGAGCCGCTCGATTGCTGGCAGCGTCTCGTCGTACAGGCTGTAGTGTTCCGGCTCCTCCTCGAGCACCGCGATGCGCTGTCCGATCGCCCCGAACGAGTCGTCATCCGCCTCGACGCCGGCGGCTCGCAGGCGATCGACGGCGATCTCCGCGCGCTGCGCGCGGAAGTCGTCGTGCGACCCCGAGATCTCGCGATGGTCCGGGCCCAGCGGTGTGTTGAAGCGCGCCCAGGCGTCGTCGAGCTCGAGCTCGGCCAGCGCCGCCGTCGCCGCCGCGGCCACCATCTCCCCTGTCGGGGCCGCCTCGAGGGACGAGACGGCCACGCCGTACTCTTCGCAGGCGCGCACGTAGAGCGCGTAGTGCCCGGCGGCCATTCCGCCAAGCGTTCCGTCGAAGTCGAGGAAGGCCGTGCGGATCCTCGTGCTCACGCCGATACCGCCTCGCGCTCGCCGGCGAGCAGCCGCAGCAGCGCTCCGATCGGCTCGACGAGGTGTTCGCCCAGGTCGCTCGCGTGCAGCCGCAACTGCGTACGCCCCACGCGCACGCCCGAGGGCAGCCGCGGCAGCGTCCGTGTCGCGAAGGGTTGGCCGTCGGCCGCGGTGACGATCACTTCACCTCCATCGACCCGCACCGAGGCGATGCCCGCTTCCAGCGCGCTCAGGCGCAGCCTCACGAGGTCGAGCAACGACACCAGCGCAGCTGGCAGCTCGCCGAAACGGTCGACGGTCTCACGCGCGATCTCGTCGAGGTCTCCCGGGCCGCCGATGCCGGCGATGCGCTGGTAGAGCGCGAGCCGCGCCTCGATGTCCTCGATGTACGACTCAGGGATGTAGGCCGGGATCGGGAGGTCGATCTGGGTCGATCGCAGCGCGTTGCGTCGCTCGTGCGGCAGTGGCTCCGGCGCGCGTCGTTCGTGCGCCGCGCGGAGCTCCTCGACCGACTCGCCGAGCATCTGCGTGTAGAGGTCGAAGCCGAGCGAGGCGATATGGCCGCTCTGCTGGGCGCCCAGGAGGTTGCCAGCGCCGCGGATCTCGAGGTCACGGAGCGCCACCTGGAAGCCCGCGCCGAGCTCGGAGGCCTCGAAGATCGTGCTCAAACGCTGCTGCGCCACCTCGGTCAGCACGTGCTCTCGCGGGTGGAACAGGTAGGCGTAGGCCTGGTTCGTGCCCCGCCCGACCCGACCGCGCAACTGGTACATCTGCGCCAGGCCGAGGCGGTCTGAGCGGTCTACGATCAGCGTGTTCACGTTCGGGATGTCGATGCCCGACTCGATGATGGTCGTACAGATCAGTACATCGAAGTCGCCGTCGGCGAACCGCTCCATCACCCGCTTCAGCAGCCCTTCAGGCATCTGCCCGTGCCCGACGACCACGCGTGCCTCCGGGACCAGCTTCTTGATCTCGTCGCTGAAGAGATCGATCGACTTCACGCGGTTGTGTACGAGGTAGACCTGCCCGCCGCGTTCGAGTTCGTGGAGGATCGCTTCGCGCACCGCTGGCTCGTCCCACTCCATCACGTACGTCTGTACCGGCCGGCGGCCCTCGGGTGGCGTATCGATCGTCGACATGTCGCGGATGCCGGTCAGCGCCATGTGCAGCGTGCGAGGGATCGGCGTGGCCGAGAGCGTCAGCACGTCGACCTCGAGCCGCATGCGCTTCAGCCGCTCCTTGTGCGTCACGCCGAAGCGCTGCTCCTCGTCGATGACCACGAGGCCGAGGTTCTGGAACTGGACGTTGGCCTCGAGCAGGCGGTGCGTGCCGATCAGGATGTCGATCTCACCGCTGGCGGTGCGACGGATCACATCGCGTGCCTCGGCGTCCGAGCGGAAGCGCGAGAGCACCTCGATGCGCGTGGGGAACGCGGCGAGGCGTTCCGAGAAGGTGCGCAGATGCTGCTGGGCGAGCACGGTGGTGGGCACGAGCACGGCGACCTGGAACCCGTCCTGGATCGCCTTGAACGCTGCGCGCACTGCCACCTCGGTCTTGCCGAAGCCCACGTCGCCACAGATCACGCGGTCCATCGGGCGTTCCGACTCCATGTCGGCCTTCACCGCGGTGATCGCCTCTAGCTGGTCCTCGGTCTCCTCGAAGGGGAACGATGCCTCGAGTTCCCGCTGCCAGTCGCCGTCGGTGCCGAAGGGGTGGCCCTGTAGCAGCTGCCGTGCCGCGTACAGCCGCACAAGGTCGCCCGCGACGACCTTCACCGCCTCGCGCACCCTCGAGCGCGCCCGCGACCACTCCTGCGTTCCGAGCCGCGTCAGCCGCGGTGCGTGCCCGGAGGGACCGGTGTAGCGCGAGACGCGGTCAACCTGCTCGACCGGGACGTAGAGTTTGTCTTCGCCGGCGTAGCGCAGCTCCAGGTAGTCGCGATCTTCGCCGGCCACGGGCCGCCGCACGATGCCACCGAAGCGCGCGATGCCATGGTCGGCGTGGACCACGAAGTCGCCCGGGCGCACCTCCGCGAGGAACTGCGAGCGGTGGGTCGCGCGCTGACGCAGCCGACGCCGCCGCTTCACGAAGCCGAACAACTCACGATCGGTGACGAGGCCGACGATGCCGCTCGGCGTGGCCACCGACCAGCCCTCGGGCAGGCTGCCCTGTACCAGCGCCACATCGCCAGGGTCGAGGTCCGGCGTCGCGTCGACGACATCAAGGTGTGCACCGCGGCCGAGCTGTTCCTCGATCACCTCGCTCAGTCGCTGCGCTTGCTGTGTCGCGGTGACCATGCGGTCGCGCCGCTGCTGGCGTCGGCCGATGTCCTGCACCGCGTCGGCGAGGCGGCCGGCGTAGGCGTCCGCCGGCTGGAACGGCAGCCGCAGCGCTCCCGGTTCGCGGCCGGTGACCCAGCGCGCGAACTCGACACGCCGCGGCCGGGCGTCGAGCGCGACGCGCATCTCCTGTGGCGTCGCATGCGGCAGCGGCGCCTCCGGGTCGAGCTGGCCGTGTCCGGCGAGATCGGCTCGGCGCTCGAGCGTCAGCTCCTCGAGGTCGCTCAGCGCCGCATCCACGCCTTCGCGCTCGTCGATCAGCAACAGCGCGCCGGGCGAGAGGTGATCCAGCAGCGTGTGTTCGGCCGCGAGCGGACCGTACAGCTCGGGGACCGGCAGCTCGCCGCTGCGCAGGCGTGAGAGCTCCGCCTCCACCTCATCGCCGCGCACCCGATCGAGGCGGTCGGCCACCCGGATCAGCTCCTCGTGCGTCGGGAACCATTGCGAGGCCGGTCCGACGTCCACCTCGTTCAGCTGCTCGACGGTGCGCTGGTCCTCCACGTCGAAGCGGCGGATCGAGTCGATCTCCGACCCGAAGAACTCGATGCGGAGCGCCGTCTCGTCGCCGGCGGTGAAGACATCGAGAATGCCGCCGCGGCGGGCGGCCTGTCCCGGCTCCTCGACGAGTGCGCTGAACTCGTACCCGGCGTCGACGAGGCTGAGCGCGAGCGTATCGAGCTCGATCTGGTCGCCGCGCGTGATGCGGCCGGGCCCGCGCCCCAGGTCAGCCGGACGCATGGTGCGCTCGGCCACGGCCGCCGCCGAGGCGACCACGAGCGGCGCGGGGTCACCCGAGCTGGCGCGGGCGATGCGGCTGAGAACCGCGATGCGGCGCTGCGCGTTCTCATGCGCCGCGACCTCGCGCTCATACGCCATCCCGCCGCGCGAGGGGTAGAGCACCGCCGCGTCGCCGACCCAGCCAGCGAGTTGCTCCGCATAGGCCTCGGCGTCTGACTCGCGGGCGACGATCAGAAGTGTCGGCGTGCGGTGCCGACGCCACAGCAGCGCCGCGCTCACCGCCTTCGCGGCGTCGATCACGCCGAGGCGAACGGTCGCGTTGCTGTCGAGGCGGCGGTACACCTCGGGCAGTGGCTCGACGCTCTGCAAGGTCCGGAGGAGTGAGTCGAGACGCATCACCAGTCCTGCTCAGCGCTCCGCAGGAGCGGAACTCAACGACCACGCATGCCCAAGCGGGGCCGCTCCGTTTGGAGTGGCCCTCAAAATGTCGTACTGGTGTCGTGATCAAGCTTAGCGCGGCGCGGGGTTGAGGTGCTGAGGGAAGGCCCTGACAGCGCTCCGTCGAGAGTTCAGGGCGCGTTGGCGATGCGCATCGCAGCATCGATGCCGTCCCGCGCCGCCGTCTCTGCCACCTCGACGGCGTTCCGCGCGGCCGCCTCGAGCGTCTCGCGGTCCGACCTCGAGGGCTCCGAGAGCACCCAGGCGGCGACGCGCTCCGGGTCGCGCACGGGCTCACCGTCGTCGTAGGGACGGTCGATGCCGATGCGAAGACGAGGGAACTCGGTGGAGCCACCCAGCGCGGAGATGATCGACTTCAGCGCATTGTTTCCGCCGGAGCCGCCGGACGCGCGCAATCGCAGCCGCCCCACGGGCAGGTCCAGGTCGTCGTAGATCACCAGCAGCTGCTGCGGCTTCAGCCCGAGGCGCTTCAGCTCGGCGGCGATCGGCGGACCAGAGACGTTCATCATCGCCCGCGGTCGGGCGATCGTCAGCGTGTGCCCGTCCACCTCCACGGCGGCGCGGTCGACCCGCCCGTGGCGCGTCAGCTGCACGCTATGACCGTTGGCCAGCCGCCGGATGCACCAGGCCCCAACGTTGTGGCGCGTGTTGCCGTACTCCGCGCCCGGGTTCCCGAGGCCGACGACGAGGGCCGTCATGACCTCGCCACGTTCGAGCTGGTCGTCGAACGTTTGCGTGTCATCGTGGCCGCCACGGAAGCGGCGGCGGAACTGCTGGAAGCGGCGTGACAGGCCCATAGGCCGATCCTCGGTGGGGTCGCGGTCCAAGCGCAACCGCCGTGGCACGACATCCGCCGGGCTGGCGTGGTTGTCCACCTGAATTTTGGCAAGGTTGCAGCGCTTGTTCACGACGCTGTGCATAACAGCCGTACTCGGTCGGTTCGGGCTGGCTGTGGTGGCCGTGGCCTGGGCGGGGAATCCGGAATTCGCACTCTGTACGTGACTTCCACGGATTTGGCAGAGACCCAGACAGGCAAGACGCCCCGCTCCGTTCGATCGAACGGAGCGGGGCTTCGTTTTTGACCCGGGCGGCGGTCGTGCGCGCGGAACCGCCTGCCGGCGATGCGAGCGCCGCCCAGGTCGCCACACCCAACGGCCCGTTGAGGCTGGATCGGCCGGACCGGAGAAGAAGACCCCGCGAGAGCGGGGTCTTTCGATGTCGTCCGCGGTCATCGGAGCAGAGTCGGCCGTCGCCTCTCTGTGTGAGTTCTGGCACGAACTTATCGAACCATATCCCCGGTTTTGTGCGTTGCTTGTGCACGACCTTGTTGAGAAGTAAGCCATCGAGGGGGTTGCTGGCCCTAGATTCTCCTTGGCTTAGGCGGGGGCGTCGCCAGAAACCGACTCTGTAGCGGTTCTGGGGGCGGGCAGAGACCCGACGAGCAAGAGGCCCCTTCTTCGGGACGATCGCCGAAGAGGGGGTTTCGTTTTGCCTTTTTCCCTCCACCCCTCAGCCTCCACCCCCTGAGTTTCCGCCGAGAGATCCGCTGCGCCTCAGCGCAGTCCGATGTTCAGCGCAATCCGACGGGCTCTCCATCCTCGAGGGCATCTTCCAGCAACATCCGGAACGAGACGACGATCGACGAGATCGTCGTCTGGCTCACCTCGTCATAACGCGCGAGCAGCTGCGAGACCGGACCGGCCACCGTGCCGCCCCCGCGCAGCAACCGTTCGATCTGCGCCAGTACGTCCGGGTTGAGCATGCGGTCCAGATCGTCGATGTCGCTCGCGAGCAGCGCCTGCAGCACACGATCGAGTGGGTCGACATCCGTCCGTCCCATCACCAGCGACGCCAGCGCGCTCGCCAGCCGACGCTGTCGCCGGTCGACCGTGACCTCGAGGCCTGCGAGCGCCGCCTCGGCGTCGGCCACGAGCTCGAAGCGTCCACCGAGCGCCAGGTCACCGGTGGTAGGCTCCTCCTCGTCGATCGTGTTCGGCAGTGCATCGATCATCGTGAGGATGCGCTCCAGGTTCGCCGTCGCCCCCTCGCCATCCGGTGCACCGAGCGCCTCTACGCTGTCCAGCCGGCTCAGCATGGTCAGCTGCGGTTCGGCTGCCGCCACCCTCGTCCGCGTCACCTCGAGGTCCTCGAGGGCGTGCCGATACCAGCGTTCGTAGGCGACGCGATAGCGCCTGCCCAGGCGCGGACGGCCGGCCACGCAGCCGCCAGATCGTCGCGCTCGTAGTGTCGCCAGGGCGTCGCCTGCTCCAGCAACGCTCGGAGATCGACTGCGAGCTCGACGCGCTCCGCTGTGTCTTCGACGATGCACGCGCCACGGAGGTAGCGCAGCTTGGCGGACCGCCTCCGTCTCGCCGTCCACGTCGAGCCGTTCGAGGAGCACCGCGTCGGCGAGGGCGTCAGGTTCCTCGAACGAGAGTTGGACCCAGCGTTCGATTGCCTCTGGTTCATTGGTGCTCACCCACGTGCTCCAGGGCTCGCGCTCGCTTCGTGCCGAGGCGAAGCGACGCAGCTCGGCGAGCGCTGCGGCCTCTGACCAGGCCTTCCGGCAGCGTCTCGGGCGATAGCAGTGCCGCCAGCGCGGCGTCGAGGTACCCGCGGAGGATCGGGCGGGGCGGCCGCCAGTGGGGCGAAGCCTGCCAGAGCTGCCGCTCGATCGTGCCGGCGGCCCGGCCGCGGTCCACGGCGTATGGCGCCTCGATGTCCGCGAATCCGCCGACGGTCGTCTCGATCATGAGCCAGCCCGGTCGCGACGCCAGGTTCGGCGCCACGCGCAGGCGCACGATCCGCACATCCGCCTCTGCGGGATCAGGCGGCGCGAGGAACTCGGTGCGCCACACCGACGCCTCGATCAGCTCGACTGCGAACAGCGTTCCGGACGTGTCACGGTGGTACTCGACGGAGCGCACCTCGAAGTCAGGCATGCGCTGCCGATCGCTCCCGGATACTCATGGTTTGGACCCGCATCGCGCGTGGTTGTAGCACGACTCTCCTTGCGTCGCATCCGACGGTGTCAGAAAGCAGGCCAGGCGATGTTCTGTTGCGGGTCCGCGGGACCGCACCTACGATGCCGGAGCCGCGCCGCGCCGCCTCGACGGTGGCTCGTGCCGGCGCGACCGCGCATCTACCCACGGGAGATGACCGATGCCTGATCCGATCGCCACTGCGCGCGCCGAGGGCCGAACACTGCTGAGCGAGGCCGAGGCGAAGGAGCTCCTGGCTGCGGCTGGCGTGCCTGTCACGGAGACGCGCGTCGCCACCTCGGCCGAGGAGGCGGCAGCGCTCGCCGAGGAGTTTGGCTACCCCGTCGTCCTCAAGATCGTCTCGCCCGACATCGCCCACAAGTCGGATGTCGGCGGTGTCGCCCTCGGCTTCGAGGATGCCGACGCCGTCCGTGAGGGCTACGAGAGCATGCTCGCGCGCGTGCAGGATGCTGCTCCCGGCGCCGCGCTCTCCGGCATCTCCGTGCAACGGCAGGCGGAGTCTGGCACGGAGGTCATCATCGGTGCGACGACCGATCCACAGTTCGGGTCGGTCATGATGTTTGGCCTCGGCGGCGTCTTCGTCGAGGTGCTGAAAGACGTTGCCTTCCGCATCGTCCCGCTCGAAGAGCGCGACGCACGGCAGATGGTCCGGGACATCGAGGGGTTTGCCATCCTCGAAGGCGTGCGCGGACAGGCGCCTGCTGACGTCGAGGCGCTCGAGCGCATCATCCTGCAGGTGTCGGACTTCGTCGCCGCTCACCCCGAGGTCGAAGAGCTCGACCTCAATCCGGTGCTCGCCTACGCCGACGGCGCGATCGCCGTCGATGCTCGGATCGTCCTCGCCGACGCGAACGGCGACGGCGCATGAGCGCGATCGACAGCGCCCGGCTGCACCGCGCCCTCAACCCGAACCGCATCGCTGTCGTCGGCGATAAGGGCCCGAACTACCAGTGGATCAGCAACCTCTCGGAGTTCACCGGCGATGTCGTCTCGGTCCAGCTCGACGAGAAGGAGATCCCGGGCATCGAGAAGAAGGGGATCACGAACTACTCGTCGCTCAAGGAGATCCTCGGCGACATCGACCTCGTGATCTGCGCCGTGCCGAGGCAGGTCACGCCGTTCATCGTCGCCGACGCGGCGGAGCTCGGCGTCGGTGGCATCTCGATGTTCACGAGCGGCTTTGCCGAGACTGGCGAGCCCGAGGCCATCGAGCTGCAGGATCGCCTCGTCGGCATGTGCCGGGACGCGGGCATGCCCCTCGTCGGTCCGAACTGCATGGGCGTGTACAACCGGCGGCTCGGCGTCAAGTTCATGGCCGGGCAGGAGCAAGGCGACGGCGGCGACATCTCGATCATCTCGCAGAGCGGCACCCACGGCATCGGCATCACGCTCGGCGCGCAGCGTCTCGGCGTGAAGGTCACGCGCACGATCTCGATCGGCAACGCGGTCGTGCTCAACGAGGCCGACTACCTCGACTACCTGCTGCACGACGAGGACACGCCGGCGATCGCCATGTACCTGGAGGGCGTCCGCGAGGGACGCCGGTTCTTCGAGCTGCTGCGCGAGGCGACGAAGGTGAAGCCGGTGATCATCTGGCGCGGCGGTCGCACGGCTTCCGGCGCGCGCGCCGTGCAGTCGCACACCGGATCGCTCGCCTCCAATGACGCCGTCTGGGAAGGGCTGGTGCGCCAGACCGGTGTGATCTCGACCCGCTCCATCGACGAGACCGTCGACGCCATCGCCGCGCTGGTGCACACGCCACCCTCGAGCCAGCGCGGGCTGGGGCTGATCGCGATGACAGGCGGCCAGTCGGTCGCGATTACCGACCAGTTCGAGCGCGCTGGCTTCGGCGTGCCGCAGCTCTCGAAGCGCTCCTACGACCGGCTTGGCGAGTTCTTCATGACGATCGGTGGCTCCTACCGCAACCCTTTCGACGCAGCCTCGACGATCGGGATGGAGACCGAGAACCTCAGCAAGATCCTCGAGATCCTCGCGGCGGACGATGCGATCGACGGCGGCGTCGCCATCGAGCTCGGCGCGCGGGGCTACGACAAGCACCCGGAGCGCCTGGACGCCGTGCTCGACCGTCTCGACCAGTACCGTCAGGACACAGGGCTGCCCGTGGTCGCGATGATGCCCTCGGGCGGCGCGATGGGTGACATCGAGGAAGCGATGGTGCACGCGCGTCGCGCCGTCTCGCAGCGCGGGTTCCCGATCTACCCCAACTTCCAGCAAGGCGCCGAGGCGTTCGCACGCGTGGTCGACTACTACGCCTGGCGCGCCGACGCAGGATAGCCAGCGCCCGAGGACGAGAGCAGCAAGAAACGCGCAACGGAAATCGAGACGCCAATGTGCGCTGTAGCATTTACTGTGGGTACCCCCGTGGGGTACCCTGACCGCCATGCCTGATCCCCGGCCGATCCGGCCCGAACCCATCTATCTCGACCACGCGGCCTCCACCGCCGTGCGTCCCGAGGTCCTGGAGGCGATGCTGCCGTACTTCGGCGAGGCGTTCGCCAACCCCTCGGCGCACCACGCCGGTGGCCTTCGCGCGGCGCAGGCGCTCGACGATGCGCGGCAGACCGTCGCTGATGTCCTCGGCGCGATGCCAGAGGAGATCGTCTTCACCTCGGGCGGTACGGAGAGCATCAACGCCGCGATCAAGGGCGTCGCCTTCGCACAGGCCGATGCTGGGGCCGGACGCCATGTGTTGAGCACGGAAATCGAGCACCACGCCGTGCTGCACTCGCTGCAGTACCTCGAACGCTTCGGCTTCGATGTCGAGCTGCTGCCCGTCGACGACACCGGTTGCCTCTCGCCCGCCGACGTCGCAGCCGCTGTGCGCGAGGACACCGTGCTCCTGTCAGTTGGCTATGCAAACAACGAGGTGGGCACGGTGCAGCCGATCGCCGAGATCGCGCGTGCCGTGCGGGCACGTGCCGACGAACTCGGTCGCCGCATCCCGTTCCACACCGACGCCGTGCAGGCCGCTACTTCGCTCGGCCTCGATGTCGACGAGCTTGGCGTCGACCTGCTCTCACTCTCCGGCCACAAGTTCAGCGGTCCGAAGGGCACGGGCGTGCTCTACCTGCGGCGAGATGTCCCGTTCCTCGAGCAGGCCTCGGGTGGTGGACAGGAGCGCCAGCGGCGGTCCGGGACCGAGAACGTCCCGGGGATCGTCGGCATCGCTACGGCGCTGCGGCTGTCCCAGGAGGAGCGCAGCGACTTCGCCCTCCGCACCGATGCTCTGCGCACGCGACTCCTCGAGGCGTTGACCGGCGCGTTCCCAAACGTGCGACTGAACGGCCACCCGACGCAGCGGCTGCCGCACAACCTCCACCTCTGCTTCGAGGGCGTCGAAGGCGAGTCGCTGGTCGAAGCGCTTAGCCGGGCGGGTATCGAGTGCTCGGCGGGCGCCGCCTGCACCTCGGCGACCTGGGAGCCCTCGCACGTGCTGCTCGCGATGGGCGTACCGATCGACCTCGCCATCGGCTCGTTGCGCCTCACGCTCTGGCCCTCGCTGAACGAAGAGCAGATCGACCGCGTCGGCGAGGAGATCCCACGTGCCGTCGAGGAGCTGCGCGCGGCCGAGGTGTCGGCCGACTAAGCCTCTAACAGGCTCGCGATGACCTCGTCGGCGACCCCTTCGGCAATCGGGGCGAGTTCCTGCTCATCGAGCCGGCCGAGTGCCGGGATCACCGCGAAGCCGTAGTCGGCGATGCCGTCCCCGCCCGCCGAGGCGCGGAGACGCGGCGTCGGGTACTCCCAGAGCGTCAGCTCGAGTTCCCCGACGGGAACGCGATCACCGGCCCGGGCGCCCGCGAGCCGGAGCGCTCGATGGAAGCCGAACTTCTCGAAGCGCTTCGCAGCGACCTCGACCCGGCGCGGTGAGCCCTCGGGCAGCCGCGACAGGTCGCGCTCGAGGAGATGGCCCGCGGCGTACTCGATCTCGAACGCCCCGTCGCGGCGGCGTACGAGAGGCGCGCGTCCGGCGGTGTCGACCCACGCCACCGGCAGCCCTATCGCTTCGAACTCAGTCACATCGGGCAAACTGCACGCGCTGCCGTGCCCTCAGTCGCCGGGCCCGACCACCACGCCATCCGCCCCTTCGAGGAGTGCGGAAACGAGCCGCTGAGGCTGCGCGCGGTAGACCGACGACTTCTCGTGGTGTGCGACCCCGACGCCGGGCTCGCGACGAACGACCGCGTCCGCGAGCGCTCGCATGAACGCCGCGACGTTGCGCTTGCGGTTGCCGATGAACGCGATGCGCGCACCCTCAAGGGTCGCGAGGCGAGGGGCGAGTCGCGATTGGGCGCGAGTCGACATGACGCGTCGAGCCTAGCAGAGCTGCGCGATGCCGCCGTCGGCGAACGTCTCGCAGCCGGGGTCGCTAGTAGACGCTTTACAGCGGCAAGAGCGGTCGGGTACGGTGTATACGCAGTTGAACAGTTGTTCAGTGCAGCAGCCCAGGGACGGAACCGTGCCTGACTCCCCCTTCGACAACTACCTGGATCTGGTTGAAGCCGCGCGCGAACTCGGCATTCATCCGCAGAGCCTGCGACGTTTGATCAAGCAGGGTCGTGTGCCCGCGACGCTCTTCGCCGGCAAGTACCTGATCGAGCGCGACAAGCTCGAGATGTTCAAGTCGAGCTACGATCCGCGCCCGGGCCGAAAGCCGATCCGCCGCCTGCTCTAGCGCGTTTACTCGAACTCCGAGTGCGGCTCGCCCTCGCTGCGCAGGTACGTGATCGTGCGCGCGAAGTCCTCGTCGCTGACGTGACGCGCCTCGTGCAGGTACGTCAGCAGTACCTCCAACGTCAGCAGCGGATGTAGGCGTACCCCGAGCTCCTCGAGGCGGCGCGCTGCGCCCTGCTCGCGGTCGAGCAGCACGATCGCGTCCTGCACGATCAACCCCGCCTGACGCAGGACGAGCGCGGTTTCCACAAGCGATCCACCACCGGCTGCCAGATCGTCGACGATGATCGCCGTTTGCCCCGGGCGGTAGATGCCCTCGATGTGGGGCGAGCCGATCTCGTCCTCGCGGCGTGCGCCGCGGATGTACAGCAGCGGCACCTGCATCTCCAGCGACAACGCGGTTGCCACGTGCAGCCCGCCGATCGGCACGCCCGCGAGCATGTCGAAGGCCGCGAACTGCTGGTTGCGGCGGGTCAGGCCGAGGAGTAACTCGTCCTCGATCAGCTTCGCGGCACGCACCATCGCCTCGGGTCGGCTGATCAGCAACTTGGCGTTCACGTACACGGGCGAGTTGCGCACGGTGCGTCCGAGGCTGAAGTCGCCGAACTGGATTGACCCGAGCTTCCACAGCGTCTCCGCCAGCCAGAGCCGCCCCTCGGGCGAGCTGGTCACCTGCCACCTCGCGCCTGCGCGGCCTCGAGCGCCTCCGGGTTGACCAGGTGGTCCGGTCGGCGACCAGCGAGCGCCGCAAGCAGGCCGTCCACTGCGAGGCCGGCCATACGGGCACGCGTCGCCTCCGTGGCGCTGCCGAGGTGTGGCGAGACGACGAGGTGAGGCGCGTCGAGCAGCGGATCGTCGGGGGGCAGCGGCTCGGGCGTCATCACATCGAGCGCCGCGCCGCCGATCTCGTACGACTCCAGTGCCGCGATCAGCGCGGCCTGGTCGACTACGCCGCCTCGTGCGGTATTGATGAAGATGGCGTGCGGCTGCATCCGCGCGAACGCCGAGGCATCGAACATCCCGGCCGTCTCCTCGGACAGCGGCACATGCGCCGAGACGAAGTCAGCCCGTGTATACAACTCATGGAGCGTGACACGGTCGCCGGGGAAGTCGGGCACCTCGCGCCGGCCGGCGTAGATGACGCGCATCCCGAAGGCCAGCCCGCGCCCGGCGACCGCCGCGCCGATCCGTCCGGGGCCGACGATCCCCAGGGTCGCCTCGCCGAGGTCACGGCCCAGCATCCACCTCGGGTGCCACTCGCCCCACTCGCCTCGGCGGATCGCGGCTTCGCCCTCCGACAGCCGTCGCGCCGCAGCGAGGAGCAGGGCGAACGCGAGGTCAGCAGTGGCGTCGGTCAGGACGCCCGGGGTGTTCGTCACCAGCACGCCGCGCTCGCTCGCCGCATCGACGTCGATGTTGTCGTAGCCGACCGCCATGTTCGCGACCGCACGCACCGTCGGACAGGCGTCCAGGAGACCCTCGTCGACCTGCTCCGTGATCATCGTCAGCAGGCCGTCGCAGTCCTCGGCGTGCGCGCGGAAGTCCTCGGGCGGTGGCGGATCGGCGCCCGGCCAGACATCGACATTGGTCGCTGCTTCGAGGCGTGCGAGGGGTTCGCCGCCGGGCAACTCCCGGCTCACGAAGACGCAGGGGCGCGCCGGGGTCACGATCGCAACCGCTGGTCCGGCTCCCCACCGCCGGCGTAGCGCGGCTGGTAGTCGGACGACTCGCCCTGGATCTGCGCTGTGTGCATCCGGTCGTGGCGGTAGTAGGAGCGCAGCCACTGCATCACGGTCAGCTCGCCAAAGACCCGCGTCGAGGCCGTGCGCTCATACTGCTCAGGCTCGATGGTCGCGACCAATTCCAGCGTGCGCTCACGCTGCTGAACCAGCTCTTCGATGTGTGCGGAGAGCGGGTGTTCATGAGCCTGCGCGAGGGGAATCGCCACCGGATCGGTCGTCGTCCCCGTGCCGACATCCGGGCGATCCTCTGCGAGCGCGCGCTCGACCCAGGCGCGGTATGACACCTCCATCTGCGCGAGGTGTGAGAGCTGCTCCTTGGCCGACCAGCCCGCCTCGCCGTCCGCCTCCGGGTCACGCACCTCGGCGGTCGCCTCCTCGAGCTCACGGGCGAGGTCCAGGAGCTGCCTGCGCTGCTCCTCCATCTTCGTCGTCAGTTCGGTGATCTGCTCCGGTGTCGCCATGCGGCGATTGTACTCGCGGCCTCGGCCCCTAGCGTTCGGCGCCAGATCGCGCGCGGTCGGGGAGTACGAGCGGAACGGGCACGCCGGGCCCCATCTCCTCCGTCGCACCTTCGAGGTGCATCCACGCCGTGAGAGCGCACGTGATCGCGTCGTACTCGTCGTGGCTCACCCGGCGGCGTCGCGGGATGCCGAGCACACCCTGCCGCTTCAGCCCTCGACGCAGACCGTCGATGCCGCGTCCCTTGCGCGGGATGCCGAGGATGTCCTGCGTCATGCCCGGGTACACCTCCACGATGTCGAAGCCTCGCGCGGTCAGCCGCTCCCGCAGGGCGATGCCGCGCAAGGTGAGCTTCACCATCGAGGGCAGCAGCGTCGGGAACGGCCGGTAGCAGGCGGCTGCGCAGGCGCGATCGACCTCGCGCATGATGCCGAAGCGAGCGCACTCGCAGCCCGGATCCGCGCAGCAGCGGCCCTCCGGCAGCGCCAGCGGCGCGTCGATGGCGATGAGCAGCGGCTGCGTACGCTCGACCAGGTCGCAGATCTCCTCGTCGGTGCGAACCGTGTCGAGGTGTCGCAGCCGGCGGTCGACGCTCATCGCCGCAACACCGGTGGGATAGCGCGGCCCGCTGCGCAGGTCGATGCCGAGCGTCAGCGCCGGCTCTGGTACATTTGAAGGCACAGGCACCTCGATGCCGGCGACACCTCGCGGGGAGCGCCGAGCGACGAGCGCCATCCATGAACCGATGTCCGCCCGACCCTAGCGGAGGATACGATCTTGCCGGTGAAGAACCCCGACGAGCCGTTTACCCGGATCGACGTGCAAGAGGCGAAGGAGATGATCGACAACGACGACGTTCAGGTCATCGACTCGCGCGAAATGCACGAACACGCCGAAGGCCATGTGCCCGGGTCGCTGCAGATCGCACACATGGCGACTTTGCCTCGAGCCTCTGAGCTGGCGACCGACAAACCGATCCTCTTTATCTGCAAATCGGGTCAGCGCTCTGCGGTTGCCGCGGAGTTCGCCGCCGCCGTCGGCCTGACCGATATCTACAACGTCGAGGGCGGCCACGACGCGTGGATCGAAGCGGGCTACGAGGTCGACATCGAGTAACGCCCTCCGCGCTTACCCCTCGAGGTTCGCCAGCGCATCCAGCAGCGTCGCCGCGAGCTGCGCGCGCGTCACGCTGGGGCGGGTGGAGTTCACAGCGTCTGCGGTGACGAGGATGATTCGCCCGGCGAGGGCGGGCGTCTCCGCCTCGATGACCTCAGCGAACTGACCCTCCGGGTCGAGACTCGCGTCGAGGATCAGCGCGATGTACGTAGTGGCGCGCGCCTGCGCGCGTGCGCTCTCGGCGCTTGGTGCTGCGTCTACGCGGTAGCCAGCGGCGGTCAGGACCTCGTTGGCGAGTGTGACGAGCGGCGCATCGCTCGATGCGAGGAGGATGCGCGGCGCCTCCGCGGGCGCGGCGAGGGACGGGTCCGGCTCGGTACCCGCGGCTGGCTGCTCGCGGCCGAAGGCGAGCAGGTTGCGCACCATGCGCGCCGCCCGTTCGGCCTCCTGCTCGATCGTCGTCAGCGCGGCAGCGCGATCCTCTTCCGGAAGCGACGGGAGCAGCTGCGCGTAACCCAGGATCGAGGTCAGCGGGTTGTTGAGCTGGTGCGCGACCTCTGCGACGACCTCGTCGAGCGAGGCGGGCTGGTCCACCAGCGCGTCTCCGCCGGTGGCCGCTGGGGATGCAGGTGGCTGGGGATCTGCCTCCGATGGCGCGGCGAAGCGCTGGGCCATGCGTTGGCCGAGCCGCTGTCCGAGGCGACGCGCGAAGCGCTCGACGCGCAGGCCATCGATCGGCTGGAACGCGCGCCGCGGCGGCGCGTAACAGGCAACGGCGCCGACGACCGTGGCGCCCTCGAAGAGCGGGATGAGCAACCTCGAGGTGAGTCCGAACGCCGGGAGGCGCTCCAGGGGTGAAGGCGAGCCGGGTGTACGCCCCAGCACGACATCGAGGCGCGGCTCGCGGTCGGTCACCAGCGCCGCCTCGGCGGCGTCGAGCGGGCTCCAGACGCTGCCGGGACCGACCCCGGCCATGGCGGTCGGGAAGGCGCCCACGATCTGTGCTGCCTCGGCGCGGTCGAATCGCAAGACGGCGGCCCAGTCGAAGCGCACGAGCTGCGCGAGCGCCTGCAGCACGGCGTAGGCGGCCGCCGCATCGTCGGCGATCGCGCTCTCGGCATCGAGCGCCACGACCAGCGCGGCCGCGTCACGCGGGTCCTCGGCCGTGTCCGCGGCCCCCCGTGGTGGCGCGGCCGGCTCGAGGCGAAGCACGAGCATCGGCGAGTCGCCGCCGCTGGGCGCGAGCTCGACGTGCAAGTGCGTCGGGTCGAGGGAGAAGACGAAGCGCAGGCCATCTGACCATGGCGTGCCCTGGGCGGCGGCCGCCCGGGCGGCGTCAGCGACGCCGCGATCGGAGGAGGCGACGAGCGACGGCCAACTGCGTCCGATCAGGGCATCAGGGGACGGGGCGCGCAGGAGCGTCGCGGCCGCCTCGTCGGCAGCCACGATCAGGCCGTCGGCGTGCGACAGCAGCCAGCCCGCGTCCGGGCGGCCGGGTGTGTGAGCGTCATTCAGCCCCGCCATGTTGTCGTAATGGTCGGCGATCAGGTCGGGTTTGCCCGTAGGGGTTTACCCCAATTCGCGCACCCCAGCGCTCAGTTGAGCCGCTCTGGCGCCGCCCAGTGCGCGGCCACCGTCGTACGCGCCCGCTCGTGCGCCACCTCGAGGAGTCCCGAGAGCAGCTCGTTCGCGAGTTCGAGCCGCCAGCGGACGTCCAGCGCCTCGACGATCCGCTGTAACGCCTCGCCCGGCGCCAGTCCCGCCGCGCGCGTCGCGATCGCGTCGGCGAGGTCACCCGGGGCCTCCGGCACCGCCGGCGATCGTTCGTAGGTCATGAGGGCGGCGGCACGCAGCCGCTGCAGCTCCGCGAAACGCTCGCCCGCCTCTGCCAACAGCGTCTCCGGTACCGTGTTGACTTCGTCAACCGGGTAGTCGACATCGGCCCAGGCGTACGAGCGGTCATCGTGCAGCTCGACGATGCGGAAGCGCCGCCCGCCGACCGTCCGCACGAGGAGCCGCCCCTGCGGTAGCGGCGCCACCTGTTGGATTTCCGCGGTCGTGCCCATCGGGTACGGATCCGCGGGACCGCCCACCTCGACCCCCTCCCGAATGAGCGCCACGCCGAACGGTTCGCCCGCCTGGCGGCACTCGCTGATCAGCTCGTGGTAACGCGGCTCGAAGACCTGCAGCGGCAACTCCATGCCCGGGAACAACGGACTGTTGAGCAGGAACAGCCGGAGCTCGCTCACGGCGTCACCCCACGAGGTTGCGCGTCACGACGAGGAGGATCGCCAGGCCGATCGCCATCACCGCGCCTTTGAGCAGCATCTGCGTGCTCATGCCGCGGTCGCTGCTCGGCCGCCAGCCGGCATCGATCAGCGCGGTCGCCGCCCGGTCGCGCTCCTCGTGCGGGACGAAGATCTGGTAGACGAATTGCAACGAGGGCGCGCCGACCGCCGTCAGCGGCGAACTGCCCGGCTGCGCGGACAGCGCGTCGTCGATACGCACCGCGACCTCGACGCCCGCATCCTCGAGGGCCTCGCGCCACTCCTGCGCTTGGTCGCCATCGCGGGCGACGGCGAGTCGCAGCCAGTATTCGCGTGGGAGGTCGTGTGCGGCGTTCATGGAGCGATCGTACGGCAAGCGTCAGCCGCCGGAAGTCTTCCCTCAGGCGTTCGAGGGCGCGCGCAGCGCCACAGTTGCCGGCCCAGCGCCGTTCGTGTCGAGCGCCAGCAGCCGCATCGGCGCGCCGCCGTCGTAGTACTGAGGCACGTAGAGGGTGCCTGCCGCGATCCCGTCGTCGAGCTGCACCTTGATCCGCACCTCGGCGTCGCCGCTCGCGAGCACGGCGTCATCACCGCCACGCAGCCCGGCCGCCTCCGCGTCCTCCGGGTGCACGAGGACGGTCTCTTCGCGGTGGAGCTTGTCGGCATCCTCGGTGCCCGCCGATGCGCCTTCCCACATCGTGAAGAGCGAGCGTCCGGTCAGCAGCGCGAGCCCGTCGCCGGCCTCGCCCAGTATCTCGAGCTCCTGGGCACTTGAGGCGGTCGCGTCGCCCTCGCTGTCGAGCGTGCGGTACTCGCCGCCGCTGTTCCAGACGGTCGCGGCGTCGGCATATCCGGGCACCTCGGCGGCGACGAGGTCGGTGATGGCGAAGGGGGTGTCGACGCTGAGCCCGGCGGCGCCGGCACCAGCGAGGGCATCGCCCATCGCGCCAATGATCGCGACGCCGGCGCGCTCGTCGCTCTTCGCGCTGGTCGCGGCGCGGTGCAGCAAGACCCGGCGGTCGGCGTTCGTGATCGTGCCTTCCTCGCCGTGGAACGGCAGCTCGGCGAGCACGACATCGGCGTGCTCGGCGGCGCTCGACCGCACCGAGTCGATCACCACGAGCACGTCGAGGGCGCGCAGCGCCGCCTCGGCGGCGGACCGCCCGGGCGCGCTCAGTAGCGGGTTGTCGGCGTGGATGACCAGCGCCTTGATGTCGCCGGCGATCGCACCCTCGATGATGCGGCTGTAGCTGCGCCCGCCCTCGGCCGGGCCGACGCCGACATCCGCGAGGCCGATCACATTCGCCTCGGTCGGCAGGTAGTGCAGGTGCTGGGCAGCCTCGTCGCCCTTCGCGGCGATCGCGAGGTTGGCCGCGGCGCGAGCGCCGTTGCCGGCCTGAGCCGCCGAGGCGACATCGGGCGCGAACGCGACCTCGAACGCAGCTTCGTCGCTGGCGCCGGCGCGCACGGTCGCGACCGCCTGCGCCATCGCCTCGGCATCGACACCGGGCACCTCGGTCGGCGCGCTGGACGCGTCGGAGAGGGCGGTCGCCAGCGCCTGGACCGCAGCTGCCTCGTGGCCGGGCGTCGGGCGCAGCCAGGCGGCGGCGAACGGAACCAGCTCGCCCCAGCGCGCCGAAACGACGACGAGCTGCGCGCTCTTCTTGACGGCCGCGTCCTTGATCCGCAGCGAAGCGACCTGGTGCGACTCCTCGAGATCGCCTGCCAGGGCCACGATCGTGCCCGCGTGCTCGAGCTGCGTCAGTGCCGCGGGCAGTCGGTCGCTGCCGAACGCACCCTCGAGTGCACTCGCCACGGCGCGATGCACCGGGCCGTGTGAGCTATCGAGGTGCGGCGTGCCGATCACGTCGGTCGCGAGACGGCGGAGGAGGTAGGCCTCCTCGGTCGTGGCGAGCGGGGAACCGAGGACCGCGATCGCTCCCGCTCCGGCGGAGTCGCGGACGCCCCTGATCATCTCGGCGGCGCGTGTGATCGCATCCTCGGGCGAGGCGGGCAGCAGCCGGTCGCCGGCGCGCACCAGCGAACGCGACAGGCGGTCGCGGTCGCTGACGGCGTCGTAGCCGAAGCGGCCACGCACGCAGATCTGGTCGCGGCTCACGGGGTTGATGCGGTCGGGGCGCACGATCACCGGCCGGTCGTCCACGGTTCCGTAGGAGATCGTGCAGCCGACCGAGCAGCCGTTGCAGACGGAGCTGGTCCAGTCCTCGGCGCGGCCGACCCACTTGTTCGGCTTCTCCATCAGCGTCGCCGTGGGGCAGACGTCGATGCAGGCCCCGCAGAAGTCGCAGTCGGACTGATGGATCGCGCCGCCCGTGCCGAACGCGATCATTGTCTCGTAGCCCTTGCCGGCGAGCGAGATCGCCCCCGTGTGCCGGAGATCCTCGCAGGCGCGGACGCAGCGCGTGCAGATGATGCACATCTGTGGGTCGAACTCGAGGTAGGGGTTGCCGCGGTCAGGGTCCGGCGGCGGTGTCTCGTAGTAGGAGCGCACCTCGCCCACCCACGGCTCGTCGAAGTCGCCCATGTCCACGATCTCGCACGAGGTCTGCAGTTCGCAGCGGTAGTTCTTCGAACAGGTCAGACAACGATGCGTCACCACATCGTCGCGGAGGCAGATCTCGCCCGGCGCGCAGTGCACGCGGCGGTGGCAGCTGAGGCAGCGGTCGGGGTGATTGGCGAGGATCATCGACATCACCGCCTGGCGGCTCGCCTTCACCTCCTCCGTCTCGGTGTTGACGACCATGCCATCGGCGATGGTGGCGGTGCAGGACAGCTGCAGCTCAGTCGGCCGAGCGCCTTCGATCTCGACGATGCAGGTGCGGCACCCGGCGTAGGGCGGCAACCCATCGAGGTAGCAGAGGTTGGTGATCGCGACGCCGTGCTCTTTGATCACCTCGACGAGCGGGCGACCTTCGTCGGCCTCGACGGCCTGCCCGTTGATGGTGATCTGCGCCAAGACATCCTCCATCGACGGCCGCCGAGGGCTGCGACCCTCGGCAGTCGGTGGCCTGCTAGCTGCCGTCGCCCGTGTCTGCGGTACCGCGGTCGAGCTTCCCGGGGAGCTTCTGCGGCCCGAATGGCCCCGCATCGCCCGCCACCTCCACGCGCGAACGCGCGGTCGGCATTGCTGTGCGGAGCGGGATCAGGTCCTGTTGCTGGCCGTTCGGGTAGATGCCGTCCGATTCCTGGAGGTACTGGTGTGCCTCGCGGGTCAGCGCCTCGCGGTCCCGGTACATGTTCTCGAAGACGTAGACGGCGTCGTTGTAGCGCCCGCCGGACTGGATGGCCTGGTAGGGACAGGCTTCCGCGCAGAGGCCGCAGTACATGCAGATGCGGAAGTCGATCTCGTAGCGTGTGATGTTGAGGGTGCCATCGGCTCGCGGCGAGGTCTCAACGAGGATGCAGCCATCGGGACAAGCCTGGGCACAGGTCGAGCAGCCGGTGCAGCGCTCCTCGAACCAGAGCAAGTTCGTGCGTGCGCGCGTCGGAATCGCGCGCTTCTGCTCCGGGTAATTGACGGTGATCGCCGGTCGGAAGACGTGCTTCAGCGTGAGTAACATGCCCCGCGCCACGCCCATGCCGTAGGCCACTCGGCGTCCCCTCCCCGGCACCGCTGGCGCCGGCGGCAGCATAGCGGACGCCCCCCGAAGGGCATAGACGACCGCACTTCGTGAACACTAGCACAAGCGACGAGACGGTCGAGTTTAGCGGCCGAACTCGTACGTGTCGAAGTCGACGCCCAGCGTCATGCCCTCGATCGCCGCGATGTCCTCGGGCACGGTCGTCGCGTCGTAGTGGGTGATCAGCATCTCCGTCGAGGCGGGGAGCTGCGTCCTTAGTTCGCGCAGGTCGTCCCAGGAGCAGTGGATACCGGGGAAGGCGCCCCCGCACTCCACGATCAGTGCGTCCGAGCCCTCGGCCAGTCGTAGCAGGTGGTCCCCCGGCGAGGTGTCGCCGCTATACGCCACGACCCCGCCGTCGAGGTGCACGCGGTAGCCGTTGTCCGGCACCGAGTGCTGCATCGCCACCGCCTCGACGCGGGCTCCGGCGTGCTCGAACGTGTCGCCGTCGCGTGGGTCGAACCACTGGACCGCCTCGTGGTCTCGTCCGAGGAAGTGCGTGCTGTCGCCGAAGTTGTTCGCCAGGCGCTCGTAGACGCCCTCGGCGACGGCGATGCCGAGTGTGTGGTCGAGCTGGCCGAGCAGCCGGTGGTGCAGGTCGAGCATGACCGCGTCGACGCCGCTCACGTGGTCGTTGTGCTCGTGCGTGAGTAGCAT
This sequence comes from Dehalococcoidia bacterium, assembly GCA_965198045.1. Taxonomy (GTDB): domain Bacteria; phylum Chloroflexota; class Dehalococcoidia; order UBA2979; family UBA2979; genus CBDDEC01. The sequence goes on from CBDAOL010000012.1 coordinate 135,781, forward strand.
GAGCTCGATGTCCAGCGGTGAGCGTCCGAGGCGGTAGAGGTGCGCGAGCGTCTGGGCCGGGCAGTCGAGGAGGATGCGCCCGTCGAGCAGCCAGCCGTTCCAGTAGGACCCCGTTGAGAACGCCCAGCCGCTGCCCAGGCAGTCCAGGCGTACCGTCATCGGCCCGTCACTCCGCTGCCGTGAGCTGCGCGCGCGCCCGTTCTAAATCCTCCGGCGTGTCGAGGTCGATGCGCACGATCGGGTCGTCGAAGGGGATGCGGAGCGGCGGGTGCGCCTGGAGGACGGCACGCAGGCCGAATGTCGCCTCATCGACGGCCGCGAGTTCCGGCAGCAGGGCGCCGCTCACCACCACCGGGTGGCCGCCGTGGCCATCGAGTTCGGGCTGCACCGCCTCGGCGTCGCCCCGCTGCTCGAGGAGCCGCGAGACGACCTCCGCGCGCGTCGGCTGGTCGACGTTTTGGATCACGATCGCATCCGGCGTCTCGTCACGCCCGAGGAGCGCCCGCGCGCCGGCGACGAGGGAGGTTGATCGGCCCTGCGGCCACTGCGCATTGAAGACGGTGCCGTGGCCCAGCGCTCCCAGCTCGGCCCGCACGATCTGGGCTCGCGCGCCGAGCACGACCACGATGTTGTCGATGCCGGCGTCCTCGAGCGTTGCGATCTCGGCGACCAGCAGGGGGCGGCCGCCCCAGTCGAGCAGCGGCTTCGGCGAACCCATCCTCCGCGAGGCGCCCGCGGCGAGGATGATCGCGGCGTTGCTCACGCCGTGGCCTCGGCGCTGGTCTCGCCGCGGCGGTAGGCATCGACGGCGTTGCGGACCGCGGCGGCGGCCAGCACTGAGCAGTGCACCTTCGAGCGGGGCAGCCCGCCGACAGCTTCGGTGTAGTCGTCTCTCGTCAGCGCGACCGCCTCATCGAGCGTCAGCCCAGCGATCAGCTCCGTCGCGACGGACGAGGTGGCGATGGAGGCGGGACAGCCCGAGGAGAGGAACGACGCCGCCTCGATGCGCTCGCCCGCCTCGTCGAAGCGCAGGAACAGGCGCACGGAGTCGCCGCAGACAGGATTAGTGACATAAGTGTCCACATCGGCGTCCTCGAGCGCGCCCGCGTTGCGCGGGCGTTCGAAGTGGTCGATCAGCGTCGCACTGTAGTGCTCCGCGGAGGGCTGTTCGCTGCTGCCGATGGTCATGCCGTCATTGTCGCATGCGACTAAAGCTCGAGACCGAGCGCCGTGAACACATCGGCGAACTGCGTCATGTCCTGCGGTTGGTAGTGCGTGTTGGCGCCTGCGATCGTGCCGTCCGAGGCGATCACGAACACCGCGCGCCGCGCGCGTCGACCGTCGTCGTGGACCACGTCGTAGCGCCGCGCCAGCTCGAGGTCGGCGTCGACCGCCAACGGGAACCCGAGCCGCTCCGCCTCCGCAAACCGCTCGTGCGAGGCGAGGTCGTCCGAGGAGACGGCGAGCACGTTCGCGCCCAGCTCTCGGATCGTCGCGAACTCGTCGCGGAAGCCACGCAGTTGCGTGGTGCAGAGCGGCGTCGCGTCCTCCGTGTAGAAGACGAGCACCAGCATGCCCTCCGCCAGCAGTTGCTCGAGGCTGCGTATCCCCTCGGTCGTGTCGATCTCGAAGGTGGGCGCGGGCTGTCCCAGCTCGAGCGTCACGGCGCGCTGCCCGGTAGCGGCAGCGGGGCGAGGCAGCGCATGCCTTCGAGGTCCGCATCGCGTGCCAGTGCGAGGACGCGGATGCGACCGAGGCCCGTTGGGTCGACCAGCGTTTCCGCCGCGCGCCGATCCGAGACGTAGCGACCGGCATCTTCGGCGGCCCGTTCGCCCGCGGCGCGGAGCGCGTCGGCGATACCCAGCGCCGTTAGCGCCTCCGCCTGTGAGGTGGTCGCTGCGGCGGTCCAGCCCTCTGCGGCGGCCGCCAGCGAGGTGAAGTCGACGTGGTAGGTGAGGTCGAGCAGGCCCGGGGCGGCCAGTGGGTCCGGCTGCGGCGAGTGCTGCCGGAACGCCATCAGGGTCCCCATCCGCCGCCAGGACGCGTACAACTCGGCGGCCTCGTACCCATAATCGATCGCGAGGAGGTAGCCGCGTCCGGCACGTTGCGCGATCGCCTGCATCGCGCCGACCGCGGCCAGCGATACCTCGGCGCGGCATTGGTCCCCGGGCGTCACGCCGAGACGCTCGAAGTACGTCGCGAGCGCCGGATCGCCGAGCCCGCCTAGCTCGAGGCGCAGCGCGCCGTCCTCGTCGGGGGCGACGTGCCACTCGAGCAGCTCATCGCCGCAGCGCTCGACGAGGTGCGCCGGGAGCGCGTCGAAGAACTCGTTCGCGATCACGATCGCCGCGTCCGAAGGCTCCTCGGCGAGCCACTCGTCGACCAGGGCGTGCCGCGCCTCGAATCCCGCGCCCTGGAGACACACGCGCTGGTCGTCGATGCGGTTCGCGTGGCCATCGAGGACGGTGGGTCGGGCGGCGGCGAAGCACTCGGGCGCGCGCCGCTGGAGCCACGTCAGCATCGCGGTCATGAACGCGCCGGAGCCGGCGCCTGGCTCCACGAGTTCAAACGAAGCCGGCCGCGCGAGGCGCTCCCAGCATTCGAGGATCTGCCGCGCCCAGAGGTAGCCGAAGATCGGATGCACCTCCGGCGAGGTCTCGTAGTCGCCGTCTCTGCCCCAGCGCAGGTCGCGCCGGGCGTAGTACCCGCGTTCCGGGTCGCCGAGGGTGATCGCCATGTACTCGGCGAACGTCACGCGCCCGCCGCCGGCCTCGATCGCGGCGTCGATCGTCGGGCGCAGCGGCGTCGCCTCGTCGGCGATCGCGAAGTCGTCTGCCAGGGCGAAGTCGTCGGCCATGTCGTGACGCGTCTCGGTCATGTTCCCGATCGTAGCTGCGAACCCCGAGGTCAGCGCGAGCGCTCAGATCGCGTTGAGCACAGTGAGACTGTTGCTCGTCAGCTCATCGACGCCCCACGAGACCAGCTCGATCGCCCGGTCGACGTCGTCAATCGTCCAGACGCCGACCTCGCCGGCCAGCTCGCGCAGCTCGGCGACGTGGTCCGCGGACTCGACCAGCGTGTGGCGGACGACGATCGCGGTCTGCGCCATCGTGCCGGCGCGCCGCTCCGCCACGTACTCCGCCATCTGCTCCTCTGACCGCACGGAGTAGGCGACGCGCAGCGAGGGCATCCAGACCCGCACTCGATCGGCGATGCTCCACGACTCGCACGTGACCTTCAGGTGCGAGCGGTCCTCGACGCGCGCGACCTCGCGGACCAGCTCCGGCGCCGGATCGCCGAAGAGCGAGCGCAGGTCGATGTAGAGGCCGGCGTGATCCTTGACGACGTTGAGCAGTTCGTCGAGCTGGATCTCGTTGCGCCGCCGCCGCAAACCGTCGCGTCCAAACGTGAACGGCAGCGGGCCGATCGGCCGGTCGTGGTGGGCAACGAGGCGGCCGTTCCAGACCCAGATGTCCGCTTCGATCGCATCGACTCCCGGGTGTGTCGCGAGGTGCAGCGACTCACGGAAGTTCCCGGCGCGGTGGAGGATACGGGTGACGGCCATCGAGGCGGCGCGGGCGCGCCCTCAGCTCGGCAGCTGACCGACGCCGAGCGCCTGCACGAAGACCTGCCGCTGCCGCGCGTGGTCGAGCTCGATCAAGAACAGGCTCGACCACTGACCGAGGATGGCCGCCCCTTCGTGGATCGGGACGTGCTCACTCGCGCCGAGCAGCAGGTGCTGGCAGTGGGCGTGTCCGTTGGCGCACTCCTCGTCGGTCATGTTCACCGTGCGCTTCGAGAAGTCGTTGTGCTCGTAGTAGTTGCCCGCCGGGGCGAAGCGCGAGAGGACGCGACCCATGTCGTTCAGCAGGCCCGGCTCGTGCTCGTTGAGCACGATGGCGGCGGTGGTGTGCTGCGAGAAGACGGTGAGCTGGCCGTACTGCACCCCGGAGCGCGCCACGACATTCTGCACGTCGGCAGTGATATCGATGAACTCGTGCTGGTGCGTGGTGTGGTAGTCGAGCGTCTCGGCGAAGGCAACGAGGCCGCTCGCCGGCGCTTCGACGGCGTGGAGCGCATGCGTCACCGCCTGCGCATCGTGACGAATCGTCGCGTCGACCACGTGCCCTCCTCGGACGGACGCGCCCTCGTCAGCGAGGGTACCAGTGCGTTCGAGGGGGGTCGAGACGCATCGCTGACGTCTCAGTTAGTCCCGTCCGCGTGGCGTCGCAGCGACCGCACCGTTTCGGTCACCGTCTGGATATCCCGCGCCCCCGGCCGGTACTGCACGTACTGCTCGAGGTCCGTCAGGGCCTCCGGATAGGCGCCCAGCCGCTCCCGCAGCATCCCGCGATCGCGGATCTCGTCCAGGTCCCACGGGAAGAGCGTCAGCAGCAGTTCGATCACCCGCTGCGCTCGCTCCTCGTCGCCGCGCTGCAGGTAGCCGGCCTTGAGATTGTGCAGCAGGCGCTGCAGCACCTGCCGGGGCGTCAGCGCGGTGAGGTAGTGAGGCTTGAACTCCGCGCGCGCGCCGAAGCGGTTGCGCACCATCACCTGGCAGTCACGCTGAGTCAGCGGCCGTCCGCCCGAGAACACGTCCAGCAGCAGCGCGTCGTAGTCCTCGGTCGTGCCTTCCGGCTGGTAGCGGACGATGACGTGACCCGGCAGGCCGACCGGCGCGATGTCGAGCCCCACGCGTTGGGCGATGTCGGCGTATATGAGCGCCAGCGTGACCGGGATGCCCAGCCGCTCGTCGAGGACGTAATCGAGGTAGAGGTTGCGTGGATCGTCGTAACGTTCGGTGTTGCCGCGGAAGCCGAGCTCGCGGAAGAGCAGCTGATTGATCGTGCGCGTGATCAGGCGCGGCGTGCTGCGGCGGCCGCGATGGGCAAGCTGCTGTTCGAGCGTTTCGGCAATGTCCTCCAGCCGCCGCTCGTAGCTATCGATATCGAGACCGGGGCGCTCCGTCTGCGCGACCAGCAGCGCGGCGCGAACGACCGGGATGTCCTCGGCGTTCCCGCCCACCGCCTGGCTGAACGCCGACAGCGTCTGTTGGTAGGCGTCGTCGTTCATCGTCATCTTGGCGGCCGGTAGCGCTTGGGTGTGAGCCCCTCGAACCGGATGACCTTGATCGCGACGCCAACGAGGAGGAGCACCACGCCGAGCACTTTGACCTGTTCGTAGCCCAGTGCGAACGCCACTGCCGGGACCAGCAGCAGTCCGACGGCGCCGATCAGACGCTTGCGGGTCGAGACCTGGTACGCCGCGATGGCGATGCCGATGATCGGAAGCACCGCCAGCGGAACCAGCGCGACCATGCCGCCGACGGCGGCAGCAGTGCCGTTGCCGCCACGCAGGCGGAGGAAAATCGAGAAGTCGTGCCCAATCACCGCGGCGAACGCGGCCGCGACCGCCTCGACATCGCCGAAGCCCATCGCATACGCGACGCCGACCACGGCGGCGCCTTTGCCGATGTCGCCCAGGGCGACGAGGAGGCCGGACCAGAAGCCGACGTTCTCCCAGACGTTCATGGTCCCGGGATTGCCGTCGCCGACGTTGCGGACGCTCACGCGCGCGGTGAGGTAGACGACGATGTACGACGTGGGAACCGAGCCCAGCAGATACGCGACGACGAGCGTGACCCCGAGTTCCATTGCGCCATCGCTCTCTACGAGCTGCCCAGGAGGGTCCCCGACCTGAGGCGAGGATAGCGAGCAGCCGCCTCGCTGGACAAGCCGCCCCTACGCCACCCGCGCGCGGCGGCTGTGGTGAGCTCCGAAGTCGAGGTCAGAGTCGAGGTCCGCGTCCCGCCGTTCGGGGCGGCGTCGCCTCCTCTACTCGACCGTGATCGTCCCCATCATCTGCGGGTGGATTGTGCAGAAGTACTCGAAGGTTCCGGCTGCTGCGAAGGTGTGCCCGAACCGGCTCCCGTCCCGCATCGAGCCGGAATCCCAGTCCCCGTCGCGCCCGGTCGTCGTGTGCGCCGTGCCGTCGACGTTCGTCCAGCGGACCGTCTCGCCGACCGCGACCGTGAAGTCGACATGGCTGAAGTTCACGATCTGGAGGTCGTGTGTGCTGCCGTCGTCCGCGGGCTCCTCCGTCGGCGCGGCCGTGGGCTCAGCCGTCGCTGCTTCCGTCGGCTCGGCTGTAGGCTCCTCGCTCGGCTCGGCCGTCATCGTCGCAGCCGGCGTCGAGGTGCCGGGTGCAGGCTGGGCGTTGCCGTCATCGTCGTCATCGTCACCGCAGGCGGCCACGATCAACAGCAGCGCTGCGAGGGCCGGCAGCAGCCAGCGTCGGTCAAAGGTCATGGAGGCGTCTCTCGTTTCCAGCTCCGCGGTGCGCGATGTGCGCCCTGTCGAAGGAACGAGCGAATCCGGTCGTCAGATTCCTCGACGCGCGCATCGAGGCGAGGGTAATGCGGATCGCGCCGGCAAGCCGGGAGGGGGTCTCGTGGCTCGTCAGCGCGTCTTAGAAGGCGCTGGACTCCGCCTCGCTGGACTCCGCCTCGCTGGGCTCCTCGTCAGCGGCCGGCTCGGTCGCGTGCCATTCCGGTCCGGCGTCGCCGTTTGAGTGTGCCGCGCGGTACTGCGTCATGAACGGCGGCATCTCACCGCGTTCAGCCATCTCGCGCAGGCGCTGCAGGTCGCTGCCGACTGCGCCGACGGCGAAGTTGACCGCGAAGGCAGCGAGCCACGAGGGGACGTGCAGCCACGACCAGGGCTTGTCGCGCACCCGCATGGCGGCCACGATACCGGGGATCAGGTCCTGCGGTTTCAGTGTCACTGCGCCCGGCTTGAAGGGCTCGCCGGCCTCACGTTTGCGTCGTGCGTCCGCGGCCATGCGGCCGGCGACCGCGCCGCCGACCGCGGCGATGATGACGAAGAGAAGTGTTCGGATCCGTCGCATGGCGACCTCCTGGGTTGCAGAGCGTCGGCCCTACTGCGCGACCCTATCCGCGTGCGAGCCGGCGGGTCAACCGCGCTAGACTCGGCGCGAACCGCGCGTTCCGGGGGCGTGCGACGCACCGGAAGTGAGGCGTTCCTTCTGCCCGCTCTCTCTAGAGGATCGACCACCTCCGACGCCAGCTTGAGCCGACCGACGGGTTCAGAGCCGCCGCGACAGCCGCAGTTCTTCTACGGCTGGGTGATCGTAGCCACCGCGTCGGTCGCCGCGTTTGGGTCGGTGGTGTTCTTCAACCCCGTGTTGGGCCTGTTCTCGGAGCCGCTGCGCGCGGAGTTCGGTTGGAGCAGCGCCGAGGTGGCACTGGCGATCACGTTCGGCAGCGCCGGCGCGGCGCTGAGCTCGCCGCTGACGGGCTGGCTGATCGATCGCTGGGGCGGGCGCTGGGTGATCACCGCCTGCGCGCTGGCGATGGGCGGCTGCATGTTCGCCCTCGCCGGGATGAACGCGCTCTGGCAGTTGCCGCTCTTCTTTGCGATCGGGCGCGCCCTCTCCGTGGGCACGATGAGCCCCGCCGCCTTCGTCAGCGTGAGCAACTGGTTCGTGCGCCGCCGCGCCTTCGTCGGCGGGATCGTGGGCGCCGCGCCGAGGGTGGGCATGGCGACGTTCCCGCTGCTCGCCGCGGTCGTGATCGATGTCAGTGGCAGCTGGCGCGCCGGCTGGATCGCCCTCGGCATCGTGATCCTCGTCGTGGGTGTCCTGCCGCCCTCGCTGCTGCTGCGCCGCCGACCCGAAGACATGGGTCTGCTGCCCGATGGCGACCTCGAGTCAGACGATCTCGAGGGCCTGGAGGGGCCGGAGAAGGTGAGCTTCACGCTCCGCGAGGCCGCCTGCACGAGGGCGTACTGGCTCCTCGGCGTTGGGCTCTCGCTCGTGCTGTTCGCTGGCGGCTCGGTGAACTTCCACCAGATCCCACACCTCGTCGATCAGGGCATGCCGATCACCCAGGCGGCATTGGTCGTGACGGTGTTCGCGGCCGTCGGCGCCGTCGGAGCGCTGGTCGGCGGCGGCGTTGCCACGAGGATCACCATGCGCTGGACGATGGCGTTGTCGCTGTTCGGCATGGCCGCCAGCATTCCACTGCTGATCATCGCCTCGAACCTCGCGCTCGCGATCGTGTACGCGTTGATCTACGGCACGCTCTTCGGCTCGATGGTGGCGCTCAACTAAGTGATCTACGCCGACTACTTCGGCCGCAGCCAGATGGGTCTGATCCGAGGTTCCGTCCAGCCCCTGCAGCTCGGTATGAACGCGCTCGGACCCTTCGCGACCGGCCTCTGGTTCGACGCTACCGGGTCCTACACTGCGCCGTTCTGGGCGTTCGCACTGTTGTTCCTGGTGGCCGGGCTCGCCTTCGCCTTCTCGCCCTACCCGCAGCTCTCGAGGGCGCGCTAGCGGCAGATGTCAGTGATGGCGTGCTCCGGGTTGGCGAAGCCGTAGTCCCAGATCAGGGCAAACAGATCAGCCACCGGCAGCAGCACACCCTCGGCGGCGGCGCAGGCTGCGGCGGTGGTGCTGCCCGCGTTGATCACCGCCAGGTAGGCGCCTGCCGCGGCGCCGTGCAGCGCCCCGCTATGGCGCGTCGCCGCCTCGGTGAGCAGCGCGAGGAAGCTGGCCTGGTCACCCGCGCGCTGCGCGGCGAGTCCCGCACGGAAGAGCGCGTAGGCGCGCAGCTCGGCCCGCCCTCCGGCCTGCCCGTTCTCAAGCTTCCAGTCACGCAGCAATTGGTCGCTCGCAGCGCGCAGGTAGAGCTGGCGCGCTGCCGCGAAGTCGCCGCTGACGAAGGCGGTGTCCGCGTCGAACACCAGGTGCGCGAGGAACTCCGGCTCACCCGGCGTGCTCGAGGCGTCCAAGTCCCGCCCGTCCCAGCTCAGCACCGTCACGGACGATCTCGGCGGTCCGGCTCCGGGCGAGGCGACGGCCCCACCCTCGACCACGATGTCCGCCACCCCATCGCCCGTCGCGTCCTCCACGCCGATCAGCGTCACGCTCTCGACCGCGGCGTTGGCGGGGACGAGGTCGTGCAGCAGCCCGCCCTCCGTCGAGGCGACAACGAAGTCGCTGCTGCACAGATCGCCGGTGCAGCGCTCGAACGTCGCGATCACCTCTGGCGAACCGTCGCCGGAGAGGTCGGCGCTGGGCAACAGTTCGAGGCTCGACAACACCTCGTTCGCCAGCGTGCGAATCGACGTGAGGAAGTTGAAGCTCTCGTTCGCGTCGTCGAACAGCCAGATGTCGGCTGGCGGTGGCGTGCCATCGAGCGTCACGAGGTAGGCGAACTCGTCCAGCCCGTCGCCGTCAAAGTCTGCGAAGACGCAGCGCTCGCCGCGGGTCGGCGGCATGTTCCAGCCTTCGCGCAGCTCTTGCATGCAGCCTTCGAACTCGGCCAGCCCGCCGGCGAGGTAGGCGGCCACCTCGCGGCTGCCCGCGAACGGGTTCTCGGGACGGTCGGGCAGTGGCACCGGCTCACTGGGCGGTGGCGTCGGCTCGGGCGTAGCAGTGCCCGCGGTGCCGCCCTGGGCGGCGCCCTCGGTGGCGGTAGGCGTCGCCGTCAGCGCGATGATCTGCACGCCGCCGCCGTCGCCACAGGCGGCAATCCACAGCGCAAATACAGCCGCCAGCGCGGCGCGGAGGGCAGAACGGCTGCTTCGCATCAGCGTGAGCGAGCGTAGCACCGGACGCGCGGCGGCTCACGGAAGTGAACAAGGGTATTGACGGCTTAGCAGTTTCATGCTTCCATCCGGTCGAGGTGGCCGACACGGCCCTTAGGCGGGGATTTCGATGGATAGCATCAACATCGATCCCAGGAAGCTGGTCGCCGAGGCGATCGGCGCCTTCACGCTCGTCTTCGCTGGCGTTGGCTCGATCATCATCTCTGCGGGCACCGTTCAGGGATCCAACCTCGTTCCGATTGCCCTCGCGCACGGGCTGGCGATCGGGCTCATGGTCGTGGCGTTCGGCCACATTTCGGGCGGTCACTTCAACCCGGCGGTGACGATCGGGTTCTGGGTGACCCGCCGTATCGAGACGATCCTCGGGGCCGCGTACGTCATCGCCCAGCTCGCCGGCGCCATCATCGGCGCGATCGCGGTCGCCACGCTCTTCCCCGACGCTCAGTCCGATCTCGCAAACCTGGGCACACCCGCGCTCGGAACTGACACGACCGTGGTGCAGGCGATCGTCATCGAAGCGATCCTCACCGCCTTCCTCGTCACCGTGATCTTCGGATCGGCGGTCGCGGCTGTGCCGCCGAAGTTGGCCGGTCTCGGCATCGGCCTTGTGATCAGCCTCGACGTCCTGGCGGCAGGGCCGCTCACGGGTGCTGCGATGAACCCCGCGAGGGCCCTGGGGCCGGCCTTGGTCAACGGTAGCTGGGACGACCACCTCGTCTGGTGGATCGGGCCGATAGTCGGTTCTGTCGTCGCCGCCCTCATCTATCACTACCTCTTCCTCGACGAGGAAACGTAGCGAACCAATCCCGCGCGGCAGCGCCGCGCCGTCGTACAGACGCCACATCATCTGCCGAATCTATACCCCCGCCGCACGGCAGATGTTGGCGAGGAAGCGGGCCGCAAGGCCTGCTTCCGCTTTGCCCGGCGTCGGAGCGATCGAGGTTTAGCGCAGCCCGGTCGACCCGTGGCCGCCGGTGCCCCGCTCCGTCTCGTCGAGCTCGTCGACCTCGACCAGCGTCATCGGCGCGAGGTGGGCGACGACGAGCTGAGCGATGCGGTCGCCGTCCTCGACGGTGAACGAGCCGAGGCCGGGGAGGCAGAAGAGCGTGACGAAGACTTCCCCGCGGTAGTCGGCGTCGATTGTCCCGACGGTGCCGATCACGCCTCGGGCGAACAGGCCGCTGCGCGGCCGCACCTGTGCGTCGTAGCCGGCCGGCACAGCGAACGCGAGACCGGTCGGGACGCGCGTGGGCATCTGGCCGAGGACCACCGGGTCGTCCAGGCAGGCGTGCAGGTCGTAACCGCTGGCGAGCTCCGACTGCTGGCGAGGCAGCCGCGCATTCGAGCGCAGACGCCGCACGGAGATGGTCGCTGGCGCCTCGCTCATGCCACGTGATCCTTGAGCCAGCGCCGGATCGTTCCCACGAGGCGATCCGGGACCTGTGCGTTCGGATAGTGACCAACGCCGTAGAAGACGTGGAGACTGCGGAGCGTTTCCGGCAGCTCCTCGTAGTAGGCGAGCGGGATCGGCGGTGGGAGCACATCGTCGGAGTCGCCGAAGACCACCAGCACGGGGACCTCGAGGTTCGGCGCAATCTCCTCGATGCCCGGGAACGGTGAGGCCTGTCCCTGCCGCCGTTCCTGCGGATTGTTGTCGATGTCTGCTCGCAGCTGGGTGCGCGTCGCCTCGGACAGTCCAAGATGCTGTTCGCGCCAGTGCTCAAGCGCCTCCTCACCCATCCCGGAGGTGAACCCGGCGCGGGCGCGATCCGGGACTGCCCGCAGCGCCGCAAGCGCCCCAGCCGCAGCCGTCCGGAACTGCGGGTGTTGGGTGCGCGGATTGACTCCCGCGAGGTTCACGTGGCCGATGACTCGCTCGCCAAGCTCCTTCATCAGGTACGAGCCGGTCGCGTTGCCGAGCGAGTGCCCCACGGTCACGAAGCGATCGACCTCGCGCGCCCGGAGGCCGCCGATCAAGCTCTGCGCGTACGCCGAGGGGTGATAGTCCTCGGCGTTCTTCGTGCGATCGGACCCGCCCGCGCCGAGGGTGCTGAACGCGATCGTGTGAATGCGAGCGTCGGCCATGAGCTCCTGCACGGTGTCCCAGATGCGCGCCGAGGATCCCGCGCCGTGGATCAGCAGCAGTGTTGGGCTGCCACCCACTCCTGCCTCGAAGTACTCGAGCCTGTGGTCACCGGCCGCGACGAAGTCGTGGGTCACCTCAGCCACGGCCGCCTCCCTCAGTTCGATCGAACCTCAGACGCCGCGCATGGTAACGAGGCGGGCACGAAGACGCCCGCCGGGAGGGCGTGGCCTCGCGCGGTCCTGCTACTCGTCCCGCCGCTTCGCCGCGACGATATAGAACTGAGAGAGGTCGAGCTCGTGCTCGTGCTCGAACCCGGCCCCGTCTAGCATCGCGCGGATCGCCTCCCGGTCGGAGGACGTTGCCCCACATCGCCTCGTACCACTGCGCCATGACGGCGAAGATCTGGGCGGAATCGCGCAGCTCCGACGGACCATCCGGATACCGCTCGTCAAACAGGACCAGCGTCCCGCCGGGTCGTAAGGCACGGTGGCACTCGCGCAGCACGACCATTTTCGACGCCGGCTCCACCTCGTGCAGCACGAGCAACATCGTCACCACGTCGAACTGTCCCGCGAGGTCCGATGGCAGTGATGAACCGTCGGACACGCGGGCTTCCACGCGGCCGTGGAGGTCGGCGCGGTTCGCGATCACCTGCTGTGCCAGCTTCACCGATACCGGGTCAACGTCGATACCGACGAATCGCGTCGCCGCGAAGATCGAGGCGAGGTCGACCATCGCATGTCCCGCGCCGCAGCCCACGTCGAGGTCGCTCGCACCGCCTCGAGCGTTGCGCGCAGCTCATCGAGCTGCGGGAGCACGCCGTCGGTGAACATGCGCGGCAGCACCCTCGTCGCGTCGGCGACCGCCTCGAGGAACTGCGCGTCGTGATCTCCGAACGGGTGAGTGGCGCCCGTGCGAAAGGCGTCTTCGTACCGCGCGTAGTCACGCACGACCTGCAGGTGCGCCGCGGGGAACTCGCCCACGTACGAGGCGCCGCCCGGGCGCGCGAGCACCTCGTCGATCCCAGGCGCCAGCACGTAGCGCGAGCCGGCTCGCTGATCCAACAGCTCGAGCGCGCATGCGGTCTCGCACCAGATTCGTACGTAACGAGTCTCGAGTTGCGCTGCCTCTGCGACCTCACTCGGTGTCATCCCGTCGGGGTGGCGGTCTAGCAGCTGGAAGAGCCCGAGCCGCACGCCGACGTTGATCAGATACGTCGCGTGGAGGCCCTTGAGGTGCCCGAAGATCCTCCCCATCTGCTCCGCCGGCTCGACTCCGGCGAGTTCACCGAGTCCTGGAGCCACCGCCCACCGCGAGCGGGTTCCATCGCCGATGTCTCTGTCACTGTGGACCCTTCGAAACTCGCAGACCTCGGGCGCCCCTGGCTGGCGCGCGCCAGCCGGGAGGGCGGGCGTGGTGGTCGCTGGGTCAGGGTACTGGCGTTACTCGGCGGCTGCGGCGGCGGCCTTCGCCTCCTGCGCTCGCTGCAGGCCCTTGCCCTTTTTCGGCGTCAGGATCTCGATCGGGTAGACCTTCTTCTTCAGCATCTCGCGCGGCGGGTCGATGTAGATCGCGCTCCAGCCGCAGGCCTCTTCGCAGAGGCGGCAGCCGACGCACTTGCGGTCATCGACCACGGCCATGCCGTAGTAGTCGTGGTGGTTCGGCGCATCCGCGAGGGACAGCGCGTCGAACGGGCAGATGTTGATGCAGAGCTCGCACCCGGAGCCGATGCAGTTCTCCTCGACGACCTTCGCCAGCGGAAGTTCACGGCGGGGGAAGGTGCGGCAGACGTCACCGACCTCGTCGAGGATGGATTCGGGCGGGCAGACCGCGCCGCACGCGCCGCAGTCGATGCAGAGCGTCGCGTCGATGACGTGAATCTCGTTGCGGATGCCCGTGATCGCCTCAACGGGGCATTTCTTGATGCAGGCGGTGCACCCGATGCAGGTCTCGATGATCTTGTAGGTCAACGCCGGACCTTCCCTCGTCTGCGCCTGTGGCGACTCTAGCAGCGGCCCTCAGCAGCAGCAATCAAACCCACGAGGGGGCGATGGGACGCAAAACAGCGGCGCCGGACTGGTGGTCCGACGCCGCTGACGGGGGCTGCTGCGAAGCACCCTCGTGTGTCTCTCCTGCTGAGCGCCTAGCGGCGGCGCGTTGCCAGTCCGCCAGCCGCGACGAGGACGATCGTGCCCGCGAGGAGCGCGAACCACGGCGTCACGCCGAAGCCCTCGGACGCGCTCGCCAGGCCGGCGTTGCCAGTGTCGGCGGCCGCTGGCGGTGCGTCCTGCGCCGGAGGCGCGACCGGCGCCGCCGCCACGCTGACCTGCATGCCGAACACCACGATGTTGTTCGCGTTCTCGTTGCCCGCGTCGGCGTCGATCACCGGTGGGTCCGTCGAAGGATCGTCGTAGACGCCGTTGCCGTTGCCATCGGTGTGCAGCATCGGCCACAGATGCTCGCCATCAACGATCGCGCGATTGAGCTGGATCCGGTGGTCGCTGATCGATCCGGCCGGAAGCAGCGCAGAGGAGCCGACGACGCCGGCGAGCCCTGCTTCGGTGCCCTCGTGGATGACGATGTAGAACGCTTCGCCATGCGATGCGCCGGGCACGACGACGATGCTCGGTCCGAACGCCTCGTTGTCCGCGACGTCGAGGCTGGTCGCGACCTGCGCGAGCAGCGCCGTCGGCACCAGTGCCGCTAGCGCGGCGAACGTGAGCAGCGCCGCCAGGCGCTTCCGGCTGATTCTCAAGATGGGTTCCCTCCGATGAGTGACAGTTGGTCGGGAGCGGTCACTGCGTGGCGCGAGCCTAGCGATTGCCAGCGCTATCGGGGGCCACCCGCCGTAAGCCTTTCGGAACATCTGAAGCATCGCTCCCTGACGGTTCCGCGGGGGTGCGCTGCTACGATGCAGCCGCCGCGCGCAGAGGCGGCGACGAACCAGAGCTGGACCGGAGGGTGGCGCGTGGCGGACTTCCAGGTGGGGGCGCACGTCTCCTCGTCCGGTGGGGTGTTCAAGGCCATCGGCAATGGCGAGGCGATCGAGGCGGAGGCGATCCAGATCTTCGTCGGCTCGCGGATGACGTGGCGTCCGACGAACCACAAGCCGGAAGCGATCGCGAAGTTCCGCGAGCTGCACGAGGCGTCCGAGATCGACGAGATCTGGGTGCACAGCATCTATCTGGCCAACCTCGCGGCGGACGACCCGGAGCAGCTGACGAAGTCGATCGACTCCGTCGTGACCAGCCTCACCGTGGGCAGCGAGCTGGGCGTCAACGGAGTCGTGCTCCACACCGGGTCACATAAGGGTCGAGGCTTTGACGCCGTCGAGACGCAGATCGTCGAGGCGCTGACGACCATCCTTGAGCGGTCGCCGGACGACGTGGTGCTGGCGCTCGAGAACGCCGCTGGGCAGGGCGGAACGATCGGGACAGAGTTCGAGGAGCTGGGCCGCCTGATCACAGCAGTCGGATCGGATCGACTCCAGGTCTGCCTCGACACCTGCCACGCTTTCGCCGCCGGGTACGACCTGCGCACCGTCGAGGCGCTCGACATCACGATGCAGCAGTTCGACGACGCGATCGGCCTCGATCGCCTCGCTGTTGTCCACGCCAACGATTGCAAGGTCGATCTGGGCGACCAGCGCGACCGCCACGACAACATCGGTGACGGGTTCATCGGCAACGACGGCTGGGCGGTGATCGCCGCGCACGAGGCGTTCAAGGGCCGCGCGCTTCTCCTCGAGGTGCCCGGTATCCCGGAAGAGGAGGGCGCTAAGGGCGGTGGTCCGGACCTCGAGAACATCAACCGCCTGAAGGCGATCCGCGACGCGAACTGACCTGCAGGCGCCGACCTACGAGGAGGCGCGCACCGTCCGCGGTTGACCCGCCATCGCCAAGAACTCGTCCTCCCAGTGCAGGATCTCCTCGAGGAGCATCGGCGTGACGGCGCCTTCCTTGACGGGGACACCCTCGGCCTCGAACAGCGGGATCAGCTTGGCAGCCATCGTGTGATGGTCGATCGCGGGGTCGTTCTCCGCTGCGCGGATCTCGCGCTCCTTATGCATCAGCATGTCGACCAACTCAGAGGGGACGAAGCCGCCGAGGTCATCTGAGACCATCTCGGCGATCCAGTCGGCGCCCTCTTCGGCGAGTTTCTCGTCCATCGACATTCGGCACATCCACGAGGCTGCACTGAACCGCACGCTGCGCCGAGGTCACCCGGCGTCGAGGCTGAGGCTACGGAACCCGCTCGATGTGAACAACGGCGACCCGCAGGCGGCGCTAGTAGAGCACCTCTTCGGCGATCAGCTGCGCCACCTCGTCCGGGTCCATGCCCAGCACCTCTGTCGCCACCTCGAAGGTGTGCTCGCCGAGGAGCGGAGCGGAGCCGCGCACCTCGTTCGGCGTCTTCGAGAGGCGGAATCCGGCGCCGTCGTAGGCGCGCGGGCCGGCCTCGGCGTGGTCGGGGTAGACGTAGTAGCCCTGTGCGGCGAGCTGCGGATCCGCGAGCACCTCCGACGCGCGCAGCACGATGCCGGCCGGCACCTGCGCCGCTTGCAGCGCTGCCAGGGCGGGCTCGCCGTGCTGCGTCGCGGCCCACTCGCCGACGAGCGCGTCGAGGACGTCCTCGTTGGCCTTGCGGTCCGCCAGCGTGGCGAAGCGCGCGTCGTCCGCCCACTCCGGATGGCCCATGACGCCTGCGGCGGACCGCCACTGCCCGTCGGTCAGGCAGGCGATCACGATCCAGCGGTCGTCGCGCTCCTCGACGCCGTCGATCACGCGGTACGGCGCGTGCGGCGCGGCGAAGGGCACGCGATTGCCGGTGCGCTGGTGCGGCGGCGCGCCGTTGTCGTGCGCGAACACCGGAGCCGACATCGCTGCGACCGAGGACTCCAGCTGCGACATGTCGACCAGCTGGCCCTCGCCGGTGCGGTGCTTATGGTGCAACGCCGCCATCAGCGCGATTGCCGCGTGGATCGGGTTCACGACGTAGTCGGGGTAGTTGGTGCCGACGCCGATCGGCGCCTCGCCCTCGCTGCCGGCGAGGGAGTTGACGCCGCAGACCGCGGAAAGCACCGCGCCGAAGCCCACGAACTCGGAGTGTGGTCCCGTCAGGCCCTGCATCGGCTGGTACATGCCGATGATGCCCGGGTTGGCCTGGCTCACCGTGTCCCAGGTCATCCCGATCTTAAGCACGGCTCGGTTCGTCATGTTCGACATCATGACGTCGGCCCACTTCACCAGTTCGAGGCCGACCTCGTGACCCTGCTCGGTCGTCAGGTCGATGGCGATGGAGCGCTTCTCGGCGTTGAAGTTGTTGTAGTAGCCCGAGAGGTTGAGGCTCGTCGTGCCCTCCGGGCGCGGCCCGCCGACGCGCAGACCGTCCGGTCGCTTCGCCGTCTCCACTCGCACGACGTCTGCGCCGAGCGAGGCGAACGCGCGCATACCAATCGGACCGGCGCCGAACCACGTCAGGTCGAGGACCTTGACGCCCTCGAGGGGTCGCGGGCGGGCGCCGTTAGCGCCGTTGGCGGTCTCGCTCATCGTGTCGCTCCCCTCATCCGACCGTTGAGACGCTCGCCAGCTCCGCCGCGGACAGCCCCGCTTCCGTCAGTACTTCGATGGTGTGCTCGCCGAGGAGCGGAGCGGGGCGCCTCAGCGTGGCCGGCGTGCCGCGGAGCTGCCAGGGCGGGCCCGGGTAGCGCAGTGTGCGTCCGCGCGCCAGGTCTTCGATCTCGACGAACCAGTCGCGCGCCACGAGCTGCGGGCTCTCCGAGATCGCCTCGGGCGAGTTGACCGCGCCGAGGAGGACGCGCAGGTGCTGCCCGCCCTCGTACACCGTCAGCGTGTCGTGGCGCTTGAAGAATCCGATGACGAACGTCTCCATCGCATTGAGCATCTCGATGAGGTCGGCCACGCCCTCTGGGTCCTGCATGAGCTGCAGGATCAGTCCCGTGTTCATCTGCGTCTGGATGAAGGTCGCGTACGGCTCGTCGTTGAGGAACTCCGCATCGTCGATTTCATTGATCAGCTCGACGAGACCCGGGAACCCCGTGCCCGCGTTTCCCGTGCACATCGAGTAGATGTGGCCGTCCTGCGTCTCGTAGACGCCCAGGCCCGGGAGCGCGACGCCGAAGGCGCCCGCGCGCCCGGAGGCGCCGGTACGTTCGCGGTCGACGCCGTTGATGTCGGCGCCCTGCATCGCCGTCTCCTCCGCCATCGGCAGGGACTCGTGCATCGAGACCTCGACCGCCTGCCCCTCGCCCGAGGCGTCGCGGTGCAGCAGCGCAGCGAGGATGCCCGCCGTCGCGTTGACCGACGCGCAGTGGTACCCCTGCTCGTCCGGCAGCTGCGTCGGTGGCCCCTCGATGAAGCCACTGAGGTTCATGACCCCGGTCATCGCCTCGCCGACGATGTCGGCGTATGCCCACTCGGCGTAGGGACCGGTCAGCCCCCAGCCGGTCACGGAGGCGCGCACGAGGTCCGGCCGCACGTCGTCGAACGCGTCGGCCTCGAACCCCAGCGCCGTCCGCTCAGCCGCCGACCACGACTCCATGAGCACATCGGCCGTCGCAACCAGCCGTCGGAACGCCTCGCGGTCCTCGGGCTGTTCGAGGTCAAGCCGGACGCTGCGCTTGTTGGCGTTGAGGAGCAGGAACTGGACCGATCGCTCGCGCTCGTCGAGGCCGTCCGCCAGGTTGTCGAAGAACGGGCCGTAGCCGCGGGCCGGGTCGCCCTGGGCCGGTTCAACCTTGATCACGTCCGCGCCGAGGTCGGCGAGCAAGCGACCGGCGTAGTGGCCGATCGGCCCAGAGGCGTCGAGGACGCGAATGTCGTCGAGGGGTCCTGTCACGAGCTCCTGACCGTGTCTGCCGAGGTGGCGAGTGTGGGGAGGTGGCTCAGCACTTCGGCGGCCTGCTCAGCCATCTCGCGAACGATCTCGCCGGCCGGTCGCTTCGCCTTGATCAGCCCGGCGGCCTGGCCGCCCGCGTTGCGAATCAGATCGATGCGCCCCGCCTCGCGCGCGGCGCGCTGGATCGGCTCGGCGACCGCACCCTGCGCGCCCATCGGCAGCGCCTGTAGGCCGCTCGACTCCCAGAGGTCGATCAGCGGGTTGTTGATGTTGCGCATCGTTTTGCCGCTGTACAGCCGCGTGATGCGCGTGTCCTCGTCCTTGGCCTCCACGATGCGGTCCTTCAGCTCCTCTTCGAGCGTCGCTTCAGGCGAGGCGAGGAACGCCGTGCCGCACCACACACCCTCCGCGCCGAGCGCGATCGAGGCGGCGAGGCCCCGGCCGTCCGCTACGCCGCCGGCGGCGACGACCGGGATCGGGGCGACGGCATCGACGACCTGCGGGATCAGCGCCATCGTGCCGATGCGACCGGTGTGACCGCCTGCCTCGGTGCCCTGGGCGACCAAGATGTCGGCGCCGCCCTCTGCGACACGTCGCGCGTTCTTGGTGTTGCCGACGAGGGCGATCACGACCATCCCCGCCGCATGCAGCTTCTCCTCGTACGGCGCCGGGTTGCCCAGGCCGGAGGCGAAGACGGGCACGCCCTCCTCGATCATGAGGTCGATCTGGCGCTCGACGAGCTCGGAGCCGAGCCCACCACCGCCACCGCCGCGGGGACGCGGCGCAAAGGGCTTCACCGGGATGTTCAGCTCCTCGGCGGCCTGCGCCTGGAAGTCCAGGTACTCCTGCGGCAGACCACCCGCCTCGCGAACGCTGCTTGCCGGCTGCCGCAGGTCCGCCAGCGTCGCTGTGGCGTTGGGCAGCAGCAGGTCGATGCCGAAGGGCTTGTCTGTGTGCTCACGCACCTCACGGATCTGCGAGCGCAGCATGTCGAGCGGCATGCCGGCGGCGCCGATCACCCCGAGCCCGCCGGCCTCCGAGACCGCCGCGGCAAGCGGCGCGCGGGAGACCGGGCTCATTCCCGCTCCGATGATCGGATGCTCGATCTGCAGCTCGCAGATGCGGGTGGTGACGGAGCCCATGTTGTTCCTGTTCGTTGCAGCGGCACGCTTCGTCGTCACGGACCGAGGACGCTCTCGTCGCGGCCGCGCCTGATTGTGCGGACGCCCGATCTTCAGTGTCAACGCGGGGGCCGCCGTCCCCACTCTGGACATTGGTGAACATCGTACCTTTACGTACACGGTAGAGTTGGCGATAATAGGACCGTACACCCCCAACGATCAGCGCGACGGGCACCTCTGACGGGCTCGATCGCACGCCATTGATGACGAGGTACCCGTGTCGATGATGGCTCCGCCTGCACGCCCGCCCGGTATGGGCGGTCCGGGAATGGGCCGCGGCATGGGTCCCGGGATGGGCATGGGCGGTCCAAGGCCCAACCTGCGCAAGGCGTTTGGCGTCCTCAACGACCGCAACTACCTCTACCTCTTCCTCGCCTCTGCGGGCGGCTTCATCGGCATGAACATGCAGCAGGTCGCGCGAGCGGCGCTCGCGTGGCAGCTGACCGAGTCGTACGCGCTCACTGGTCTCGTCTCGCTCTCGTTCGCTTTGCCGATGTTGTTCTTCTCGCTGATCGGCGGCGCGGTCGCGGACCGCGTCAACAAGCGCAACCTGCAGCTGATCCAGCAGTCGTTGACCGGTGTGCTCGCCCTCGCCACGGCGTTCCTCGTCCTCACCGACACCATCACCGTCGAGTTGCTGTTCATCGTCGGGTTGATCCAGGGCACGTTCTTCGCCTTCGGCATGCCGGCCCGCACACCGCTGATGGCGCAGGTCGTCGGCCCGCAGAACCTGATGGCCGCCATCGCCCTCTCCACGGCGTCGATGAACGCCACGAGGCTGGTCGGACCCGCTGTGGCCGGGCTTTTGATCGCGATCCAGGGCATCGAGGCCGCCTACTTCGCGCAGGCGGCCATGTACATCTTCACCGTGCCGCTGATTCTCCTCGTCCCCAGCCACTTCGGACGCTCGATCGAGGAGTACGAGGAGGATGGGCGCGGCGGCTGGATCATGCAGCGCCGGCCGGGTGTCTTCGCCGACATCAAGGCGGGCATCGGTTACGTCGTCGGCGATAGGACGATCAGGCGACTGATGGTCCTCGGCTTCATCACCACCCTCTTCGGGATGCCGTACATCATGCTGCTGCCCGGCTTCGTCGACCGCGACCTCGGTCTGGATCCGTCGGCGCTGGGCTACCTGATGACCGTGAGCGGCGTCGGAGCGCTCTTCGGTTCGCTGCTGGTCGCGGCGTTCACCGAGTACGACCGCAAACCGCTGCTCCAGATGATGAACGCGCTCGCGGCGGGCGTCGGTCTGGTCTCTCTCGGCGCGCTGACCATTGCGTTTGGCCTCGGCGGCACGCTCGTCGCGCTGGTGATTCTCGGCTTCGCGTTCAGCGCCTTCCAGACGCTCAACAACACCATGGTCCTCGGCGCCTCCGACCCCGCCTACCAGGGCCGCGTGATGAGCATCTACATGCTCACCTTCAGCGCGATGCCGATCATGGCCGCACCCCTCGGCGTCGCCGCCGACCAGACCGGCGCGCCCGTGCTGTTCATCTTCCTCGGCGGCATGATCACCGTGATGTTCCTCCTTTCCGTGGTCATCAACCCGAAGTACACCTTCGGTCGGCACGACGACACGCCGAGGTGGGGGCCGCCCGGGATGTCTGGAATGCCTGGCATGGCGCGTGCCGGGGCAGTGCCCGCCGCTGCTATCGCTGGGGCACGCGCTGAGCAAGACCGCCCCGAAACGCCATCTCCCGTGGAGGGGCCACCCCTCGCTGCCCCTCGTCTCCGCCGAGGAGCCCGCGACTACATGGCCGACGGCACCGTGCGCCCTCGACGCAACTACCTCGCGGGCATCGACGCGCCGAGGACGAATGGCGCCTCGAACGATACGAACGGCAACGGCACGAACGAGAACGGCGCGAACGGCAACGGCGCGACGACCGGCGGCCGGCCACGCGACTACGGCGTGGGCGACGCCAAGGGGGGCTGGACCTCGGCACGCGAGTACGGCCTCGGCGCGGACGCGGACGCTGAGGACGCGCCGACGCCGACGAACGGCAATGGCGCAGGCAACACGCCGAGCGGCGCAGTCAGCTCCGCATCGCCGGTGTTGAGCGCCACGCTGGTCACGCCCGCAACAACCTCACGCCGGCGCGAGGTCGCGCCCTTCGAGGTCTGGACCGCTCCCGCCGTTGATCGGGAGCCGCCGCCACTCGTCGAGGAGCCACCCTCCTCGCAGGACTCAGCGGCTATTCGACCGCCCGCGGGCGGTCGGTACGAGCCGCCGACCGAGCGCGTCACGGTGCCTGCGCCCGCCGAGGATGCCTCGAGCGGCGGCGCTCGACGGTTCGTCCTGACCAGCGCGATCGCTGGCGTTGCCTCGGCGATCGGCGCCTTGCTGCTGCGCGACTGAGGTCACACCCAGCCTCTGCCCAGTTCGTCAGAGCCGGGCTGCACTCTCCGATGGATCCATCAATGCCGTGCGGGTAGGCCCCCGCTACCATGGCCGTGGCACCCCGCGGAGCATGGGAGCGAGATGGGTTGGCGCGAGGCCTACGACGCGCGGTTGACGACCGCCGAGGGCGCAGCGGCGCTGATCCAGCGCGGTGACGTCCTCTTCACGCCGATCGGCGGCGACGCTTGGTCGGTGATGCCCGCGATCTTTGGCCGCATCCTCGAACTGGAGCGCGAGGTGAAGGTGCGCGCCATCTCCGCCTCAGCCGCGCAGGAGTGGTTCTCGCCTGAGTTCGCCCACCTTGAGCTTGACCTGGCGACGGGCATCTTCGCTGGAGCGGTGGGCCGAGTCGCGCTGGCCGACCAACGGGCGGACTACTACCCAGACCTGTTCTCGAACCAGTTCAACGTCTACGACAGCCGCGAACCGCATGAGACGATCGATGTCTTCGCCACGGCCTGTTCTGCGCCCGACGACGAGGGTTACGTCCACTTCGGCGGCCTGCCCTGGCACAAGGCTGAGTTCGTGCGCCGTGCCCGCACCTCGATTCTCGAGGTCTGTCCCTGGATGCCTGATATCCGGACCACCGTGCGCGTGCACGTGTCCGAGGTGACAGCGTTCGTGCCGTCACTCCTCGACGGCCGTCCGCCGCGCCGCGGAGCAGAACCGCCCGCCGAGGCGGAGGCGGTGGCGGGCTTCGTCGGCGAGATCGTGCAGGACGGCGACACGATCCAGATCGGCGCTGGACGCACCGCTACCTTCCTCGTGCCGCTCGGCGCGTTCGACGGCAAGCGCGACCTCGGCTGGCACTCCGAGATCACGCCGCGCGGCGTCGTGGCGAAGATGATGGACGGCACCATCAACAACAGCCGCAAGTCGGTCGACCCCGACGTCGGCGTGACGACCAGCGTCAACGCCGTCACGCCCGACGAGGTGCAGTGGCTCGTCGACTCGGATGCGCTCGACACGCGTTCGGTGCTCGAGGTGAACTCGATCACGGCGGTCGCCGCACAGGAGCGGATGTGCGCGATCAACAATGCGTTCAGCGTCGACCTGACGGGGCAGATCTGTGCGGAGTCGCGCGGCACCACCGTCTACAACGGCAGTGGCGGGCAACCTGAGTTCCACATCGGCGCTGTGATTGCGCCCGGCGGCAAGGCGATCACCGTGTTGCCGTCGAGCGCCCTCGACGGCGCGGTGTCGCGCATCATCGGCCGCGTCACCGACGGCTCGTTCGTCACCGTCCCGCGCTCCTTCGCCGACTACGTCGTCACCGAGTACGGCATCGCGCGGCTGGCCGGGAAGAGCCAGCGCCAGCGCGCCGAGGAGGCTCGCGAGCATCGCGCATCCCGACCACCGAGGTGAGCTGCGCGCCGCCGCCCGCGCGCAGTACTACCCGAGCAGCGTCAGCCGCTCCGTGCTCGAAGGAGACTAGCTCGATGGCCTTCGAGACGGCCCAAGATCTGGCAACGCTCCAGGGTCTCCTCGACGACAGCTGGGAGCGCGGTGGCGCGCACCTGCGCTCGATCATCACACCCGAGCGGCGCATGACCGCCGAGGAGGTGGTCGAGCTGTTGCAGGGCATGACCCTGATCTCGCTGGCGACCGTGACCCGAGACGGCCGGCCGCTGGTGGGACCGGTGGACGGGCTGTTCTACCGCGGCGAGTACTGGTTCGGCTCCGCGCCCACCTCGCTGCGGTTCGTTCACATCCGCGATCGTCGGCACGTCAGCGCCACGCACCTACCATCCGAGGCGTTCCAGGTCACCGTCCACGGCCGCGCGACCATCGAGGGCTCGGGTGAGGACCTGCCCGCCGACCTCCAGCAGATCTGTCGCGACCTCTACGGCGAGTGGTGGGACGACTTCGCTTCGACCGGCCTCTACGCGCGCATCGAAGCGGACCGAGTCCTCACGTTCCACCTCGACCCGGCGGACGCAGCAGCGGCCGCCGCGGAAGCGGGCCTACCCGGACCGGACCAGAGTTAGCGCCGCTTACGCCTCGCGACCCAACTCCGCCATCAGCTCGCGCCACTCGGCGGGCGACATGCCGATCTCCTTGCGGTCCACCTCTTCGCCGGCGAGGAGGCGGCGCACGATCTGCAGGCCCTTCTCCGAGAGCTGGAATCCACCCTGCCGATAGTCGCGGAACGCCGCGTACGTCTTCGGCGTCCAGCGCGCGAAGATCTCGCTGGCGATCACCTCGGCGTAGGCGCGGATCTCGTACTGGGCGTGCGCGTCGGCTCGCAGGCGCAGGAAGTGCATCAGGTTCTGGAGGTCCGTCTTCCAGTACCACTGGGTGTAGAAGTTGAGCGACAGCCCCACGCGGGCCAGTTCGCGCGCGATGCCCGTGCTCGATTCGTCGAGGACTTCGCCCTCGGCGTTCTCGTTCAGCAGCCGCTCGTAGTGGTCGTAAGCGCGCTCGGCGTCGGCGCGCAGCAGCTGCTGTACGGCGACCGCCTGCTCGTTCGAGATCGCGTCGCCGCGTCCCTGGCGGTTGGTGGTCGACTGCTGCGCCAGCTGGTCCGCCGCCGGCACGTAGAACTCCCGGTCGAGGATGGAGTACCGCGCCGAGTACTCGTTGACGTTGGCCGTGCGATGGCGGATCCACTGCCGCGCGACGAAGATCGGCAACTTCACGTGCAGTTTGATCTCCGCCATCTCGAACGGCGTGGTGTGCCAGTTGCGCATCAGGTAGTTGATGAGCCCCTGGTCGGTGCGGGAGGTCTTGGTACCGCGGCCATACGAGACACGCGCCGCCTGCACGACCGCTGCGTCGTCGCCCATGTAGTCGACGACACGCACGAAGCCGTGGTCGAGGACCGGCAGCGCGGTGTACAGGATCTCCTCGAGCGCCGGCACGGTAGCGCGCAGCGTCGAGGTCGATTCGGAGCGCTGCTCCTCGATCTCAGCGGCCTGCTCGGGCGTGAGCAGCGGCGCGTCGGGGGACCCCGAGCCGGAGGGCTCTGAATCTGAGCGTGTGGCTGGTTCCTCGACGGTCGTCATGGCGATCTCCGGTGGGCATTATAGAACAAACGTTCGGAGCCGCAACTCCAGCAAGTCCGGTCAGGGAGCTGGCACCAGACTAAGACTCGGCCACGAGGCGGCACGTGCTGTTTCAAAGCACCTGTCCAACGGTTCTCCAGAGTCGGGTGAGCCGACCGCTAGGTCAGTGGGCGTTCGGTGCGCTCGTAGCGGGCGCGGATGCGCTCGTTGGCCTCCCACAGCTTGCAGTCCGTCTCGACATCGTCCAGGAACGGACCGACGCAGTCGTCGCCCTCACGCACGATATGCATGCACATCATGACGTACGGATCAGCGGTGCGCGACGAGTCGATCGTGCGGCGCAGCCACTGGCAGTCGATCGCCATCGGCGGGATGCGTGGCGTCATCCGGTGCGGTCCATCGGGATATCGTAACGTTCGAGGTGGCTAGGAGCCCTCGCCTCGGCGTCGCCTCGAACCTATGATGAGCGCGATTCTCTCCGATTCGAGGTTCCGTTGGCCGCGTCCACCACTGCTGCTCCGGTCCGCGCCCGTCGGCCGCGGATCTTCTATGGCTGGTGGATCGTCTTCGCTGCGCTGATCGCGCAGTTCGTCGCGATCGGCACGCAGGCCCCGGTGTCAGGTGCATTCCTGGTGCCGATGACCGAGGAGTTGGGCTGGGCGCGCGGCGAGTTCGCTATCGCCACCTCGGTCGGCACCTTTGTTTCCGCGATCATCGGCTTCTTCGTCGGCGGCTACGTGGACCGCTACGGAGCGCGGCCACTGATGGTCATCGGCGCCACCGTCATCGGCGGCACGCTGATGGCCATCTCGCGCGTCGAGGAGCTCTGGCAGTTCGTCCTGCTGCGTGGCGTCATCTTCACGCTCGGCTTCGTGCTGATCGGCAACCTGGTCGTCAACGTCACGGTCTCGAAGTGGTTCGTCCGCCGTCGAGGCTGGGCGATTTCCCTGGCCTCGATCGGCATATCGCTGGGCGCGGTCGTGATTACCCCGGTGATGGTGCTCGTCGTCGACGAGATCGGGTGGCGCGACGCATGGATGGTGATGGGCGTAGCGGCCTGGGTGTTGATCTACCCGACGGCGCTCATGATGCGCCGCCAGCCGGAAGACCACGGCCTGTTGCCCGATGGCGCACAGGCCGACGAGGAAGAGGACGCCGACCTGATCTCGGCGGCGCGTCTCGACTTCATCAATTCGTTCACCCGTGGCGAGGCCGTCCGCACCCTCGCGATGTGGTTCCTCGTGCTCGCCTTCGGCTTCGGCACGATCGGCGTCATCTCTGTGATGTTCCACGCGATCCCGTTCATGACGGACGCAGGCTTCGTTCGCTCAGAGGCCGGCCTGATCTTCTCCGCGATGGGTATCGCTGCGCTGCTGTCCAAGTTCGCTTGGGGCTGGTTGATGCAGCGCTTCTTCCCGCGCGGTCTAGCGGCGATCTCGTTCGTGATCGCCGGTGGCGGCGTACTGCTGATGCTGCCCGCAGCCGACTCGGGGTCGACGCCGTTCATGGCTTCGACGTTCTTCGTCTTCGGCTGGGGAGTCGGCGGCATGATCCCCCTTCAGGAGTTCATCTGGGCCTCCTTCTTCGGGCGACGACACCTCGGCGCGGTGCGCTCGGCAGCCATGCCAGCCTCGATCATCTTCGCCGCCGGCGGGCCGGTCTTCGCTGGCGTGTGGAACGACGTGGTCGGCAACTACGATGGTGCGCTGCTGACGTTCGTCGGGATGTGGGCCATCGCCGCCGTGCTCGTCATGCTCGCTCGCCCGCCGAAGCTTCAGCGCGCGCCCGAGGCCGTCCTGGTCGGCGCGCAGCCCTCGCCGGGGCCGCTGCCCGCAGCGCGGGGTGAGCCGGAGCCCGAGGCCGTCGAGGAACCGGCGCCGGCCCTCGTCGGGAGCGTCGACGAACCGCTGCCGCCGCAATCGCCCACACCGCAGCGCATCGAGCGCGACTACGGGCTCGATGCGAACGGCAACGGCGCGTCCGGCGCGCCGCCCGCGAGCGTCGTACCCACGCTGCGGCTCACCGAGCGAGCCGGGCTCGTTAAGCCGCCGCTCGATCCCACCTCGCTCGACCGCGTGCTGCCGAGGCAGTCGCCAACGGTCACCGAAGCGGCCTGGGAACCCACGCCCGAAGTCGTCGTGACGGCGCCACCGAGCGACGTGGTGACCACAACGACCGAGTCCGGGGTCAAGACCCAGGGCGTCACCGGCGCAGAGTTCGTCGCGTTCGAACCCTCGCCGCGCCGCGAGCGACAGCGCTTCACCCATGAGCCAATGTTCGACCTCAGTGAGCTCGAGCGCGTGCCCTCGGCCGAGCCGGTCTTCGAGCGCACTCCCGAGCCGGACATCAGCGTCGAGGCGGTGACCGCCGACGAGGTGATCGACCCCTGGGTTGAGGTCAACGATGCCGACCCGCCCGCCGACGCTGCGTCCCAGCCTGGAGCCGAGCCTCGTCCAGAGCCGCCACCCCTGCGCGTGGAGACCGAGCCGGGTCAGGGACGGCGCGGCCCGCGTGGCGAGGCGCCTCGGAGCGCCCTCCGGCCACCGTCCTCGACGCGTGCCCTCGAAGTCTCGCTCGGATCAGCCGCGCGGGCGCTGCAGCGCTCGCTGGGTTCGGACGGCACGCCGATCCGTGACATCCTGCCGGCGGTAGCTGTGGGCGTCGCCACCTCGGCGGTGACCATCGGCGTGGTCATGATGCTGCGACGCGGTCGTTAGCCACCTCGCGAGCGGGCCGCTGCGGGCGTGCCGGCGAAATTCACAGATCGAAAACAGTTCTGCAATTGGTCGCTCACCCCTGAGCCGCATTCTTGTCTCAGCGGTTACTGAGACGAGAGGTGCAACGTGCTGCGACGCAAAGGCTGTCCCCGCTGCCGAGGTGATCTGCACGTCGTTCGCGATGTCGTAGAGAGCTACTTCTCCTGCGTCCAGTGCGGGTTCGTTTCGTACGAACCACTGTCACCACCCGTCGCAGTACCCGCCCAGAGCTGACTGCCGGTCCCCCTGCCGGCCCGCGCGCCCCGTCGTCCCCTCGACGGGGCGCGCTTCGTGTCAGCCGCCGTTCTCGTCTCGAAGCACCCTCACGCGTACGATTTGTGCATGACCGACTCCGACTCGACCCTCGCCAGGCCCGCCGAGTCTGCGCGCAGCGGTGACGCCTCCGGTGAGGTGAGCGAGCGTGGCGAACTCCTCGACGGCAGCCTCCAGCTGGCGCTCGAGGGGAGCTGCGAACTCGCTGACGAGGAGTGGGTCGTCTCCATGACTCTCGCCTGGCCGCTCGCCGAGGAGGGCGACGTGCCGCTCGCCGAGGGCGACCTCACCCTCGATGCGGTCGATCACAGCCTGTTCGCGGTCCTCGAGGAAGGCACCGCCACAAGCGACCACGAGACCGGTGCGGCGCAGGTGACGGCTCGCTTTGTCGTCGATGGTTCCGATGGCGCCGACGCGGGCGATGGCTCGCCGCCGGGCGTCGTCGAATGCAGCCTCGAGGTCGATGTCGGGGAGTGGCGTGGCAAGTTCACCCTTGCCGGGCGCGCCGGCGGCGACTAACGGCCGTCTCTAGCTCTCGTAACGGCGGAACACCGCTGCCGCGTTCTGCCCGCCGAGGCCGAACGAGTTTGACATGACCGTATCGATCTGCAGCGGCACACGCTCGTTCGGCGTGACGTTCAGATCGCAGTCGGGGTCCGGCGTCGCGTAGTTGGTGGTCGGCGGCACGCAGTTGTGCTGCATCGCGAGCACCGACGCGACGGCCTCGACGCCTCCGGCGGCTGCAGCCAGGTGACCGGTCATCGATTTCGTCGAGGAGATGGCGACGCCGTAAGCGTGCTCCTCGCCCATGGCCAGCTTGATCGCCTTCGTCTCGGTCCGGTCGTTGTACTGCGTGCTCGTGCCGTGGGCGTTGATGTAGTCGATCGTCGAGGGCTCGATCTCGGCATCGTGCATCGCACGGACCATCGACAGCGACTGGCCCTCAGCGTCGGGGGCGGTGTCGTCAGTCGCGTCGAAGGACCAGCCGACGCCGGCGAGCTCAGCGTAGATACGCGCGCCGCGTGCGAGGGCGTGCGCTTCGGACTCGATCATGACTACGCCGGAGCCCTCCCCGAGGATGAAGCCGTCCCGGTCGGCGTCGAAGGGGCGTGAGGCGTGCTCCGGATCGTCGTTGTTCTTCGAGAGAGCGCCGAGGCGACCCATCGACGAGAGGGCCAGCTGCGTGACCATCGCCTCCGCGCCACCGGCAAAGATGGCATTCGCATGGCCGAGCCGGATCAGCGAGAGCGCATGGCCCAGGGCGTCGGTGCCGGAGGCGCAGGCGGTGTTGATCGTGGTGTTGGGTCCTCGCACGCCGATCTCGCGCGCCAGGCGCGCGGCGCCCATGTGCTGCCCCATGCGGGTGATCACGAAGGGATCGACCTTCGCCGAGCCGCGTTCGCGGAAGCCATCCCAGATCGGCCCCATGGCGAAGGCGTCGCCGGAGGTGGCCATGACCACGCCGATGTCATCGCGGTTGTCAGCGGTGATCTCGAGCCCGGAGTCTTGCAGCGCCTGCATCCCGGCCGCTGTGGCGAGCTGCGCGAAGCGCCCGGTCCGGCGTGCAACCTTCCGGTCGAGGTAGGGCGACGGGTCGAAGTCCTTCACCTCGCCGGCGATCTTGACGATCAGGTCGGCGGGGTCGAAGTGAGCCTGCGAGATGAGACCGATGCCGTTGCGGCCCTTGTGCAGGCCCTCCCAGAACTCCTCGGTCGTGTTGCCGATTGGAGTTACGGCGCCGAGGCCGGTGATCACAGCCCGGTGCAGCGTGCGTACGGTCCGCTCGCTCGGGGTCGAGGTCATGTGTGACTCCCTGTGCCGATCGTACACGTCGACGCCAGCATGCGCCCCGCGGCGCCGGCGAATCAGCGCGGCGACGTCACTTGAGCGGCCAGCGACTGCAAGAACTCGCGGACGTTGAGCGCGAGGCTCCCCGGCTGGTCCGTCGGAACGGCGTGACCGGCATCCTCGATCAGCGACACGCGCGAACCAACGATGCGACGGTGGATGCGCTGAATCGCCTCGGGCGTCAGCATGTCCGTTTCCGATCCGCGCACGATCATGGTGGGGCACTGCACGCGGTCGGCGCAGTCCCAGAGGTCGGCCAGGCGGCGCTGACCCGGGTCTGGATCGGGCGGGCGCGCCAGCGGGTCTCGGAACACCGGGTCGAACGACCAGACATAGGCGGCGTCGTCGTTCTGCACGAGCGAGGCACGCACGCGGCGCTCCAGCTGCTCGTTTGTGGCGTACGGGAGGAACTCCCGGAACGCTTCGACCGCCTCATCGATGCTCGCGAACTCGTCGGCCGTCGCCAGCAGGCGACGCAGCTGCTCGATGCCGCTGCGCAGCACCTCGGGCGCGGTTTCGACCATGACCAGGGCGGAGACTGACTCGGGGTGCTCAGCGGCATAGCAGATGGCGTTGGCGCCACCCATGGCGTGGCCCACCAGCGTCACCATGCGCAACCCGAGGTGCTCGACCAGCAGCTCGATGTCCTCCATCTGCGAGTTGCGGGAGTAGTCGTGGCCCGGCGCCAGCGCGGTCTCGCCATGCCCGCGCTGGTCCATCGCGATCACGCGGAACTCACGCGCGAGGTCGGTCGCGACATCGTCCCAGACTGCCATCGTTTCCGCGTAGCCGTGCAGCAGGATCACCGCCTGCTTGGTCTTTGAGTCACCCCACTCCCGGATGTGGAAGTTGAGGTGGTTGATCTCGACGAATTCGTCCCGAGGACGGTTACTGGACATGGCACTCCTGGGAGGGCGGTTGCCTCTGCTATGAGCGGCTCGCGCTTGATCGGTCTGTGATGCAGGCCCGTAACTCTGGGCCGAGGTGGTCGCTGGATCGCCGGGATCCTCGCGGATCGGAGCGTCCGCGGAGTCTATCAGCGCCCGGCGCTACGGTCTGCCCGCCAGAGCGACGCGACGGAGGCGCTACAGCGCCGATGCGATCGCGTTGGACGGCGGCAGATCCTCGCTCAGCGGCATCCAGTTGCGCCCCGAGTCGTGCGAACCCCAGAGCTTGTTGCCCGCGGCGGCGAACGCCGTGTCCTCCGAGTCCCAGAGGCGCGTCACCACGGGGATGCGATCCCACTCGTCCTCGCCGCCGAGCATCAGGCGCGCCCACGTCACGCCTCCGTTCGCGGAGCGAAAGAGCGCGCCCTCCTCGCCGGGCGCATGCCGCGCGACCGCGAGCAGCAACGCGTCCGGCGACCCCGGCATGATCGCGATGTCTCCGCCCCAGGAGCGATCGAGGCCGCCCAGTGACTGCACCCAGGAGAAGCCCTCGTCCTCTGAGCGGTAGACCCCCGAGTCTGTGCTGGCGAAGACGCGGTCGCGCATCTCCGGGTGCTCGCGCATCCGATGCAGCTTCGGGTCGAGGCCATCGCCTCGGCGGAGCCAGCTGCCGCCGCGGTCGCGCGTGTGCCAGACCCCGCCGCCGCCGATGCCAATCAGCAGCCCCTCGCGCGCGAACGCGACCCCGGCGAGGAACGGCCGCTCCCAGCCGACCGGCGGGACGAAGTTGTTGTGGCGGAAGACGTTGATCAGCCCCTCGAGGTCTTCCCAGCTGCGCCCCTGGTCCTCGGAGACGAGCAGGCGGCCGTCGGTGGTGCCGATGAACAGGTGTCCTTTCGGCGACACGCGCACTGTCTCCGGGTCGCCGTCCCAGAGCTGTGCCCAGGAGCTGCCGCTGTGGACCCAGACGCCCTCGCCTGGCGCGCCAGCCACGCCGATGCCGTCGTAGTAGTCGACGCAGCTGAAGCGACGGCCGGCGATCGCCGTCTCCGCGCTGCTGCCGGGCATCACCTCCAGCAGCCCGTCGTCAACGGCAAGGAGGATTCCGAGCATCGCTACACCGACTGCCGCGCGCGCGCCGCCTCGACGATGGCAGGCAGCGCCTCGCCCGAGGGTGCGCGAATGATCACGGTGGCGAGGTCGCTGAGCGGCGTCGGCTCCGGGTTCACCTCGATCAACGGCGCGCCCGATTGGACCGCCTCGATCGGGTATTGGGCCGCCGGGAAGACCACTGCCGAGGTGCCGATCGTCATGAAGCAATCGGCCAGGTGGGTCTCCTGTGCACAGCGGCTGAGCGCCGTCGGCGGGATCGGCTCACCGAACACCACCGTGTCGCTCTTCACGATGCCGCCGCAGCCGGCCTGCACGCACCGCGGAGGCAAGTCCTCCGCGTCGACCGGGAACTCCTGTCGAGGCCAGCGCGTCTCGCAGCGCACGCAGCGCATCCAGTAGCGGTTGCCGTGGATCTCGGTGATCGACTGCTGGCCGGCGCGGCGGTGCAGGTCGTCAATGTTCTGGGTGATCAGGTGCCGCACGAGCTCCATCTCTTCGAGCTCCGCCAGCGCGCGATGCCCGGCGTTCGGCTCCGCCGCTTCAAGCGCGCCCGCGAAATCGCCCGGCGAGTCCCCGAGGCGGCGCTGCCACCAGCGGCGCGGGTCGGAGGCGAACGTCTGGTACTGGTTGAGTGGCGGCTCGCCCTGCTTCGTCCAGAGCC
The DNA here is from genome assembly GCA_965198045.1 of Dehalococcoidia bacterium. Lineage (GTDB taxonomy): Bacteria > Chloroflexota > Dehalococcoidia > UBA2979 > UBA2979 > CBDDEC01. The sequence continues at coordinate 168,485 of CBDAOL010000012.1, forward strand.
CGTCCTCGCCTCGGAACGTGGGGATCCCGGACTCCTTCGACATGCCCGCGCCGGCGAGCACGACGGTGTAGGTCGCCCGCAGCAGCAGCGCCGCGGCGTCGGTCACAGCGGTCCGATCGAGGTCGCTCACGGCGCCCATCGTATGCACGCTCGCTGCTGCGGAGTAGAGGCTGCGTGCCACCTCGCCATCCCGAATGTCGAAATCGCGTCGAGCCTTCACGGACTGTTCACACCCCGCGTATTGGTGCTCACTCGTGGCGGCCGCCGTGCCAGCTACGCTGGTACACATGGAAGCCAGAGAGCGCACTCGTGTGGTCACGGTCTACCCGATCACGGGGAAGCAACTGTTCTTCCGCGTGCCCCACAGCTGGTGCGAGGAGTGCAACCTCTCGATCCGCGCCGTGGAGCATGTGGCCGAGGATCTCGACCACGTCGAGGTGCGCGTTCGGCCGTGGTTCAACAACCTGATCGCGGCGCTCCGCCGCGGCGGCTGGCACGCGCCGGTCGTGACCATCGACGGCGAGATCTTCTCGCAGGGCATCGTCCCCGACGAGGACGAACTTCGCGCCGCACTCACGAGCGGGGATGCCCCCGTGCCCGCAGAGGCCCCCGCCACGGACGCTCCCGCGGACTAGGCGTAGCCATGACCCCGAGTTTTCCGAAGTGGCGCCCTCGACGCGGCCTGTTCGTGGCTGCCATCGCCGCTCTGGCGATCGTCGCGACCGCCTGCGGCAGTGACTCCGCCGTCGACGACGAGACGCTCCGCCGCGCGACGTCGACACCGGAGGCCAGCGTCGCGGGCGTCGACCCGACGCCGGCAAGCGGCACGACCGATCCGGCGAGCCTCGCCGGTCTGACCGAGCGCGAGCGACGCAACGTCGCTATCCTCAGCCGCCTCTTCCCCGAGCTCGACTGGACCATGAACACCGTCGACCTCACGACGATCAGCAGCGGTGGACCCGGTCGCGACGGCGGCATCCCCTCGTTGCAAGACCCCTCCTTCGAGGTGCAGGCCGACATCGACTGGATCCATCCGGAGGAGCCGGTGATCGCCCTCGAGATCAACGGCGAGGCCCGCGCCTACCCGATCCAGGTGCTGATGTGGCACGAGATCGCGACGGACACCGTGGGCGGTGTGCCCGTCACGGTGAGCTTCTGTCCGCTCTGCAACACCGCCATCGTTTTCGACCGCCGGGTCGACGGTGAAACACGCCGCTTCGGGGTCTCCGGCCTGCTCCGCGAGAGCGACCTGATCATGTACGACTACACGAACTACTCGCTCTGGCAGCAGATCACGGGCGAATCGATCGTCGGCGTGGACGCCGGCACGCGGCTCGAGTTCATCCCCTCGCAGATCATCTCCTGGGCGCAGTTCCAGGAGTCGTTCCCTGACGCGCTGGTGCTGTCGCGCAACACCGGATTCAACCGCAACTACGGCCTCAACCCGTACCAGGGCTACGACCGCGTCGGTTCGAGCACCATCTTCTCGACCTCGTTCGACGACGAGCGCCTCGACGCCAAGGAGCGCGTGTTGACCGTCGAGCTGGGCGAGGAGGCGATCGCGTTCCCATTCACCGAGCTGGCCGAGCACGGCGTCCTCACGGCCACGATTGCGGCGACGGACGTGGTCGCGCTCTGGAGCGCAGGAACGGTCTCCTCGCTCGACGCCTCCGTCATCACAAGGAGCGCGGACATCGGCTCGGCCGGCGTGTTCATCCCCGTCGCCGCGGACCAAGTGCTGACGTTCGAGCTGCGCAACGGCGAGATCGTCGATGTCGAGACCGGCAGCGTCTGGAACGTGCTCGGCCACGCGACTGCGGGCCCGATGGCCGGGGAGCGCCTCGAGCAGGTGGTCTCGGCCAACCACTTCTGGTTCGCCTGGTCGATCTTCCGACCCGAGACTGCGATCATTCGAGGCTGAAGCCACCTCGAGGTTTAGCAATCACTTCACATCGCGGCCATCGCCTGACAACGCCTCGCAGAGACAATCATTTAGCGATACTGGAGGACACCAGCCCACGAGGTTGGACCCAATGAGCCGCTTCACCGACCCGCGCACCCTGGCCCGCTACGGCACCGTAGCCGTGATCGTGCTGATCATCGGCGGCCTCTTCCTGCAGCGCGAAGTGTTCGACGGCGACGCCGTGGCCACGACAGCAGACGGCGAAGTCGTGCTCGGCATCACGAAGCCCGGAGACGTGAAGGTCGGTGTCGAAGCCCCGGACTTCGTCCTCGCTGGCACCGACGGGCACCCGGTCGCGCTCTCCGACTTCCGCGGCAAGACCGTGATCCTCAACTTCTGGGCCACCTGGTGCGCGCCCTGCCGTGCCGAGATGCCTGATCTGCAGGCCGCCTTCAACGAGCGCGCCGAAGCCGACGACTTCGTCGTTCTGGCCGTTGACCTCGCGGAGCCGGCCGGGGCGGTCGAAGGCTTCGTCGAAGAATTTGGCCTGACGTTCCCGATCGTCATCGACACCGAGCAGGAAGTCGCGCAGCACTATGGGCTGCTGGGCCTACCTGCCTCGTTCTTCATCGACGCCGAGGGCATCGTGCGCAGCGTCCAACTCGGCCCTGTCTTCGGCCATCTCCTGCCGGACGGCATCGCCGCCGCCGACAACCCAGCCCAGTAAGGCCAGCCCAGTAAGGCCAGCCAGGCTCGCGCGGACACTTCATATCCCTCGGATCCTGCTAGTTGCTCTCGAAAGCGGATCGCGGTGGCGCTTCAAGTCCCGCGGCCGACCTGTCGATGATCAGTACATACCGAGTCCGCAGGGGAGCGGCCGTATGTACCGAGTCACCGCCGAGGACATCATCGACCTGTCGCGCTGGCGCGCGATTCACTTCGCCGACCGTGAGACCGCCGAGCGCGCGATGGTGCGCTACCGCGCCTACGTCGCGAAGCAGGCCGAGCGTGCCGCCCTCCAGGGGCACCGCCAGCGCCGGCCCGACGAGCACGTCGCTTAAGGCGCATCCACCGCACGCCTGCCCCTCGAGGGCATCACCGCCCGGTCGTCATGGATGGCCGGGCGTTTCGTGTCGCTCGCTTGACCCGACCTCCCGCGCACGACAGATTGACGGGGCGCAACACCGCGCGAGGACTATCTGTAGCCTCGACGCGATGCGAAGGGAGCCCCGATGGCGACGTTTGACGTGACCTCACCCTGGCCGGGCCGTGTGGCGGAGATCCATGTGGCGGTGGGGGACCAGGTCTCCGAGGAGCAGGAGATCGTCACGATCGAGTCGATGAAGATGCTAACCCCGGTCCAGTCGCCCTCAGGTGGCGAGGTCGCCGAGGTCGTGGCCGGGATCGACGAGTTCGTCGACGAGGGTGGCCTGCTGCTCCGCCTGACGACGTAGCCTCGGCGACGCGCCGACCGACCGGCGGCGACCACGCGAGAGGATCCGCGGATGACCTGGGAACCGGAACTCGATGAGCTGGAGCGCCGCAAACAGCGCTCGTTCGAGCTGGGCGGCGAGGAGCGCGTTCAGCGCCACCACGACAACGGCCGCTTCACCGTTCGCGAGCGGCTCGACATGATCCTAGAGCGTACCGATGAACGTTCTCAGCAGCCCCACGCCCGCACCCGGAGCTGAGCCCCGCGCGTTCGACGATTCGTTTCTGGCGGACGCGGGGCGTGCTGGCCGGCAAGGCCGAGTATTCGCGCTTCACGACACGGAGCCCGAGGAGGCGCTTCCCGCGTCGCCCGACGGCGGTGAAGTACCACCACACGGGTAACGCCAGGAAGATGGGGAGAGTCAGCAGGACGAGCGCGCCGTGGGTTCGTCTCGTGGCTGTGGCCGCTGTGGGACGGGCAGTCGCAAACCTGGCACGACAAGCTCGCCGACACCAACGTCATCCGGAACGATCCCCCGGAGTTTGAGAGCTTCTAGCCCAGCACCCCGTAGCGCTTGAGCACCGCCCGCATCTCCGCGGGCGGGTCGCCGGCGTGGTCGATCAGCTCCGCGTGCCAGCCGCGGGCGCGTGCGGCGTCGATGTTGTCCGCGCGGTCGTCGAAGAAGAGCAACGCCGCGCCGGAGCGGCCGGTCGCAGCCTCGAGGGCTCCGTAGATCGCGGCGTCCGGCTTCACCGCGCCGGCCTCGTGGCTCGGCGCGTGGTACTTCAGACGGCTCGTCGTCGGGAACTCGGGCGCCGCGCCATCGATGCCGAACATCCGTCGCCAGTGCGTCGCGTTGGTGTTCGACAGCGAAGCCGTGTCGATGCCGGTCGCCAGCAGGTCGTCGATCAGCTCCTCGGAGCCGGGGTACTCGTCGAACAGCCAGGCCTGCACGATGCGCGCGACATCCTCGGCCGAGTACACGCCGTCCGAGGCGGCAGCAACGCTCGTCCAGTACTCCTCGGGTTCGATCTCACCTCGCTGGTGCCGCAGTCCGAGGCGTGCTCGGGTCGCCATGAACTCGTCCGACGCCAGCACCGGGTGCTCCGGGTCGAATCCGACGAGGGCATGCGCCTCCGGCCAGTTCTGAGCGTGGCGGACGAAGATGCCGCCGACGTCGAAGACGACGCACTCGATCCCGCCTCGGTCGCCCGCCACTAGATCGCGCCCTCGTCCTTCATCGCCACGATCTCGTCCCAGCTGTAGCCGACTTCGAGGAGCAGCTCCTCGGTGTGACGCCCGAGTTCGGTCCCACCGCCCTGGATCCGTGGCGGCGTCGCGCTCATGCGCACCGGCGGTCCGGGCACGTTCATCCGTCTGAGGTTGGGTGTCTCGATCTCCTGGATGTACCCGTTCGCCCAGTACTGGGCGTGCTCCGCCACCTCGGCATAGCCGAGCACCGGCGCGTTGGGCACGTCCGCTGAGGTCAGGCGCTCCGCCCACTCGTCGGCGGCGCGAGCGCGGAACGCCTCCTCCAGCGACTCGACCAGCTCGACCTTGTGCTCGGCGCGGCCGAAGGGACCCGCGAACCGAGGATCCTCAGCGAGGTCGGGGCGTTCGAGGGCCTCGCACATGCGCTCCCAGAAGTGCTGCGTGTTGGCGGCGATGGCGATGTAGCGCCCGTCGGCGCACTCGTAGTGGGTATAGGTGGCGGCGCGCCGCTCCTCGAAACCGAGCTGCCGGCCGGTCCTCAGGTAGCGCGTCAACGGCATCGCCTGCAGCGAGGTCATCGCGCCAATCAGCGACACATCGACATGCTGGCCGATGCCGAACTGCGCGCGGGCGACGAGGGCGCTCGATACCCCGAACGCCAGCAGCATCGCGCCGATCTGGTCAGCGAACCCGCCGATCAGCGCGTGTGGCACGGCCTCGGGGCCGCCGCCCTGCTCAACCATCACGCCACTCAGCGCCTGCCCCACGTGGTCGTATCCCGGCCGATCACCCCACGGTCCTTCGCGCCCCCACGAGGAGCCCGAGGCGAGAATGATGTCCTCGCGCAGCGCTTTCAGGTCGTCGTAGCCCAGGCCCCACCGCTCCATCGTCCCCGGCCGGAAGTTCTCGACGACCACGTCGCAGGTCCGCACGAGCCGTCGCACGGCCTCGACCGCCGACTCGTGGTGGAGGTCCAGCGTTAGGCTCTTCTTCCCGCGGTCGTGCGCCTCGAAGTAGGCCGAGAAGCCATCCTCACCACGCCCGATCGCCCGACCCGGCTCGCCACCCGGCTCCTCGATCTTGATTACCTCGGCGCCCATGTCGCTGAGCAACACCGTTGCGAACGGCCCCTGTTGGTAGCGCGTGAAGTCGAGGATGCGAATGCCGGCCAGCGCCGACGACGGCATGCCCTCGGGCGTGGCGCCGAGCCTCGTCGGCTCCGTGGCGTCGGCGTCAAGGGTCATAGTGGAACCTCCAGCCCGGTTGCCACTCGTACGGTGCGACCAGCGACTCTTCGAGCGGCGTGCCGTCGCAGAGGTGCTCCAGGGCGTGATGCGTCGCCCGATGTCCAATCAGCAGGATCGTAGCGCTCTCGCGATCGGCGAAGTCATCCGCCAGCTCGTCGAGCAGCGAGCGGTGGCGCTCCGTCGCCTCGCGATAGGACTCGCCGCCGGGGAACGGCTCGTCGATGCAGTCGAGGCGGACCGCGTCGACCGTATCGCGGGGCGCGCCGTCGAGGTCGCCGTAGCCGCACTCGCGCAGCCGCTCGTCGACGATCCGATCGACCTCGCGGTCGCCGAACGCGATGTCGCCCGTCCGCATCGAACGCCGCAGGTCGGAGCACACGACGAGGTCGATCGCCTCCTCGGCGTACCGCTCGCCGACCTCGATTGCCTGCGCTTCGCCGGTCGCGGAGAGATCCGGATCGCCCCAGCCGGAAGCGATGCCCGCCTCGTTGTCCGTGCTCGTGGAGTGCGTGACGAGGATCAGGCTCAGTAGCCGCTTCGAATTCAACGACGTTGCTCCCACTCCTCGCGCAGGATGCCGTAGTGCAGAACGTCAACGCGCGTGCCGTCGCGAATCGGGACCTGTTCGCGCGTGCGCCCCTCGAGCTGCATGCCGATCCTTTCGAGGACGCGCGCGGAGCCGATGTTGGGCTCGACGAGCTCGCCGAAGAGCTTCTGTAGACCGAACGTCTCGAACGCGTAGTCCGTGACGGCGCCGACCGCCTCGGTGGCGAGTCCCTGCCCCCACAGGTCAGGCGCGATCGAGTAGCCGAACTCGGCCGTCCCGGTGTTGGCCCAGACCGAGCACCGGACGTGCCCGACAACCGGCCCACGAGGCCGCTCCGCCGAGGGCCGCACGATCGCCCAGCTCGGGCGCTGCGCGATGCGCCGCCGCACCATCGTCTCGGCGTTCGCGCGAGAGAACGGCGGGCCCGGGACGTGGTAGCGCGTCATCACGGGCTCGCGCTCGTAGGCCAGCACCTCGTCCACGTCCGCGAACGTGAACGCGCGCAGCAGCAGCCGCTCTGTCCGCAGGTCGACCGCCTCGTACGAGGGGTCTTCGTGGGTTCGCGTGCCCGCCATCGACGTTCCTTCACCCGCGTGCGGAGCTTACGATGCGCCGCATGCCCGCTCAGACCTTCCAGAATCAGGTCGTCATCGCCGGCGTCGGCGAGACCGAGTACTCGCGTGACTCCGGTCGCAGCGAGCTGCAGCTCAGCCTCGAGGCGATCACCGCCGCTCTCGACGATGCGGGGATCGACCGCTCCGAGGTCGACGGCCTGATGCGCTGGACGGTCGACACTTCCGCCGAGGCGACGGTGGCGGCGAACCTCGGCGTGCGCGACCTCGCCTGGTTCGGCGACATCAGCCAGGCGGGGAACGTCGGCGGAGCGCTCGTGACGAGTGCTGCGGCCGCCATCCACGCCGGGCTCGCCAACGTGATCGTGATCTACCGCGGCGTCAACGGCCGCTCCGGTCGGCGCTACGGCCGAGGCGACGTGACCGGCCGCGGTGGGCGCGGAGGGGGCGCCTTCACCGAGCCCTTCGGCCTGCTCACCCCGCAGCACGGGCTCGCCCTCGTCACGCGTCGCCGCATGCATGAGACCGGCGTGACCAGCCGCCAGTTCGGCATGGTCGCCGTCACCGTGCGCGCCCACGCCAACCGTAATCCACGCGCGACCTTCTATGACCGTCCGCTGACGATCGAGGATCACCAGCAGTCACGGCTGGTCGTGGACCCGTTCCACCTCTACGACTGCTGCCTTGAAACCGACGGTGGCGGTGCGCTCGTGGTCACGTCGATGGAGCGAGCACGCGAGCGCGCCCGCGAGACCGGACGCCCCATCGCCGGCATTCGCGCCGCCGTGCAGAACGGCTACGGCCGTCGAGGCTACGTCGACACCTCGGCCGTGACGCTGGCGCCGAGGCTTTGGGCGCAGGCGGGACTGGCGCCCTCCGACATCGATGTCGCGCAGATGTACGACCACTTCGCGCCCTTCGTGATCTTCGCGCTGGAGGACTACGGCTTCGTCGAACGCGGCGAGGGCGGTCCCTTCGTCGAGGCCGGCGGGGCGTCTTGGGATGGCGGCGCGTTGCCGGTCAACACCTCCGGCGGCCACCTCAGCGAGGCGTACCTGCAGGGCATGAACCAGCTGATCGAAGGCGTGAGGCAGGCCCGCGGCGAATCCACCTCGCAGGTCGCGGACGCGCAGTTCTCGTTCGTCGACACCGGCATCGGCACCGGCGGCGTCATCTTCGAGCGGACCGAGCCGTGAGCGACTGGAGCTGGACGCGCCCGGAACGGCTCCCGTTGCCCCGGCCGGAGCCGGACGCACAGCCCTTCTGGGACGCCCTGCGCGCAGGCGAGCTGCGCCTGCAACGCTGCACGGCCTGTGGGCTCCTCGCCCACCTGCCGCGCGCGATGTGCCACGAGTGCGGGTCGTTCGAGTTCGACTGGCAGCCGGTCTCCGGCCGCGGCACGGTTTACACCTTCGCCATCACGCAGCAACCGATCCACCCCGCGCTCGTCGACCACACGCCCTTCGCCACCGTCGTGATCGAGCTCGAGGAGGGCCCACGCATGACCTCTAACCTCGTCGACGTCCCACCCGACGAGATCACGATCGGCCTCGCGGTGGAGGTCGTCTTCGAGCGCGTTACGGACGAGGTCACGCTACCGCTCTTCCGGCGTCGCGGTGCGGGGGGCTCGTAGCCTCGCAGCCCTGATCCCCGACGGGCGCACTGCGCGTGCTCGGTGTACGATGCCGCGGCGCAGCCGAGCGGCCCTGCCTCGATACGCGGAGCGCCGGCGAGCGTCCTGAGCCCGAACTGAAGGAGCTACCACCCTATGGGAGAGATCGACGGACACACGATCATCGCCCGCTCGCTCAAGGAGCAGGGCGTCGAGTCGATGTATGGCGTCGTGGGCATTCCGGTCGCCGGCATCGCCGGAGCAGCCCAGCGAGAAGGCATCAGGTACGTCGGCATGCGGCACGAGATGCCCGCCACGTACGCCGCACAGGCCGCGTCCTACCTGACGGGCCGCATCGGGACCGCGCTGGCCGTCTCCGGCCCCGGCGTCCTCAACGCCGTTGGCGCCTTCGCCAACGCCTGGTCCAACCGCTGGCCGATGTTGCTCCTGGGCGGCTCCTACGAGTCGACCGGCGGCAGCATGGGCTATTTCCAGGAGGCAGACCAGCTCTCAGCGCTGCGCCCGTACGCCAAGTACGCCGAGCGCGTCGAGAGCATGGAGCGCATCCCGATTTACATCGCCGAGGCGATCAAGAAGTCGATCCACGGCGCGCCCGGCCCGTCCTACCTCGACCTGCCCGGCGACTTCATCATGGGCAAAACCGACGAGGACAAGGTGGAGTGGGCCGCCCCGGTGGCCGACCCCCCGCGCACTGTCGTAGCGCCCGAGGACGCCCAGGCCGCCATCGACGCGCTGAAGACGGCCGAGCAGCCGCTGATCATCATCGGCAAGGGCGCCGCCTGGTCTCGCGCCGAAGAGGAAGTCCGCGCCTTCGTCGAGAAGACGGGCATCCCCTACCTCGCCATGCCGATGGCCAAGGGCGTCGTGCCGGACGACCACGACCAGCTGGCAGCGGCGGCGCGCTCGTTCGTGCTCAGCAACGCCGACCTGATCGTGCTCATCGGCGCGCGACTGAACTGGATGCTCCACTTCGGTCTGCCGCCGCGCTTCCGTAAGGACGTGCGCATCATCCAGCTCGACAAGAACCCGGAGGAGATCGGCGTCAACGTGCCGGCCGAGGTCGCCCTCGTCGGTGACGCCAAGGCCGTCGTCGGCCAGATGCTCGACATCCTTGACGCCGACCCGTGGCAGTTCCCGCAGGACTCGGAGTGGCTGCAGACGGTCAAGGCCGAGGCCCGCCAGAACCAGGAGCTGGTCGAAGGCATGAAGCAGGAGGTCACGGAGCCGATCGGCTACTACCGCGCCCTCGCCGCCCTCGACGACACGCTCCCGCGCGACGACGTGATCATCGTCGCCGAGGGCGCGAGCACGATGGACATCAGCCGCACCGTGCTGAACAACTACCACGCTCGCACGCGCCTCGACGCCGGATCGTTTGGCTCGATGGGCCTCGGCCACGGCTTCGCCATCGGCGCCGCCGTGTCGTCGCCTGACAAGCGCGTGCTCTGCCTGCAGGGCGACGCCGCCTTCGGCTTCGCCGGCACGGAGTGCGAGGTGGCGGTCCGCTACAACCTGCCGATCACCTGGGTCGTCTTCACCAACGGCGGCATCGGCGGTCACCCCGCCGCGGCCTTCGAGGGTGAGAACATGCCGCCCGGCGGCATGAGCCCGGACGCGCGCTACGACCTGATGATGGAGGCGCTCGGCGGCAAGGGTTACAACGCCGAGACCTACGAGGACATCGAGTCCGCCCTCAAGGACGCGATGACCCTCGACGGCCCGGCGCTGATCAACGTGCCGCTGGACCCGCGGGCGAAGAAGAAGCCGCAGCCCTTCGGCAGCTGGCTGACCCGCACCGCCGACTGAGGCAACGTCCCGAGGGCGCTTCGCAGACACACGAGGACCGGCGGGGCTGACCGCCGGTCCTCTGTTTGTCGTTGGTTAGATCTGTTCGCCGAGGCCCGCCGCGTCAGCGAATGCCCAGCCGTCGAGGTCCCGATGCTCGAGGCCCTGCGCGGCCATGGCCAGCCAGATTTGCGTTCGATGTTCGACCCCGTGCTCTACGGCGTGGAGCAGAAAGAACCGGCGCGGGTACCGGTATTCGTGGCCGCGGAACGACAGAGTTACCTGCGGGTCATCATCGACCGTGCGCGCCTGCTCGATGAGCTGCGCGTTCGACGGAGGGTCTCAGCAGCGAGCGCTTCAAAACCGGGCCAGCCGTCCCAATCGGGTGTATCCGGATCACGCTGTCGTCCATCGAGTCGCCCGAGAAACGAACACTGCGAGAGCACTGTGTGCAGAAGGGTTTCACGAATGGAGCCGTAGCCGCAACGAACGGATCGTCGAGCTGTCGATCGTCGACGCGGCGGCAAGCTTCGATGAGCTCACGATTCGCCCAGGCGTTGTAACGCAGCATCTGCGTCAGCGACTCACTCATCCTGCCCCCGTCCGCCTGTCGTCCCGAGCCCGCCCACCTTCGTCGACCATTCCCGAGGCCGCAACGCCGTAGCCCCCCACCGCCCGAGGCGGGTACGATCGCTGGCAGCAATGACCGCCTGCGGCCCGCGGGCGTTACGAGGGGGACCGACCATGGATCTCGGGGACAGCCCAGCCGAGGCGACGTTCCGCGCCGAGGTGAGGGAGTTCATCGACGAGCACGGCGACCACGCCCGCCGCGGTGGAGGGCGCGAGGGCTACAAGAAGTGGCGCGAGGCGCTGGTCGACAAGGGCTGGATCGCCCCTGCGCGGCCGAAGGATGTCGGTGGCGCAGGCCTCGGCGTCACTGAGCAGTTCGTGCTGAACGAGGAGTTCGCCGAGAACGGCCTGAGCAACTTCGGCGGCATGGGCGTGATGATGTTCGGCCCCACCCTGCTGATCCACGGCAACGAGGAGCAAAAGGAGGAGCACCTTTCGCGCATCCTCAAGGGCGAGACCAACTGGTGCCAGGGTTACTCCGAGCCGGGCAGCGGCTCCGACCTCGCCTCGCTGCAGACGCGCGCCGTGCGCGACGGCGACGACTTCGTCATCAACGGCCAGAAGATCTGGACCACCGGCGCGCAGTTCGCGGACTGGATGTTCATGCTCGCGCGCACCGACCCGGAGGCGCCGAAGCACCGCGGCATCACCTACTTCCTCGTCAACATGAAGACGGACGGCATCAACGTCCGCCCGCTCACCACCATGGCCAACCAGCAGACGTTCAACGAGGTGTTCTTCGAGGACGTACGGGTGCCCGCGACCAACGTCATGGGCGAGGTCAACCGCGGCTGGTACATGGGCACGACCACCCTCGACTTCGAGCGGAGCGGCATCGGCAGCGCGGTGGGCACGATGCGCGGCCTGGAGCGCATGCTCGATCGCGCGAAGGACGAGCCGGTCGACCAGACCGTGCTCGGCACCTCCAAGACCTGGCGCATCGACTTCGCCGACCGCGCCATCGAGGCGAATGTGGCGCGTCAGCTCTCGAACAACGTGGTCTCGCTGCAGGCTCGCGGCCTGGTCCCGAACCACGAGGCGTCCGCCTCGAAGCTGTTCACCACCGAGCTGCGTCAGCGCATCGCGCGCACGACGCTCAAGCTCTTACGGGCTGTATGGCATCCTCTGGGACACGAAGCAGGACTATGCGCAGAAGGGCCGCGCCGCGACCGGCTACCTCGACAGCGTCTCCTCGACGATCGCCGGCGGTACGTCGGAGATCCAGCGCAACGTGATCGCAACGAGAGGCCTCGGCCTGCCGCGCGGCTAGCGCCGCCTCGACGCACGCACCGCACGAGAGCGCCACGAGGCGCCTTGTTACGTATTTGCCTCAAATCCCGGAGGATTGGTAGCATCTCAGCGGTCCAAACACATCAACGGCGAGGAACCCCGTGAGCCACGTCTGTTACGCATGCGACCCCGATAACCCCGATCGCGTCGTCTGCGTCGAGAACGATACAGACCATTGTGAGTCTCGTCGATCGCTTTGAGAGACCGCCCGGCATCGCGAACGGCGGCTTCGCCATCGGCACCCTGGCGTGTGCCGTTGCTCGGGCGGGCGAGGGCGCGCCCTACAGGATCACCGGCCGGCTCAACGCGCCGGTGCCACTCCACGAGGACCTCATCGCCGTTGTCGAGCGTCACGGCGACGGTCAGTGGGTGGCCAGCCTCAACGCTAGCGAGCGCGAGCTGATCAGCGGCACCGTAGATCTCGGACCCGCTGGGCATGAGACCTGGGCTGAGCTGCCCGAGGACCTCGATGCGGCCGTGACACGGATGCATTCGCATGTACATGACCGACCGACCGGCCGCACGCTCCGACAGTTCATGGATCCCAGTGGGATGGGGATGCCGGACGACAAGTGCTTCGGTTGCGGGCGTGCAGTCGAGAACGGGGGCCTGTACCTGCTCGGGCGAGCGGTCGCCGAGGACATGATTCTCTCCGACCTCGCCGGCGCGCCTGAGTACGAGGACGCGGATGGCCGGTTTCCCGTGGCGGTCGCCGCCGCAGCGACCGATTGCGGCACAGGTCGGTGCTGGAATGCGATAGGGCGCGAATTTCTCGCTGCGCTGAGGAACGACGGCAACGTGATGTTCACCGGCACGCTCGAGTACCACTTCCTCCGCCCGATGCCACCGAGCGGTCAGGAGTACCGAGTACTTGCGACGCAGTTCGGGCGTGATGGGCGGAAGTACTACGGCGTCTCCGCCTTCGACACTTCGGGTGTGCCGTACCTGGTGAGCAAAGGCACTTGGATCGTCGTGCCCAACGCCTACCTCGGCGACGGCAGCTGACGGACCCGGCCCCCCTGGGAAGGCATCCGCATGCGCAGATTCAAACTCCGCCGCGATATCGACGAGAGCGGCCTTTCCGGCACCGGTGATGTGGTGGAGGGCGTCCAGTTCTGGAACGGTCAGGTCGCGATTACCTGGCGCTCACCACAAACCGTCGTCAGCGTGTTCCCGAACATCGAGGTCTTCGAGCGCGTCCACATGCGCGACACCGGCTCGCTCCACTGGATCGATGAGGAGCACGTCCCCGAGCCGCCCTCGGTGACCCCCGACCGCTAGCCGCCTGCCCCGTCGCCGTACGTAGGCTCGCGCTGCGCCGCGACGAGTGTCGCGCAGAAGGGCCGCGCCGCGACCGGCTACCTCGACAGCGTCTCCTCGACGATCGCGGGCGGCACGTCCGAGATCCAGCGCAACGTGGTCGCCACGAGAGGCCTCGGCCTGCCACGCGGCTAGCCGCCGCCTTCCGCCCGGGCTGCTATGTCGTCTGGATGAACTGCTGGATCAGGGGCACGATCGTCTCAGGTGCGTCTTCCTGGCAGAAGTGGCCGGCGTCTTCGAGCACGGTGACTGGGCCGTCCGGCCAGAGTGTCTCGAAGAGGCTGATGGCGCGCTGAGGGTAAATGGCGTGGTCTTGTATGCCCTCGACAAGCATCGCGGGCTTCGCGCGCACAGCCTTGACGTTGGTCGCGCACTCCGCGACGAAGGGGCCGATGCGCTGATTGTAGGCGTCCATCGGGAACTCGATGGCGCCGAAGCACTCCTCGCGTGAGTCGAACGGCGCCGAGTAAGCGTCGATCCAATCCTGGTCGACGGCGGCGCTGTTCTCGAAGCCGATGATCTTCATCACGCTGAGCACCGTGCTCCCGAGGTTGCCGAGGACGGCCTCGGTTGTGCCGTCCTCGAGGCCGTCGCCGAACCACTGGAACCACCGCGTGCGCGCGGGTGCGTCCCGGAGCGGCGGCCCCGGCATGAGCGGGACGACGGTGTTGAGCAGGCAGAGGCGCGTGACGCGCTCTGGGTGCAGCGCGGCGAAGCAGCCGCCCATCGGACCGCCCCAGTCCTGCATGACCAGCGTGATCTCGGTGAGGTCCAGTTCCTCGACGAGCGCTGTCAGATTCTCCACGTGCGTGCGCAGCGTGTACTCGCGGTCCTGTGGTGTCTCGCTCTTACCGAAGCCCATATGGTCCGGGACGATCACGCGGTGCGCGCGAGCGAGTTCCGGGATGAAGTTGCGGTAGAGGTAACCCCACGTCGGCTCGCCGTGCAGCAGCACGATCGGAGCGCCGGCGCCCTCGTCGACATAGTGCATGCGAAAGCCGGGCGCGTCGCTGAAGTGCGGAGCGAACGGGAACGTGGCGTTGAAGGTGGCGTCGGCGGGGGTTCATGGTCGGTTCCTTCATCGATCGCTGTGCATCGTACCGGCCCGGTCGTGCTGGAGCGTTCGATGCAGCACCGCACGAGCGTGCGCGAGGCGTCCCTGTTGCGTCGGCGCCGACCCGGCCCGCTAGCCGCCCGCTCCTTCCCGCATGTAGGATCGCGCTGTGCCGCGACGAGCGTCGCGCGGACGTTGAGGAGCCACCATGGAACTGACCGACACACAGAGCGAAGCCGAGTTCCGCACCGTTGTGCGCGAGTTCATCGACGAGCACGGGCCGTCTGCCCGCGGCGACGGTGGCGACTTTGACGGCGGCTGGTCTCGCGAAGCCCGCGAGCGCATGAAGGGCTGGCGTGACGCCATCGTCGAGCGTGGCTGGGTGGCCCCGGCGTGGCCCGCGGAGTACGGCGGCGCCGGCATGAGCCCGCGTGAGCAGTTCATCCTCAACGAGGAGTTCGCCGAGAACGGTCTCACCAACGTCGGTGGCTTCGGTGTGATGATGCTCGGCCCCACGCTCATGGTGCACGGCACCGAGGAGCAGAAGGCCGAGATCCTGCCCAAGATCCTCGCGGGCGAAGTTGTCTGGTGCCAGGGCTGGTCCGAGCCCAGCAGCGGCTCCGACCTCGCCTCGCTGCAGACGCGCGCCGTCCGCGACGGCGACGAGTACGTCCTCAACGGTCAGAAGATTTGGACCTCGGGCGCACAGCACGCCGACAAGATGTACATGCTCGCGCGAACCGACCCGGACGCGCCGAAGCACCGAGGCATCTCACTGCTGATGCTGAATATGCGCCAGTCCGGCGTCGAGGTGCGGCCATTGACCAACATGGCCAACAGCCAGGGCTTCAACGAGGTCTTCTTCGAGGATGTGCGCGTCCCCGTGAAGGACCGTGTCGGCGAAGAGAACCGCGGCTGGTACGTCGGTATGACGCTCACCGACTTCGAGCGCTCCGGCATCGGCAACGCGGTCGGCACGCAGCGACGCCTCGAGGCGCTCCTGCGCCGCTCGAAGGAGCGTGACGATGTCAGCCGCACGTCCACCTGGCGGCTGGCGTTCGTCGACCGCTGGCTCGAAGCGGACATCGCCCGTCTCTTCAGCTACGTCAACATCAGCATCCAGGACCGCGGCATGGTCCCGAACCACGAGGCGTCGA
The DNA here is from genome assembly GCA_965198045.1 of Dehalococcoidia bacterium. Classification (GTDB taxonomy): domain Bacteria; phylum Chloroflexota; class Dehalococcoidia; order UBA2979; family UBA2979; genus CBDDEC01. The sequence continues at coordinate 184,267 of CBDAOL010000012.1, forward strand.
TGTCCAAGCTCTTCACCTCGGAGCTGGGCCAGCGCATCGCGGGGACCGAGCTGAAGCTGTTCGGCCTCTACGGCACGATGTGGGATGCCGAGCGCGAAGAGGGGAACCGCGGCCGCGCCGCCGGCGGCTACCTCTCCGCCGTCTCGAGCACGATCGCGGGCGGCACGTCCGAGATCCAGCGCAACATCATCGCCACCCGCGGGCTGCAACTCCCAAGGGGTTAGAGCCCCAGGGGTTATAGTCCGAGAGGTTAGAGCCGCGGGATTAGAGCCCGAGGGGTTAGCGCGCAGCCTCGGCGACACAACGGACGGCCGCCCGCAAGGGCGGCTGTTTTGATCGGGCGCAGGGGACTCAGGCTCGCGTGAGCTGTTCGCCGAGATATCGTCAGAAGTTGTGGACGGGGTAGCAGAGAGAGGCGGCGTACCCTCCCTGTAATCAGGAGACGGCCGGTTGGCCGGCCGGGGAGGAGTACGCCGGATGTTGAGGATAGTGCATGAGAGCGGCGGGCAGGAGGTGGGGGTTGCCCAGGTCGGCCTGGACGAGCTCTGCCGCATCGCTGCCCAGGAGATGCTCGCGGTGGCGCTGGAGGCCGAACGTCAGGCCTACCTTGAGCGCCACGCGGGCGTGGTGGATACGTCGGGCCGCCGACTCGTCGTCGGCAACGGCTACGCCCGCCCGCGCGAGATCACGACCGCCGCGGGCCGGGTCGAGGTCAAGGCGCCACGGGTCGACCACCGCCGTCGCGATGAGCAGTACACCTCGGCGATCCTGCCGCGGTACATGCGGAGTTCGCCCAAGGTGACGGAGGTGTTGCCGCTGCTCTACCTGCGCGGGCTCTCGACCGGTGACTTCGTCCCGGCGCTCTCGGCCTTCTTCGGCTCGGATGCGGGGCTCTCCGCCTCGACCGTCAGGCGGCTCACGGCGGGGTGGGAGGCCGAGCACGAGCGCTGGCAACGGCGCAGCCTCGCCGATGTCGACTACGTCTACCTCTGGGCGGACGGCGTCCACTTCAATGTCCGCCTCCAGGAGGACCGGCTCTGCTGCCTGGTGCTGGTCGGGGTGCGTCCCGATGGGAGCAAGCAGCTGGTGGCCGTTCAGGACGGCTACCGCGAGGACACGCAGTCGTGGCTCGACCTGCTGCGGGACCTGCGCGAGCGCGGCATGACCGCCCCGGAGCTGGCGGTCGGTGATGGCGCGCTCGGGTTCTGGGCGGCGCTGCGTGAGGTCTTCCCCAGCACCCGGGAGCAACGCTGCTGGGTACACAAGACCGCGAACGTGCTGGCGGCGCTGCCCGATCGCACGCAGGGCGAGGCGAAGAGAGCGCTCCAGGCGATCTACACCGCCGGGACACGCGCGGACGCCCTGGATGCCGCGCGCACTCGCGGAGCAGTTCGCGGAGTGGCCGAAGGCGACGGCGAAGATCACGGATGACCTCGAACGGCTGCTCGCGTTCCACGACTTCCCCGCCGAGCACCATGTGCACCTGCGCACGACGAACCCGATCGAGTCAACGTTCGCCACGGTGCGGCTGCGCCAGCGCGTGACGAAGGGCGCCGGCTCCCGGTCAGCTGGACTGGCGATGGCCTACAAGCTGCTCGATGCCGCCGAGGAGCGCTGGCGGCGAGTGAACGCACCGCATCTGGTCGCCGTTGTTCGCGCGGGCGGCGTCTTCATCGACGGCACGCTCCAGGAGCGACAGGCGAGCCACGCGGTGAGCGACGGGAGGGACGCCGCCTGATCTGCCCCCTACAGCTCATCCACAGCTTTTGACGATATCTCCTGTTCGCCCCACCGCTCCCAGTGGACGACTCGTTCCACCGGGAGGCGCTTGGGTTGAGCCCAACGTCCTCTCGCCGGGTAGCCGAGTGGGATGACCGCCATCACCGCCGCATCCTCCGGCAGCCCCAGAAGTTCGTTGATGGGAAAGATGCCCGACAACGCACGGCCCATGGTGAACGCCGATCCGATCCCATGTGCGTGGGCCGCCAACATCAGGTTCTGCACGGCGCCGTAGATGAAGCTTCCGATGAGCGCACCGCTCGCCTGAGTGTCGTCGTATCGCGTGGTGGCGTGCTCGATCACGGGCAGAACGAGCACCGGCGCATCCGCAAGCGTCTCCGCAAGATGCAGGACGGCCCGCTGATTGCTCGCGTCGACCCCGACTTCGCTCTCGGTGACCGTCATCGTCTGCCAGTCGATACGCCGACCCTCGGTGAGTTCTTCGGGTCGAGCCCGATCGTGGCCATATGCCGGCAGGATCGCCTGGCGGTACCAGGTGCTGAGTTGGCGCTTGGTCTCGGGGTCGCGTACGACGCGCCAGACCCACCCCTGGCTGTTGCCGCCGGTCGGCCCGCGGCGCCGCGTCGAGCAACTCCCACAGAATCTCCTCGGGAACAGGGTCGGGTTTCAGGTAGCGGCGCGCCGGCATCGAGTGGATAGCGTCGAGCACGTCCAGGGCTTCACGGTCGGGCGAGGATTTGCATCTTTCAGTCTGTATCGGGGCGGAATACGTTTGTGGGACCAATCTAACGGCTGTCGTCGGCCCGTAGCCGGTGAACACGATGCTCAACGTATGTGATAGGCCGATGGGTCGGTTCGCCGTTGGTCATTCTGCTTCAGCCAGCCCTCGGTGCGCTATCTTCGCCCGCGGACGCGTGCTGACGCCGTTCGTCGCCGAGGGAGAGCGCTGTGACCTACCGACCGATGCCGAAGTACGAGACCGGGACCGTCGAGCTCGGCGATGGGCTCTACGCCTACCTCCAGTGGGACGGCGGCTGGGGCATCAGCAACGCCGGGTTCCTCGACGGCGGCGACGGGCTGCTCGTCATCGACGCGCTGATGGCACCGACCATGGCGCACAGCTTCGTCTCCGCGATGCGCGATGTCTCCTCGGCGCCGTTTCGCCAGCTCATCAACACGCACATGCACGGCGACCACACGAACGGCAACCAGTACATCGAGGGCGCGGAGATCGTGGGGCACGAGCAATGCCGCCAGGAGATGCTCGACGCCGAGGACGCGCGCATCGCCGCACAGGCCCAGCGCGATCCGGCGGACCGCGGGCCGCGCCCGGCGTGGATCCAGGACGCGTGGTGGGAGGAGCTCGCCGAGGTGCGGTCGACTCCACCGACCACGACCTACGGCGACCGCATGACCCTCCGCTACGGCGACACAGAGGTGCAGCTGCTGCACCACGGGCCTGCCCACACCCTCGGCGACACGCTCGTCTACTTCCCTCAGTCGAAGACGCTGTTCAGCGGCGACCTCGCTTTCTTCTACGCGATGCCGCTGTGTCGTGGCGACATGGCGAACTGGGTCACGATCTGCGACCTGATCGCCGACATGGACGTCGAACGCATCATCCCTGGCCACGGCCCGGTCGGAGGCAAGCGCGAGCTGGAGGACATGCGCGAGTACCTCGCCTTCATGGTTGAAGAGACGCGCAAGCACTACGACGAGGGCATGACGGCCGACCAGGCCGCCGCCTCGATCGACATCGGCGAATGGGCGAAGTGGCCTGAGTCCGAGCGCAAAGAGATGAACATCGCCGGCATGTACGCCCGGTGGGATGCCGAGACCGCGTAGTCCCGGCGAGCAGACGCAGCCTGGGGGGAGAACATGGCCACCGCGCCGCGCTACGAGATGAGCTTCGGGAAGCGAACGATCAACGCGCTGATGAGCACGCTGGTCCGCCTCGGCGTCGGGCCGGGGAACAGTTGGCTGCTCACCACCGTCGGCCGCCGCAGCGGGCAGCGCCGCACGACGCCCGTCAACCTCGTCGAGGAGGGCGGCGAGCGCTGGCTCGTGTCTCCCTACGGCACGCGACCGTGGGTCCTCAACGCCCGCGCCTCCGCCAGCGCCGATCTGCGGCGGGGCCGCAAGCGGGAACGCGTCACCCTCGAGGAGCTCGACGCGACCGCCTCGGCGGCGGTGCTCAAGAGCTACCTCGCCGCCAACTCGATCACCGCACCCTACTTCGACGCCACGCGGGACTCGGACCTCGCGGCGTTCGAGACAGAGGCGTCGCGCCATCCGACGTTCCGCATCACCTCGAACGAGACGGGCTGAGCGGACAGCTGCCCGATGCGTGGTGTGTTCGGAGCAGCCGGCTGGCGGATTCTTGTACCTTCTTTACTCCTTGCTGATGCCGAACTGTGTCAAACCTGCACGACTTTCGAGGCGAGTCCCGTAAAGCTCAGGATCCCTATGCGAATCGGGTATCGAAGGATTCCGTGCAGGTTGCTATGGCGGATGCATGGCCACCACACCGGGACCTCAGACCCTCACCCACTACGGTCCGACAACGGCTGAGACTCTCGACATCGACAGTCCCGCTGTCAGCGTCGATGACGTCATAGCGCCGCGTTCGAGGCGGGACCGGTTGCCGGTGAGCATTCGCGCCTATACCGCCGCCGACTGGCCGGCCGTGGAGGCGCTGGTGGTCGGGATGCTTGAGCAGGAGTTCATCGGGCTCCGCCTCGAGGATCGCCGGCTCCTCAGCGAGCTGGAGCACGACTACGGGCGCGAGACGCTGCTGATGGCAGTGAGCCAGGCCGAGCAGAGCGCGGGCGTCGTCGGGTTCATCGCGCTCAAGACCGACAGCGCTCGCATCGGGCGCGTTGAGGTGCTGACCGCTGGACCCGACGAGCGCCGGCAGGGCGTCGCCACCGCGTTGCTTGACGCCGCACTCGAGCATGCGTCACGTCGAGGCTTCGACGACCTGATCCTGGACGCGCCGCGCCGCGGCGACGATGCCGCCGCTGGATTCCTCGATGTCACGGGCTTCCGCCTGATGGCGGTCACCCTCCACACATCGATTTACAGCCGTGGTGTCGAAGAGCCGATCGGCCCGCTGCCAGAGCGTGAGCCTCCGGCTAGCGATCGACCCCGACCACCACGTTGAGCTTGATGATCTCCGGCCGCCCGCCGGCGATGCCACGCAGCGAGCCGCCGAACGCGGCCATGTGCTCGGTCTGGCCGTGGGCCTGCAGCGCGTCTTCGCTGTCGTACTGTTCGTACAGATAGAACTTGTGAGGATCGCTCTCGGACGTGTGCAGTGTGTAGGCGGCCACTCCGGGCTCGTTCGAGTCCACGTCGGCGACCATTTTCTCGATCGCGGCGCGCATCTCATCGGCTTTGCCCTCGGCGGCGGTCAGGATGGCGAGCTGGGTGATCACTACTCATGCCTTTCGTCGTGTGCGACCTCGAAGATGCGGATTCTAACCGCCTTGCGCGCTACATCGGCGGCAGCGGCGGCCGGCGATGCCACACGTCGAGCGAGCGCTCGAGCGAGCGTCCGAGGCGGAGCAGCGCGTCCTCGCCGAAGAGCCTGCCCCAGAGGGTGAGGCCGGTGGGGAGGCGCTTGCGGTCGATGCCGGACCGCAGGCTCAGCGAGGGATGGCCGGTGAAGTTCGTGAGCGCCAGCAACGGGTCACCCGGCGCGGGCGGACGCGAGGCCGAGATCACGGCGTCGAGGGCGTTCTCCTCGAACAGCTCATGCATCTCCTCCATCGCCCGCCGCCGCAGCCGGTCGGCCTGCATGAGCTCGACCGCGGGCACGAAGCGGGCGCGGCGGAAGATGTTGGGCCAGGCCTCATCGCCCTGACTCGTCAGCTCGGCGTCCCGCCCGCTGCGCGTGAGGTCGTCGAACGACGTCGCCGCTTCGACCCAGAGGATCGGTATCAGTGCCTCCGGGCGGATGGAGGGCAAGGCGATCGGCACGACCTCGACGCCCGCGGCGCGTAACGCGCGGACCGCACGGCGCTGCGTCGTGTCAGTCTGCTTCGCGCGGAACGAGGAGGCGATGTAGCCCACCCTCGCACCGCGGACGCTGCGGCGGCGGCCGTCGTAGCTGAGTGGAGCATCGATCAGCGAGACATCGGGCGTGGGCTCATCCTCCGCGTCGGGGCCGGCGATGGCCTCGAGCACGAGGGCGGCGTCCTCGACCGAACGCGTGATCGGCCCCAGTTTGTCCATCGACCAGGAGAGCGCCATAGCGCCGGCGCGCGAGACACGGCCGAAGGTCGGGCGGAGCCCTACGGCGCCGCAGGTCGTCGAGGGCGAGACGATGCTGCCCAGCGTCTCCGAGCCGATAGCGAAACCCACCAGGCCGGCCGCAACCGCCGAGGCGGACCCGGCGGAGGAGCCGCTCGAACCTTGGCGACGGTTCCATGGATTGCGGGTGCGACCGCCGAACCAAACATCGCCGTTGGCGAGCGCGCCGAGCGTCAGCTTCGCGACCAGGATGGCGCCCGCCTCCTCGAGGCGTCGCACGACCGCTGCGTCCCGGTCCGCCACCCGCTCGCGGTAGGGCGCCGCGCCCCACGTGGTCGCGACGTCAGCGGTGTCGAGCAGGTCCTTCGCGCCCCACGGGATGCCGTGCAGCGGACCGCGGTAGCGTCCGGCCGCGATCTCCTCGTCCGCCTGCCGCGCGGCGGCGAGCGCAGAGTCCTCGAGGAGTGTGACCACGCAGTGCAGGTTCCGGTCGTAGCGCTTCAGGCGGCGCAGGTAGATCGAGGTCAGGCGCTCGCTGGTGAGCCGGCCGCGCTCGATCCAGGCCGAGAGCCACGCGACGGGCGCATAGGCGATGTCCTCGTCGTTCGCAGGGAGGCGTGGCGCGCCGGCGGGCGCTCGCACGAAGCGCCCGTCGCCGTAGTCGTACGCGACGCCCGGTAGCCGCGGGTCGAAGCGGGTGGCCGGCGCCTCGCCGTTGGCGAAAGCGGCTGCGCGCACGGTCTCGTATCCGGCGAGGTAGCCCTCGAACGCGCTGAGGGCCTGCCGGCGCTGCTGCACGCTGAACTCGAGGCCGGCGAGCTGTTGCGCCTCGCCGAGCGTTCGCACTGTGATAGCCATCGCATCGCTCCTTGTGGTGGTCGCGGCGCCCCACTCGGACACCTCGTGGCGAGCGCGATGGTACGTCGAGGGCGCGTCGTGCGGACCACGCTGTCGCGATGTGCTACGAAGGATGCGCCGGACGGTCCGGCTAGAGACGAGGGCCAGGGGCATGGCCGATACGGAACTGCGCTTCGAGTCGCGGCGCTCGCCGGTGCTGGCGCGCCGCGGGATGGTCGCGACGAGCCAGCCACTGGGCGCACAGGCCGGTGTCGAGGTGCTGCAGGCCGGTGGCAACGCCGCCGACGCGGCCGTCGCGACCGCAGCCGCGATGAACGTGGTCGAGCCGAACATGACCGGCATCGGTGGCGACTGCTTCGCGCTCTACTTCGACGCATCGACGAAGCGGGTGCACGCGGTCAACGGCAGCGGACGCTCGCCGGCGGCGCTCACGATCGAGGCGCTGGCGGAGCGCGGAATCACGGGCGAGCTGCCTCGCTTCAGCCCGCACACCGTTACGGTACCGGGCGCCGCCGCCGGGTGGTGCGACACCGTCGAGCGTCACGGCCGGCTGAGCATGTCCGAGGTGCTGGCGCCTTCCGTTCGGCTGGCCGAGGAGGGCTTCCCCGTCTCGCCGATCATCTCCCAGCAGTGGGCCGCGCAGGTGCAACGACTCGACGACGCCTCACCCAACGGGGGCGAGCTGCTGATCGACGGCCACGCGCCCGAACCCGGCGAGATCTGGCGCAACGAGGCCCTTGCCGGGGTCTTCCGAGCGCTCGCCGAGGGCGCTTCTAGCGCGTTCTACGAGGGTGCGCCGGGCGCGGCGATCGTCGAAGTGCTGCGTGACCTCGACAGCCTGATGACGGCCGACGACCTCGCTGCGCACGAGTCCACGTTCGAGGACCCGATCTCGACGACCTACCGCGGCTATCGCGTCTACGAATGTGCGCCGAACGGGCAGGGGCTGACCGCCCTGATCGCCCTCAACATCGTCGAGGGCTTCGATCTGGCCTCGATGGATCAGCGATCGGCGTCGTACCAGCACCTGCTGATCGAGGCGATTCGGCTGGCGTTCGAGGACGCGCGCCGCTGCATCGCCGACCCGGCGCTGCACGAGGTGCCGGTCGAGGCGTTGTTGTCGAAGGACTACGCGGCCAGCCGGAGGGCCGCGATCAACCCCGAGATTTCGATGGTCGACCCGTTGCGGGGATCTCCGATGCGGTGGACCGACACGGTCTACCTGACGGTCGTCGACGGCGACGGCAATGCCTGCTCGTTCATCGACAGCAACTACAACGGGTTCGGCACCGCGATCGTGCCGCGCGGCATGGGGTTCACGCTGCAGAACCGCGGCGCCGGCTTCGTGCTCGACCCCGCACATCCGAACCGCGTCGAGGGTGGAAAACGCCCGTACCACACGATCATCCCCGCGATGAGCACCTACGAGGACGGCGAGCACGCCGGTGAGCTGCACGCCTCCTTCGGCGTGATGGGGGGCTGGCACCAGCCGCAGGGTCACCTGCAGGTCATGACCAACATGGTCGACCACGGCATGGACCCGCAGGCCGCGCTGGACGCGCCACGATTCTCGATCCCGGCGGACCCACCTCGGGGCACGGTGCTGCTCGAGGAGCACCTGCCGATCGAGACGCAGAGCGCGCTGGCACTGATGGGCCACGCGGTCTCGCCGGCCGCGGGCGGTCGCCGTCTGGATCCGTTCGGCAAGGGGCAGATCATCGTGCGTGACCCCGCCACGGGCGTCCTCTGGGGCGGCTCCGACCCCCGTGGTGATGGCGCGGCGATCGGCTACTAGCGGGGTGCGAGGGTGAGAGAGGGCGCCATGTCTGAACCGGGCACGATCGGACTGCTGCATCCCGGCCAGATGGGCTCGGCCGTCGGCGGCCACGCCGTAGCGGCCGGGCGGCGCGTCGTCTGGGCCTCGGACGGTCGCAGCGAGGCCAGCGAGGCGCGGGCGAACGCCGACGGGCTCGAGGATCTCGACTGGGTGAACGGCGTCGTCAACCAGAGCGAGCTGATCCTGTCGATCTGCCCACCCGCCGCCGCCGAGGAGGTGGCGCGGGAGGTGGCGGACCTGGGCTACGGTGGCCTCTACGCCGACTGCAACGCCGTCGCGCCGGCGACGGCGCGCAGCGTCGCAGCGATCGTCCAGGCCGCGGGCGCGACGTACGTCGATGGCGGCATCATCGGCGGGCCACCGCGACGCGCAGGCACGACTCGCCTCTACCTCTCGGGCAGCGGAGCGCGCAAGACCAGGTCGCTGCTCGGCGAAGGGCCCCTCGAGGTGATCCCGATCGAGGGCGGCCCCGGCGCCGCCTCGGCGGTGAAGATGGCATACGCGGCGTGGACCAAAGGCACTTCGGCGCTGCTGGCCGACATCCACGCGCTGGCTCTGGCGGAGGGCGTGCACGACGACCTCGTGCGCGAGTGGGCGCGGTCGCAGCCGGAGCTGCTCGCACGCTCCGATCGAGGCCTCCCGGCCGCCGCCGCGAAGGCGTGGCGGTTCGTCGGCGAGATGGAGGAGATAGCGAAGACGTTCAGCGATAGCGGCCTCCCGGATGGATTCCACCTCGCCGCCGCCGAGGTGTACCGTCGCCTCGAGCGGTTCAAGGACGACCCGGACGCCCCGGGTGGCGCCGACCTGGCGCAGCACCTGCTGCCGGAGGCCCCCTCGGATTAGCGCGCATATACTGGCGCGCCAGTGGCGAGTTACGGATCCCGAGGAGGCGCGCGATGCCGGGCAGTCTGACGCCGGACGAGGTCAACGAGTTCCTGGACGGCCGGTCGGGATGGATCACCCTGACCACGCAGTCGCCGAGCGGGTACCCACACTCGGTGCCGATCGGGTACTTCCGGCGCGGCGACGACATCTACATCGGCTGTCGGGCCCCCATTCAGAATACTCGCAACATCGAGCGCAACCCGAAGGTATCGCTGATGCTCGAGAGCGGCGGGTCGATGCAGGACATCAAGGGCCTGCTGATCCAGGGTGACGCTGCGCTCGTCCTCGACGATGCGGAACGCCTCGAACTGATGCGCGCGGGCGCGACCGCCCGCGGGGTTGCCGAGGGCGATCTGCCCACCGAGGCTGCGCCGGGCGGCGCGTACATCCAGGTGCAGCCTCGGCATTACGTCTCGTGGGACTACTCGAAGAGCTGACCGCGCATGTACGCCGGCGCTCTTGCGTGCGCTGGTTACCTGCGCCTGTAACGCCAGTTACGGCAGACATTGTGGTGACGCGAGAAGCTTGTTTGGGGGTGAGATACGTCCTCCCTCGCCCCCACCTTGAACCCAACGCCGGCAGGGGAGCGCGACCGATGGCACAGGCACATCGTCCCAAGACCGATGCGCCCGCACCGGCTTCACCCAATGGAGCCGCCTCGCTGACCCTGTACGTCGAGGAGGGCTGCCGCGCCTGTTCGCACGCGCTGGAGGTCCTGGGGCGCATCCAACAGGAGTTTCCCGCGCTCGAGACCAGCACCATCGATCTGGGGAGCGTATCCTCACGGGAGATTCCGAACGGGGTCTTTGCGGCGCCGACGTTTGTTCTTGACGGCGAGGTCATCTCACTCGGGACCCCGACATGGGAGCGGATTGCGCCGCTGCTACGAAGCGCGCTCAACACATGACGGCGCGCCCTCCGAACACCCACCTCTCGGAGACGCACGCTCAGCACAGGCAAGGGGCGGCCATGGTTGCCAGTCGCGAGTGGACCGAAGCTCAGCGCACGAAAGTGGCGTACCTCGTCGAAGCTGAACTCTTCCGTGGCCTCAACGCGGAAGACATGGCGGAGATCGAGCGTTCCACCTCGATGACCACGACTCCACGAGGGACGGTCTTCTTCTCGCCCGAAGAGGCGACGGAGGTGCTGTTCATCGTCAAAAAGGGCCGCGTCAACCTCTACCGTGTCACCGAGGAGGGCAAGAAACTCGTCACGGCCACGATCGAGCCCGGCTCGGTCTTCGGCGAGATGTCGTTGATCGGCCAGGGGATGCATGGCACATTCGCGGAGGCCGCGGACGAGTGCACGCTCTGCGTCATGTCTCGCACCGACGTCGAGCGCCTGATCCGCGACCACCCGGAGGTCTCACTCTCGCTCCTGGAGGTGATGGCGAGGCGCCTGACGGACGCCGAGGATCGCCTGGCCGAGGTCGCTTACAAGTCGGTCCCCGCTCGCATCGCAACGACGCTGCTGCGCCTCGCCGGCGGCGAGAACGAGCCGGTGAGGCTGTCCCACCAGGATATTGCCGATATGGTCGGCACCTACCGTGAGACCACCACCCGCATCCTGAACGAGCTGCGCACTGACGGTCTGCTCGACCTCAAGCGCATGCAGATCTCGATCGTGGACGTCGAGGGTGTGCGCGGAATAGCGAACGAGGCGGTCTAGCCGCCCGTTCGAGGCGTCAGCGTGCGTCTTCCTAGCACCTCGTCCTAACACTTCGTTCATGTACTGGCGTCGTGGCGGCGCTAACCTCGATCGCATGACTGTCGTGATCCGACGCGCGATCTTCATCGTCTCTGCCGTGCTGGCTGGGCTGCTCCTGCTCGCGTGTGGCGGGTCCTCCGACGAGCCGCGTTCGACGGACGCTCCGGCGACCGCCGAGGCGCCTGCCGCCACGCCGTCGGAGTCGCCGAGCGAGGGGGCTGCCACGAGTGCGGCTGCTGGCTTGCCGTATGCCACCGGCCCGGCGGTCGTGGTCGCGGCGGGTTACGAACCCCCCGATGACCGTGTCGACTCGACCGGCGCGTACCTCCCCGCGAACGGGAAGCCCACGCTCGTCTTCGTCGATGCCATCTGGTGACCGTTCTGCGGGATCGCGCGCCCCGTCGTGTACGGGCTCCGAGAGCAATACCAGGACCGCATCAACTTCGTGATCCTCGATTGGGACATCAACGAGGAGAACGACCTCGCAGAAGATCTGGGCGTGCGGCGGCACCCGGCGATCGGGTTCGTCTCGCCTGACGGCGAGGTGGTCCGCCGGCTATTCGGCCCGCAGCAGGAGGCGGTCCTGATCGAGGCCATCGACGAGGTCGTCGCCTCGACGGCAGGGTCCTAACCGCGAGGGTCTGCTACCACTGCTTCCCGATGCCGCCACGCTGGCCGTAGAAGCCGGCGGGCCAGTTGCGGCCGGTGATCATCGCTTTGTCGATGTCCTCCTGCGTGGCGATGCCGGCGTCGACGATCGCATCCGCCTCGCGACGGGCCGCCGCGAAGATGCGATTGAGGAGGAAGCCGTAGGTGCCGGGCGCATCCTTCACCATCGACACGACACGACCAGAGGCCTCGGCGACGCCGACGCAGGCGTCGATCGTCTCCTGCGAGGTCTCGGGCGTGTAAACGACCTCGCACATCTTCATCGTGGGCACCGGGTTCGAGTAGTGCATGCCCGCGAAGCGCGTCTTGCGCTCGGCCGAGACGTTCGCAGCGATCTCTGCGATCACGAAGCCCGAGGTGTTCGAGGTGAAGATGGCGTCCGGCTTGATGATCGCATCGATCTCGCCGAAGACCGCTTGCTTCAGGTCGAGGCGCTCCGGGACGGCCTCGATGATCAGATCGACCTCGCTGAGGTCGCCGAGTTCCGTCGTGAAGCTGACGCGGCTCATCGCCGCTGCGCCGTCATCGAACTCGAGCTTGCCAATCTCGACAGCGCGTTTGATGCCCCAGCGGCTTTCAAACACCGTTTCCCGCGTCGCGTCGTTGATCTCGTCGGTGAGGTCGCGGACCACCACGTCGAACCCGCCGAGGGCTGACACCTGGGCGATGCCGCCGCCCATCACGCCGCCGCCGAGCACACCGATGGTCTTGACGTCTTCGAGGTTCATGCTCTCGTCCCTCCGTCGCGCCACGCGGCGCGGTCGTTGTCTAGCCCGCGATGCCGCGGATCGTGTCGAACAGGATGCGAATGCCGAGGTGGAGATTCTCGATCGAAATCTTCTCGTCGTTGCCGTGGGCGCGTCCTACCTCGTCCGGTCCCATCAGCACCGGCGTGAAGCCATACGCGGCCACGCCATTGCGTCGGAATACGCGTGAGTCAGTGAATCCCGTCGAGACGCCGGGGACCACCACCAGGTCCTCGATCGCCTCTTTTGAGACCTCCGTCATCACGCGGTAGAGCTCCGTGTCGAGGCGAGAAGGTGGCGTCGAGGATTCGAAGACGCGCTCGATGTCGATGCGCTCGTCGTCAATGACCTCGCGGATCTCGTCGACGAAGACGTCGGGGTCGTAGCCGGGCACGAGGCGAACGTCGAGCGTGGCGCTCGCCTCCGCCGGGATCACGTTGTGCTTCACGCCGGCGTCGAGGCTGGTCAGCGAGATCGAGTTCATTTGCACGGACTTGATGCGCGAATTCTCCTCGGCGAGCTCCGCCAGCGCCTCGTCGGTGGGCTCCTGCTCCATCACGCCCGCCTCGTGCAGTTGCTGGAAGTACTCGCGCACCTCCGGCGCGGGCATCAGCGGGCGGTCCCACTCCTGGACCCGCTGCAGTGCATCGACGAGGCGGTCCGCGGCGTTGTCGTCGTGCGGTACAGAGCCGTGGCCCGGGCGGCCCGTGGTGTAGAGGCGGAGCCAGAGCGGCCCCTTCTCCGACACGCCGATATTCATCACGTTGCGCTCGACGCCCATGATTTCGGTCGAGCCGGAACCGCCCTCGTTAATCACGTACTCCACGTCGAAGAGCTCAGGGTGCTCGCGGTCGAGGTACTCCACGCCGTAGGCGCTCCCCGCCTCCTCATCGGCCACGGCGACGAACACGAGGTCGCGCCCGAGCGGGAGCTGGTGACGATGGTGGAGGATGAAGCAGATGAGCTCCATGATGCCCATCCCCTTCATGTCCGATGTCCCGCGCCCCCAGATGTACCCGTCCTTGATCGCTCCGCCGAGGGGATCCTCGGTCCAGTGCTCGCGCTCGAAGGGGACGACATCGGTGTGGTTGAGCAGCAGCAGCGGCTTCCCGCGGTTGCCATCGCTCTCGAGGCGGGCGACGAGCGTGGCGCGGTTCTCGCCCGGGTCGTAGAGCTCGTAGGGGATGCCCTCGGCGTCGAGGATGGCGCCGATCCACTCGCAGGCGCGCGTCTCATTGCCGGGCGGGTTCACGGTGTCGACGCGGATGTAGTCGGAGAGCAACTCCACCGCCCACTCGTTGATGCCGTCCCAGTCGATGTTCGCCTCGCTCATGGCCCCTCCGGCTGCTCTGCTCGCCAGCTAGTCGAATGCCTGCTTGAACGCCTCGATGGCGGCGATCTGCTCACCCGGGGTTCCACGCCCGCCGCCCATGGTGTTCACCGAGACGTGCGTGGCACCCGCCTCGACCCAGCGATGGGTCAGCTCGACCGCCGCCTCCGGGCCTTCCGGCGCGACGCTGACGCGACACTCGACGCCGATCGAGGCGGGGTCGCGGCCTGCCGCCTCGGCCGCTGCGTGGACGCGCTCGAGGCCCGCGGCGAGGTCGTCCGGGTCGCGGTACTGCGGGAACCAGCCGTCGGCGATACGCCCGACTCGATCCATGACCACTTCGGACATGCCACCCATCCAGACTGGGATGTTGCCGCCCGGCGGCCGCGGGTTGATGCCGGCGAGCGTGACGGTGTGGTGGTCGCCCTCGAACGAGACCGTGTGCTCGGCCCAGAGTGCACGCATCAATGCGATCTGCTCCTCGACGCGGCGGCCGCGCGTGCGGAAGCTCTCGCCCAGCGCTTCGTACTCGACGGCGTTCCAGCCGACCCCGATGCCGAGGCGGAAGCGACCCTCTGTGAGCACCGCCACCTCGGCGGCCTGTTTGGCGACGAGGGCGGCCTGGCGCTGCGGGAGGATGATGATGCCGGTGACGAGCTCGAGGTCCGTCAGCGCCGCGAGGTAGCCGAAGAGCACCAGCGGCTCGTGGAACAGCGTCTCGATGTTGTAGGGGCCCCGGAACCCGCCCGGCCGTTCCGGCTCGGCGCCGAGTACATGGTCGTAGGCCAGGAGATGCGCATAGCCGGCGGCCTCTGCCGCCTCCGCGTAGGCCCGGACGCCCGAGGGGTCCGCGCCGATCTCGGTCTGAGGGAAGACAACACCAAGTTGCATCGCCGCCTCCGATGCTGCTGGTGCGGCGAGTCGCCGCCCGCGCCATCCTTCATGCGCGGCGAGGCGCTGTCAAACCGCGGACGGCAACCGACGCCCGGGGCCTGCGGTGGTAGCCTCCCGCGGTGTCACCTCGAACCTTGCTGGTGCTCGCGGTCGGCGTGGTCGCCGTCTCCTGGGCGGCGCCGCTGATCCGGCTCGCCGAAGACGCGCCGGTGCTCGTCATCGCCTCGCTGCGTCTCGCGATCTCCTCGCCGCCGATGATCGCCGTCGCCCTGGCGACCAGCCGCGGTGACCTCCGACGGCTGTCGCGGCGTGAGCTGCTGCTGCTGGCGCTTGCGGGGGTCGCGCTGGCGGCGCACTTCGGGTTCTGGGTCGCCTCGTTACAGCGCACCTCGGTGCTGGCCAGCGTCGCGCTCGTCACGATGCAGCCGGTGTTCGTCGGCATCGGAGCGTGGGTCGCCTTCGCGGAACGTCCGTCGCGGCGGGTCGTGCTCGGCGGCTCGATCGCGATCGCGGGTGCGCTCGTGCTCGCCGGGCTCGACCTCGGTGACCGCCGATCGCTCGTCGGTGACCTGCTCGCCATCCTCGGCGCCACGATGTCCGGCGCGTACTTCGTGATCGGCCGCGGAGCGAGGGCCAGCGTGTCGACGGCGACCTACGGCGCCGTCGTCTACTCCGTCGGGGCGCTGGTGCTGCTTGCGTTGGTGGTGGCGACCGGCACGAGCCTCGGCGGCTACCCGCGCGAGACGTATGTGTACATCGCGCTGCTGGGTGTCGTCTCGCAGTTGATCGGCCACAACGCCTTCAACTGGGCGCTGGCCAGCGTGCCCGCGGTCCTCGTGGCGGTGGTCATCCTCGGCGAGCCGGTCGGCGCCACACTGATCTCGACGGTCGTGCTCAACGAGGTGCCGGGTATCCTCGAGTGGCTGGGCGCGGCGACGGTGCTCGTCGGCGTCTACGTCGCGCTGCGGTCACCGTCGGAGGAGATGGCGCTCGCGGAGGAACAGGGCGTGACGCAGTAGGCCTCGACGACGCGACATAATGTCACCAGATTTGGTATGACAGGCCTCGTTCCGATCCTGTATGCTCGCCTTAGCATTTGTGACAGAAAGCGCAATCGTGCTGCCTCACGACGCATCTGGCGTAGAGGTATGATGGCTGTTCCTTGAGGGGCCGGACTCCTCGGAACTGCGCGAACTCGGAGCGGTGCGTGACTTCAACGCGGCCGACGCCGGTGGCTACTGCTTTGCCGCCGGTGTCGCTCGAAGAACTGCAATCTGGCGCTCTGCTCTGGAACCCAGAGGAGGGCCGCGACGCCTGTGGTACCGGGTTCATCGCGCACGAGCGTGGCGAACGATCACATCGCATCGTTCAGCTCGCGGTCCAGGCCGTCGATGCGTTGACGCACCGCGGTGCGGTCAACGCGGACCCGCTGACGGGCGACGGCGCCGGCGTTACGCTCCAGATCCCGTTTGAACTGCTGCAGGAGGACTGCGAGCGCCTCGGCGCGACGGTCGAGGACCGCGATGACCTCGGCGTGGCCATGGTGTTCCTGCGAGGCGACGACGCCGAACTCTCCTCGGCGCGCGACCTGATCGTCGAGGAGGTCACGCGCGCGGGCGTTGAGGTCATCGGCTGGCGCGAAGTGCCGACGGACCCGACTGTGCTCGGTCCGCAGGCCCTGGAGTCGCTGCCGCACATCGAGCAGCTGCTGATGCGCCGCCCGCGTGCCCTGGTGGGCCCCGGGTTCGGTCAGGCGCTCTACCTGGCGCGACGGCGCGCCGAGGCACGCATCCGCGACCAGGCGCTCGACGTCTACTTCGTCTCCATGTCCGCCTCGACGGTCGTTTACAAGGGGCTGATGGTGGCGCCACAGCTGCCGTCGTTCTACCCGGACCTGACAGACGAGCGGACCGCTTCCTCGTACGCGCTGTTCCACCAGCGGTTCGCGACGAACACGCTGCCGTCCTGGCGCCTCGCGCAGCCGTTCCGGCTGGCCGCGCACAACGGCGAGATCAACACGCTGCTGGGCAACCGCAACTGGATGACGGCGCGCGAGCCCGAGCTGGCCTCGGCGGTCTGGGGCGATCACATCGCCGATCTCTCGCCGGTGATCTGGCCGATCGGCTCGGATACAGCCTCCCTCGACGAGGCGATCGAGCTGCTCGTGCAGTCCGGCCGAGGGCTGTTGCACGCGATGATGATGCTGATCCCCGAGGCGTGGGAGAACATGCCCAACCTCGACCCGGAGCTGCGCGCGTTCTACGAGTACCACGCCTGCCTGACTGAGCCATGGGACGGCCCGGCCGCGGTCGCGTTTGCGCACGGTTCCGTGGTCGCCGCGATCATGGACCGCAACGGCCTGCGCCCGGCGCGTTACCAGCGCACCTCTGACGGGCTCGTGATCATGGGCTCCGAGGTCGGCCTTGTCGACCTCGACTTCGCCGAGGTCATCGAGTCTGGTCGGCTGGGTCCCGGCGAGATGATCGCCGTCGATGTCGCACAGCACCGCTTCATCCACAACGACGAGATCAAGCACCTCGTCGCGTCGCGGCGGCCGTACGAGGACTGGGTGCAGCGCAACCTGATCCACCTCGACGGACCGGAGTCGTCAAACGGCTACGCCGGGCCGATCGAACTCGATGCCGACGAGCTCGTGCGCCTGCAGCACCTGCACGGCTACACGCACGAGGAGCTGACCTACGTCGTCAAACCGATGGCGGTGGACGGCAAGGAGCCGGTCGGCTCGATGGGCGACGACACGCCGCTGTCGGCGCTGCAGGATGAGCCGCGGCTGCTCTACACGTACTTCAAGCAGCGATTCGCGCAGGTCACGAACCCACCGATCGACTCCGTCCGCGAAGAGATCGTGATGTCGCTCGACACCTACCTCGGACGCCGGCGCTCGCTGCTCGAGACGAAGCCGGAGGCGGCGCGGCTGCTGCACCTGACGAGCCCGCTGCTCCACGACGAGGAGCTGGCGGCGCTGCGCCAGATGGACACCGAGGACATTCGCTCGATCACCCTCGACGTGCGCTACCGCGTGGCCGACGGCGCCCGCGGGTTGGAGATCGCCCTCGAGGGCCTGGCCGACGAGGCGGCGCAAGCCGCCCGTGAGGGTTACACGGTGATCGTGCTCAGCGACCGCAATGTCGACGCTGCCCTGGCGCCGATCCCGATGTTGATGGCGGTCGGGGCGGTGCACCACCACCTGTCGCGCGCCGGGTTGCGCATGCGCACCAGCCTCATCGCCGAAGCAGCCGACGTGCGGGACGTGCACCAGTTCGCCGCGTTGATCGGCTTTGGCGCCAGCGCCATCAACCCCTACCTCGCGTTCCGCACGATCGAGGCGCTGGCTGAGTCGGGCGAGTTCGACGAGATCCATGTCGACGAGGCGATCAGCCGCTTCGATAAGGCCGTCGACACCGGCATTCTCAAGATCATGTCGAAGATGGGTATCTCCGCGGTGTCGAGCTACCACGGCGGGCAGATCTTCGAGGCGCTCGGCATTGGCCCCGAGGTCGTCGAGCGTTGCTTCCCCGGCACCACCGCTCGCGTTGGCGGCGTTGGGTTCGAGGGGATTCACAACGATGTCTCGCGCCGGCACGCCGAGGCGTTTGGGCCGCTGGAGCGGCTGACGCATGGCGGCTGGTACAAGTTCCGACGCGACGGCGACTTCCACGGAAACTCGCCGAAGATGTGGCGTGCGCTGCACCAGGTGGCTCAGGCCGAGCACGATGCTTTCTCGCCGGAGGGTGGCGACGAGGAGTGGCGCAACTACCTGGACATCCTCGAGGAAGCGCCGCCCTCCGGGCTGCGCGACCTCCTCGAATTCGCCTCCGACCGCGAGCCGATCTCGATCGATGAGGTCGAGCCGATCGAGGCGATTACGAGGCGGTTCCAGACCGGCGCGATGTCGCTTGGAGCGCTGAGCCCGGAGGCCCACGAGGACATCGCACGAGCGATGAACATCCTCGGCGCGCGCTCGAACACTGGTGAGGGCGGCGAGGATCCTCGACGCTACCTGCCCGACGGCGACAAGCGCGACGCCAACTCGCAGGTCAAGCAGGTCGCCTCGGGACGCTTCGGCGTGACGCCGGCGTACCTCGCGGCGGCCGCCGAGCTCGAGATCAAGATCTCGCAGGGCTCCAAGCCGGGCGAGGGCGGACAGCTGCCGGGGTTCAAGGTGAATCCGTACATCGCGGGCCTGCGGCACGTGATGCCGGGCACTCCGCTGATCTCGCCGCCGCCTCACCACGACATCTACTCGATCGAGGATCTGTCGCAGTTGATCTTCGACCTCAAGACCGTGAACCCGACAGCCAAGGTTTGCGTCAAGCTCGTCGCCTCCGAGGGTGTCGGGACCATCGCGGCCGGTGTGGCCAAGGGGTACGCGGACGTCATCCAGATCAGTGGCGCGGAGGGCGGGACCGGCGCCTCGCCGCTGTCGTCCATCAAATACGCTGGCGCGCCGTGGGAGTTGGGCCTCGCCGAGACCCAGCAGGCGCTGGTCGCCAACCGGCTGCGCGGGCGCGTGGTCATTCGCGCCGACGGCGGCTTCAAGAGTGGTCGTGACGTCCTCGTCGCGGCGCTGCTCGGCGCGGAGCAGTATGGCTTTGGCACGACCTCGATGATCGCCGTGGGCTGCAAGATGGCACGCCAGTGTCACCTCAACACTTGCCCGGTCGGCGTAGCGACGCAGGCCGAGGACCTCCGAGCCAAGTACTTCGGCAGGCCGGAAATGCTCGTGCGCTATCTCACACAGGTCGCGACGCACGCCCGAGAGCTGCTGGCCGAGCTGGGGTATCGTTCGATCGGCGAGCTGATTGGACGTGCCGACCTCTTGCGGCAGCGTTCCGTCGAAGGGGCTCTGCGCGCCGAACATATCGATCTGACGAAGATGATCACGCCGGTCGACCCCGACAACGAGGAGCCGCACCAGTCGACGCAGGAGCGCAACGATCGCATCGACGATTCACGCCTCGACGACCGCATCCTCGAGGACCTCGGCGATGCGATCGAGCAGCAGCGTCCGACCGAGCTGAGCTACCCCATCGCCAACACCGATCGCGCCGTTGGTGCGCGTCTCGCCGGTGCGGTGGCCGGCCGCTACGGCGACGACGGACTGCCCTATGGCACCGTCGACGTCTCGTTCACCGGTTCGGCCGGCCAGTCGTTCGGCGCGTTCCTCGCGCGCGGCGTGCGCCTGCACCTCGAGGGCGAGGCGAACGACTACGTGGGTAAGGGCATGGGTGGCGGTGAGATCACGATTCGTCCCCCGGCGAACGCGGGCTTCCCCTCGCACGAGGCCGTCCTCGTAGGCAACACCGTGCTCTATGGCGCGACGGCGGGGAACCTGTTCGTCGCTGGCCGCGCGGGCGAGCGCTTCGCCGTGCGCAACTCCGGTGCGCGCGCGGTCGTCGAGGGCATCGGCGACCATGGCTGCGAGTACATGACCGAGGGCGTCGTGGTGATCCTCGGCGAGACCGGCCGCAATTTCGGCGCCGGCATGTCCAACGGCGTCGCCTTCGTCCTCGACGAGATCGGCAACTTCCGTCAGCGCGTAAACGAGGAGCTGGTCGGCCTGGAGCAGGTCACCGAGGCTGAGGACATCGAGCTGCTGCAAGCGCTGATCCGCCGCCACCTCGAGGTCACGGGCTCGAGTCGAGCCCGGCGCATCCTCGATCGTTGGCAGGTGTACCTGAAGCGCTTCTGGAAGGTCGCGCCCAAGTCCGCGCCGACCGAGGAGGGTGCGCAGACCGTGGTCCGCCGCCACCTCGAGACGCTGCGCCGGCTGGAGGCGATCGCCCGCTAGCCCGCCGTTCCGCTCGGTCGGAGCTATCCGTTCTGGCAATCCGCTCTGGCTACCCGTTGTAGCGGAGCGCCTCGGCGACCGGCACGTTCGATGCGCTGCGCGCGGGGATGATCGTCATCACGGCGCTGGCGATGTAGGCGACGCCGATGATCAGCGCGAGGCGCACCCAGGGCAGCGAGAAGTCGATCTCCGCGCCGGGCACCCCAATCGTCTCCGGGTCGGTCAGCAGGTTGTATGACAGCGCCGTGCCGAGGACGAGGCCCATCACGATGCCGGTGATCGCGATGAACGAGCTCTCGAGGAAGAACGAAAGCGCCACGAGTCGCCTCGTGTAGCCGATCGCTCGCAGCATGCCGATCTGCTGTCGCCGCTCCGCCACGGTGCGGAAGGCGATCACGCCGAGCGCAGCGATGCCAACGACGAGGCCGAGGGACATGAAGCCCTCGAACAACAGCTGGAATGCGGTGTTCTGCCTCGTTGCATCGTCGATCAGCTTGTTGATCGACTCGCCCTCGACGCCGCGCTCAAGGAGGGTCGACTCGATGTCGCGCGCAACGGCGAGCGCAGCGACATCGCCGCCCTCGATGGTGTTGACGAAGAACGACTCGACGTCGCCGCCGTCGAACACCTCGTCGAGGACGCGGTCGTTGACGAGGATGGTGACCAGCTCGGTGAGAATGGCGGCAGACTCGGCGCCCGTGATGGCGATCACCTCGACGGTGATGGCCTCGCCCGTCTCGATGTCGCGCATCTCGACGGGGATCGGCTGCCACGGCTCGTCGATGAGCGTCTGCAGATCGGCGCGGAGCTCGAAGCTGTCGTCCTCGAAGGGGTCGCCCTGCGAGCCGGATAGGACCTCCTCCGACGCGATCGCGAGCGCCGCGCCGCTGCGCAGCGCTTCGTACACCGCCTCCTCGTTGGCATAGCCCTCGGCGATGGCGGGGAAGACGAGGTTGGTCGTGCGCAGGAACTCGTCGTCGGCGCCGGCGATGAAGAAGAACTCGGGTTCCGACGTCTCGTCGCGGGCGTCGCGGACGCGCGCGGTCGAGAACGTCAGCTTGCCCACGTCGGCGATGGTCGAGTTGGGGCTGTAGCCCGCCTCCTCGAGGGTCACGCGAAGATCGTCGATGCGGTTGTTGGGATTGCCTCGGGCGCGCACCTCGTAGCCGATCGCGGCGTCGTCCCCGAGGAAGAGGTCGGTGAAGTTGCTGTTGAGCGTTGCCATCACGACGAGCGAGAAGACGACGAGGCCGAACATCGCCAGGGTCATCGCCGTGCGGAACTGGGCCGCCAGGGGGTAGGCCACGGCGGTGCGCACGGCAGGGGCGAAGCCGCCCAGCACGCCGCTGAGGGCTCGCACGCCGCCGAGGAACAGCGGCGCATTGAAGATCACGAACATCGTGGCGGCGGTGGTGATGGCGATGCCTGACACGAAGAACATCTCGATGTCGCCGTTGACGCGGTCGTGGCCGAGTCCCGATCTGCGACATCACGCCGTTGATCGGGTCGTTCCAGCCGACGGCCTCGTCGCTGAAGAGCGAGAACGGCAGCGGCAGCAGCCAGTACCAGACCAGCACGACGCTGGCGATGCTGAAGGCGACGCGCGACGAGGCGCCGAAGTGGACGGAGAGCATGCCGAGCGCGAGGACCGCCAGCGTGGTGCCGCCGGTGTAGGCGAAGGCCTGGCTGCTGCTCCGCCCGCCCCAGTACACGAGACCGAACCCCTGGACCACCATGACGACGGCCCAGCCGCCGGCGTTGCGATGCCTGCTCGCCCAGCGCTGCACGCGTCCGAGCAACCTCGACAGGCCGTACAGCACGCCAGCGAAGACGCCGGTCATCGCGAGCAGGATGAGCGCGGCGACCGGCCCCGCAAGCACGCTGGGCAGCGCGCCACCGACACTCGAAGTCAGGATCGCGAACAGCGGGATCACGATGGCGATCCAGATCGCGACCAGCACGCAGCCAGATCACGCCCAGCGTCGACTTGAAGAGCGCCCCGATCGAGCGGTCGCCGTCGCCGAGTAGCTGCGGCTCCGGGATGTCTCGGATCGCCCGCACGATGTTCAGGTTGGCCGCCCGCCACGAGGAGAACGCCACCGTGATGAAGGTCAACGTCACGCCCAGCGTGTAGGCGATGACGAAGCCCTCCCAGTTGAAGTTGAAGACGATGTTGAGGCCGAAGTCGTCGAAGATCGTCGACATGAACGCGATCAGGAGATACGCGACGCCGAGGCTGAGCAGCGCGCCGACGAGGGCTGAGCCGATGTTGTACGCCATGCCCTCGGCGATGAACGACTCCGTGAGGTGCAGGCGGCGCATGCCGACCGCGCGGGCCATGCCCATCTCTGAGCGCCGCTCAGCCGCGAGCATGATGAACGTCAGGAAGATCAGCATGACCCCGGCGGCGATGGAGAAGAGGCCGAAGACGAGGAAGAACGTGACGAAGATCGAGCCGATCAATTCGCCGAAGCCGACGAGGTCGGCCTTCGTGAACGCCACCGAGCCCGGTACCGCGGAGGTCGTGAGATAGGAGTCGACCCGCTCCTCGAGGTCATCGATGACTTCGAGGTCGTTGCGGACCCCACCGTTCGTCGAGAGCACGATCAGGTCGAGGTCGCGCGGTTCGCCGGTGAGCTCACGAACCGCCTCGAGGTTCGCGACCACGCCGCCGGCCGTCTCGCCGCTCGCGGTCTGGAAGGCCGTGACGGCGGTCAGGGCGTTGTCGCGAACGACCCCGATCCCCCGCAGCTCGTATGACTCGTTCTCGAAGAAGATGGTGAACGTGCCACCGACCTGCAAATCGATCGCGGATACGAGCTCCTCGGTGACATAGACCTCGTCGCCTCGCAGCGGCGCGGCGGAGATGACGTCGCCGTCCAGCGAGATCAGGCCGTTGAATGCGTCGACCGACGCTGTGTCGATACCTGAGATATTACCCGCCGAGGTATCGAGGGGAGCCGGTCCATGGCACAACTGCACGACCCCGAGTACTGGGATCTGTCGGTGCGACGCTCGTTGTCGCGGCTGTTTCTGCTCGCCTCGCTGGCTGAGCGGCCGATGCACGGCTACGAGCTGGCGCAGGCGGTCACCGCGGCCAGCGGCGAGTGTTGCAGCCCGAGCGACGCAGCCATTTATCCGGCGATCCGCGAGCTGAGCGAGGGCGGCTACATCGTCTGCGAGACGGCGCAACAGGGCCGCCGGCAGCGCAACATCTGCACGCTCACCGACCACGGTCGCGAGGCGTTAGCGGCCGCCGCCGGCTCCTGGGGGAAAGTACTCCCGCACCTCGAGCATCTGATCGACGAGGTACAGGCACCCGAGGGGGCGAAGGCATGACCACACAGGACGACCGCACGATCCGCCAGGCCGTGGTAGACCGCTACGGCGAACGCGCTCGACGCACGCTCGAATCCGCCGGCCTCGACGTCGCCGACGACGCCTGTTGCGCGCCCGCGAGCGCCGAGGGCACGACCACGACGGTTCAGCTCCTCGACGAGGTGCCCCCGGGCGCCGTGGCCTCGGCCGAGGCCGCGGGTGACTCCGGCGAGTATGGCACGGCCAACTACGCCGTCGAGGTGCTCGACGAGCTACCCGCGACCGTCTCTGGCGCCTCGGCGGGCTGCGGCAACCCCGTCGCCATCGCCGAGCTGAGCGAGGGCGAGGCGGTGCTCGATCTCGGCTCGGGTGGCGGCATCGATTGCTTCCTCTCCGCGCAGCAGGTCGGCGCCAGCGGCGAGGTGTGGGGGCCTCGACATGACGCCGGACATGGTCCAGCTCGCGCGGCACAACGCGGAGCAGGTCGGCGCCGAGAATGTCCGATTCCGCCTCGGTGAGATCGAGGACATCCCGTTCGAGGCTAGGCACTTCGACGTCATCATCTCCAACTGCGTGATCAACCTTTCGACGGACAAGCCGCGCGTGTTCAGCGAGGCCTTCCGGGTGCTGAAGCCGGGCAGTCGTCTGCGGGTCTCCGACATGGTGTGGACGCGCGAGATGCCCGAGGCGACCCGTGAGGACATCGAGCAGTGGGCCGGCTGCGTCGCTGGCGCGCTGCCCCTCGAGGATTACCTCGACGCCATCCGCGAGGTCGGGTTCGTCGATGTCGAGGCGGCCTTCGAGGACACCGAACGGGGCCTGGTCAGCACGGCGGTGACGGCGACGCGACCGGCCTGACGCTGCTCTCAGACGCGCAGGGGACAGGCGGCGCAGCGCTCGATCGAGGGCTGCGCCGTTTCGATCCCGGCGAGGCGCAGTAGCCGCCGCACGGTCCACAGCGGCAGCCCGATCACACTGCACGTGCAGCCCTCGAGGTGGGAGACCGGCGCGAAGGTCGGGTCCTGGCTCGCATACGAGCCCGCCTTGTCCGCTGCCTCGCCGCTGGCGATCCAGGCGCTGACCTCGGCGTCCGTGTACTCGCGCATCGTCACGTCCGAGGCGACATGGTCGGCCGCCGTGATCGCGCCCGCGATCGCCGCGACGCCGGTAACGACTTCGTGTGTGCGCCCGCGCAGCAGGGCCAGCATGCGACGCGCGTCCGCGTCGTCCTCGGGCTTGCCGAGCAGCGCCCCATCGATCGTCACCACCGTGTCGAAGCCGAGCACGACGGCGTCGGGATGCTGCGCGGCGACCGCTCGTGCCTTGCGGAGCGCGAGGCCCTCGGCCACCCGCCGCGGGTCTGGCTCGCTGGTCGTCTCGTCGATGTCCGCCGGGATCACCTCGAAGGCCACATCGAGCGCCGCGAGGAGTTCGTTGCGTCGAGGTGAGGCGGAGGCGAGGACGAGACGCGGCACGGTCGCTCCTGGCGTCAGGCGCGCGCTGGGCGCTCGCGGTCGAGCGTCGTGATGCACTCGATGTGCTGCGTGTGCGGGAACATGTCGAAGGGCTGCACCTCGCCGACGGTGAATCCGCCATCCTCGAAGCGGCGCAGGTCGCGCGCGAGGGTACCGGGATCGCAGGAGACGTAGACGACGCGCCGCGCCACCGAATCGATGATCGCCTGCACGACCACGGCGTCGATGCCCGCCCGCGGCGGGTCGATCACGACGACATCCGGCGAGGGCTCGAGGCCGGGCAGGGCATCCTCGACCTTCGCGACCACGCGTTGGACGTTCTTGAACTCGGCGAGGTTCACGTCGGCGTCGTTGCCCGCGGCCGCCGACTCCTCGATGGTCACGACCGTGTCGACCAGCGGGGCGAGCTGCGCCGCGATCGTGCCGACGCCGCCGTAGGCGTCGACGACGACCCGTGGCGAGACGGCCTGGACGCGCTCGACCACCAGTTCGAGGAGCTGCTCGGCCTGCTGGCTGTTGACCTGGAAGAAGGCCGCACCCGAGATGCGGTAGGTTTGCCCGAGCAGCGTCTCGTGGTAGGAGCGCTGGCCGCTCTGCGGTCGCCGGCCGCGTTGCGTGGGACGCCAGCGCAGCCGCGGCTGGATCATCGTCTCGCCGGTCTGCGAGCCGGTGCGGATGGCCAACTGGCGCGTCTGCATGGTTGAATCCTGCGCGGCCGTCAGTACCTCGTTCGCCGCATCGCTGGCGATCAGGCACTCGTCGATGCGCAGGAAGCGGTGCGTCCCGCGCTGCATGAAGCCGACCTCGCCGTCTCGACGCACGGTGTATCGCATGTGGTTGCGGTAGCCCCAGGGCTCCCGCATACCGAGCATCGGCGGCACGAGGTCCGCTGCGGCCTCGGCGCTGAAGCGGCCGATGCGCTCGAGCTGCTGTGTGACGATGTCGCGCTTGAGGCGCAGTTGCTCGGGGTAGTCGATGTGCTGGAGCTGGCAGCCGCCGCAGCGACCGAAGTACTGGCAGCGCGCCTCGACGCGTTGCGGCGAGGCCTCGAGGACGAGCACGGCGGTGGCCTCGATGAACCGCGGCGCGTCGTTCGTGATCTCGGCGATCACGCGCTCGCCCGGCAGGGCGTACTCGACGAAGACGACGCGACCGTCCTCGGCGTGGCCGACGGCGCGGCCGCCCGGTGCGAAGCCGTCGAGCGTGAGCTCGATCGGTTCGAGGGGCCGGTCGTGGCGGCGCCGATCGCGCTTGTGGCGGCGCGTCGGGACAGGCTCCGGTGTGAGCGGCGTCGGTCGGATCGGTGGCGACTGGGTGGTCATAGCGCGAACGATCGTACGTGGGCCGCGCCGCGGGTACCATCGCGCGGCCCGAACGCCCGCGCTCCGCGCCGTACCTCGAGGGGATCGCCATGCCAGCCACGCGCCGCCGTACGCCGCTCGCCGAGCTCACGCGCACCATCGTCAGCCCACCGACAGCGTCGTACGCCGAGCATCGTGTCGCGGTCGAGATCCGCGCCTTCGCCGACGCCCGAGGGCTCGCGTACTACGAGGACGAGTTCGGCAACGCATACGTCGAGTACCACCGGGGCCGGCGTCGCCCGCCGCTGGTCCTGGGTGCTCACACGGACCACCCCGGCTTCGTCGTGACCGCTGTGCGAGGTCGGCGGCTGACGCTCGAGTTCCGCGGCGGCATCAGCCCTGACTACGGTCGCGGCGAGCGGCTCCGCGTGTATTCCCCCTCACCGGCGGGTGAGCCGCGCGACGGCGGCCAGGCCGGAATCACCTCGGTCGCCGGCCGTGCCCGCGTGCGCGGAGGTCCGAAGCGCATCGCGACGGCCCGCGCGACGCTCGCCGCGGGCGCGACCGCCGCGGTCGGCGATCTGGCGCTGTGGGACGTGCCCGCATGCTCGATCCGCGGCGATATCGTGCACGCGCGGCAGTGCGACGATCTGATCGGCGTTGTTTCCATACTGGCGACGATCGATCGACTGTGGGCGAGTCACGGCGATGGACATGTCATCGGGCTCTTCACGCGCGCCGAGGAGGTGGGCCTCTGTGGGGCGGCGGCAGCAGCGGGAGCGCACACGCTCCCCGAGGACTCGCTGGTGGTCGCGGTCGAGACCTCATCGATGGCCGGGGGACGCGCCGAGCAGGGCGGCGGGCCGATCATCCGGGTCGGCGATGCAATGCACATCTTCTCCAGCGCGATGACGCTGTGGATGACCGAGGTCGCCCGCGAGATCAGCGCCGAGGATCGTTCGTTCCGCTTCCAGCGCAAGCTGATGGACGGCGGCACCACCGAGGCGACGCCGTACGACCTCATGGGCTACACGACGGGTGCGGCCTGTGTCGCGTTGGGCAACTACCACAACGCCGGACCGTGTGGCCGCGTGCGCGCTGAGACGGTGAGCCTGAGCGACATCGACGGCCTCGCGCGCCTGTTCGAGCGCATGGCGCGCCGCACCGATCGCTTCGCCGCGGCCCCGGAACGCGCCTCGAAGCTGTGGCGTCAGATCGCGCGCGAAGTTGCGCCGAGGCTGCGTCAGACGAAGTGATCGAGGCTAGGTCGTTACCGCTGCCTCCAGCCAGTCCGCCGCAGCGTCGAGCTCACGGCGCATCGCTCGACGGCGACGCCACGCGATCAGTACGCCGAGCGCTGAGGCGGGGCGCTCAACGACCCACTCGACCTCGGTCGTCAGCGCGTCGATGCGCCGGCAGCTGATCGCCTCAACCGTCGCGCCCTCGATGGCGGCCGTGGCGTAGACGCCGTACGGCTCGCACGAGGTGACCTCGAAGCCCTCGCGGCGGCTGCCCGCGGCGCGCCAGAACTTCGCACCGATGACGCAAGGGCCGCCGACGTCGTAGTCGGCGGCGGTCGCGCTCCGCCAGTGCGGGCTCTCGCGCTCGTCGCTGAGTGCGTTGAACACCACATCGAGCGGGCGATCGATCGTGCGCACGACCTCGATGCGCTGCCGTCGCGGCATGGCAGCGCCCGCCACGCGGGTCGCTAGACCTCGCCGACGGAGGGGATCGTGCGCAGTTCCTCGATGATCTCGGTGATCTGGGCCGCCTCGTCCGGGTTGCGTGGGTCGGCGCCGAAGCCGATCTGCGTGTTGATGCCGGCGTACTTTTCGCGCATCTGCCCGGGCAGCTCGTCCCATGTCCCGACGACGCAGAACTCCTCCATCATCTCGTCGGTGATCACGTCGACCATGTCGTCCCAGCGACCCTCGACGGAGAGCCGGTGGAGGTGGGCCGCTTCGTCGTCCCATCCGTGCAGCTTCATCACGTTCGAGTAGGACCGCGTCGAGGCGTAGAAGGACAGCTGCCGGCGCGAGCGCTCACGGGTCGCCTCGACCTCCTCCTCATTGCGGCCGGTGACGATGAAACCGCCGCCGCGGATCTCGAGATCGGCAGGATCCTTGCCGGCGCGGCGTGCGCCGTCGTGGACCGCCGGGATCAACACCTCGCTGATGTAGCGGAAGGTGCTGAAGCCGTGGATCGCGATGCCGTCGCAGACCTCGCCGGCGAGGCGAGCGTTGAACGGGTTCACGGCGGAGACGATCACCTTGATGTCGGGGTGCTCGATCGGACCCGGATTGAAGAATGGGCTCGTCAGCTTGTACTGGTAGTACTCGCCCTCGTAATCGGGCTTCGTGCCGTTCTGCCAGGAGTCCCAGATCGCGCGCATGCACTCGATGTAGTCGCGCAGCCGAGGCCCCGGCGGCGCCCACGGCACCGAGAACCGGCGTTCGTTGTGGCCTTTCACCTGCGTCCCGAGGCCAAGGACGAAGCGCCCGCCCGAGTACCTCGACAGGTCCCAGGCGAGGTTGGCGGTGATGTGCGGCACGCGTGGGAAGGCGATGGCGACCGAGGTCGCGAAGCGCAGGCGCTCGGTGTGCTCGGCAACGAGGACGAGGGGCAGGAACGGGTTGTGCTGCGTCTCACCGACCGAGACCTGGTCGTAACCCAGATCCTCGAGTTGTCGGGCACGCTCCGGGATCGTGCCGAGGTCGCTCCCAATTCCAGTGCCCACGGTCATCGGCATCGATCGATCTCCTCACTCCTTCTGCTCGAGGACTTCCCAGACCGCCTCCTCCGTCGAGGAGCCGCAGCGCCCCTCGCGCAGCAGCCGGACGACGAGGCGGCTGTCGTA
Organism: Dehalococcoidia bacterium; assembly: GCA_965198045.1. Classification (GTDB taxonomy): domain Bacteria; phylum Chloroflexota; class Dehalococcoidia; order UBA2979; family UBA2979; genus CBDDEC01. Next base: position 213,950 of record CBDAOL010000012.1, read on the forward strand.
GCCGCGTTCGGTCAGCGCGTCACGCAGCTGCTCGACCCGAGTCTGCAGGCCCAGCACCACGGCGAGCACGAACTCCCATTCGAGCGGCGTGCAGCGCACCTCGCACTCGCCGACCTCGACGGGAACGAGAGCGTCCCAGAGCGCCGGGATGTCCCGCGGCGCGAGCTGGTCGTACACGCCGTGGAACACGGGGTCGGCGAAGACGAAGACGGGTACGCCGTGGCGCATGAAGTGCAGTCGCTTGCCCGGCAGGCGCTGCCCCTGGCCCCACTCGGCTTCGATCCCGAGTATCGCGCCGAGATCGTCCGCTGCCGCCTCCGAGGTGATGAACTCGAGGTTGGGCGAGGGTGCCGCGACATCTTGCATGCGCAGCGCCGCGGCGCCGATCAGCGCCCACGGGGCGTCAGGGGCCGCCTCTTCGAGCACACGCACGAGAGGCGGGATCAGCGCCGTGTCGCGTTCCCCCTCGGGGATCGGCGCATCGTCATGCTCTGGGCTGGCTCCGGTCACGTAGATCCCCGCTGGCAACGCCTCAAGGTTCGGTCCTGGCGTCCGAACCGACGTTGTTCCGAACGCTCGTGATGATAGCCAGCACGCCGCTTATACCCCACTACCGGCGTCGCCCATCCGGTGGGAGTGCGCTTGCGAGCGGGATCGCTGGCGTGTGACTATCGAAGCACTGGAGGATACGTGCCGAAGCAGGTCACCAACGTCGCCTCGGACGACGCGCTCACGACGATCTATCGCCTCTCTCACGACGAGGAGGAGGAGGTCATCGCCGCGCGTGTCGCAGAGCGGTTGGGCACGAAGCCGGCCTCGGTCGCCGGCATGCTTTCTCGCCTGCGCCGCGACCGCCTCGTACGCGTCGACAACAAGAAGCGCATCGCGCTCTCCGCCTCTGGGCTACGCCGCGCCGAGCAGATGGTGCGACGCCACCGCCTCGCTGAGTGCCTGCTTGTCGAGGTGCTTGGCCTCGAATGGTGGCGGGCGTACGAGGAAGCGCACCTGATGGAGCATTCGATCTCGGACGTGACCGAGCCGCTGATCGTGGAGATCCTCGGCGATCCGAAGCTGTCGCCGTTCGGCTATCCGATCCCGGGGAACGGTCGCGCGGAGTCACTGTCGCGCACGAGGTTGAGCGAGCTCGCCGACGGCACCTCGACGACCGTCGAGCGCGTCTACGAGGAGGACGAGGACCTGCTGCGCTTCTTCCATGACGAGGGCATCGTCCCCACCGCCCCCGTCCGCATCATGGAGGTCGCCCCGTACCGAGGCACGATGACCGTGAACTTCGGCAACGCCGACCTCGTTCTCGGGCTCGAAGCGGCGCGTCAGATCTGGGTGCCGGACTAACCCTCGACGCCGTGCCGCGTCGAGGTGATCGGCGCTACGCGACGTAGGCTGGATGCGATCTAGGATCGGTGCATGGCGCAGCAGCTCGACATCCAGTTCAGCGACGAGGCGCTCGACCTCGTGCGTGACCGGGGCGGCGCCGCAGCGCTGGACTTCATACCGCCTATCGGGTGAAGCGGCGTCGTCGAGGTGTCGGTCGACACCTACCTCAAGAAGAAAAACCTCGCGCGCTACAGCCGCGTGCAGCACGGGGACATCGAAGTCCTCGTCACGCCGGTTCTGGCAGAGTGGGCGACGAAGGTCGAGGTCGCGGCGAGCCGCTTCCTGCTCTGGAAACGGTTCGAGGTGTGGGCGGACCACCGCCACCGCCCGACCTGAGCGCACTAACACCGGCCCGCCGTCGGCGGGCCCACTCCGGACGCGGTCTCGACGGAGCGCCCTCGACGGCTACGCCGTGACCGCGGCCTGCTCGCGCAATCGCTGGGCGGCGGCGACGAGGTGCTCGAGCGACGGCACCGTCTCGTCGTAGCGTCGGGTCTTCAGCCCGCAGTCGGGATTGACCCAGATCAGCCGTTCCGCCACGCGGTCTAGCGCCTGCTCCAGCCGGTGCGCCATCTCCTCCGTCGGCGGCACGCGCGGCGAGTGGATGTCGTACACACCGAGGCCGATGCCCTTGTCGTACTCGAAGTCGCGGAAGACCTCGAGCAGTTCGGCGTCGGAACGCGAGTTCTCGATCGAAATGACATCGGCATCAAGGTCACTGATGGCTTCGATGATGTCGTTGAACTCGGCGTAGCACATGTGTGTGTGGATCTGGGTGTCGTCGCGGACGCCGGAGGCGGCGAGCCGGAAGCAGGCCACCGACCAGGCGAGGTAGGCGGTCCAGTCCGACTGCCGCAGCGGCAGGCCTTCACGCAGCGCCGGCTCGTCGATCTGGATGACCTGGATCCCGGCCGCCTCGAGGTCCACGACCTCGTCGCGGATGGCCAGCGCGATCTGGCGGCACGTCTCGGCCCGCGGCTGGTCGTCGCGGACGAAGGACCAGTTGAGGATCGTGACCGGGCCCGTCAGCATGCCTTTCACCGGGTGCGAGGTCAGCGACTGCGCGTACGTCGCCCAGCGCACCGTCATCGGCGCGGGCCTCGACACGTCGCCGAAGACGATCGGTGGCTTCACGTAGCGCGAGCCGTACGACTGCACCCAGCCGAAGCGGGTGAACGCGAAGCCGTCCAGCTGCTCGCCGAAATACTCGACCATGTCGTTGCGCTCGGGCTCGCCGTGCACGAGGACGTCCAGGCCGATCTCCTCCTGGAGCCGGATCACGCGTTCGATCTCAGCCTCGATCGCCGCTTCGTACTCCTCGGTCGCGATGTCTCCGCGGTTGTGCGAGCGTCGCGCGCGACGCAGTTCCGGCGTCTGCGGGAACGAGCCGATGGTCGTCGTCGGGAAGCGCGGAAGCCCGAGCCGCGCGCCCTGTGCCGTCTGCCGCTCGAGGACACTCCCCGGCCGGGAGTAGTCCTCGGCGCCTGTGGCGAGCAGGCGCTCGCGCACGACGCGGTTGTTTGTCCGCTCGGCGGTGCGGCGCGACTCGAGCGCCACCTCGTTGGCGGCGAAGCTCGCGGCGACCGCGGCCTCGTCCCCTTCGAGGGCACGCGTCAGCGTCGCGACTTCGTCGATCTTCTGGTTCGCGAAGGCGAGCCACGACCGCAGCTCGTCGTCCAAGTCGCTCTCCCGGTCGAGCTCGATGGGGACGTGCATCGTCGAGCAGGAGGTCGAGACCAGCAGGCGATCGGCGCCCACGATGTCCAGCAGTTCCTCAAGCGTGGTGCGGGACGCGCCGAGGTCGTTGATCCAGACGTTGCGCCCATCGACGACGCCGGCCGCGAGGTGCTTGCCGCGTGTGCCGTGGCGGCGCACGAGGTCGAGGTTGCGCTGCCCTCGGACGAGGTCGAGCCCGATGCCGTCGATCGGGGCGTTCAGGAGCGTGTGGTAGGCCGCGTCGATGTCGCCGAAGTACGTCTGCACCAGCAGCTTCGCGCCGCCGCTGGCCGCGGCGAGCCGTTCGAGGGCTGCCGCGAGTGCGTCGAGTTCCTCGCGGGTGCGGTCCTGCACCAGCGTGGGCTCGTCGATCTGTATCCAGGCCGCGCCGGCGGCGGCAAGGCGGCCCAGCAGCTCCTCGTACACGGGCAGCAGGGCATCGAGGAGACCGAGGCGGTCGAACCCGTGATCGACCTCGCCGTCCTCGCCGTGAACTTTGCCCAGCAGGAGGTACGACACTGGGCCGAGCAGGACCGGCACGGTCTCGATGCCCGCTTCGCGCGCCTCGAGGTACTCGTCGAGCGCCTTCGTCGAGGTGAGCGCGAAACGCTGGTCAGCGGTGAGTTCGGGGACGATGTAGTGGTAGTTGGTGTCGAACCACTTCGTCATCTCCATCGCTGTCACGTCGCGGGTCGCGTTCTGCTCGCCGCGCGCCATCGCGAAGTAGAGATCGAGGTCGATCATCCGCGCCTCGGCGTCCCAGCCGTAGCGGGCGGGCACAGCGCCGACCATCGCCGATGTGTCCAGCACCTGGTCGTAGTAGGAGAAGGTGTTCGACGGGATGAGGTCGATGCCCGCGTCGCGCATGCGCTCCCAGGCCTCGAGGCGAAGCGATGCGCCGGTCTCGAGCAGCCCCTCGCGGGTGACGCGCCCGTCCCAGTAGCGCTCCGTCGCACGCTTGAGCTCACGGCTGCGGCCGATGCGTGGATAGCCCACGATCGTCGACTGGGTCATGCGGCGCCTCCCGGTGCAGTCGTCGAGGTCAGGCGATCCGATGCGCCGACCGGCTCACGGCCGCCCGGTCGAGGGGGTCCGTACGCGGTGCTCGTCGTTCGGTTCGTACGTTGTGTATGTTTCGCGAATCCTCGTGCGGTGTCCGGGTCAAGTGGACGCCTGGCAGGTCGCCCGATCGTAGGGCGGCTCGGCCGTCGAGGCTAGTTTCCGCCCGCCGTCCAACCGCCGGATTGGCCTCGGAGGGTCGCCGTTCACTGGATCACAAAGGCCGCGCTTGAGCGCGGCCTGCAGTAGCCCGCCAGCGGTAGCGGGCGTTCGGGTCGACCGGAGGCGACGCCTAGAAGGGCGCGCTCCCGTGCCCGAGGACTTCGACGCGTTCCATCGCGCGCACGCCGCCCAGGTCCATCTGCACGCGGCCGTAGGAGCGGATGTCGCCCATCTCGCCGGAGTCGAGACGGAGCGTATAGGCCGCCTCGGCGCTCGGCAGATGGTGATCAACGGCAGCCGGTGCTTCGACCTGGCCACCCCAGCGCACGCCGCGGCCTCGTTGCGTCAATTTCCAGAGCGAGGCAGCGACCTCTGCGATCACGCCTCCGTTGGCATCCAGCAGCTCAGCGCGTCCATGCCACTGAGCTGCGTGCCCTGTCGAGAACCCCACCACGAGTGCACCTCCCGCGCACCATCGCCCATCGGCGGTCCCGGGGACGGCCTCAGCATAGCGATTTCTGCGGCGCCGGTTGTGACGTTCGGAACGCTAGGTTCGGCTCAGATTCTGGGCTCTGGCGTTCGGCAAACCCTAGGCGTCGACGCGGAACACGTGGTCGCCCCCACGGCACTTCTCGCCGACGACGATGCCGACCGAGTCGCCGGCTCCGGCTTCCTCGACGTCCGTGTTGTCGATCTGCATCGACTCGACGGCGTGTGTCAGGTCCGTGGTGTGCCCCTTCACGCGGATCGTGTCGCCGATGGCGATGCGGTCCGTCAGACCGATGCCGACGACGCCGATGCGGTCGAAGTAGTGCTCGACCCGTCCGACCTCAACCTCCGGCATGGCTCCCTCCTCGTCTGAGGCAGCGCTCGCGCCGGTGGTTCCGGCGGCCGCCTTCGAGGGCTGCCCTGCGCACAGTGTGGCACTACGCGGCAAGCGCCGCTGACAGCGGAAGTCCCGTCTGAGGCGGGCGGAGGTGCAGCGGCCGTAGTTTGCTTGGTGGCCGGTGCGGTTATGCTGGACTCGTCTCGCCTCGACTGGGCGCTGCGGATGAGGCGCCAGCGAGGACGTGGCAGAGGTTTTTGCGATGACCGAACGCGCTGTGGCGCCACCTCGCGGCCGCGAGGAGGTCTCCGCTGCATTGATCGACGCTGCGGCGGAGCTGTTCGCCGATGGCATACCGGCGCTCGTCAGCGTGCGCGACATCGCGGCACGGGCCAACGTCAACCACGGCCTGGTGCACCAGTACTTCGGCTCGAAGGACGCGTTGATCGCCACGACGATCGAAGAGCTCGCGCGCCGCAGAGCCGCGATCGTCGAAGCGGCAGCGGACGACGCGACGGCGGTACTTCTAGCGCTCCGTTTCCATCATGACTTTCCCGCCTACACGCGGCTCCTCGCGTGGTGGCTTCTCGAGAGCCGCGACATCAACGAACTGGATCTGAGCTTCGGCCCGATCCGGGAGATGGTCGACAGCACCTACGCGGGCCCCACCAGCGGCGATCGGATCGACCGCCAGGTGGTCGCCGCCGGCGTCAGCCTCATGCTCCTCGGCTCCGTTGTTTTCAGGGACTTCGTCAATGCGTTCCTCGACACGCCTGAAGTGGACGAGGAGCACTACATCAACGAACTCGCGAAACTCGCGTCCTCAGTGCACCACTGGAACGCTGAGGAGCCTCGGGAAGACACGCGCTAGCGGAGCCTGACGCGGCGGATCGTTCGAGACGCAGACACCGCCCGAGGCAGGTGTATGCTCCGCGACGCGGGGTGCGGGGATGACGAGCCAACCGGGCTCTGGAAACGGACAGGTCGAGGACGAGCGACAGCGTCGGCGTCGGCGCCTGGTGCTCTGGTGGCTCGTTGCGGCGGGGGCTGCGCTCGCGCTGATCGTCATCGTCGTCGTGGTGTTCGCTGCCAACGGCGACGACGATCCGGAGCAGAGCGCGTCGCTTTCTACTGCTTCTCCCACTCAGGAGCCCGCCGGAACGCCCGGCTCGTCGCCCACTGGGACGGTCGAACCAACCTCGACGCAGGCTGCCACTCCGACCACCGCGCCGACTTCGACGCCGACAACTCCAGCCGCCAAGCCGGAGCCCACAGCGTCGCCGACGACCGAGGCGACCGCGACGGCGACGAGCACGCCGGCGGCCACAGCGACTGCGACCGCGACGGCGTCGGCCACACCCGCGCCAGGCCAGCCCGACCCCCTCGCCCGAGCCGACGCCTGCGAACACCGGACCGATCGCTCTCGACGAGCCGATCGCGAACGGACTCGTCGGGCTGTGGCACTTCGACGGGAACGCGATGGACTCCAGCGGTCTCGGGAACCACGGTGTGCCGAACGCCGTCACCTACGGGGCAGGCGTGTTCGGGCAGGCGCTGGGCCTGAACGGTACGTCCGCGTTCGTGCGTGTCCCGGACGACCCGAGCCTGAATCCGACGACCGCGATCAGCGTGCAGGCCTGGTATCGCGCGCCGTTCTTCACCGGCGTCGGCAACAACGCGCTGATCGACAAGGGGGCCGTCGCTCACGTCTCGCCGTTCTACCAGTACCACATGGGGATCACCGGCCAGGGCTACCTCCCCGGCGGCACCGGCAACGAGGTGGGATTCTCCTTCGTGCCCGGCGGCGAAGACGCTCAGTTCCTGCGGGCCTCGACCGCCCAGATGACGCCGGACGTCTGGCATCACCTGGTCTTCACATACGACGGCCAGACAGCAGCTCTCTACGTAGACGGTGTGCGCACTAACAGCCGCGACGTGACTGGCGATCTGCCGGGCTTCGGCGATCCGGGGTTCTCAACCGACCTGTTCATCGGCACCTTCGCCAACCGGCGCAGCCCGGCTGACCACGTTCCGGGCTCCGTCGACGAGGTCGCGATCTGGAACCGGGCGCTCACGCAGGCGGAGGTCGTTGAACTCTTCGACCGCGGCTCGGGGTAGCCGCGGTCGCACTCGCCAGCCAACGCTGCCATCGCTTGTGCCGAGTCGAACTAGTCGCGGCTCACGCGGTGCTACCGTCTGCGCGGCCTACAACAAACGCAATGGGCCAGGAACGAGAAGAAGCGATGGCAGACTCAGAAGCAGCAAGCGTAGCGGAGGCGTTCTTGACCGCCTTCAACAATGCGGATTGGGACGCCTTGCGGGCCACGGTTGCCGACGATTCGGTGTACGAGGAGCACGGCACCCAACGCCGTATCGAGGGTGCCGGCGCCATCATGGACGTCTATCGGGCGTGGAAGACGGCGATGCCCGACGTGCATGGCAGCGTTCAGAACATCGCGACGAACGGAGATTCCGCCGTCCTCGAGGTGGTCTGGGAAGGCACGCAGACTGGACTGTTGGAGACACTTGACGGCACGATTCCGCCGTCCGGGAAGTCGCAACGCACGCCGGGCGCGTTCGCCGTTTCCGTACAGGGCGGGCTCATCACGTCCAGCCGCAACTACTTCGACATGCTGACCTTCCTACAGCAGATCGAGGCTGCGCCGGCGTTCTTCGGCTGGGTGAATGGCTCTGGCAGCCGGTCGCGGGAGCGCATCCAGGCGATCACCGGGGCGATGAGCAGGCCGGCGCTGGACCAGCTGGTGAGGGAGTGGAACCAGTTCTACCCCGACCAGGCCGCCGGGGTCGCGAACGGCGAGGAGTTCAAGCGCCGCCTCGACGCTGACGAGCTCGATGCCCAGGCGTCGCGGCTCCACACACAGCTGCTCGATGTCTCGCTGTCGAGCGTCGATGCACCCCAGTACGGCAACCTGGCACAGGACGAGAACGCGTTACTCGTGCAGGTAGCGTTCGAGGAGGGCGCCGAGGGCCTGAAGCGCGGCGCCGAGCTCAACGTGGAGGCGACCCTCGCCGTGCTGAACACCGCGTTCCCCGGCATCCAGGACGGTGTCGACTACGCGAAGCAGGCGGACGAGTACGCAGAGTACGCCGGCGATGTCTACAACGACCCGACGGGCGCGGCGCTCGCTGTGATTAAGGACGAGTTGGACGAACGGCTGGTCGAACCGCTCGGCGAACGACTCGACGAGGGCTTCGAAAGCGCGTTCGGCGAGGACCTCGCCGGGTTGATCTCGGACGTCGCCTCGGACGCTGTCGGTTTCGAAGTGCCGTCGGAGGCGCTGGCGGCCGGTGTCGACGCCGGCTTCGTCGAGTTCGAGTCGAACGTTCGTGCAGCCCTCGCGACGAACGAGGAGGCCGGCGAGGGCGAGGCGACGCTGACGGTGATCGTGCCCGACGAGGAGCATCTCAGGGTCGCGTTGCCGCCCGGCGACTACGACGTGTTGGTCGTCGTGGGTTCAGGCGACGAGGCGATGGTTTCGGACGATGCCGTCATGGTCACAGGCGGCGCGACCGTCGCTGTTCTGCCAGGCGGCGGGCCCTCTACCGTCGCCGAACCACCGGCAGGTGGCAAAGACGCTGACCCCGACCAGGACACGGACGGGGACGGCATCACCGACGACATCGACTTCTGCGACGAACGGCCCGAGGACTACGACGGCTTCGAGGACATCGACGGCTGTCCAGACCTCGACAACGATAGCGACAACATCCTCGACGGCGACGACGAGTGCCCGAACCTGGCCGAGACCGTCAATCAGTTCGAAGGCAGCGACGGCTGCCCGGACGACGCCCCCGGGGAACCATTGGACGAGGATCCAGACCGCGACGAGATCCTCGGGGACGCGGACCAGTGCCCGAACGAGGCAGAGGACATAAACGGCTTCGAGGACAGCGACGGCTGTCCCGAGGGCGGCCCGGACCCTGACGGGGACGGGATTCTCGGGGCCGCCGACCACTGCCGCTACGAGGCCGAGACGGAGAACGGCTTCGAGGACAGCGACGGCTGTCCGGACGAAGTACCGAACCCGGACCCTGACGGCGACAAGATCGTCGGCGCCGCGGATCAGTGCCCGCAGGAAGCCGGGGACGTGAACGGCTTCGAGGACAGCGACGGCTGCCCCGAGGGCGGGGCGGATCCGGACGGAGATGGCATTCTCAGCCCGGCCGACCAGTGCCGCTTCGAGGCCGAGACCGTTAACCAGTTCGAGGACGACGACGGCTGTCCCGACATCGCGCCCCCACCGGACCCGGGCGAGCCATTCAGCGGCGCCTGGCACAGCTCGGCCGCGTGTGGGAATCCGACGGCGCCGTGGCGCTGGGAGATCACGATCAATCCGAGTACGACGTCAGGGACGATCAGCTTCCATGACTGCCCGGGCGGGGGGCGCGTTTCCTACATCCTCGGCGGTGGCACGGTGGTGGGACCGAACCAGATGACGTTCATCGGCCTGATCAATCCGTTTAGCGTGGGCGGCGCACTCGGCGCCAACGCCGCGGGCCTCGTCGAGTTCCTGATTACCTTCAACGCCGCGCCAGACCCGAACCTCGCGCCGTAATGCTCAGGCGCGGGGATGCGAGTGGCGTCGATCTGGTTTGCTCGATGATCGCGGTTCGGGCGTCCGAGGAGCGTTAGACGAGGCCAGCCTTTGCGGCGAACGGATCCCAGCCGGGGTCGCGGTGCCACTCGTACTCGGTGCCCTCCCCGAGGCGTTCCGCAGTTTCCTCGCCGAACAGGCGCGCCACGACGTGCAGCGACATGTCGATGCCAGCCGACACGCCCGAGGCGCTGACGATGTCTCCGTCGTCGACCCAGCGCGCCTCGGCGACCCAATTGACGCTCGGCTGTGCGTCGGCGATCAGGGTGAAGAGCAGCTTGTTCGTCGTCGCGTTGCGGCCGTCTAGAACGCCCGAAGCGGCGAGCAGGTGCGAGCCGTTGCGGACGGTCGTCGTGAGCTCGGCGGCGGCGCTGCTGTCGCGCAGGACCGCAGCATCGCCTCGTCTTTTCAGCTGGTCCTGCACCTGACCACCGGGGACCATCACCAGATCGAGGGGAGGACAGTCCTCAAACCCGTGCGCGGCCCCACCTGCGGTCCCTGCCGGCTTTGACGTCTGTCTGTTCGCCCCGATCCTGTCCGTCCCGTGGAGCGGGAAGAAGATCCGCGAGATGAGCTGACTCAGGCTCTCCAGTCGAGCCAACCGGCGGAGTTCACGACCAGCTAGGACGAGGCGCTCCTGCGGATCGCATCACGTTTCCCGCAGGCGAGCCGCTATCATCACGTCCGCCATGACCAGTGACCGTATCCAAAGACATGTTGAGCGATTGCTTGACGAGGCTGAGGACGCCGCCGATCAGGAGAAATGGTCGCGCGTAGCGGACCTCGCCGGTCGGGTTCTCGCGATCGATGAGCACAACGCCGACGCAGTGGCGCTCATGAAGATGGCCGACGGCGGCGGGTCCGCACCGACGACCACGCCAGAGCGCGGACCCTCGGCTCCGTCAGCGCCACAGCACCCAGACTCCTTCGCAGGCGGCCGCTACCGGGTCGAGCGCTTCTTCGGCGAGGGCGCGAAGAAGCGCGTCTTCCTCGCACACGACACCACCCTCGACCGCGACGTGGCGTTCGGCCAATTTCGCACCGAGGGCATGGACGCCGCCGGAGCGCCCGAGTCACGCAGGAGACGCCGGCGATGGGCCGTCGGCGCCCGACCCGAACCTCGCTGAATAGCTGATGCGTCGAACCTGTTCCGGGTTCCCGAAGGCGCGACCCAACTCGTACCGAGGGGCCTGGAATCACGGTCGGTGCTGCGATGCGCGCCTCCGTCTGTTTCCGCGATGATCGAAGTTGTGCAATGGTGGCTCGTAACGGAGCTCCTCGGCCTAATCGCGCTGCCGATCGTGTTCGTGGCGCTTCCGTTCCTGCCCGACCGCGGGCTCAGCCTCGCCAAGGTTCTCGGCCTGCTCTTCGCGAGCTACCTCCTCTGGCTATTGGCCAGCGTCGGCGTCCTGCCCAATTCGAGGTTGGCGCTTGTCCTGGTCATCCTCGCGCTCGCGCAGCTCGCGATCGCATTCGGCCTTCGCACCCGTGTCTCGCTACTCGCCTGGCTGCGGCGCCACTGGCGCTTGGTGGGGACGATCGAGCTGGTCTACTTGCTCACCTTCATCGCGGCCGCGCTGCTCCGCGCCTACGTCCCCGAGATCGAGCACACCGAGCAGCCGTTCGAGTTCGCATTCCTCAACGCCGTGCTGCGAAGCGAGTCGTTCCCACCGGCCGACCCGTGGCTCGCCGGCGAGACCCTCAACTACTACTACTTCGGCTTCGTGCCGGTGGCGGTCGTCGCCCGCCTGGCGGGCACAGCGCCCGCGATCGCCTTCAACCTGGGCATCGTGCTCGTTACCGCGCTCGCCGCGACCGCGATGTTCGGGATCGTGTTCAACCTGCTGGTGCGCCGCAGCGGCGCCATCCGCGCCGCGGGCTTCGCTTCTCTGGGCGTGCTGCTGCTGCTGGTGCTCGGCAACCTCGAAGGCGTGTTCGAGGTGCTCGCCTTGCGCGACTGGGCACCCGACGCGGTCTACGACTGGGCCAACATCAGCGGCCTGGAGGGACCGCGTGGGAGCAGCCAGTGGTACCCGACCGAGCGTTGGTTCTTCTGGCGCTCGACCCACTTCACGTCACCCTGGGATCACCGCGAGTTCCCGTTCTACACGCTGCAGATGGGGGCGCTGCATGCGCACCTGCTCGCGCTGCCGCTCGTGCTCACCGTGGTCGGCGTGGCGCTGAACGTGCTGCGCACGCCGCTGCGCCGTTTCCGCATTCGGCGCGAAGGCCGTCGCTGCTCCGGTCGTGCTGCTCGCGCTGGCTGCCGGCGCGCTGGGCGCGGCCCACAGCTGGGACTTCCCGCCGGCGCTCGCGATCATCGGCGCGGCGATTTTCGGCCGGCAGCTGCTCGCGCGCCGCACGGCGCCCGTCGACTGGGTCGCATCGAGCGCACTGGCCGCAGTGGCGGTCGGGCTGTCACTGCTGCTCTTCGTCCCCTTCTACGCCACCTACGCGCCGCCGGTCGCCGGCATCGTCCCGCTCGAAGTGCTCCCGGAGGGGGCTGGCCACCACTCGACGCGACCCGCACGACATTCGGCCACTTCCTGCTCTGGTGGGCGCCGTTGCTCGCCCTGGGCGGTTGGCTCGTCATCGCAGAGGCGCTTCCGATGTCACGATCGCTCTGGCGACGGCCGCTCACCGTGGCGCTCCTGGGCGCGGCCCTCCTCCCGGTCGTGACCTGGGCGACACTGCTGCTGCGCCAGTCCGGGGTCGGTGCGTTCGGCGAGCAGCTGAGCACGCGCGGCTCCGGCAACTGGACGTTGCTGGTCCTCGTCGTTCTGGTCCTCGCGGCGGCGGTGGCGCTAGCCCGGCTGCTGGCGACGCCGGTCGCGGCGCGTGCGGAGCGCGCGCTCGCCGTAGCGCTGACGGGGCTGGGCGTCATGCTGATCCTGGGAGCCGAGCTGTTCCAGGTCGAGGACACGCTGGGCCTGCGTGTCAACACTGTGTACAAGCTCACGTTCCACGCCTGGATCCTGCTGGCCGCCGGCGCCGCCTGTGGGGCCGCTCGGCTCACCGCCGGGTGGCGATGGACGCTGCGACCGGCCACACCGGCGGGTGCCGCGCGAGCGGTCTTCGCCGCCTTCGCCGCACTGCTGCTGCTGGGCGGTCTGATGCTGCCGCTGCTGATCACGTTCCACCGCACTGCCGGGTTCGACGCGCCGCGCTCACTCGACGGGCTGCGCGCAGCGCGTGCGGCGCGGCCCGGCGAACTCGCCGCGATCAGCTGGCTCGACGAGCACGCCGCACCGGGCGCGGTGCTCGTCGAAGCCAGCGCGCTTGGGGGCTACGGCCGGGAGGGCCGGGTCTCGGGCCGCAGCAGCGTGCCGACGGTGCTCGGCTGGGGCGACCACGAAGTGATCTGGCGCGGCGAGGGGTTCGACCCGTCGACCCGCCACGCGGACGTCGAGGCGCTGTACACCACCGCTGATCACACTCGTGCGTTGGAAGTGATCGAGCGTTACCAAGTGAGCTTTGTCTACGTGGGCTGGCTCGAGCGCGAGCGCTACGGCGATGCCGTGGCCGACCGTTTGCGGGCGTTCCTACCAGTTGCGTTTGAGAACGCGGAGGCGACCATCTTCAGCACCGATCCTGCGGCACAAGCCACGGCGCGGGTAGGCGAATAGGCTTGGGGTCGTCTGCGGCTCCTTTTCGCTTGTCCTAAGCAAGACTCCGTCCGGCATGAGGAGATCGCCCGGCGTGCTGCGCCAATGCGACCGATGCGGCAACGCGGCAGAGGCGGCAGAGGCGGCAGAGGCTAACTACCGAGCGGGCCAGATTAACTACCAGGACGCAGGCACACTCGTTCTGGGCTCAACTGAGAAGCTCTAGCCTGAGAGCTGAGCTGGTGAAGCGTCCCACTCGGAGCCTCCAAGGCTGTATTGAGGATCAAGGGGAGATCGTACCCGCACCGGGCGCCGGCCCTGAGACGTTGACAGATCGCCCATCCTCGAACTTGACCGAGACGAAGATGATCTCACCGGGGCTGTGCTCGCAGTTCGAGTGGTTCCAGCTCGCCATCCCCGGACCTCCCACCACCAGGGCGGCACTGCAATCGTCGTTCGCGGGCAAACTGAGTGCCCAGCTGTAGGTGAAGTCTCCACGCTTAGCCTCGATTGCTGGGTCGTCGAAGACGACCGTGTAGATGGTTGTCTCGCCAGCGCTCTTCGTCAGTTTCATCGACGGCAGTGGTGAGGGTGTAGGCGTCGGCGTCGGCGTCGGAGTCGGCGTGGGCGTCGGGGTCGGCGTGGGCGTCGGAGTCGGGGTGGGCGTCGGTGGCGGCACGATGCCGCAGGCCGCCGGCGAGATGCCGCCGATCACTAGCTCGGGCAGCGGTCCGGAGAACTGCGGCGGCAGCGAGGCCTGCCAGACGGAGTCCTCAAAGTTGATCTCGAGGGCCAGTCCGAAAGTACCGAAGCCGTTGCCGCACTCAAATCTAGTGGCCAGCGTGCCCGTGGTGTCGGCCGGCACCACCTGCTCGGTCCCCTCCGGCGCGTCGTCGGCGGGCAGGTTCGCGCATCTCCTCGCCACCCAGCGACAGGGGGCCTAGGTGCGAGACGACTCCCGTCTCGATGACGGTCATCACGGACGTTTCGTTGAGGCCGATGATGAACATTGACCCCTGAGTTCGGTTCCAGAAGTCGAAGGTCGCGGGCCATTGATCGCCTGGGTTGCCGGCATAGAACGGCGGCTGGAAGTCGATTCTGACCAGCCCGATCAAAGGCCACGCCATGTAAGTGGAGAAGTGCGAGACCTCGGCGGTGATCGTCGCGGTTCCCGCCTCAAGGTCGTAGATCGTGTTCGTCGAGTTGGCGGAGGACCACTCGCCGTCGTCGTCACGAATCAGCACAACGAACGGCACCAGCTCTCCCGCCGTCACGTCGACCACGTCGGACAGGTCGGCCGTATCGAGCGAGAGCGTCAGCGTCGCCGGGGTCTCGAACTCCAGGCCCGACGGTTCGAATCGATAGATGTCGCCGACCGGTCCGAGGTCACTGACCTCCGCGTCGACTTCGGTGATCGTTTCGATCGTGATCGAGGTGTCTTCGGTCAGCGCGCCCGCTGGGATGTCGAGCGTGGCGCTGCCGGCGGAGACTACGCCGCCAGCGTCGACCGAGAGGGCGTCGTCGTCATCATCACCGCCGCCACACCCTACGAAGAATGCGGCGCCCACGACGAGCATTACGCATGCGACACGCAGCGGTGATGCACCCGACATGCCGAATACCTCAAGTAGGGAGGCCGCTATCGTACACGAGCGATCGCACAACCTGGGACGCCTGATGAGTGTCGCTCGGGTCGCGTGTAAAACGAACACCCCGCCCGAGCGACGGACGGCGCCTGCGGGACCTCTTCAAAGAGCACCTAGCCGAGGCTGGCTTGCCCGACATGCGCTTCCACGCGCTGCGGCATTCCTGCGCCTCGCTGCTGATGGCTCAGGGCGTACCCGCGGGTCGTCATGGAGACGCTCGGGCACAGCAGCATCGCAGTCACCATGAACATCTACAGCCACCGCTTCCGGCACTCTCCCGTGAGGCCGCAAACTCGATGGACGCAACGCTCGCGTCGGGGCGCTAACAGCTCCTGGTGGACGCCGTTTCCGGCCCCGTGGCTGTCAACGTGGCTGTCACATCCCTGATCTGGACCTCGGAATGCCCCAGAAACGCTGGTATTTCTAGCTACACCCCGAGGTCGCGCCGCAGTTGAGGCACTTCAGGCAGGTGCCGTTGCGGACCATCATCAGCTGGCCGCACTCGTCGCACGGGTCGCCCTCGTAGCCCATCTGTCGTGCCTCTGAGAGACGGATCGAGGCCACATCTTCGACGGCGATCGTCGAGGTGGCGACAGTAGCTGCGGTCGCGGCGGGCGCAGCGTCGGGCGTCGAAGCGGCGCTCGGGGTCGGCGTCGCCTCAGCGGCGGCCGCACCGTTGCCGTTCTCGCCCTGCGTCCCGTTCGAGGCGGTGCCGGTGGTTTCTGCGACGGGGGCGGCGGGCGCGACCTCCGCGCCAGCGCCGAGCGCGGCGAGGCGTATTCGCTCCTCGACGATCGCCTCTTCCTCGGCGGGATCGGTCGTCAACTCGACGGGTCCGAGGTGGGCGAGGTCGTCGCGGTCGAGATAGCTGACGGCCAGCTCGCGGAAGAGGTAGTCGATGATCGAGCTGGCGGACTTGATGCGGTCATGGCCCGTCACCACACCCATCGGCTCGAACTTCCGGAAGACGAACGTCTCGACGAACTTCTCCAGCGGGATGCCGTGCTGGAGGCCCAGCGAGATCGCGATGGCGAAGCAGTTCATGAGGCTGCTGAATGCTGCGCCGTCCTTCGCCGTATCGACGAAGATCTCGCCCAGGCGCGGGCGACCGGAGTCGTCGGGCTCGGTGAACTCGCCGGTGTGCAGGTAGATGGTGTGCCCGCCGACGCGGGCTTTCTGCGTGTAGCCGTGTCGGCGTGAGGGGATCGGCTCCTCCTCTCCGCGCAGCAGGCTCGTCTCGATGGTGGCCGCGCCCAGTGCGGCGGCGGAGGCGAGGTCGCTGATGGCGGCCTGGGCCGCCTCGTCCAGGTCGTCCTCGTCGACATCGACCAGCGCCTCGAACGCTGCGGCGGCTAGCGGCTGCGAGAGCTTGGAGCCGTCGCGGTAGAGTGCCAGCGCTTTGACCATCAAGTCGTGTGCGGCCAGGTAGACGTTCTTCACGTCCTCGACCGTGGCCTCGTTGGGCATGTTGATGGTCTTGCTGATGGCGCCAGACATGAACGGCTGCGCCGCAGCCAGCGTCCTCACGTGCGCCATCGGCTCGATGTAGCGGGTCCCGTAGCGACCGCACTTCGTCGCGCAGTCGAAGACGGCGTAGTGCGCCTCGTCGAGGTGCGGGGCGCGCTCGATCGTCATGCGTCCGAGGATGTGGTCGTTCGCCGTCTCGATCTGCTCCGCGTTAAAGCCGAGCGCTTCAAGCACGTTGAACATCGGGTCGGCGAGCTGCTGCTCGCTGAAGCCGAGGACGTCCGCGCAGAAGTCGTCGCCCAGCTGGAAGCGGTTGAACAGGAACGAGAGGTGGAACGCGCCGGGCACGGCGGCCTCCAGGTCGTCCAGCACCGGGCGCGTGAACCCGCGCTCCGCCAGCGAGTTGCGGTTGACGTAGGGCGCGCCGTCGAGGGTCTGCGTGCCGACGCAGTAGGCGACGATCGTCTCCGCCTCGTTGCGGGAGTAGCCGAGCCGGACAAGCGCCGTGGGCACCGATTCGTTGATGATGCGGAAGTAGCCGCCGCCGGCGAGCTTCTTGAACTTCACGAGCGCAAAGTCAGGCTCCACGCCGGTCGTGTCACAGTCCATCAGCAGCCCGATCGTGCCGGTCGGGGCGATCAGGGTGGACTGGGCGTTGCGATAGCCGTGCTCCTCGCCCAGCTCGAGCGCGCGATCCCAGGCGCGGTGTGCCGCCTCGAGGAACGCGGGCGGGCAGATCTCCTGGTCGATGCCGGCGGGGAAGACGGTCAGTTCCTCGTAGTCGTCGCGCGGGGCGTCGTAAGCCGCGCGGCGGTGGTTGCGGATCACGCGCAGCATCGACTCGCGGTTCTCGTCGTAGCGCGGGAAGGCGCCGACCTCGGCGGCCATCTCGGCGCTGGTGGCGTAGGAGACGCCGGTGAGGACGGCGGAGAGCGCGCCGGTCCAGGCCAGCGCGTCCTGCGAGTCGTAAGGGATGCCCTCGAGCATCAGCAGCGCGCCGAGGTTGGCGTAGCCAAGGCCCAGCGTGCGGTAGTCGTAGCTGAGGCGGGCGATGGCGTTCGAGGGGAACTGCGCCATCGCGACGCTGATCTCCAGCACGATCGTCCACAGCCGCGTCGCGTGCTCGTAGCCCGCGAGGTCGAACTCGCCCGTGTCGAGGTCGGTGAACGCGAGCAGGTTCAGTGACGCCAGGTTGCAGGCCGTGTCGTCCAGGAACATGTACTCGCTGCAGGGGTTGGAGCCGTTGATGCGACCGCCGGCGGGCGTCGTGTGCCACTCGTTGATGGTGGTGTCGTACTGCAGCCCGGGGTCGGCCGACTGCCAGGCGGCGAGACCGATGCGGTCCCAGAGGTCGCCGGCGCTTACGGTCTTCGACACGGCGCCGTCGGTGCGGCGCACGAGGTCCCAATCACGGTCAGTGCGGACGGCGTCCACGAAGTCACTCGTGACGCGCACAGAGTTGTTGGAGTTCTGGCCCGAGACCGTCTGATAGGCCTCGCCCTGCCAATCGGTGTCGAACTCGTGGAAGTCAAGCGGGTCGCCCTGCTCGGCGAGCTGCAGCGCTCGCTGGATGTAGCCCTCGGTCACGCCGTCGCGCCGGGCTCGGCTGACCGCCTTGCGCAGCGATCGGTTTGCGGCCGGGTCGAGGCCGCCCGCCTCTTGGTCGTTCGCCGCCTCGCAGATGGCGTCGAGGTGGCGGCGGATGACCCGCGCGCCGGTCACCATGGCGGCGACTTTCTGCTCCTCGTTCGCCTTCCAGTCAATGAACTGTTCGACGTCCGGGTGGTCGGCGTCGACGATCACCATCTTCGCCGCGCGGCGGGTGGTGCCACCCGATTTGATCGCGCCAGCCGCGCGGTCGCCGATCTTGAGGAACGACATCAGGCCCGAGGACTTGCCGCCACCTGAGAGTGACTCTTCCTCGCCGCGGATGCGGGAGAAGTTGGAGCCGGTGCCGGAGCCGTACTTGAAGATGCGGGCCTCGCGGGTCCAGAGGTCCATGATGCCGCCCGGGTTGACCAGGTCGTCTTCGACGGACTGGATGAAGCAGGCGTGCGGCTGCGGGCGCTCGTAGGCGCTCGTGCTCTGCTGCAGCTCACCGGTCGAGGGGTCGACGTAGGAGTGGCCCTGCGCCGGGCCGGCGATGCCATACGCCCAGTGCAGCCCCGTGTTGAACCACTGCGGCGAGTTCGGCGCCGCCATCTGCCGCGCCAGCATGTAGCTCAGCTCGTCATGGAACGCGCGCGCGTCGTCTTCGCTGTCGAAGTAGTCGCCCTTCCAGCCCCAGTAGGTCCAGGTCCCGGCAAGGCGGTCGAACGCCTGCTGCGCGGAGACCTCGCCGGTCTCGCCGGCGCCCTCGACGGCGACCGAACGCTGCAGCCACTCGGGCACGCCCGCTTCCTCGACGCGGCGCGTCTCGGTGGGCACGCCGGCCTTGCGAAAGTACTTCTGCGCCATGATGTCAGTGGCGACCTGGGAGAAAGCCGTGGGTAGCTCGATGCCGTCCGACTCGAAGACGATCGAGCCGTTCGGGTTGACGATGCGTGAGCTCCGATGCTCGAAGGGGATGCCGTCGTATGGGCTCTGGCCGGCGGTGGTGAAACGGCGAGCGATGCGCATCATGGGGCCTTCCGTGGCGGCGCCAGACGCCACCGGGAGAGCCCGAAGAACGCTGGCGGGTGGCTCTAGATGTGGGTGCTCGGGCGGGAGCGGCCTACTACATCTAGTGGTAAAACGCTTGCCTCGGTGAGCATTTGCTTGCTGAGGCGGGAGCCGAAGCATGCTTGATCGAGCCACATTTGTCAATCTGCTCAGACGGCTCAACATAAGCAGTTGCGAAACTGTGTATACCACTGCTCCGGAGCCGTTGACAGCATCACGCCCGTGAAACTACGGTCGCTGCGTGACCACTCCGTGGTCGCGCTATTACTGCGGCAGCCAGGCGGTGCAGACGAGGTTTGCAGCTCCCGCGAGTGGGGGAGTAGGCCACGCCTGACCGCCAGACGCACCATGTTCCGTTCGTCCGCGCCCGAGGGGGCGGCCTGGTGCCTCGGTCGAGGAACCGCAACGGCCGCTGGCGCCGCAAGCGCTCAGACACCGGTCACTCGCGTCCGACGCGTGAACATCAGGAGTTCTACGCGGCGCAAGTAGGTCGGCAGAACCGCCGCTACGCGGTCCCTACGATCGCTTCGAGTTCAGACGGCGCGGAGGGGATGGCCGCCGAGAGGTTGCGGTAGCCCTCGGGCGTCACGAGCACGTCGTCTTCGATGCGCACGCCAATGCCGCGCAGCGCCGCGGGCACGCCTTCGAGGTGTGAGGCCAGGTAGAGGCCGGGTTCGACCGTGAGCACCATCCCCGGCTCAAGCAGGATCGTCGGTGGTTCGCCTTCGTCCTGCTCACCGTCCTCGCGGGGCACGCGGTAGGGGCCAACGTCGTGGACGTCGAGCCCGAGCCAGTGCGAGGTCGAGTGCATGTAGTAGGGGCGGTACGTCCCCGCTTCGATCGCCTCGTCGACGCTGCCCTCGATCACTCCGAGGTCGATCAAGCCCTCGACGAGCACCCACACTGCAGCGTCGTGCATGTCGTGGAAGCCCACCCCCGGCGCCGTCGCCTCGATGCCCGCGCCCTGCGCGGCGAGGACGACGTCGTAGACGGCGCGCTGCTCCGGCGTAAACGTGCCGTTGGCGGGAATGGTGCGCGTCACGTCCGCCGAGTAGAACTCGTGCTCTGCGCCCGTGTCGAGCAGCAGCAGGTCGCCGTCCTCGAGGAGAGCGCGGTTGGCCGTGTAGTGCAGGGTGCAGCTGTGCTCGCCGGCCGCCGCGATCGTTGGGAAACCGTCGCGGACGGATCCCGCGCGGCGGTAGGCGGCCTCCAGGATCGCCTGCACCTCGTACTCGTGCAGACCGGGTCTCGTCGCGCGCATCGCGGCCTCGAGGCCCGCACCTGTGATGTCGATCGCGCGTTGCAGCGCCTCCACCTCGTCGTCGCTCTTGAGCAGCCGTAGCCGGTCGAGGGCCGGCGTCGGGTCTTGGATGCCGGGCACGGCGACCGCGCCGCGCTGCGATCCCGCGCGACGGCGCGCGACGAGGCTGGTCACGATCGCGTCGAGGCGTTCGTCCGCGCCGACGGCGAGGTAGATCGTCTCGACCCGGCCGAGGAGTCCGGGCAGCTCCTCCTCGAGCGAGTCGACGGAGAGCGCGAGGTCGGCGCCAAAGTCGTCGCGCGCACCCTCCACGCCGGCGCGAGGGCCGACCCAGATCGCCATGTCGGGGTCGTGCGGACGAACGAAGAGCGTGTACGGCGCCTCGTGGCCGGGACGCAGCAACGCGACGGCGTCGGGCTCGTCGAAGCCGGTCAGGTACCAGAACGAGGACAGCTGGCGAAACGGGTACTCGACGTCACCGTTGCGGATCATCTCGTGCCCGGCGGCGACGAGGATGGCTCCGCCGTCGAGAGCGCGCATCAGCGCCTCGCGTCGCGCCGCAAACTGGTCGCTCATCGTCGCCTCCGCCCGGTCGGCTGGTTCGCCTCGACAGGGTGCATCATCGCGGACCGGCGGCGCTAGATCACCTCGAACGCTGTAGGGAGGGCGACCAGGAGCAGGCCGATCGCGAGCGCGCGCATCAGCAGGCCTTCGCTGAGGTTGCGGCGCAACCACTGGCCCCCCGGATTGGCTACGACGACGCCGACGGCGAGCCATGGCACGTCGCCCATCGGGTCGCCGTTATGCGCGAGCAGCAGGTGCAGCGCCAGCACGGCCGCCGTCTGCGCCGAGATCAACACGTGCATCGAGGGCACGGCGATGGCGTGCGGCAGGTGCATGACGCGGGTCATGATCGGGATGCCGATCGGGCCACCGCCGATGCCCGCCAGCGCCGCGATGAACCCCGCTGCGGCGTTGGGCACGACGCTCCGCAGCACCGGGATGCGGTAGAGGAAGTGGTTCCCTTCGCGATCCGAGAGCTCGCGCCGCCAGGCGCGCACTGGTGGGTCGGTGATCCTCGCGATCGGACGCCAGAGGATGTAGGCGGCGATTCCAAGGAGCAACAACGTGAAGAACAGCGCGAAGAACTCGCGCGGCAGGATCCCCGTCGTAGCAGCGCCGACCAGCGCCGCCGGGATGGCGACCGCGCCCATCAGCGCGACGACCGCGAAGTCCACCCGCCGCTCACGCGAGACGATGACCGTCGAGGTGAGGCTGCTGACCAGCACGACCGTGAGCGAAGCGGTCGTAATCGCGGCCGGATCGGCGTCCGGGTAGCGGAGCAGGAGCAGTGGCGCGATCAAGAAGCCGCCGCCGGCTCCGATCGAGGTGGCGTAGCCCCCGATGAGCGCGCCGATCGCGATCAGGAACACCGCTTCGGCGGGTGACATCTCAGTCGGCTCGGCTGCGGGCGGCTTTCACGAACGTAGTGTCGCCGCCGTGGCGGCTGCGCTCAACGCGGCTGCCGCTGCACGAGATCAATCGGGCCGTTGCGGGATCACGCCGGGTGCGTAGCCCTCGCCGACGAACGCGTGCCTCGAGGTCCGCGTACTCCTCCTCGCTGTAGCCCAACAGGTCGAGATAGATCTCGCGGCTGTGCTCACCTAGCTTCGGCGGCGGCGTACGAACGGCGTTCGGCGTGTTCTGCATCCTGAACAGCAGCCCGGGGTAGCGATGCTTGCCGACGCCGGGGTAGTCGATCTCCTCGAACCAGTCGCGCGCGGCCAGCTGTTCGGAGGCGAGCGCGTCCAGTTCGTCGTGCACCGGCGCGGCGGTGACGCCGGCGGCCTCCAATGCGTGGAACAGCTCCTCGCGGTCGTGCGCCGAGGTGTGCTCGGCGAGCGCGCCGTCGAGGTCGTCGGCGTTCGCCCAGCGCGTCGGCGCCTCCGCGAAGCGGGCATCGGAGGCGAGCTCCGGCGCGACCAGCACGTCGCACAGCGCCGCGAACTCCTCGTCGCTCGCCACGTCGATGGCGATCCAGCGGTCGTCGCCGGCGGTCGGGTAGACGCCGTGTGGCGGCGTGCGACGCGTGGCTGTTGCCGAGCTGGCCGGTGACACGGCCGTTCATTGTGTAGTCGAGGATGTATTCGCCAAGCGCTGGCAGGAACGCCTCGGCCAGGGGCATTTCGATCTGCTGCCCGATGCCCGTGCGTTCGCGGTGGCGCAGGGCCGCCGTGACCGCAAAGGCTCCCATCACACTGGCGAACGCATCGGCGGTGAACGCGTCGCCGGTCGCGTCGGGCGTCTGGTCCGGGTAGGAGCGGATCAGGTGGTGGCCGATCATCCCCTCTACGTGCGTGCCGAAGGCGCGGTAGTTCTTGTATGGCCCGTCGAGGCCGTAGGCCGGCATGCGCAGCACGATCAGACGCGGATTCACCTCCTGGAGCGCCTCGTAGGTGAGCCCGGCGCGCTCGATCGTCTCGGGCACGTTGTTCTCAACGAAGACATCGCAGTGCTCGATCAAGCGGAGGAACGCTGCGCGGCCCTCGGGTGACATCACGTCACAGGCCATTGAGCGCTTGTTCCGGGCGTGCGCGTTGAAGCCTGGACTGCGGTTCCACGGGTCCTCGCCCGGGCGGAAGTCGGGGTAGGCCGAGCGCAGCATGCCCTGCTCTGCGAAGGCACGCCCCTGCGCCTCCGTGAGCACGGCCTCACCCCCGCGGGAGTAGGGCTGGATGCGGTTGACCGGTTCGACGCGCACGATGTCGGCGCCCCACTCGCCGAGGACCTGCGTGACGTGCGGCCCGGCCCACACGACCGTGATCGCGGCGACTCGGACACCCTCGAGGGGTAGGCGCACATCGTCCGGGCCGGTCACGCGATCACCCCGGCCTGGCGCAGGCGCGGCAGATCGTCGCTGGTGAGCCCGAGTGCCGCGCCATGCTGGCGGACGAGCACCTCCTCGTTGTCTTGACCCAGCAGCGGCGCGGGTCGTAGCGGCTGCTTCGGCGTCTCGCTGAGGATGAGCTGGCGGCCGGGATACTCAAACGTGCCGGCGGCCGGGTGTTCGACCGGCTCCCACACGCCGCAGTCGCGATAGTGCGGGTCGGTCGCCAGGTCCTCGGTCGTGAACAGCGCGCCGCTGAGGATGCCGAAGCCCTGCACCGTCGCGATCACCTCGCGCTTGCTGTGCTGCATCAGCCAGGCGAGGTACGACGCCTCCACCTCCTCCGCGAACTCCGGCGACTGGGACACGATCGGCTTGCCGAAGTCCTCGTGCTCGATCAGATCGGCGCGGCCGATCTCTCCGAGCAGCAGACCGAAGTGCCTCCCCGCGCCGAGCACGTTGACGAAGCCATCGGCGCAGGGCCGCACGCCCGTGGCCGTCCGGGTGCCGGGCGTCTGCCGATGTGCGGCGTAGCCGGTATACGACGCGCCGGTCATGTAGACGGTGCGCCGGTCGCGGAACCCCGCCTGCGTCTCGTAGACGGCGAGGTCGATCCAGTCGCCCGGCCCGCCGGCCTCGACGCGCAGGCGCGCGAGCATCATCGCGTAGGCCGCTGAGACGCCAGCGTGGTAGCGCGCGACGTTGCCCGTGAGCTTCATTGGGTAGCGGTCGCGCGAGCCGTTGAGGTGCAGTGGACCGCCCATCGCCTGCAGCGTGATCTCCGACGCGCGGTAGTCTCGATAGGGACCGCTCTGCCCGAAGGGTGTGATCGAGCAGAGAACGAGGTCTTCGTGGCCGTCGCTCAGCGCCTCGTAATCGAGCCTCCACTCGGTGAGCTGACCCGGCCGAAGTCCTCGACGATTACGTCGGCCTCGGCGGCCAGACCGCGCAGCAGGCGCCGCCCCTCGTCCGTCGCGAGGTCGAGCGTGACGCCGCGCTTGCCAGTGTTGACGTGCAGGAACAGCGCCGAGTGCTCCGGGTGCAGTTCGTCGTCGAGGAAGGGGCCGGCGCGCCTCGAAGGGTCGCCGCCTGGCGCTTCGAGCTTGATCACGTCAGCGCGGAAGTCCGCGAACAGCTTGGCGGCGAAGGGCGCGGCCACGTTGCGGCCGAGGTCGAGCACGCGGATGCCTTCGAGCAGCTGCGCCATCGGCCTGGGGGTCCTCGCGTCTCGTGAGCCGGTAATCCTGCGTTGCCATGAGCTGGCGGTCGGCCGACGATAGCAGATGAGAAGCGCCCCACCGGAAGTGAACGGAGCCGAGGCCGTGGACTCCATCGCCGAACTCGCTACCACTAGCGTGAGGACCCCGGACGACGAGGCAGTCGAGCTCGGTGAGCTCTGGCGTGAGCAGCCGATCGTGCTCGCCCTGATCCGCCACTTCGGCTGACTGTTTTGCAAGGAGCAGCTCGCGCAGTTGCGCGAGATCACCGCTGAGATCCATGAGTCGGGTGCCGAACTGGTCATCGTCGGCAATGGCAGCGCCCAGTTCGCCCGCGGCTTCGTCGAGGACTACGACGTGGCCACTCCGGTCTTCACCGACCCCTCGAGGGCGCTCTACGACGCCCTGGGCGCACGGCGGGCCGGCATCCTCGATCTGTCCCGGCCGAGCCTCTGGCGCAACGGCCGGCGCGCGCGCGGGAAGGGCTTCCGCCAGCACGAGGTCCTGGGTGACGCGCGGCAGCTGGGCGGCGTCTTCGTCGTGCTGCCCTCGGGCGACACGCCCTACTGCTACCTCAGCGGTGTCGCGGGCGACCATCCGGACCCGCAGGAGGTGCTCGCGGCCCTCCGCGAGGCGGTCGCGTAGAGTCCCGGCATGGGTCAACTCGACGGACAAATCGCGCTCGTCACGGGCGCCGGTCGCGGCATCGGCGCGGCGATCGCCGAGGGGTTCGCGGCGGAGGGCGCGGCAGTCGGCTGCCTCGCCCGCACCGAGTCCGAGATTGCCGCGGTCGCTGAGCGCATCACCGCCGCCGGTGGCCGCGCACTGGCGACGGTCTGCGACGTCACCGACACGGCGAACGTGGAGGCGGCGACAGCCGATATCGTGCGGGCGTTCGGCGGGCTCGACACGGTCGTGCTCAACGCCGGTGGGAACCTCGATCATTCAACCGTTGAGGACGGCGATGCCGCCGCCTGGCAGGCCACGATCGAACTAAATCTCGCCGGCACCTACCTCGGCGCTCGTGCGGCGATTCCGTATCTGCGCGCCCGCGGAGGCGGTCGCATCATCACGCTTGGTTCGGGCCTCGGACACCGGGGCGCTCCCGGCCTCTCGGCGTACGCCGCCGCGAAGGCGGGAGTCGCGATGCTCACGCGGGTGCTCGCACAGGAACTGGCGGACGACCGCATCTCCGTCAACGAGTTGATCCCGGGACCAGTCGACACGCGGGACCTCGAACGTGACGCGGATGGCGTCTCGCCGCTACTGGCTGCGAATCCCACGGAGTGGCTCAAGCGGCCACAGGATGTGGTCCCGCTGGCCGTCTTCCTCGCCGCACAACCCCTCGTGGGGCCGACCGCACAGACGTTCAGCCTGATGCGCCGCGACGGTTAGCCGCGACCTCGACTCATCGCGACGCCGAGGGCCACGCCGATGCCGGCGCCGATCCCGATCCAGCCTGCGAACCCGGTGGCGGCGAAGATCGCCGTGCCCACGCCAACGCCGATCCCAACGCCAGCGCCGATGTAGGTCCCATCGCCCCTGCGCATCTTCGCCCCCGGCTCATCAAGTGGTACCCGCGGAAGGTTCCGAGGGTACGCCACACAGGTTCAGCTCAAGCTGGCTAGTCTGTGTTCAGCGGCTCGAAACTGAACTCCGAAGCTGACAGAGATCGAACTAGATAGGGAGGTGCGCCGTGGCCACCTCGAACGCTACTGAGACGAACCCCGCCGCCGGCGAGGGCGCCGAGTACATCATCGACGGCGATGCGCACGTGCTCGAACCGCCGCACCTGTGGGTCGAGTACCTCGAACCGGAGTTTCGCGCGCGGGCCATTCGCATCACCCAGAGTATCGAGGACCACGAGGGCCGGCCGCCCGACCCCGGTTCGCGGGCGCCGGACGCGGGCGATGAGGCCGCCGCGGAAACGTAATGGCCTACGAGATGAAGCAGCGCCTCGCGATCGACGAGCAACTGATCATCGACGGCCGGGTGATCATGAACGGCCGGCGTCGAGGTTGCATCGCTCCGAACTGCCGGGCATGACCTACCTCGAGGGGGCGCCGAAGGCGAGCATGGACGGCGCCGCGCGCGTCGATCTGTACCAGGACTGGCAGATCAACGGCGGGGTGGTCTTCCCCACGATCGGCATCCTCTGGGACTCCGACGATGCGCTGCTGGCCGACGCCTACAGCCGCGCCTACAACCGCTGACTCTGGGAGGAGTTCGTCGACAACCGCCAGGACCGCATTTTCCCGATGGCGCACATCCCCCTCAACGATCCCGATCTGGCGCTCGCCGAGCTCCGCCGCTGCCTCAAGCTGGGGTTCAAGGGCATGTTCCTGGCGCCGGAGCCGGTCGGCGACCGCAGCCCGCCGCACCCGGACTTCGATCCGCTCTGGCACGAGCTGGAGGACGCCGGGCTGCCGGTGTGCCTGCACGTCATCGTGCGCTTCAACCGCGCCGTGCCGAACCCGGGCGCGCGATTCTCGCTGCTGACTGAGCGCAGCCGCACCTACAGCTTTGGCCTTGGCGCGACATTCCAGATCATTCCTGCCGTCGCGTCGTTGGTGATGAGCGGCCTCTTCGACCGCTTCCCGCGCCTCAAGTGCCTGGCCGTCGAGGCGGGCGCGGGCTGGGCCGCCGACCTGATGGATCGCCTGGACGAGAAGTACGAGCACTTCGGCTACGCGGAGCGTACAGAGCTGGAGCCGAGCGAGTATCTGCGGCGCAACGTCTGGTACGTGATCGAACCGCGCGAGCGCACGATCGACTCGATGATGGACCTGGTCGGCGAAGGGCAGTTCATCTGGGGCTCGGACTACCCACACATCGACTCGAGCATCCTGGCGCCGCAGCAGATCCGCGACAGTGTCGGCGCGCTCTCCGAACACCGGCGTCGCTTAGTGCTCGGCGAGAACGCGCGCTCGCTGTTCCAGCTGTAACCCGCGCATGTCTGTGAGGCCACGCTCAGGAGGAGGCAGCAGTCGTGTCCTCCTTCCGAACACGCAGCCCCCTCCGGCTTGCGCGTACATCCACTACGGAACCACTACGGCGAGATCGCGACGCACCCCTTAGGTTTCATCTCGAAGGCAGGGCTGGACAGTCGTGTCGGCGGTTTTGACCAGCTGACGGTCTCGAGGCTCGGCGACATCTTGCCCGCCAAGACTGTGTCCGTCATTGGTCGTCAGGCTTGGATGGCGGCGCCAAAGTGGGGGTCACGAGCGCCGCCCAGTGGTTTCCGCACTCCTCGATGTCGCTCTTTCAGGTAGTCCTCGCGGGCGGGTTCTACGTCGTCGCCTGAGGCGACGAGGCGGTCGGTATCGAGACCAGCGGCGCTTCGCGGGTGGCGAACGCTGCACCCGGGCCCGAGGGACTCGGACGTT
Organism: Dehalococcoidia bacterium; assembly: GCA_965198045.1. GTDB lineage: Bacteria > Chloroflexota > Dehalococcoidia > UBA2979 > UBA2979 > CBDDEC01. Next base: position 241,854 of record CBDAOL010000012.1, read on the forward strand.
GGCAAGACCTCACATCGATCCCGCTCGCGGTGGGGGCCCTCGTTCGCCTGGGGGGTCCGTGGCCTGGGGGCACGGGCGCGACCATCGCTTCGAACACCGGCGGAGTCGGCAAACCGCTCATCGCCAATCGGCACGTGATCGGGCCAGCCGCAGCCTCGACGCCGCCGAGTCGCACCTCGAAGGCGGGCAAGATCGAGATTCACGATTGAGCCGTCCGGTCCTCCCAGTGCCCACCTCATCGGAGGTCTGGAAGCAGGTTCCTGACACTGGAACCGAGTGTCGAGCGACTAAGACGTGAAGAAGTTCGCAGACGTCATCAAGAACACCACGGCACTTCTCTTGTTGGTCCCCGCCCTAATCATCGCGGTGGCGGGCATCTGGGCCGCCCTTGCGGGGGTGTTGCCGGGGTTGAACGGGGATGGTTCTAGCGATCCGACGCCGACGAGCACGGCAGGGGCGACCGCCACGCCGCCGCCGACGCCGACGCCGCCTGCACCTACCAGTCGAGCGCCGACCGTTGGGTCGCTGGACTGCAGTCCTGCCGAGCCGGAGGTGGGAGAGACCGTCGCTTGTAAAGCGACGATCAAGGGACTCGTGGTGAGTTACGAATGGAGTGCTCCGACCTCGACGATCGGCGTCAAACGCTGGCCGGAAAACGGCAATGAGATCGCCGATCCAACGGAGCCCGGCGAGGTCGAATTCTCGACCGCGTTCACGAGACTGGGTTACGGCGCGATTGTGATCTTGAAAGCCTGTGGGGATGAGGATTGCCAGAACAATGCCGGGCTAAATTCGATGACGTTCAACGTCACCGCATCGCCGATCCCGACTTCGGATCTCACGTTCGCGCTCCAATGCCAGGCAGCTACCCCTGGCTCGGGATCGAGCGAGGACGGCGCACCTCTCGTCGACAATCGCTGTTCCGTCGTCGGGAGTCCGTACTGGGCCCTGCTGAAAAGCTACACCGACATCCTCGAGGACGAGGTCGGCGTGGAACTGGCGTGTATCGGCGATCCAACCGAACACGAAAAGCTGCTGGGGCAACTCGAACGCCTGAACCGGATCGACGCCTTCGGGGACCTGTCGCCTGCCCCCGATGATCGACGTCTCAAGGAGAGGCGCCCCCCCGAAACATCCATCCAGGTGACATCGTGGTGTTCCCGCAAGCTTCGTGCCCGATTGAAGACTCGCCGCAGCCGGCTGAAGACGATGGGGCAGTGGCGGTGCTCGAGGCCATCGGCCAGCAGGTGCAGGCCCTTGCAGAGAGTTACACGCCGCTGGGAACGGCTGACCTTCCTGGGCGCATCGCCTTCGCAAAAGTCGCCGAGCTTCTCGATCTCCTGGCCTCATCGAGGCGGGACGACGCCGCGAGCTCCGTGATGACATTTGGCGGCCAGGCACACCAGCTGGCGGCCTTCGAAGGCAACTACTACCTGCTGCGTCTCGACGTATTGCGAGCCGATTCGTACGCGGCGAGCGCGTCCGAGAGTTGCGTTGCGCAGGTCCAGGAGCGCTGGTTCCTGATCGCGGAGATCTCAGCAGACGGGTCGATCATTCGGGTCGGCGACGCTCGTTCAAGCGCAGTGTCACCGCGCGAGCATGGTTGCCAACCGACCTCGTGAGTGCCGGGAGTGGACGAAACGCCCGTCGGCTCACCGCGGCAGAGCGGCGCCCTCGGGCGACGCCCAGCCATGAATGCACTACCCAGTGTGAGGCCAGCGGTGACCGGGAGCGCGGGCCACGTCCAATCCTTGTACGTGATCCCGAGGGCGGTTGTCCCGTAGATCATCATGGCGCCGGGGATCGCGACGCCCAGCAGCACCAGCAACGCTGCTACGAGGTGAAGACGGTCCCTGAGCGATCGGAGAAGCACGAGTCAACTCTACTCGACCGACCACGACTTCCCGAAGGCGACGTTCATTCCGAGTTCGTCCCGTGGTGGAGGCAGCCGAGGACGGCGCGTGGTACCCGCGGGAGGATTCGAACCTCCGACCTGGCGATTAGGAGTCGCCTGCTCTGTCCCCTGAGCTACGCGGGTGCGTGGGTGCCATCGTAGCCGCCGAGGGCGGAGGAGCGTCGGGCGTGGCAGGCGTAGAAGTGAGGCCTGGCGACGAGGGCAGTCGCCGCCAGGCCTCGGTACACCGATCCCAGGAGGGTCGCTGGATCCTCAGCTGGCGGTAATCGGGATCCGGTGTTGAACGGAGTGTTCCGTCTCAGCTAACGGGCTACATGCCCCAGATGACTTCGGCCGACGCGGTCACCGGGCTAGCGGCGATTGCGACGATGGCGACCAATAGGGTGGCGGTGATCCTGGCGATGAGGCGGATGGGCAGTCCTGTCCCGTCGGGGACCCCAGTCGGGGCCACGCGTTATGACGAGGCAAAGCTAGGTTTGCCCCTCTCACCAACCTCTTGCGAGCTTGTGATGGACGACACATGAACTTGTAAGGAAGGGGACAGTTCAGGCGGTTCTATCAGTCGAGAGCGACAGGAAAGCTAGAACAGGATCGTACGAGATCGAATCGGCGAGCTAGTTGACAGATTCGGTCCCAGCGGAGATGACCTCGCGGTAGGCCGCCCGTAGCAGCTTCCCCGGCTCTGTGCCCAGCTCGTCTTCGAGCCGCCGTTCGAGGCGCCGGTAGGCCCTGGTCGCGAGGTCGAGGTGGCCGCCGAGCGCGTGGGCGCGGACGAGGTAGGTCGCCGCTTCCTCGTTCGTGGCGTCCATCTCAAGCACGCTCTCGGCCAGCCGGATGGCCTCGGCGGTGTCCTCGCGGCGCAGCGCCGCGGATGCGAGGGCCAGCATCGACACGAGGTAGGTGTCCTCGTAACGGCGGCGCGTCTGTTCGGCCCAGTCGGACTCGAAGCCCGCGCCGAACGGCCCCTGGTAGAGACCGAGCGCCCGGGCGAGCGCCTCGCGCCACTCCTCGCTGCCCTCGCCAGCTTCGGCGGCGTCGCGGGCGAGGTGTTCGAACTCGCTCGCGTCGTACTCGATGTCGAACTCGGGGTTGACCTGGTAGACACCGTCCTCCTGAAGGACCACCTGCCGGTGGATGGCCCGCCGGAGCCGGTGCAGGGTGGAGTGGAACACACTGTTCACCTGCTGCGGTTCGGCGTCAGGCCAGAGGGCGAGCGCAATGTCCGCTTTGCGCAGCCGCTCGTCGCGGTGCACGAGGAAGAAGAACATCTCCTTCGACCGCTCGCTGCCCCATGCGCCATCATCGACGACGCGGCCATCGAGCAGCACTCGTGGCAGCCCGAACGCCTCCGCGCGAATGGCCGGGGCGGCGCCTCGGGCCGGGGCCGGCTCCTCGCCGGCACCACGCGGCTCAAGCCGCGCGAGTAGCGTGTCGAAGTAGTCGCCACCCGCGCGGCGCTGGATGCCGTACTCGATGACCTCGGTATTCTGGCGAGCCTCGGCGACCAGGAACTGGTCATACCCGAGCGCGCCCACGATCTCCGCCACCCGCGCGAGCTGTTCGAGGGCCACGCGACGGCTGCGGGCGTGGTAGCACGCGATCGCGAGGCGCAGCCGCGCCAGCGCCTCTTCGCGCTGCGCTCCCGTGGCCACCGACTCATCGGCCGCGATCTCGAGGATCGGGATCGCCTCGCGATGGCGGCGCTCGCCGATCAGCGTTGCGCCGAGGCCGGAGCGGAAGCGCGCGCGCTGGAGCTCAGCGCCGCCCTGCTCGGCCAGACGCAGCCCGTGCTCCAGGAGCGAGCGCGCCTGAGGGTAGTCGCCCCGCTCGCGGTAGCACATGGCGAGGCCGTAGGTGGCGCTCATGATCAACACCGGGTCGTCGAGGTCCTGGGCCTCCTGGATCGCTACGTTGAACAACCCGACCGAGCGGTCGATGCGTCCAAGGTCGCGTTCGACCGCGGCGAGGCTCTCCCGCCCGTAAGCACCCGTGCGGCGCTGCTGGATGCGCTCGGCCTGGTCGATCACGGTGTCGAACATGTCCCGCGCCAGGTCCAGTTCGCCAAGCATGTGCTGGACGTTGCCCATGTTGTTCATCGTGCTCACCCGCGCGCCGGGCTCGGCCAGACTACGCCAGCGGCGCTGGGCGGCCGCGAACTCAGCCGTGGCCTCGGTCGGTGCTGGTCACCGGACCGATCGAAGGGCCCCCGCGGCCTGCTCGAGACGCACCCGCGCTTCCTCGAAATGCCCGCTCTGCCCGAGGGCGATGCCCTCCTCGAGGTCGATCTCGGCGAAGAGCGGGTCGCCATCATCGAGGCTTTCGAGGGCGATCGAACGGGCGCGCCGGGAAGCCGCGACGGCGTCGTCGAGGCGGCTCACCTGGCGCATGGCGACGGCACGATAGAGCTCCTGGCGCACGCGTTGCGACTCGGTCAGCGGCCGGTCGTCGAGACGCTTGAGGCGTTCGAGGCCTTCCTGGCCGTTGGCGAACTTGATGGCGAGGCGCGCTCGCGTCTGCGCCAGGTCGGGTTCGCTCTCCAAGACGCTCTCGGGCAGGCGGTCGAGCCAGCCGGCGAGCCGTGACCACTCGCCCCGCTGGTAGAGCTGATCGCTCGACTCGTGGACCTCCCGCACCACCTCGTTCCAGTCGCTGGCCTCGAGCGAGAGTTCGACAGCGAGCGCCCGATCGCCCCGACCGGCGAAGAGGGCAGCGGCCCGCCGGCGCAGCTGCAACAGACGGTCGGGGTCCTCGACTTCCAGCTTCGCCAACAGGTGTTCTCGCAACAGCGCGTGCATGCGGTACCACTCGCCGTCGTCTTCGCCGAGTCGGGCGAGGAAGTGGGTCGACTGCTCGAGGTCACGCAGCACGCCTGCCGCCTGTTCGTCCGCGGATAGCTGGCGCGCGATCTCAAAGTCGAAGCTGTCGACCACGGCGCAGGCGGTGAGCAGGTTCGCCGAGCTCTCTTCGAGGCGATCGATCACCTCGCGCTGAATGAACTGCGAGAGCAGGAACTGCGCCTCTGCGTCCCCGCGCTGCGGGACGAAGCCCAGACGCTGGTACTGGTCCCCGAGGATCGCCAGGGCGGCGGCCCAGCCGTCGGAGCGCTCGATCAGCTGTTTGCGCGCCGCCTCATCGGTCACGCCCTGGCGCGTCAGGAACTCCTCGGCCTCCTCGTTCGTGAAGATGAGGTCGCGCGTGCCGATCGTCAGGGCCCGCCGTTGCGCCGTCATGCGGCCCAGCGAGCCGAGCGGTGGCATTGTCCGCGAGAGGACGTAGAGCCGCATCGACAGCGGAACCGCCGTCGTGAGTGTGTCGATAACCTCCAGGGATTCGGCTGCGCCATCGATCGAGTGCAGGTCGTCGATCACCATCGCGAAGAGCTCGTCGATCTCGAGGTGCACCGCCGCCGAGAGTTCGTTGACCAGCGCCGGCGCCGCGTCCGGCCTCGCGCCGGCGTCGATGCGCTGCTCGAATTCGACGAGGGTGTCAGGGAAGCGGAAGCGGATGGCCGTGACCATGTCGCTGACCAGCGCGAGCGGGTCTCGGTCCTGGCGGTCGAGCGAGAGCCAGACGAGAGGTAAGTCGGCGGCATCGAGCCAATCGACGGCGAGCGTCGATTGGCCGTAACCGGCCGGTGCCGTCAGAACGACGAGATCATGATCGAGGGCGTCTCCCAGCAGCGTGTGCAGCCGTTGACGGCGCACGATATCGCCTCGGCGGCGAGGCGAGACGACCTTTGGGTGGAATGGGCGTTGCGGGATGTCCATGGGGCGGTTCCATGGTGCACCGCGCGGATGACCTCAGTCGCCCGCGGCGGCCACCGCCCCCTCTTCGACGATCACGCTTTCCCAGAGCTTGACCTCCGGGTGGCCAGCGAGGATGTCGGCCATCGACCCCCCGCCACGGTGGCCCTGCGTGAACGCATCGCTGTTCGCCCATGCCTCGAAGGCATCGCGCGAGTCCCAGACGGAGTGGCTGACGTAGGCGTCGTCATCGCCGCGCAGCAGGGCGAACTGGACGAAGCCGGGGACATCCTGCAGGAAGCTCTCGCGCTCTCGCCAGACCTGCTCGAAGGCGTCTCCCCGGCCGGGCTGCACGCGGAAGTGGTTCATCGCAACGAACATCGGCGTCTCCTCGGCTCGCTATGACTGTAGCCGGTTCGCACGGGTCATTGCCGCGTCAGGCGACTAGAATCCCCACGCATAGATCCAAGATCGGCGACGGAAACGGTGGCATCAATGCCATGGCTCGAGGTACACGGCAACGACCTCTACCACGTCGAGGATGGCGACCCCTCTGCGCCTCCCCTCGTGTTCCTGCATGGCAACTCCAGTTGTGGTGAAGCCTGGTGGCAGCAGTTCGACGCGTTCCGCGACCGCTTCCATGTCTTCGCCTACGACAGCGTCAACCACGGGCACTCGTCGAACTCACCGCGTGACGCGGAGGAGACCGACCGCGCCGACGAGCTCGAAGGCTTCCTCGGGGCGCTGCGTATCGAGCGACCGGTCCTGGCCGGCAACTCGATGGGTGGCAACACGCTGATCCGCTGGGCGACGCGGCATCCGGCCGAGGCGCGCGGCCTGATGCCCTCGGGCAGCGGCGTCCGACCGGCGGGGCAAGGGATGCCGGCGTCGCGCGAGCCGCTCGACCCCGACACGCTGTTCCTGCCGATCGGCGACGCGCTGACCGACGGCTTCAAGCAGGCGCATCCCCGCATGCACGAGCGCTACCTGCGCATCCGCTCGACCGCGACCCGCCTCGAGGCGCTCCGGCACCCGCGGCAGCCCGCCGCGCGCACCGTCGCGGAACGCGAGACGTTGGCCGACCGCGTGGGCGCGATCGAGTCGCCGATGCATGTCGTCGTCGGGTCGCTCGACGGCGCCGAGCCAGCGGCGCGGCGGTTGCACGAGTTGGTGCCGCACTCTTCGCTCGAAGTGATCGAGGGCGCGCCGCACAACGTCTACTACGAAGCGGCCGAGCCCTATAACGCGACCGTCGGGACTTTTCTGGAACAGCTTGTAGCGGTTGCGACGGGTGCGGCGGGCGACTAGCTCAGCGGCTTCACCATCAGGTAGTTACCGGGGCATCCGGTGTAGCGCTCGAACACCTCGTTCGTCGCTTCCCCGGCGATCGCGAAGCCGTCGCGTTCGTAGAGGGCGCGCGCCGGGTTCGTCATCAACACCTGCAGCGACATCTGCGTCGCGCCGCGCTCACGCGCCTCAGACTCCGCGATCGCGAGCAGCGCTGCGCCGACGCCTCGGCCACGTTCGCTCACAGCGACGTGGATCTCGTCGATGTGGTAGCTGCCCTCGGGGCGCTGGGTCCCGGCGCGCTCGAACAGCGGCGCGCGTGACAGCAGTCTCGGGACGATCCACGGTCCGAGGATCCAGGCGGCCCGCAGGATGAGGCCCAGGCCGAGCTCCGCTCCGCCGCCCTCGTCGGACCGGATCTGGAGCAGGCCGACGGCGCGGCCGTCTTCCTCGACGAGCCGCGTCCGCCGCCAGTGGCCGAGCGCGCGCCAGAGCGAGCGGTAGAAACGCCGCGTCCGAGGACTGTCGCTCAAGCCCAGCAACGCGAGCCCGACGCTGGTCGTCACCTGCTGTGGGTCGCCGTAGACGATGTCGGCGACGAGGTCAGCCTCCGCCTCGGCGGCGGGTCGCAGCGTCAGGCGGGGTGTATCGGCGCTCACGGCTGCAGCTCCCCGGCTCGGTGGTTCGCAAGCCGGAGGTGACCGTACTCGCTACAAGCGCCGGGCAGCGAACGTGATGCCCCGGGTGTCGAACTCGGCCGCGTCGGACTCGTGCCTCGAGCCGGAGAACACGTCGACCTCGACGCCCCACTCGATGTCGACGAATCCGGTAGACGCGAGCACCTCGCGCCACTCTGCTTCAAGCAGAGCGCCGGCGATTCACCCGGACCAGAGGTCGATGTCGTCCTTCGCGTCCTGGGGAACCTCGCGATGCACCAAGATGTCGGCGATCTGGGCGCGACCACCCGGTTGCAGCGCCCGCCGGATCTCCCGCATCGTCGCGACCTTGTCGGGGGTGAGGTTGACGACGCCGTTGCTGATCACGACGTCGACTTCGCCGTCCTCGACGGGCAGTTCTTCGGCGTAGCCGAGGCGGGTTTCCACTTTCTCGAGGCCCGCCGCCACAGCGCCGATGCGCGTCTTGTTCAGCATCGCCTCGGTCATGTCGACTGCGATCACCCGGCCCGAGGGGCCGACCTGGCGGGCGGCCAGCAGCGAGTCAAACCCCGCTCCGCAGCCGAGGTCGAGCACGGTCGCACCCGCGGGCAGCCGGCCGGCGCCGAGGGGATTCCCGGTGCCCGCAAACGATTCGACGGTGGAATCTGGCAGCGAGTCGATCTCTGCAGCGTCGTAGCCAAGCATCAACGCAAGCGGCCCGCCGGTGTGGAAGTGGAACCCGAGGTCGGGCTGCATCGCGACATCGCTGTACTTGGCCTGTACCTGCGCGCGCAGCTCGCCGCGGTCGACGTTCGCCGGCCGGACCTCGCAGGCCAGCACCTCGTCGCCCGAGCGCTCCTCGACCGTCATCGCGTCCCCTCGCGCGCCCTCAGCGAGGCCGCAACTCTGACTCACCTTAGTGAGCGAACCCGACGAGCACTAGACCGCCGCGACGCCAGTGTCTGACACACGCGAGGGCGCTCGCTGAGGTCGCGGGCGATCGTCGAGCAATAGGCGGCCGCGCCGCTAGCGGACGCGCAACGAGAGGAACGTGTCTTTGAACGTCGACCATGGCTTGAACTCGGCGAAGTGCAGAATGTATTCCTGCGCGATCTTCGGGATGTAGAGCGCGACGAGGACGATTGTGAGCTGACGGGCGTTCTCGGGGACGAGCCGCGGGTACCAGCGGACCGTGATCAGGTAGTAGAGGTACCAGTTCTCGAAGAGGTTCGGGAAGATGAAGAGCAGGATGCGCGCGCCCGTCAGCGTGAACGCGACGAAGCCAACGAGGCGTAGCACGAAGAGCACGATCGAGGTGTTGCGTGCCAGCGCCGCCCAGCGCAGCGAGACGATGAACTCGAACGTCAGGTAATAGAGGTCGAGCGGCTTGTCCGTTTCCTGGTAGTTCGTGCCGAAGCCCGGCTCCTCGCCGATCAGGTTCGCGATGATGTCGACGAGGATCACGTCGACCGCGTCGACGATCATGGAGGCGATGCCGCCCACCAGCGGCCAGCGGAAGATCGACAGCGGCAGGATGATCCGCACGGCGATGACGATGGTGCGTGCGATCATTCGCTGGCCTCCCGGGCTTCAATGGCGGCGCGGACGGTCTCGGCGGTCACCGCATCGGGCAGCCAGTAGCGTCGGAACACGAGGTAGCCGACGAGCGTGGCAGCGCCCCCGACCGGCCCCACGAGCCGTATGCCCAGCGGGTTGTCGGCGGTCGAACCGATGAACAGGAGCAACGCCAGCAGCGCCGGCGCGAGGGCGGACGCCACCTTCTCGAACATCGCTTGCGTTGCGTAGTACGTCGCCTCACGACGCATGCCCGTCTGCAGCGCGTCGTAGTCGGTGATGTCCGCGATCAGTGCGTTGGGAAAGGTCTGTACCGGCGCCAGCGGGAGGCCCATGAGCGCGGCGAAGACGAGGGCATGCAGCAGCGTTGATCCGGGGCCGAGGCCGATGAAGAACAGGAACGGGAACACGATCGCCGCGAACAGCATGCCGCGCGAGTAGACCCAGCGTTTCCCGAATCGCTGGGCGTACGTGACGATGAAGGGCAGCGCGAGGATCACCGTCACGATGGCGAGGCCCAGCATCGCCTCGACCGGTCCGACGGCTACGCCGGTGCCGGGGATATCGATGTCGGCGGAGCCCTCGACCCCGCCTTCGATCACCGCCTCCGCCAGGAACGGCAGGGCGCCGGTGATCATCTGCACGCCCATGTTGTAGAGGATGAAGCTCGGCAAGAAGACGAGGAACTGGTCGTTGCGCAGCGACGTGAGGATCGCCTGCCAGAACGACTCCATGTGTTCTTCGTCCTCATGCGCCTCGGCGGTGCGCTTGGCTGGCGCCCATGCGCCTGCCAGGGAGACATAACGCGACGTGAGGGCGACCGCACCGATGACGACAGCCATCGTCGGGAAGCCGAAGACGTTCTTCAGCACCGTCGCCAGGATCAACCCGAAGACTGCGCCGACCACGCCGAGCACCACCTGCCACGAGACGATGTACAGCCGGTCGTCAGCGCGAGGTGCGATCTCCGGTAGGAGCGACTCGAACGGGCCGCCCGAGAGCGTGCTGAAGAGGTGGAAGAACCAGAGCACGATGATCAGGTAGATCAGGTTCGCGAAGCTCTCGTGGGCATCGGGCGGGGTCCAGAGCAGGATGAAGAAGAGCGAAAGGAACGGCGTCGCCAGCAGGACGTAGGGGATGCGCCGGCCCCACCGCGTCTTCGTGCGGTCGGAGAGGAAGCCGATCAGCGGGTCGTCGAGGGCCTCGGCGAGCCGCACGCCGGACAAGGCCAGACCCGCGAGCACGATCGGGATGCGCTGCGGGATATCGGCGTCGCTGCCGGGTGCGTAGAAGAAGAGCAACAGCAGGTCCATGCTGCGGCTGATCGCATTGCCGCTGATGCTGCCGGAGGAGTACAGCAGCCGATTGGCGAGCGGCAGCCGCGGGCCTTCGGCGGCCATGGCGTCTCCGCCGGTCGTGTCGGCGGTCACGCGGGAACTCCATACGCGCCGCCATCCGCCGCCATATCACGCCCTCGACGAACCAGGGCTGAGCAGAGGAAGCGCGCGACGAAGGCAACTGAGAAGCGGTAGCTGACTGGCGTCACTCCGGACGGACCGCTTGCGCCGGGCCCGTTACGACCGCGCGCTGCCGCATGTCCGGAACGGGGAACTGCGGCCGAACGTCCGCTGGTAGGGGTGTCGCCGGCCGCTTCATCCCGCGGACTCTACCACTCTTGTGATAATACGAGCGGACATGTGCACCGCCTCGCGTCCGAATCGTGTTGGGGCAGTGCGCTGCGGTGACACTTAGAATCGAAACGTCGAGGGGTCACCGGACCTCGGCTCGACGGCGTGCGAGTCTGCGGTGAGCGAGGAGTGATCCCGTCGCGGCGCCCGAGCGAATACCTGATGAGGCGATCGAGCGGATCGCGCGTTCGCTGCGTGACGGTGACGCTGGCGCGCTCGCAGACCTCTACGACCTCGTTGCGCGTCGAGCGTTTGGCTTGGCGTTGCGAATCGTGCGCGATCGGAGCCTGGCGGAGGATGCGGTGCATGACGCATTCGAGCAGCTCTGGCGTCAGCGGGAGCGCATCGACACCGCGCGGGGACGCGTGGACGCGCTGGCGCTGACCGTGGTGAGACGTCGCGCGCTCGACCTCGCGCGGGCGAGTGGCCGCCGCACGCGGCGCGAGGCGGAACTGCCGGCCACCTTCGACCTGGCCGACCCTGCCGCGGAGGACGTGGCGACTGTGCTCACGCGAGGGGTCGAGGCGCGACAGGTGCGGGCCGCCATGGGCGCCCTGCCCGCAGCGCAGCGCCGCGTCGTCGAGCTGGCGTACTTCGAGGGGATGACGATGACCGAGATCGGTGCGGAGCTGGAAGTGCCGGTCGGCACGGCGAAGAGCCGCGCCCGCCTCGCCTTGCGGCGCCTCCGCGCCGAACTCGTTCCCGAGGGAGGCGCCCGGCGATGACTGATGTGCCCCGCCTGAGCTGCGACGAAGTCGCCGAACTGACCGGTGGCTACGCCCTCGACGCTCTCTCGCCCGAGGAGCGGCACGCGGTCGAGGCGCATGTCGACGAGTGCCAGCTGCACGAGGAGATCAGTCAGCTCAGGTTGGCGGCGGCGAGCGTCGCGCTCTCTGTCGACGAGGTCGCGCCTCCCAGCGGGCTGCGCGACCGCGTGCTCGCGATCCCCAATGCAGGCATCGTGGCCTTCGAGGCGGAACCGGCTGCGAGTGGGCTGCTCGAGTTCATCCGCCGGCCGGCGGTGGCGTACGGATTCGCGGCAGCGCTGGCTGCGTTCGCACTCCTCGTCGGGCTGGCGATCGGCAACTCGACCGGGGGCGACGGCGATACTCAAGTCGTCGCCGTCTCGGGGAGCGCCGGCGGCGGTGAGCATCGCCTCGTCTACAGCGCCGACGATGACTTCGCCGTGTTGTCGATCCGCGGACTCCCCGACCTCGATGTGAGCTTCGTCTACCAGGTGTGGCTGATCCGAGACGCTGGGGCGGTAGAGGGCGTGGGCCTGTTCTCGACACAAAACGGCGCTGCTGACGTGGCGCTCTCGCTGAGCCTCGAGGCTGGCGACGTGATCGCCGTGACGGTCGAGCCGGCGGGCGGGAGCCCTCAACCGACGACCGAGATCTTGATTAGCGGCGCTGTCTAGCCTCGCTCTCCGCGGCAGCCATCAGCGAGTGATCCGAACCGACGTGCCGGGCGAATACCTCCTGGACCCAACAACAACCCGGGTTCAAGGAGGGCTCAATGATCGATTTCACGAGACTTACCCCGCCGGCGCTCAGCCGGCGGGCGCTGGCGATGACCGCAATGGTCGCGGCCGTCGCGATGTTCGCGTGGGCCGGGCTTGGCGCAGGCGGTGTCCGAAGCGCCGACCACGCCGACGCCCCGCTGGCCGCGAGCGACCGGGCGGCGGACCTGGCTGACGTGTTCGCGTTCCGCAGTCCGGAACGATCGGACAACCTCGTCGTGGCGCTAACGGTCAACCCGCTCACCGCGCCAGCCGCGAACGCCAGCTCGAACTTTGCGCCGGGGGTGAACTATACAATATCCACGTCGACAACACCGGCGACCTGGTCGCAGATGCGACGGTGACGGCGCGCTTCAGCGGCAATCCGCTGGTGTTCAGAATCACCGGCCTGGGCGATCCGATCATCGGACCGGTCACGCCGCCCGCGGCGACGGCGGGGACGCCCCAGGTAACCAACGCCGGCGGCATCCGCATCTTCGCCGGGCAGCGCGATGATCCGTTCTTCTTCGACCTCGTCGGCTTCTCGAACTTCGTGGCCGCACCGAGCGTCCCGGCGATCGGGCTGCGTCCAGCGGGCGAGACGCCGTCAGACACGCTGGCCGGTACGAACGTCAGTGCGCTGGTGATCGAACTGCCGATCGTGGCACTGACGGGCGCCGCCAGCAGCGACACTGGGGTGATCCGAGCATGGGCCACCACGGAGCGGGCGGGCCAGCGGGTGGACCGGATGGCCATTCCGGCCATCAACACCGCGCTGATCCCCAGCGCCCAGAAGGACGCCTTCAACATGGGCGACCCGGCCGACGATGCGGCCACCTTCGGCGCGACGGCCGCGGCTACGATCGCCGGTCTGCGCAGCGCTCTTGAGCCGCTGTTCGGCGCCGAGGATGGCGGACCGCTGGGCAACCTCGACGCTGCGACCGTCTCGGGCGCCTTGATCCCCGACGTGGTGACGATCGACTTCTCGGCTCCTGTCGCCTTCCCGAACGGGCGTCAGCTCACCGATGACGTGATCGATGCGGCGCTGGGCATCGTGCTCAACCGCGGTGGCGCTGCGGGCGTCGGCGATGCGATCGACGGCAACGACGTGCCGTTCGGCTCGACGTTCCCGTATCTCGCCGCTCCGCACGCCGGCGCCGCGCCCGCTCCGGCGGACACCGGCAACGCCGGCCTCACGACCGAGGCGGGTGGCGGAGTGGTGACCCTGCCGCTGGTTGCCGGGCTCATGTTCGCGCTGCTGGCAGCGACGCTGGGGCTACGCGAGCTGCTTCCGAGGCGCTCACAGTAGCCTCGGGCAACCGAGCCGCACTAAGCGACTGCGATGAGGGCGGTCCGAGGTCAGCGATGCTGGCCGCGGACCGCCCTCGCCGCGTGTCACGAGTGGCTCCAGACCCGTGGCTCGCCGAATTGCTGAGTATGCTGACGGCACCGATGGGCGGTCGACATCGCCGGACTTTCCGGCGGACTGGCAGCGAGGGATCACAAATGTCCGAGATGACCACGTACGAACAGGTCGGCGACGTTGCACTGATCAGCTTGGATGACGGCAAGGCGAACGCTTTTGGGCCACCCCTGATCGCCGAAGTCAACGCGATGCTCGACCGCGCCGAGGCGGATGCCCGAGCCGTGGTACTGACCGGTCGCTCTGGAATCTTCTCAGGCGGATTTGACCTCAATGTGATGCGGAGTGGAGACGCCGAGCAGGCTCGTACCCAGGGGCTCGGCGGCGCACGTCTGATGATGCGTCTCTACGGCTGGCCGCGGCCCCTGGTCGTCGCCGCAACGGGACACGCCATCGCGCTGGGCGCGTTCTGCCTGCTCACCGGCGATCATCGGCTGGGTGCCGATGGTGACTTTCGCATCGGCCTGAACGAGGTCGCCATCGGCTCGACGTTGCCACCCTTCGCGTGGCTGCTGGCGAAGGACCGTCTGTCCAAGCGCTATCTGACTCAGGCCGCGCTGACCGCCAGGATCTACGACCCACAGGGAGCGCGCGACGCCGGCTTCCTCGACGAGGTCGTGCCCGCCGACCAGCTGCGCGATGTCGCCCTCGAACACGCCACGCAGTTGGCAGAGCACGACGAGGGTGCGTACGCCGGCATGAAGCGGGGCCTACGAGGCGAAGGGATCGACGCCGTCCTGGCCAGCCTCGAGGGCTAACAGCGACGTAATAACAGGCCCACGCAGTCGGTGTACGCTCGATCCGCCGCTGTCCCAGCGGAGTGGAGGACGTCAGGTGACATCGCAGCCATTGATTGCGCCCGACCGCGCTGCCCAGTTGCGCGCGCTCGCGCTGACTCTGCTCCTCCTCGTAGGTCTCGGCGCGGCCGCCGTGATCGCGCTCTGGGAACCGGTCGCTGACCTGCTCGGCGAAGGCGCGATCCGCGTCCTCGATGTCGACGGGGGCACTCGCCGAGGGATCATCGCGGCCATCCTGACGGTCGCCACACTGCTGATCGGGCACGTGCTCTGGCGCTGGAACGGTCTGCCGCGCTACCTCATCGGGGGTGCGGCGGCGCTGGCGGCGCTGTTCGCCGCGGGGCCGCTGGCGCTGCCGATGGTCGCGCTCGGCGTGGCGATCGTCGCGATCGAATACGCCGCACCGCTTGAGCGCACAAGCCTCGCGGATATCGGCCCGCGGGTACGGCCGTTCGCCTGGGGCGTCGGCGTCGTGGCGGCGGCAGGCTTCCTCGCCGTCTCGGCCTACCTCACGTGGTTCCTCGTTTCGCCGTTGATCGACGAGGGCACTGAGCTCGACGAGGCGCTTGCGTTCGCTTTCTCGACGCCACAGGCGACGAGCGCGCCCTCGACGCCCGCAGCGACGCCCGCGGGCGCAACACCCGCGGCCACCACCGACTCGATGCCCTCGGATGCGACCGCAACGCTTGTGGCAGGCGGCGAGTTGATGGGCGCCGACTCGTTCCACTTCGGATCGGGGCAAGTGTTGCTGATCCTTGACCCAGACGGCGGCGGCGTGCTGCGCTTCGAGGACTACGAGGTGCGAAACGGGCCCGATCTTCACGTCTACCTGACGCCTGACGTCGACGGCGATGTCCACGTGGACGGCGCGGTCGACCTCGGCGAGGTGCGTGCGACGCGCGGCAACGTGAACTACGAGCTGCCGGAGGGCGTGGACCTCGCGAGTTTCCGCAGCGTCGTCATCTACTGCGTCCCGTTCCGCGTCATCTTCGCCACAGCCACGCTCAACTGACCTAGAGTCGCCGCCCGAGCGGGTATCGACATAACGCACCGCGGCGAACGCTCCTCGCGCATCGTCGTTACACCCGTGAGAGCGCCCCAGCGCGGGAATGCTGGCGCAGCTCGCACCGGAGAGGGATGCAAGATGCCGCTGAACGACGAGCGCGGCCGCGTGCAGCACCTGCTGCGCCGCGCAGGGTTCGGTTACAGCGCGGAAGAACTCGAGGAGTACCTGGCGCTGGGCCTCGAGGGGGCGGTCGAGCGCCTGCTGGCGCCCGACGCGGTCGACGACTCCGCCGTCGATCGAGCCCTCGAAGATCTGCCCGGCGATCCGAACGAGCAGCCACAGGTCCTGATCTATGAGTGGCACCAACGGCTCTTGCTCAGCCGCCGACCCTTGCTCGAGAAACTGACCTACTTCTGGCACGACCACTTCGCCACGGCGATCCACAAGGTCAATCGCGCCGCGCTCATGCGCCTGCAGAATCAGACGCTGCGCAGCCACGCGCTGGGCGATTTCCGCACGCTCCTGCTCGAGGTGACGCGTGATCCCGCGATGCTGATCTGGCTCGACGGCCGCACCAGCATCGCTCGCGCGCCGAACGAGAACTACGCGCGCGAACTGCTCGAACTCCACACGTTGGGCGAGGGCGTCGAGTACACCGAGGCCGACATCAAGGAGGCGGCGCGGGCATTGACGGGCTGGGTCGTCTCCAACGGCCGGCGCGACGACCTCCCGATCGGTGCGCACTTCTTCCCGCCACGCCACGACGGCGGCGCGAAAACGTTCCTCGGCGTCAGCGGCGAACTCGATGACGAAGATGTCGTCGAGGTGCTCGCGAACCGGCCGGAGACGGCGGAGCTGATCGGGCGCAAGCTCTGGCAGTTCTTCGCCGTGCCCGAGCCCTCACCGGAGCTCTTGCAGGCGACGACCGACGCCTACTTCGCCCACGACCGCTCGATCGCCGCGGTGGTGCGGACGATCCTGCTGTCGGATGCGATGTACTCCGACGCCGCCTACCGCTGGCGCATCAAGACGCCTGTGGAGCTGGTGACCGGTGCGCTGCGCGCTCTGGAGGCGCTGGGCGTCCCCGGCTCCGTCCCCGCCACGATCGGCATGGGGCAGCTGCTCTACGACCCGCCGAACCCGGCCGGGTGGGCGGGCGGCTTCGCCTGGATCAACAGCACGACGCTGCTCGAACGTGCCAACTTCATGAACGCGCTCACCGGCGCGGCGCTGCAGCGCGGCCTCGATGTCGACGTGGGCGGCCTCGTCGCGCGTCACGGCGCCGGGGGGAGTGCTGGCGAGGTCGCCGACTTCCTGCTCGACCTCTTCGTCGGCGGCGATGCCGGCGAGGGCACGCGTGACGTGCTCGTCGATCACCTCGGCGGGCCGGTGCACTACGACTTCCGCGAGGCGGCCCAGAGCGGCCGCATCAACGGCGCGGCCTACCTCGCGCTCACCATGCCGCTTTACCAGCTGGCGTAACGAACGGACGACGACGATGCCGATGCCACCCGAGGAAGAATTCGCCGACCGCACGATCGACCGACGCACGCTGATCCGCCGCGGAATCGCGTTTGTCACGGCCGGCGGCCTGGCCGCCGCGATGCCGCCCGCCTTCCTGCGCGTCGCGATCGACGAGGGCTCGCGCCGCGGCAAGCAGCTCGCCGCCTGGCCGGGGGACGAGGACACGCCTGCCGGGGCGTTGCCCTCGACGGGCGTGACGCAGCCGCCACCCGCGTCGCAGCGCGTCTTCGTCGTCGTGCAGCTGGCCGGCGGCAACGATGGGCTGAACACGGTCATCCCGTACACCGATGGGGCCTACTTCGACGCACGTCGGGATCTGGCGCTCGACCCGGAGTCACTGCTCCACCTCGACGATCGCTTCGCGCTGCACCCCTCGCTCTCCGGGCTGCAGGAGGTCTGGGATCGCGATCAGCTCGCGATCGTGCAGGGCGTCGGCTATCCGAGCCCGAACCGCTCGCACTTCCGTTCGATGGACATCTGGCACACCGCCTCGATGGCAGAGCACAGCGAGACCGGCTGGCTGGGCCGGCTCCTCGACGCGACGGCGCACGAGGGCGACTCGTTGTGGCGCGCGGCCAGCGTCGGCGTGGCTGCGCCGCGCTCACTCGCCGCCAACGAGGCGTTCGTCCCCTCGCTCGGTTCGGTGCCCTCGTACGTGCTCTCCACCGACCCGCGGTTCCCCGCCGAGGAGGACCGCCGCGTCCAGCACTGGCTGCAGCTCTACGCGAGCCAGGCGGCGGAGCTGGCGACGCAGGCCGAGTACGGCGGGCAGCTCGCCTTCGTCTCCGACACCGGCCTCCAGGCCTACGACTCGACCGTGGCCCTCGAGGCGGAGGCAGGCGACTACGTTGCCGCGGTCGACTATCCGGAGACACCGCTGGCGCAGGCGCTGCAGACGGTCGCCCAGCTCGCGTCCTCGAACCTGGGGACGATGATCTGCTACGTCACGACCGGCGGCTTCGATACCCACGCCGGGCAGGCGAACATGCAGGAACGCCTGCTCCAGACCCTGGGCGATGCGCTGCTCGCCTTCTCGAACGACCTCGCGGGCCACGCTCTCAGCGAGGCGGTCACGACGATGGTGTGGACCGAGTTCAGACGCAGAGTCGGCGAGGTATCTAATGGTGGAACGCGATCAGCCCCTCCGTCTCGGTATCGTCGGGGCGGGCACGATGGGCGGCCGCGCGGCGGCGCGGCTCGCAGCGGGCGAGCTACGCGACTTCGTGCTCGCCGGCGTGACTGACCTCGACGCCGCCCGCGCCGAGGAGGTTGCTAGCGCGAACCGCGCCACCGCCAGCGCCTCGATCGAGGCACTCGTTTTGGCCGAGCGCCCTGACGCGCTCTACATCGCGACACCTGACGACGCCCACCGCGGGCCCTGCCTCGAGGCAGCCCGCCTCGGCGTTCCATTCCTCATCGAGAAGCCGCTGGCGACGACGACTGAGGAGGCAGAGGCGATCGTCGAGGCGGTGACGGCGGCCGGCGTCCCCGCGGAGGTCAACTTCTCGAACCGCTGGAACCCGCCGTTCATCGAAGCGAAACGGCAGGCCGACGCGGGGGACCTCGGTCAGTTCGTCACACTCTTCACCCGCCTCAACAACGCCATCGGCTCGCCGACCGAGCGACTCGGCTGGGCTGCCCGCACGACCTCGGCGTGGTTCCTCCTCTCGCACTGCCTCGACCTCAGTTACTGGCTACACGGCCTCCGTGCGGTCTCCGTCTACGCCTCGGGCGTGCGCGGCCTACTCGACGCGCGCGGAATCGATACCTACGACTCGATCCACGCGATCGCCCGGTACGAGGACGGGACGGACGGCAGCTACGAGTCCGTCTGGGTGCTCCCCGACGGCATGCCCGCGCCCGTCGAGTTCACGTTTCGCTACGTCGGCAGCCGTGGCGCCGCGACGGTCGACACACACGAGCAGGCTCTCCGCGTCGCCTCGGCGGAACGTACCGCGTTCCCCGGCACGCTGAACTGGACGCCACAGCGCTTCGCCTCCTTCGCCGCGACTGTGCGAGGCGAGCAGCCGCCACAGGTCCCGCTCGCCGACGGTGTCGAGAACACACGCATCCTGGTCGCACTCCACCGCAGCCTCGCCACCGGCGCCGTCGAGGCGGTGTAGCAGCGGCGCGTAGTCACTGAGAATCAACGCCCACCCCGCCCTCTCCCGACGAGCGGCCGGGAGCTGCCCAGAAGTACGTGGCACCAGTCGAAGAGTCAGCGCCCTGCTGGCGCGCTGCCTACGATGACCGTCACCCGTGTTGACTCTGTGAAAGAGGTGGTGGAGACGAGGGACTCGTCTCCCCGTCAACTCCTTTACAGAGGATCTACCGCGTGGCGTAGCCTCGTGCCGCTTCCGCCCTTGTTGTTCGGCGCAATCGTGGAGCGCCGCCATTCCTAGCCCGATCGGGGGCTGTGGCGGCTGCAGCCGCGAGTGGACCGGCATGCCTGAGTGCCACTGCAAGGGCTGCCACGAACATTTCAGTAGCCTCGAGGGATTTGACCGCCACCTCGAACGGCGTGCCGACGGTGGCGTGTCATTGTCTCCCGGTCGAGGAGTTCACGAAGCCATTCGGAAGAGCCGGCGCCAAACCGCGTCTCGTCGCGGCGACTCGGGCGTCCGGTCGGGTCTGGATGGCGAAACGCCGTCAGGAATTGATGGCAGATGGCTCTGAGCAACGGGCGAGGCCGCGGCGTATGGCCATCCGAGTGCCGCGACCGTAACGACCGTTCACTGTCTCCCAGGGCAACAAAACCGGAGACAGGAGCCGATGAATCGAGCGCCACGAACAGGGCATCAGGCTGCCTCAGCGGGGTGCCCGACGGCCTGCTCGAGGAGGCGCGTGAACGACACCACCTGGCCGACGCGGCGCGGGCGCGAGCCAGTGACCGGCTGCCCTCATCACGCGGATCATCCGTCTGAGGTGGCCTCCTCAGTCGGCAGCTCGATCATTGGACCCATCGATGAGTGCGCGAATCTCGCGCAGCTCCTCTTCCTTTTCTGCTTCGTCGTCGGCGTAGAGATAGTCCATCAGGCAGGTGAGGGCGTCCCTACGCTGGGCCTCGGGGAAACAAGAAGTGGTGACCACGACCGCCATCCAGACCGCCGGGTCATCCGGGGTCTCGAAACGCAACGCAGCGAGGTCGATCACCCTCTGGAGCTGTTCGTCGGTACGCTTCAGTTTTGAGGAGCGGCGCCACACCAACGCTTTGGCTTCCCGCACGACATCCGAGTCGTGAAGCGCGTCACCCAGTTTGAAATCTGGTTCCTCGATTTTTTCAGCGTCCACGCGGCTCCTCCTCGCGATCCGGCTCGTCGATGGCCTCACCGTCGATCATGCCATCGCGTCCATCACGCACCCTCAGCTCGTCGCGCATGGGGTAGAGGTCTGCCATGGAGAAGTCCGGGTTGTGGATGTGGAGCTGCTGGGTGGGCGGTCCGTCCTGGCTGGCCCAGTTACCTGAGCCTTTGAGGGCGCTGACTGCTGCATTGATCCGGTCGCGGCTGAACTCCGCTTTCTCCATCTCGGTAATCAAGCGCGCCACCGCTACCTCCGGCTTGAAGTCGGCCCAAGCTTCGGTGCGGATCTCGTCTACGCGTTCCTGAATCTCCGGACGCTTCGCGAGACGTGAACCCGTGTGCGCGGCGTTGGTCGAGGCGTAACCGGCGCGCCTGGCAGCCTCGGAGGCGTTGCCGGTGTCGAATAGGTGGTGCGCGAATTCCTCGTGTTTAAGCGGCAACTCAGATCGCTCTTCAGCCATAGATCTAGTTTACGCCTTGTCGCTGGTGACAGGCGTCACCCAATGTGAAATTTGTTGCAGCGGTACTTCCAAGGCTCCCGGACCCAACACAAACAGGAGGGGGTAGGGTCACCCTCGCCTTTTCACCGTCAGAGATCGTGGCCTCGCACTACTCCAGTTATGTAGCTCGCACGAGTGTTGTGCGCAGTGGCTGGAAGCGCGGCCCCTCTCTGTGGATCTATGTGGCTGCGATCTGGTCCGACCCTTGGACCGCCCAGAAGGGGCCTAGCGAGAGTGCCATGGGTCTCTAGGTCTCTCTCCTAGAGGTAGTTCGGGATCTGTCGGTGCGCGCGCCTATTCGGCACGCGGGGCTCTGGATGCTCTCAGTCTCTATCTTCGAGGGCGCGTCGGTGCGCACATGCCCAACCCCAGAACGACAGGAGGGGTACCCTCACGGTCGCGTACGGCGGCGAACCAGCCGTGCCTGGCGGCCGGCCGATGGAGGCTAGTAATGGCTACGAACCGCGTGGACGTGGACTACCTGATCATCGGCGCCGGCGCGGTCGGCATGGCCTTTGCGGATTCGTTGTTCACCGAGACCGACGCCACGATGGCAATCGCCGACCGCCGCGATCGCTCCGGTGGGCACTGGAACGACGCCTATCCCTTCGTCCGCCTGCACCAGCCGTCGGGCTACTACGGCGTGAACTCGCTCGAACTTGGCTCGGGAAAGATTGACCAGACCGGCCTCAACGCCGGGCTGCGGGAGCTAGCGTCGGGTCATGAAGTGGTCAATCACTTCGATCAGACCATGCGGCAGCGCCTGCTGCCGTCGGGACGCGTCCACTTCTTCCCGATGAGCGAGGTCGACAACGATGGGGCGATCGTCTCCCGACTTTCCGGCGAGCGGATCGAGGTGAATGCCGAGCGTATCGTCGATGGCACCTGGTCGCAGATGCGAATCCCGTCCATGACCCCACCCCCCTACGACATCGCCCAAGTGGACTGCGTCGCCCTGAACGAACTACCGCGGCTGGCTCCGAACTACGACGAGTACGTCGTGATCGGAGCGGGGAAGACGGGGATGGACGCCTGCAACTGGCTGCTGGAGAACGGGGTCAATCCAGACCGCGTCCACTGGGTCATGCCCCGCGACTCCTGGGTCCTGAAGCGCGGAAACTTCCAGCCCGGGGAAGAGTTCTTCACCAGGTTCTGTCAGAGCGTGGCGGACCAGGTTGAGGCGGTTGCGGAGGCCGTGTCGATCGACGATGTCTTTGCGCGCCTGGAATCAGCAGGCGAACTCGGCCGGATCGACCCTAATGTGAAGCCGACCGCCTATCAGTGCGCCACGCTCAGCGATGCTGAGCTCGACGCGCTACGGACGATCCGCAACATAATTCGCCTCGGCCACATCACCGCGATCGATAGTGAGCAGATCTACCTCGAACAGGGCACGATCCCTGCGCCACCCAACTGCCTCTACGTTGACTGCTCGGCCGCTGGCATCCCCGGTAAGCCGGCGACGCCAATCTTCGAGGGCAACCGGATCACCCTGCAGTGGGTGCGCACCTGCCAGCCAGCGTTCAGCGCCGCGTTCATCGCCTACGTCGAATCGGCCTTCGACGACGAGGCCGAGAAGAACCGTATCTGTGTTCCGATTTCCCCGCCGACGGTCCCCGAAGATTGGCTGCGCATGCTCAAGCTGGATCTCGTGAATCGCCAGACGTGGAGCCAGTATCCGCAGCTCGGCGAATGGATCGCCGCATCTCGTCTGTCGCCGCTGAAGTTGGATCGGGCGCGACTCGAGGCTGACGCCAAGGCCGCTGCGCACATCGGCCGCTATTCCTCGAACGTCAAAGGCGCAGAGGCACGACTCAGCGAGCTGCTGCCAACCTGAGGCCCTGTGGGCCGCGAAACCTGATCAGTGCCCACTCCCACCTCTGATACGACTGTCCCACCGTGTCGTCCGTCTTGTGATCAGGTCGGCATCGCTGCAGCTGAGACGGCGGGCGTGAGGGTGGTGGGCCTGATTAGTGTTGGGTCCGGGGCCGCAGCACCGACGACTCGATTTCGACCGACAATTCGCCGGACGCAACGTCGTAGAGGTAGCCGGTGAGGTTCAAGCCGGCCGGCAGCCCGCTGTTCCGCAGGCGCTCGATGTCGTTGCGCAGGCTGTCGGCGGGGTCGTGGATGGCCAGTGCGTCGACCCGCTCGGTCGTGGTGCCGGCCGTCGCGGCGAGTTGGTCCCGGATTGCGGGGTCGGCGAACCGCGACGCGCCGCACTGCGTGTGGTGGATGACGGCGAGGTCGAGCTCGGCGTCGTCGCCGGCCATCACCTTGGCCAGCCCGGCGATGATGCCGATCTGCTCGACGATCTCGTCGGTGACACGACCGCCCACGTTGCGGAAGATGGCCGCCTCGCCCGGGGCGATCGCGGCGATGTGAGCAGGATCGACGCGGCCGTCGAGGCAGGAGAGGATCACGCTGGGCAGGCCGGGCGACGTGGGCAGCGCCGACGGGTCTTCGGACCTGGTGGACCGATTGCGGGATTCGAGATCGGTGGTGAGCATCGCGCGTCCTTTCGCTTGTGACTTTACAGTTGCAAGTGAAGCAGATGACCACGCCAGCATCTCAGCCTCTCACCCCTCCACGCCCTCGCACGCAGCGACCCCGGTGGGGGTGGGGGTTGCTAGTTCGGCCGTGCAGAGAACCGGGGTGCAGCCTCTCCCCCATCCGCCTGCTCACACGAGCCACCCGGTGGGGGTGCCGGTTGCTAGTTCGCGGGCCGAAGAAGTGGGCGGGGTTACGGTCGCCATGCGCGCGCCCGTGTTCTGGTGTGGCCCGCTGTGCCCCCGACCGCCTTCGGCGAAGCTGGAGTCCGTTCCCGGCAGGGACAGCGCAGAGGGAAGATACTGGAAGCATGCATGCCGAGCCGCGCTACTGGTGGCACTGGTGGGCTGTGAACGTGCGGTGGTGGTGGCGCGACATCCGCGTGCTCGTTCGCGAGACGATCCGCGAGTTCGGCGCCGACCAGTGCCCTCAACTCGCCGCCGGTATCTCTTACTACGTGCTGTTCTCGATCTTTCCGCTCGCATTGCTGTTCCTCGCGGCTGATTAATCGTCTGGCCCGCCTGGAGATCGATCCGGACGTGGCGGTCGAGGCCGCGCGCCTCGTCGTTGATGACGGCGTGGACATCGCTCAAGTGCAGGAACAGCGCCGCCGGCTCGCCCGCGCCTACGCGGATGGCGGCTTCACCGACCCCGAGTACCGGGCGCGCATGGGCGAACTGGACGCGCAACTTGGAGGCCCGGTCCGTTTGAGCGAGTACCGCGAAGTGATCGAACTCGTCTCGGACATGGATCAGATCATGGAGGCGGACGCGAAGGGGCCAGGGCATCATCGGTGCGCTGATCGAAAGGACGTGGGTAGACATCGGTGAGAAGAAACTCAGATACGTTGCGCCGGTGGAGGCGTTCAGCGACTTGCTGGACGCGGTGTTCGACGAGCGCGAACCAATCCTGATCCCTGTAAAGGAGATGGTGGAGACGAGGGGACTCGAACCCCTGACCTTCGCATTGCGAACGCGACGCTCTCCCAGCTGAGCTACGCCCCCACGGGGTACGAGTATAGGAACGGCTCGGCCGCAGCAGCAATCGAGGCGTGCGCGGTGAGTTAACCGATCAGGCCGGGCAGCGGGTCGATCAGGAGGCGGCCAGCGCCGATGTCGACCTCGCGGATGACGTCTGGGATCGCTGGGATGAGGATGTCCCGTTCGCCTTTGCGGCGCACGATGTAGACGTCGTTGGCGCCCGTCTGAAGCACCTCCGCGAGGCGTCCGAGGCTCTCGCCGCCGACGGTGACGACCTCGAGGCCGACAAGATCGTGGATGTAGTGCTCGCCCTCGGGCGGGGGCGGGAGGTCGGCCTCCTCGATCTCGATCGTCTCGCCGCGAAGGCGCTCGGCGCTCGTGCGGTCGGTGTAGCCGTCGAAACGAAGGATGGGGTAGCCGTACGGCTCGACGTGGTCGGTGATGATCACGGGTTCGCCGTGCAGCAGGACGGTCGCGCCGGCCTGGAGGCGGCTCGGGTTACTGGTGTAGGGCGTGACCTTGACCTGGCCGTTCAGGCCCCAGGCGGCGTTGATGCGTCCGACGGCGATGCGGCCGGGCACGCGCAGAGCGCCCTCGGTCAGTCGATGCTCAGCGAGGCGCGCACGCCGCTGCGGACGGCGGCCACGTGGAGCAGCGAACGCATGGCGTTCGCGCAGCGGCCTTCACGACCGATGATGCGGCCCTTGTCGCCGTCGGCGCAGTAGAGGTGCAGGATCACGCGGTCGCCGTCGTGCTCCTCTTCGACCACCACCTCGTCGGGGTGCTCGGCCAGCGCGCGGGCGAGGTATTCGATCATTGCCTTCATCGGCGCTACTCCTCCGCCGGCTTGTCGTCGCCGTCGCCGTTCGCATCGTCCGCGTCCGCGTCCGCGTCCTCGGCCACCGCGTCGTCCGCGGCGGGCGCTGCGGCGGCTGCCGAAGCCTCGGTCTCCGCTTTGGCGGCGGCCTCCCTGGCGGCGATCATGCGGTCCTTGCGGTTGTGGTGCCGGCCGGTGCCCGGGTTGGCGTCGATGTCGCCGGTCTTGCGCTTCGGCGGCTCGACCGTGGTCAGACCGCGCTCGTGCAGCAGCCGATGCACGGTCTCCGAGGGCTGCGCGCCGTTCTCCAGCCAGTGGCGGATGCGGTCTTCCTTGAGCTCGAGGGTCGTTGGCGAGGTACGCGGGTTGTAGTGCCCCACGATCTCGATGAAGTCGCCGTCGCGCGGGGCGCGTTGGTCGGCGATCACGACGCGGTAGGAAGGCTGCTTCCGCTTCCCAGTGCGCCGCAGGCGAATTCGCAGCACGCGTTACCTCCGAGGGGCCGGCCAGCTTCGGGCGGGCCTGCATTAGTTTCGTTCAGTGTTCGGCCAGGGGGAGGCGCGAAGCTTGCGCGCTACAGACCCAGCATTCGCATGAGACCACCGGCGCCTTTGCCGGTGGTCATCGCTCGCATCATTTTGCGGGCATCTTTGAATTGGTTCAAGAGGCGGTTCACATCCGCCGGCGACATTCCGGCGCCGTGCGCGATGCGCCGACGCCGTGATCCGTCGAGAATGTCGGGGTGCCGGCGCTCTTCAAGCGTCATTGACTGAATGATGGCGCGGCTCTGGCGCATCATCCGCTCGTTCAGGTCGAGGTCCATCGACTTCGCCATCCCGGCTGCGCCCGGGATCATTTCCATCACCCCGCCCAACGGTCCCATGCTTTCGAGTTGTTCCATCTGTTGCAGGAAGTCCTCGAGGTCGAACTGACCGCTCTTGATGCGACGGGCGACATCCTGGGCGTCACGCTCGCCCATCGATTCTTTGGCCTTCTCGACGAGGGACACGACATCGCCCATACCGAGCACGCGCGAGGCGAAGCGGTCGGGGTGGAACTCCTCGAGCGCCTCGAGGCGCTCACCGGTCGTGATGAACTTGATCGGGAGGCCCGTCACTTCACGGACGGAGAGCACGGCGCCACCGCGGGTGTCGGAGTCGACCTTGGTGACGACGATGCCAGTGCCCTCGATCGCCTCGTCGAACTCGTGGGCGAGCGTCACCGCCTCCTGGCCCGTCATCGCGTCGACGACGATCAGAACCTCGGTCGGGTCGAACTCGTCCGCCAACTCGGCCAGCCCGTCCGCCGTGTCGTCGTCGAGGGCGACCGCGCCGACGGTGTCGAGGACGACGTGCGTGGCGCTGATGCGCTGCGCCTCCGCTAGGGCGCGCTTCGTCACCTCGACGGCGGGCGCCTCCTTGTCCTCGATCCAGGCCGGCACCTCGATCTGGTCGGCGAGCACCTGCAGCTGTTCGCTGGCGGCGACGCGCTCGAAGTCGGTCGACACCAGCAGGGGACGGCCGCCCGCTGCCTTGAACTTCTGCCCGAGGCGGCCGACCAGCGTGGTCTTGCCGGAGCCCTTCGCGCCCACCACCATCACCTTCGTCGGCCCAGCGTCCGGGCGCAGCAACTCGGCCGAGTCGCCACCCAGCACCTCGACGAGTGTGTCGTTGACGATACCGATGATCTGCTGCCCGGGCGTGATCGAATTCAGCACGTCCTGGCCGGTCGCACGCTCGCGGACGCGCTCGACGAAGCCACGCACGACTTTGAAGTTGACGTCTGCCTCGAGCAACGCGATGCGCACGTCGCGTAGCGCCTCGTCCAGGTCGGCCTCGCTGATGCGGCCGCTGGCGCCGAGGCGTCCGAACGTGTTCTGCAGTCGCGACGCGAGCGCGTCGAGCATGTGAGCCACCGTCGTCACTTGATCCGCGGGTCGTCTTCAATTGTATTCGACGACCGCGGACGGTCGCGCGCCCGGCGGCGCGCTAGGTCAGCTCAACGAGCTCCGCGATGCCCTCGATCGTGTGGTCCGGCTCGCCCGGCGCATCGTCGAAGAGCGTGCGACCGAGCGAGACCCAGACACCGAAGATGCCGTGCCGCTGCGGCGCCACTACGTCCCACTCGATGTTGTCTCCGATGAACCACGTCGCCTCCGCAGGCTCGCCGAGCGCAGCGAGGGCGTGGCGGTAGGCCTCGTCGTGCGGCTTGCCGATGCCCAGCTCGCCTTCGATCTGGATGTGCTCGAACTAGGACGTCAGCTCGAAGCGGTCGACCTTCCGACGCTGGTCGCTCGCAGTGCCGTTCGTCACTAGCCCAAGACGGAAGCCCGCCCCGCGAAGCACCGCGAGGACGCGCGTGGCGTCCGGGAAGAGCGACATGTCAGCGTCACGCCGGTCGCGATAGTCCTCGGCGACGGTCCGCGCAAGTGCGGGCGGCGCGTCGATGGCGAGCGCCTCGAAGGCCCCGCCGATCACCTCGGTACTGGCCGCGCGCAGGTCACGGCGTCCGCGCTCCGCGCGCTCCGGGTCTCTCCAGAAGGCTTCACGCGAGTCGTGAATCGCCGGCAACAGCGCGTCGAGGGCGAGCCCCTCGATCGCGTCGCACGCGAGCTGCGCCGCCTCGCTCCACGAGCGCTCGTAGCTCCCGGTGTAGTCGATGATCGTGTCGTCGAGGTCAAACAGCAGCGCTCGCGGCTGCGGAACGCCCTCGGGCGTTAGAAGAACCATCGGACGCCGTCCCACTCGATCTGGGGGGCGAGCAGCAGCGAGCCCAGCAGGCCGCCGAAGAGCATGCCGGTGGCGGCGCCGGAGAACAGGGCGAGGCGCTGGTAGAGCGCTTCGCGATGCGTGCCGGTCGCGAGCAGCGAGGTCAGCGAGAAGACATAGATCACCGCGACGCCGAGGTAGATCACGAGCGCTGTGACGAACCCGAGTTTCGCCTCCGGCGACGAAGCCCACGAGCAGTCCGGCGGCGATCACGAAGGCGATGCCGATCAGGAGTCCCAGCGCGACATAGCGTCGCCCCCGGCCCGGCCGCGCGAGGCGTTGGCGGGCCTCCCACTCCTCGGCGTAGGCGTCCTTCTGGGCGTCGGCGCTCTGCATCAATGCGACCGCAGGGTCGGGCGCAGCGCGCTGACCCGCGCGGGTGCCGGCGCCGGTCGGGCCCGGACTGGCGGTGGCCATCGCCTCGCTACTGGAGATCGCGCCGATACGGCGCATCGAGAAGTAGAGCAGGCCGGCGAGTGCCAGCAGCGAAATCGCCAGGGTGGCGAGCGGGTTGCGCGAGAACGCGCCTGTCTCGTTGAAGAGCGCATCGCGGGTGAGGCAATCCGAGGGGAGCGGCTCGCCCACGACCACGCGCTCGAAGCAGCCGCGGACGAAGCCGTCACGATCGAGCGCTGTGTGCGAGACCGCCTGGGCGGTGTAGAGGTCCGAATGCCAGCTGACCGTGTAGAGCGTCTCGCCGTTCGGGCGCTCGACCGAGCGGACGCCATCGACGACGCGATTCGCCTGGGCGCAGGCGCCGAGGAGGAGCAGGGCGCCGATCAGGATCAGGAGCCTGGACCCGATACGCATCGGGCCTCCCTTCGGGGCGTCGGGGTCGTTGCCCTAGCTCAGGCCGCGCTCGGCGAGAAGCGCCACCACGTCTGTGAGGCGACAGGAGTAGCCCCACTCGTTGTCGTACCAGGTCATCGTCTTGGCCATGGTGCCGTCCACGATCATCGTCGAGGGCGCGTCGAAGATGGCTGACCCCGGGTGCTGCTTGAAGTCGGTCGAGACCAACTCCTCGCGCTCGTAGAAGAGGTAGCCCTTGAGCGGCCCCTCCGAGGCGGCCAGGAACGCCTCGTTGATCTCGCCGGCCGAGGCGGTCTGCGAGAGGTCCGTCACCAGGTCGACGACCGAGACGGTCGGCGTGGGGACGCGATAGGCGAGGCCGTCGAACTTGCCGGCCAGCTCCGGGATCACCTGTCCCACCGCCGCCGAAGCGCCCGAGGACGTCGGGATGATGTTCAGCCCGGCAGCGCGGGCGCGTCGCAGATCCTTGTGCGAGTTGTCGACGAGGTTCTGGTCGCCGGTGTAGGCGTGAATGGTCGTCATGAAGCCGCGATCGATGCCGAACGCATCGTGCAGCACCTTTGCCACGAGCACGACGCAGTTGGTGGTGCAGGATCCCGCCGAGATGACCTCGTGGGCGGATGGGTCGTACTCCCCGTCGTTGACGCCCATGATCACGGTCCAGTCCTCGCCCCTGGCCGGGGCGGAGATCAGCACCTTCTGCACGCCGTTGTGGAGGTGCCGAGCCGCGCCGGCGCGGTCGCGGAAGAGGCCGGTCGATTCGATGACGACATCGACGCCGGCGTCGTCCCAGGGGATGTCCGCCGGGTCGTTCTCGTTGAGCACTCTGACCTCGTGGCCATCGACCGTGAAGGAGTCGTGGCCATCGATGATCTCGGCGGGGAAGGCGCCGTAGTCGGAGTCGTGGCGGAGGAGGTGGGTGCGCACGTGCACCGGGCCTCGATTGATCGCGACGATCTCAAAGTCGTCGCGCCGTCGCTCGAACCAGGCGCGGAAGGCCGCGCGTCCAGTTCGTCCGAATCCGTTGATCCCCACCCGCAGCGTCATCGCCTGCTCCTCGCCTGACCGCTGGCCTCGCCGACCGTTGGGAGTGACGTGTGATCGATTCTACCGCCGGCTCCGCTTGCCCTGAACCCGCCGAGCCGTGGACGAACGCCGGAAACTGAGTCAGAAGAGCAGCCGTCGAGGTGCATCCGCCGCCTGGCGGCGGAACTCGATCAGCAGGTGGCGGCGACGGCCGTGGCCGTCCTCGAACTCCTCGAGGTGGCAGCGGCGTTCGTCATCGAGGTGTGTCTCGACGGCGCGCACGTGCTCGACGGCCTCGCTGCGCAGCGTATCGCTCGCCGGGAAGTGCGGCGTGAGGTGCAACGAACTGTGCAGTTGCGCGGCGTCGAGGCGGAGCAGCCAGCCGAATAGCAGCTGCGCCCAGCCCAGGTGGAACGCCTGGTCGGCGAAGTTGAGCGGGTAGCGCTCGTGACTCGCCTCGTTGGCCACGAGCAGCGCGGTCGGCCCGAAGTTCGGCCGTGCGAAGTCCGAGGCGGCGCGGTAAATCACCCGCAGGTGCGGATCGGCGGCGATCGATTCGCCCGAGAAGTAGTGGCCCAGCAGATGCTCGGTGGCCCGGCTCGCCTCGTCGCGGCCGAACGCCTCGTGGGTCCAGCGCCGCCACTCGTCGAGCTCCTCGACCAGCCCGCGCTGCGCACCGATGAACTCGGTACTGGCGCGGATCAGCGGCAGTGCGCTCTGGTACCCCGCGCGGCGGACGAGCTGCGCGGCGTCCGAGATGCCGAGGAAGGCGCGTGACCAGAGGCTGGCGAAGCCGGCCATCGTCATCGTGCGTGCGCCCGGCGCGTAGCCCGTGCCGGCGAGCCGCGCCTGCAGCTCCAGCCCCTCGCCGAGGAGCCGCCAGTCCTCGCCGAGCTCGAATCCCGTCTGACGCCAGGCGTCTTCGGCGTCCCCGCTGAGCCCCTCGGGCGGGCCGAGGAGCGCCCAGCCGTCCGGCACGCGCATGCCGGAGACGCGCTGTGGCGACGCCGCGATCGGCAGCCCTGGGGCGACGCCCTCGTCGTGGCCGGTCGAGCCGGACGTCACGCGAACGCCTGCCGGCCCGGGTAGCGAGCCGCCGCGCCGAGCTGCTCCTCGATGCGCAGCAGCTCGTTGTACTTCGCGTTGCGATCGGTGCGCGCGAGCGAGCCCGTCTTGATCTGACTGGCGCCCGTCGCGACGGCGAGGTGGGCGATCGTCGTGTCCTCGGTCTCACCGGAGCGGTGCGATATCACCGTGCGCCAGCCGGCCTCGTGCGCGATGCGGATGGCGTCGAGGGTCTCCGTCAGCGTGCCGATCTGGTTGATCTTGATCAGGATCGCATTCGCCGCGCGCTCCTCGATGGCGCGTTCGAGGCGCTCCACGTTGGTGACGAGCAGGTCGTCGCCCACGAGCTGCACGCGATCGCCGAGGCGTGCGGTTAGCCCTTGCCAACCGGCCCAGTCGTTTTCGTCCATGCCGTCCTCGATCGAGAGGATCGGATAGTCGTCGATCCAGTCCGCCCAGAGATCCACGAGCTCGTCCGAGGTGACGTCGCGCCCTTCGCGTGCGAGCTCGTAGTGGTCGCCGCGCCACAGCTCGGAGGTCGCGGGGTCGAGGGCGATCGCGATGTCCTCGCCCGGGCGGTAGCCAGCCGCCTCGATCGCCTCGAGCAGCAGGTCGAGCGCCTCGCGGTTCGTGCCGAGCGAGGGGGCGAAGCCGCCCTCGTCGCCAATGTTGGTGTTGTAGCCACGCTTCGCGAGGGCGGCCTCGAGAGCGTGATAGGTCTCGACGCTCCAGCGCAGGCCCTCGGCGAAGGTGGGCGCGCCGACCGGCACGATCATGAACTCCTGGAAGTCGGTGGAGTCGGAAGCGTGCGCGCCGCCGTTGAGGACGTTGCACATTGGGACCGGCAGCGTCGCCGGGTCCTCGACGCCGGCGAGTCCAGCGAGGTAGCGGAACAGCGGCTGGCCGCGCTCGGCGGCTGCGGCGTGCGCCAGGGCGAGCGAGACGCCGAGGATCGCGTTGGCGCCGAGGCGGCCCTTGTTCGGCGTGCCGTCGGCGTCGCGCATCGCCTCGTCGAGCGCCCGCTGGTCCGCCGGGTCGCGTCCGAGCAGGAGCGGGCGCAGCGTGTCGTGTACGTTCGCGACCGCTTGCAAGACGCCCTTGCCGCCGTAGCGAGCGGCGTCGCCGTCGCGCAGCTCGACCGCCTCGTGCTCGCCGGTGGAGGCGCCGCTGGGCACGAGCGCGCGTCCGAGCGTGCCGTCGTCGAGGATGACATCGACCTCGACGGTGGGGTTGCCGCGGGAGTCGAGCAGCTCGCGGGCGCGGATGTCGGCGATCGGCATGCGGCGGTCCCCCCGGCGCTCAGCGCGGCGCGGCGAACACCGTGCGGCTACCTGGCGCGATCATGGCGCGACCATCGGCGAGGAACAAGCGTGGCCGCCGGGGCGTCAGGCGCGCGGGTGGACGTTCTCGTAGACCTCGCGCAGGTGCCGGTCGGCGAGTTGTGTGTAGACCTGCGTGGTCGACACGTTGGCGTGACCCAGCAGCTCCTGCACGTCGCGCACGGATGCACCGCCGCGCAGCAGGTGCGTGGCGAACGAGTGCCGCAGCGTGTGCGGTGTGACGTGGGTCTCGATGTTGGCGGTCTTCACATACCCCTTGAGGATCAGCCAGAACCCCTGGCGGGTCAGGCGCTCACCTCGCCGGTTCACGAACAGGGCCGTCTGGGTGCGGTTCTTGAGCAGTGCCGGGCGGCCGGAGTCGAGGTAGCGCTCGAGGGCCTGGCTGGCCTGCTCGTGCACCGGAATCGTGCGCTCCTTCGCACCCTTGCCGACGCAGCGCACCCAGGCAGGCCGTGGCGAGAGGTGCAGGCTGTCGAGGTTCAGCGAAACGAGCTCAGTGACGCGCATGCCGGTGGCGTACACCGCCTCGATCATCGCGGTGTCACGAGTGGCCTCGGGGGTGTCGGCCTGACGGACGGCGAGGAGCAGAGCGTCGACCTCCTGCGTCGTCATCGGCTTCGGCACCGGCTTCGGCGCACGGGGCGAATCAATCGCGGCGGTGGGGTTCGAGCTGAGGTCGCCGTGGTCGAGCAGGAACGCGCAGAAGGACTTCACCGCCGCGACCTTGCGAGCGACCGTGGACTTCGCGTACTGGCGACCGTTCAGGTCGGCGATGTAGCCATTGATGAGATCGCGGTCGATGTCCGAAGCCGAGGGCGTGGCGCCGTTCGCTCCCTGGGTCGTGGCGAACGCGGCGAAGCCGCTCAGATCATTCCGGTAGGCGTCGATCGTGTTCTTCGAGGATCCGCGTTCAGCGGACAAGTAATGGAGGAAAGCGGTCACGCGCTCTTCCACCCGGGAACCCCCTACCAGCCGGCCTGCCGGTGAACGTCCGCCCGAGGGCGACGCATTCGCGCGTCTTGGTCCCGGTCGAGGCAGCCGTCCTCGCTGTCCCCGCCGCGTGACAGGTTATAGCGATCCGCCCCCATCCTGTCCAACCGGACCCCGATCCGCGCCTCCCCGCAGACGGCGATCGAGGTCCGGCCGGGCCGCGCCGATGCCGTAGCGCCCGAGCAGCGGGACGAACCGGCAGGGGCCGAGATCGTCCCACTCGAGGCCGGCCTCGAGGCGTGTCACCAGGATCAGTTGCTGCGCGTCGCGCGACCCGATCGGGATCACGATCCGCCCGCCCACGCGCACCTGGTCGACGAGCGGTGGCGGCAGCTCGGGCGATGCAGCGGCGACAAGAATGCCGTCGAACGGCGCCTCGTCGGGCACGCCGATCACCTCCGGATCCGCCTCGATGACCCGCACGTTCTCGACGCCGATCTCAGCGAGCGTCACGCGGGCACGCTCGCGGAGCACCGGGTTGATCTCGAGCGTCACGACCTCGACGGCGATACGTGCGAGGACGGCGGCCTGGTAGCCCGACCCGCCGCCGACCTCGAGGGCGCGCTCGCCGTCGCGGAGCTGCAGCGCCTGCGTCATCATCCCCACGATCGTGGGCTGCGAGATCGTCTGACCCTCGCCGATCGGCAGTGCGCCGTCTTCGAAGGCGTAAGCGCGGTAGGGCTCGGGCACGAAGCGATCGCGTGGTGTGTCACGCAGCGCCTGCAGGACGAGAGGATCGGTCACGCCGTTCTCAGCAACCTGCGCGACCAGGCGATCGATCGCGCTCGCGGCCACCGCTAGAGCGATCGCTTCACGGTCTCGGCCAGCCGCGAGGTGAGCCCGACCGTGGAGGCGACCTCGTCGACGGTGGCCTCGCGGATGCCGCGCACCGAGCCGAACTTGCGAAGGAGCGCGCGCTTCCGCTTCGGACCGATCCCCGGGATCGTGTCGAGCACCGACTGCGTGGCCTTCTTCCCCCGGACCTGCCGGTGGTAGGTGATAGCGAAGCGATGCGCCTCGTCGCGGATGCGCTGCACCAGGTAGAGCGCCTCCGACTGCCGCGGCAGCATGATCGACTCGGCGAGGTCGGCGACGAAGATCTCCTCGCGCTGCTTCGCGAGACCGCATACGGGGATGTCGCGCAGCCCGTACTCACGCATCACATCGAGCACCGCGGCGAGCTGTCCCTTGCCGCCGTCAATGATCACGAGGTCGGGGAGTTCGTCCCACGGGGACGGGTCCGACGGCTCCTCGGTCGGTGCGCTCTGACCCTGCAGCTCGCGCCGTCGCCGCTGGGCGATCTTCTTGAAGCGCCGGCTCAGCACCTCCTGCATCGAGGCGAAGTCGTCCTGTCCCTGGACATCTCGAATGCGGAAGCGCCGGTACTCGCTGGTGGCGGGCAGTCCATCTTTGAACACGACCATCGAGGCCACGGTGCTGGTGCCCTGGATCGTCGAGATGTCGTAGCACTCGATCCGCTCGGGCGGTGCAGCGAGGTCGAGCTCGTCCTGCAGGAGCGTCAGCGCCGCCTCGGTCTTGTCGCGGTCGGCGATCCAGCGCGCGTGGTGCATCTGCAACGACTCGCGCGCATTCTCCTCGGCGGTCGCGACGAGGCCACGGCGCTCACCGCGGACCGGCACGCGCACCTCGACCGCACCGGCGCGGCGGCCGCGCAACATCGTTTCGAGCTGGTCGCGGTCCTCGATCGCTTGCGACAGCAGCACCGTGCGAGGCACGTAGGTCGCGGACTCGTAGTACTGCGCGAGGAACGCGCCGAGCACCTCGGCATCGCTCGCGTCCTTGGTGCCGTCGAGCATGAACGAGTCGGTATCGGCGACGACGGTGCCGCGCACGAAGAAGACCTGCACCGCCGCCTCGTCGTCCTCTCGCGCCAGCGCGAACACGTCGGCGTCGAGCGCTGTCGTCGTCGCCATCTGCTGGCGCTCCGTGACCAGCCGGATCGCCTTCACCTGGTCCCGCAGCCGCGCCGCGCGCTCGAAGTCGAGAACGTCCGAGGCCGACCGCATCTCGCCCTCGACGTGTCTCAGCACCTCGTCGGAGCGCCCCTCGAGGAACAGCAGCGTCTCGTCGATCACCCCGCGGTACTCCTCTGGAGTGCAGAACGCGGTGCAGGGCGCGATGCAGCGTTTGATGTAGTAGTCGAGGCAGGGGCGCGGATCGGTGCCGGTGATCTCCTTCGTGCACGAGCGCCAGGGGAACAGCTTCTTGACGACATCGAGGCTGCGCCGCACCGAGCCCGCCGAGGCGTAGGGGCCGAAGTAACGTGCGCCGTCGCTCTTGACGCGCCGTGTGATCGTGACGCGCGGCCAGGGGTTCTGCACGTCGACCTTGAGGTAGGGGTAGTGCTTGTCGTCCTTGAGGCGGACGTTGTGCACCGGCTGGTGACGCTTGACCAGCGTCGCCTCCAAGTGGAGCGCTTCCGCCTCCGTCGCCGTGACCACGTGCTCGAGGGTCCGCACCTGTTCAGCGAGGGCACGAACCTTCGGCTCGAGACTCCTCGACGAGCCGAAGTATGACCGGACACGGTCGCGCAGGCGGCGCGCCTTGCCCACGTAGATGACGTCCCCGCGCTCGTTGCGCATGAGGTAGACGCCCGGCTTTTCGGGCAGCGAACGGACCTGGTGTAGGACGGAGCGATCGGCCACGGGATCGATCGTACCGCAGGCGGCGAGGTTGGCCGCGGTCGAACCTGCCAGGGCGCAACGAACGCAAAGTAATAAGAAGAGCGACCGGTCCTTCGGGACCGGTCGCTCGGTCGGGTTGACCGCCTGGCGGGGGACCGCAAGAGGTGTTTCCCGGCCTGATTGGCGCGGGGTCGCAGGTGCGACCCCGAGTGCGGCCTGCTTCGAGGCTGCGGTCCTCGAGTCAGGTCTTGGCGGACGAGTTGGCTGCGTCCGCCTTCATCATGATCTTCGTCCACTCAGGAGCGTCCTACATACAGCAGCCGTGGTGATTGCTGGCCATGGAGGCGATTCCTGACATTTCTTTGCAAGAGTGTCAGATACCGGCCAATACAGACCTAGGGTGGCAGGTTCGGGTAGTGATTTCCGGGGGGTGTGGCGACTAACCTCCACCGCGCTGTGCCTGCGGAGAGGGCCGAGCGTTGGGGTAGGCGGCGCTATTCGTCGTTCGCGTGCTCGCTCTTTCCGTTGCCTCCGGCGTTCGAGTGCTCGGGTGGGACGCCATTCGCAGCAGGATGGCCCTCATCGGCCACCTCGGTCGACTCCGCACAGCGGGACGCCAGCGGCTCCACCAGCAACGCCGGTTCCGTCAGGCGATAATCACCATGTGCCTCGTGTACGGGCCACGCCTCCATGGCGATGCTGAGCAGGTGGGCCCGATCATCGTCGCCACCCGGGACGTGGCAGACGGTGATCCTGTGATCGAGTCCGCGCGACGGCTCGATCAGCGCCGTCGCGACCTCGTCGCTCTGCTCTTGCACCTGACCAACAAACTCGCGCGCGGCATCGAGGGCGGCTCGCCCGTCAACGGCGCCCAGCGCGACGGAGGAGATCACCACGTAGGGGATCACGAGCAACAGAATGAGCTTGACCATCGGCAGCACCGAGATGCGAGCGGCTCAGGTGGCGTTCACACCGATCGTCGTCCCCGGAAAGTTGCGAGGGCGCGAGAGGGCGTAGTGATTCCGCCGGTGACAGAGCGTGGGGAGGAGCGTGAGGCTCTAGCGCCGTCCGGCGGTCTCGCGATAGGGGTCGACCAGGCGTTCGCCACGCGGGGCGCAGTCGGGGCAGAGCACTGACTTCTCGCGGAAGCGGGTGCCACCCTTGATGACATAAGTCCCACAGAGCGCACACTTGCCCTCGAGGCCGCTTTCGCCGTACTTCGGACCGTCGGCCGGGGCAGCGAGGGCCTCGGCGACCGGTGCTGGCGCTGCGGGGGGGGGCTCGGCTACCGCGGCAGGCGCGGCGGGCGCGGCCTCGGCGGCCGGTGCTTCCTCTGCCGGAGCAGCCGCGGCCTCGGCTTCGGCTGGCTCCTCGGCCTCGGCCTCGGTCGGCGCGGCAGCTGCCGGTGCGGCGGTGCCTGACCCGCCCTCGACGAGGGCGCGCGCAGCGGGCTGGTCGGTGAACCAGAGTTCGTTGATCTCCTTGAAGCGCTCCTGGTCGGCAGGGACATCGGCCTCGGGGAAGATCGCCGTGACCGGGCAGGCGGGTTCGCACGCGCCACAGTCGATGCACTCCTCCGGCTCGATGAAGAGCATGCGGTCCACGCCCTCCTCGAAGTGGATGCAGTCGACCGGGCAGACCTCGACGCACGACTGGTCCATCGTGTCGATACAGGTCTCGGTGATCGTGAAGGTCACGCCTGCGATTCCTCCCGCTGCCTCCGGGGCCGCTAGCCGAATCCTATGTTCCGTCCGGCGGAGCGTCTACGAGCGGTGCCTGCGAACCGGCGAAGGACTACCCTCGATCAATGTTGCTGCGCGAGCGACGCGACCCCACCCGCGCCCCGACTGACGCGGGCGCCGTCCCCCGAGGGCTCGCGCGATGTCTGCCGCTGCTGCTCGCCGTGCTGGCGATCGCGCTCGTCGGCTGCATCCGCGCGGAGATCGGCATCAAGGTCAACGAGGACGGGTCCGGCGAGGTCACCGTGCTCGCGGCATTCGACCAGGAGGCGTTCGAGTCAATCGCCGATGAACTCGGCGACGGCGCGACGCCGGAGCTGCCCTCGTTCGACGACCTCGCCGAGGTCGACCTGCCCGAGGGCGTCTCGATCGAGGAGTACGACGAGGACGGCTTCACCGGCGTACGCTCCACGTTCCCCTTCGCCGCGACGGACGACATCGCGTCGGTGGTCGACGAGGTCCTGTCCGACACGGAGCCGGACGGTACGTTCGGCGCCAACACCGCGTTCGAGAGCTTCGAACTGGGCCGCGAGGGCGAGGGCTGGCGTTTCGAGGCGACCGCGGCGCCGCTGAACGACGCACTGGAAGGCGGGGACGCGCTGGGCCTCGGCGGCCCCATCTTCGACCTGCTCTTCGAAGAGGCTTCGTTCGAGATCAAGGTCGAGCTGCCGGGCGATGTGATCGAGCACAATGCGGACCGCATCGATGGCAACGCGCTGGTCTGGGAGCTGGAGCTGACCGGCTCCGAGCCCCGTCAGCTGCTGGCGGTCACCGGTGTTGACGAGGGCGGTGGCGGGTTCAACGTCGTCGCGGCGCTGCTCGTCGCCGCCGTCCTGATCGCCGTCGTGGGCGGCGTGGTCTGGTTCCTGTCGCAGACCCGTTCGGCCTCGGGTGGGGTGTAGCGCAGACCTCGAGGGTGGGCCTAGCTCCGCGATCGCTGCCCGGCTCGTCCTCGATGATCTCGGCGCCACGAGCCTCTCGCAGCCCCTGCGCCCGCCTGAGGATCGCGGCCTGCGGCACACCCTCGGGTGGCGGCGTGTGCCAGGCGAGGAGTTCCACCGTCACCCCGTTCGGATCGGCGAAGTAGATCGAGCGCTCGTAGCCGCGCTCCATCGGTCCGTCGTACGCCACGCCCGCAGCGTCGAGGCGGCTCATCGCCTCCTCGAGCGACGCGTGGTCGACGTCGATGGCGAGATGGTCCATGTGTCCAGACCCGCCGGAGGCCTGCTCGTACCCCGGCCCATGCTTCGCCTCGTCGCGCGGGAGGAAGTAGGCGATGAAGTTGTCCTCGCCGACGTGGAACAGGAAGTGGTCCTCGGGCTCGTAGTCGAGGTTCGGCTGCCGCAGCACCAGTTCCATCCCGAGCACCTCGGTATAGAACTCGACCGTGGCCGCAGTGTTCGCGCCGGAGATGCCGGGGTGCGAGATCCGGATCGTCTTCATCTCGTCTCCTCGTCTGGTGTTCCTGCGGGAGGTCCGCCGAGGATACCCGTGCCCTGCGGCCGCGACTGAAACCAGCGTCACTCGCGCGCTTCCGAGCCCGCTGCTAGGCTCCAGCACGAGGAGCGCTCGATGGGTTGTCCCGTTCACATCTGGGTGCCGCTGATGGCCGCCGCTGCACCCGTGGTGCGCGTTGCCAAAGACCGCCTCGTCGCGCTCCGCTACCGCGGCTCCGCCGACCCCCTCGACGCGACGCCCGTCGAGGCCACGCCACCGCTGCACCGCTGGGCCCCAATCGACCCGCACGGCGGCGACTAGCGGCGATAGCCAGCACGTAGCGCGCGGATAGCGCGAGCACCTGCCCTCGGCGCTACTCTCACACCCATGGGTCCACCATTCGCTCGCCTCTTCGCACCAACCCTCGCCATCGCGGCCGCGCTGCTCGTCGCATGCAGCAGCAGCGCCGAGGCCGCGACGGCGACGCCGGAGGCGACGGTCGAGGCGACGCCGACCGCCGAGGTGACAGCAACGCCGACGCTGGCGGGGTTCCCGCCGACGCCGGCGCCTCCGCCGCCACCACCGACGCCCGACCCAGATCGCGAACTCCGTCGACAGACTCCACCCGTGCCCTTGGCGTTCGGCGGAACGCCCGGTCCACCAGCGGCCACGCCTGGCCTCCCGCCGCCGACGCCGGGCGGACAGACGCCCGGCCGCCCCACACCCATACCTCCTGGACCGTCCATCACGACATCTAGCTCGCAGGCTATCGGGCTGACCTTCGAGCATCCGAGCCCGTGGTTTGTGACCGAGTCCCCCCGGAACTCAAGAGGGCTCGGCGCCGTTGTGGTCAGCAATATCGCTCCCAGCGAGGGGGAAATCGCTCGGTCAGCGCGCCAGGATCACGTTCGCGTTGAGATCGCCGTGGATGCAGGCGCGGTCTTGAGGGGCGACTCCTTGACATCGGTCATTGATCATCGTTTAGCAACATTCGGGCAGAACACTGGGCTGGTGCTGGTTCAGCAGAGCGACGTTGAACTGGCGGACGGAACACCCGCGGTGCGACAGGTCATCTCCAGTCCTGCAGCGCCCAATGGGTACGTCGTCTTCCTCTTCGAAATCGATGGAGACATCTTCAAGGCGCACATTTTCGACGCGGACTCGGCCTACTTAAAGGTGGGAGAAAACGTGATCAAGAGTCTAAGGCGATAGGTGCCTCGGGCCTTAGATCGTGAGACCCCCGAGCCCGACCAAACCTCGTGCGTGTTCGATTTCGCCGACGTGGCGGAAGCCGTGGGTGAGGCACATGCCCCACAGGCCCTGCCACAGTGACATGTCGCCGACCGGCTTGATCGTCACGCGGGTCGAGGCCAGCGAGGCTTCGTCGAAGCCCTCGAGGTAGCGCGTCGTGGCGTCCCAGACGCCGGACTGATACTCGCGCCAGGCGTGCACCGCTGGGCCCCAATCGATCCGCACGGCGGCGACTAGCGGCGATAGCCAGCACGTAGCGCGCCGATAGCGCGAACACCTGCCCTCGGCGCTATTCTCGCACGCATGGGTCCACCCTTCGCTCGCCTCTTCGCACCGACACTCGCCATCGCGGCCGCGCTGCTCGTCGCATGCAGCGCCGGCGAGCCCTCGACGGCCACGCCGGACGCGACGGTCGAGGCGACGCCAGCCGCCGAGGTGACAGCAACGCCGACGCCGGCGGCGTTCCCGCCGACGCCGACGCCGCGAGCGTTCGCCACGCCGACGCCGCGGGCGGTGCCTCCGACGCAGGAGCCCGCTCCGCAGCCGTTCGTCCTCGAGACGCGGCCGAGCGAGGTTGAGCTACGACTCGCCGCGCCAAGTGCGAGTTCGGATCGAAACACCTCGTTCATCTACGACCGTGTGACAGACCAGCTGTGGCAGCTCTCAGAGCCGATTGCGCACTGGTACCCCGGCAACCCCAACAGCGCGTACGTCCTCGGCTTCCAAGGGCACCAGCAGTTCTCGCCAGTCCTGCTGATCGATCCCGGAGCAGCGACGGTCGAGGATCTCGGTTTCTCCGCGTCGATCGGTCAGGTGCGCTGGCTCTCGCCGACGGAGATTGAGGTCTCGCTCGTACCCCCGAACCGCTCGACGGCCTCGCTCTATGTGCTCGACCTGGCGACGCTGGAGGCGGTACCGGCGGAACCCCGTCGACTCACGCCGCGAGCGGTCCCCCTCGATGGCGCGACCCTTGAGGTTCGCTACGATGGGACGCTGTCGCGCTTGGTGACCGCTAACGGGCCGACGGAACTCGGCGAGCTAGGGGACGCTCCGTCCGTCTCGCCAGATGAGCGACGGATTATCGCCACGAGGCTCGGCGACGGTCGAGTGATAACCGCCGAGGCGCCGGACTGGACCGTACGCGAGTCGGAACTCTCGGGCCGGCAAGATCGGATTGTGATCAGCTGGTCAGGCGACAGCTCGTTTGCGGCGTTCGCGGGCTCCGGCGCCGTGTGGCTCATTGGCCCCGCGCTCACCGACACGTCTCTTCTGATCAGCGGGACCATAGGTACCCCACTCGCATGGGTCGTAGAGAGGCAGCTCGTGCTCTACCACGACGTGAGAGCTGCCGTGGCGCTCGATCCTGCGAGCGGTGTGGAGATCCGTTTCGAGGAGGCGTCCTGGGAGGCCGCGGCCGGCAACGTTGGCGCGCAACTCCGGAACCGATGCAACTTCGACGGTCTCAACTTCACCCTTCACGCGGTTGATCTCACTACCGGCTCCGAGTGGGAGCTCGCGCCCGGCAATGATGGCTTCGCCTTGACTGACAGTGGTCCAAACGGCTTGCTCCGCGCCTCGACGCCAGGGGAGGTCTGGTTCTTCGATCTGGCGAGCGACAGCACAACCGTCCTCGATGCATCGCGGGGCGTCGGCGAT
Organism: Dehalococcoidia bacterium; assembly: GCA_965198045.1. Lineage (GTDB taxonomy): Bacteria > Chloroflexota > Dehalococcoidia > UBA2979 > UBA2979 > CBDDEC01. Next base: position 283,845 of record CBDAOL010000012.1, read on the forward strand.
TACTACGTCGACGGACATTGGGCGGGCGAGGGACGCTGGTACGTCTTTGGCCCCGCGCTCGGCTGAGGTCTGTGCTAGCCCGCTAGATCGTCAGACCCCTGAGCCCAACCAGCCCTCGCGCGTGTTCGATTTCGCCGACGTGGCGGAAGCCGTGGGTGAGGCACATGCCCCACAGGCCCTGCCAGAGTGACATGTCGCCGACTGGCTTGATCGTGACGCGGGTCGAGGCCAGCGAGGCTTCGTCGAAGCCCTCGAGGTAGCGCGTCGTGGCGTTCCAGACGCCCGACTGGTACTCGCGCCAGGCGTCGACGTCGCCGATGCGGACGGCGTTCGCCTCCTCCTGGGTCATGCCGGTGCCCTGGGCGGTGCGGTGGAGGCCGAAGCGCTCGTCGTACCCGCCGTTGAGCCAGACGGTGGGCTCGTGCTGGATCACGAAGTTGACGATGTTGTCCTCGGTGCGGACGTAGTGCCAGAGGGAGAAGAAGGCGCTGATACCGCCGCTCTCGGAACGGTAGTTGAGCTGGTCGGCTGTCATGTCCTCGATGGCCGTGTCGAGCATGCGATGCACCTCGCCCAGGCCGCGCTGCAGGATCTCGAGGTCGCTCACCGCTGTTCCCTTCGCTCGACCCGTCGAGGACGGATCCGCGCGACACCCTAGCAGCCCCGTAGCATGGGCGCGTGAGCGACGGGCACCGCTTCCGCGGCGAGATCTACCGAGTCGGCATGGACTACTGCGTGGACGTGCCCGCCGAGGCTAGCGCGGCCCTGGACGCGGGCTCGTCGCGCTACGTCAACGTTGCGGGCGAGGTCGTCGGTCAGGCGTTCCGCTCGCGGCTGACGCCACGCGGTGGCGGCGCGTTCCGCCTGTTCCTCAACAGCGAGGTGAGAGCCGCTGCCGGCGCAAGCCTGGGCGACTCGGTCGAGGTGACGCTGTGGCTCGACGAAGCGCCCCGCGAGGCCACGCTGCCGGACGACGTCGCCGCGGCCCTGGAGGCCGTCGAGGGCGTGCGTGAGGCCTTCGAGGCGATGACGGAGGCGCAACGCACGGGGATGCTCGTGTTCCTCGATCGTGCGCGCACCGCCGCGACGCGCGAGCGGTACGTCGCGAGGATCGTCGAGAACGTGCAGGAGCGGATGGGCGACTAACGATCGCGACCAGAACGCTGGCTATAGTGTCGCCTCGACGCAACGACAGGAGGCCCGGATGGGCGTGGAGCTGACGAAACAGGCGATCGATCTTGGCATTGTGACGCGGCACGGCGAGGCCGCGCTGAAGTTCTACCGCGACACGCTGGGATTCCGACACGAAGGTGACATGCCCCTGGGCGGTGGCGGGACGATGCACCGGCTGTGGTGCGGCGACAGCCTGATCAAGGTCCTGGCGCACGAGGACCCACCCGAGGCATCTCCGGCCCCCGGCGGCATCACGGGCGCGACGGGCTACCGCTACTGGACGATCTCGGTGAGCAACATCAACGAGCTGGTCGGCGAATGCGAGGCCGGTGGCTACAACGTCGTGGTCCCCGTGCGCGAGTTCCGTCCCGGAGTCAGCATCGCCATCGTCGAGGATCCAGACGGCAACTGGGTCGAATTCCTCTCTACTGAGGCCTGAGCCCTCGTAGAGGCTCGGTGTGCCGCCCTCCTTGCCCGGATATCGATTGCGAGGCTTGGCGCGACGTGTGATGCTGACGCCATGACCATCTCGCAGGATCCGCTGCTGACGAAGGCGGCGCAGTCCGACCGGACGCGCGCGTCGCTGATCGCCGTCGCCCGCACGATGTTTGCTGAGCGAGGATACGGCCCGACGCCGACCGAGGACATCGTGGCCGCTGCTGGGGTCACTCGCGGCGCCCTCTACCACCACTTCCGCGACAAGCTCGACCTGTTCGAGGCGGTCTACACCGAGCTCCAGGACGAGATGCGTGAACGCATCGGCAACGCGTACGGGAACACGCTGCAAGCGACCGATGACCGCTGGGAGGCGCTGCGCGCCGGGTTCCACGAGTACCTGGACCACTCGATGGACGGCGAGGTGCAGCGCATCGTACTGCTGGACGCGCCCGCGGTGCTTGGCTGGGAGCGCTGGCGCGAGATCGACATCAGCCTCGACCTGCTGCAGACTGGTCTCGGCGTCTCACGCGACGAGGGCGTGCTGGACGAACGTCTGCCCGTGGACGAGACGGCGCACCTGATGCTGGGCGTCGTCAGCGAGGCCTCGCACCTGATCGCGCAGAGCCGCGATGTGGAGCGCGCCCGCGCCTCGGTGGGTGCACTGGTCGATCACTTCCTCGACGCCCTCCGCGCCTCGAACGGCGCGCACGCCTAAGAGGCGGGGGTAGGCTCAGCTCCCGCTCATCGACGACCCGAACGCCTGTCATACGCGCTAGCATGGCCGGTGCGCTGGGGGTTGCCATGAAACGCTTCATCGTCCGCTCGTTCCTCGTCTTCGTCGCGCTCGCGATCATTGGGCAGGTCGTGGGTCTCATCCTCAGACGCTACCTGGGCCACGACGCTGATCCGGAGGCCGACGAGTTCGACATCATCAACATCATGGGTGGATCCGAGTTGCAGAGCCGCGCCGGTGCGCTCCGCTCCGGCAGCGCGGTGACCGTGATGGGCGGCACGGAGATCGACCTGCGTCGCGCCGAGCTCGCTCCCGGCGGCGCCAGCCTCCAAGTCTCGAGCTACGCCAGCGGTACGCAGATCCTCGTCTCGCCCGAGCGGCGCGTCGAGGTGATCGGAATCGCGCAGGCCGGTGACAACGCCGTGGATGTGACCGACGCCGACGATCTGCCGCTCGACTCGCCCCTGCTCGTGATTGAGGCGCGCACCGTGGCCAGCGGCCTCGATGTTCGCGCGAAGGCGTGGACCGACGAGGACGAAGCCAACGCCGCCGAGGATGAGACAACCGAAGCGTCGCCCGCCGACGCACCCGCGCCGGAGGCGGTCGAGAGCTTCGACTAGCTCCTAGCGGTAGACCACGTTGACGACGTAGCTCTTGGGGCCGCGGAAGAACGGCGTGTCCCACCACTCCACGTCCTCGCCCGAAGGCTCGATCGACTCGAAGCGGTCGAGGACCGCTCGCAGTGAATTCGACGCCTCGATGCGCGCGAGGTTGGCGCCGAGGCAGTGGTGCACGCCGTAGCCGAACGCCAGGTGGTCGCGGGTGCCCTCCTCGACATCGAAGCGATCGACCTCGAAGTCGGCGGGGCACTCAAACTTCTCAGGGTCGCGGTTCGCGGCGGCGTAGAGCACGAGGAGCGCCTCGCCCGCCTTGACCTGCGTGCCCGCGACCTCGACGTCCTGGTTGGCGCGACGGTAAAAGCCCTGGATCGGCGCCTCCCAGCGTAGCGTCTCCTCGATCATCGAATCCATCAACTCCGGGCGCTCTCGCATCTTCTGCTGTTGCTCCGGGTGCTCGGTGAGCCCCCGAACGGCGTGGTTGATGAGGTTGGTCGTCGTCTCGTTGCCGGCGACCAGCAGCAGCACGAGGAAGGCGATCAGCTCGCCCTGGTCCAGCTGCTCGCCGTCGATCTCGGCGTGCACGAGGCGCGACAGGAGATCGTCGCGCGGGTGCTCCCGAACCTCCTCGACCTGCTGGAAGAAGTAGAAGAACAGGCTCTCCTCATCGGGGCCTTCCGCCTCCTGCTCGGCCATCGCCTCCTCAGCTGCCTCGGTGGCGGCCTCTACTGTCTCGTAGCCGTGCTCAGGGACGCGTCCGATGCCCTGGACGATGTCGTTGGACCAGGTCTTGAACTGCTCGAAGAGCTCCGGCGGGACGCCGATGATCTCGGCGATCATCTTCACCGGCAGCGGGTACGCGAGGTCCGCAACCACGTCGAACTTGCCGTCGCCGCGGGCAACGACGTCGTCCATCAGCTCGTCGATGTACTCACGGATGCGCGGCTCCCACGCCTCGTCGATGGTCCGCGGCGTGAACGCCTTCGCCACCAGGCCGCGCAGGCGGCGATGGTCCGGCTCGTCGCGGTTGATCATCGAGGGAAACTCGGGGTGCTCGACCAGCGGCCCGCCGAAGACCGAGTTGCCGCTGGAGAACGTGCGATGGTCGGCCAGGATGTCCTTCGACACCTCGTAGCTCGTGACGAGCCACGCTCCCACCTCCGGGCTCCAGGTCAACGGAGCCTGTTCACGCCACTCCTCGTACTTCGGGTAGGGATCGCGCTTCATGTCGGGCGTGAACGGGTGCGTCGGCTGAGCCTCGGTCGTCATCGCTGAGCTCCGGGTCCCCCGCGTTGATCACCCCTCGTCACGAGGAGTCGCGGGCGCTGGTGGTGGTCCTGTGCGCACCTCGGAGGATGCGTACAGATTGTATGTCAGTCGTCGTGTCAGTGGTGAGGGGCGACTGCCGGACAGGGCGAGGCGTGTCGAATACGATGCCGCGCGTGAGTGGGTCGGGTCCGCACCCTATGGAGTGCGCATGCCCGGCAGAACCGTGATCCCTCAGACCGCTGCGGAGATCACGACAGAGTGGCTCACTGCCGCGCTGCGCGAGCGTGGGCACCTGGACGAACGTAGCGAGGTGGCGTCGATTGCCACCACCGACGTGGGCGCGGGGCGGGGATTCGTCGGGCAGACGCTGCGCCTCGACCTGACATACCAACCGGACGGCGCCTCGGGACCGGCGTCGCTGATCTGCAAGATGCCGCTCGGATTCGAGATCCCGGACGAGCAGCAGGAGATGCTCAGCTTCATCTGGCTGGCGGAGCTCAGCTTCTATGCCGAGTTTGGCGAGTCGGCCCCGGTCCGCGTGCCGCGTCCCTATTGGGTCGGCATCGACTGGGAGGACAAGCGGTTCTGCCTGCTCCTCGAGAACCTCGGACACCTGACATCGGTCGCCCAGATCGATGGCTGCACGCCGGAACAGGCCGATCTGGCCGTGCGGGCACTCGCGCGCATCCACGCGCGTTGGTGGTCCTCGCCAGAGCTCGAGGGTCGCGTCTGGATCCCGGGCGCGGAGCTGCGCGCGGTGGCGGGACAGATGTTGTTTGCCAGCGGCTGGCCATTCTTCGTCGAACAGTTCCCCGAGAAGATCTCGCCGCGGCTCAAGGCGGCCGGCGACCGCCTCGTCGACGAGTTCACGGAGTTCGCGATGGAGAGCGTCGGGCACGCTCACACCATGGTGCATGGCGATTACCGCGTCGAGAATTTCTTCTTCGGCCCGGCTGGCCCGGACGAGTTCGTCGTCTACGACTGGCAGCTCGCAGGCATGGGGGCGCCGGCCACCGACCTGGCCTACTTCGTGAGCCAGAGCCTGACGACCGACGTGCGCCGCGCGTGCGAGGCCGATCTGCTCGCGTCATACCTCGACGCCCTGCACGAAGCCGGCGTCGAGGACTACACGTGCGATGACCTGGCTCGCGACTACCAGCGCGGCATGCTGTCAGCACTGGTCATCCCCGTGAACGGCTCGCGCAATGCTGCAGGAGATCGATGTCGGCGGCGAGGCCGACCAGGAGATGATCGAACAGCTGCGCGCCGCCGGCGCCGCCCTCATGGGTCTCCTCGTCGACCGCGTGCTCGCCGCGATCGAGGACCACGAGGCGTACGTCGCGCTCGAGTAGTGCAATGCATGACCTTCCGCTCGCCCTCGGGCTCCGGCATCATGCGCGCTATGCCTGAAACCTCGTATGCCGCGCCGTTTGACTACGCCACCGTCACTGCGGAGGACATCGCGCGCGAGTGCGATGCCGCGATCGAACGCTGCGATGCCATCCTCGAGGAGATTGCGGGGGTCGAGGGCGGACGCACCTTCGCCAACACGCTCCTGCCGCTGGACGAGCTGTCGGACGTGCTCTCGACGGCGAGCGGGCGGTACGGGTTCCTGACCTACGTCTCTGCCGACGAGGAGATCCGCGAGACCGCGCTCGAGTACGAGCAGAAGCTCGACACCTACGCCACCGGCGTGGGGTTCCGCGAGGATCTCTACGAAGCCCTGCGCGCTTACGCCGAGACCGCCGAGGCGCAGCGCCTCGAGGGTGAGTCGGCGCGACTCCTCGAGTACTCGCTGCGCGACTTCCGGCGCAACGGCTTCGACCTCGGCGCCGACGAACGGGCGCAGGTGCAGCGGCTCAAGGAACGCCTCGTCACGCTCGGGGTCGAGTTCCGACGCAACATCGACGAGTACGAGGACGCGCTCTGGGTGCGCCGCGAGCAGCTCGCGGGCCTGCCCGACTCGTACATCGATCGGCTGCAGACGGAAGAGGTCGAGGACGGCCTGCGCTACCGCGTCTCGCTCGAGTATCCGGAGATGTTCCCGTTCATGGAGGCCGCCGAGGACGGCGCGCTGCGCCATGAACTGTTCCGCAAGAACCACAACAAGGCCGCCGAAGTGAACCTGCCGCTACTCGGCGAGGCGATCGCCGTCCGCGACGAGATCGCAGCGGTGCTCGGCTACGCCTCGTGGGCCGCTTACGTGCTCGAGATCAAGATGGCGAAGACGCCGGAGGCGGTGCGCGATTTCCTTGTCGACCTACAGGCGAAGGTAGACGTGAAGGCGGAGCACGACATCGCCGAACTCACCGCGTCCAAGCGCGAGGAGAGCGGCGACGCCGAGGCGCGCCTCGAGCTGTGGGACTGGCGCTACCAGATGCAGCGCGTCTTGCGCGAGCAGTACGAGGTCGACCAGTTCGCCGTTGCCGAGTATTTCCCGCTCGACGCCACCCTCGACGGCCTCTTCGATGTCTACCAGCAGCTGGTCGGCGTGCGCTTCGTGCCGGTCGAGGATGCGCGAGCGTGGCACGAGGACGTGCGACTCTACGCGATCGAGGACGCAGACAGCGGCGAGCACATCGCGCACTTCTACATGGACTTGCACCCGCGACCGGACAAGTACGGACATGCCGCCGCGTTCAGCCTGCACATGGGACGGGAGCTACCGGGCGGAGGGTTCCAGAGGCCCGTGTCCTCGATCGTCGCGAACTTCACGAAGCCGACGGCCGACTCGCCCTCGCTGCTACGCCACTCCGAGGTGGAGACGCTGTTCCACGAGTTCGGTCACATCCTGCACCAGACCATGACGCGCGCCCGCTTCGCCCGCTTCTCCGGCACCCAGGTGGAGCGCGACTTCGTCGAGGCTCCGTCGCAGATGCTGGAGCACTGGGTGTGGGACGCGCAGGTCCTCGGGGGGTTCACGCGGCACGTCGAGACGGGCGACCCGCTGCCGCCCGATCTGCTCGAGCGCATGCTCGCCGCCAAGAACGTGGCCAGCGGCGTCCACTACCTGCGGCAGCTCTACTTCGCCCGCCTCGACCTCGCCTACCACCTCGCGGGGCGCGACAAGGACACGGATGCGATCGCCGAGGAGTTGCACGACGTGACTGGCTTCGCGTTCGAGCCGGACACGCACTTCCAAGCGGGCTTCGGCCACCTCTTTGGCTACGACGCGGGTTACTACGGCTATCTCTGGTCGCAGGTCTTCGGCGACGACATGTTCACCCGCTTCGAATCAGACCCGGAGGGCGCCGGCGCCGACTATCGCCGACTGATCCTCGAGCGCGGGGGCAGCGTCGACGGCGCCGACATGCTGCGCGAGTTCCTCGGCCGCGACCCGCAGCCGCAGGCATTCCTCAGCGGCATCGGCCTCGAGGTGGGGTCGGACTAACTCCGCGCGCCGACCCGCAGTGAGTCGAGGAGGTTGCGAGACGCGTCGCCGATGTCGTCGACGGCGGACTCGAAGACACCCTCGTTGGCGGCGGACGGCCTCTGGAAGCCGCTGATCTTGCGCACGAACTGGCGCGCGGCCTCCTCGATTTCCTCGTCGGTGGCGCGCCACTCCTCTTCGGTCAACTTCGGGCGCAGCAGTTTGATCGATCGACACATCGTGCGGTGTCCTTCCACCGGCGTCGGCCGGATCTCTGTCGCTACGCCGGCGCCGTGGCGGCGACGCGGCCCTCGGCGGTGGTGGCGTCCGAGGCGACGTTGACGCGCAGCGACTTGAGGCCGCGCAGCACGACGTGGTCGCGGAACTCGGGCTCCTCGGCGAGCGAGATCTCGGGATAACGATCGAGCAACCGCTGGAACGTGATCTGTCCCTCGGCGCGTGCCAGCGGTGCGCCGAGGCAGTGGTGGAGGCCCCGCGAGAAGCTGACGTGGAAGTTCTGCTCCCGCGTCAGATCCAGCTCGTTTGGGTTGGGGAACGCCTCCGGATCACGGTTGGCGGCGCCGAGCAGGAGGATCACCTGCTCACCGCTCTTGATCGTCTCGCCGCGCCATTCGATGTCCTCGAGGGCGGTCCGGCCGTCAAGCTGGACCGGGCTGTCGTAGCGGATCAGCTCCTCGACGGCGTTCTCAATGCCATCGCCGCTGTCGCGCAGCTGTGCCAGCTCTCGTGGGTGGCGGAGCAGCGTCAGCAGCCCGTTGCCGATCAGGTTGGTCGTCGTCTCGTGGCCGGCCACGAGCAGCAGCTCGAGCGTGACGATCAGCTCCTCGTGCGTGAGCTTCTCGCCCTCATCCTCGGCGATGATGAGCTGCGAGATCATGTCTTCGCGAGGGTCGGCCCGGCGCTCGTTGATCAGGTCTTCGAAGAACTGATGCAGCTTCTTGTTCGAGGCGTTGGCACGCTCCATCTCCTCCGGGCTGATCGTCGGTTCGAGGGTGCGAGCGACGTCGGCGGACCAGGCCTTGAACTGCTCGCGATCCTCGATCGGCACGCCGAGGAGTTCCGCGATCACGGTCGCGGGGAGCGGCCACGCGACTGCTTCGATGACATCGATCGGCTGCCCGTTGGCCTTTGCCTCGGCGTCGTCGAGGAGCTCGTCGACGATCTCTTCGATCCGCGGCTTCAGTTCTTCGACGGCGCGAGGCGTGAACGCCTTGGAGACGAGTCCGCGCAACCGCGTGTGGTCCGGGGGGTCGAGCCCGAGCATGCTCGGCGTGTCGCTGAGCTCCTCGATCGGTTGCCGCTCATCGCCCTTGCGCGCGTCGTTGGAGAAGCGCCTGTGGTCGCGCAGGATCGCGTCGACATCGGAGTGATGGCTGATCACCCAGCCCCTCAGCAGCTCGCTGCGGTGCATCGGCGCCCGGGTGCGCAGCTCCTCGTAGATGGGGTACGGGTCCTGGTGATACTCCGGGTCGATCGGGTTCCAAACCACCCCATCGCGCCGCCGTTCCTTGAAGAGCATCCACCGCACAACCAGCGGCTGCAGCATCCGAGTCAGCAAGCGGCGCACAATTCTCATTCGATTCGACCCCCCACCGCACGCGGTCGCGTACAGCCTGTATGTCTCGCGCTATCGCACCGAGTGTAGCGCTAGACTCGCCGCCAGTGCGCCCTCGGCGCACCGCAGGGGAAGGCGATGCGATGCGAGTTGGGGTGTCACTGACGACGGCGCTGGACGCCGGCGGAGCGCGCGAGGGGGCGCGCCGGTTGATCGATCGCGCGGCGGCTGCGAGGGATGCGGACCTCGATTCGCTGTTCGTGGGCGACCATCACGTCACCGGGCCGGGGTCGTATTACCAAAACGTGCCGATCCTCGCGCGCATGCTGGCGGAGTGGGGCGACCGCCCGGCGGGAGCGCTGTTCCTGCTGCCGCTCTGGCATCCGGTGCTACTCGCGGAGCAGATTGGGACGCTCGCATCGATCCACCAGGGTCGCTTCATCATGCAGTGCGCCGGCGGGCGCGACGATGTCCAGTTCACCGGCATGGGCGTGCCGAAGGGCCAGCGCCCCTCGAGGTTCGAGCAGTCCCTGGGCATCATGCGCTCGCTCTGGGCCGGCGAACGGCTGACGCACGAGGGCCGCTGGGACTTCGAGGAGGCGGCGATCGCGCCCGTGCCGCCCGAGCCCGTCGAGGTCTGGATCGGTGCGATGCTGAGCGCACCGATCGACCGTGCGGCACGGCTGGCTGACGGCTGGCTTGCCTCGCCTGGCCTCACCATCGCTCAGGCCTCCGCCGCCTCCGCCGAGTACCTCGAACGTTGCGAGGCCCACGGCCGACCGCCGCAGGCTGTGGCGGTGCGACGCGACGTCTACGTTGGCGCCAGCGACGAGGAGGCGGCGGCGACCACGGCCCCGATCCTCGAGCGGGGCTACCGCGGGATGGACGCCTCCGCGCTCGCGATCGGCGGCCCGGAGACGGTCGCCGCCCACTTCGCTGCGCTGGCCGAGGCGGGCTACACCGACGTGATCGTGCGCAACGTGGTGCGTGACCAACCCGCGGCGCTTGCCTCGATCTCCCGGCTGGCCGAGGTGCGCGAACGGGTGGCCGAGGCGTAGAGGCGACGCACCTAGTCGAAGCCCCGCAATTCTTCAGAGGGGCGGAGACCCGTTGCCGGGCGTTCGGGTAGCCTTCTGCGATGGGTTCGGGTCCAGCCAGACACCTTTCGGTCTATCGCCTCGTCTTCGGCGGGCTCGTGGTACTTGCGATCATCGTCGTCGCTGGACTCCTGCTCACCCGAGATCCGGCGTTCTGCGACTCGGCGAGCCTCGAGGTTCGACTGCACAGTCCCATGATCGGCGAACGGCTCGGAGCGTTCGATGACACGAGTGCCGAGGTCAGCTACTCCTTTGACGACCGCTTCGATGACTCGTTCCTGCGGCAGATCATGGTGACCTGGTCTCCGACGTCCACCGGCGGTGGATACCAGTCGATCGCGACGGTCAACGAGCCTTCTGGAGTTGCGCACCCGACCCCGTGGTTGAATTCGCCGATTCGAGACGGCTCGAGGACCCGCACGCCGATGCCGGACGATGAGGTGCGGCAGATATCGGCGCTGCTGGCGGTGGCGGGCACGGATCCGACTGAGCTTCCCTACGTGCTCGTAGTGGCTGTGGACGCCGATGGCCAGTCGCACGTGACGGACTGCCAGGAAGGCGGGTAGCGGTTCGTTGGTCCCGGTCACCTTCGACCAGGGGCGAACACTCGGGGGTCGTCCGCTATGCTGCCGCGGCAAGCGACGACCGAACGGGGTGGCAATGAGTTACGAGCACCTGACCTTCGAGCGCCACGGGCACGTAGCGCTCGTGACGCTGAACCGACCGGAGAAACTCAACGCGCTGAACCGCGATCTACAGGACGAGACGCGGGCGGCCTGCGCCGAGGTCGAGGGTGACGACGAGCTGCGCGCGCTGATCGTGACCGGCGCCGGGCGCGGTTTCTGTGCCGGCGCCGACCTCACCTCGGGGCGCACGCCGCCACCCGAGGACTACGTGCCGCCGCAGAACGATCGGCTCGACGAGTTCGGATGGGTCGGCGCGCAGGCGAAGGCGTTCTACCAGCTGAACAAGCCCACCATCGCGGCCGTCAATGGTGTCGCCGCGGGCGCCGGCATGAGCCTCGCGCTGGCCTGCGATATGCGCGTCGGCGATCCCAACTCGCGGTTCAAGACGGTCTTCATCGAACGCAGCCTCTCGCCCGACTCAGGAATGTCGTTCTTCCTCCCTCGGATCGTCAGCTACTCGCGCGCGGCCGACCTGATCTTCACCAGCCGCCCGGTCGACGCCGAGGAAGCACACCGCATCGGACTGCTCGACCGCGTGTTCGACGAAGGCGGTCTGATCGATGGCGCGATGGAGCTGGCGAACCAGGTCTCGTTCTGGCCGCCGATAGCGATGCGTTCGGCGAAACGGGTGCTGCAGCGCAACATGCAGCTCGACCTCGACGATGCGCTCATCTACGAGACGGCCGGCCTCAGCTTCGCCCGGCGGGCGCCGCACGATGTGCGCGAGTCAGGCCTCTCGTTCCGCGAGAAGCGCGACCCGGACTTTACGGGCGTCTAACGCCGAGCCTCCCCGTTAGTCGCCGACCCAGCGGTCGCGCCAACCCTCGTCGGGCTGGGCGTCGGCGAACGGCCAGGCGGCGCCCCAGCTGTCGAGGCTGACCACCTTCTTGACGGGGCGGCGGCCGACTGGGCCGATCTGGTCGCTGGGCCAGCCGATCGGGATCAGGCCGTGGGCGACCTGACCATCGGGGATCTCGAGGAGTTCGTTGAGCCGCTGCTCGTGGCCGCGGTGGAACGCCGTCAGCACCGCGCCGAGCCCGAGGCCGCGCGCGGCGAGCAGGAGGTTCTGGATCGCGGGATAGAGCGTCCCCCCGGCCTGCGGCGGTCCGCAGACGAAGAGGTGCACGGGCACCTCCGCGAAGTGGCGCGCGAGGTCGTCGGTCGAGCGCACGACGAGTCGCATCTGGCGCGGCAGCTCGTCGATCTTCGACGGGTCGTCCACGTACTGCTGGCCGTAGGACGCCCACGTCTGCCAGTACATCTCGCCGATCTGGCGACGCTTCTCCTCGTCGCGCACGACGAGGAAGTGCCAGATCTGCATGTTCGAGCCGGCCGGCGCACGGATCGCCGCATCGAGGACCTGAAACAGCGTCTCGTCATCGACCGGGTCGGGCTTGAAGCGGCGCAGCGCGCGCGTCGAGTAGAGCGCCTCGAACAGTCCAACATCCGCGGGCGGCTTCAGTTCCATCGGGGCCCTCCTCGATCGGCGGTGTGACGAACGTGGGTGCCAGCCTAGGGCCTCGCGAGGTTATGGCGTGGCCGTGTCCTGGTCGCTGTACTGCAGCTCGTAGAGCCGCGTGTAGAAGCCGCCGGTCGCGACCAGTTGGTCGTGCGTACCCTCCTCGACGAGCTCGCCAAGGTGGAGCACGACGATACGGTCGACGGCGCGGATCGTGTTCAGGCGGTGCGCGATCACAATCGAGGTGCGCCCGGACATGACCTGCTCGAGGCCGCGCTGGATCGTGGACTCAGTCTCGGGGTCGATGCTCGCCGTAGCCTCGTCCATCACCAGCACGATCTCCGGGTCGAACGCGGCCACGCGCGCCAGCGCGATCAGCTGCTTCTGCCCCGTCGAGAGGTTCGCGCCGCGCTCGGCGAGCACGGTGTCGTACCCCTCGTTCAGTCGCGAGATGAACGCGGAGGCGCCGACCGCCTCTGCGGCGAGTCGGATCTGTTCGTCACTGATCGAGGGGTCGCGCAGGCGGATGTTCTGGGCGACCGAGTCCGTCAGGATGAACGGGTCCTGCAGCATGATCCCCACGTGCCGCCGCAGCTCGCGCTGGCGGAAACGCCCGATCGGGACGCCGTCGACTCGGATCTCCCCGCGCTGGACGTCGTAGAAACGGCTCAGCAGCGCCATCATCGTCGACTTGCCGGCGCCGGTCGCACCGACGATGGCGACCTTCTCGCCCGGTTCGAGCGTGAAGCTGACATCGCGCAGCACCCAGTTGTCCTCGTTGTAGGCGAACCAGACCTGGTCGAACTCGATGCGGCCGACGATCTCGTCGAGCTCCGTCGGGTACTCGGGGTCGGTCAGTTCCTCGGGCTCATCGAGGACGCCGATGATGCGCTCGCCGGAGGCCATGGCCGCCTGCAGCAGCGTGTAGCGCTCCGAGAGGTCACGGATCGGCCAGAAGAAGCGCTGCATGTAGTTGATGAACGCGATCAGCGTGCCAATGGTCACGGCCTCGTCGATGACCTGTGCTCCGCCGTACAAGAGGATCACGCCCGTGGTGATGGCGCCGAAGATGATCACGGTCGGCTCGAAGACCGCGTACCAGAAGATGATGCGCAGGTTCGCCGCCAGCACGCCCTGGTTGCGCTCGTCGAAGTGCTCGAGGTTCCGATCCTGCCGGTTGAAGAGCTGCACGACGGAGACGCCGGTGATCAGCTCGTTCAGGTAGGCGTTGAGACGCGCGATCCAGATGCGCTCGTCGCGGAACGCGGCGCGCTGTTTGGTGGCGAAGCGGCGGATCAGGAACACCAGAGGTACCAGAAACACGTACATGATCAGCGCCAGCTGCCAGTTGAGGATGAACAACACGACGATGATGCCGGCCACCATCAGCAGGTTCGTCAGCATCTGCACGACGCCTTGCGAGATCATCTGTTCGAGCTGGTTGATGTCGTTGTTCAGCCGCGTCACCAGCCGGCCCACCGGGTTGCGATCGAAGAACGAGACCGACATGCGCTGGATGTGGCGGAAGAGGTCCATACGCAGGTCCATCATCACCCGCTGGCCGACCCAGGCCATCAGGTAGGCCTGCACGTAACGCAACACGAAGATGCCGAACAGCGAAGCGACGAAGGCGACCGCCAGCTCGCCGAGCCGGTCGGTGCGCGCGCCATCGGGGTGGGCGATCTGGCCGTCGATCACCTCCCGCAGGATCAGCACCGGGATCAGCTCGAGCGCGGCGACGCCGATCATCATCACCACGGCGACCAGCACCGGCCATCGGTAGGGCACCAGGTAGGAGCCGAGCCGTCGCAGGATGCGCCCGTCGTAGATCGTCCCGAGCGTCAGTTCATCTTCGTAGTAGCTGGCGCTCATGCGTCGCCTTCCTCGCCGGGCGTGCGGTCGAGGAGCTCCGCCTCGCCCTCCTTGCGCTCCGCCTGTCGGCGCTCGCTGCGCAGCTGCTGCTGGAAGAAGCGCGCGTACAGCCCGCCGCGAGCGACCAACTCCCGGTGGGTACCGACCTCGCTGATGCGCTTGTCTTCGAGCGTGACGATCAGGTCCGCCGATCGCAGCGTCGAGGTGCGGTGGGCGATCACGATCGTCGTGCGGTCGCGCATGACCTCGCGCAGGCGCTTCAGGATCTCCTCCTCGGTGTGCGTGTCGACGTGCGAGAGCGAGTCGTCGAGGACGAGGATCGGCGCGTCCTTGAGCAGTGCGCGCGCGAGTGCGGCCCGCTGTTTTTGCCCGCCAGAGAGCGTGACGCCGCGCTCGCCGATCACGGTGTCGATGCCACCCCGCAGCTGGTCGAGGTCGTTCGAGAGCTGCGAGGTTTCGACGGCGCGAATGAGCTCGGGTTCAGGCGGGTCGTCACGGCCGTATCCGATGTTGCCGCGCAGCGAGTCAGAGAAGAGGAACGACTCCTGTGGCACGACCGCCACGAGGGCACGAAGCTGTTCGAGGGGCAGCTCTCGCACGTCGCGGCCGTCGATGGTGACCGAGCCCTCGGCGGGGTCGATCATCCGCACGAGCGCGTTGATCAGCGATGTCTTGCCGGCGCCGGTCTCGCCAACGATGGCGACCGTGCGCCCCGCCGGGATCTCGAGCTCGATGCCCTCGAGGATCGGCTCGTTGTCACCGTAGGCGATCGTGACGCCATGGAAGCCGACATCGCCCCGCACCGCTTCGAGCTGGGAGGGCGCGCATCCGGGTCGGCGATCTCCGGGGCGGTGTGCAGCACCTCGTCGATCCGCCGGTTGGCGACCATACCCTGCTGCCAGCTCGCGACCACCCAGCCGACGAACGTCAGCTGCTGCGCGAGCAGACCGAGGATGATGTTGAACCGCACCAACTCGCCCACGCTGATGCGACCGGAGGCGACGTCCTGGCCACCGAACCAGAGCACGAGCGCGGCGCCGATGCCCGTCTTCAGGATCATGACCGGGAAGAGCCCGGAGAGGTAGATGGCGAGCCGCAGCGAGCGCCGCATCATCTCGCGATTCGCGCCATCGAACGTCGCGATCTCCGCCTCTTCCTGGGCGTACGCCTTGATAGCGCGAATGCCGGAGATGTTCTCTTGTGATCGCTCGGTCAGCACCGCCATCTGCTCCTGGACCTGCAGGAAGCGCTTCTCGACCTCGGTCTCGAAGTAGGCCACGAGGATCACGACCGCCGGCAGGTAGGAGATCGAGATCAACGTCAACCGGACATCGATCGAGAGCAGGATGCCCACGCCCATCGTCACCATCACCAGCGTGCGCCCGATGTCCACGACCGTCGGGCCGAGGAGGTTGCGGACCGCCTGCAGGTCGTTGGTGGCGCGCGACATCAGGTCGCCGGTGCGGCTGCGCAGGTAGAACCGCTGGTCGAGGACGAGCAGGTGCGTCGCGAGGTCGTTGCGCAGCCGGTACTCGATCTGGCGAGATGCGCCGGCCACCTGGAGCCGCGACCAGTAGCGCAGCGCGCTCTCGCCGGCCGCCAACAGCAGCAGCAGACCGGCGTAGCCCGCGAGCACACGGACAGACGCCGAGCCCTCGTCGATATCGTCGATGGCGAGCTGTACGAGGAACGGGGCCACCAGCGCGGCGAACGTCCGGACCACGAGCACGATGAAGCCGCTCGTGTATCGCCACCTGTAGGCGCGCAGGTAGAACACCATGCGGTTGCCGCGGAACGGCTCGGCGGGGGCGACGACAGCCACGGTCAATCCGGGTGTAGGCGCGCGGTGCCCCGACCGCGCTGGCTTCGGTTCATCGAGAGAGTGGTGGGGGCGCTATGACAATACGCATTGATGGTCGCGCCGGATCGCTCCGACGGCAAGATCATCCCTGATGTTCTCGCGTTTCCCACGCGCGCCGCGCCGAGGGACAATGCGCCCATGGACATCGACCAGGCTCACGACGCGAGCCACGGCGAGCCAGACCGGCGAGACCGCGCGGCGATCGAGGTCATGGCAGGCGTCGAGCGCGTGTTCGTGAACGACTCCCGCTGGTGGCAGAACGCGTCGTTCGCGCTGCCGCTGGGCGGCGCCGTACTGGCGCTCGCCGTCGGTCTGTTGGCCAGCAGCGCCGAGGCGATGGGGTTCGGCATCTTCCTCGCCGCCGTCACGGTGCTGATGATCCCTGTCGTGCTGTTCACGTGGCGCTCGACGGCCACCTCGATCGTGCTCACGCGTGACGGTGCAGTCGCGCTGCACCTCGGACGGTCGTTGCACGAGCTGCGCTGGTCCGACCTGCAGCGTATCGACGAGGTGAACTACCTCGGCAACACGCGCTACAAGCTGCTGCACGGAGAGGACGAGTTCATGACCGTCGAGAGCGAGATCGCCGGTCAGGAAGCGCTCGTCGAGGCCGCCTTCGCGCTCTCCGGCCTCGAACGACAGAGCGCCAGCGCCGCCAGCAGTGACGAGGAGCCGTCATGACGAGCACGGGTAGAAGCCACGACGCAGCGGCGGCAGCGCTGGCACAGCTCGACGACCTGGGCGCGGTCTACGAGGTCATCGAGTGCGATCCCGAGTTCGCGGACACGGCGGCGTTCTGCGAGCACTACGGCGTGCCCCTCGATCGCTCCGGGAACTGCATTGTCGTCGCGACGAAGCGGGATCCGAAGCAGTTCTGTGCCTGCCTCGTGCTGTCGACCGTTCGGCTCGATGTGAATAAGACCGTCAAGGGACTGCTGGGCGCACGCGCCTCGTTCGCCTCGCCCGAGGACACGATGGCGCTGACCGGGATGATGATCGGTGGCGTCACGCCGTTCGGATTGCCCTCCAACCTGCCGCTGTACATAGACGCACCGATCGAGGCGATCGACTACATCGTCGTGGGCGGCGGCAGCCGATCGCAGAAGCTGAAGGTCGCGCCGTCCGTGATCACGTCGTTGCCAAACGCGGAGCTGATCGAGGGCCTGGGGCTGCCGGCGCGTGAGTGAAGCGCCGGTGACTAGTCGAAGTGCTGCCGAGGGTCGCGGGACAGCTCTGCCTCGTGGAGGATCGCCTCCGCCTCAGCAATGACGGCGCGCCGTTCCGTCCGCACGCGGTGCTCGGCAGCGTTGCGCTGCGCTGCCGGATAGAGGGCGACCCAGACGCGGAAGCCGGCCATCAGCCCGGCGGCGAGACCGAGCGAGAGCCCGACCCAGAAGCCCACCCACACGACGGAGGCGACGAGCAGTCCCTCGACGCCTGACCCGAACCCGCCGAGTGCGGAGATCGAGACGATCCAGATCGTGAGCATCGCAGCGACGATGCTCGACGTGATCAGACCGAGCCCGAGCGCCAACAACACGGCCGGGCGGAAGCCCTCTAACTCATCGCGATGTCGCGAGGCGCGGGTCGATGGCGTGCTCATGCCGGAGAGGATAGACGAGTCGCGCGCATCAGCGGCCTGGAGCGCGCAATTCTTGCAGGTTCACAACCGCTCGTGACGCGCGTTACAGCCAACGTCCCGCTCTCGCCGCTTCACTGGACGAGGTTGCAGGGGAGGACCGCGTGGCGAAGCCGAGTAGGCGATCGCGACGAGCCGAACGGCGAGCGACGGAGCGCGCGCGCGCTCGCGGCCGCGATGTCGAGGGCGGCGGCCGAGGCCCATCCGCACCGTCGGACGGACCAAGCTGGCGCTCGATCGGCGCCGTCGGCGGCGCGATCGCCGCGGTCGTGGTGATCGCGGCCGTCGTCTTCGGCGGCGGGGGCGGCAATGGCGCCTCGAACATCACATCGGTGGAGAGCGCGACGATGCTCGTCACGGCGGTCGAGAACGCCGGCGGCTCCACGATCTCGGTGCACGAAGGCAATGCGCACACGGTGCTGCACGCCGACGATCCGCTGCCGACAGCCTCGTCGCCGCGGCCAGACGGCCGCAACACCCTCGTTTGGTTCTCCGGCACCTGTTGCCACTTCTGTGAGCGCATGGAGCCGTTCGCTCACGAGACGGCCGCGCAGTTCGGCGAACAGTTCGTGTTCATGGAGAAGTCGGTCGACCACGACTGCGGCGCAGCGTCGCCCTACGGAGTACGAGGCACGCCCACGTTCGTGCTGATCGACGCCGCGGGCGCAGAGCTAGCCCGCTTCTTCTACCAGGAGGGGCCGAGCGCCTTCGGTGGCGCGATCCTCGACGCGCTCAGCCGCGCGGGCTAGCCGCGCTCGCACCTGTCTCGCTCGGCTCGCGGCGCTCGAGACCGAACGCGTCGGCGACCAGTTCATACGAGCGCACGCGGTCGGCGAAGTCGTACGTGATCGTGACCAGGACGAGCTCCTCGGCCGAGAACGATTCGGCCAGCGTCGTCAGCTTGTCGAGCACCCTCGAGGGATCGCCAATGGCGGATTGGCGGCGCGAGAACTCGATGTATTCGAGCTCGGGTTTCGAGTACTCGAAGGCGAGCGCGGTTTCGACGGACGGCACGGCGCCGTGGCGGAAGCGCCAACAGTACCGGCTCCATGAGAGCTGCACCGCTTCCTCCTCGGTTGGGGCGCAGAGCGCGGAGACCCCGACCGACACGCGCGGCTCGTCGAGCCAGGGCGAGGGGGCGAAGCGGCGGTGGTAGAGCGCGGTCGCACGCTCGCCGGCCTCGGGGTTGATGAAGTGCGCGTAGGAGAAGGCGAGGCCGAGTTCGCCCGCGAGGATGGCGCTCTCCGTCGAGGAGCCGAGCAGCCACACCTCGGGCATCGAATCGCCGGCGGGCATCGCGCGCACGCCCTCGAAGGGGTGGCCCTCCGGGAGGCGGTCCGCGAGATAGGCGACGAGGTCAGCGACCTGGTTCGGGTAGTGCTCGAGGCCGAGCCAGCCCGGCCCGGTGCGCAGTGCGTCGATGGTCTGACGCCCGGTCCCCGCGGCGCGCCCGAAGCCCAGGTCGATGCGCCCCGGGAACAGCGCTTCGAGCGTCCGGAACTGCTCGGCCACCTTGAGCGGAGAGTAGTGCGTGAGCATGACGCCGCCGGAGCCCACGCGCAGATGCTCTGTATTCGCCGCGATCTGGGGGATGAGCACCTCCGGCGCCGCCGAGGCCAGGGCGCGGCTGTTGTGGTGCTCCGCGAGCCAGTAGCGGTGATAGCCGAGCCGGTCCGCCGCGCGAGCGAGCGTGATCGACTCGTGGATCGCCTCGGCGGCGCTCCCACCGTCGCGGATCGGTGACTGGTCGAGGACGCTCAGACGCATCGCAGTCCTTTCGCCCTCGATCGTATCTGGCGCGGACGATGCGCGCGTCCTCGGGTATCGTGGCTCCTCGACGGCACGGCGCGAGAACCTACCCGGAGCGAGCGAGGCGATGAGCACCGGCAAGATCGAACAGACGGACGACGATTACATCCGCGAGGCCATGCACGAGCTGCCATACGGCATCTACATCATCGGTTCGACCGACGGCGAGCAGCCGAACGGCATGATCGCGGACTGGGTGATGCAAGTCTCGTTCGATCCCCGCCTGGTCGCGGTCGCATTCGAGCGGGACTCCAGCACGCTCGCCCGCATCCGCAAGACCGGTATCTTCACGGTCAACCTGCTCGGGCAGGCAGGCAACGGTATGGCCCTGGCGGCCCACTTCGTACAGCCCGCTGACGCCTCCAAGGTCGAGGGGCGCTCTGACGCGGTCGCGTCGCAGCACGTCAACAAGCTCCAGGATGTCGACTACCAGACCACCGCTGACGGTTGCCCGATCCTCGAGGACGCGTTGGCGTGGCTCTATTGCGAGCTCCAAGCGACGACCGACCTCGGTGACCACGTGCTTGTCACCGGGCGCGTGCTCGACGGCGAGGTGATCGGCAAGGGCGAGCCGTTGACGTCGACGTTCACGGGCTGGAGCTACAGCGGGTGAGCCCGGCCGAGGCGACCGCCGCACGCGAAGCCGTGCTCGAGGCCAATGAGACGTTCTATCGCGCCTTCAACGCCAGCGACATCGAGTCAATGGATAGCCTCTGGGCACGCGCATTGCCGGTCGCCTGCGTGCACCCGAACTGGGCGGCGCTGCACGGTCGCGAGGAGGTCATGGAGTCCTGGCGCAACATCCTCGGGAATCCAGACCAGCCTCGGGTGGTCGCCGGTGGGTCGACGGTGCACATGATCGGGGACGTGGCCTACGTACTGACGCAGGAGCTGGTGAGCGGCCAGCCCCTGGCCGCGACGAACGTCTTTGCCATCGAGGACGGCGCATGGCGGCTCGTCCACCACCACTCGAGCCCCGTGGCCTTCACTTGAGCGCGCTCGTCCTGAGCGGTGGGCAGGTCTGGGACGGCGTCGAGGACACGACGGCCCTCGGCGATGTGGCGATCGAGGACGGGCGGATCGTTGGTGCGCCCTCTGGTGACGCACAGGCGATCGACGTCTCGGGCTGCACCGTGCTGCCCGGGCTGATCGACGCGCATACTCATCTCGCTTTCAACGCCCAGCCGGATTGGCGCGCGGTGTTCGATGGCGACACCGCACGCTCGATGCAGCTGCGGATGGCCGGCGCGGCGCAGCGCATGGTCCGTGCGGGGATCACGACCGTCCGCGACCTCGGCGCGCCCACGCTGCTCGCCGTCTCGCTGCGGAAGGCGCTGCGCGATGGGCTGCTCGAGGGCCCTGACCTCCTCGTCGCCGGCGCGCCGGTAACGACGACCGGCGGGCACTGCTGGTTCATGGGAGGCGAGGCCGACGGGGTTGAGGGCGTGCGCACCGCCGTGCGCGAGCGCGTGAAGGCCGGCGTTGACTGGATCAAGGTGATGGCGTCGGGCGGCAACATGACGCCCGGCACGAACGTGTACGCGCCGCAGTACACCGTCGAGGAACTGCGCGCGATCGTCGACGAGGCGGGGCGCCTCAACCGTAGTGTCACCGCCCACGCGCACGGAGTGCGCGGCATCGAGGCAGCGATCGCGGGCGGCGTCGACATGATCGAGCATTGCTCGTTCCAGTCGCCGGAAGGCGCCGATGCGGACCTCGAAGTAATCGCGCACATCGCCGAAGCGGGGGTCCGGGTCTCGCCGACGATCTCGCCGGGCACCGCCCGGTTCAAGGGCACCGACCGCTGGGACCGGCGCGCCCGACTGACCCGGGCGCTCCTCGACGCTGGCTGCGAGCTAGTGATGAGCACCGACAGCGGCATTCCGAACGCGCCGCACGACGAGCTGGCTTTCGCGATGGGGCTGCTCCAGGAGCTCTCCGGCTTGAGCGCACCCGAGGTGCTCCGCCTCGCTACCAGTAGCTCGGCGGAACGCCTCGGCCTCGACGACCGTGGCCGCGTCGAGGTCGGCATGCGCGCCGACCTGCTCGTCGTCGAGGGCGATCCGACCGCTGACCTCGCAGCGTTGCAGCGCGTGCAGCTCGTCGTCGCCGGCGGGCGTGTCGTGCACCGCGCGGCGCGCTAGTCTTCGACGGCGGGTCCTCGAGGGTCCGCAGTCAGGGAGGGATGACCGTGGAAGTGGCGACGTTCGAGGATCTGCAGGAGCCGTTCGACGAGCGAGTGGCGCGCATCGCCTGGGCGAGCGTGACCACGATCGACCGGCGGGGACGACCACGCGTACGCATCCTGCACCCGATCTGGGAGGGCTCGACCGGTTGGATCGCCACCGGCCGCCAATCGTTCAAGGCGAAGCACCTTGCACAGCACCCCTACGTCTCGATCTCGTACTGGGACCCGCAGCACGAGCAGGTCTACATCGAGGCGCGCGCCGAGTGGGACGACGACGCGGCGACGAAAGAACGCATCTGGGACCTCTACAAGAGCGCGCCGCCGCCGCTGGGTTACGACCCGGCGGTGATCTGGCCGAGCGTCGACCACGAATCGTTCGGTCTGCTCAAGCTCACGCCATGGCGCGTCGAGGTCTCCGGCCTGGCCACGATGGTCGACCCGAGTAAGGTGCTCGTCTGGCACTCGGGCGAATAACCTCGAGGCCCGCTCCCCCGGACAGGATCACGCCCTGAGTTCCGCGCGCTACGACCCTCCATACGACCACGTGATCTGGGACTGGAACGGCACGCTGCTCGACGACACGGGGCTGGTCGTGGACATCGTGAACGGCCTGCTCGCGCCTCGGCGGCTGCCCTCGCTTGACGTGGCCCGCTACCGCGAGGTGTTCACGTTCCCGGTGCAGGACTACTACGCGCGCCTCGGCTTCGACTTCGCGCGCGAGCCATTCGAGGATCTGGCCATCGAGTTCATGTCGAGCTACATCGAGCGCTGGCCCGAGGCGGATCTGCGCGATGGCGCACATCACGGGATCGCCGCACTCTCGCGACGCGGCGTCGGCCAGTCGATGCTGTCGGCCGCCGAGGCCGGGCTCCTCGACGCAGCGACCACGCACTTCGGACTCGCCGAGGTGATGAGCCATCGCGTCGGCATCAGCGATTACCACGCGGTGAGCAAGGTAGACGAGGGTCGCGCACGTCGCAGAACTCGATGCGGAGCGGGTGCTTCTCGTGGGCGACACCGAGCACGATGCCGAAGTGGCCGCGGAGATCGGCGTCGACTGCGCGCGCTGCCGGCGCTGTTCGCCGACCTCGACATCGCGCGTTAGCCGATCGGGCCGAGCACGCGGTCCGTGTAGGCGTTGCTGAAGCGCCCGCGCGGGTCGAGGCGGCGACGGGTCGCCTGAAACTCGTCCCACGCCGGGTACAGCGGCGCCAGCGTCTCCGCGGTCTGGAAGTGGAGCTTGCCCCAGTGCGGCCGGCCGGCGTAGTCGGCCATGATCGTCTCGACCGGGACGAAGTAGGGCTCGAAGGCCTCGCCCTGTCGCACGTGGATGGCGATCGAGGCCGTGTCGCGGCCGTAGCACATGCTCACAGGCAGGTCGTCGCCACGGGCCCAGCGCACCTCGATCGGCATCGAGATCGCCAGACCGGAGCGCGCGACGAAGGCACGCACCCGCTCCAGGGCCTCGCGCGCATGCGCGCGTGGGATGAAGTACTCCATCTCGTAGAACCGCACGCGCCGTTCGGAGGTGAACACTCGATACGAGCGGTCCACGTAGTCCTCGCGCGTCACGTCGGGCAGCGCCGAACGCATGAGGCGTCCGAGCCGCGGCGAGATGCGGGCGGCGCGGAGCGCGGCGTTGCCGCCGATGTTGGTCACGATGCGGTCCTCGTACCAGCGCCGCCACGCTGGCAGATGCTGGGCCGGCCGCTCGGTGCGGTTGTTGCGCTTCGTGAACGCGAACGAGGCGTGCGGCGAGCAGAAGTACTCGAAGTGCTCGTGCTGCTCGACGAACGCGTCCTGCCGCTCCAGCACCTCGTCGAGGCCCATGTTGACCTCGAGGGCGTGCAGGTTGAACGCCGGCTCGAGCTGCAGCGTGACCGTCGAGAGCACGCCAGCGGCGCCGACGCCGACGATGGCGGCGCGGAAGAGGTCGGCGTCGCGCTGGAGTGAGCACTCGACGATGTCACCCTCGCCGGTGATGACGCGTGCCGCGACGGCCTGTGTCGCCAGGCAACCGAAGCCGATGCCGGTGCCGTGCGTGCCGGTCGAGAACGCCCCGGCGACCGTCTGGTAAGCGATGTCGCCGAGGTCGCTCATGGTCAGGCCGCGATCCCACAGCTCCGGACTGAGGTGCTCCAGGCGCTTGCCGACCTGCACCGTGGCCTGCATGCGCCCCGCATCAACGTCGATCAGGCGGTCGTAGTCCGAGAGTTCGATCAGGAGCCATCGGTCAGCGCCGTGCCGGTGAACGAATGACCCGAGCCCACGACCTTGACCCGCTCGCCCTCGGTGGCTGCGCGGCGGATCGCGGCGACGAGTTCTCCCTCCGTCGAGGGCGACACGATCGCCTTTGGTGCACAGGTTTGGTTGCCGGCCCAGTTCTCCCAGCGCTCCTGAGCGCTCACGCGGAGACCGCGGCCTCGAGGTGTGTGGCGAGGAACGCGCGGGCCTCCTCGACGAGCTCGGGAGGGGCCTCGCCGTGGCCGCCGTCGAACCAGCGCCGCTCGACCGGGTCGGCCATCAGCGCCTGCAGACGCTCGCCCGCCTCTTTCGTCACGAGGAGATCCCGTTCGCCGTTGACGATGATCTTCGGACGCCCGCCGGTCAACGGCGCGAAGGCGCCGGACGTGGTGAGCGCCGCTGCCAGCTGCTCGTCCTCCTCGAGGTCCGCGAACTCGGTGCCCTCCGTGAGGAACCGCGAGTAGGGACCCTCGCCGCCCACGAAGAACGAGCCGGCGCAGACGCGGTCCTCGAGGGCGAAGAACGGCACCCCAATGCGACAACCCATCGAGACGCCGTGGTAGGCGATGGCGCCATTCGCCACGTCGGCGCGCGTTAGCAGGTAGTCGACCGAGCGCATCAGGTCCTGGATCGTCTGGATGCGCTGGTCGCGCGTGCGGAAGATGAGGTCGGGCCGCTGCGGCCGCAGCCGCCCTCGATCGTCGGGAGTCTCGCGCGAGCCGAAGCCGTAGGCATCGACGGACGCGACGGTGCGGCGCGCCATCGGACGGGTAAGTCAGAGTGACGACCACACGCTCGTCGTGAGTCGATGCGAACGTGACACGCTCGCGCGTCACATCCTCGACAGCGGTGCGGGTCGCCGGGTCGATGACTTGCTCCGCCTCGCTCGTGGCCAGCAGTGGCAGTGTGCGGTCGTAGCGGTACAGGTGGCGCAGCAAGCGCTCGTCGACGGCGGGCAGTGACACGGCGGACCTCCTCGGCGGCCGCCAGCATAGCCGCAGGGCTAGACGAGGGCGGACCGGATCCGCGTTGCGATCCGGTCGAGCTCTTCTCGTGGCGGCTCCTCCGGTGACGATGGATAGGGGGGCGGAGCATGTCGTCTCCGAGCGCTCGCGGATGCACGTGCACGTGGAGGTGAGGCACCTCCTGAAAGGCGGCCTCACCGACGGAGTGCCAGCGCGACAGCCCCTCGGCGGGAAACGCCGAACTCACGGCGGAACTCACGCGCCGTATCGCCACCATCAGCGGCCCCGCTAAGGCGTCCGGGAGCGAGCGAATGTCTGGCACATACTGGCGTGGAATCACCAACACGTGCCCTCGATGGAACTGCCTCGGGTCAACGAACGCCACGACGTGATCCTGGTCGAGGACCACGCTCGCTTCTACTGCTCCCTCGACGATCGCGCAGAAGACGCAGTCCTCCGCTGTCATCCGAGGTCCGGGCGAGCGCCCGACCAGGGCGCGATCGCTTCGAACGCGGCCGAGGCGCGGATGCAGGCGGCGTCGTCGCGCCAGGGGGAGACGATCTGCAGACCGACCGGTAGGCCCTCGCCGTCGAAGCCGGCCGGAGCCGTCGCGGCGGGCTGGCCGGTGAGATTGAACGGATAGGTGAACGCGGTCCATCCGAGGTAGCTCTGCGGCACGCCCGCAATTTCGGCGGGGAAGTCCTCGCCGGCCGCGAACGCTGCAACGGGTAGCGTCGGCGTCAGCAAGAGGTCGTAGTCCTCGAAGAATTCGCGGATCGACTGGGCGTAGGCGAGGTGTCGCGTCTCCGCGTTGGCCAGCTGCGCCGCTGTTAGCTGTTGCCCCTGCTCGATCACTCGCAGCCGGCCCGGATCGAGGCGGCCACGCACCTCGTCGAGGTTGTGCATGTGTCCGCCGGCCTGCCGCGACGCCCAGATCACGTCGAGAATGTCCCACGGATCGCCCTCGAGCGGATGGGCCTCCTCGACGGTGCAGCCCAGCTCCTCGAAGCGTCGCGCCGCAGCCTCGGCGATGTCGGCGACGTCCTCGTGGACCGCGGCGTAGCCGAGGTCGCGCGACCAGGCGACACGCAGACCCTCGAGCGGTCGCTCGCCGTCGGCGGCCCGTGCACCCTCGCGCGCGGCGTCGAGGTAGTTCGCGTTCGCGTCGATCGAGAGGCGGTCGCGGGGGTCCGAGCCAGCGGTGATGTCGAGGAAGAGCGCGGCGTCGGCGACCGTGCGCGAGATCGGGCCGTTGTGCGACAGCGGCGAGCTCGGCGGGTAGAGCGGGACCAGGCCCCATGAGGGCTTCAGACCGTAGACACCGCAGAACCCCGTCGGGATGCGGATCGAGCCAGCGCCGTCCGACCCCTGGGCGAGGGGTCCCACGCCGGCAGCCACATGTGCCGCCGCGCCTCCGCTCGAACCCCCGGAGGTACGCCCGTGCTTCCACGGGTTGTGCGTGGTGCCGGTGACCGGGCTGGTCGTTTCGCCCTTCCACCCGAGTTCGGGGGTCGTTGTCTTCCCGAGCAAGACGCCGCTGGCCTCGTAGAGCCGATCGTTCATCGGCCCGTCCTCGTCGGGGATCCAATCCGGGTCGATCGTCGATCCGTGCGCCGTACGGATGCCGGCGGTGACCGTCAGGTCCTTCAGCGAGAATGGGACGCCAGCAAGCGGCCCGGCATCGCCAGCCGCGTAGGCAGCCTCGGCGGTCCGCGCCTGTTCGAGGGCGAGTTCCGGCGTCACGGTGACGAACGCGTTGATCCGCGGCTCGACCGCGTCGAGGCGGCGCAGCACTGCCTCTGTCACCTCGATGGGTGACAGCTGCTTCGTGCGGTACGCCTCGATCAGATCGAGGGCGGAGCGGTAGCCGATCTCGGTGTCGTTCATGGCCGCCGTACCAAACGGCCAAGCGCCGCTCCGCAGGGAGCGGCCGATGTTGAAGGGTCCGACCGTGCCGATTGAACGCATCAACCCGGACGGCCTGCCCTCGGGTCCCGACCTGACGCAGGTGGTCAGAGCCTCGGGCGGGACGACGCTCTACCTCTCGGGGCAGGTGCCATACGACGCGAACAGCGAACTGATCGGCGCGGGTGACCGCGACGCACAGGCGAAGGCCGCGATGGCGAACCTCGAGGTCGCGCTGGCCGCCGCGGGCGCGACGTTCAGCGACGTCGTCAAGATGACGGTCCATATCGTCGGTTACGACGAGTCCATGGCTCCGGCGCTGGGGCCCGTCCTGTCGCTGCCGGACCCCGCGCCCGCGATCACCTGGGTAGGCGTGGCGGCACTGGGGCGCGACGAGATGCTGATCGAGATCGACGCGACGGCCGTCCTCGACTGAGCGCTAGAACATCGCGATTGGGTTCACTGGGCTGCCTGTGCCGCCTTCGACGCGGAGCGGTGGGCCATGAACGTGAACTCGTAGCGACCCTCCTCGGCGCAGGCTTCGGCGAGCGGTTCGAGCAGCGCGTTGTCGAGCAGCGCCACGCCGAAGTTGAACAGGACGCCGTGCATTGGCCAGCGCAGGCCCTCGGCGTTCGGACGCGCGTCCATCAGGTCCCAGCCGAGGATGGACACGTCGTGCTCGCGCACGAACGGCGCGCACGAGGCGTGCAGGCCGGGTCCGCTGTCCCCCTCCGGCACCGGGTGATCGGCGACGTAGGCGGTGTGGCCGCTGTGCACGATCAGCGCGTCGCCGGGCCGCACCTCGACGCCCTGCGCTGCAGCGATCGCTTCGAGTTCCTCGCCGTGCACCGGGCGGTCCTGCGTCACGTAAGGCTCGCCGCGGTGTTTGACCACGTCGAGGAGCACGCCGCGTGTGACGATGCCGTGACGCCACGCAGTGACATCGGCGAAGGTCGCCCCGGTCGACTGCAACGTCTCGCGTGGGTCACGCCCGTTCCAGAGCTTGTCGCCCTCCCAGACGTGGCACAGGGCGTCGATGTGCGTCATCGATTGCCCGTGGTAGATGAAGCCGTAGTGGTCGACGACGACCCCAGCACGCGGGCCAAAGAACATCTGCATGAAGTGCTGCGCCGGGTTCTGGTTGCGCGGGCCCGGGACCTTGGGATACGGTCGGTTCATCGAGACGGTGCGGCCGTTCTGGACCAGCGCCACCGCCTTGAGGCGCTTCTCGTCCGTGACCAGGTTGAGCGCGCCCACCTCATCGTCATCGCCCCAGCGACCCCAGTTGCGGTTCGCTTCGTAGTAGGCCTGGATGGTCGGTCCGTCCGTTGGGTAGTCGACCATCGGTCCATCTCTCCACGCGGCGCCGCCGCGACTCGATCCTGCCCTTCTCGTCTCGCGTTAGTCGTCGAAGACGATCACCCCTCGTCCGTTCTCACCGCGCTCGAGGGCCGCGAAGCCCTCGTTGATCTCGTCGAGCGGATAGCGGCGTTGCACCAGCTCGTCGACGAGCACGTCGCCGCGCAGGTAGAGGTCGACGAGCGTCTTGAAGCTCTCGTGCGGGCTCGCCGAGCCGTAGTAGGCGCCGACGACCGTCTTCTGCGCTCGCACGAGGTCGACGAGGTCGATGCCGGCGCGGTCGCCGAGAGGCGCGAGCCCGGCGATGACGGCGACGCCGTTCTTGCCGAGCGCTCCCACCGCGTTCTGCGTCGTCTCGATCGCCCCGAACGTGTCGAGGGCAAGGTCGACGCCGCCCGTGAGGTCACGAATCGCCTCGATCGGATCTTCGTTCGACGCGTCCACGCCGTCCGTCGCGCCGAAGCGCTTCGCGAACTCGAGCTTCGATTCGTTGAGGTCGACGGCGATGATGCGCGACGCGCCCATCACGCGCGCGCCCTGGATGGCGTTGAGCCCGACGCCGCCCACGCCGAAGACTGCCACCGTCATGCCCGGCCGCGCGTTGGGCGCGTTGACGACGGAGCCGAAGCCGGTGGTGACGGAGCAGCCGATCAGCGCCGCCACCTCCATCGGCACTGCGTCGGGCATCGGGAGGCAGGCCTGTTCCGGGCCGACGAGGCGGTCGGAGAAGACGCCGATCTTCGACATCTGGAAGACCTCGCCGCCGTCGGCGTCGCGGAGGCGGGCCGTGCCGTCGTACTGGGTCGCGCCAGTCGCGGCGTTGGTGTCGCAGAGCTGCGGGCTGCCCGAGCGACACTGCTGGCAGTGCCCGCAGTTCGAGATGAACGAGAGAATGCAGCGATCGCCGGGCTTGACGCTGGTGACGCTCGGCCCGACGGCCTCGACGGTGCCGGCGCCCTCGTGGCCCAACACACACGGCAGCGGCACCACCGCGGTGCCGTGGATGACGTGTTGATCGCTGGCGCAGACGCCTGCCGCGCCTGTTCGTATCAGGACCTCGCCTGCCTTCGGCGGCTCCTGCTCCAGCTCCTCGATCTCGAGTTGCGTCCCCGGGGTTCTGAGCACTGCCGCCTTCATCGCCGTCTCCTGTCCGCCCTCGCTCGCTGCTCGCGCCGCTCGGACGCGACGCACATCCTAGCCCCGGCGCGTCCGCTATGCTGCCGCCACCTCGGACCGCCCTCCGCGGTGCTGACGCGAGAGGAGTCGCCATGGCCACCGTCGAGACTGCCCTCGGACCGATCGAGGCGAGCGAGCTGGGCTTCACCCTCAGCCACGAGCACGTCATGACCTCGAACGGCGAAGACATCCGGCACTACCCATGGCTCTATGACCTCGATGCCTCCGAGGCGCAGGTGATCGCCGAGCTGTCCGAGGCGAGGGCCGGTGGCGTCGACACGATCATCGACCTGACGACGCCGGACCTCGGTCGCGACGTCGAGCTCTTCGCGCGCGTCGCAGAGGCGTCGGGCGTCAACGTCGTCGTCGCCACTGGCCTCTGGCGCGACGTGCCTCGATCCTTCTGGACGCGCGACCCGGACACGATCGCCGACATCTTCGTCCGCGAGATCGAGGAGGGCATCGGCATCACGTCGATCAAGGCCGGTGGGATCAAGGTGGCGAACGACGCCGGGGGCGTCACGGACGAGGCCGAGCTGGTGCTTCGTGGTGCGGCGCGTGCCGCGAAGCGCACCGGCGTGCCGATCAGCACGCACCACTGGGCGCCGCTCGAGGTGGGACGCCGCCAGGTGGAGGTCTTCCTTGAAGAGGAGGTGCCGATGCATCTCGTCTGTATCGGGCACTCGGCCGACACCACAGACGCCGACTACCTCGAAGACCTGCTCCAGACCGGGGTCTACATGTCGATGGATCGCTACCCCGGCGGTCCGGGCCGCGTCGGCTGGGAGGATCGCAACGCGACGGTGAAGGAGCTGATCGATCGCGGCTGGGCGGAGCGCCTCATGCTTGGTCACGACTACGGGCCGCGCCCGATTCGTGCCGGGGCCGAGGCGCCATCCTCGACCAACCCGACGCGTTACCTCTTCGTCTCGACCGTCGCGATCCCGGCGCTGCTCGACGCCGGCGTCGAGCAGGCGACCGTCGACATGATGATGCGCGAGGTGCCTCGGCGCTTCCTCACCGGCGAATCGTCGTGAGGGGCTAGCGCGCCTCGATGCTTGCCTACAGGATCTGCGAGAGGAAGAGCTTGGTGCGGTCCTCCTGTGGGTTCGTGAAGAAGTGCTCGGGCGTGCCCTCCTCGATGATCTGACCCTCATCGAAGAAGAGGAAGCGGTCGGCGACGCCTCGGGCGAAGCCCATCTCGTGGGTGACCACGATCATCGTCATCCCCGACTCGGCGAGCTCGGTCATGACGTCGAGGACCTCTTTTATCATCTCCGGGTCGAGCGCCGAGGTCGGCTCGTCGAAGAGCATGATCTTCGGCTGCATCGCGAGCGCTCGGGCTATGGCAACACGCTGCTGCTGGCCGCCCGAGAGCTGCGCCGGGAACTTGTCGGCCTGCTCCGGGATGCCCACGCGTTCGAGGAGCTGCATCGCGAGCGTGTCAGCTTCCTCCTCGCCCAGATGGCGGACCTTCTGTGGCGCGAGGGTGATGTTCCGCTGCACGGAGAGGTGCGGGAAGAGGTTGAACTGCTGGAAGACCATCCCCACCTCGGCGCGGATAGCCTCGAGGTTGCCGAGGTCGTCGTTCAGCTCGATGCCGTCGATCACGATGCGTCCCGCGTCGTGGACCTCGAGACGGTTGAGGGTGCGAATGAACGTCGACTTGCCGGAGCCGGAGGGGCCGAACACGACCACCACCTCCTGTTCCTTGACGGTCGTCGAGATGTCGTTCAGCGCCTGGAAGTCGCCGAAGAACTTGTCGATGTGCTCGACCTCGATGATGTCGCGTGCGTTGGCTGAGACGGCCATAGTTTGACTCCTCTGTCCTACCGTACGCCGATGCCGAGCTGTCGCTCGATGCGGGCGCTGATGCGGGACATGGTGAATGCGATCGCCCAGAAGACGAGCGCCACGAACAGCAGTGACTCGGCCTGCGTGCCGATGAATTCGGGCTGCGCCGGGATCCGCCGCGCCGCGCCGAGGAGGTCGACGAAGCTGAGGACGACCACCAGCGAGGTGTCCTTCCACAGCGAAACGAAGCGGTTCAAGAGCGCCGGGATCACGATGCGCAGCGCCTGTGGGAGCACGATGAACGTCGTCGTCTGAAACGTGTTGAGCCCGACCGCGTCCGCGGCCTCGCGCTGGCCTCGAGGGATCGCCTGCAGGCCGCCGCGCACGACCTCGGCGATGTAGGCGGCGGCGAAGCCGCCGATCACCAGCATCGCGCGCACCACGAGGTCGAGTTCGTCCAGCCCACCGACGGCCGGCATGAAGTCGGGCAGGACCAGCCTGGAGACCGCGAGCCAGAGAATGAGTGGACCGGCTCGGACGAACTCGATGTAGGCCGTGCAGGCGATGCGGACCACGGGGAGCGAGCTGGCTCGACCGAGCGCGAGCAGGACACCAAGGGGGAAGCCGATCGCGATGCCGACTGACGCCAGCATCAGGTTCAGCATCACGCCGCCCCAATCGCTGGTGCGTACGCCGTCGCCGAGGTTCAGCAGCACGAGCGCCAGCGGCAGCACCAGCAGGCCGCCGATGATGGCCGCCCGACGCCCGAGCGTTTCGTACTGCGTGTCGAGCAATACGCGGTGCCCGAGCAGGTAGCCGAACACGGCCAGCGCCATGGTGATGGCGACCAGCAACGCGTTCGTCCCCTGGAAGATTGTGGCAAAGAGGAAGATCGATGTGAGGAAGCTGATCACGAGCTCCGTACGCGAGACGGAACTCCAGAGGCCGTAGCCTAGCCCCGCCGAGAGGCCGAGCACGAACAGCGGTGGCCAGAGACGCCACTCCTCGCCTGTCGGGTACGTTGCGAGAGCGAGCAGCCGTCGGTTGACCTCGACGGACTCCCAGTCCGCCGAGACCAGCACGAAGCGCCCGATGCTGAACATGAGGAACGCGCCGAAGGCGATAGTCACGATCGTCAACATCGAATTCCAGCGGCTGCTGAAGAGATTCCGTCGCAGCCACAGGGAGCTGGTCGCGAAGATGCTGAGCGGTTCGGTGCGCACGGCCATTACGCACCCACCAGCTGAACGCGGCGGTTGATGTAGTTCATGATCCCGGAGATGGTCCAGCTCATCAGCTGGTACGTGAGGATGATGATCAGGTAGACCACCACCGCATGGCCGATCTTATTGATGATGACCGTGCTGATCTGGAAGAGGTCCGCGTAGGCGATGACCGCGGCCAGGCTCGTATTCTTCGTGAGGTTCAGATATTCGTTCGTCAGTGAAGGGATCATCGAGCGCAACGCCTGCGGCA
Source organism: Dehalococcoidia bacterium (assembly GCA_965198045.1). Lineage (GTDB taxonomy): Bacteria > Chloroflexota > Dehalococcoidia > UBA2979 > UBA2979 > CBDDEC01. The sequence continues at coordinate 316,551 of CBDAOL010000012.1, forward strand.
GGATGATCAGCGACATGCGCTGGTAGCCAGTCAGCCCGACCGCCATCGCAGCTTCCGTCTGACCTCGCGCTAGTGACTGGATACTCCCACGCACGATCTCGGCGATGAACGAGCCGGTGTACATCACCAGCGCCAGCAGCAGAGCGGCGAACTCCGGCGTGATGCCGAGGCCACCCTCGTACTGCCGCGTGAACTCCTGCGCCTGAACGTCCGGCACGTCGATGCCGACGGGACCCAACAGTAGCCCGTAAGAGACGATCGCGACCGCGAGGAATGTCAGGACGCCGAAGAGGTTCGGTCGCTTGGTCTCGCCCGTGCGGCTCTCCTCGGCAGCCCGTCGCCGCCGTACGAAGAACGCAGCGACGAGGCCGGCTGCCAGCGCGAGCACCCAGACCACGAACAGATCGTTACGAGGCTCCGGCCAGGGAAGCTGCAGCGCCCGGTTCGAGAGGTAGACGGTGCCGAACAGGTTCAGCTCGCGGCTGATCTCGGGGAGCTTCAGGAACACCGCCGTGTACCAGAAGATGATCTGCACGAGGACGGGTGTATTGCGGATGGTCTCGACGTAGACCAGTGCGATCTTGGAGACGAGCCAGTTGTCGGACAGTCTGGACACCCCGGCGATCACGCCGATGACGGTCGCGAGGAAGATGCCGACGAGGGCTAGCCGTATGGTGTTCCAGACCGCGCCGAGATAGACGATCCAGCGCGCCTCGTTGCTATCGGGTTCGAACAGCCAACCGTGGCCTGGCGGGAACCCGGTCGGGCCGGTAATGAAGTCGACATCGAGTTCGAGCTGTAAGGCTCGGTCGATGATGTAGCCAACCAGCAGCGCCAGAAAGAAAGCGAAGATCGCCTGCCAGACGATCCGCTGCGCGCGTCGACTGCGCCACAGGCGCGGCCGCTGCGTCTGAAGCGCCACTGCTAGCTACTCGGCTGCTCGGCTCGATATCACGGAACGGCGGCCCCAAGCGATTGGGGCCGCCGCCGTGATTCGAATCGTCGCGCCGCTAGCGCATCGGCGGCGCGTAGATGGCGCCACCGTCGAGCCAGCTGGCATTCAACGAGCCCTCTCGGCCGAGGCCGATGGGCGTCAGCGTGCGCTGGTACACCTCATCGAAGTTCCCGACCTGTGAGAGCACGTCCTGCATGAAGTCGACATCGATGCCCAGGCCGAAGTCCTCGGCCTCCGCACCCTCGAAGCCGACACCGAGCAGACGCGCGACGTTGCGGTTCGCCGGGCTGGCGGCCGCCGCGTCGACATTGGCGCTCGTGATGCCGAACTCGTCGGCGATGATCATGCCGAAGACGACCCACTGCACCACTGCGTGCCATTCGCTGTCGTTATCGGGCGTGACCGGACCGAGCGGCTCCTTGGAGAGGGTCTCTCCCAGGATCACCACGGCATCCGGGCCACCTTCGCTGTCGGGGTAGCTGGCGCGCTGGCCGGCGAGGTTGGACTTGTCAGCCGTCCAGCCGTCGCAGCGACCCTCGATGAACGCCGCCAGGGTCTCCGTGTCTGCCGCGTCGCCACCGAAGGAGACGGGTGTGTACGGAAGGCCACGGGCCACGAACTGGTCGTCCAAGTTGCCCTCGGTCGTTGTGCCCGAGGTCACGCAGATCGACGCGCCCGAGAGGTCGGCGATGGACGTGATGCCGGAGTCGGCCTTCACCATCATGCCCTGACCGTCATAGAAGGTGGTCGTCACGAAGTCGCCACCCAGGTCGGCATCTCGGCTGGCCGTCCACGTGGTCGTGCGAATCAGTACGTCGATCTCGCCCGAACTCAGCAGCTCGAAGCGGTTGTCGGCGCTCGCGGCGATGAACTCGACCGCGTCGCTGTCGCCGAGGACCGCCGCCGCAACAGCGCGGCAGAACTCGACGTCGTTGCCCAGGCGGGTGCCGTCAGAAGCAAGGAACCCGAAGCCGGGCTGCGTCTCTTTGACGCCGCACCTCAGCTCGCCGCGATCCTGTACTTCGGCGAGGATGCCGCCGCTGCTGCCGCCGTTGTCGCCATCGTCATCGTCATCGCTACACGCGAACAGCAGCAGAGCAAAGGCCGCCACCGCTACGAGTCCGATGCGGAGCCATCGTTTACTGGTCACTGGTTCCCCCCTGTCGGCGGCTTCCACCACCTACGTACATGTGGAACTTAAACGAAGCGGGCGCGCCAGCGCGAGTGGCTTCGTTTGAGAACGACATAAGGCCGCCGTTAGATGTAACGGAGTTCCTTTGCCTGCTGGGTCAATTCCTCCCGGAATTTGGGGTGCGCGAGGCCGATCAGGGCAAGCGCTCGCGCTCGACTGGACATGCCTTTGAGGTTGGCGGCTCCATACTCGGAGACGACCCAGTGCACCTCGGTACGGGGCGTCGTGACTACAGCGCCGGACTTGAGCGTAGGCACCACGCGCGACACCTCGCCCCCGCGGGCCGTCGAGTAGAAGGCGATGATCGACTTGCCACCTGGGGCGTCGAAGGCGCCTCGGGCATAGTCGTGCTGGCCTCCGGTGCCGGAGAACTGCGCCGTCCCCATCGACTCGGAGCAGCACTGGCCGGTGAGGTCGACCTCGATCGTGGAGTTCACCGAGATCATGTCGTTGTTGCGAGCGATGTTCGGCGGGAAGTTCACGTAGGAGACGGGATGAGCCTCGATGTACGGGTTGTCGTCCAGGAACTCGTACATCCGGGTCGAGCCCGCGGCGAACGAGTAGAGGGCCTTGCCGTGGTGGAACGTCTTCTTCGAGCCATTGGCGACGCCCGTTTCGACCAGATCGACCATCGAGTCGACGAACATCTCAGTGTGGATGCCCAGGTCCTGGTGCTCCATGAGGGACTTCGCGACGGCATTCGGCACGCCGCCGATGCCGAGCTGGATGGTCGCGCCGTTCGGGATCATCTCCGCGATGAGCTGACCCATCGCCACATCCTCTTCGCGTTCGGGCGGGACCGGCAGCTCGTTCAGCGGTGCCTCGTTCTCGACCAGCGCGTCGACCTCTGAGACGTGGACCCAGCTGTCGCCGTGCACGCGCGGCATGTTTGGATTGACCTCAGCCAGCACGACGTCAGCGGCCGCGATCGCCGCCTTGTTGGTGTCGACGTTCGTGCCGAGGCTCATGTACCCGTGCTTGTCGACGCGCGAGACGCAGATCAATGCGACGTTGACGTCCATGAACTCGGTGTAGAGCCGGGGCACCTGATGGAAAAACGCCGGCGTGTAGACCGCGACACCATCGGTGATCAGCTTGCGGTCGGCGCCCGAGGCGAAGATCGACTCCCAGTTGATCACGTCCTGCACGTCGGGGGTCAGGATCGACTGGGCGCTCGCGCCCATGGGGAGCAGCGAGGTCATGCGCAGGCTGGAGAGGCCACCGGACCTGGCGCGCTCGGCGACCGCGTGCAGCAGGGCCGGGGGCTCGCCGACGGCGTTGCCCTGCACGACGAGCGAGCCATCGGGGATCAACTCGACCGCCTCGGCGGCAGTGCGCAGCTTGTCGCGGTACTCGTTCTCCCACGCCATCGTGGTTCCCTTCGCTGCCGTACGGTCCCTCGCCGCGCGCGCAGTATAGGCACGACGAGGCGGCGCGTGGCGTCGAGGGCGTGGTCAGGCGTCGGCGAGCCGCTCTCGAGCGGCCGGCAGCACCTCATGCGCCACCCGCTCGAGGTAGCTCGCCGCGCCGGCGTCGGGCATCGGCGGGTTTGGGATCGGGTGCAGCACGATCCAGTCGAACTGCGCCGACGAGCCCTCGAGGATCGCGACGAGCTGGTCCACAATCGCCGCAGCGTCTCCTGACAGGCAGAAGGCCTCGGCGACCGCGTCGTCGAGGAACGCGACCGCCCGTCCTGAGGCTTCGAGGTCCGGCGCGTGGTGAAAGTCCGGCCAGACCGAATGCTGCTCCTTGAGCTCGTCCGGATGCGGTCCGGTCCAATCGAACCCGGGCGCATCGAACAGCGTTGGCGAGTACTCGTAGTACCCGGCCGCCATCGACCGCGCCATCAGCGCGGCGCGCTCCGGATCGTCGACGAAGACCGTGTGGAAGACCGCGCCCAGACCCACCGAGGTGGGATCGCGCCCCTCCTCACGCGCGCCGGCGTGGATCGCCTCCACCGCCCGATCGATGTTTGCCGTGTGCGTGCCGACGCGGATTAAGACGCCGTCTGCGCTGGCGCCGGCCGATCGCAGCGTGCGAGGTCCGCCCGCCGCGGTCCAGATCGGGACCGAGCGATGGTGCGGCAGCCTCGCTGGTCGCGCCGCGCCGAGCTCGACCGCCTCGCCATCGAGCAGCGAGCGCATCAGGCGTGCGCCGTCCTCCAGTTCGGCGACGCGCGCCGGGCGCAGTCCGGCCAGGCGCACCGCCGTGTCGCCGATGCCCCAGCCGAGGAGCGTGCGGCCCGGTGCAAGGTCGTCGATCGTCGCGATCGAGGAAGCCGTGACGCTGGGGTGGCGCGTGACGGGGTTCGTCAGCAACGGCCCGATCATGATCGCCGAGGTCGCCTGTGCCGCCGCAGCGAGCAGCACGTAGGTGTCGCGGCGGAGCAGCCGCGAATCGAGGAGGAAGGCCCCGTCCCAGCCGTGTTCCTCCGCGCGGCGCACGTCCTGCGCGAACGCCTCGACGCTGCTCACGTCGAAGCGGTTGAGCCCGAAGCGGGGAGCGCTCATGCCGGGCTGGCGACCTCCTCGTTGACCTCGCGTACGAGGTCCATGAGCTGCCCGAGGTGTTCGAGCTGCTCGCCGATGCCGTCCCCGCGGACGCCCGCGCGGAAGGTCCTGATGCCGGCGTCGCGGTAGAGCCGCAGCCGCTCCTTCACCATGTCGGGCGTGCCGAGCAGGTTCGCCTTCAGCGCCATCTCGATCGGCACGAGGTCACGCGCCTCGTCCCGTTTGCCCTCGAGCCAGAGCCGCTGCACGGCCTTCGCATCGTCCTCCCAGCCCTGGCGGCGGTAGGCGTCGTTGTAGAAGTTGTGCCGGGCGGATCCCATCGCGCCGAGGGAGAACGCGAGGCCCATCGCGTGCCGCTTCGCGGCCGCCTCGATGTCGTCGGTGAACTCGACCGCGCCGCCGACCTGCAGGTCGATGTCGTCGAGGCTGCGACCGGCTGTCTTGGCGCCCTCGCGGATGAGGTCGATGAAGACATCGGCGGTTTCGGGCACGAACGAGGTGCCGATCCAGCCGTCGGCCAACTCGCCCGTGAGCCGCAGGTTCGCGGGCCCCAGCGACGCGACGTAGATCGGCAGGTCCTCCACCAGGGGCGCGGAGGTGCGGAGCGCCTTCCCCTCGCCGCCCGGCAGCGGTAGCTGGTAGACCCGGCCGTCGTAGGCGGCGCGCTCGCCACGGGCGATCATCCGCACGATCTCGATCAGCTCGCGCGTGCGGGTGATCGGGCGGGCGTACGGCACGCCGTGCCAGCCCTCCACGACCTGCGGACCGCTGGCGCCGACGCCGAGCAGGAAGCGGCCGCCGGTCATCGAATGCATCGACATCGCCGTCATCGCCACGTTGGCCGGTGTGCGTGCGCCGTTCTGCAGGATCCCGGTGCCCAGCTTGATCGTTGAGGTATGCGAGGCGATGTAGGCGAGCGGCGTGATGGCGTCATGCCCCCACGTCTCCGCCGTCCAGATCGAATCGACGCCGAGCCGCTCCGCCTCGACGGCGAAGTCGATGCGGCTTTGCCAGTCCTCGGTCCCGTTCGCTGAGAGGCCGACGGAAACGCGCATGTCACTCACCCCCACGTTGAGCTTGATGTGAGCCGACGGTAGCAGCGCCGTGGCTGCCCGCTAGTACCCCATCAGCGCGTTGGCGCCGCGGCCAGCGCGCGGGATTGGCCAGATCGCGTTCGGGTCGACGCGCACGTTGATGCATGCCGGTGCGTTGGCGAAGGCGCGTTCGAGGGCCGGGCGGAGGTCCGCCGGATCCTCGACGTGCTCCGAGTGGCCACCGAAGGCATCCATGATGCGGTCGTAGCGCGCGCCGGGCTGGTACATCGCGACCGGCTCCGGGTGGCCGTCCTCGAACATCTGACCCTCGAGGACGGCGCCCATGATGCCGTCGTTGTTGTCGACGACGAAGACGATCGGCAGGCGGTAGCGCACAGCGGTCTCGACCTCGAGACCGTTGAAGCCGAAGGCAGCGTCGCCGTTGAGGCTGAGCACCGGCGTGCCGGGGCTCGCCAGCGCCGCGCCGACGGCGAATGGAACACCGACGCCCATGCAGCCGTTCGAGCCGGAGTTGAGACGGGCTGCCGCCGTGTAGCTGGGCAGCATCTGCCGCGCTGTCGAGAACGAGATCTGACCGTCGACGGTGATGATCGTCTCGCGTGGGATGACGTCGCGGATCTCGCGCATCAGGCGGTGGTGCGTCATTGGCACGGCGTCCGAGTCGACGAACGGACGCACCGCCTCCTCGTTCGCCGCAATCGTCTCGCGCAGATCGTCGAGCCACGGTGACTCGCGCGGGAGCGCGCCCTCCGAGGTGAGCGCGGCGTTCAACTGCTCGAGCACCGCTCCGACGTCGCCGGCGATACCGATGTCGACCGACCTCGTACGGCCGAGCTCAGCGGGATCGATGTCGACGTGGATCACGGTCGCGTCCTCGGCGAAGGCGCGGCCGAAGCCGAACATCCAGTTGAGCCGAGCGCCGAGGATGATGATGGCGTCCGCGGTGCGCATCGCCTGCGAGCGGGCGGCAGCGACGTTGAGCGGGTGGTCGTCGGGAATGAACCCGCGACCCATCGGAGAGCTCAGGAACGGCGCGTCGAGGGACTCAACGAGAGTCGTCAGCTGCTCCGGCGTCGTGGACCAGCGCACGCCCTTGCCGATGAGGACGAGCGGCCGCTCGGCCTCGCGCAGAGCGTCGGCCGCGCGCTCGATGGCGCCCGGGTCACCGGGCGGGCGCGACGGTGGATCGACCTTCGGCGCTGCGCGTATGCGCTCCTCCTCGACGGTCGCATTCAGCACGTCGCCGGGGAGGTCGATGTAGACCGGACCCGGGCGGCCAGATTCGGCCTCGCGTACGCCATAGGCGATGAGCTCCGGGATCCGCTCCGGGCAGGTGGCCTGCGCCTGCCACTTGGTGACCGGGCGCATCATCGAGACCGAGTCGCACTCCTGGAAGCCGCCGAGACCAGCGGTGGCGAGGGAAGACGACCCGCCGAGGATGAGCAACGGCATCGCGTTGTCATAAGCAACGTGAGCGCCCGTCACCGCGTTCGTCACGGCGGGGCCGGAGGCGAGCAGGCAGGCACTGATCGAGTTGGCGACATAACCATAGGCGGTCGCGCTCAGCGTGGCGGCTTGTTCGTGTCGCACGCCGATCGGCCGCACACCAGCTGCGCCACAGGCGCCGACGGCTTCGATCACAGGGCCGCCGACGACCGTGAACACCGTGTCGATCCCTTGCTGGGACAGTCCCTGCGCCACCAGGGCGCTCCCATTGACCTCGCTCATCGGAACCCCTCTGACATGCGCATCCGGCCGGTGTCCGACCGGATGTGGTGTGGTGCGTTAGGCGATGCCAGGCGACGGCGCTCAAGTGAGGGAGCGGCTCGGTGCGCCGTGGGTCAATCTGTTGACGTAACGGTGGCTAGTTCTTGCGAGCTCCGGAGCGCACGACCCAGCCCTTGGCGACCGCGTTGGAGAACTCCTTCTCGGCGCCGCAGAACTTGCAGTGCCCCGTGCTGGTGAGCCCGCCCGGGCTCGGCAATACCCAATGGTGGGCACACTCTTCGGTCATGGCGTTCGAAGCTTGGGATGCCACGGGGGAGACTCCTTGGACGAAGCGCGATGTGGGCCGCCGAAGCGACGCGGGATGAACACCCTAACAGAACAGACCGGCGACGTGTGCTTCGCGCTGCCCGCCTCTATCATCCCGCGGGGGAGGCGGCGATGACCGAGTACGAGACGCTCCGCGTCGAGCGTGACGACACCCTCGAAGGGCTCGTCACCATCATCCTCGACCGACCCGAGTCGCTCAACGCGATCAGCCGACAGATGCACGAGGAGCTGCAGGATGCCTGCCGCGTGCTTCGCGACGATGCCTCCGCACGTGTGGTGATTTTGACCGGCGCTGGCCGTGCCTTCTCGGCTGGCGCCGACCTGAAGCAGCCCCCGATCGAGGCGCCGACCTCGGAGGCCGAGGCGCGCATCCGGGCATCGCAGGGCAACCGCACCTGCGAAGCGATCGAGGCGCTGCCGCAGGTGACGATCGGCGCGGTCAACGGGCTGGCGATCGGCGGCGCCGTGGTGTTCCTCGCCTGCCTCGACCTGCGGTTGGCAGCGCGCAGCGCCTGGTTCTCGATCCCGGAAGTCGACCTGGACATCCCGCTGACGTGGAACGCGCTACCGCGACTGATGCGCGAAATTGGACCTGCGAGGACGAAGGAGCTCGTCATGACCTGTGACCGCTTCGAGGCCGCACAGGCGGAGCGGTGGGGCTTCCTGAACCACGTGGTCGACGACGACGAGCTGCTGCCGCGTGCGCGCGAACTGGCCTCGACGCTGCTCGCCAAGGACGACCTATCGATCGCGCGCACCCTTTCGGCGACGCGCGCATTGGCCGAGGCGATGGCGCCGACCTACGTGACACATGCCGACCCGGATTACTTGATGCGCGGCCGACGCCGCGAGGAGGGCTGAGGACGATGGCGGTGCGGATCGAGGAGATCGAGGCGAACGGACTGACGTTTACCTGCCGGCTGGACGGACCCGACGACGGTCAACTCGTCGTGCTCCTCCACGGCTTCCCCGAGACCTCGAGGATGTGGTTGCCGCTGATCGAGCGGCTCGCGTCCGAGGGCTACCGCGTGATCGCGCCGGACCAGCGTGGCTACAGCCCGGGCGCGCGACCTGCCGAGGAGTCGGCCTACGCCTACCCGAACCTCGTCGACGACCTCTTTGCCCTCGTCGATGCGGTCGGCGGGGATCGCTTCCACCTCGTGGCCCATGACCACGGCGCGGGCGTCGGCTGGACCGCTGCGGGGGCGCAGCCGGAGCGAGTCGCCAGCTACGTCGCGATGTCCGTGCCGCACGTCACCGCGTTCAGCCGGGCCATTGCCGAGGACGAAGATCAGCAGCAGCGCAGCCAGTACATCATCTTCTTCCGCCAGCCGGGCGGCGTGGCCGAGCAGGCGTTCGCGGCCAACGAGTTCGAGGGCCTGCGCAACATCTGGTCGGAGAGCGACGAGGCGGAGGTGGCGGAGTACCTCGAGGTGTTCCGGCAGGAGGGCGCGCTCACCGGCGCGCTGAACTGGTACCGCAACCTCAACGAGCCGGGCAGTGGTGTGGCGATCGAGGTGGGCGACATCACGACGCCAGTGCTGATGATCTGGGGCAACCAGGACAATGCGATCGGCCGCACTGGCGTCGAGGCGGGCGAGGCGTACATGAAGGGCTCGTACCGCCTGGCCGAACTCGACGCCGGGCACTGGCTGATCCAGCAGGAACCACAACGCGTCTGCGACGAGGTTGTGTCGCACCTCGTGGCCCATCCGATCGCGTAGCGGACGGCGGTCGAGGCTAGGTCGGATCGACGAAGGCGCTGAGCGCGATCACCACGAGGCCACCGACAGCGAGGAAGCCGTATTGGAGCTTGCGGGCCATTGGCTTGTTCTCGGAGGTCCACAGCAGCCAGACGCCAGCAATGAACGGGATCCAGGCCAGCCAGAACGTATAGAACATCGCGCGTGCCTCTCGGCGGCTGGCCGGGCGGACTTCCCCGGCGTCCGGCCGTGTTCAGGCTACACGCGTTCCCAGCGCACCTGCTGGTCGTCGTGGTGCTCGCGGACGCGACCGTCCTCCTCGAGCAGCCGCAGGTGCGCCAACGTTTCGCCGAGCGCGCTGCGTTTCTTGAAGATGTTGAACGTGCTGTAGGGCTTGTTCCAGGTCACCTCCGAGGAGACATCGCTGGCCGTCGCCGCGCGGTCACCAATGCCGGCGAGCACCTCCTCGAGGCGCTCGTCGTGGTGCACCTGCAGCTCGTTGCAGCGCGCAGGCAGGTCGTCGATCAGCGCCTCGTGCGCGGGCAGTGCGCGTGACGTGTCGAAGGCGGCCACCTTGCGCAGCGAGTCGAGGTACTCGGCCAGCGGGCTGCGGTGGATCTCTTCGTCCTCCTGCGACAGCGAGCAGTTGGGCGTGATCCGCGAGAGCACGTGGTCGCCGGTGAAGAGCACGCGCTGGTTGCGCTCGTAGAGGCAGAGGTGACCGGGCGTGTGCCCCGGCGTCCAGATCGCCTCGACGGCCCAGCCGTCGAACTCGAGGACCTCGCCGTCGTCGAGCTCACGGTCGGCGCCTTCGACGCGGATCGACCAGGAGCGCCGCTCGGTCTCGGTCGAGACATCGCGAGACGCTGACGCGCCATTGCCCTTGCTGGAGCGCGAATCGCTCGCCCACGGCGGGCCGCCGCGGCCGCGCATCGCGCGGTGGCTCGCTTCCACCTCCTCGGCGTCAACGCCGTGGCGGATCAGCCACTCATCATTGCGGCGCATCCAGTCCTCGCCGTGCTCGCCACCGCTCGGGTGTGAGCCGCGGTGCCATTCGGCCTCGCGGCGGGTCATCACCAGCTCGCAGTCGGGCGACTGCTCGCGGATCCAGTCGGCCATGCCGAGGTGATCCGGGTGCGCATGGGAGACGATCAGTCGCTCGATCTGGGACGGCTCGTAACCGAGCGTCGCCAGCTGCGCGGTCAGCGACTCGGTCGCCTCGGCAGTGCCGTAGCCGGAGTCGAAGAGCGTGATGCCGTCGGTGCCTTCGAAGACGTAGGGCATGATCCACGGCAGCGCCGTGCTGGTCATCGGCGTCGCCAGGCGATGCAGGCCCGGTGCCATCTCCTCGATCGGCGGGGCCTCGTTGAGCGTGGTCATCGAACCTCCGGTCCTCGCCCGTACCGCAGATGCGGACTCGGGTCGGGGCGTCAGCAGCCATCATGCCTGCTCCGCGAGCAACGCACGAACCGTCGAGGCGCGTTCAAGCCCTTACGTGCGTCAGAGCTCGGCGACGAACGCCGCCACAAGCTCGACGGCCCGCCGTAAATGCTCCGCCTCGGTTGTGCCCGAGGCCTTGCGGGGCTTCAACGAGTGGTTGCCGTCGAGGAGGAATTCGACGCGGATGGCGTCGGACAGAGGGTAGCCCTCGACCTCCGGGCGCCGGCCGAACGTGTCGCGCTCGCCCTGCACGATCAGCGCCGGCGTGCGCAGCTCCTCGGGGTGCGCCGTGCGCAGGGCGTCCGGCTTGCCCGGCGGATGGAACGGGTAGCCGAGGCAGACCAGGCCGCGCACGCCCGCCTCGTCGGCTGCCATCGAGGCGACGCGGCCGCCCATCGACTTGCCGCCGATGACCACGCGTTCAGCGCCGCCGAGCGCTTCGATCACCGCGAGGTACTCGCCGATCAGACGCTCCGCGCGGGGCGGACCGGGACGCTTGTCCTCGGTGCGGCGGCGGGCCATGTAGGTGAACTCGAAGCGGGCCGTGGCGACGCCCGCTTCGCCGAGGCCCACGGCGATCGTGTCCATGAACGGCGAGTCCATTGGCGCGCCGGCGCCGTGCGCCAGCACGACGGTCAGGTCAGCCGTCGCCGGGCCGTCGAGGAGCAGGTCGGTCGGTTCGCCTCGGATCAGTCGCGACATCGTCGCGAAGTCTACGGCGGATCCTGCGCGGGCGAGCGGATATGCTCGCAGCCGCAAGTTCGCGCCAACGACCATCAACGGCACATCGCCGAGGACCGGAGCATCGATGCCTGACACCGCGCTCGACACCATCGACGCCTTCATCGAGTCGCAGGGAGCCGACACCTCCTCGGACCGCTGGCGCACGTCGCTCTCCAAGCCGCCTCAGGCTGAGTTCGACGACGGTTCGAGCTACTACTGGGACCTGGACACGAACGTCGGCAAAATCTCGATCGAGCTGCAGACTGACGAAGCGCCCATGCATGCGACGAGCACGATCTACCTGACGCGCCTCGGCTTCTACGACGGGCTCATCTTCCACCGCGTCATCACCGAGTTCATGGGCCAGGGCGGCTGCCCCCTCGGCAGCGGGACCGGTGGTCCCGGCTATACCTACGACGGCGAGTTCGGCAGCCTCAAGCACGACAAGCCGGGCCTGCTTTCGATGGCGAACGCGGGGCCGGGGACCGATGGCAGCCAGTTCTTCCTCACCTTCGTCCCGACGCCGTGGCTCGACGGGAAGCACACCATCTTCGGCGAGGTCGTCGACGGGATGGACACGGTCCAGAAGCTGGAGATGCAGGGCAGCCAGTCCGGCCAGACGCAGGACCACCTCGAGATCAGCAGCGCCACCATCCGCGTCGAGTAGCAGTATTCTCACGAGCGCCCGAGGAGCCCTCCCATGGCCCATTCTGACGACGGCGCCGCGAACACGCTGACCCAGGAGGAGCGCGCCGCCGGGTGGCGGCTGCTCTTCGACGGCGCGAGCACGGAGCACTGGCGCGGCTACCGCTCCGACACTTTCCCCGACGGCTGGGCCATCGACGGCGATGCCTTGCACCGCGCCGCGCCCGCCGGCGACATCATCACCATCGAACAGTTCGAGGACATCGACCTCCGCCTCGAGTGGAAGGTCGACGAAGGCGCCGGCAACAGCGGCATCTTCTTCCGCGTGTCGGAGGACCACGAGCGCGTCTGGGAGACCGGCCCGGAGATGCAGGTGCTGAACAACGCCGTGCACCCGGACGGCCGCGACCCGAAAACGGCCGCGGGATCCAACTACGCACTGCACGCTCCGCCACGCGACCTGACGCGGCCCGTCGGCGAGTGGAACGAGGTGCGCATCCTCGTCGAGGGCCAGCACGTCGAGCTGTGGCTGAACGGCGAGCAGGTCGTGGCCTATGAGCTGTTCAGCGAGGACTGGGAGCGCCGGGTGGCGGAGAGCAAGTTCGCGTCCATGCCTCGCTACGGCCGCAACGAACGAGGACACATCGCGATGCAGGACCACGGCGATCCGGTCTGGTACCGGAACATCAAGCTGCGCATCCCGTGACGCCGACACCGGCCGGGCCCGGCACGCTGCGGGCCGGCGTCGTCGGCCTCGGCATGGGACGCCAGCACATCCGGGCCTACCTCGACTCACCCGACTGTGAGGTCGCAGCGATCTGCGACCTCGACGAGGCGAAGCTCGCCGCGACCGCCGAGGAGTTCGGCATCGCCTCGACGTTCACCGATGCACAGGCGCTGTTCGACTCGGGACTCGTCGATGTCGTCTCGATCGCGGTGCCGAACGCGCTGCACGCGGCGCTCACGCTCGCCGCGCTCGAGGCCGGGTTGCACGTGCTCTGCGAGAAGCCGATGGCGCTGAACGCGACGGACGCCCGGGGCATGATCGCGGCCGCTGAGGCGGCGGATCGGCAGCTGGCCATCCACTTCAGCCAGCGCTGGAAGCCCGGCGTCTTCCGCATCCAGCGCGCCGTCGAGGCGGGGCAGCTCGGCGAGGTCTACTACGCGCGGGCAATGTGGCATCGCCAGCAGGGCATTCCCGCGCGTCCGACGTTCATCGACCGCGAACTGGCGGGCGGCGGGGCATTGATCGACAACGGCGTCCATCTCCTCGAATGGACGCTGTTCATCCTCGGCTACCCCGAGCCGCTCACCGCCTCAGCGCAGCTGCACAGTCGCTTCGGCGATCGCGACATCGAGGGCGGGATCGAGGTCGAGGACTTCGCCACCGGCTTCGTGCGCTTCGAGGGCGGCGCGACGCTGGCGCTGGAGGTCTCGTGGGCGAGCCAGCACACCCACGCCGAGGAGACGCAGATCCAGTACTACGGCACCGACGGCGGGGCGCTGCGGCGGACCTATGACTACGGCGAGGCGGAGTTGCTGATTTTCGACCGCGACGGCAACGAACGCGCGCTGCCTGAGGAACCGCTGCCGGCAGCGACCGTGCAGGCCGACTTCCTCGACGCGATCCGCGTCGGCCGCGAGCCGGGCGCCTCCAGCCGCGCCGGGCTCGCCACGATCCGCATCCTCGACGCGCTGTACGCCTCGGCGCGGGCCGGGCACGAGGTGACCATCGAGTAGCGCCCCGCCCAGCCCGGGCTGCACCCCGCTATCATCCCCGCCGCGACGTAGCGAGAGAGCGGGGTACGCCATGCAGGACTTCGAGTGACGGGTCGCCGTCGTCACCGGAGGTGCGAGCGGCATTGGCCGCGCCATGGCCGAACGCTTCGGCCAGGAGGGCATGAAGGTCATCCTCGCCGACATCGAGGAAGACGCCCTCGAGGCCACGGTCGCGGAGCTGCGACGGGCCGAGCTCGAGGTCACGGGCGTGATCTGCGATGCGTCCAGCGCCGACGCCGTGCAGCATCTCGCCGACGAGGCCTTGGCGACGTACGGCGGCGTGCACGTGCTCTGCAACAACGCCGGAATCGCCGCCGGCGGCGCGATCATCGGCGACCGTCAGCAGTACGTCTGGGAGCAGCCGCTCAGCGACTGGACGTGGACGCTGGACGTCAACCTCTGGGGTGTCGTGCACGGCGTGCGCACCTTCGTGCCGATCATGCTCGAGCAGGGGGAGCCGGCGCACATCGTCAACACCGCCTCGACGGCGGGGCTCACCATCGGCCCCGGCCTGGCCATCTATGGCATCTCCAAGCACGGCGTCGTTCGCCTCTCGGAGGCGTTGTACTTCCAGCTGCAGGAGGCCTCGCCCGACGTCCGCGTCTCCGTGCTCTGTCCCGGCGGCGTCCGCACGCGCATCGCCGCGGCGGGCCGCAACCGGCCCGACCAGCTACTCGAGGAGGACATCCACCGCCTTGACGCTGCGGAGGTCGAGGAGCGGACGCAGAACTGGTTCGACCGCATCGCGGATCAGGGTCAGGACCCGGAAGAGATCGCGGAGAAGGTGCTCAACGCCGTCCGTGAGGAGCAGTTCTACGTCCTGACGCACGAAACGCAGGACCGGGCGGTGCGTATGCGGATGGAGCAGATCCTCGAGCGGCGCAATCCGGAGCTACCGGCGCCGCTGGGCTGAACTGTGCCTTCGCTCAGTCGGTGGAGAGCGCCGCGAACAGCGCGAGCCCGGCGAGGGCGATGCCGGAGAACATCACGAGGGCAGACGTAGCGTCCATGCGTCGATCATCGACCGTGCACAAGCACCTCGATAGACCACGGCTCTATCCATTCGTCGTCGTTTGCCCAGTATTGATGAGCAACGGGTGAATAGAGATCTGCCCGAGGTGCTCATGACCCTTCGACGGTCATCGTGTCGGGTCTCCTCACGCAGCAGTTCGACCATGCTGCATAGGCGGGCAACGCGGCTGCGCATACAAAAACAGCGGGCCGCTGCAGCGGCCCGCTGTGGAAGGTGGGGCCCCGAGAGGGGCGCTAGGCGTAGTGCGTGTGGCGTTCGCCGGCGATCGAGGCGTGCTCGTCAGAGCGAGCGCGATCGAGGGCCTGGTCCTCGACGGCCGTCTCGCCGCTGATGGTCGTTCCGTTCACCACCTCGGCGGCACGCATCACTGCGTTGAGCGCCGCTCGGAAGGGGGCGCGGAGGTCGATCTGCGTTCCGCGTCGAATGGTCGTTCCGTACTGGTGCATGGTTGCCATCGCGAGTTCCTCTCAGTTCCTTGCGCTACGAGGGGACTGTGCCAGCCACAGGCGGCGCCATCGATGAACCGGTTCACACATGGGGCTCCGTACGGAATTTCTCGCTAGGATGAGGCACGCAATGGAGAGGCCGCCTGATGGACTCACGCGAGATATTGCTGATCCTGCACCTGGTCGGTGCGTTCCTGCTGGTCGGCGGCGCGGGCGCTGAGACCGCGCTCGGGATACGGGCCGCCAGCAGCACCAGCACGCGAGTGATCGCGGCCGCTATGCAGATGGCGCGGGCGATCGAGAACTTCGTGATCATGCCGGGCGCGCTGGCGGTGATCGTCTTCGGCACCTGGCTCGTGATCGACCTCGATCGTGAGTTCAGCGAGGCGTGGCTGAGCGCAGCGTACGCGCTCTGGGTCGTCTCGCTGCTGCTCGGCAATCTCGTGCTCGGCCGTCACGCGAAGCGCGTCTACGCGCGCGGCGTCGCGATGATCGCCGAGGGGATCGAGGAGAGTGGGGAGCTGCGCCTGGCAGCCGACGAAACAATGCCCAAAGTGGTCGGTATCGGCCTCAATCTCCTCTTCATCGTCTTCATCTACCTGATGGTCGCGCAGCCGGGGGCGTAGCCCGGAGCCTCGAACCCGGACGGAGCACCTCGATGGCGGTCAGACACCTCGAGGTCACGCGGCGCGAGCCGTACGCCGAAGGTCGCGAGTTCGGCGCTGCCGGCGCCTATGAGCGCATCGATGGGCGCCTGCACGTCGCCGTCGATCCGACCGCCGCGGCGAACGAGGGAATTACCGACCTCGAGCTGGCGCCGCGCGACGACGAGGGGTGCGTGCAGTTCGAGGCTGATCTCTCGTTGGTGCTGCCAGCCGATCCGGCGAGGGGAAACGGTCGTCTCCTCGTGGAGGTGCCGAACCGTGGGCGGCGGCTGGCGAACCGCTTCTTCAATCGCACGAACGCCGGCGCCGCCGAGCCGGGCGACGGCTGGCTCTACGAACGCGGCTGGTCGGTCGCGACCGTCGGCTGGCAGCACGACGTCTACGAGAGTGAGCAGTTGCTCAGCCTCGGCGCTCCGGAGGCGCTGATCGACGGTGCGCCCATCCGAGGGCAGGCCTGGGTCGAGTTCCGCCCCAGCCAGCATGAGCCGACCAGGCTGCTCGCCAACCGCATCCACCGGCCCTACCCGGCTGCCGACCTCGACGACCCGGAGGCCGTGCTGATCGTTCGCGACTGGGAGGACGGGCCCGACGAGGTGATCCCTCGTGAGCGCTGGTCCTTCGCCGCAGAGGAGGGAGGCGAGTTGGTCCCGGATCGCGAGCACATCACCCTCGAGGGCGGATTCGAGCCCGGGCGCTACTACTACCTGGCCTACGCCACCGAGGGTGCGCCGGTCGTGGGAACCGGACTGCTCGCGCTACGCGACGCGGCGGCATTCCTCCGCCAGCCGGCTTCAACGAACCCCGTCGACGGTGGATTCGAGCGCGCGTATGCGTTTGGTGTCTCGCAGACCGGTCGCCTGCTTCGCCACTTCCTCTCGCTCGGCCTGAACCTCGACGAACAAGGGCGCGGGGCCTTCGACGGGCTGCTGCCGCACGTCGCCGGGGGCCGCACCGGGGAGTTCAACCATCGCTTCGCGCAACCCTCGCAGCAGTCGACGCCCGGTTTCGGCCACCTCTTCCCGTTCGCCGATGAGCCGGACACCGACCCGTTCACTGAACGGCGCGCGGGCCTCCTCGACGCGCAGCGGGCTGTCGGTGCCTTGCCAAAGGTCATCTACACGAACAGCTCAGCCGAGTACTGGCGCGGCGACGGATCGCTCGCGCACATTGACGCCCTCGGTGAGCGCGATCTGCCCGAGGCGTCCGAGGTGCGCAGCTACCTCTTCGCCGGGACGCAGCACGGTCCCGGGTCGCTGCCGCAGGAGCGCGCCGCCGAGGATGGCTACGGCACCGTCGCCCGCTACGGCTTCAACGTCGTCGACTACTCGCCGCTGTTGCGGGCGGCGCTGGTGAACCTCGACGCCTGGGCGTCGGAGGGCGCGGAGCCGCCGCCGAGCCGCGTGCCACGCGTCGAGGACGGCACTGCGGTGGCGCGATCCGCGGTGCTGGGCGCGTTCGACAGGCTGGGCGTGACCACGCCCGACCCCGACCGCCTCTGGGTCGTGCGCACCGTCGAACTCGGTCCCGATGCGTCACGCGGCGTCGGTCGCTACCCAGCCGTCGAGGGCGGGACTTACGCCTGCCTCGTCTCTGTCGTCGACGACGATGGCAACGAGCTGGCCGGCATCCGCCTGCCCGCCATCGCCGAACCGACGGCCGCGCACACTGGCTGGAACTCGCGCCACCCCTCGATCGGTGCGCCTGAGCAGGAGGTGCCTATGCGCGGCGCTACGCACTTCTTCTCGGCCGTCGAGGTCCAGCAGCGTTACGAATCGCGCGACGCGTACGAGGCTGCGGCCCGCGCCGTCACCGCTCAGCTCGTCGCGGATCGCTATCTCCTCGAGGGCGACACGGAGTTGGCGGTGCAGGACGCGCTCGCCATCTACGACGAGGCTCTTGCGCGGGGCTGAGCCTCAGCTGTTGCTGCGCTCCGGATGATCCGGCAGGTTCGCGAGGTCCGCTTCCAGGAGTGCACGACCCTCATCTGAGATGGCGTCGAGGAATGCGCGGGCCGTGCTGTCGTGCTCGCGGTAAGCGCCGAGGTCGCCGTCAACAGCAGCGGCGCGGGCGAGCGCCTCGTGTGCGTATGCGACGTTGAACGCGCCGAGGGACGGCGAGGCCTCGGCGAGACGCAGGCTTCGCTCACCGTATCGCCGGGCTCGTTCGGTGTCGCCGAGGACGGCATAGACGCGCGCGAGTTGCCAGCAGCCCGTGGCGAGCTGGCGGTCGGTCTCGCCTTCGGACTGCGTCCAGTGCCAGTAGGAGGTGCGGGCGAGGTCGACCATCGTGTCATCGTCTTCGCCGCTGCGATCGGCGAGCAGGAGGTCCCAGACGGCGTTGAACGCCTGGGCGGCGAACAAGCGGTGGCCTTCCTGGATCTGTTCGGCCTCGGCTGTCATCCGGCGAACCTCGACGGCTGGTCTACCGCTCAGGCGGCGGACGTGTAGCCTGCACGATAGCGGTCCTCGACAGCAGCCGGGTCCGACCTCGGAGGTCTCCATGTCCGTCCTCAACATCACCGACGAAGGCCACGTCCGCTACCTGGAGCTGAACCGCCCCGAGAAGAAAAATGCGCTGTCCGAGGAGCTGGCGTGGGGCATCGTCCACGCGATCCAGGAGGCGGCGCACGACGAGGACGTGTGGGTGATCGGCGTGACCGGCAGCGGCGACTCGTTCTGCTCCGGCCTCGACCTGACGCCGGCCGGGAACGGTGCGAACCACACGGGGATGAATGCGCAGGACCAGTACCTGGACGACCTCGGCTGGGTCAGCCGCTTCCCGCTCGTGCTGCGCGAGGAGTGCGACAAGCCGATCGTGGCTGGCCTCAACGGCGTCGCCGTAGGCGCCGGGCTGTCGCTGGCGATGGCGGCGGACATGCGGGTGATGTCCACCTCCGCGCGACTCATGGCTGGCTACCCGCGCATCGGCGGGTCGCCAGACGGCGGGCTTTCGTGGACGCTGCCGCAGCTCATGGGCTACGAGCAGGCGCTCCGCTTCCTCGTCGAGAACCGGACCGTCGAGTCGGAGGAGGCGAAGGAGCTGGGGATGGTCGGTGAGACCGTGAACGCCGAGCTCTTCGAGGAGCGCTTCCACGAGTACTGCCAGTCGCTGTCGAAGCTCTCACCGATCACCGCGCGCCTCAGCAAACGTGTCGTGCGCCACGCCACGGCCCTGGCCGACGCCGAGGGCCACATGCGCTACGAACTGCTCAATATCGGCAAGGCGTTCGGCAGCGAAGACGGCAAGGAGGCTCGCGCCGCCTTCATGGAGCGCCGCGAGCCGGAGTTCCGCGGAAGCTAGGTCCGAGGGAGCTAGCCCCGGGGTAGCTCAGCCTCGACGACGCCTCGAGCCTCCGCCGCGAGGGCTGACCATTGCTCGTGCGACCGGAACGGCACGCAGAGCCAAGCGGTCATCGGAGGCTTCGTCTTGAAGGGGCTGAGGTAGGAAGCGCCGGTCAGGTCCGCGCGTGAGCGGTCGGCGTCCTTGCCGAGCTTGAACACCATCTGATCGCCGTTGAAGAAGCAGAAGACCTTGCCGCTGATGGTCAGCGCCGGCGAGGACATCATCCGTCCCGCCGCCACGCCGTCGCGGTCCGACATCGCCTCGACGATCACCTCGAACTCGGTCTGATGCGACATGCCGCGCCCCTCGAGGGCGAGTGTACCCGTGGCGAACAGCTAGTCCTCGTCGGGGGGCGTGCCCTCGGGCTTGCCGGTGCCCGCTGGCTTGCCCTTTGTTCCGGGCTTGCCCTGGGTGACGCCCTCCGGCTTGCCGGCGCCCTCTGGTGCGCCAACGCCCTCCGGTGGTCCGTTGGCCTGTTCTGGCCGCGAGTGTCCGAGGACGGTCACGCGGGTCACGACGCAGTCCTCGGCGTCCTGGCCGTCGGTGCAGGTGCCCTCGATGAGCACGACCAGCGGGTCCTCCTCGCCGAGCAACGTTTGCAAGTCGGCAATCGGGTCCTCTGATTTCTGGCCCGGGATCTGGATGCGAGCGTCGGCGGCCAGGTCGAACACTTCGATGCCGTCAGCTCCGTCCACCGCCACCGTGCCCGGGTCGCCGCCGATGATGGCCTCGAGGATTGCGCGCATGTGGAGGTGGCCGCTGCCGCCGACGTGGCGGATCAGGTTGCCCGCGATCTCCTCGCTGGGCTCGACGACGACCGCACCAAGCGCGTTCTCGCTGGCGTTCTCCGCCTGCCGTACGGCCGCGGACCCTGGCTCTTGCTCTCCCTGAACCGCGTCCTGCACCACCTCGCGCAGGGAGGGTCCGAGGCCGCTCGCCTCGGCCGCCATGCCGCTGCCGAGGAGAATCGCAGCGGCGGCCACCGCGACGGCGACGCGGTGCGACGCGGTTGCGGTCCAGAGTGAAGTGAGCGCGCCGCCGGCTCCGAATAGCGCCACGGCCGGCCAGCCGAATCGCCTCGATCGGGTGGACTCGCCGAGGGCCATCGCCACGCGGGCGCGCACGCGCGCCTGCCCGTTCGCTGCGGACGGCTCGGCGGCGTTCATGCTTGTGAACAGGTCGGAGATCGAGCCGTCGAGCTCGTCATCGAGTCGGCGGCCCCGGAACCAATCAACGATTCGCATGGCGACGTGTTCCTGTCGTCGCGCAGGAGGAAGTCCCGCACTCATCACAATGCCGACGACGCGCGGATGTCACGGTAGATCTCCAGAGAAATCACGCTTGAACGCCTGTACGGCGCGGTGCAGCAGCATGCGGAAGCTCCCATGGGACCGTCCCATGGCCGCCGCGGCCTCCTGTCCGGTGAGTCCGAGCACATAACCGAGCTCGATGGCCTCGCGGTAGTCGTCGCTCAGCCCTCCGAGCGTCTCCTCGATCTCGAGAGCCAGCCCCGGCTCGGGCGTGTGGGCGGGCATTGCTGCTGGCACCTCGGCGGAGGCATCGGGGCGTCGTGACTCGCTTCGGAAGTGCATGCGCAGGCGGTTGCGGGCGACCTTGAACAGCCAGGCGCCAAACGGCTTGCCACGCCACTGGAACCGCGGGAGGCCGCGGAACGCGTCCAGGAACACCTCGGCGGTCAGATCCTCGGCCAGCGCGTCGTCACGCAGGCGCGCGCGCATGAACCCTTGCAGGCGCGGGTAGTACTCATCGAAGAGCGCGCGCCACGCTTCGTCCTCGCCGCGCCGCGCGGCATCGACGAGGGCGCGTTCACGCGCCAGGTCGCCCGTGAGTTCGCCGCTGCTCATACAGGGATCATCGTCCCGGTTGGGCGGATCGTTGCGCCTGACGCCGGTCGCGCTACTGCGGGTTGAACTCGATCAGCCGCAGATAGTTGCCGTCAGGGTCGGGGAAGGTCGAAATCACGCCTCCCCAGAACTCACGACCGGCTGTGCGGATGAATTCGACGCCATGCTCCTCCAGCCGTGCCTGTTCCGCCGCCAGGTCGGCTACGAACATGTTGATCAACACGCGCTGAGGCTCCTTCGCGGCGCCATGAGTCTCGCTGTGGCCATCGATGAGCAGGGCGGCGCCCGCCACCTCGAACGCGCCGTCGCCCATCTGCGGGTGGAGGGGTAGGCCGACGACATCGCGATAGGACGTGGTGAGGCGCTCCGGATCCTCGCTGGTGATGTTGATGTTGAACGATTCGACCTGCATCGGTGGCGACTCCTCCGGCGTTGACTGCGAGGCTGCGATGGTACGTTGGAACGCATGACGGCGGAGTTCATTTTCAACCAACCCGCAAGCCGCGACGGCAAGCCGAACGAAGCGGGCGGCGATGTCTACGTCACGCTCGCGTCCGGCAGCGAGACCAGCGGCGGCTACTTCCTCACGCACGCCATCGTCCCGCCCGGCGGCGGACCGCCAGCGCACACGCATACGCGTGAGGAGGAGGCGTTCTACGTCATCCGCGGCAAGCTGACGTTCCTCGCGGGCGACAGCGAGGTGGCTGCGGGGCCGGGGACCTTCATCAACATCCCGCGAGGAATGAAACATCGCTTCCACAACGATGGCGAGGTCGAGGCGGAGATGATCTTCTGGTTCGCCCCGGCCGATATCGAAGGCCTGTTCGCAGAACTCGGCGAGGCCCCGGAACGCCTCGTCGAGATCGGTAAGAAGTACGGCACCACCTATCACTTCGACGAGTAGCTCCGAGGCGATGCCAGCGAAGGACGCTTGACGGCCGCTTGTCGGATGCTGTATTTAATCATCTAGTTAGTTAGCCTGATGGTGAAATACATGACGACGACCACCGCCGAACGCGACCCACTCAGCGCCACCTTGCGAGCACTCGCGGACCCGACGCGCCGGGAGATCCTCGCTCGGCTCGCCGAGGGCGAGGCGTCGGTCAACGAGATCGCGGAGCCCTTCGCGATGAGCCTGCCGGCCGTGTCGAAGCACCTCAAGGTCCTCGAGCGGGCGCATCTCATCGAGCGCAGCCGCCGGGCACAGTGGCGGCCCTGCCGCCTGGCGCCGGCGCCGCTGCGCGACATCGCCGACTGGGTCGAGCAGTACCGTCGCCTCTGGGAGGGGCGCTTCGATCGGCTCGACGCGCTCCTGGACGAGTTGCAGGCCGACGCGGACGAGGTCGAGAGCGAGAGCAAAGAGAGCGAGACGAACGGCCCGGATCGGGGCGAAGGAGCAGCACCATGACGACGACGAGCGACAGCGCCACCTCGGCGGAACAGGGCCTCACCATCGAGCGCGTCTTCAACGCGCCTCGTGACCTGGTCTGGCAGGCCTTCACCGACCCCGAGCAGTTCAAACGTTGGTACGGCCCCGCGAGCATGACGGCGCATGTCTGCGAGATCGATCTGCAAGTCGGCGGCAGCCACCTGTTCGGTCTCGGCGCGGGCGATGGCGTCGACTACTGGACCACCGGCGTGTACCAGGAGATCGTCCCGCCCGAACGCCTCGTCGCGACCGACGTGCAGTCCGACGCGGACGGGAACGTGATGGCGGGCACGCCGGAGACGATGGTCACGGTCGTTCTCGAGGATCTCGGCGACGGCCGAACGAAGGTCACGCTGAGCCAGACCGGCTGGCCGGACGAGATGATGGCCCAGGGCGCCAGCGGCGGCTGGAACCAGGCACTCGACAAGCTGGAGGCGCAGCTGGCGGCTGCCTGAGGCGGCGTTCGGCTTTAGCCCTCGGCGTCGAGGACCTCGGCGATCTGGTTAGCGTGCTGCTGGAGGTGAGCGAGGTTCCCCCGTAGCCGCCGCTCGGCCTCGTCGGCGTCCCGGACTGCGTTGCGGATGGCGGCGTGAACCTCGTCCCAGATCGCCAGCACCTCCTCGAGGTCATCCGTGGGCTCCTCGCCGACCTCGGGTGGTCGCTTGCGCCCGTCGGTGCGCAGGCCGATGCGGCTCCAGGTGACGCGCTCGGGCAGGAACTCGCCGAGGTGCAACTGCTCTGCAAACAGCAGGTGGCGGACGTTCTCGACGACCGACCACTCGCCGGGAGCCGGACGTTGCGCCAGCGCCCCAGCAGGAGTGCCCCTGAGCTTCGCAATGAGCGCGTCGCGGGCTTCGTCGATCTGGTCGATGAGTTCACGGTTGCTCATGTTCAGCCGCTCCACTGCGTGACCGATGCTACGTGGATCGCCGCACCTGGACGCGGCCAACGAGGCCACGCGAGTAACTGCTGGTGATCGCGCGGTAAGCTCCGGCAGCAATGGCGAACCCCCTACACGAGGCGAATAGGCAACGCTGGGAGGCTGCGGCGCCCGGCTGGAGGCGGCTTCAGTCGAAGCAGCTCTGGCGCGTCGCGCACCAACAGCCGGACGCGGTTCTGCACGCTCGCGAGCGGGCGCGGCTCGGCGATGTGAGGGGCCGGCGAGTGTGCGTGCTTGGCAGTGGCGACAACCTCGTCGTCTTCGCGCTGGCCGGCCTCGGTGCTCACGTCACCTCGGTTGACTTCTCCGCCGCACAACTCGCCACGGCGCGTGAGCGTGCGATGCAACTCGGTCTGGAGATTCAGTTCGTCGAGGACGACGTCACCGAACTGTCAATCGCCGACGAGTCGTTCGACGTTGTGTACACCGGTGGCCACGTGGCCGTCTGGGTGAGCAACCTGGCGCGGTTCTACGAAGAGGCGTCGCGCATCCTGGTTCCGGGCGGACAGCTCCTGATCCACGAGTACCACCCGTTCCGCAACATGTGGAGCGACGACACCGATCGCCTGGAGGTCGGGCACAGCTACTTCGACAAGACGCCACACGCGTACGAGGTCAGCGAGGAACTCTTCGACCGCAGCCCCGGCGATCTCACCCAGTACGAGTTCCAGTGGACCGTCTCAGACTTCTTCCACGCGGTGACGCAGGCGGGGTGCGAAATCGTGGAGCTCGACGAGTTCGATGCTGAGCCCCAGGGCTGGGAGATATCGCCGCTCAGCGGGCTGCCGGCGAGCCTCTTGATAGACGCTCGAAAGCGCTGAAGCGCCGCCGCGCGAAGACGCCCGGTCTGGCTATCGGGCGCTGCTGCTCAGTTCGTACGCCAACGGTTGAGGCCGAGTTGTTCCCGTGTCTGGTCCGAGAAACCTTCGAGGCCCTCGCCCAGGGGAATGCCGGTCCCGTCCGCGATCCTGATGTCGCTGGAAGTTGGCGACGACACCCGCGGCGTCCACCATGGCCAACTCGCCCGCCGCCTCTGCGACTGCCTGCCGCGCCACGGCGATCTGAACGACATCGCCCGCAACGATGGCCTCGGCGAACGCCGTCAATACGCCGCCGTGTTCGATGTGGCTCTCGCGCTGGCTGTCGACGATCGCCTCAAGCTCGACCTCGATTGACTCTCTCATGCTGCTCACACGGAGCAGCGTCGCGTGGGCGGCAGCTCAGTAGAAGCACTCGTTGAGGACTGACACTCTCGCCGCGAGCAGCTCGATCTGAGGGCGGTTGAGCGCGCTGTCCTCGGTGGCGACCACGCCGGGCCCGCCCAGGCAGTGCGCTGCGCTGAGTGACAGGAAGCCTCGGGGCTCGTCGGGGACCAGGCTCAGAGCACGGTAAACGTTCGGGGCCCCGGTCGCCGGCCAGAGGTCCTCCTCCGGGGTTCCAGTCAAATCAGCGTCGAGCATGGGTACGAACGCGGTGTCGTTGTCGAGGTTCGCCGGCCGGTAGCCGCTGGCCGCACCTGCTACCGGTTCCGGCAGCACATGCAGTGCGAGCCCCAGCGCCAGGCAGAAGCTGTCGATGCTCACCACGGAGGTGACGGTCCCAACCAACTCGACATACTGGCCGTCCGTCAGCCCCTGCTCGTACAGGCCGTCGAGCCAGGGCTTCGAGATTCGGCTCGCGTCGGTCACGAGGCGGTGGATAGCCTCGACAGCTGCGGCCGGAAGGCTGGTCTCGGGGGAATCATGAGCGCCCGAGACCGCATCCGGCGAGAGCGCCTCCTTGCGCTCGGCGCACAGACGGCAGTTCCACGCCGCGCGGGTCTCCGCGGCGATGGCGATGCGCTCTGCCGCCGTCCACCCATGCGCCGGGGCGGCCGAGTCGATCCCAGAACAGCCCATGCGTGTCGGCGAAGGCCGGACGCACCTCGTACGGCGCGTGCGAGAAGCTGATAGACGTCGAGGCCGTTGCCATGAAGAGCCTCCGGTGGGAGCTGGTGAGTCGCGGACGGGCGTGATCATAGCCGTCGCGCTGCGACGTCGCGCCGCGGACAGCTTCGGGCCGGCCATCGGACGATCCTGGTTGGAGACACGGGGCTGCCAGATTCGCCGTGGCCTGTTCGCCAACGGTCGATCATCGGCTCGCGTGTTCGTAGGTGTTGTAGAACCTGACTCGGAGGAGCTAACCATGTACTTCGCACTCTTGATTCACACCGAAGCGGCGGACTTCGCGGCTCGCCCGCCTGAGGAACGGCAGCGCCACGGCGAGGGCGTCGGGCGCTTTGAAGCCGAGCTCACCGAGGCGGGCCAGAACCTCGGCAGTGTCCGTTTGGGGTCGAGCGAAGGCGCCCGACTCGTGCGCGTCAGAGGCGGGCGTGCAGTGGCGACCGACGGGCCGTTCGCCGAAGGAGCAACTCGGCGGCATCTATTTCGTCGAGGCGTCGTCGCTCGACGACGCTGAGGCGATCGCGTCGCGTCTGCCGATGGCTCACTTCGGCACCGTCGAGGTCCGCGAGTGCGTAGGCGTCGACCTCCGCGGGCGGGTCTCCAGCTGGGAGTAGGCTCGCGACAGCTGGCGGGCGAGCGCGTCACCACGCGGAAGGGCGACCTGCATCGCTCGTCCAAGACCACAGGTCCGCTCCCTCAAGCCGCCTCGCCAACTCCGTCAGCTGGGCGTGACGGTTGTGAAGCGAGTCACTAAGCGAATCGCCTGCTACGGTGGATACACGCAGCACCGGTGGAGGCCAGCGTTCAGACGCTTCCCGGTGACCAGATGCGACGCACGAACACCCTTCCTGTAGGTGGGCCCGCCTCGTCCAGCCTGCTCCGCGCGTAGACCCGCGCGGGGGCTCACCGCTGCCAACATCGGCCGCGCGTGCGCTCGGTGCACAGGACGACGAAACACGCACGGACACCTGTAGGAGAGAGCTTGACCACCACCTTCGCCAACCTCGGCATTCCCGAGGGCCTCGCCGAGTACCTCGAAGAACTCGGCTTCACCACCCCGTTTGAAGTTCAGACCGCCACCATCCCCGATGCGCTGGCCGGCCGCGACATTGCGGCGCGTGCGCCGACCGGATCAGGCAAGACGCTCGCGTTCGGGCTGCCCCTGCTGATGCACGTGGAGGACGCGCGACCGCGCCATCCTCGCGGCCTCGTGCTGGCCCCGACCCGAGAGTTGGCCGAGCAAATCCGGCGTGAACTCGACCCGATCGCGCGCGCAGGCGGCCGCAGCGTGGCTGCCGTGTACGGCGGCGTCGGCTACGAGCCCCAGCGGTGGGCGCTCGCCAGAGGCGTCGACGTCCTGGTCGCCTGTCCCGGACGCCTGGCCGATCTCGTCAGCCGGGGCGACGTCCAGCTCGGCGAGGTCGAGGTCGTCGTCATCGACGAAGCTGACCGCATGTCGGACATCGGCTTCCTGCCGGAGGTGAAACGCCTGCTCGACCGCACGCCGGACGACCGGCAGACCCTGCTCTTCTCCGCCACCCTCGATGGTGAGGTCGGCGAGCTCACACGCCGCTACCAGCGCGACCCAGCGTTGCACGAGATCGGCGAGGCCGAGCCGGACATCGAGGACATGCGCCATCTCTTCTGGCGTCTCGAGCATGGCGACCGCGTCGACGTTGCCTCGGACCTAATCCAGGCCGCGGGCCCGACGATCGTGTTCTGCCGCACGCGGCGCGGCGCCGACCGCGTCGCGAAGCAGCTGGTGCGGACCGGCGCGACCGCGGCCGCGATCCACGGCTCGCGCTCGCAGAGCCAGCGTGCCCGCGCGCTCAAGTCGTTCGCGGACGGCAAGGTCGAGGCGCTGGTCGCCACGGATGTCGCCGCTCGCGGTATCCACGTCCAGGGCGTCGCCTGCGTCCTCCACTTCGACCCGCCCATCGACCACAAGACCTACGTCCACCGCTCCGGTCGCACGGCGCGTGCCGGCGCTCAGGGCGTAGTCGTTTCGTTCGTCGCACGGGACCAGCCTGCGTGACGCTGGCCAGCTGGTGCGGAACCTCCGTCTGCGAGCCGACCTCAACACCCGCGCGCCGGCATCGCTTCAAGGCGCGGTCGAGCGTCTGGACGCCCACCCTGACACGAGCTTCGCTGACGCCGACCTCGTGGCCGCCGAGACCGCGGGCCCAACGCGGCGCCGAGGCCGCCGCTCGGACGCCCGCTCAACCGAGCGTCGCCGCAACCACCACGCGCGCCCTCGAGGCGACGACCGTCCTCGCGGTAGGACCTCGCGAGGCGGCTCCCGAGGTCGGAGGACGCGAAGCAGCCGCTAGCTCAGCCGGCCCAACCGGCCCAGCGAGGTAGCGCCCTACCTACGAGAAAGCCGCCCACGACGGCGGCTGAGCATCCGTGATGGGGACCGCGACCTACTCCCACTGCAAACGCATCTTCATGTCTGAGTGGGCAGTCTCGATAAGCTCTGTCAGAGCCGTGGCATCGAGTTCGCTCTCGGGCCTGACCTTGACGTGGCGCATGAACCTGCCGGTGCCTTCCAGCAGGCGATCCGGGTCGGCTATCTCGGCGCCACGGAAGAAGCCGACATTGACGTGAGCTCTGAAGGCGTTGACGTAGGCGAAGGCTGCATCCTCTACACATGCGGTGGGATGGCCGTCATGCAATAACTCTCGAACATCGTCTCCACAGTCGCGCATGACCTCGAACCAGCGCTGCGCGATTGCGGCCAACTCACCCACCTGCTCGTGCATCCAGGCCTCGATAGCTGGATCTCGCCGGACCCCATCTGTTAGTCGGAAGAGTTGGCTCATGTCGGCG
The DNA here is from genome assembly GCA_965198045.1 of Dehalococcoidia bacterium. GTDB lineage: Bacteria > Chloroflexota > Dehalococcoidia > UBA2979 > UBA2979 > CBDDEC01. The sequence continues at coordinate 345,100 of CBDAOL010000012.1, forward strand.
TTGATTCCGATGGTGGTCCAGACCGGGTGCGGTCTGCCTCGGATGGTCTCGAGGCGAGGCTGCATCGTAGCCGACCGACGCACCGTCTCTTCCATCGCCCGCGAATGTCGCGTTCACGCGTTCTCCTCGAGGGCTCGCCGCCGGCCGACAGTGTACTTCCGCCGAGTCGGGCTCAACTCTCTTTCAGACACGAGAATGCGCCCTCGTGGGCGGCTCAGCTAGATGTGTATGGCGACCCCAAACGGCCTGTCCACAGTTCAATAACCAGAGGACGGCCTCTCCCAACGACCGGCGACCCGGAGTTCGATGCACGCTTCCTGGTGAGGGGCCGTGACCAGGCCGACGTAGAGCGATTCCCCACCGCACCGGTCCGCCATGCGCTCGAAGGCGCCTTGGACGACGGCCAGTTCGAGGTCAAAAAATGGGCAGCTGGCGTTCCACGCGTGGTCGGGCATAGACGACGAGGCTCGGCTGATGGTGCTCCGAGACCTCTTCGAGGGCGCGCTCGTGCAACTCCAGGAGATAGGCCTCGCGTCGCGGTGAGCCTGGGGCGTGTGTCGAGAACCTCTCGCATACACAGACACTGACGACAAAGCCGCCCTGATGGGCGGCTGAGGTAGACGGGTATGGCGACCCCGAGCGGACAGGAGCCGACCATGATTAGTGTCCGAGAGGTGACCGATGCTGGGTACCCCTGACCTCGGCCGCGATGATCAAAAGCCTCAGCTGATCGGCTCTTCGCGTCCATGCAGTCGTCATCGGATGAACTCCATACTGCTGATGATCTCCTCGAAGACGGAGCCGTAGGGTCCCGTCGAATCCTGCGTCTTCACCGCGTAGCGGTCTGCGCCCACAGCGAAGGTCACCCTGAGGCCCGGGCCGCCGTGCTCGGTGGTGTAGTAACGCATTGCGGTTTGGTCGCCGAGCTGTTCAAGGCGGAGGAAACCGAACTGCGGCGGGACCGACACTTCGCTGACGAGCTGCTCGAGAGAGCGAGCCGAGCTCACGTCCCCTGTCGCGGGGTCTTGCTCGGTCGCGTCCTCCGAGAAGGTGATGTCGATCCGCACGGCGTCGTCCGCCACGGAACCGGGTCGGGTTCCGGGCCGAGTGTTGTGCAGCCGCCACGTCGAGCCCAGATGTGTGTCTTCGAGACGCTCGATCGTCCATCCGACCGGGTGGAGGAACGAGAACCCTCCGTCTTCGCTGGTGAAGCGCACTCGCTCCGTGCCGGGCGGCAGTGGACGGGCCACGGGCACCGCCACCCGCTCGGGGCCCAAGACAGTGCCAAAGCGATCGGTGACGACCGGCGTCTGCGCCGGGGTGGGCGGCCTCGTCGGCAGTAGCGGTGGGCTCGGGATGATCGACGGGCGTGCGCCCGGCGGCGAGGCCGGTCGGGGAGTCGGCAGGGCCGGTCGGGGACCGGTGCGTGGCGTCGGTGTCGGCGGAGGTGGCGGCGGCGCTGTCGGATGCTCGGGCAGGGCACCGGCATCAGAGCCGCCGTCGAGGTTGGTCGCGATCAGGACGCTCGCCAGGAGCAGAGAGAGTGCCGCGCCGACAATCAGTAGTCGTCGCATGGTGGTACCGCCCTACCGTGCGCGAGGCTGCGAGCTTCTTGACTGGCCAGAAGCGATACGTCCTCAATCCCCAAAAGTCAGTCAGAATGAACCGCCCCGGGTTTAGTGGAGACTCGGTTCATTGAGTCCCGGCACCTGCCGAGACCAGCTCACGTTCCTGGTTGCGCTCGTACTCGGCGGGTGGCAGGTAGTCGAGCGCACTATGCAACCGCCGATGGTTATACCAGTCCACCCACTCCAGCGTCGCCAGCTCGAGGTCGTCGAGTCCGCGCCACGGTCCCCGGCGGTGCACCAACTCCGCCTTGTAGAGCCCGATCACCGACTCCGCCAGCGCGTTGTCATAGGAGTCACCACGACTCCCGACCGAGGTCACGGCCCCGGCCTCGGCGAGCCGCTCGGTGTAGCGGATCGAGAGGTACTGCACCCCACGATCGCTATGATGAATCAGCCCGTCGAAGGGTCCGTTCCGCGCCCATAGCGCCTGCTCAAGGGCATCGAGCGCGAGTTCGGTCCGCAGTGAGCGCGATGCCTGCCAGCCGACGACCGAGCGCGAGTAGACGTCGATGACGAAGGCGACGTAGACGAAGCCCGACCAGCTGGGCACGTAGGTGAGGTCGGCTACCCAGAGCCGGTTGGGGGCGGGTGCGTGGAAGTCCCGCTCCACGAGGTCCGCCGGTCTGGGCGCGCTCTCGTCCGCCACGGTCGTCCGTTTGACCTTCCCACGTACCACCCCAGAGAGACTCAGCTCCCGCATCAGCCGCTCCACGGTGCAGCGCGCGACGGGGATGCCCTCGCGGTGCAGCTGGCGCCAGAGCTTGCGCGCACCGTAGACCCCGAACTGTTCGGCGTGGACGTGCTGCAGCTTCACCTTCAACGCCTCGCCACGCACCCGCCGCGCCGAGAGCGGTCGGCTCCGGGCGGCGTAGTAGCTGGACGGGGCGACCTGCAGTTCCCGGCAGATCGGCTCGACCCCGAAGCGTTCGCGGTGGGTCTCGATGAAGCGAGTCATTTCGGCAGTCGCGGGTCGAGCTCCCGCGCGAAAAAAGCCGAAGCGGCCTTGAGGATCTCGTTCGCCCGGCGCAGCTCACGGTTCTCGCGCTCGAGCTCCCGCAGCCGCGTCTGCTCCTCCGTCGTCTGCCCCGGCCGTGCGCCGCCGTCGACCTCAGCCCGTCGCACCCACTTCCGTAACGTCTCCGGCGTCATCCCGAACTTCGAGGCGATCGAGCTGATCGTTGCCCACTGCGACGAGTGGTCCCGCTCGTGCTCGAACACCATCCGGACCGCCCGCTCGCGGATCTCCGCTGGGTATCTGCCTGGTCGTGTCATCGCTCCATCCTCTCAAGGACTGGAGCCTCCAACATTCCCGGGGCGGTTCAGAAAGAGAGAAAGAGCTGCTGTGGTCTCGAGGAAGCACCCCGATGGTTCGGCTGACACCTCTACTCTGACTGTAGAGACCTGAGGCAGCCGGAACTCCGTCCTCATCGTGGGGGACGTTAGGCGGTTTGCGACAGTGCGGCGGTGATTGAGATCACGAGTATTACCGGCAACACCCGCTTCGTGCCGAGTACGACGTGAACCGCAAGGCGGCGGGGAGGTGAAGCGCCGTGGCGGGAAGTGGACGCTGGGCAGCTGGATCGTGCGTCGCGCGACGGGCCGCCTAGTCTTCCGCCGGATCGCCCGCGAACATATGTGGCCTTGGGCACAAGCTCGCGAGAGCTGCGTGACATGCCGAGCGCTATCACCGCCTCCGCGGCGAGGGAGAGCCCGCACTCGGCTCACCAAGGTCTTCAAGCAGCGGGCTCGTTCGGAGACGAAGCCGCCCGTCCCCGAGGCCGACACCGCCGTCCGCTTCCGAAATGGATGACCAGCGGACTGTGGTGAGGGAGCTGGTGGCGTGGGGTGCCTCTCGTGACTGGTTGTCATCCACGGGACTGGCCCACGAGCAGCTAGATATGGCGCAGCAGCAGCGCGCCTGCTAACAGCACCGCGGCCGCGGCGAGGAGCTTCAACGGCAGCTCCCAGGTGCCGAGCAGCAGCTCGCGGCTCCAACGGTGCTCATCGTCGAACTCAACGCTGGCAGAGTGTGTCTGGCGTCTGACGTACCGTGCGGGCGAGCTCAGCTTGCGCTGTGCAAGGCTGAGCGCCGTCGCGGCGAGCGCGGCAAGCAGGATCGCTCCATTGAGAGATTCGCTCTGTGACCAGAACCCCGCCAACGTGGGAAAGGCGCCCCACAACGCCGCGAAGCCGAGGTCGGAGTGCAGCGGCTCCGGCCACCCGAGTGCATACGCCGCAGCCAGTGCGATACCAACAATGGCCCAGGGGAGCACCCAGATGGAGATCACTAACGTGCCGAGCCCCGCCACCACTAGCGCACCGCCGAAGCCGGCGAGCGCAAGGCCGAGAAGGACGCGATCGGGGAGCCCGGTCCTGAGCGGGCGTCCCTGCCACTCGTCAAGTGCGTGTGCCGCAAGGCCGAGCCCCAGGAGAAACGCAGCGAGGGTTCCCGCCAGGCGTAGCCACTCGATCTCGGGAGCGAGGGCAGAGCCGATCGCTACGTAGGAGAGGTGCCAGGCCGTGTACGGCGGGTGCAAGATTGCGAGCAGGTCGCGGAACGGACCTCCGGGATGCGCATAGAAGGCTGGGGGCAGACGGTCGCTCACGGTCGTCGACCCCACATCAGCAGACCGCCCCCGAGCGAGCGTCGTTCAGTGCGGACGTCGATCAGCCCCGCCTCTGTCCACAACGCGCTCAACTCGCCTGGTGGGAACCGGCGATGGAAGCCGTCGATGCTTGGCCCAAGGAAGGTCCCCACCTGCCGCCAGCCGTGCCCGATCACAGCGCCTGCCACGGGGAGTGCCACGCGCGTGTAGAGCCACCACGGCGGACCCGTGAGGCCGCGCGGTCGCCCGAATTCGACCATCCCGATGCGGCCGCCGGGGCGTAGCACCCGCACCAGCTCGCGCATGCAAGCCGCGGGGTCCGCGACGTAGCGCAGGAGGTAGGTGAAGGTCAGCGCATCGAAGGTTCCGTTGGGCACAGGCAGCTGCTCTGCGGTCGCGCGTACGACGCTGAGCCTCGCGGATCGAGCCTGCTCCAGCATGTCTCCGCTCTGGTCGAGTGCGACCACGTCGCATCCGCGTTCGCTCGCGAGTCGCGCCACGGACCCGGTTCCGCAGGCGACATCGAGCAGTCGCTCGCCCGCGCGGAGCTCGAGCCCTTCCATCATCGCCTGCCGCCATCTCGGGTCTTGATAGAGGCTGAGCACCGCCGCCCAGCGTTCGTAGTCCCGTGCGATGGGCTCGAAGAGCCCGAGGGCGACGGCGTTCGGCTGGTCCGCCATGCGGGGCATCTTCGCATGGAGTCTGGAGCAACGGCTGACGATCTACTAGGGCAGCCGCTCCTCAACCCCCTTCGCGCGCGTCGCACCCTCCCCGCCGACCTCCTCGACCAAGCACTCGATCACCTCATCGCCGTCAACGAGGGCGGCGGGAGTCCGCGTGGCTATTGGGTTTGAGGTGGCGACCCCGAACGGATTCGAACCGTCTAACTGCGAACCGCGTCTGGTACGTGGCTGCGTAGCCTACTCACAGTCGAGACTCACAGCACCGTAGCGAGTTCAATCGAGACAGAGCTACGCCGGGCTATCATCGCGCTCGACTCTCCGGCGGGACGCAGGCGGGTGCAGCAGGCGCCGAGCCAGCGAGCTCAGGCGAATTGTTGGGTGAGCTCGGCGAACTCCTGCAGTCGCGAGCGGCGAAAGAGGCTGACGAGCGTCCGCTGCTGACGTTCCTGTCTCCCGATTCCGACGACCCCTGGAAGCAGTCGCGACCTTGCTGCCGGACGGACTAGCGCTGGGACTCTTCGTTGTGCACACCGAGCCTCGGCAGCTCCTCCGTCATGCGCGCGATCTCGGCCTCGATCAGCTCCTGCCGCCGTCGCCGCATCCTCGAGATCAGGACGACCTACACCGTCATCAGGCTTGGCGCCCCGAGTTCCGGCCCCATCTCGGCCTCGGTCAGCGGATAGGCCTCCTTGCGGTAGACCTGCACGCGGTTGTAGCCGAAGTCGGCAACGAACATCCGGTCGCCGTCGATGCGCACCGAGGCCGGAGCGCGGAAGCGCTTCTCCGACTCAAGGGTGGTCATCTCGCGCTGACGCAGCACCCTGGCGTTCGCCATGATGTACTCGCGCCCCGACTTCGAGACGGTGGCGTCGCCGATGAAGCGCTCGACGTAGCGGCCGTTGCGGTCAAACAGCACGACGCGGTCGTTGCCGCGGTCGGCCACATAGATGTCGCCGTGCTGGTCGACGGCCACGCCCGCCGGTCGGTTCAGCTCGCCCTCGCCGTCCCCGCTCGAACCGATCGAGAGCAATGGCTCGCCAGAGGGGCTGAACTTCTGCACCCGGTCGTTGCGCCAGTTGCCGATGTAGATGCAGCCCTCGGCGTCGAGGGCGATGCCCCACGGCATGTCGAGCTCACCGGGACCGCTGCCGTGCGTGCCGAAGCCATCGATGTACTTGCCCTCGACGGTGAAGCGCTGCACGCGGTGGTTCATCGTGTCGACCACGAGCAGGCGCCCCTCGCCGTCGAGGGCCATGTGCGCCGGGCGGTCGAGCTGGCCCGGCTCGCTCCCGTGCTCGCCCCACTCCGCCACTTGCTCGCACTCGCGCGTGATGGTGGTGATCGTGTGCGTGCCCTCGTCCGAGACGATCAGCCGCTCGTCGGGGTCGCAGATGATCCCGACGGGCCAGGCCCAACCACCGCGGAAGGGGTCAAACTTCCTGACCTCTTCGTTAGGGCGACTGATCAATCCAAGCTCCTCGTCGTCCCTGTTGATGACCAGGATCACGCCGCCCGCCTCGAACGGCCCCCGTCGGAGGCAATACACCCGACCCTCGTTGCCGAGGGCGATGTCGATCGGGTACCGCGAGCTGGTGTGCATCCCGATCGTCTTCTCGTAGGGGAAGCCCGCGCGCAGCAGCCCCGCGAACGTGCCGCTGGCGCTCGCCCCATCGCTCGCGCCGCCGTTCGTCTCCGCCGTCATCGCGCCGCCCCTGCCGTGGCCATCGCCTTGTACGGGTTGATCTGCTCAAACGTGCCGCCCACGATCGCGCTCGGGTCGACCCCCATCCACTGGTCGAGCACCGTGCTGTAGACGCTGCGGAAGTCGATCGTGTGCCGCATATCCTCGCCGTAGAGCCAGTCCTTCTGCTCGATCGAGGGGTACTCGCCATAGAGGCCGCCCTCCACGCGGTCGCCGATCAGGTAGGCGCCGCCCCCAGAGCCGTGATCCGTACCGGAGCCGTTGTCCTTGATGCGACGGCCGAACTCGGAGAAGACGAGCACCACCACCTCATCGGACGCGTCGTGTTCCCGCAGATCCTGCATGAAGTCGCTGACCGCCTCGGTCAGCTCGGTGAGCAGCCCCGGCAGCATCGTCGACTCGTTCGAGTGCAGGTCGTAGCCCGCATGCTGTGTGTAGAAGATGCGCGTCCCCAGCCCCGCGGTGTGAACGCGGGCCACGTCGCGCAGCGCCTGCGCGATCGGGTTCGGCGCGTACTCGACCTCGGACGAGTAGCGCCCGGGCACGTCCTTCAGCATGTCAGCGCTCTTCAGCACGCTGCGCCCGGTCTGCGCCAGGTAGTCCTGCACGATCCCGGTCCCGACCGGCGTGTACATGCGGCGGAAGCTGTCGAGGTCCTTGCCCCGCTCCTCCTCCGCCTCGACGTCTGTCATCAACCCGAACTGATCGAGGTCGCCCACCGAGGTCACGGTCACGCCCGACGCGGCGAGCGCCCGAGGCAGATCGAGGCCGAAGCTGACGGCGGTCAGCGGGTTCTCCGATGCGGCGTCAAACTCGCGTGTCACCTTCGCGAGCCAGCCCTCGGTGGCGATTTCATCCGGCTCGCAGGTGTGCCAGATGTCCATGGCGCGGAAGTGGGAGCGGCTCGAGTTCTCCCAGCCGACGCCCTGCACAACGGCGACGTGGCCTGCGTCGTAGAGCTCCTTGAGCGCCTTCGCCGCCGGGTGCCAGGCCAGCTCGTCGTCGAGCGGCAGCGCGTCCTCCATCGGCACCATGACGTGCGGGCGGGCATCGCGGATGACGCCGCTCTGGTAGGGGATGAGCGTGTTCAGGAAGTCCAGCCCGCCGCTGAGCTGGATCACCACCAGCACCGGGGGCTTCTGTAGCTTCGTCGTCATCGTTGGCCCTCCCTAGGCGAACTGGTACTCGGGCGTGGCCACGATCAGCTGCACCATCCGTCCGATGCGGCCCTCGGCCTCCTCGCTCGCTCCGTTGCCGAACGAGAGCGGGCCCCCCTCCTCCGCGCGCTCCACGAGCGTCGCCCGCGTCTGCGCGCTCACATCGAGCGGGCCGCAGAGGTCGAGGCAGCGGTCGACCAACTCCTCGGGCGTCGCGTCCCCGGCGGCGGCGACGCGCTCGACGATCGCGGCGATGCCCGGCTTCGAGGTGTCCATCACCTGCTCGACCGCGAAATTGACGCGCTGGGTGAGTGTGCCGGAGTTGATCCACCCTTGGCCCGTGTGCCAGCCCTCGACGGAGGGCGGGTTCATCAGGTCCTGACCCATCAGCCTCGTCGCCCGCGAGAGCCGCATCACCGAGAATTCGGGGAAGCGCGGCGCACCGACGAGCTTGATCACCCCACCGACGAACTCGGCCGGGCTCTTGACGCGCTGGAACCGCGCCGCCTTGAAAAAGTCGGAGTTGAGCAGCGTCCGCATCACCTCGCGGATATCGCCGTCGGACTCGACGAATGTGGCGGCGAGCGCGTCGACCGCGGCCTGGTCCCGCGGCGGCTCCTCGTTCCACGAGGGCACCGGCGGCTCGTCGGCGACGAAGAAGTTGTAGAGGTGCCGGCCGATGAACCGGGCGCAGGCCTCCTGCTTGACGATCACCTCGATCACGTCCTCGCCGTCGACGACGGTCTGGCCGAGGAACGTCTTCTGCTCGCTGTCGTGGTCCGCCTCGTCGAACTTGAAGAGGGAGTCGCCGATGCCGTAGGGGAAGTACGAGAGCGGCTGCGTGAACGTCCAACCTGTGAACGCCCGCGCCACCTCCTTGATGTCGTCCTCGCTGTAGTTGCCGACGCCCAGCGAGAAGAGCTCGAGCAGTTCGCGCGCGTAGTTCTCGTTGTTCGCGTGCGCGTGGTTCTCCGAGTTGTCGAGCCAGTCGATCATCGCCGGGTCGCGCGAGAGGTCGAGCAGGATCTGGCGCATGTCGCCGAGCCCATTCTCGCGGAAGAGCTCAATCTGCGCCGCCGACGCCCGGGCATGCGAGCCAAACCCTGTCGCGAAGACCTGGTGCCAGAACAGCGCCATCTTCTCGCGCAGCGGGCGACGGCCGCCCGCCAGGCTGTGCAGCCAGCGCGACGCCCAGGCCCCCCTTACTTCGGGGTTGGTTGACGTCGGGAGGTAACGGTCGAGTATGTCCCGGTCGGGATCGCCCAGCGCCTCAGGGTGCAGAAACTCCTCGACGACCTCTTCGTAGGGACGCTCGACCAACTCCTCGAGTTCGTCCCGCGTCGCGCCCACTCCGACGCGGCGCATCAGGTGCGCCATCAACTCAATGTGGTCGTCCGCCATGGGAACCCCGCTCTCCAGCGTCCCCGGCCGCTGGTGGCGTCGGCTGTCAGCATCAGCAGCTACTGCTCTTATATCACGTACGTCGGGGCGCGCTGCGCGTCGTGGTAGGCGAGGCGTTTCGCTCGCAGGGCCTCGGCCGCGCGCTTGTGCCGTAGCTCCCAGAAGTTCGGTGCGCACTTGCAGTGTGAGGGGCGAGAATCGCCCTGAGTGACACCCATCTCGTGCTACCCTCGCGGCCGCTGGGACGGTCGTCAGTGGGGAAACCGGCTCACGCCGGACGACATGGCGGCTCCCCCAGCAGCCTTCTCCCCGCACGCAGCGCTCGCGCGGGTGATGCGCCAGACCCCCTTATGGCACGTAACGATTCAGCCGCATAGCGACAGCGATAGGGTCCGCCCTGAACACGTTTCGAGCCGAGCTCGATGCAAAGCTCGCCGGCCCCGTTGCGCTCGACGACTACCGCGAGCTCGCCGAGAACATCTCGGACATGAAGCGCATCATGACGGCGCCACCAAAGGAGCGGTGGCAGGTTGTGGCTTCGTTGATCGAGCAGAGCTGGATCGACCTTGGCGAGAAACGACTGATGTACGTCTCTCCTGTTGCGGAACTCTTGCGACCTGCTCGACGCCGCAGCATCACGATCGTGCTAAGGGTATGGTGGAGACGAGGGGACGTAAATCCCGGTAACACCGCCGCTCGCTCGCGATCTGACCCCATGTGAATCCGGTGACCCCATCCCCGCCGAGAAAGTAGCGAGGGACCCCTGAGGCTCCGGCACGCGGGTAACACCGCTGCGGTAACACCGCCGCCGTCGGCGTATTCTGTCGCGGATGAGTGACTTCATCGAAGATCTCTACCGCCAGAACGAGTGGGCGAACCCGACGATCATCGAGGTATGTCGGGGGCTCACCAGCGAGCAGCTCGACGCCACGGCGCCCGGGGCATTCGGATCGATCCGGAGCACGCTGATGCACCTCGTCGGGGCGGAGGCGCGCAACGTGCGGCGTCTCGGCGCCACACCGGCGCGTGAGCTCGCCTCGCGCGGGGCCCGGTGGCAGGGCTTCGATCCACTTGAGGACGTCGTGCGTTCGAGCGCCGAGGGATTGATCGAGCGTGCTCACGCCGTTGGTAACTCGACGATCGTCGTGGAGGAAGCACCGGGGGTGCGCTTCGAGATCGAAGCGAACGTGCTGCTGCTGCAGGTGATCAACGGCACGGACCACCGCAGCCAGATCTGCACGATCCTCACGGAACTGGGCGCGCTGCCGCCCTCGACGGACGACGAAGGTCAGACGATCGTAGACGCTTGGGCATGGTCCGACGCGATGGGCCTCGCAAGTCGCTTGCACAGAACTGAGCCGGAACGGCTGCTGCACACTTGGAATCTGGGCCCGCTGCACTTTCGTCGATTACAGCAATCGTCGATGTGCTGAACGGTGACGACAGGTTGCAGCCCCGCGTCGGGGCACCTCAGGCTCAGCCGCATGAACACGATGACGCCGGTCGTCGGATACACGAGCAGCACCGTTGCTGAAGTCGCCTATTGCGGCGTAACCGAAGCGGCTCAGCGCATGCGGATCGCCGAGCGAGCCGAGCGCGAGAACTGGCATGTGCTCTGGCTGGACGACGACGGACAGCGCAGCGGCACGACGATCAGCCCGGCCCTCACTGAAGCGCTGCGCCTGCTTAGCTCTGGCGAGCGCGGCGCGCTGGTGGCGGCTTCGCTGCGGCACGTCACGCGCTCCACGCGGATGCTGAGCACGCTGCTCCATCGAAGCAAGAGCGACCGATGGTCACTCGTCGCTCCACCGATCGATACCCGTTCTCCTTTGGGGCAAGCTGACGCTGATGCGTGGCTCGCGCTGTTGCACTTCCAGCACGAGTCGCGCTCAGCGTCGGCCAGTGAAGCGCTGGCCGAACGCGCCGCTCGCGGTGTTCAACTCGGGCGGCCGCTCCGGACACCACATCCGGTCATCGACCGCATCGTCACGGAGCGCGACGCGGGAGCGACGCTGCGCGAGATTGCCGACCGACTCACTGCTGACCACATCCACGGTTCGCAAGGAGCCGAGCGCTGGCATCCGTCCACGGTGGCGAGTGTGCTGCGCACGGCTGAACGAATGAGAGGAGCGATCAATGAGTCCACGACGGTTGCGTGACCTGACTATCGATCGCGTGGCGATTGTCGATCGCGGCGCGGACCAAGATGCGGAGATCGTGATGTGGAAACGCTTCGAGGGCGATGACACCACCAGCGACGGCGAGTCGGCCGAGGTGGCTATCGAGAAGATGGCCAAGTCGATCTGGGAGAGCGTGCCGTTCGGCGATCTGACACGCGAGCAGGCTTACGCTGCCGCGCTGGAGACGCCTGAGGGCCGCGAGCTGTACTCGGCTTACAAGGCTCGGCGGCCGGGGTACACCGATGACTAGCAAGACGAAGCCGACCACAGGGTCGGTCACGGTCTTCACGCACCGCGTCGGCATCGACGGCAGGTTGATCAACGGCGAGCGCTTCTACGCCGGGGACAAAGTGCCAGCTGACGTCGATATCGAGCTGCTCCAAAAGATGCGGAACATCAAGTGGGTCCGAGACATCCCGCGTCGCAGTGGCAGCCGCCGTCCGAAGAGATCGTGGCCGCGCGGCAGACGCGTCTCGACGACCGTGAGCGCCGTGCGTCGGAGGAGCTGGATCGGCTGCCCTCGCGGCTGAGCGCCAGAGTGACCCGTTGTGGCTGGCGGACCGACGCGTGGAGGAAGCCGAGCAACGCGTCCGCGACGCGGACCGTGATCGGCGGGCGGCTATCGGCGAACGAAACCGCGTGTCCGAGGAGCGAGCGTAGCGAGCGAACCGCCGGCTCGTATCACATGATACGCGTATATCATATGATACGCTCTAGGAGAGCTTTTCTCCGACATCCTACCCGCCAAAATCGATTACGGGCTGATCCGTGTGAGTAGTTGCACGTTTTCTCTACCTCGTGCTACGGATCCCATGTGGAGACGGACCGGGTGCCTGCGCCACCCGGCGCCGTCCCCGCCCCGCGCATGGGGGGAGCACGAGGCTCGACCTGCGTACCAAAGGGAGAGCAAGTGCCCACGAACTACGACTTATCCGCAATCGAGCAAGACTCACCGCCACGAGACGCAGCGCTTCTCTACGCGCGCCGAGGATGGTCCGTCGTCCCGGTGTGGCCTCACCGAGGCGGCGTGTGCACCTGTCCTCTTGATGCGCGATGCACCTCCGCGGGCGCGCACCTGCATGAGCGGACGCCGACTATCGACTCGGCGACCAAGGATCTAGATGAGATTGCCTCTTGGCCTTCGGACGTGAACGTCGGCGTTGCCCTCGGGGAAGCGAACGATGGCCTCCGCGTTCTGATCCTCGACGAGCCTTTGAGTGAGATCGGCGTGTGCTTGGGCGCGGGCTTACTGGTGGCGGCCGCGAGATGTGACGGTGCACTCGAACTCCACTACTACCAAATCGGCGCCGAGACACACCCGCACGATGAACACGGGTCGGTTGGTGAACTTCTTGCTGACGGACGCTGGGTGCTTGCGCCTCCGTCTCCAGACGTCAGTGGCTGTCGCCACATGTGGGTCTCCAATGGCCCCTGGGCCGATCTCGAGGAGTCAAATGGCGCAGCCAACTGAAGCGTACGAACCCGAGAGCGCGAACATGGGACTGCCGCTGCGACCGCGCGATGCGGCACGCTACTACGCGCGAAACGGATGGGCAGTCCTCGCCCTATGGCCCCCCGACGGGGACGGGTGCTCGTGTCGAATGGGCAAGAGTTGCCCCTCGCCAGGGAAGCACCCGCACGAGTACACCCCCACCGTGTACGCGGCGACCTCCGACATCGACGAGATTGGAGCGTGGCCCGACGACGTGAACATCGGTGTCGCCCTCGGCGCGGCCAGCGGCGGGCTGATGGCCATCAATGTTGACGATCCACCGCTCGCCGAGTCCCTGATTGCGTCGGGCGTCGCCGGAAACACTCCGCTTGAGCGGACTGGCAGGGGCTGTCACCTCTTCTTGCATACGACTGGCGACACGTCTGGCTTCAATCTGTCTGACAGGGACGGTAATCACATCGGTGAGGTCCGTGGCGATGGTCAGTACGTTGTGACATCGCCATCGCTGCATGTCAGCGGCGCCATCTACGAGTTCGTGGAGACGCCGACCCAGATGGTCTCGGTCGAAAACATGCGTGCCCTGGTGCCGAGGATGTTCGAGGAGCGACTGGGCGTTGTTCTCGCACCCGTGAGCGAACCTGTTCCGGCGGTGCCGGACGGCGTTGTTGTTACGCCAAAGCCGCTCCCCGCCGAGCTGATGGAGTCGGGCAAAGCTGATCTCAAGTTGCGCCAGCTCATGAGCGGCGCGATTCCATACACGCCGGACGATCGCAGCGACTTCCTCTACGAGGTGGCGATGCTTGCGGCCGAGGCATACGTGGCACACGGAATCGCCCTCGACGCCGAGGCGATTTCCGGACACGTCCTGTTCCTCCACGAGCTCCTCGGAATGGATAAGTACACCGGGCGAAGCAAAGAGTTCTACCGGCTCGGTCTGAAGGCGGTAGCGAAGCATGGTCGGCCGCACAAGCCTGAGCCGGAGAACGACGACCAGGCCCATCCGCCTCGCCGCCAGGAGCCTCTCCTGATCGAGGAGCTGGCTGGCGATCTCGTCACCGAGCTACCGGAACCGATCCTCGACCCGTACGTCCAGCCGGACAGCGGCACGCTGCTGTTTGCGCCGCCGGACTCTGGCAAGACGTACGCCGCGCTGCTGATGGCGATCAGCATCGACGCCAGAGTCTGCACGTTCTGGAACGTCCAACAACGCAAGCTGATCTTCATCAACTTGGAGCGCTCGCGACTGTCCCTGTCTCGCCGCATCGCCCGAGTCAACCGCGCGCTTGGCCTGCCGCCGGAGCGGCCGCTGCTGGTCGTGAACGGGCGTGGCAAACGGCTGGCCGACATCGAGAACAAAATCGCGAGCGCGATTGACGAGTACGGCGTCGAGCTGGCCTTCCTCGACTCGGTCAGTCGTGCTGGTGTCGGGAGCCTGGTCGAAGACACGTCGGCCAACGACGTGATCGACATGCTGAATCGGCTCTGCCCGACCTGGTTCGCGATCGCGCACACGCCACGTGCCGACGACACACACGCCTACGGCTCGGTCATGCAGGATGCCGCTGCCGACGTGATGGTCCAGGTGGTCAGCGAGGAGCTGGCGGACGGCACGCGCGGCGTCGGCATGCAGATCACGAAGGCGAACGACATTCGCAAGCCACCGCTGGAGATCATCGCGCTCGAATTCGACGAGGTCGGGCTGACTACGGTCCGTCATGCCGACACGGCGGAGTTCCCGAACATCGGCAGGAAGAGCGGGAGCACCACGGCTGGCGAGCGGATTCGTGCAGCCCTGATGCTGCGTGGACCAATGAACGTCAGCGACACAGCGAAGGCGGCCGGCGTCCACCGCCGCTCAGTCGGTCGCGCCCTGAAAGATGGCCTGATCGTCGCCGTCCCCACACCATCCGGCGGACGTGGCAGCTTCGTCGCTGCGGCTGCACCCCAACCGTGAATCACTCAACTGCGCGTAGTGCGCGCGCGCATGCGCATGGGGAGAAGTGCGAACTGCGCACTTCTCCATCCCTAAGCGCAGCGCACTTCGGTCGAGAGGAATCGAGATGAGTGCAAAGCGCGGAAAACGACGACTTCCAGCGATCTACCCCGAGTCCGATCAGGAAGCGGAGCGTTTCTTGCGCGCGATCGTCGGCGATGACGTCTGGTCCGAGTATTGCGACTTCCAAGCGCGGCAGCGAGGGGAAGCCGAGTCGCTGGCTCAGCTACTCGCTGCTGTCTCGGCTCGCACTCGGACTAGCGATCACTTCCCAGACGAGATCGGGAGATGAAGGTGGCGCAGCAGCAGACCCGGCGCGCCGTTATCTACACGCGCGTCTCCAGCGAAGAGCAGGCACAAGGACACTCGCTCGAAACGCAACGCCGGGAACTCACGGCATGGGCCGAGCGCGAGAGCTGGGAGCTTGGGCGAGTCTACGAAGACGCGGGTGTGTCCGGCACAAGTGTGGCTGGGCGGCCTGCGTTCAGGGCAATGCTCTCCGATGCGTACGACGGGCTCTTCGATGCCGTGCTTGTGCTTCGTCGCGATCGATTCGCGCGGAACATCGCGGAGGCGATGGCAACCGAGCAGTCGCTTCGGGACACCGCCGAGGTGCGGGTTCTCTCGCACGACGAGCCAGCCGGGAATGACGACACACCGGACGGCTTCTGGAATCGGGGGATGTCTGACCTTCGGGCCGCTCACTACAGCGTTGAACTCTCGGAGAAGACGAGTGCTGGTTGGCGCACCCGCGCCGAAGAGGGCTTGCCGGCGGGTGACATTCCGTTCGCCTATCTGAGCACCGGGCGGAAGTCCGCGCCGGCGGTCGTGGAGGAGGAGGCTGTCGCCCTACGCGCGATCTTCGAGCGCTACTCAGTGGGGAACGCATCGTTGAACCAGCTCGCCGACTGGCTCAATGAGCACGGTCACAAGCCGCGTTCGAAGCGCGGCTACACGACGTTCGGCGCGAAGTCCGTACGAGTCATGCTCTCGAATCGGTTCTACCTCGGCGACATCATGTACAAAGGCGAGCGGGTGGCCGAGGGGCAGCACGAGCCGATGATCGATGCCGATCTGTTCAACAAGGTTCAGGCCGTCCTGAAGCAGCGAGCACGGCGGCCACGATCATACGCAGCCAGCCCGCCGCGCGCGTACATACTTTCCGGCGTGGCGATCTGCGCGGGATGTGGCGGACCGCTGTGGGTGAACAGCACGAAGTCACAGCGCCATGCGTACTACCGGTGCAGCAGCCGGAGCCACGATGTCGGCTGCCCCGATCGCTTCGAGACGGTGCGCGGCGATGTCGTCGAGGGCCAGGTTGCCGGACTATTCGAGGCGATGCGGCTGCCATCGCAGTGGCGCAGCCGAGTCGAAGAGCTGGCCGACTGCACCGACGACACACGGACTGATCCAGCGACGCTCGAGGCACGGATCGAACGCGCTCGCGAGGGCTTCCTGTCCGGCGTGCTCGACGAGTCAACCGCTAAGGCAGCGGTCGTTGACGCGGAGCGCGAGCTTGCCGCCATCCGACCAGCCGTCGCGGAGACAGTCAGTGCAGGCGAGTCGCTCGCCGATGTGCACGAGCTGTGGCCGCACATGACGGCGGAGGAGCGACGCGATCTGGTTCGGATGACGGTCGATGTGGTCGCCGTCGATCTCGGCTGCAACCAAGTGGTCGGCGTGCTGCCGAAAGACCACTTCGCGCCGCTGTTCAAGGTGATCTGTGATGAGGAAGGGGCCATCCGCGTGGCGGACTGGCCCCAATCTCATGAAGTTCGCGGATGGCGACCCCGAACGGATTCGAACCGTCGATCTCCACCGTGACAGGGTGGCGTGTTAGACCGCTACACTACGGGGCCGCGTGCACCAGACACCGTACGAGGCGTCCTCAGCGTGGTCAATCGCGCGGCCTTCCTCGTCTCTCTGCGTCGATCTACACTCGGAGCAGCTCGTGCTGCGCGGTGTCGCGCGGCGAGTAGAGGGGCGGAGCCATGCCGAGTAGCAGTCGACGTCGGCAGCCGCGCCGGCGGCCGCCGCCGCGCCCCACTTACCGCGGCGCGCCCGTCGCGGAGGAGGTCGAGGAGCGACAGCCTTCCACCTCGGCACGCGCCTCGAGGCCGGCCGTGTACATCGCCCGGCAGACGCCCTACCTCTTCGGTGAGCTGCGGCGTGTGTTGCTGACGAGCGCGGCCTGCTTCGGCCTGCTCGTGCTGCTAATCGTCGTCGACCGGCTGCAGTAGTCGAACTCGCGGGCGCTGCGCTAGCGCAGTCGACCCCACGCCGCGACCGCGGTGATCGCCACCAGGAACAGCCCCACGGTGTCGCGTAATACGTGCTCGATCGCGATGTCTGAGAAGACGATCCGGAGCGTACCGGCGGCTGCGACGCCTGCGACGGCGATCACCTGCATGGTGACGCCGCGCTTGCCACTGGTCACTCTTCGGATCGACTCGGCGACGACCGCACCGGCGCCCGAGCCGGCCAGCAACGCGATGATCAGCGAGAAGAACCCGCCGGCCCGACTCTCCGGGATCACGATCGAACCGACGAAGCCGAGGGGAACGGCGAGGACTGCGACGACGGCGATTGCGAGCAGGATGTCACGCGAGCCCAGCTCGTACATCGGCGGGCGGCGCATCTGGGCGCAGTCGGGGCAGCGGATGCCACCGGGTGTGTGGACGAGGCACTGCGGACAGATTGCGACGCCGCAGCGGCCGCAGGTGAGAGCCGTCTCGGTGCCCGGATGGCGTTCGCAGTAGACGGGCGCGGTCATGCCGAGGCCGGTTCCGGGATCGTACAGCCCCGGGCGGATGCCGCCTCCAGGAGTCGCTCGACGGCGTCGTCTGGGAACAGGATGTCGCCGGGCTCGTGCTCGTGTTCGCGATCGAGCCCGTGGAAATCGGACCCGCCCGATGCGATCAGGCCGTTCGCCTCGGCGGTCGTACGCAGTTCCTCGACGATCGCGGGGTCGTAGTGGCGGTAGTAGACCTCCATGCCGAAGAGCCCGGCCGCGACGAGCTCCGGGAGGTGTGTCTCGTAGTCCGTTGTGAACGGCGGGTGAGCCAGGACGGCGACCCCGCCGCCCTCGTGGATGAGCTCCAGCGCCTGCACCGGGAGGAGCCGTTCGCGCGCCACGTAGGCCGGGCTCGAAGTGTCGAGGTAGCGGTCGAAGGCCTCGTTGATGTCGTCGACGAAGCCCGCCTCGACGAGCGCCCGCGCGACGTGGGGCCGACCGATCGAGGCCTCGCCGGCGATCTCCTGCACGCGCTCCCACCGGATCGGCACGCCCAGCGCCTCGAGGGCGTTCACCATCTTCTCGCCCCGGGCCACGCGGGCTGCGCGCATGCGATCAAGTTCGTTCACGAAGCTGGAACGAGCGGAGTCGACGAAGAGCCCGAGCAGGTGCAGCTCGGTGCCCGGCAGATCGCACGACAGCTCGACGCCCGGCACGAGGCGAAAGCCCGGAATCGTTGCCGCGGCAGCGCGCGCCTCGTCGAGGCCGAGCAGCGTGTCGTGGTCGGTCAGCGCCAGGGTGCGCACGCCTCGGCCGGCGGCGAGCTGAACCACGTTGGTCGGGCTGCGCGTGCCGTCCGAGCGCGACGAGTGGCAGTGGAAGTCACCGATCGCGTGGCGGGGTTCGGTCACGCGCGGATCTCCTCGGCTGTAACTAATGGGCGATCGCCTGGGCTCGGGTCTCGCGGACGACCGTCACGCGGATCTCGCCGGGGTACTGCATCGTCTCCTCGATCTGCTTCGACACGTCGCGCGCCAGCCGCGCCGCGGCGAGGTCATCAACGACCTCTGGTTCGACGATGACCCGTACCTCGCGACCCGCCTGCACGGCGAAGGATCGCTGGACGCCCTCGAACGAGTTCGCGATCGCCTCCAGGGCTTCGAGACGGCGCACGTATTCCTCGCTGGACTCGCGGCGTGCGCCGGGGCGGCTGCCGGAAATGGCGTCGGCGATGATTACGATCACCGCCTCGGTGGTCTCGGGCTTGACCTCTTCGTGGTGCGCCTCGATGCAGTGCACGACATCGCGCGGGATGCCGAAGCGGCGAGCGATGTCGGCGCCGATGCGCGCGTGTGGGCCCTCGAGTTCGCGATCCACTGCCTTGCCGAGGTCGTGCAACAGTCCGCCGGCGCGGCAGACCTCGACGTCCGCCCCCAGCTCGTGCGCCAGGGCGGCGGCCAGCCAGGACGTTTCGATGCTGTGGCGCAGCTGGTTCTGGCCGTACGAGAAGCGAAAGCGCAGCCGTCCGAGGTGCTTCACCACCTCCGGATGCAGGCCCTGCACTTCGGCGTCGACTGTGGCCTCCTGGCCGGCCTGCTCGATCTGGTCGTCGATCTCGCTGCGCGCGCGCTCGACGGCCTCCTCGATGCGCGTGGGCTGGATACGACCGTCCTGGATCAACCGGGCGAGGGCGACACGGGCGATCTCCCGGCGTACCGGATCGAAGCCCGAGACTGTCACCAGCTCCGGCGTGTCGTCGATGATGAGGTCGCAGCCGGTGGCTGCCTCGAAGGCACGGATGTTGCGGCCTTCTCGGCCGATGATGCGCCCCTTGAGGTCGTCCGACGGGATGGGCAGGACACTCACCGTCGTCTCAGCCGTGACCTCCGAGGTGAGTCGCTGCATGACCGTCGCCAGCGTCTTACGTGCGCGCGTGTCCGCCTCGGCCTGCGCCGACGCTTCCATAGCGCGCACTCGCCGTCCGGACTCGTCGCGCAGCTCCACGTCGAGGCTGGACAACAGCTGCTCGCGCGCCTCCTCGGTGGTCAGGCGGGCGATACGCTCGAGGTCTGCTCGCGCCTGCTCCTCCGCCTGGTTCGACTCGTCCTCGCGGCGCTCGACCTGCTCTGCACGGTCGCGCAGCGATTGCTCACCACGGTCGAGGGTCTCGGCGCGGCGTTCGATCGCCTCCTCGCGCTGTTCGAGGCGGCGCTCCACGCGACCGAACTCGCGGCGTTCGTTGCGCAGTTCCTCCTCAGCCGCTTCGCGTCGTTCGAGGGCGCGTCGTTCAGCCTCGAGCTCCTGCGACTCGACACGACGTCGCGCCTCATCGAGGACCCGCTCGGCTTCCGTCTCGGCGCCGGCGAGCGCACTCGATGCGGAACGTTTCTGATAGACATAAGTACCGGCGATGCCGACGACGAACGCGCCGATCCCGACGATCGCGATGACCAGCGACTCCATGGGAGCACTCTCCGTCGGGCGGCTGACCCCGGGCGCCGCACACCGCGACCGCTGGCCGCGACGGTGTCGCCGAATGGTCGATAACTCGTTAACCGTGACGACCAGCGGACCGGTCGACGCGGCGCGCTCATCGTAGCACCACGTTGCCGGGCGGCCGGGGCGGCGTCGCTACTCGTACCCCGGCGGTGGCTGAAACCCGCCCGTCACGTCGGCCAGGCGACGCGCGAAGTCGATCGGCGTGCGGTCCTCGAGGTGCGGACCAACGATCTGCATGCCGACGGGCAGGCCGTCTTCGCTGAGCCCGATCGGTGCCACGGTTGCCGGGAGGTAGGCCATCGTGATCAGCCCAACCCAGCTCAGCTGGTCGAAGTAGTTGCGGTCCTCCCCGTTGATGGGGATGGTCCGTTCCTGCGCCGGACTGTGGTCGTGCTCGATCGCAGTCACCGGCGTGACCGGCATCAACAGCACGTCGTACTCGCGGAAGAAGTGTGACCACTCGTATCGGATCTGCTCCCGCTTCTCGTTGAGGAAGAGCCACTCCCGGTGGCGCTGGGCGCCGTTGCGCTGAACGGCCGGTGGCTCCTCGTCGTCTTCCGAGGGCAATGCGTCCTCGACGGTCGTCGCACCCTCGAGGATCTCGCCGGTGAGCCCGCGACCGCCGTTGCCGGCCAGCAACGAGCGGTACACGCGGTTCGTCTCAGCGAAATCGATACCCGGGCGGGCGGCCTCGTCCACCTCGACGCCGGCGGCGCGCAGGGCGCCGACCGTCGCCTCAAGGGGGGCCAGCACGGCCGCGTCGACGCTGCAGGCCGCGTCGTCGAGCCATGCAGCCACACGGTAGCCACGCAGCGTGGCGCGCCGCGGGGGCGGCAGCTCGAGGCGCCAGGCGGCCGACATGTCGGCCTCCGGTCCGGCCACGATCGACAGCTCCAGATCGAGATCCTCGGCGCTACGTCCGAGGGGCCCGGCGACGGACAGGTCGCCGACGGCCATGAACCCGGGCGGCTGCACGCGCTTGCGAGGCACGATGCCGAAGGTGGGCTTGTGTCCGTAGATGCCGCTGTAGTGAGCGGGGTTGCGGATGGAGCCACCAATGTCGCTGCCGAGGTCGAGCGCGCTCATGCCCGTCGCCAGCGCCACGGCCGTGCCTCCCGATGAACCGCCCGGGGCACGCGTCTGGTCCCATGGGTTGTTCGTCGTCCCGTAGACGTCGTTGTAGGTCTGCACGTCCATGCCGTTGAGCGGTGAGTTCGTCACGCCGAAGACCACTGCTCCCGCCGCCACGAGCCGGTCGACGGCCGGTGCATTGGCCTCGGCGATCCGCTCCGCGAACTGCGGATCGCCGGAGGTCCAGGGGAAGCCCTTCGTCTCGAACAACTCCTTGATGGTCATCGGCAGGCCGTGGAGCGGGCCCCACAGCTCGCCCCGACCGAGCGCCGCGTCGGCCTCATCGGCGCGGGCGCGGGCCGTGTCGACGTCGGTCGCGACGATCGCGTTCAGCGCCGGGTTGAAGCGCTCCACGCGTTCGACGTAGTGCTCGAGGAGCTCCCGCGAGCCGATCTCCCGGCTGCGGAGTATCCCGGCCAGTTCAACCGCGGGTCGGAGAGCGATGTCCATGCTGTCGTCCGGATGATGCGGCTTAACGACGGTCGTCGCCTCGCGTGGCCGAGATGATAGCTGGCGTGCCGGTGCGTGCCCGTGGGCGACTCAGTCGATGTCTATGTCGACCGCCAGCACCTCGGCGATCGCGCGCCGTGTCACGTCGTAGCTGAAGCCACGGCGCTGGAGGTAGCCGTACAACCGCTGCCGCCGGAGGTCCGGTTCGAGTCGGCGCAGGCTCGGGACGCGCCGTCGAGCCGTGGCGATCGCCGCCGCTGCTTCGTCGAGGTTGTCTGTGGCTGCCTCGACGTGCTCGCGGGGGACGCCGCGGCGCACGAGGTCCTGGCGCAAGCGTCGGGCGCCGAGCCGTCCGCGGCGCGCCTCGACGAACTCGGTCGCCCAGCGGGCGTCGTCCAGGTAGCCGAGCTGCCGCAGACGATCGACTGCGGTGTCGATCTCCTCGTCTGCGAACTGACGCCGGAGGCGCTGCCGCAGCTCATGTTCCGTGTGCGAGCGGCGCGAGAGCGACGCGAGTGCACGCTCGAGGGCGAGTCGTCGCCGACCGGTGGCCCGCAGCTCCGCCCATTCGCTCTCCTCAAGGGCGACGCCTTCTGATAGCGCGCGCGCCTCGACGGGCTCGCGCGCGAGGAGATGCTCGCCCGGTTCGCCGGCCAGCTGGATGGCGATGGCGCCGCGGCGGCGCGTGATCGACGTGACGGTCGGCATAACCACGACCCTCGTCGAGGACTATGCGTCGATCGAGAGCTGCTCGGCCTCGGCTTCGGCCTCAGCGGCCACGGACTCGGCCTCCGCCTCGACGGCGGTCGGAGCCTCGTCCGGCTTGCCTACGGGCATGGCGTTGATCCCGGCGGCTTCCCGCACGAGGTTTTCGACCTCGTCGCGGAGGTCGAGGTGCTCGCGCATGAAGTCGCACGAGTTCATGCGCCCCTGGCCGAGGCGCTGGTCGCCGTACGAGTAGAACGAGCCGAGCTTGCGCACGATCTCGTGCTCCACGGCGAGGTCGAGGATGTCTCCCTCGCGGTTAATACCGTGCTGGTCGCCGGTGAACATGATGTCGAACTCGGCCATTCGGAAGGGCGGCGCGACTTTGTTCTTGACGACCTTGCAGCGCACGCGGTTGCCGATGAACGTTTGGCCGTCTTTCAGCGACTCGATGCGGCGGATGTCGATGCGCACGGAGGAGTAGAACTTGAGCGCGCGGCCACCCGGGGTGGTCTCCGGGTTCCCGAAGACGACGCCAATCTTCTCGCGCAGCTGGTTGATGAAAATGAGTGCGGTGTCGGTGCGAGCGACTGCCGCGGTCAGCTTACGCAGTGCCTGCGACATCAACCGCGCCTGCAGGCCCGGCAGGGAGTCGCCCATGTCGCCTTCGATCTCCGCGCGCGGGACGAGTGCCGCGACCGAGTCGATGACCACCGCCTCGACGGCGCCCGAGCGGATCAGCGCCTCGCAGATTTCGAGCGCCTGTTCGCCGGTGTCGGGCTGCGACACGAGCAGCTCGTCGACGTCGATGCCACAGGCGGCGGCGTACTCCGGGTCGAGTGCGTGTTCGACGTCGATGTAAGCCGTCGTCCCGGTCTTCTGCGCCTCCGCGATAATGTGCTGCGCCAGCGTGGACTTGCCCGCCGATTCGGGACCGAAGATCTCGGTGACACGCCCGCGAGGCAGGCCGCCGATGCCCAGCGCGATATCGAGGGAGAGTGACCCGGTTGGGATGGCGGAGACGTTCATCGCTGCCTCGGGATCGCCGAGACGCATGATCGCGCCCTTGCCGAAGTCCTTCGTGATCTGTTCGAGGGCCTTCTCGAGGGTGTCGGGGTGTTCCTTCGGTTGCTTCTTCTTGGCGGCCATGGCGTGTCCCTGTTTCGTTCCGTCGTACCGGTTCTTCTTGTCTCGTGCCCTCGCTCCAGAACGCCTGTGGCTCGTGCCACGCTGGCCGCTGTGCAGCCCCCACCGCGTTCCGAACACTAGTAGAACGCCCGTTCTACTGTCAAGCCGGCCGAACGGGCGGACGTGAGTGGTGCCTCGATCCTACGCCGAAGATCGGATCACGTGCGTGTGCAGTATGGAACTCTGGCGTGATAGAAATCTCGCGCCAACCGTGTCTCGAGGGCTACTCGAAGTGGGGCGCGAAGTCCGGATTCGCGGCTGCGAACTCCTCGGCGGTGATGCCGAATAGCACCTCGTCGAAGTAGCGGCCGCCGGTCAGATACGCGCGCCGTCGCCGGCCCTCCTCGACGAACCCGAGCTGCTCATGCATGACGAGCGAGGGCGCGTTGAACTCATAGACCTCGGCGTGACCTTTCTGGAAGCCCAGTTCGCCGAAGTAGTAGCGCAGCAGGATGCGCACGGCGTCGCGGGCGTACCCGCGGCGACGGTGCTCGGCGAAGATGCCGATCCCGTACCAGAAGACGCCGCTGCGGGGGTCGGTGCGCGAGGCGCTCAGCGAGCCGACGATCTCTCCCTCGGCCGACTCGATCACGAAGCTGCGGTCGCGTCCGTCACGGTTGAGCGCGTGTTCTTCAACCCACTTCTTCGTCGCCGCGGCGGACTGAGGCGGCGTGACCCACCAGCCGGCGCGGGCCATCTCCGTGTCCTGGTCGTGGCTCCAGAACGTTTCCCAGTCGTCCGTCTCGTGCGCACGCAACCGCACGAGGTCTCCGCGGAACAGGTTCGGCAGCTCTTCGGTCATGTGTCCCCCTCGACGTTGTGCGGGTCCACGCCGAGGGGCGAGCATAGGGCGATGCCACGCCCGGACACAGCGCGCGCGCTGCTCGACGTTCGACTCACCCCTCGTGCTTCGCGTGGCAGCGTCGAGGTCGACGGCGACCTCGTGCGGGTGCGCGTCACGGCGCCGCCCGTTGACGGTCGCGCGAACGCCGCGCTGGTCGAACTGCTGGCCAAGCGCCTCGGCGTCCCGAAGCGCGATGTGGCGATCGTGCGCGGGCTGTCGTCGAGGACGAAGCGCGTGGCGGTCGAGGGGATGACGGTCGCTGAAGCCTTCGAACGGCTTCGCGCCTAGGGCGGATCAGCCCTGATAGTCGGTCAGGACACCCGCGATGATGAAGAGCGTGATGATCGCGACCATCGGGCTGATGTCGATCATCCCGATCCGCGGGATGATCCGGCGCAGCGGTTCGAGCACCGGATCGGTGATCGCCTCGAGGGCCCGCACGACCGGGCCGCCGCGGTCGATGGGGAACCAGGAGATGATGGCGCGCGCGAAAATAGCGAACGCCAGCAGCTGTACCAGCAAACCGACGCCCTGAACGACTTCTACCAAGCTATGCCCCCAGCTCTCTGCCTCGATTATATGCGGCCTCGATGGCAGCATCGAAAGCTGCGCGTGCGGCGTGCGCGTCGAGTGCCGCGAGCCCCGCGGCGGTGGTGCCGCCGGGCGAGGTGACGGCGTTGCGCAGCTCGGCGAGCGTCTCGTCGCTCTCGCGCGCCCAACGCGCCGTGCCCTCGAACGTCGCGAGCGCGAGCGCTTCGGCGTCGGGGCGTTTGAGGCCGAGCCGAATGGCGGCGTCGATCATCGCCTCCATCGCCAGCAGGACAAAGGCCGGTCCGCTGCCGTGGAGCGCCGTGCCGACATCGATCAGCGCGTCGCTATCCACCTCGACGACCGCGCTCGCGACCGCGCCGAGGATCTCCTGCACGTGCGCACGTTGCGCCTCGCTGACGGCCGGGGCGACGAAGTAGGCGGCCGCGCCCGCACCGACCGAGGCGGGCAAATTCGGCATCACACGCACCACCGCTTCGTGTTGCGTGCGTTCGCGCAGCTCGCCGAGTGTGATGCCGGCGGCGATCGAGATTACGACTGCGTCGGAGGGGATATCGCCAGCCATCTCCTCGGCGACCGTCGCGAAGTCCTGCGGTTTCACGGCAATCAGCACGACATCCGCCGCCGCGAGAGAGTCGGCGGCGTTCGCGGTGACCGATACGCTGTAGCGCTCCGCCAGTTCGAGGCGACGCGCGGGGAAGATCTCGGCGACGGTCACGGTGTTGGGCTCGGCTACCTCGGCGCGCAGCATCCCGGCGAGAAAGCCCTCGCCCATCTTCCCGCCGCCGACGAGGGCGACGCGCAGCGCCATCAGCGCGCCCGTTCCTGCCGCGGCCCAAAGATCGCGCGACCGACGCGGACCACGGTCGCGCCCTCTTCGATCGCGACTTCGAAGTCGTCGGTCATGCCCATCGAGAGGCCGTCGAGGCCGTGTGCAGCGGCGAGCGTGGCCAGCTCGCGGAATAGCGTGCGCAGGTCCTCGGGGTCGTCGGCCTGCGGCGCGACGGTCATGAGGCCGCGCAGCTCCACCGCCTCGCTTTGTCGCGCAGCCTCGAGGATCGGTGCGACGTCGGAGGGCGCGAGGCCGTGCTTCTGCGCCTCGCCGCCAATGTTGACCTCGACGTAGCAGTCGCGGGGGCGCATGCCCTCGGAGCGGCGCTCGATTTCCGTGAGGAGGCGCTCGGAGTCCAGCGAGTGGAGGACAGCGATGTGGGCCAGCACCTGGCGCACCTTGTTTCGCTGGAGGTGCCCGACGAAGTGCCAGCGCGGCTCCAGGCCTGCCTCGGCGGCCGTCTCGGCCTTCGGCGCGAACTCCTGTGCCCGATTTTCGCCTAGATCGACGAGGCCGGCGTCGAGGGCATCCCGCACGGCCTCGACGCCATGCGTCTTCGACACGCCGACCAGCTGCACCCCGGTGGGATCGCGGTCAACGCGGTCACAGGCCGCGTGGATGCGCGCCCGCACCTCGGCGAGCCGCAGGGCGAGCTGAGTGATTGTGATCATACCACCAAGTGTAGTGCGCTGATTGATGCGATCGACTGTGCTGACGCGGCTACGGAGCCTCTGCGGTCACCACCCACGTCGCTGAGTCGGTCTGCACGCCCTCGGGGCCGAGGTGGTCCGCGAGCACGTCTCCGATCGAGCCTCGGATCGCGGCCGCCAGCTCCGGGTCGCGCTCGTCGAGGCCCGGCGACCCCGGGGTTGAGGGTGTACATGAAGTCAACCGCCTCCTCGAGCGTGTCGCCGAGCTGGACCTGGAGCCGCACGTCCTGGAGGTTCACCTCGGCGTAACCTGCTTCGCCGAGGATGCTGCGGACGCGCTCAGGGTCGGCGAGCGAGAGCGGCCCGGGCGCGGTGGGGTCGCCGCCCATGGGAAACTCGATGTGCTGCCGCGCCGCCATGATCGGCTTCGATACCCAGGGGTTGTCCGCCGCGCCCTGCCAGCAGGAGAAGACCATGCGCCCGCCGGCACGCAAGCCCGAGCGGAGATTGGCGAAGGCAGCGACCGGGTCCGCGAAGAACATCACGCCGAAGCGCGAGAAGATGAGGTCGTAGGCGTCCGCCTCGAACGCATGCGCCTGCGCGTCGGCGGTGAGGAACGAGATGTTCGAGGCGCCTGCCGCTTCGGCACGTGCGCTGGCCGCGTCGACCATGGTCTGGCTGAGGTCGAGCGCGACGACCACGCCATCGGGCGCAACCGCTGCGGCCAGCGGCACTGCGGTGGTGCCGGTGCCGCAGCCAACGTCGAGGACGCGCTTGCCCGGCTGCGCTGCGGCCACATCGAGGGCGCTCTGGCCATGCTCCGCAACCTGAGCGTCGAGCTGGTCCTGCATTGCGGCCCAGATGGGGCCGACGTTGGCCCAGAACTTGGCCTGCGGTTCGTTGCCCGGGGCGATCTGCATCGTGGCTCCTGACTGTCCGCACGCGGACGTGCGCCATGTGCGGCGGTGAGCCTACCGCATCTGCTTCAGGCGGTGTCGTGTGGTCTGTTAGCAGACGCCGCAAAGCTTGCAGCCGACCTCGGGGGGCGGGCAGGCGATGGTGGATTTCACCCGGTGGTGCTTGTCCATCTCGCGCAGCAGGAAGGGCTCCGTCAGGCCAACGTCCACGATGTGCCATGGCGGCGCTTCGCCCTCCCACGGGCGAGGGCCATCGAGGCCATGTTCGCGGATGGCGCGGCGGTAGCTGCCGAGGCTGTTGTCGGTCATGTCCTCGAGCATCGTCGCGACGCGATCGTCGCCACGCGAGAGCACGTCGTCGACGCGGGCTGTCCAGGCGGAATCGGTGCGCAACTCGATGCCGTTGGGGGCCAGGCGCTGCTTGAGGATGCCCTGGCGTTCTTTGACCATCCGGATATCGTTCGCGTCCTCGTACTGGTACGCCGTCCAAGGCTTCGGCACCGTGGGGCTGACCGACATCACGAGCCGGGTGTCCCTGCCGCCGGCGTCGAGGCGTTCCTTGATGCGGTTGCCGAGTTCGGCCATGGCATAGACGTCGTTGTCCTCTTCGCCCGGCAGGCCGACCATGAAATAGAGCTTGAAGCGCCGCGCGCCGGACTGGCCGACGAGGTCGGCGCCTTCGAGGATCTGCTCCTCCGTCACGCCCTTGTTGATCGCGGCGCGCATCCGTTCCGAGCCGGCCTCGGGCGCGACGGTGACCGTCTTCGTGCCGCCGGCGGCCAGGGCCTCGAGCACGTCCGCCCTCAGGTTGTCGACGCGCAGCGAGGAGATCGAGACGCGCGCGCCTCGTTCATGAGCGCCGACGACGAGCTCGGAGAGGTCCGGGTGGTCCGCGACGGCGGCGCCGAGGAGCCCGACGCGCTCGGTGTGCTCGACCGAGTGCTCGATGAGCTCGAACAACTCCTCGAGGGGCCGGTAGCGCGGTGGGCGGAACACGTAGCCCGCGATGCAGAAGCGACAGCCGCGGCCGCAGCCGCGGGCGCATTCGATCAGCGTCATGTCGGACAGCTCAGTGTCCTCGGTGATGACGGTCGAATATGCCTCGGTGCCCGCGAGGTCGTGGACGTACTGGCGTTCGATGGCGCCGAAGGCCGGCGGGCGCGTCGGCACGTAGACCCCCGGGATCGTGGCGAGCGTGTCGAGCAGATCCGCGCGCGAGCCATAGAGACCATCGCGCCACGCGGAGACGAGGTGCGGAACGATCTCCTCGGCCTCGCCGACGATCGCGGCGTCGAGGAAGGGCGCGACCGGCGCGGGGTTGGTGAGCATGCAAGCCCCACCGGCGATCACGAGCGGATGGCGGTCGTCGCGTTCCTCGGCGCGCAGGGGGATGTTGGCGCTGCGCAGGCACTGGATCATGTTGAAGTAGTCGAACTCGTAGGACAGCGTGAACGCGACGACCGAGAAGTCCTGCAGCGGCCGCTGCGACTCCAGCGACACGACCGGCATCGGGTGGTATTCGCCGGGCCCCGGCGGGTCGTAGAAGGCGCGCTCGCAGACGAAGTCGTCGTAGGCGTTCAGCATCGAGTAGATGGTCTGCAACGCCAGGTTCGACATGCCGATGTAGTACGAGTTCGGGTACGTGATCGCCACGGGGATGCGGGCGCCCCAGTCCTTGGAGGTGCCCCCCCGCTCCTTGCGGAGCCGGTCACGGGCGATCTGCCGCACATCAGCCATTGGATCAGTGTACGGGCGGAATCAGTCGAGGGCAGCGCGACCTCGATGTCGGTCTGCGTCCCCGAAGGTCAGGCGTAGGGGTCGGGTCGGCCCTCTCTGATCGCCTCTTCGCGCTCATCCTGGATGCGCTTGTCTCGGCGCACCAGCGGCCAGGCGCCGAAGACGATCACCGCGAGCGGGATCAGAGCGAGGATTGCGTTCGCCAGCAAGAAATACAGCGTGAGCATCAGCAGCGCGATCGCCCCGAGGAACATCGCGAGCGGCGGTCCCAGTACCGCGAAGACCGCCCTGAGGATGGCCCAGACCTCGCTCCAGGTTCCGGCCTGCGGGTCATCCTGCGGATCGTATCCATACGACATGGCGACAGTGTACGGGCTCCGCGAAGCCCGCTTCGGACGCCGAAGCCGGCCGTGGTAGCGTGTCGCCTCGAACGTCGCGACAGGCGAAGGGAAGTCCTCGATGGAGATGCCGCCCCAGGAGTACGAGCCGCTGCTGATGGAGGCGAACCACGCCATCATCACGGTCTCTCGTGGCGACGGCCGGCCGCCGCACTCGACGCCGGTCTGGTACGTCTACGGCGAGGGTCGTTTCTACGTCTCGATGACGAAGGACACTGTGAAGTACCGGCTGATGCAGCAGCGCCCAGAGATCTCGCTGACCATCGACTCGGACGGCCCGACGGTCGTGGTCGAGGGCACAGCCGTGCTGCGCGACGACGACGGCTTCCTCCTGCAGATGGCGAAGGAGGTCAACGCGCTCTACCGACCCAGCCTTGAGCTGCCACCCGACGAGGAGCTGCTGGCGCAGCGGAAGGCGGAGAACCGCACCGTGCTCATGCTCGAACCCTCGAGGGTGAAGGCGTGGGGCCTGTCGTGACGGAGGGCGTCTCCTCGACGTTGTACTTCGGCGATGTCGCGGTCACCCGCGTCGAGGAGTTGGTCCTGCCCACGGCGATGTGGTGGCTGCTCCCCGACGCGCCCGAGGACGCGGTGGAGCGCCATCGCGAGTGGATGGCGCCCTTCGTCAACGAGCGTGGCCACATCCTCCAGAGCATCCACACGTTTGTCGTGAAGGCGGACGGCCTGACGATCCTCGTCGACACCGGGGTCGGCAACGGCAAGGAACGCGACGGCGGGATCCCGGCCTTCCACATGCTCGACACGCCCTACCTCGAGCGGCTGGCCGCGGCCGGCGCAGCGCCCCAGGACATCGACCTCGTGCTCATCACGCACATGCACACGGACCACTGTGGCTGGAACACCACACTCGTCGACGGCGCGTGGCAGCCGACGTTTCCGAACGCGCGCACCCTCTACGTGCGGCGCGAGTGGGAGTACTGGGACGGCCTGGCGCGCAGCGACGAGGGCAATCAGCTCGTCGAGGACAGCCTGCGGCCGGTCGAGGCGGCCGGCCTCGCCGACCTCGTCGAGGCGGACCATGTCGTCACGCCCTCGCTGCGGCTCGAGCCGAGCCACGGGCACACGCCCGGCCACGTCTGTGTGCGCATCAGCTCCGGCGGCGACGAGGCGGTCATCACCGGCGACGTCATGCACTCGCCGATCCAGTGCGCCTACCCCGACCCGCAGCCGCGGCTCGAGAACGACGCCGAACCCGCACGCCTGGCCCGCCGCGCCTTCCTCGAGCGCTACGCCGACAGCGGCGTCACGGTCCTCGGCACGCACTTCGGCGGCCCTACCGCCGGTCACATCACCGCCGACGGCGACGCCTACCGCTTCGACGTGGTCGAGGGGTTCTAGGCGGGTCCGGCGTCTCGCGCGAGGTGGTAGCGCACGCTGGGCGTGCCGTGGTCGTCGTAGCGCGCCACCAGCGAGGCGCCGAGGCGTGCCGCGACGCCCCGCGCGCCGCGGTTGGCAACTGCCGTCTCGATGATGACCTCAGAGAGGTGGAACGCCTCGAACGTGTAGCCGACGAGGGCGCCTGCGGCCTCCGTAGCGATGCCGGCGCCGCGGGCGTTCGGATCGAGGGCGTAGCCGACCTCTCCGTGATTGGCGCGCCGCACGAGGCTCAGCAGGCCGATCAGTGCGCCATCCTCGACGCGCTCGATCGCGAGGTCGAAGAGGGCGTCGAGCTGCCAGGCATCGAGCGCGGCCTGTACGTAAGCGGCCGCGGCCTCCTCGGTCCTCCCGAGATTCGCCGCAGCGGCGTAGACATCGGGATCGGCGTTCAGTTCCAGGATCGCGGGTACGTCGGAGGGCTCGAAGCGACGAAGCAGCAGCCGCCTCGTGAGGATCGGGAGTCCGTCGTCACGCACGGTCAGCTACAGCGCGTGTAGCCGCAGCTCTGGCAGGTGAGGCAGCGTTCGAGGTATTCCATCTGCTGGCCGCAGTCCGGGCACGTCAGGCCCGAGGCCTCGGCGACCGCTGGCGCCACCGCATCGCCGGCGTCGGCGAGGCCGAAGTGCAGCCGCAGCCAACGGAAGATGTAGTCGAGGACGCTCGTGGCAAAGGGGATCTCCGCGTTGGCGGTGATGCCGTAAGGCTCGAAGCGCGTCTGTTCGAGCTTCGCTGCGATCTTCTCGAGGCTGACGCCGTATTGGAGCGCGATCGAGGTCATCAGCGCGACGGCGTCGGTCAGTCCGGAGACGGTCGAGCCCTCCTTCGCCATCTTCACGAAGACCTCGCCCGGGGTGCCGTCCTCGAAGAGCCCGACCGTGACGTAGCCCTCCTGGTCGCCAACCCGGAACTTGTGCGTGATCGACTGGCGCTCGTCGGGGAGGTGGCGGCGGTAGGGCTCGCTCGCCGGGCGGTGCGCCGGCGTTTCGTCCGAGGCGTGAGCGAGGACCTGGACCGCGCGCGAGCCATCGCGGTAGACCGTCACGCCCTTGCAGCCGAGCTCGTGCGCCAGCTCGTAGACCTCGCGAATCTCCTCGACGGTGGCCTCGCGCCGGAGGTTCTCGGTCTTCGAGACGGCGAGGTCAGTGTGGGCCTGGAACGCGGCTTGCATGCGCACGTGCGTCTCGGCCGGCACCTCGTGCGCTGTCGCGAAGCGCTCGCGGAGGTCGTCCGGCACCTCGCTGCGGTCCGCCAGGGAAACGCCCGCGGCCAGCGCCTGGTCGAGATCGTCGGACGCGAATCCGGCGGCGTCCGCGGCTGCTCGGAAGGCGGCATTGACCTCCGGCAGCAGCGTGCCGTCGCCCATGCGGCGCTGGTGGGCCAGTGAGAACAGCGGCTCGATGCCCGAAGAGGCGCCGGCGATGATCGCGATCGTGCCAGTGGGGGCGATGCAGGTACGGGTGGCGTTGCGGAAGGTGCGCCCGCCGGCGTAGACCGACTGCTCCCAGTTCGGGAAGACACCCTTCTCGATCCCCAGCTCTGCCGAGGCGTCATCGGCGGCCGCGCCGACCTCGGACGAGAGCCGCGTAGCGAGGGCGATCGCCTCGGCAGTCCCGTAGGGGAGGCTGGCCGCGATCAGCAAGTCGGCGAAGCCCATCATGCCGAGGCCGATCTTGCGATTGCCTCGCACCGCCTCGGCGATCTGCGGGACCGGGAACGTGTTCGCCTCCACGACGTTGTCGAGGAAGCGGACCGCAAAGCGGACGGTCGCTCGCAGCGCGGACCAGTCGAGGTCGCGCGTGGACTCGTCCCAGAAGCGCGCGACGTTGATCGAGCCGAGCGTGCAGGCCTCCCACGGCAAGAGCGGCACTTCGCCGCAGGGGTTGGTCGCCTCGATCTCGCCGAGGAGCGGTGTGGGGTTGGTGCGATTGATCGTGTCGAGGAAGACGAGCCCCGGGTCGCCGGTCTGCCAGGCCGAACGACAGATCTCGTTGAGCAGCTCGGCGGCGTCCACCTCGCCACGTGGCGAGCCGTCGCGAGGGTCGCGCAGCGGGTAGCTCTCGCCGGCGGCTGCGGCGCGCATGAAGGCGTCTGTCACGCCGACGGAGATGTTGAAGCGCGTTGCCGTAACGCCGTCGTCCTTTGCGTGGACGAACTCACGGATGTCGGGATGATCGACGCGCAGCACGGCCATGTTCGCCCCGTCGCGCTTGCCGCCCTGCGTCACGAGGCGCGAAACGTCGTCGTAGTGCTGCAGGACGGAGACGGGCCCGCAGGCGGCCCCGTGCGTCGTGGCGATGGGCTCGCCGACGCCTCGCAGCCGGGAGAGCGAGAACCCAGTGCCGCCGCCGTACTTCTGCACCAGGGCGGTGGCCTGAGCGGTGGACATGATCGATTCGAGCGTGTCCTCGACGGGCAGGACGAAGCAGGCGGCGAGGGTGCCCTGACCCGTGCCCGCGTTCATCAGCGTCGGTGAGTTCGGCAGGAAGCGGAGCGCCGCCATCTCGTCGTAGAAACGCTGCGCCCAGAGCAGGCGCGCCGGCTCGTCCGTCTCCACCTCGGCGATGGCCGTCGCCACGCGCGCCAGCATCTCCTCGGGCGTTTCGCGCAGCTCACCCTCCGCGTCACGCAGCAGGTAGCGCCGTTCGAGGACCGTACGGGCGTTGTCGGTCAGCTCGACGGGTGTCGTGCGGACATCGCTGGTGGCGACCATGGTTCAGCCCCGCGCTCCGGACCCGATCCGCGGCTGGACCAGCCGGCGGGGAGTAGAACATATATTCTACTCGCTGACAAGCGGACGCCACAAGGGTCCACGATCCAGTTTAGACCGCGGGCTCGGAGGCCGTGGTGGCGGGCGGTAACGCCTGTGCCTGAACCTAGACCGGCCGCGCCGCGCGTGCGGCGTCGAGGGAGATCGGTGAGGCGGTCGCCGCCGCCTCCTCGATCGGGGCGTCCTCGATCGGTGCGTCCGAGGGCTCGGCGAGCGGCTCGTCCTCGAGGGCGGCGGCAAGTTCGTCGGCGAAGAGGCGCTGCTGCTCGGGGCCGGGCGGGTCGGGCGTGAGGGCGAGACGCTGCAGCTCTTCGAGCATCTCCTCGAGCGACACGAACTGGTGGTAGACGCTCGCGAAGCGGATGTAGGCGATCGGGTCGAGCGGCTTCAGCCGGGAGATCGCCATCTCACCGATCACGCGGCTCGCGACCTCGCTCTGGGTCGAGCCAGTGAGGCGCTGCTCGATGTCTTCGACGATGGCGTCGATGGCGCCTGTGGCGAGGGGGCGCTTGCGCGCCGAGATGCGCAGGCCCGTCAGCAGCTTCTCGCGCTGGAACTCCTCGCGTCGGCCGTCCTTCTTGACGACCATGACAGTTCGTCGCTGGACCTGCTCGAGGGTCGAGAAGCGCTGTTCGCAGTGCTGGCAGAGCCGTCGGCGGCGGATCCCGCCCTCACCGGTGCGCGAGTCGACGACCTTGCTGGCGGTGCGGCCACAGAACGGGCACTTCATGACGAACGAGCACTCTCTGGGGGAGCTCGGCAGTGGCTCGAGTGACGGTCTGGGGGGTCCGGTCGGGTGGGTGACCTCGACGCAGCCAGTACAGCACGCGACTCATCGAGGCCACAACGGGACTCGTCAACAGGTCGTTGCGATGTTGTCCCAATCGACGGTTTGCGCTGTGGAGTGTGGCCGCCGCGGGCGCGCCGAACGCGACGACGGCGGCCCTCACGGGGCCGCCGTCGCTTGGTCCGTCCAGGCCTGCTAGCGGCTGGTGAAACTCCGCCGCAGGAAGGTCGGCAGGTCAGCCTCGGTCAGCGAGTCGGTGGGGTCTGGCGTGATCTCGCCGAGCTTGATCGTGGCCGCCTCCATCTCCTCAGCCATCGTCTGACGGATCTGCGTCGGGCGCGTGCCCGAGAAGCCGGTGGCGATCACGGTCACCCGCACCTCGTCGGCCACGCTCTCATCCACGGCGGTACCGAAGATGATTTCGGCGTCCGGGTCGACGACCTCGGCGATCACGCGCGCAGCGAGATCGAGCTCGCGGAGCGAGAGGTTGGCGGGGCCAGTGACGTTGAACAGCACGCCCGTTGCGCCGGTGATGTCCACCTCGAGGAGCGGGCTGGCGATGGCCTGCCGCGCCGCGTCGATGGCCCGCGCCTCGCCTCGGCCGCTGCCGATGGCCATGAGCGCCGGTCCAGCGTCGGTCATGATCTTGCGCACGTCGGCGAAGTCGAGGTTGACCATGCCGGGGACAGTGATCAACTCGCTGATGCCCTGGATGCCCTGGCGCAGCACATCGTCGGCGGCGCGGAAGGCGTTCTCGATCGAGATCGCGTCATCCGAGAGGTGCAGCAGCCGATCGTTGGGGATGACGATCAGCGTGTCGACCTTGTCCTGGAGGTCGCGGACGCCTTCCTCCGCCTGTTGACGCCGCTTGGCGCCCTCGAACGTGAACGGCTTCGTCACCACGCCGATGGTCAGCGCGCCGAGCTCCCGCGCCACCTCGGCCACGATCGGGGCCGCGCCGGTGCCGGTGCCGCCGCCGAGGCATGCCGTGACGAACACCATCTCCGCGCTGGCGAGCGCCTCGGCCAGGGCCTCGCGTGACTCCTCGGCGGCGCGCTGGCCGCGCAGTGGGTCGCTGCCCGCGCCGAGGCCACGCGTCAAGCGGTCGCCGATGCGCACCTTGACCTCCGCCGGGCAGTGCTCCAGCGCCTGAATGTCCGTGTTGATGGCGACGTACTGCACCCCCGGCAGCCTCGCGTCGATCATGCGGGTGACGGCGTTCGAGCCGCCTCCGCCGACTCCGGCGACCTTGATCGGCGGCAGTCCTTCGTAGCGTTCCAGCATCTCCTGCTCCTGTTCCGCCGAGGCGCTGCCGCTCGGCGTGCCGGTCGCGGGGCGTCCGGCGCTTGCTCGCTTGTTCTTGGCCGCTGCGGCGGGCGCCGGATCGGCCTCAAATTCAGACTGGATCTCCGCCGCCGGCTGCTCGGCCGTCAGGTCGAGTGCCGGCTGCTCCTCGAGTTCCGCCGAGGGCAGCATTGGAATCTCGGCCCCGTCGGCCGGCTCGTCGACGGCGACGAGCTGGAAGGCGGGTCGCGACGCCTGCTCGGCGGTGGACGCTTCGTCCGCCCCCTCGCCTGCGGCGGAGGCGCCCGCGCGTCGCGCCTCCTCGCGCGCGGCGGCGAGGTAGTCGAAGAGCGTGCCCGCACCGATCGACGGTCCGCTGCCCTGACTCGTGGTCGCGGCATCGGTGGCGGCATCCGCCGTCGCCGTCGCCTCGGTTGCGACCCCGGTTGTTGCTGTGTCCTGGTCGCTCATTTGTGTCCCATTCCTCTCGCCTGTCGTGCTCGGGGCATGCCGCGGTGGTTACTGCGGCAGTACGACACGCATCAGGTGCGCCACCTTCTTGATGAATCCGCCCAGGGGAGCAACGGGCCCCGGCGCCGAGCGGAGCAGGATTTCCTGCTCCTTCAGCGCCCAGCGCAGCAACCCGACCGACGTGGCGTAGGCCGGGTCCTGCAAGATGTCGGAGAGTCCAGCGAGGTGCCGTGGCCGCCCGATGCGGGCGGGGAGCATCAGCACCTCCTCGGCGAGCGCATCGAGGCCGGGGAGGGCCGCTGCGCCGCCGGTGATCACGACGCCGGCCGAGAGCATCTCGGGCTCGGCGCCTCGCTTAATTTCGGCCAGCGCGAGCTCAAAGAGCTCCTCGCACCGGGCCTGGAGCACCTCGGCCATGAGCCGGCGGCTAACGGTCTTCGTGCCGTCCGCGCCGAACGCATCGACCTCGATCTCCTCGTCTTCGTCGACCAGGGAGGGGATGGCCTGGCCGTACTCACGTTTGGCCTGCTCGGCGGCGGGCTGGGGGACCCGCAATGCGACGACCAAATCCTTCGTCATGTGCATGCCGCCGATCGGCAGCACCGCCGTGTGCACGATCGCGCCGTTGATGTAGACGCCAATGTCAGTGGTGCCACCGCCGACGTCGATCACGGCGACGCCCTGCTCGAGCTCCTCCTGCTCGACGACCGCCTCTGCCGACGCGAGCGGCTCGAGGATCAACGAGTCGACGCTCACGCCGGCGCCCTCGACACACTGCGCGAGGTTGTTCATCGCCGAAGTTGAGGCGGTGACGATGTGTGTTTCCACGTCCAGCCGAGAGCCGAACATGCCGTTCGGATTGACGACGTGGTCCTGCCCATCGACGAGGTAGCAGCGAGGCACGACGTGGATCACCTCGCGGTTGTTGGGCACGTTGACGATGCGGGCGCTCTCCATCGCGCGCCCCACGTCCTCCTCGGTGATGGGGTGGCGCGGGTCGGCGATGGCGACGATGCCGCGCGAGTTCATCGAGGAGACATGCGGACCGGCGATGCCCACCTGCGCGCAGGCGATGCGGGTGCCGGACGCGCGCTCGGCGCGCTCCACGGACGATGCGATCGCCTCGATGGCCGCATGGATGTTGTCGACCATCCCGCGCGACAGCCCGGCCGAGGGCCCGATGCCGACCCCGAGGATGCGCAGTTGCTGCTGCGGCGTGACCTCGGCCACGATCGTGCAGACCTTCGTCGTGCCGACATCGATGGCGGCGATACTGGGATGGGCCATCAGCTGCGTCCCGTCTGCCGGCTCCCGGCATGTCGTGTGGCGTGCCGCCGCGTCATCGCAGCACCACCTGTCGCCCGAACCGCAGGTCGATCTCGGTAACGCCGAGGGCGCGCTGCGCGAGCTGGATGTCGATCTGGACCCATGTGGCGAGCTTGAAATCGTAGCTCGAGGAGTCCCCGAAGACGACGCTCGGCGCGTCCTCGAAGTGCACGGTCAGGCCGCGCTCCTGTTCGAAGATGAATGCCACGGGCGCCGTGCCGCGCTCCTCGAACCGCGGATCCTCAATCAGCCGGGCGGCGAGCTGGACGGCGTCCGGGTCCGGCGTGACCGGCGCATCGCCCTCGCGCGCTGCGGCGAACTCGATGATGGTGGGAGCGTCCGGCGGCGCGGGGCGCGAGGCGACGAGGGCGTTCCCCTCGCGATCGACCGCGACGCGGTCGCCGCCCTCCTGCCAGTAGCCCCAGGCCTGATGCTCGACGATCTCGATGCGCACCGTCCCCGGCCACGATCGCGAGACGGTGACCGCCTTCACCGAGTCCAGCGCGGTGATGCGCTCACTGGCGCCGCTGCCGTCGAGGGTGAACATCAGGTCGTTGCCGAGGTCAGCGGCGGCGACGATCGCCTGCGGCGACGTCACTTCGACGCCCTCGATCGCGATCTGCCTGACGCGGAAGGTGTCGCTCTGCACCACCCAGAGCGCGACGTAGGCGAGGACGGCCACCGCCGCGACGCCGGCCAGCCGGCGCAGCCACGAGGCGGCGTCGAACCCTGCGGGTGGCGCTGGAGGCGCGGCGCGGCCGAGTTTGAAGCGGCGGCTGCGATCACCTCGGCGCGAGGGGCCACGCTGCCGGCCGGGCAGCATGAACAGGCGCCAGAACGCCAGCCGTCCGAAGCGGCTACGAGAGCGAGCCGGCATGCTGCCGCCTCCTCTCCGCACGCTCGAGGCCGAGGTCGACCAGCCGTGAAATCAGGGTGCTGTAGCCGACCCCAGCCTCCTGCCAGAGCCGTGGATACATCGAGATCGGCGTGAATCCGGGCAGGGTGTTGATTTCGATGCAACGCACCTCGCCGGTGGCGCTGACGAAGAAGTCCACGCGAGACAGGCCCGCCGCGTCGATCGCCAGGAAGGCGCGCAACGCCAGCTCGCGGACGCGCTCGGTCGTCGCCTCGTCGAGTTCGGCCGGCACGATCAGCGCGGCGCTGTCGTCGAGGTACTTCGACTGATAGTCGTAGAACTCGGCGGAGGGGCGAATCTCGCCGACCGGCGACGCCTCGGGCGCGTCGTTGCCGAGCACCGCGCACTCGACCTCCTGGCCCTCGAGCGCCTCCTCGATCATCACCTTGCGGTCATGGCGCAGCGCCTCGGCGACCGCCTCCTGCACGTCCTCGCGCGAGCGGGCCTTCGAGATACCGACCGAGGAGCCGGCGTTGCAAGGTTTGACGAAGCAGGGGTAGCCGAACGTCGCCTCGACGTCCCGGAGCGACTCGTTCGGTGGCGGGACGCCGTCGATCTCGCGCAGTACGAGGTGGCGCGCCTGCGGGATCTCGTGCGCCTCGAACACGGCGCGCATCAGCTCTTTGTCCATCCCCACGGCGCTCGCAGCGACTCCGGCGCCGACGTAAGCGACGTTCGCCAGCTCGAACAGGCCCTGTAGCGTGCCGTCCTCGCCGTAGCGGCCGTGGATGATGGGGAACGCGATGTCGAGGCCGCCCAGCACCTCAAGCACTTCGGGGTAGGCGAGCACGCCCTCGCGACGGTCGTCGCCGATGTCGCGCATCTGCTCGTCGGCCGTCCGTTCGAGGCGGCGGCGCGATTCCTCGGGCGTGAGCCATTGCCCGCCGCGCGTGACGCCGAGCGGAACGACCTCGAAGCGCTCCTCGTCGGCCTCGCGCAGGATCGAGCGCGCGGAAGTCACGGAGACCTCGTGCTCGGTGGAGAGCCCGCCGAAGATGACGCCCAGCCGCTCCCGGCTGGCGGCGGTCACGGCGCGGCCTCCAGGCGTTCGAGGAGCAGGTCCGGCAGCTCCGTCACGGTCCCTGCGCCGAGTGTGATGCAGACATCGCCGCCCGTAAGCCGCTCGAGCAGGGCTTCGACCGCCTCCTCGAACGAATCGACCAGCACGGGCGGAGGCGACTCGATCTCCGCGGCGAGCGCCGCCGCATCGAGCCCGCGGTCCGGTGTCTCGCGGGCGGCGTAGGTCGGCAGCAGGATCAGCTCGTCGAGGCCTTCGAAGCACTCGCGGAAGCCGTCGAGCAGGTAGCTCGAGCGGGTGTAGGTATGCGGCTGGAAGCAGCCGATGATGCGACGGCCCGGGAAACGCTGACGGGCGGCCGCGATGCTGACGCGCACCTCGGTCGGGTGGTGGGCGTACTCGTCGACGAGCGTGATCGGACCCTCGGCAGCCTCGACCTCGCCGCGCAGTTCGAAGCGGCGGCGCGCGCCCGAGAACGTGCCGAGGGCGGCGGCCGCGCGGTGAAAGTCGACGCCCGCGCGCATCCCGGCAGCCAGCGCGGCGAGCGCGTTCTGGATGTTGTGCCGACCGGGCACGCCAAGCGAGAGTTCGCCCAGCTCCGTCCCGTCGAGGTGCACCCGCGCGTCAAGGCCGCCGTGGTCGTTGAAGCGCAGCCGCGAGGCGTACCACTCCGCACTGCTGTTCTCGACAGAGGTGCGCTCGACCCGTGCGCCAGCGGCGCGACGCGCCTCGGCCAGGGCTCCCGACCGCGGCGTGTCGATGCCGACGAGGAGCATGCCGTCGTCGGTCACACGCTCGGCGAAGGTCGCGAACGCCGCCTCGTAGCGCTCTGGCGTGCCGTAGTAGTCGAGGTGGTCGAACTCGATGTTGTTGATAACGGCGATCTGCGGCGTGTACTGCAGGAACGCCTCGGCGTACTCGTCCGCCTCGACGATCGCGTGGCGTCCATCGCCGTCGCGCGCGTTCGTGTCGCCGAGGTCGCGTGCGTCGCCGCCGAGGAGCACCAGCGGGTCGAGCCCGCCCTCGACCGCGATCAGCGTCAGCATCGAGGTGGTGGTGGTCTTGCCGTGGGTGCCCGAGACTGCGAGGACATCGCGCTCGGCGATCAGCGCCTGCACCATCTCCGCTCGCGATAGCACCGGCACGTCGCGCGCGTTCGCTTCGGCCACCTCGGGGTTGTCGGCGGCAGCCGCGGCCGTTGCGACGAGCAGTTCGGCCCGCCCGAGGTTGGCGGCGGCGTGGCCGGTGTAGATCGTGCCGCCCAGCGCCTCCAGGCGTCGAGTGTACTCGGAGGCCTCGAGGTCGGAGCCGGTCACGGTATGGCCGCGCTGCAGCAGGATCTGACCGATCGCGGACATGTGGATCCCGCCGGCGCCGACGAGGTGCACGCGCTGCGGAATCTTGTTCCCGTTGTCCTGTCGAGAGCGCTGTTTGAGGACGATCAGAGCACCGCCTCTCGCATCAACACGGCGATGCGCTGCGTCGCGTCCGGGCGGGCGAGGGCGCGCATGGCCTCGGCCATCGCTTCGCGCCTCGCGGCGTCGCCGAGCAACTCGAGCACCAGCGGTGCGAGGTCGTCGAGCGCGTCGCCGGGCACTGTCATGGCCGCCCCGCGATCCTCGAGGTAGGCGGCGTTGTCCCGCTGGTCGGAGAAGGGGCCGGGGATGACGACGGCGGGTAGTCCGCTGACCGGCAGCTCGCCGAGCGTCGAGGCTCCAGCGCGCGCGACCGCCAGGTCGGCGGCGGCCATCGCCAGTGCGATCTGGTCGGTGTAGGCCAGCGGGTGGTATCGCGCACGCAGCTCAGGCGTTGGCAGCGCGTCGCGAGCGCGGACGAGCCAGTGCTCCTCGTCAGCTCCGGTGATGTGCACGACCTGCGCCCCGGCGAGCAGGTCTTCGAGCGCGTCGTGGATCACGAGGTTGATGGCGTGTGCTCCGAGCGAGCCGCCCATCACCAGTAGCGTTGGCAACGTCGGGTCGAGGTCGAACGCGCGCTGCCCGTCCTCGCGGCTGGCCGAGGCGAAGGCGGCGCGAACCGGGTAGCCGGTGACCACGCCCTTTGAGCCGACGAACTCGAGCGAGGGCTCCACCGCGCAGGCGACCGTCGATGCGTAGCGCTGCAGGAGGCGGACGGCCCAGCCGGGGCGTACGTCTGGGAGGAAGACGACCACCGGCACCCGCCGCCGCTTCGCCGGCCGGCCGACCGGGGCCGAGGCATACCCGCCCGTCGCGAACACGGCGTCCGGGCGGTCGCGATCGAGGTAGCGACCAGCGTCGCGCATGCCTCGCCAGAGGTTGATCGGCCCGCCGATGAGGCGACGGGGGGTGCGTCCTCGGATGGCGGAGGCCGTGAGCACGCGGAACTGGATGTCCGCGGCGATCGCCGCGTCGCGCTCCGGTCCATGCTTGGTTCCGTAGTACACGAGCTCGGTGTCGAGGTGCTGACGTAACTCCTCGGCCACCGCGATCGCGGGGTAGACGTGGCCGCCCGTGCCGCCGCCGGCGAGCGCGAACTTCATCGCACACCCCCTCGCACGGCCTCGCGTGCGCGGCGCAACGACCACGGCCGAGCCGCATCGGCAGCCTCGGCGTCGGCGACGTGGTCGCGGGTGTAGCGACTGACCGAGACCAGGACGCCGATCGCCGTGAGCGTGATCGCGAGCGACGATCCGCCGTACGAGAGCAGCGGGAGCGGAATGCCGGTGAGCGGAATGATGCGAGTCACGCCGCCGACGTTGAGCAGCATCTGGAAGCCGAGCCAGGCGATGATGCCCGCCGCCAGCAGGGAGCCGAACTGATCGTCGGCGCGCTTCATGATCAGCCAGCCGCGCCAGAGCACGAGCATGAAGAGCGCCAGCACGAGCATCGTCCCGATGAAGCCGAGCTCCTCGCCGACGATGGCGAGCACGCCGTCCGTGTGCGAGCCGGGGAGGTAGAAGAACTTCTGCCGCGATACGCCTAGGCCGAGGCCGGTGAGGCCGCCCGAGCCGAAGGCGACCAGCAGCTGCAGCGTCTGGAACCCGAGTCCGGAGGGGTCCGCCTCGGCGGAGGTAAAGCTGAAGATGCGGTCGAGGCGATAGCCGCCGAGGAGGATCAGGAGCGAGGCGATCCCCGTACCGCTGGCAGCGAGGATGAGGACGTGCCACAGCCGGGCGCCGGCCAGGAAGAACAGCGTGCCGGTGATGATCGCGATCATTACAGCGGTGCCCAGGTCCGGCTCAAGCACGATCAGGGCGCCGACGAGGCCCACCATCAGCACGAAGGGCAGGACGCCGAGCGACCAGTCCTTGACCGCGTCGCCCTTCGAGGCGAGCCAGGCCGCCATGTAGATGATCACGGCGAGCTTCGCGAACTCGCTCGGCTGCATCGGCGGGAGCGAGCCGATCTGGATCCAGCGCTGCGCGCCGTTCGCCTCGTGGCCGAAACTCGGCAGCAGCACGAGCACGAGGCCGCCGATCGCCGCCAGCATCAGCAGCGGGCTCAAGCGGGCGAGGAAGTGGTAGTTGACGTTCATCGCCACGAGTAGCCCGAGCAGCCCGATCCCGGCCATCACCGCCTGCTGCTTCGCGTAGTAGTTGGGGTCGCCCGTCTCCGCGTCGGCGAGGGCGTACGAGGCGGAGTAGACGGTGATCAGCCCGAGGATCAGCAGCACCAGCGTCGCCGTGAGCAGCCCGTAGTCGGGCGCATGCCGCACCGCCGCGGTCAGCCGTTCGCGTGCGCGGGCCATCAGGCGCTCAACCTGGCGACGGCGACGCGGAACGCGACGCCGCGAGCCTCGAAGTTCGGGTACGCATCGAACGAGGTGCCGCCCGGCGAGAACAGGACGACGTCGCCGAACTCGGCCACCGCGGCTGCCGCGCGGACCGCGGTCGGGACATCGTTGACGCGCGTGACCGCGAGGTCCTCGCCGGCGGCCTCGCGGAGGGCCTCGCGGACGGCCGAGGCGTAGAGATCTCCGGCCTCACCGAACGTGATCACGGCTCGGCAGCGCTGCGCCGCCTCAGCGGCCAGCTCGCTCAGCGGCAGACGCTTGTCGCGACCGCCCATGAGCAGGACGAGCGGTTCGTCATAGGAGCGGAGGCCGGCAAGTGTGCGCTCGGGCGTAGTCGCGATGGAGTCGTTGACGTAACGGACACCGGCGAATTCGTCGATCGGTTCGAGCCGGTGGGGGACGCCGAGGAATCCGCGGATGCCGTCCGCTATCGCCTCGTCACTGACGCCCAGTTCGGCCGCGAGCGCGACTGCCGACAGTACGTTGTCGACGTTATGGTCGCCGCGTAACGCGATCTCATCGCGCGTGACGATGGGCAGCCGCGCGTCGCCGTGCTGCCGCACGACGCGATCGTCGACCAGCGCCGCCCCGTCGCCTTGAATCGCGTGGCGACGCGAGGTGGAGGCGACCCGCGCTGGCGCCTCGGCGGCGAAGCCGGAGCAGACCTCGTCATCGATGTTGAACACCGCCAGGTCGTCGCCGGACTGGTACTCGAAGATGCGCCGCTTCAGCGCGACATAATCCGTCCACGAGTAGGCGTCGAGGTGGTTCGGTGTCACGTTGGTCACGCAGGCCACGTGCGGGCTCACCTCGAGGCTCTCGAGCTGCGTGTGCGAGAGCTCGACGACCACCTGTGTGCTCGGTCCGATGTCGTCGAGGAGCGAGAGCAGGCCGACACCGATGTTGCCGCCGACGACATAATCTGCGCCGTCGGCGACCAGCATCTCGCCGAGCAGGGCGG
Organism: Dehalococcoidia bacterium; assembly: GCA_965198045.1. Classification (GTDB taxonomy): domain Bacteria; phylum Chloroflexota; class Dehalococcoidia; order UBA2979; family UBA2979; genus CBDDEC01. The sequence goes on from CBDAOL010000012.1 coordinate 389,236, forward strand.
TGGTAGTGGTCTTGCCGGAGGAGCCGGTGACGCCCGTGATCGGCGCGGCGCAGCGCTCGAAGAAGAGCCGGCTCATCGACGATACCGGCGTGCCGATCGCGCGGGCGTGGTCGAGCATCGGCAGGCCCGGCGGGACGCCCTGTGAGACGAAGACGGCGGCCACATCCTCGGCATCCGTCTCGCGGTGCTCGCCCAACGAGAGGGTGGCATCGCAGTCCTCGATGGCGGCGAGCGGCTCGGCGAGCTGCTCGGCCGAACGGCGGTCGGAGACGGTCACCGCGGCGCCCTCCGCACTGAGGAAACGGACGAGGTCGATGCCCTCGATGCCGAGGCCGACGACGGTCACGCGCTTCCCCTCGAGGTTATGTTCAAGTGTCATCGCGGGTGAGCCGTTTCCTCTCCGGAGGTATATCACACCGACAGAGCCAGAGCGATGCCGACCATCGCTCCGGCAATGCCGAGGAGATAGAGCCGCATCACGACCTGGGGCTCGCTCCAGCCGAGCAATTCCAGGTGGTGGTGGAACGGCGTCATGCGGAAGAGGCGCTGCCCACCGGTGGTCTGGAAGTAGGCGATTTGCAGCACATCGGAGACCGCCTCGAGGACGAACACGATGCCGACGACGGGGAGCAGCAGCCAGTGCCCCGTCATCAGCGCGACCGTCGCCAACGACGCGCCTAGGGGCAGGGCGCCGGTGTCGCCCATGAACACCGAGGCCGGCCAGGCGTTGTACCAGAGGAATCCGAGCAGTGCGCCGACGACGGTGAACGAGAACGTGGCGAGGAACGCCTGCCCCTGCACGAACGCGATCACCGCGTATGCGGCAAACGCCAACGCCGCCGTACCGGCGAGCAGGCCGTCCAGTCCGTCGGTGATCGAGACGGCCGAGGTGGTCGCGAAGACGGTGATCACCGCGATGCCGATGTAGACATAACCGAGCTCGTATTGTCCGGCCCACGGGACGTTCACGCTCTCGGCGTCGAAGCCGAAGAACAGCACGAGCGCCACCACGATCGACAGCGCGAGGATGAGCGTGAACTTGAGGCGCCAGCTCAGCCCGCCGTGCCCTCGGCCGCCGGTCAGCGTGCCGAGGTCGTCCCAGAAGCCGATGGCCATCGCCGCGACGACGACGGCGAGGGGCAGCAGGATCGAGCCTCGCTCGAGGATGATCGAGCCGTCTTCGATCTCGAAGACGTTCGTCGCGGCCGTCACCAGCGCGACCGTGCCGTAGATGAACAGGCCGCCCATCGTCGGGGTGCCCTCTTTGACCGAGTGCGTCGAGGGACCGTCCGCCGAGATCTGCTTGCCGACGTTGCGCTCGCGTAGGCGAGCGATCGTCGGCCCTCCGAGGACGAGCGCGACGACGAAGGCAGAACCACCCACGAGCAGCGAGAAGATCACGAGTCCACCTCGACTCCGCGCCGCTTGAGCCACTGAGCGACCAGCCGGTCCAGCCCGAGCGCCCGCGAGCCTTTGATCAGCACGGCATCGCCCGGCTGGACCGTCGCGTCGAGGCCCTCGAGGGCGCTCGCGGCGTCCACGTAGTGCTGGACCTCGGCCACGCCGGCCGCCTCGGCGGCACGTCCGATCTGCGCGCCCAGCTCGCCGATGGTGAGCAGCACGTCGAGAGTGGTCGCGGCCTCCCGGCCGGCCGTCCGGTGCGCCGCGTCGCTCTCCTCACCGAGCTCAAGCATGTCGCCGAGGAGTGCCATGTGGCGTCCCGGCAGTTCGGCGAGCAGCGTCAGCGCGGCGCTCATCGAGGCCGGGTTCGCGTTGTAGGTGTCGTCGATCAGACGGACGCCGCCGCTGAGATCGACGAGGCGGGTCCGCAACGGCACGTCGAGCCGTTCGAGGGCATCGCAGACCTCGGCGAAGGCGATGTCATCGGCGAGCCCGACCGTCATCGCGGCCAGCACATTCGAGGCGAGGTAGGCGCCCGGCAGCGGCACGTGGATTCGCCGCGACTTGTCGCCATACGTGATCGTCAGCTCGAAGCCCTCGACACCGCTGGAGGTGAGAGCGCTGCCTCGTACGTCGGCGTCGTCGTTGAAGCCGAAGCGCCAGACGCGCGCCGGGGTGCTCGCGGCCATGGCGCTGACGTCGGCGTCGTCGGCGTTGAGAACGGCGTGACCGTCCGCGCGCAACGCTTCGACCAGCTCGCGCTTGGCGGCGACGATCGTCGCCATCGATCCCGCACGTTCGAGGTGCACCGGCCCCACGTTGAGGACGACGCCGATGCGCGGCCGCGCCCACTCGCAGAGCAACGCGATCTCGCCGGTGGTGTACATCCCCATCTCGATCACGGCGCGCTCCGTCGAGGCGTCGAGTTCGAGCAGGCAGAGGGGCACGCCGATCTCGTTGTTGTAGTTGTTGTCCGTCGCCTCGGTCCGGTAGCGGGCTCGCAACACGGCGGCGATCATGCCCTTCGTCGTGGTCTTGCCGACGTTGCCCGTGACACCCACGACCTCCGTGGCCTCGAGGGCGTCGCGCCAGCGAGCGCCGAGCGCCTGCAGGCCTGCCAGCGAGTCGTCCACGATGAAGCGCGCGGTCGGCTCGGTGCCGTCGATGGGACGTTCGAGGAGGCAGCCGCTCGCGCCTGCGGAGACGGCGGCGGCGGCGAAGTCGTGGCCGTCGACGCGCTCACCGGGGAGCGCGACGAAGAGATCGCCCGGTGCGGCGACGCGCGAGTCGATGATGGCGCGTACGAAGGTGGCGTCCGGTCCCTCGCGGCCACGCAGGCGGTCGCCGAGCGCGCCGGCCACGAAGCTGGCGTCGAGGACCGGCGCCGGCGGCGTCACTGCGCCGCGGCCAGCGCGACGCCCGAGGGCGGCACATCGAGGTAGTCCATCAGCTCGGCGGCGAGCCCGGAGAATATCGGCGCCGCCACCTCTCCACCGAGGATGCGCTCGCCGCTGGGCTCGTCGATCTTCACGAGGATCGAGATCTGCGGATCCTCATCGGGGAGGAAGCCGACGAACGAGACGATCGTCGTGCCCGGGTCGTAGCTGCCTCCCGTCGACACCTCGGTCGTTCCCGTCTTGCCCGCGACCGAGTAGCCCTCGACGGTGGCGCGGTGGAACGGCACACCGTCGACGACATCGTTCATCAGCGCCGCAATCGTGTCGGCGGTCTGCTGCGACACCACCTGGCGCACCACGACGGGCTCGTAGGTGCGCACATCGTCCTCCGTGACGACACGCGAGATCACGTAGGGGCGCATCAACATCCCGCCGTTGGCGAAGGTGTTGACGGCGGACAGGACCTGCAGCGGCGTCACGTTCACGCCATGCCCGAACGAGTTCGCGCCGAGGTCGGCCAGGCACCAGTTGTCGTCCGTTGGAACTCGCATCACGCCTTCGGCCTCACCCGTCAGTCCGACGTGCGTGAGTTCCCCGATGCCGAAGCGTTGGACATAGTCATAGAACACCTCGGCGCCGACTTCCTGGGCGAGCCAGACCGCGCCGGTGTTGAGCGAGCGCTGGAGCAGGGTGCGCACGTCGGTCGGGCCGTTCACGCTGAAGTCCCAATTCGCGATGGTGCGACCGCCGATCTCGACGGGCCCGGTGTCGTCGTACGTGGTCTCCGGTGTGACACGCCCCGTGTCGATGGCGATCGCAGCCGTCAGCGTCTTGAACACCGAACCGGGCTCGTACATGTCGGTCACGATGCGGTTGCGCACGCTGTCCTGGAGGTTCGGATCGTCGAGGGTGATGCCGCCCAGGCCGACCGCGGGCCAGTTGGCCATGGCGAGCACGGCGCCGGTCCGAGGATCCATCACCAGGATCGAGCCGCCGGAGGCGCCGTGTTCGGCGATCGCCTCCCGCAGGTAGCGCTCAGCTAGTGCCTGGATGACGCGGTCGACGGTGAGGTGGATCTCGCCGCCCGGTTCGGCGGCACGCTCGCTGCGAGGACTGAATGCCAGCGGCCGCCCCCGCGCGTCGCGCTCCAGGGCAATCACGCCGTCGCGGCCGCGCAGGATGTGGTCGAAGTCCGCCTCGATCCCCCAGAGACCGGCCTGGTCGCCGCCGACCCAGCCGAGTACCGGACCGGCCAGGTCACCCTCGGGGTAGACGCGAACGGCAGAAGGCAGCACGCGAACGCCCCAGAGGTCAAGCTCCTGGAGCGCGCGGCCCGAGTCGTAGTCGAGGTCGCGCCTGACACGGACATCCCCAGTCTGCTCGTCCTGTCCTTGCTTGAGCAGCCCTTCGCGCGAGAGGTCCAGGACCGCACCCAGCTCGGCGGCGGCGGTCCGCGCCTCGTCGGGGCTCAGGTTCCACAGGTAGCGGTCGATGTAGATGTCCCAGGTGTCGACCGAGATGGCGAGCGGGTAGCCGCCAGTGTCGAGGATCGGTCCTCGCGGCGCTGGGAGGACGGCAGCGCCGGCTCGCGCTTCCGATGCCTGCTTCAGGTAACGGTCGTGGTCGGCGATCTGCAGCTGGGCGAGGCGCGCGACCACGACGAGCACGGCCGCCACCATCAGCAGCGCCAGCAGGCGATGTCGCCAGGTCAGATGATCAGCGGCGCGGTCGCTCAACCTGTCACTTCCTCGCTGGACCGAAGGTCCGCGCTTCCCCGCCGCTCCCGTCGCGCCTCCGCTCTCCCGGTGTCGATCTCAGCCGGCGCTACTGCGCCCCCAGCAGCTGCGCGAGCAGCCGCTCCCACCAGGCCGACCCGCGCATCGCTTCGAGCTCACCGGCGGCCGCCGTCTCGACGAAGCGCCGAGGCACGGCGGGCCCGGCCGGCGCCGGCTCGTCGACGCTGATGCGAAACGCCGGCTCAGCCAGGAGCATGTCCAGGCCCTGGAGCGCCCGCTCCTCTGCGGCGGCGCGGGTGCCCTCGTTGGCGATCGCAACCTTCACCTGGCGGATCTCGGCCTGCAGGAGCGTCCGCTCAAACTCCAGCGCGCTCAGCTCGTAGCCCAGCGTGGCGACCTGGCTCGTCTGCAAGACCTGGAACACGCCGAGCGCGCCCAGCAGCAGCAGGACGAAGCCGAGCAATACGGTGCGCGAGATTCTCGCCGGCAGCGCCCACCGGCGCACGCGCGGGAGGGTGTGCGAGCCGTTGCCATCGAGCGGCAGGTCGAGGGTGCGGTCGAGCGTCGCCATCAGGCGGCCTTTTCCAGCGCCTCGGCGACCCGCATCCGTGCGGAGCGGGCGCGCGGGTTGCGCTTCACCTCTGCGGCGCCTGGGCGCAGCACGCGCCGCGGCACACCACGCAGCGAAGCAACGTGCCCGCAGGTGCAGACCGGCTGGCGCGGCGGGCAGATGCAATCGCGCGACTGCGTCGCGACGTAGTTCTTTACCTCGCGATCCTCGAGCGAGTGGAACGAGATCACGACGAGGCGGCCGCCGGGTCGCCGCAACACGCTCTCGGCCCCGGCGAGCGCGGTTCGCAGCTGTTCGATCTCGTCGTTCACCTCGATGCGGATCGCCTGAAACGTCTGCGTCGCCGGGTGGATGCGGCCGCGCCGGCCGCGACCCAGTGCGGCCTCGACCGCCTCGCGCAGCTCGAGCGTCGAGGCAAGCGGCCGGCGCTCGACGATGGCCCGGGCGACGCGACGGCTGCGTGGCTCCTCGCCGTAGCGGTAGATGACCGCCGCCAGCCGCTCCTCGTCGTAGCCGTTCACAACCTCGGCGGCGGTGAGGTCTGAGTCGGGGTCCATCCGCATGTCGAGGGGTTCGTCGAGCTGGAAGGAGAAACCGCGCCCGGCCGACTCGAGCTGGTAGCTGGATACGCCAGCGTCGATCAGCACCCCGTCTACCGGCGCGAACCCGTGCTCGGCGCAGATGTCGGCGATGGTGGCGAAGTCACCGCGGGCGAAGATGCAGCGGTCGCCGAAGCGCGCGAGTCGCTCCCGCGCCAGCTCGAGCGCGCCGGGATCGCGGTCGATGGCGAGCAGGCGCCCGTCCGGAGCCGATGCCTCGGCGATGCGTTCGGCGTGGCCGCCGAGGCCGGTCGTGGCGTCGATGTAACGGCCGCCGGGTCGAACAACGAGGCCTGCGAGAGCCTCGTCGAGCATCACCGGCTCGTGGTGTGGCTGCTGGGGTGGGCGTGGGGTGTGGGGAGCGGTCACGCCTCGGTCAACTCTCAGTGGCTAAGCGTCTGTGTCGTCGTCTTCTTCGCCCTCGTCACGTAGGCCATCGAGTTCCTGGCCCCAGGCGGCCGGCGACCACAGTTCGAGGTAGTCGCCGCAGCCGACGATGACCATGCGGCCGTCACCGTCCTCCTCCGCGCGGAGCTGTTGAGGAAGCAGCACTCGGCCCTGGCGGTCGAGTTCGACCGAGAAGGCATTGTGCAAGAAGGAGCGTCGGATGCGGCGTCCGGAGCGTTGCCGGTTGCCAGACCCAGTGCCCAGACGGCGCTGAATCTCCTCGTCGAATGCGGATTCTGTGTAGAGCTCGATGCAACCTTCAGGGCCGTCCCGGAGGACACCCCCGTCGACGAACGCGCGCCGGTAGCGGGCGGGGATTGCTAACCGACCGCGTTCGTCGATGGAGTGTTCGAAGGTGCCGAAGAAGTACACAAGGCCGACATCCCTCGAATTCCGTTGGGGATGGGAATCTCGCCCATTTCTCCCCATATCGCTTCCGCAAGGTACAGATCGCCCCCATCGCGTGTCAAGCCCCCGCGTACGAAAAAGTGGAAAATCTTCCACCGATCCCTGAGATCACCCGTCACTGCTACGATTTCTAGGCCCTACGAGGCAGCGAATCGGTCCTCGCAGTCGTCCGAAAAGGTAGCGGCGATGCCAGACGCCCCCACAGAAACTCCGGATCACAGCTTCACGGCCGCGATCCTCACGATCAGCGACCTCGGCTCGCGCGGTGAGCGCGAAGACACGGCGGGCCCGGCGGTGGCCCGCATCCTCGAAGCAGCGGGTTTCAGCGTCGAGGAACGCGACATGGTCCCTGACGACGAGGAGCAGATCGCGAGCAAGCTCGTCGAATGGGCGGATCGCGGCCTCTCCCTGGTGCTGACGGCCGGCGGCACCGGCCTCGCGCCGCGGGACCGCACACCCCAGGCGACCGCGTCCGTCATCGAGTACCGCGTCCCGGGGATGGAGGAGGCGATGCGCGCCGCGGCCGCCCCACAGGTCCCCACGGCGATCCTCTCGCGCGGGATGGCCGGGGTGCGCAGACAGACGCTGATCATCAACCTGCCCGGCAGCGAGCGCGGCGCCACAGAGAACCTCGAGGTGGTGCTCCCGGTGCTCGCGCACGCCTGTTCTCAGCTGCAGGGCGATGCCGCCGAAGCGCAGCAGCTGCACGGACGCCTCGCCGGTGACTGAGCCGACGCCCGGGCCCGCCTCGTCGATCCGCTTCGATGTCCTCACGCTCTTCCCCGGCATGTTCCAGGGGCCGCTCGACCAGTCGATCCTGCACCGCGCTCGCGAGGCGGGGCTGATCGAGCTGGCGCTGCACGACCTGCGCGACTGGGCCCACGACCGCCACGGCACCGTCGACGACTACCCGTTCGGTGGTGGCCCCGGGATGGTGATGAAGCCCGAGCCGCTGTTCGAGGCGATCGAGGCGATCCAGCCGCTGGCCGATCCGCCCGCCACCGTCGTCCTGATGACGCCGCAGGGTCGCCGCCTCGACCGCGCACTCGTCGACGAACTCGCCTCGATGCCACGACTGCTCCTCGTCTGCGGCCGCTACGAGGGCGTCGACGAACGGGTCCGCGAGCATGGGGTGGACCTCGAGGTGAGCGTCGGCGACGTCGTCGTCTCGGGCGGCGAACTGCCGGCGCTGTTGCTGATCGATGCCGTCGCGCGCCGGGTACCGGGCGTGCTGGGAGGCGACGGCGCGCTCGACGAGGAGTCGTTCGAGGAGGGGCTGCTGGAGTATCCGCAGTACACGCGACCCGCCAAATTCCGCGGCTGGTCTGTGCCCGACGTGTTGCTCTCCGGCCACCACGGCGAGGTCGATCGCTGGCGACGCCTGCAGCGACTCCTGCGCACGCGACAGCGCCGGCCGGACCTCCTCGAACAGGCGCACTTGAGCCCGGCGGATCGCGATTGGCTGGCACGCGAAGAGGACTCAGTGGAGCCGCTGGACTAGAGCGGCCGGAGGGCACTGACACCTCGACGGTAGCGGACCGCGGGCTCTAGACTGGTGTTCTGGTGACGCGCGAGTGCGTCGCGCGAACGAGCCCGACAGCCCCGGAGCCCTGCGATGTCCGTTGATCTTCGTGAGCTGGCGCAGCCGCGCAATCCACAGATCCCTAAGTTCGGCCCGGGCGACACCGTTCGCGTCCAGGCGCGCGTCGTCGAGGGTGACCGCGAGCGCCTGCAGTCCTTCGAGGGTGTCGTGATCCGCGTCAAGAACGGCGCCGCCGGCAACTTCACCGTTCGTCGCGTCGCCTCGGGCGTAGGCGTCGAGCGCACATTCCCGTTCAACAGCCCGCGCCTGGACTCGGTCGAGGTCACGCGGCAGGGTCGGGTGCGCCGTTCGCGCCTCTACTACCTGCGTGGCCGCACCGGCCGCGCCGCTCGCGTCAAGGAGGCACGTCGCACTGTTGCCCCCGCCGCGGCCAGCGCCGCCGGAGGCCGCCGCGCCCGAGAGCGCGCCTGAGAACGACACGGCCGCCGAAGCCGAAGAGTAGCCGGCTCCTCGAACCGCTCGTCCCTGTCTGCTCGTCGCGTCCCGGGTGAACGCGCGCTGCGTATGATGGTCGTATGGCGGGGCACCCCGACGAGGGGCCCGGCGGACGGCCTCAGTACGTCAAGGTCGCCGTCAACTCGGGCCGCTCGACCTCACTGACCTTTTCCTACGCCGTCGAACGCGACCGTGAGGTCGCGCCCGGCGAGGTCGTGCACGTCCCGTGGGGCCAACGCACGCTGCAGGGCATCGTCGTCGAAGGTCCCTTCGACACGCCGGGCTACGACCCCTCTGCGGTGCGCCCGCTCGAACCGCCCGTCGAGGATGCGCCGCTCGTCCCACCGGAGCGCATGGACCTCGCCGCGTGGGTGCAGTACACCTACCTCGCGCCGCCGTGGGAGGCACACGCACTGTTCCTGCCGCCCGGGGCCGGTGAACGGCCGCGCACCTCGATCGTGCGAGGCGCCGCCGCCGTCGAGGACCGCGAGCGCGCACTCTCCGAGCGGCAGGCGGTGATCCTCGAGGTGCTGACGGAGGAGCCGCGGGAACTGATGGAGCTGCGGTCGAGCCTGTCGGAGCAGATGCCGGCGCGCGGGTTTGACTCCGCCTTGCGCGGGCTCGTGCAGCGAGGGCTTGCGGAGCGACGTTACTTCCTCGACCGCCCGCGCGGCCGTGCCCGGGTGGCCGAAGTGGCTCGGCTCGTCGTCGAGCCTGCCGATGCGAGACGCTTCGCGGCCAGCGTCGAGGGCCGTCGCGCCTCTCGTCGCGGCCGCGCGATTCGCGCGCTCGTCGCCGCCGATGGGCCGCTGACGTTCAACGAGGTGGCGCGTGAGGCGCGGGGTGCACCCGCGGTCGAGACGTTGATCGAGGAGGGCGCGCTCGCACGCGATGGGGACGACGTGCGGTTGCTCCTGGACGAGACGGAGACCGCGACGCGGCTCCGCAAGCTGTCGCGAGGGCAGGCGGACCAATCGGCCGTCGAGCTGCTCGGGCGCCTGGCCGACCTCGGCGATGCCGGCGAGCCGCCGCTGTTGCCGCTGCGTGGGCTGGCCGGGGAGGTCGGTCCGGGCGCGCGTGAGGGCGTGAAGCGCCTCGAGGCGGCGGGCCTCGTGCGGGTCGAGGAGATCTTTGACCGCCGCGATCCGCTGAGCGGCCTCGATGTGGTGCGCCGGCCGCCTGTCGAGCTCGTGGCCGAGCAACGTGAGGTCGCGGCCGAGGTTCGGCGTGCCCTGGACGCCCGAACCGGCGAGGCGATGCTGCTGTGCGGCGTCACCGGCAGCGGCAAGACCGAGGTCTACCTCGACGCGCTGCGACACACCGTGGAGCAGGGTCGCCGCGGCGTGGTGCTCGTGCCGGAGATTGCGCTGACCCCCCAGACGGTGCGCCGCTTCGCCGAACGCTTCCCCGGCCGCGTGGGCGTGCTGCACTCGGGGCTGAGCCTCGGCGAAGCCTTCGACGAGTGGCACGCCATCGAGGCGGGTGAGTACGACGTCGTCATCGGCTCGCGCTCGGCGATCTTCGCGCCCCAACCGGACCTCGGACTGATCGTGATCGACGAGGCCCACGAGTGGACCTACAAACAGCAGGACCCGGCGCCGCGGTACGACGCACGAGCGGTGGCTCGCGAGCTGGCCAGTCGCAGCGGCGCGACGCTGATCCTCGGCACGGCCACCCCCACCGTCGAGGACTGGTACGGGGCGGACCAGGGCGACTTGCGCCGCCTCGACCTGCCGCGGCGGATCCGCCCGGTCCCGCAGCCGGGCGGCGGCACACAGCTCTGGCCGTCCGACGAGCTGCCCGAGGTCGAGGTCGTCGACATGCGCGGCGCACGGCAGCTCTTCAGCGGCGCGCTCGTGGAGGCGCTCGGCGAGGTCCTCGATCGCGACGAGCAGGCGATCCTGTTCCTCAACCGCCGGGGCCTCGCAGGGTATCTGCTCTGCCCGCAGGGCCACACCCCGACGTGCAGCTCGTGCGACGTCTCGTTAGCGCTGCACGAGCCGAAGCGCCTGCTCTGCCACCAGTGCGGGCGTTCGCGGCCGGTGCCGCCCGCCTGCAGCGAATGCGGCGCGCCGCTGAGCCAGATGAGCGCCGGTACTCAGGCCGTCGAACGCGAGGTGCGGAAGCACTACCCGACGGCTCGTGTGCAGCGCTGGGACCGCGACGCCGCGCGCACGGCCGACCAGCACGAAGCGATCCTGACCGCCTTCCAACGCCGCGAGGCGGACGTCCTCGTCGGCACGCAGATGGTGGCGAAGGGCCTCGATCTGCCGATGGTGACGCTCGTCGGGATCGTGCTCGCCGACTACTCGCTGCGGGAGGGTGACTTCCGCGCACGCGAGCGGGCGCTGCAGCTGATGGTGCAGGTGGCCGGCCGCGCCGGTCGCGCGGACCGCCACGGCCGCGTGATCTTGCAGACGATGCAGCCAGAGAGCCCAGCCGTCGAAGCCGCCGCCAACGACGATCTCGAGGCGTTCTACGAGGACGAGTTGCAGTGGCGCGCCGACCGTGGCTATCCACCGTTCCGACGCCTCGTGCGGCTCGTCTTCAGCCACACCAGCGGCGCCTTCGCCGCCGAAGAGGCGAACCGCCTGGCCGACGAACTCCGCGACCGCGCGCTGGAACACGCGGCGATCGAGGTGATCGGTCCAACGCCGCCTCGTGTGGCCCGCGTGCGAGGCCGGCACCGCTGGTCGATCCTGCTGCGCGGTCGCGATCCGGTCGAGGTGCTGCGCGACGTGGAGCTCCCGGGCGGCTGGGCGATCGACATCGATCCGGTGATCGTCGATTGAACGCGCCGGCCAGCCCTCCGGCGCTCGCTAGCGGCGAACGTCGGTACACTGACGCTCGTGACCAGAGAGCGACGACAGAGGGGCACAGGCCCGTGACGGTGCGCCCGATCCGGTACCTCGGCGATCCGGTGCTGCGCAAGCCGGCGAAGAAAGTGCGCCGGATCGACGACTCGATCCGGCGGCTGGTCGACGACCTGATCGAGTCGATGATCGCGGCCCAGGGCGTGGGTCTGGCAGCGCCGCAGGTCGGCGTCAGCATGCGCGTCGTCGTCTTCGGCATGCCGGGCGAAGAGCCGTTCCCGCTGATCAACCCGGTAGTCGTGCGCCGTGCCGGCGAACGGCGTCTCGACGAGGGATGCCTGTCCGTGCCGGGCTACCGCGGGCCGGTCACGCGCGCGCAGCGAGTCACGATCAAGGGCCTCAACCTCGACGGTAAAGAGGTGCGCTTCCGCGAGGACGACACCGTGCTGGCGCAGGCGTTCGAGCACGAGACCGACCACGTCAACGGCACGCTGTACATCGACCGGCTCGACTCGAAGGACGACCTGATCAAGCTGTCGGACCTGGCGCCCGCCTCGGCGGACGAACCTGAGTCGTAGGAGGCACCGTGGACCCCGTCATCCTGATCCTGCTCTTCGCCGTCGGAGCGTTCTACTTCATCCTGCTGCGACCCGTCCTCAATCAGCAGCGCGCCCGCCGCGCCTCGATCTCGTCGCTCGAGGTCGGCGACGAAGTCATGACCACCGCTGGTTTCTACGCCGTCATCGACGAGATCAACACGGTCGAAGACGGTCCGATGGAGATCGTCTTCGAGCTGGCCGACGACGTCTTCGTGCGCGGCACCCCAGACGCGATCGTGCAGGTCGTGGGGCACGAGGAACCGGATGAGAGCGCCGACTCGGGGGACGGGCTCGACGCCGAGCCCTCGGCCGGGGAGGATGGTGGGGACGAAGCTCAGGAGCGGAACGACGACTGAGGACTGAACCCCGCCACCCGGAGGACTCTCCCACTACAAGGAAGTTACCCCGCTAGATGCCCTCGCTGTCTCGTCTCATGCCGTTGATCGGCATCGCTATCCTGGCTGGCGCCGCGCTCGTGATCGTGTGGCCGAGCGAGCCTGAACGCTTTCTGCCGGACGCGGTGCCGTGGCCCGAGGGGCAGGGCGTCTCGATCGGCGGCTTCGAGCGCGAGACGATGCGCCTCGGCCTCGATCTGCAGGGCGGGACACGGCTCCTGCTCCGCGCGGAGGAGCCCGAGGACTTCACCGGCGACATCGGCGAGGCACTGGACGGCACCGTCCGCGTACTGCGACGCCGCGTCGACGCCTCGGGCGTGTCGGAGTCGGAGATCACACGGCAGGGCGAGCAGAACATCTCGGTCCAGCTTCCCGGCCTGACGATCGATGAGGCGCGATCACTCCTCGGACGCACGGCGCAGCTGCGCTTCTGCGAGCGGGCCACGGTAGAGATCGACAACGTTGGCGCGTGCGACAGCTCGGGCCAATGGCAACAGGCCGTCGGCAACATCGATGGCCAGCCGGTGGCGCTGACCGGCCGGTTCCTCAAGTCGAACGCCTTCGTCGCGACGGACCAGCTTGGGCTGCCCTCGGTCAGCTTCGAGCTTCAGAACGATGGACCAGAGCTGTTCCAGCAGATCACGACCCGCCTCGTCGGCGAGCAGATGGCGATCTTCCTCGACGCGGAGCTGCTCTCCGCGCCGGTGATCCAGACGGTCATTCGCGATCAGGGACAGATCACCGGCCTCAGCTTCGAGCGCGCGCAGGACCTCGTGATTCAGCTGAACGCTGGCGCGCTGCCCCTCGAGCTGACGGTGCTGCAGGAACAGACGGTCGACGCGACCCTCGGCGAGGACTCGGTGCGACGCAGCGTGCTGGCCGGCGAGATCGGGCTGATCCTCGTCGCGCTGTACATGGTGCTGTATTACCGCCTGCCCGGCGTCGTCGCGACGCTGGCCCTGGCGTCCTACACAGTGCTGACGATGGCCGTGTTCAAGTTGATCCCAGTCACACTCACGCTCGCCGGCATTGGAGCGTTCGTGCTCTCGGTCGGTATGGCCGTCGACGCGAACATCCTGATCTTCGAGCGGATGAAGGAGGAGATGCGCGCGGGGCGGTCCTACGCCGCCTCGATCGAGAGCGGCTTCCGCCGCGCCTGGCCCTCGATCCGTGACTCCAACGTCGCCACGCTGATCACCACGGGCATTCTCTTCGCCCTCGGCGGCGGCATCGAGTTGCCCGGGCTCGGCACGTTCGACGCACCGCTGGTGCAAGGCTTTGCCATCACGCTGGCCATCGGCGTGCTCGTCTCGATGTTCTCGGCGATCGTCGTGACGAGGTCGATCATGCGCGCCTTCATCGGCACACCGCTGGCGCGCCGGACTGACTGGATCGTCACTGACCTTGACGAAGACTCACAGTTCGAACTCGCCGAGGAGCGTGCGGACTGATGCGCACCAGGGACGGCGGGATCGATCTGGTCGGCCTGCGCCCGATCCTGTTCGCGATCAGCGGCGCTGCGGTGTTGATTTCGGTGGTCCTCCTCGCCATCCCTCCGACGCTCGTTCCCGGGATCGAGTTCACGGCCGGCACCACCACGCTGATTCGCTTCGATGCGCCCGTCACCCAGTCGGAGTTGCGAGCCGTCTACGACGACCTGGGACACGACGAGGCGCGCATCCAGTCGACCGGAGCGGGCGAGTTCTTGATCCGCACGAGTGAGCTGGATGTACCACCCGGTTCCTTCACCGAGGTCGCTCCAGACCCGACGGGAGAGATCGTGCCTCCCGGGCCGAGCCCGGCGGAGGAGATCGGCACTGTCCTCCTCGGCGCCGAGGGCCTCGAGGCGGGGACCGAGGTGCTGCTGCGCGCGCCCTCGTTCGGCGATAGCTGCGACTTTGGCGGCGTGGCCGGCCGGCATCCGGCCGGTACCGTCGCGACGATCGCGGAGAACCTCGTGTGCGCGGACGGCGTCACCTTCCGTGTCGTGGTGGGCGAGGACGTGGGTCTGATCCGCGAGGTCGACACGCACGACTTCACGCCGCCGCCAGCGCCTGAGCCGCCGGTGGCGCAGGGGGCCGGCGAGCGCACCGAGATCGAGACGCGGCTGTTCGAGGAGTTCGGCAACTTCGCGGTCCTCGAGTTTGCGAGCGTCTCTGCCGTCGTCTCCCGCGTCGCCGTGCGCAACGCCACGATCGCGGTGATCGTCGCTTCGCTCTTCATCATGGCCTACGTCGCGTTCGCCTTCTCCTCGGTTCCGAGCCCGTTCCGCTATGCGACCTGCGCGATCATCGCGCTGGTCCACGACGTGGTGATCGTGCTCGGCGCGTTCTCGCTCTTCGGCAAGCTGTTCGGGCTCGAGATCAATCTGATGTTCGTGACGGGCCTGCTAACGGTGATCGGCTTCTCGGTCCACGACTCGATCGTGGTCTTCGACCGCATCCGCGAAAACGTCAGCGCCTCACCAAACGCGCCGCTCTCTGACAACGTGAACGCTGCGCTGCTGCAGACCATGGCGAGGTCGCTCAACACGTCGCTCACGCTGCTGGTGACGGTGATAGCCCTGCTCACGCTCGGCGGCGTCACGATCCAGGCGTTCCTGTTGGTGATCCTGGTCGGCGTGATCGCCGGGACCTACTCGAGCATCGCGGTCGCGGCGCAGCTCCTCGTGGCGTGGGAGGAAGGCGACATCGGTCGGCTCTTCCGCCGACGCCGCGAGGCGAGCGAGGCGGCCTGAGCCGAGCTAGCCGTCTACGTCAGACCAACACGCGAGCATCGCCCTGGCGACGGGTCACGCCTCCGCGGTCGAGCGTCTCGAGGACTGCCTGCGCTGTGCGCCGATTCGTTTCGAGGGCATCCCGGGCGTTCGCCAGGGTGACCTCACCGTGCTCGCGGATGAGCGCCTCGATCTGCGCCTGCGCGGCGTCGAACGCCGTTCGCGCCAGCACCACTCCATCGCCGCAGTCGACCGCTCGCCCGGCGCCCTCGAGGTGCGCCACGACCTCGGCGTCGGCGTTGAGACGCGGGGGTTGCGCGCCGCCCGTGTCGAGGGCGCTTGCGACCTCCTCGATGGCGGCCTGCTGTGCCGCGCTGGGTGATGGCGTCCAGCCGGCGTCGACGACGCCGTCGCGCTCCGCGACGAGGTCGGGCGCGAGCGCACGCAGCACCGCTCCGAACGCGCGAGGCGCGAGACCGAGACGGCTGCGCAGCTCCTCGCGCGGCATCGCGAAGCGCAGGGGGAAGTCTTGGTGGTACAGGGTGAGGGCGTTCGCCGCGCCCGCACGGAAGCCGGCGATGCCGGCCGCAGAGAGGTAGAGGGGCGCTCCGCCCTCGACCGGCAGGGCGAACACGGCCCCTTCCTCGACAAGCGCTACGAGCGTGTCGTCGAGTTCCTCCCGCGCCAGTTCGATGTTCCCCGCGAAGTCGTCGAGGGGGGCCGGTTCCACGCCCCCGAGCGCGGCCAGCACGCGCGCCTCCGGCGTGCCGGCGGCACGTGCCTCGATGCGAGCGATAGTCTCCGCTGACGAACGGCGATGCCGCGGCGGATTGACCTCGATGATGCGTCCACCGGCAATGGTCTCGTCTGAGACGCGGAGCACAAAGAGGTCGCCCGGCACGGCAGCGGCTGGCTCGGACAGCACGATCTGCACCCAGCCCTCCTCGCTGGCGGCGATCGCGTCGCCTTCGAGGATCCGCACCCGCGCCTGCACATCGGCCGCGCCCACGTGGAGCGCGACCCGCAGGTTGTGTCGCAGCGCCCGGTGCTCGAGCACCCGCACGCGGGCGTCCAGCGCGGTGACCGTCTGCAGCCGCCCGGGCGCTGCGAGCACCTGCCCGCGATGCACGTCCTCGAGGTCGACACCGGCCAGGTTCACGGCGACGCGGCTTCCGGGCTGGGCCTCGTCGACGGCCTGTTGATGCGTCTGCAGCCCGCGGATGCGCGCCGTGTCGGTACCGGGCGTGAGTTCGACTGAGTCCCCGACGCGCAGACGGCCGTCGAGCAGCGTGCCGGTGACGACCGTGCCGAAGCCGGACATGGTGAACACGCGATCGACGCCGAGGCGCGGCCTGCCGATGTCCCGCGGTTCGTCGACGGCGTCGACGGCGAGGTCCAGCGTCGAACGGAGCTCGTCGAGACCGTCGCCGCTCACGCTCGATACCTCGACGATCGGCGCATCGGCGAGGCGAGTGTGCTCGAGGATGCTGCGCACCTCCTCGGCGACGAGCTCCGACCAGTCCCCGTCGACGAGGTCGCGCTTCGTCAGCGCCACGACGGCGTGCTCCACCTCGAGCAGATCGAGGATCTCCAGGTGCTCCCGGGTCTGCGGCATCACGCCCTCGTCGGCCGCGATCACCAGCAGGGCGAGGTCGATGCCGCCGGCGCCGGCCAGCATGTGGCGGACGAAGCGCACGTGGCCCGGCACGTCGATGATCGAGATCTCGCGACCGGAGGGCAGCGTCATCCAGGCGAACCCGAGCTCGATCGTGAGCCCACGTTCCTGCTCCTCGCGGAGCCGGTCGGGGTTGATGCCGGTCAGTGCCTGGATGAGGGCGGACTTGCCGTGGTCGACGTGTCCAGCCGTCCCGACGACGAACATGGCGGGCATTGTAGCCGCCGCGCACGCTGTCTTGCCGCGCGGCTAATCGAGGACGCGATGCCCCTCGAGCGTCGCGCGCTGACAGGCCGGGCAGCGCGCGGGCAGGTCGTCGCGCGGCACGATCTCGCGCGTCCCCGAGACGCCGACCCAGATGTCGTCGCGCAGCCTCAGCGCGCGGTCTGGTGCGCCACGCTCGCCGCGCGCGGCCGGGCGGCGCTCCTCCTCGAGGCGGCGCGCGATCTCGGCCTCGCTCATCTCACCTTCGCGCCGTACGAGGACTTCGCGACCGCAGTGCGTGCAGCGGTAGACATCGACCGCCATCTCAGGCCTTCGGTTCCGGTGCGTCGGGGTCCGGCAACAGGTCGACGAAGAGCTCGTTCGAGAGCAGCAGGCCCCGGTCCGTCAGCCGCAGGCGGCCGTCGCCACGGTCGAGGATGCCCAGCGCCTCGTACCTGGCCAGCGCTGGCCCAAAGCTCGCCTCGAGGTTGGCGCCGAACCGCGCCTCAAACGGCGCCACCTCGACGCCGTCGGTCAGGCGCAGGCCGAGGATCAGCGCGTCGGCGAGGGCGGTCGCAGCGTCCGGCGTCTCGCCGCTGCTGATCTGGTGCAGGGCGCCGTGACCGTTGGCCTCGCGCTCCTCGTACGACTCGTTGACAGCGTCGACGTAGCGCTGCGGCGCGTTGACGTTGGCGAGCCGGTTGCCGGAGAAGTAGGAGTGCGCGCCGGCGCCGAGGCCGAGGTACGGCTGCGTCCGCCAGTAGACGAGGTTGTGCCGGCACTCGCGGCCCGGTCGCGCCCAGTTCGAGATTTCATATTGGTGGCAGCCAGCCTCGACGAGCCGCTCGCGTGTCCACTCGTACTGATCGGCGGCCACGTCGGGATCTGGTTCCGGCAACTGGCCCTTCTCGACCTGGTAGTACAGCGCCGTGCCCGGCTCCACCGTCAGGGCATAGCAGGAGAGATGTTCCGGCCCCAGCTCGATCGCTCGTTCGAGGGTGGATTGCCAACGTTCGAGGGGTTGGCCGATCAGCCCGAAGATGAGGTCGAGGTTGACGTTCTCGAACCCGGCTGCACGGACGTCGTTGAACGCTTCGACCGCCCGCTCCGCCGAGTGCAGCCGGTCGAGCTGCTGCAGCTCATCGTCGTGCAGCGACTGGACGCCCATCGACAGGCGATTGATGCCGACGCCGCGTAGGCCCTCCAGGTGCTCGCGCGTCAGCTCGCTCGGATTCGCCTCGAGCGTCCATTCGGCGTCGGCGGCGATAGCGAACCGCTCGCGGATGGCCGTCACGATCGAGGTGAGGTCGTCGATCGCTGTCAGGCTGGGCGTGCCGCCGCCAAAGAACACCGTATCCACGCGATGTCCCTGCGCCGCGGGCGCCCACAGCCCGATCTCGCGGACGAGAGCGGGCGTGTAGTCCGGCACGAGGTGATCGAGGCCCTCGTACGAGTTGAAGTCGCAGTAGCCGCACTTCGCAGTGCAGAACGGGATGTGCAGATAGAGCGCCAACGGCTCGAGATCACCGCTTGCGGCGGTGCGAGCGGCCGTTTCGGTGTTCCGCGTGGCCTCGGTGCTGGTCATGGATTGAGCGTATCAGGGGCGATCGGCGGGTGCGATCGGCGCGCGACCGTGTGCGGTCTGCCGAACGGAGCTGCGCGATCATGCGTTGATCACAGTACCCACCTACGCTGATGCTGCGGCGAGCGGCGGCTGTTGGAGAGCGACGACGCGCATGAATCGCACGATGACCGGCGCGCTGGCAATAGCTGTCGCCGTGCTGGCGCTGATCGCCGGCGCCTGCGGTGGCGATGACGGCGCGAGCGGAGGCGGCAACGACGCTGGCGCGACGTTCGAGCAGACTCCGGACGTCGCTACGCCGAAGGCGACCGCTACGCCCGCCGCGCCCTCGACGCCCGTACCGACCCCGGAGCCGCGCCCCGACGGGCTGACCGGTGCTCCGGTCGACCTCCCGAGCGCGGAGTCGGCGGCTTTCGATTCGGACCTCCTCAACGTCAACGCTGGCTCGTTCCCCTCGCTGGACTATCCGAGCCTCGTTACGGCCGAGGAGGCGACGTGGCTGGCCGACGACTCGGCCGTCCTCGGCGCGGTGCAGAACGGCGAGGCGCGTGCCTACCCGCTGGCGATGATGCGCTTCCACCATGTGGCGAACGACGAGCTGGGAGGCGAGTCGTACCTCGTCACCTTCTGAATCGTCTGTTCTTCCGGGGTCGGGTTCGACCCCGTCATCGATGGAGAAACGCTCCTCTTCACCACTGCTGGGCTCTACCAGGGCGTCTTCACGATGTGGGACGACATCACGGGCAGCGTCTGGTCGCACCTCGATGGGTCGGCGCTCAGCGGGTCTTCGGCCGGCCGGCAGCTCGAGATCCTGCCGTTGCAGACGACGACTTGGGCAGCCTGGTCGGCGCAGTACCCGGAGACGACCACGCCCAACATCGACACGCTGCGGCGGAACTCCTACCGGGAGCCGCTGTTGGGACTCGACTCGATCTCCGGTCTCTTCCTCGACACGCTGGGCGAACTCGACACGCGCCTCGACACCGGCGAGCTCGTGATCGGTGTGCTCGCGGGCGCCGAGGCGGTGGCGTTCCCGATCGAGACAGCGGCGCCCGACGGCCCGATGCAAGCCGAGGTTGGCGGCGTGCCGGTCGTGATCCTCGAGGGTGAGGACGGCGTGCCGACGCTCGCCTACCACCGCGCGCTGACCGATGGGCGCGTGCTCGACTTCGTCCGCGAAGGCGACGCCGTCATCGATCTGCAGACCGGGTCGAGCTGGAATGCGAGCGGCGTCGCCGTGAGCGATGACCTCGAGGGCGTCCAGCTCACCTTCGTCACCTCGTTCTTCACGGAGTGGTACGGCTGGGCCGCGTTCCACCCGGACACCTCGATCTACGAGCCGGCTTAGGCCGCACCGCACCGTCTCCTCCTTGCGCGAGCGCTCGCTAGAACGCGCTGAGGGCGCATGCGACACTCGCTGCGACGCCGCGTTTGCCGGTGCAACGGGCGTGCGAGGAGGGCGCGAGCGTGCTCAAGACCCACGAGTGCGGTGAGCTGAGGGCCGAGCACGCGGGGCAAGACGTCACGTTGGCCGGCTGGGTACACCGCCGCCGCGATCACGGCGGGCTCGTCTTCGTCGACTTGCGCGACTCGAGCGGCCTCGTGCAGGTGGTCTTCCACCCCGAGACCGCACCCGAGGCGACCGCGCTCGCCGGCGACATCCGCAACGAGTTCGTGATCCAGGTCCAGGGCGCCGTCGCGCCCCGCCAGACCGGTACCGAGAACGACGATCTACCGACCGGCGCGATCGAGGTGCAGGTCGCCTCGGCGGTGGTACTCAATCCCTCCGCCACGCCCCCGTTCGCTGTCAACGAGGAGACCGAGGTCGGCGAGGCCACGCGACTCCGCTACCGCTACGTCGACCTGCGCCGCGAGCGCATGGCGGCGAACCTGCGGCTCCGGCACTCGATCACGAAGTACATCCGCGACTTCCTCTCGGAGCGAGGCTTCCTCGAAGTTGAGACGCCGACCCTGGGGCTCGCCACGCCGGAGGGCGCGCGCGATTACCTCGTGCCGTCGCGGGTGCAGCCGGGGTCGTTCTACGCGCTGCCGCAGTCGCCGCAGCAGCTGAAGCAGCTGTTGATGGTGGCCGGCGTCGACCGCTACTTCCAGATCGCGCGCTGCTACCGCGACGAGGATCTGCGCAGCGACCGGCAGCCCGAGTTCACGCAGCTCGACCTCGAGGTCGCGTTCGCCGAGGAGTCGGACATCCTGGATCTGACCGAGGATCTCTACCGCGGCATCGCGACCGCGGTGACACCTCACTTCGACCTGCCGCAGCCGTTCCACCGCTTGACCTATGCCGAGTCCATGGAGCGTTTCGGCACCGACAAGCCCGACCTGCGCTACGGTTTCGAGTTGCACGACGTGACCGACCTCGTCGAGAACTCCGCGTTCAAAGTCTTCGCCAGCGCCGCTGCCGAGGGTGGGCGCGTGCGCGCTATCGCGGTGCCGGGTGGCGCGGACACGCCGCGCCGCCGCCTCGACCGGCTTACCGAGACCGCCGTCGAAGCCGGTGCGAAGGGCCTCGTCTGGATCGTCTTCGAGGGCGAGGGGTCACTGGGCGAGCTGACCGAGGACGACGTGCGGTCGCCGGTCGCCCGCTTCTTCTCGCCGGATACGCTGGCCGCCCTGGGCACCGCCTGCGGCGCCAGTCGGGGCGACCTGCTGTTGATCGCGGCAGACCGTGACGCCGTCACCTCGCGCGTGCTCGACGTCCTGCGACGCGAGATTGCCGCTGAACGCGAGCTGGCCGACCCGACACGCCTCGATTTCGCGTTCATCACGGAATACCCGCTCTACGAATGGGACGAGACGACCGAGCGCTGGGGCGCCGCGCACCACATGTTCACCGCGCCGGTCGAGGCGGATCTGCCGCTCCTCGAAGCGGATCCCGGCGCTGTGGGCTCGAGAGCCTACGACTTTGTCTGCAACGGCCACGAGATCGCCTCAGGCTCCGTTCGGATCCACTCGCGCGAGACGCAGCTGGCCGTGATGGCCTCGCTCGGCATCAGCGCGGAGGAGGCAGCGCTGAAGTTCGGGCACATGCTCGAGGCGTTTACCTTCGGTGCGCCGCCGCACGCGGGCATCGCGCCGGGCCTTGACCGCACGGTCGCGCTCTTCGCGGGCGAGAACGACATCCGCGAGGTGATCGCCTTCCCCAAGACGAAGTCGGCGTCCGATCCGATGACCGGCGCGCCGGCGCCGGTGGCGGCGGAGCAGCTGGGCGAGGTGCATATCGACCTCGACTCGACCGCACGCGCAGCGATCGAGTCGCGCGCCGCCGGCGCTGAAGCCGACGACACCGAGACGCCCGCCGATCCTCAGTAGCGGCGCGACCGTATCTCCTGTGAACGTTTGTCAGGGGTAAGCCTGCCAACAGTCTCAGGCCTCTGCTGAGGTATCCTGAGTAGCACGTGCCGACAAGGCGTGCCGGCAGCTTCGGCTCGACGGCGCAACCAGGACCACCACCACCATGATGGAGAGTTGATCGATGGGCGGACAGAACCGGCTCCTCGGCATTCTGCTGGGCGTAGTTGCCGTGCTCGTACTCGTGATCGGAGGTCTCACCTTCATCACGACCCAGGGGGGCGACGACGGGGCCGGTGGCGGCCCCTCCGGCGTCTCGAGTGGCAGCGGTGGTGACGGTGGTGGTGATGACAGCGGCGATGTCATCAGCTCTGCCAGTGGCCGTCTGCGCCTCGCCTCGGGCGACCCAATCACGCTCGACCCGCACATCTCGACGGACGCGCTGTCCGCGCAGTACATCGTCGAGGTCTTCGGCGGCCTCGTCACCATCACCCCGGACCTCGAGATCGCGTTGGACCTTGCGGCCTCTGTCGACATCAGCGAGGACTTCCGGACCTACACCTTCACCCTGCGGGACGACATCTTCTTCCACTCCGGCCGGCGCGTGACCGCGGAGGACGTGGAATGGTCGCTGGAGCGCGCCTCGTCGCCCGAGCTAGCCTCGCCCGTGGCGACCGCCTACCTCGGCGACATCGAGGGCCAACGCGAGCGGTTCTTCGGCCTCGCTGACGACATCAGTGGCATCCAAGTGATCGACGACCGCACGATCGTGTTCACGCTCGACCAGGCGAAGCCGTACTTCCTCGCGAAGCTCACCTACCCGACGGCGTTCGTCGTCGACCGGCAGCAGGTCGAAGCGAGCCCGCGCAACTGGACACGCCGACCCAACGGCACCGGCCCCTTCCAGCTCACCGAGTGGCGCCTCGGCGAGCGCATCACCCTCGAGGCCAACCCGCGCTACCACTTCGGCGAGCCACAGCTGTCCGAGGTGGTGTACCTGCTCTCGGGCGGTTCGGTGCTGACGCGCTTCGAGAATGATGAGGTGGACGTCGCGAGCGTCTCGGTGAACGACATCGACCGCGCGCGCGACACGAGCAGCGACCTCAACCCCCTCTACAGCCAGTGGGACGAATTCAGCATCTTCTACATCGCCTTCAATACGGCCGTGCCGCCGTTCGACGACGTGCACATCCGCCGCGCGCTGGCGCTGTCGATCGACCGCCAGAAGATCGCCGAGGTCACGTTCAGCAACATGATCGTGCCGGCGACGGGCATCCTCCCGCCGCAGCTGCCCGGCTTCACGCCTGGCGACAAGACCTTCCCGTTCGACCCGGAACGCGCGCGCGAGGAGCTGGCGCTGTCCTCGTACGGCTCGGCGGAGAACGTTCCGCTGATCCAGCTGACCGAGGTCGGTGGCGGGGCCAACCCCGGTGTCGACACGCAGGCCTTCGTCGAGCAGTGGCGCACCGAGTTGGGCCTGGAGGTCGAGATCCGACAGACGGACTTCGGCACGTTCCTGTCGGACGCCAACGCTGGACGGCTGCAGATGTTCAACGGCGGCTGGATCATGGACTACCCGGACCCCGAGGACATCCTCGACCTGAAGTTCCACTCGACCTCGCAGCTCAACGACATCGGCTATGAGAACGCGGAAGTGGATGCGCTCCTCGAAGCGGCGCGCACCGAGCAGGATGCGCCGGCGCGGCTGGCCCTCTACCGTGAAGCCGAGCTGGCGATCATCGATGACGTGGCGTGGCTGCCCTTGTACTTCAGCCGCAGCCACATCGTGGTCAACCCGGACGTCAACGGTTGGTTCGACCCGCCGATGGTGATCCCGCGACTGCGCTTCGTTTCGATCGACGACTAGGCAGCGCGCGAACCACGTAGGGCGCGACGGGCGGGCCGCCGATGACTGGCTACATCATCCGACGGTTGCTCTACCTGCCGCCGACGCTGCTGTTCATCTCGTTCGGCGCGTTCGCCCTGACGCGCTTCGGGCCGGGCGATCCGGTCCAGCGCTACGCCGGCCAGTACCAGAATCCTGCCGTGCTCGAGCAGATACGCAAGGCGAAGGGCCTCGACGGCTCGGTCTTCGAGCAGTACTGGCGCTGGCTGGTGGACGCGCTCCAGGGCGACTTCGGTGAGTCGTTCCTGCAGCAGGGTTACACCGTCAGCGAGCTGATTTTCCCGCGCATGTGGATCTCCGCACAGCTCGGGATCATCGCGCTGGTCATCGTCTTCGCCCTCGGCATCCCGCTGGGGCTCCTCGCGGCCCGGGCCAACGGGACCTGGATCGACCCGTTCATCATCAGCTCACTGCTGTTCCTGCAGGCGATCCCGGTGCTGGTGGTGATCCCGCCGATGCTCTGGATCTTCGCCACGCAGTTCGACATTCTGCCGGTCGGTGGCTGGGGCAGCTCCGGGTACGACCTCAACGGCTTGTTCGACATCTGGTGGGTGGGAGGTGTAGTCGCGATCCCCATCCTCGACCCTCATCTCTACATACCCCTCGTCGCGTTCACGCTGCCCGGCTTCGTCGGCGTGGCACGCCTGGTGCGCATCTCCGCTCTCGAGGTCAACCAGGAGGACTACATCCGCACGGCGCGTGCCAAGGGGCTGCCGGAGTGGCGCGTGCAGACACAGCACGTCTTCCCGAACTCACTGCTGCCGCTGATCACCGTGGTCGGTTTCGCGCTCGCGGGCGTGATCGAAGGCGCGTTGTTCGTCGAGACCCTGCTCGGCATCAACGGCATCGGCCGCTTCACCTTCGAGGCGGTCGTGAGCCGTGATTACGACGTCATCCTGGCGACGACGGTGGTCTTCGCCACTGCCTTCATCGTCATGAACCTCTTCGTCGACATCGCCTACGGCTTCGTCGACCCCAGGATCCGCGTGGGGCAGGCGCGCTGATGGCGGTCGCCGCTACGCCGGTCGAGGTGCAGGAGCCACGCGCCGGCTCAAGCGAGTGGGCGCTGCTCTGGCGTCGCCTCCGCCAGAAAAAGATCGCCATGATTGCCCTCGCGGCGATTGCCGTCTTCTACTTCGTTGGCGTGTTCGCGAACTTCCTCGCGCCGTACTCGCCGACTGCCATCAACCTCGACCGGCCGCTCGAAGGACCTACCGCCGACCACTGGCTGGGCACCGACCGCATCGGACGGGACATGATGACACGCGTCATGTACTCGGCGCGGACGACCGTCATCATCACGACGACGGTCATCCTCAGCGGGTCGATTCTGATCGGGAACGGCCTCGGTCTGCTCGCCGGCTACAAGGGCGGCTGGATCGACAACCTGATCATGCGCATCGGGGATGCCTTCGCCGGCCTGCCGGCACTCGTGATGCTCGTGCTGATGAACGCCACGTTGCTCCCTCGGGTGAATACGTTCGTCCGCTGGATCGAGGACACGACGTTTCTCGATGGCCTGATCCAATCTGGCTTCTCGTCCTACCTCCTGGTCGGCGCTACGTTCTCCTTGTTCTTCTGGGTTGGTACCGCTCGGATCATCCGGGCCCAGGTGCTGCAGCTGCGCGAACGCGACTTCATCATGGCGGCCGAGGCGCTGGGCGCGCGGCCGCAGCGCATCATCGTGTCGCACCTGCTGCCAAACGTATCGTTTCTGATCATCCTGGCCGTCTCGACCAGCCTTGGCGCCATCGCCGGCTCAGAGCTCGTGCTGACGTGGTTCGGTGTGGGCGTCCAACCTCCGACACCCTCGTTCGGAGCGATGATCTTCGACGGGTCGGGCGCACGGACGTTCCAGGCGCACCCACACCTGCTCCTGGTCCCCGGCCTCGCCGTCACGATCCTGCTGTTCGCGTTCAGCCTCTTCGGCGACGCGCTGAACGACGCCACACGCGCCCGCTGAGCGAAGCAAGCGTCAATGTCACGCTACGTGATCTGACGAAGCCCTAAGGGGTGCAGCGGAGGCACACGGTATACTGGGTCTCATACCGGCGTTTACGCTGATCAGGCGGATCGCAGGCGGAAATCCGACCATCGCAGCCGCGATCTGGGCAGTTCGGTCAGGACTTGGAGCCGAACCGCTGCGGCAGGGACGCCTTCGGGCGCGACGGGTGAGGGTGTACGGCGTTGGCAATCACCACCGAACGGCTGCCGAGATCGCGGGTCGAAATCGAGATCGAGGTCGACCAGGAGCGCGTCGATCAGTCGATGGATAAGGCCGTGGGCCGCCTCGCGCGGAAGGTCAACATCCCGGGCTTCCGCCCCGGCAAGGCGCCGCGCCGCATCCTCGAACAGCGGCTCGGCACTGCTGCGTTGCTGCAGGAGGCGCTCGACGAGCTGGTCCCAGAGCTCTACAGCGAGGCGATCGAGTCCGAGGAGATCGAGGCGATCGACCAGCCGGACATCGAGCTGAAGTCGACCGAGCCCCTGATCCTCACGGCCACGGTCCCGGTGAAGCCCGAGGTTGCGCTGAACGAGTACGAGGCCCTCCGCGCACCGCGAGAAGAGGTCGAGGCTACGGACGAGATGGTCGAGGAGTCGATCACCAACCTCAGACGCCGCTACGCCGTTCTCGAGCCGGTCGATCGCGCGGTCGAGTGGAACGACACGATCCGCGCGGACATCACCGTCGACGTCGAAGGCCAGGACGAACCGCACGAAGAGGAGGGCGCCGAGTTCGCCGTCCGCGAGGACAGCGTCGTCTCGCTGCCCGGGTTCGGAGAGCACCTGATTGGCCTCGAGCGGGGCGGTCCCTACGACATCGAGTTCACCGTCGACCCGGAGTTCCAGTCGGAGGACCTCGCCGGCAAGCTCGCGAAGTACACCGTCACGATCCAGGAGGTGAAGCAGGAAGTCCTGCCGAACCTCGACGACGAGTTCGTCGTGTCCCTCGACGAGGACGAGATCGAGACCGTCGACGCGCTGCGGGAACGGCTACAGACCGACCTCCAGGAGCAGCTCCAGCGCGAAGCTGACGCCGGTTACCACGAGGAAATCGTGGATCTGCTCGTCGCGACCTCAGATATCGAGTACCCGGACGTGCTCGTCGATCGCGAGATCGACCGGCTGATCGACCGCGAATCCAACCACGCCTCACATACCGAGGAGGGTCTGAACCAGTGGCTTGAGGCCATTGGCAAGGGCATCACCGAGGTGCGCGACGAGCTGCGTGAGACCGCCGATCGTCAGGTCCAACGCATGCTCGTCCTCACGGAACTCGTGACCGCCGAGGACCTTGAAGTCGGCGACGAGCAGATCGACGGCGAGATTGACCGCATGGTCTCCGGGGTCGCCATCGGTGGACCCGAAGCCGATCCCAGCAGCGAGCAGATGGCGTCGATGCGGCAACTCTTCGATACCGCGGAGAGCCGCGCGTCGATCGCCGGTCAGCTGACGACGCAGCTCGCTGTCGACCGCCTGGCCGAGATTACCTCGGCGCCGGAGGAGGAGAGCGAGACAGCCGAGGGCGGCTCACGCCGTCGTGGCAGCCGCCGACGCCGCGGCCGCGGACACGCCCGAGGCCTCCTCGACGACCGAGGCCGATGACGAAACGAACGAGGATGCTGAAGCCGACTCCGCTGCGGCGGACGAGGCCAACGAGGACGACAACTAACCGCCGTCTGGAGTGCTCGCGCGAGGACGCGCGAGTCCGACGAGGGTTATCCGTGAAGGAGCAGAGGTGACGTACCGCCCGATCAGCTCAGATGACTTCTCGCCCGGCTTCCTCAAGCCGGCAAATATCGTGCCGATGGTTGTAGAGACGAGTGCACGCGGTGAGCGCGCCTATGACATTTATTCGCTGCTGTTGAAGGAGCGCATCATCTTTCTCGGCACGCCGATCGATGATCAGGTGGCGAACTCCATCGTCGCCCAGTTGCTCTTCCTCGAGCGCGAGGACCCCGAGCGCGACATCATGCTGTACGTGAACTCGCCCGGCGGCATGATCTACGCCGGACTAGCGATTTACGACGCGATGAACCTGATCCGCGCGGAGGTCGCTACCACTGCGATCGGCGTGACCGCCTCGATGGGGACGGTCCTCCTCTCCGCTGGTCAGAAGGGCAAGCGCTACGCGATGCCGAACGCGACGGTGCACATGCACCAGGCGCTCGGCGGCGGGAGCGGTCAGGCGGCGGACGTAGAGATCCAGGCCCGTGAGCTGATCCGCAACAACGACAAGATCCGTCAGATCCTGGCCGACGCCACTGGGCAAGACCTGGATCGCATCAAGCGAGACACCGACCGCGATATCTACCTCTCCGCCGGGGAGGCGAAGGAGTACGGTCTCGTCGACGAGATCCTGTTGGAAAACGAGGAGTAGGCGAGGGGTTACCCTCGACGCGACTCCGGAACAAAGGACGATTGATGGCCGGCAGCAGCACTCGCAGCAACCGTGTCCAGTACAACTGCTCGTTCTGCGGGAAGAACCAGGATCAGGTGAAGCGCCTGATCGCCGGTCCCGGCGCGGTGTACATCTGCGACGAGTGCGTCGAGCTCTGCCAGGAGATCATCAACGAGGAGACGCAGACCGGCACGCACTCCTCGTCGCCCGCCAGCGGCCTCAAGACTCGCACCCCGGCCGAGCTGGTCGACAAGCTCAGCGAGTACATCATCGGCCAGGACCACACGAAGCGTGTCCTCTCGGTCGCCGTCTACAACCACTTCAAGCGCATCGAAGCGCCGGTGCAGACGGACATCGAGCTCGAGAAGTCGAACATCCTGCTGATCGGCCCCACAGGTACCGGTAAGACGGAGTTCGCGCGCACCCTCGCCAGGGTGCTCGACGTGCCCTTCTCGATCGCTGATGCGACCGCCCTCACGGAGGCCGGATACGTCGGCGAGGACGTCGAGAACATTTTGTTGCACCTGATCCAGGCGGCGGACTTCGACATCCAGCGCGCGGAGCGCGGGATCGTCTACATCGACGAGATCGACAAGATCGCGCGCAAGTCGGATAACCCTTCGATCACCCGCGACGTGTCGGGCGAGGGCGTCCAGCAGGCGCTGCTCAAGATCATCGAAGGCTCCATCGCCAGTGTGCCGCCGCAGGGCGGCCGCAAGCACCCGCATCAGGACTTCATCCAGATCGACACTTCGAACATCCTGTTCATCTCTGGCGGGGCCTTCGAGGGGCTCGATCAGGTCGTCTCCAAGCGGACCGGTGCGGGCGTCCGCGCGATGGGTTTCACGACTGACGGTCGCACCCACGTGGAGATCGAGGCGGAGAAGGCGCTCATTCTGCGCGACGTCACGCACGACGACCTGCTGACCTACGGACTGATCCCCGAGTTCGTGGGCCGCCTCCCCGTCGTCTCAACCCTTGAGCCGCTCGACCTGGACATGATGGTGCAGATCCTGACGCGCCCGAAGAACGCCGTGGCGAAGCAGTTCGAGCGGCTGTTCGCGCTCGACGGCATCGAGCTGTCGTTCACCGACGATGCACTGACGGCCATCGCCGAGCGCGCGCTCGAACAGCGCACCGGCGCCCGCGGTCTGCGCACGGTCGTCGAGGATCTGCTGCTTGACGTGATGTACGAGGCGCCCTCGCGGCCCGAGATCAAGAAGTGCGTCGTGTCAGGCGAGCACGTGATCAACCGTCGGAGCCCGCTGCTGATCTCGGAGTCCGGCCAGGTGGTCGACGACGAGGAGGGCGAGGAGACCGAGGAGCAGGCGTCCGCCTAGCCCCCGGAAACCCGACCCTTCCCCTCGCGCCTTCCACCGCGATTGATATCGTGACTACCATGGACGACTTCCCGCGGCCGGACCAGGTCGCGGTCTGCTACCACCCGGCCGTGGCCGGCGCGCAGGAGCTCGCCGAGTCGCTGGCGCGCGCCGCGGCTGCAGAAGGCCGCCACGCGTGGATGGACACGCTGCCCGACCCCGACGATGACCACACGCCGTTCCTCGCACGGCTGCCTGACGCCGATCTGCTGATCTGCGTCGGCGGCGACGGCACCGTGCTGCACGCGGCCGAGTTCGCCGCTGCCGTCGGCGTGTCCATCTTCGGCGTACGCATGGGGCGCCTCGGGTTCCTGACGGAAGTCACCGGCGAGGAAGCCGAGCGAGGCCTACACGCGGTGCTCCGAGGCGACGCGAAAGTCGAAGCCCGCGCCACCGCGCAGGCGCAGATTGACCGCAGCGATCCGGTCTACGCGCTGAACGATGTCGTGATCGGCCGCGCCACCCTCGGACGCACCGTCTCGGTGACCGCCCGCATCGACGGCGTACTGCTCGCCGAGTACCGCGCCGACGCCGTGCTGGTGGCGACGGCGACCGGCTCGACTGGCTACTCGCTCTCGGTGGGCGGCCCCATCCTGCCGCCGACCTCGGACGAACTGATCCTCGTTCCGGTCGCCCCTCACCTCACGCGTGCGAACGCGCTCGTGCTGCGGCCGGACGCGTCGTTACGTCTGACGGTGGAGCGCGGCTACGAGGCCGTGGTTACCGTGGACGGCTTCCACGAGCGGACGATTGGCTCCGGCGCCGTCGTCGAGGTCGGCCGCTCGGACCGTGTCGTCCGTTTCGTCCGTCTCGGCGGCCAGAACCGGTTCTACGCCAACATCGCCGAGCGCCTGCAATGGCTACGCCTCGACCACGTACTTGAGGACCCCGAGGCGTGAGCGAGGCCGAGGCGGGCGAGTTCGAGATCCTCGAGACCGAGACCGTCCTCGAGGGTCGGCCCTTCAACGTGGTGCGCCACCGCCTGCGCCTGCCTGACGGCCGCGAAGGCAGCTACCAGGTGGCGCAGCACCCGGGCGCCGTCGCGCTAACCGCGCTCGACGACGAGGGGCGCTGGCTCCTCGTCCGGCAGTTCCGCGGTCCCACCGGACGGGTGATGCTCGAGCTCCCGGCGGGCACCCGCGAGCCGGGCGAGGAACCCGAGGTCACGGCCGCGCGGGAGCTGCGCGAGGAGACCGGCTTCGCCGCCGACGCGATCGAGCGCATCGGCGGTACGTGGATGGCGCCCGGGTTCGTCACCGAGTACATCCACTACTACCTCGCGACCTCGCTGCGCGACGACCCGCTGCCCGGCGATGACGACGAGTTCCTTTCGCCGCCCGTCGCGATGACCTTCGACGAGGTGCTCGCGGCCGTCGACAGCGGGGCGATCGAGGATGCCAAGACCGTCGTGGCGACAGCCCTCTACCAGCGCTGGGTGGCGCGACAGGATGCCTCGAGGGGCTGATCCGCGGGGCAGTGTTTCGCTTCCAGCTCCGCTCGCGGGACGCCGCTTGACCCTCCGCGGCACTGCGGGCATCGTCGGTCGAGACGCATCGATTTCGGTCCGCAAGGGGACGCTCGCTGATGGCGCAAGCGGAAGCACTCGAGGCGCGATACGGCCAGACGCATCGCGGCGACCGCTGGTGGCTCGAACCCCTCGTTACGGGCTCCGGGCTGCTGATCTTCGTCATCTACTCATCGGTGGTCGGCCTGCTCGGCGAGGTCTGGGCGTTCGAGGCGTTCGGGACGCACGCGGACACCGGCGAGGAGGTCGCGCACTACCTCTCGCCGTCTTTGAGCCGCTGCTGCACCCTTCGTGGGCGCCGGACTGGATCTCGCCGGCGATCTTCATCCTCTGGGCGCCGATCGGCTTCCGGACCACCTGCTACTACTACCGGCGTACCTACTACCGGGCGTACTTCCTGAGCCCTCCGGCCTGCGCGGTGAAGGAGCCCGCCTCGTCGTACTCCCGTGAGAGCGGCTTTCCGCTGATCCTGCAGAACGCGCACCGCTGGTTCATGTACGTGGCGCTGCTGTTCATCCCGTTCCTCTGGATCGGCGCGGTGAAGTCGTTCCACCTGCCGGGCGAGGGGGTTGGCGTTGGCGTCGGCTCGCTCGTGCTCGCGCTCAATGCGTTCCTGCTGATGATGTACACGATTGGGTGCCACTCACTGCGGCACTGGGTCGCCGGCGGTCTCAACCAGTTCTCGCGCTCTCCGCTGCGTCGCGTGCGCCGGCGGGCGTGGGAGGTCTTCACCGTCGCCAACGACAACCACCGGCTCTGGGCCTGGACCAGTCTGATCTGGGTGGGCGTCACCGACCTCTACGTGCGGCTCGTGGCCACCGACATCAACACCTGGTCCAACTTCTAGCGGTCATCGGGACGGACGGAACGCGCCATCGCCGACTATGAGATCCACGAGTTCGACGTTCTCGTCATCGGTGCGGGCGGTGCCGGTCTGCGCGCGGCCGTCGAGGCCTCGGCGATGGGGCAGCGGACGGCGCTGATCACGAAGTCGCTGCTGGGCAAGGCGCACACCGTGATGGCCGAAGGCGGTATCGCTGCTGCCATGGGCAACGTCTGGCCACAGGACAACTGGCAGGTCCACTTCCGCGACACGATGCGCGGCGGCAAGATGCTGAACCACTGGCAGATGGCGCAGATCCACGCGCAGGAGTCACCCGACCGCGTGCGCGAACTCGAGGGCTGGGGCGCCCTCTTCGACCGCACCGAGGACGGGCGCATCCTCCAGCGCGACTTCGGCGGCCACCGCTATGCACGCCTTGCGCACGTCGGTGACCGTACCGGCCTGGAGATGATCCGCATCCTCCAGCAGAACGCTGTGCATCAGGGCCTGGAGGTCTTCCAGGAGACGACGGTGAACCGCCTCTTCACCGACGGTGAGCGCATCAGTGGCGCGGTCGGCTACGTGCGCGAGACCGGCGAGATCGTCGCCTTCCGCGCGAAGGCGATCGTGCTGGCCACGGGCGGTCTCGGGAAGCTCTGGGCCGTCACCTCGAACTCCTGGGAATGCACCGGTGACGGCCACGCGCTGGCGATGTACGCCGGCGCCGACATGATCGACATGGAGTTCGTGCAGCTGCACCCGACGGGCATGATCTGGCCCCCCAGCGCCCGAGGCATCCTCGTCACCGAGGGCGTGCGTGGCGACGGTGGGACCCTCCGCAACGTCAACGGCGAGCGCTTCATGTTCAACTACATCCCGCCCGTCTTCGCCTCGGAGACCGCCGACACCGAGGAGGAGGCCGACCGCTGGTACGACGACAAGGTGAACGCCCGTCGCACGCCCGACCTGCTCCCGCGCGACGAAGTGGCACGGGCGATCAACGCCGAGGTGCAGGCGGGCCGCGGCAGTCCGCACGGCGGCGTCTTCCTCGACATCGCATCGCGGCGGGACGCGGAGTACATCAAGCGCCGCCTGCCCTCGATGTACCACCAGTTCAAGGAGCTGGCCGGCATCGACATCACGGCCGAGCCGATGGAGGTCGGCCCGACGGCCCACTACGCGATGGGCGGCGTGCGCGTCGATCCGGAGTCGACGGCATCGACCGTGCCCGGCCTCTTCGCTGCCGGCGAGGTGGCGGGCGGCATGCACGGTTCCAACCGCCTCGGCGGCAATTCGCTGAGCGACCTCCTCGTTTTCGGCCGCCGCGCCGGTCTCAACGCGGGCGAGTACGCGGCGGCCCTCGACGCGTTCCCTGACCTCGACACCTCGGCCGTCGACGAGCGCGTCACCCACATGCTCGCGCCGCTCGAGGGCGAGGGCAGCGAGAACCCGTACGCGATCCACGACGACCTGCGCGAGACGATGCAGCACAAGGTCGGGCTGATCCGCAACGCCGACGACATGACGAGCGCCCTTGGCGAGATCCGCGCATTGCAAGAGCGCGCGCAGAGTGTCGGCGCCGCCGGTGGTCGTGCGTACAACGGTGGCTGGCACGAGGCGCTCGACCTCGAGCACATGCTGACGGTCGCGGAGGCCACGGCGAGCGCGGCCCTCGAGCGCGAAGAGAGCCGCGGTGGCCACACCCGTGACGACTTCCCGACACCGACCGACGAATTCGGCGCAGTCAACATCGTCGCGCGCCTCGCTGAGGACGGTGTCTCCGTCACGCAGGAACCGCTCCCGCAGATGCCCGCCGACCTCGCAGCCCTGTTCGAGGAGGGCTAGGTATGCCCACAACGCACTTCCGCGTCTGGCGCGGCAACGACGAGGGCGAGTACGTCGGCTACGACATCGAATATGACGACGGGATGGTCGTCCTCGATGTCGTGCACCGGCTCCAGGCCGAGCAGGCGAACGACCTGGCGGTGCGCTGGAACTGCAAGGCCGGCAAGTGCGGGTCATGCAGCGCCGAGATCAACGGGCGGCCGCGCCTCCAGTGCATGACGCGCATGGACGAGTTCGTCCCCGGCGAGACCGTGACGATCGCGCCGCTGAAGACGTTCCCCTTGATCCGTGACCTCGTATGCGACGTCTCGTTCAACTATGACGTCGCCAAAACGGTGCCGTTCGTGGACCTCGACGAGCCGAACGAGGACGGCGTTCGCCTCATGGCGCAGATCGACATCGATCGCGGCCAGGAGTTCCACAAGTGCATCGAGTGCTACATCTGCCAGGACGTCTGCCACGTGATCCGTGACCACCCGGAGAACCTTGCGGCGTTCGCGGGGCCCCGGACCTTCGTCCAGCTCGCGGCCGTGGCGATGCACCCCCTCGACAACAACTCGCGGATGTCGACCGTGGCTGACGAGTTTGGCCTCGAGTACTGCAACATCACGAAGTGCTGCACGGATGTCTGTCCGGAGGGCATCCACATCACCGACAATGCGATCATCCCGCTCAAGGAGCGGCGTGTGGACGAGCTGTACGATCCGCTGAGGATCATCGCGCGCAAGCTCTTCAACCGGAGCTAGCGAGGAGGGACGGCCGCCGATGCCCCGTTACTGGCCCAGCCTGGCGATCGGCGCCGCCGTCGCGCTCGCCGTCACGATCGCCTTCGCGAACCTGATCGTTGGCGTGATCATCGGAGCCAGCGCAGGGATCATCATGGCGTGGGAGCAGCGCCATAGCGGCACGTAGGCTCGCCCCCGCTGACCTGGAAGTGCCTGTGTCAGAGACACCGAAGGAACCGCGCCCCAGCCTGCGCATACAGACGGTCAACATCGACTGCGCCGACGCGGACACCATGGCTGACTTCTACGGGCGTCTCCTTGGCTGGGAAGTCAGCTACCGGGACGAGGGATTCATCCTCATGCGCGACCTGGACGGCGGCACCGGGCTGTCGTTCCAGGCGCGCGAGGACTACGTGCCGCCGGTCTGGCCGGAGGAGCCCGATACCCAGGACAAGATGATCCACCTCGACGTGCGCGTCGAAGACCTCGAGGCCTCAGTCGCC
This sequence comes from Dehalococcoidia bacterium, assembly GCA_965198045.1. Taxonomy (GTDB): domain Bacteria; phylum Chloroflexota; class Dehalococcoidia; order UBA2979; family UBA2979; genus CBDDEC01. The sequence goes on from CBDAOL010000012.1 coordinate 424,234, forward strand.
CACGCGATCGCTTCGGGCGCGAGGCTTGCCGAGTACCAGGGCCGCGAGGATCTGCGGGTGATGCTCGACCCCGCCGGGCACCCGTTCTGCCTCTTCCTGCACTGAGGAAGGCGGCGCCGGTCTTCCGCGGAGGGTGCGAGGTGTCTCGTGTCGGGGAGGTCCGTCGAACCTCGAACGCTGCGGCTTAGGGCTTCGTCATCTCCGACGGCTGGATCCACTCATCGAACTGCTCGGCCGTAAGCAGGCCCAGCTCGATCGCGGCCTCGCGCAGCGTCGAGTCGTCATCGAACGCCTTCTTCGCGATCTTCGCGGCGTTGTCATAGCCGACGTGGGGATTGAGCGCCGTCACGAGCATGAGCGACGACTCCATCAGTTGCTGGATGCGCTGCTCGTCGGCCTCGATGCCAACCACGCAGTTGTCCGTGAACGAGCGGGCGGCGTCGCCGAGCAGGCGCAGGCTCTGCAGGTTGTTGAACACGATCATCGGCTTGAAGACGTTCAGCTCGAAGTGCCCCGTCGCGCCTCCGACGTTGACCGCGACATCGTTCCCGAGCACCTGCGCGCAGACCATCGTCAGCGCCTCGGACTGGGTCGGGTTCACCTTCCCCGGCATGATCGAGGAGCCGGGTTCGTTCGCCGGCAGGCGGAGCTCGCCCAGGCCTGCGCGTGGCCCGGAGCCGAGCATCCGCACGTCGTTGGCGATCTTCATCAGCGATGCTGCGATGGTCTTGAGCTGGCCCGACAACTCGACCTGGGCGTCGTGCGCCGCCAGCGACTCGAACTTGTTCGGGGCGGTGATAAACGGCAGCCCCGTGTAGCCGGCAATCGCGTCGGCGACGCGCGTCGCGAATTCCGGGTGCGAGTTGAGCCCGGTGCCAACGGCCGTGCCGCCGAGGGCGAGCTCGTACAGGCGCGGCAGCGTCCCCTCGACACGATCGATGCCGTACTGGACCTGCTGCACGTAGCCCGAAAACTCCTGTCCGAGGGTCAGCGGGACGGCGTCCATCAGGTGCGTGCGACCGATCTTGACGATCGAGTCGAATTCCTCGGCCTTGGCCTGCAGCGCATCGCGCAGGTGCGCGAGCGCCGGCACGAGGAGGTGCACGACCTGTTCGACGGTGGCGATGCTCATGGCGCCCGGGAAGGTGTCGTTCGACGACTGCGACATGTTGACGTGGTCGTTCGGGTGCACTGGGTCCTTCGAGCCGCGCTCGCCGCCAAGCAGCTCGATCGCCCGGTTCGAGATCACCTCGTTGGTGTTCATGTTCGTCTGCGTGCCGGAGCCCGTCTGCCAGACGACGAGGGGGAAGTGATCGTCGAGGTCGCCGGAGATGACCTCCTCGGCAGCGCTGCGGATGGCGCCGGCGCGCTCATCGTCGAGCTTCCCGAGGTCCTCGTTCACCTGCGCCGAGGCGTGCTTCACGATCCCGAATGCGCGGATCAGCGGGCGCGGCATGTGCTCGGTGCCGATGCGGAAGTTCTCCAGCGAGCGCTGCGTCTGCGCGCCCCAGTAACGGTCGGCCGGCACCTCGATCGTGCCCATGCTGTCGGACTCCGTACGCATCTCGGCCATCGCCGGCTCCTCCTCCTGCCCTCGAGGCTGGTTCGTCAGGGCTAGTTCGTCAGGCGGAGGGGGTGGCCTCGACCAGCTCCTTCACCGCCTCGCCCGCGGCGACCAACTCGGCGCGCTCGGAGTCGGAGACCGGGATCTCATAGACCTCCTGGATGCCACCTGTGCCGAGCCGCACCGGCGCGCCGACATAGGCGCCCTCGATGCCCCATTGACCCGTCAGCATCGCGCACGACGGCAGGATGCGCTGCTCGTCGAGGAGGATGGCCTCGACCATGTCCGAGACCGCAACGGCTGGCGCCGCGACCGAGCTGCCGGTTTTGATCAACTCGACGATCTCCGCGCCTCCACGCTTCGTGCGGTCGGCCACCGCCTGGATCTCGTCGGCGCTCAGCAGCTGGGAGAGCGGTACGCCTCCGACCGAGGCGTTCGAGGTGATCGGGACCATCGTCGCCTCCGTGTGGCCGCCCAGCACCCACGCGCTGACGTCGCGGACCGAGGCGCCTGTCTCCATCGCGATGAAGGTGCGGAAGCGCGCCGTGTCGAGCATGCCCCCCTGGCCGATGACCCGATCCGAGTTCAGCCCGCTCGTTTCCAGCGCCACGTGGCACATCGCATCCATCGGGTTCGCCAAAATCACGAAGGTCGTGTCCGGCGACGCTGCAACCGCTGCGGCGACGACGCTGCGTACGATCCCGGCGTTCGTGCCGAGCAGGTCTTCCCGCGTCATGCCGGGCTTGCGCGGCACGCCCGAGGTGATCACGACCACGTCTGAGCCCTCGGTGTCGGCCCAGTCGTTCGAGCCGCTCACCTGGCTGCTTGATCCCGTCCACGGCATCGCCTGCGCAATATCGAGGGCGCGCCCCTGCGGCAGACCCTCGACGATGTCGAGCAAGACGACATCGGCGTAGCCCTTGTTGGCCATCTTCTGCGCCGTGGCCATGCCGGTGTTGCCGGCTCCCACGATCGTGACTTTCTTTCGCACGGTGTGTCACCCCTCGCGTACTGCGGGCGCCGTTCCTCGCTGTTCGGGCGTGGTGCGGCGCTAGGCCGCGTCCATCGCCGTCTGGAGGCCCGTATCGAGGGCCGCTAGGAACTGGTTCGTCGTCAGCCACTCCTGATCGGGGCCGACGAGCAGCGCCAGGTCTTTCGTCATCTGTCCGCCCTCGACCGTGTCGATGCAGACGCGCTCAAGCGTGTCGGCGAAGCCGGCGAGGTCGCTGTGGTCGTCGAGCTTCGCTCGGTGGGCGAGCCCACGCGTCCAGGCGAAGATCGAGGCAATCGGGTTGGTCGAGGTCTCCAGCCCCTGCTGGTGCTGGCGGTAGTGGCGCGTGACAGTGCCGTGGGCCGCTTCCGCCTCGACGATGTCGCCGTCAGGCGTCAGCAGGACAGAGCTCATCAGGCCGAGCGACCCGAAGCCGGTCGCGACCGCGTCCGACTGCACGTCGCCATCGTAGTTCTTGCATGCCCAGACGATGCCACCCGAGCCTTTCATCACCTGTGCGACTACATCGTCGATCAGGCGGTGCTCGTACCAGATGCCGGCCGCTTCGAACTTGTCCTTGAAGTCGGCCTCGAACACCTCCGCGAAGATGTCCATGAAGCGCCCGTCGTAGGCCTTCAGGATCGTGTTCTTGGTCGACATCATCACAGGGAAGCCACGCTGGAGCCCATAGTTGAGCGAGGAGCGGGCGAAGCCGCGGATCGACTCGTCGAGGTTGTACATCCCCATGGCGATGCCGGCGTCCTCGAACGACATCACTTCGTACTCGGTCGCCTCGCCCCCATCGGCCGGCTCGAACTTCATGGTGAGCTTGCCTGCGCCGGGCACGAGGAAATCGGTCGCACGGTACTGGTCACCATGCGCGTGGCGGCCGATCACGATCGGCTGCTCCCAGCCGGGGATGATCTTCGGGATGTTGTTGCACAGGATCGGCTCGCGGAAGACGGTGCCGCCCAGGATGTTGCGGATCGTGCCGTTCGGCGAACGCCACATCTGCTTGAGATCGAATTCTTCGACGCGGGCTTCGTCGGGCGTAATGGTCGCGCACTTCACGCCGACGCCATGCCGCTGGATGGCGTGGGCGGCGTCGATGGTGATCTGATCGCTCGTCTCGTCGCGTGTCTCCACCCGCAGGTCGTAGTACTCTAGCTCAAGGTCGAGGTAAGGGTGAATCAGCCGCTCACGAATGAACGACCACATGATCCGCGCCATCTCGTCGCCGTCGAGCTCGACGACGGGATTGTCGACCTTGATCTTCGCCACGGATGCGCGCTCCTCGTCCGTCTCAGTGCGGCGCAGCGGAAGGCGCGCCGCGCTGTATCGATGGTCCGTCGAGGACGCCACGTGGGTGACGCGCTCTGGCCGTGCGGGGTGCAGCTGAGGCGTGCGCGCGGCGTGCAGGAGTATACGCGCGGCGCATCTAACGGGCGCGCAGCACGCGATGCCGAGACTAGAGCGGAATGTTGCCGTGTTTCTTCGGCGGAACCGACTGTGATTTCGACCGCAGCATGGACAGCGCGTGCGAGATCTTCGCCCGCGTGTCGCGTGGGTCGATCACGTCGTCGATGTACCCCTTCGCCGCCGCGATGTAGGGGTGCTCGAGGCGGCCGATGTAGTCATCGACCAGCGTCTGACGCGTCACCTCTGCGTCGTCAGCGCTAGCCAGCTCGCGACGGTTGATGATGTTGACGGCCTGCGTGCCCGCCATGACGGCGATGGCCGCGCCGGCCCAGGCGTAGTTCACGTCGGCGCCCAGGTGTTTCGAGCCCATCGCGTCGTACGCGCCGCCAAACGCCTTGCGCAGGATCACGGTCACCTTGGGCACGGTGGCGGCCGCGTAGGCGTATACGAGCTTGGCCCCGTGGGCGATGATCCCGCCGTACTCCTGCGACACTCCGGGGACGAAGCCGGGCACGTCCACCAGCGTCACGATTGGGATGTTGAAGGAGTCGCAGAAGCGCACGAAGCGTGCGGCCTTCCTCGACGAGTCGCTGTCGAGCGCCCCGGCGAGGTACATCGCCTGATTCGCCACGATGCCGACCGGTGACGCATCAATGCGCGCGAATCCAACGGTGACGTTGGGTGCGAAGAACTCGTGGACCTCCATGAAGTCAGCGTTGTCGACCAGGCGGTCGATGACGTCGCGGACGTCGTACGCCTGCTCAGGATCGCCGGGCACGACTGAGAGGATGTCGTCCATCCGCCGGTCCCCGGGGTCACCAGTGTCGATCGCCGGCGCGTCGTCCATATTGTTCGAGGGGATGAAGGAAAGAAGACGCCGCGCGTCCTCGATGCAATCCGCCTCGCTCTTGGCAGTGAAGTGCGCCACGCCCGACTTCGTCGCATGTGAGTTGGCGCCACCCAGCTCCTCGAGCGTCGTCTCCTCGCCGGTGACCTGGACGATGACGTCCGGGCCGGTGAGGAACATCTGCGACGTGCCCTCGACCATGAACACGAAGTCGGTCAGCGCCGGCGAATAGACGGCGCCGCCGGCACACGGGCCCATGATCAGGCTGAGCTGCGGCACCACGCCCGAGGCCTGCACATTGCGGAAGAAGATCTCGCCGTAACCGGCGAGTGAGCCGACGCCCTCCTGGATGCGCGCGCCGCCCGAGTCCTTCATCCCGATGACGGGGACCCCGGTCTTCATCGCCAGGTCCATCGTCTTCGAAATCTTCTCGCCGACCACCTCGCCGAGCGAACCGCCGTAGACGGTGAAGTCCTCGGCGAAGACGGCCACGGTGCGACCGTCGATCCGGCCCCAGCCGGTGACGACCGCGTCGCCGTAGAAGCGCCCGTTTGCCTCGCCGTTGCCGAGGTCGACCGCGAGCGCGTCGATCTCCTCGAAGCTGCCGGGGTCGACCAGCAGGTCGATGCGCTGGCGGGCGGTCATCTTGCCGCGCGCGATCTGCGCGTCGATCCGCGTCTGGCCGCCACCCAGCTGGGCCGTCTCCTTGAGCTCCGACAGCGCCTGCAGCTTGTCGTCGAATGACATCGGCCGGCCTCCGCGCCTGCGCGCACGCCGAGGCGCGCACATGGGTGGTCAGATGCCGGGAGAGTATCCGAGAGAATCGCTCGCCGCGCTAGCGCCCTGGACAGCGATCGAGCGGCGGCGGGCGAGAGGCGCTAGTTGGCCGGTGGGATGTTCAACACCTGGCCGACGAACAGGTCGTTCAGTTCGTCCACGCTCACCTCGTTCGCTGTGGCCAGCGCGTCGAGCGTGATGTTGAAGCGTTCCGCGATTGTGCTCGCGAAATCGCCCGATTCCACCGTGTACGTCGAACGGTTCGCATCGCCCGTGGCGTCCCCCCCCGTCGAGTCGCCGTCACCCGCCGGAGCGTCCCCGCCGCCCGCGTCGCCGCTGCCGGAGGAGATCACCAGCTCCTGGCCGACGAAGATGTTTACCGACGTCAGGTCGTTCTCGTTCTGAATCGCGACAACGCTCGTGTCGAACCGCACCGCGATCGCGCTCAGCGTATCTCCAGCCTCGACGATGTAGGTGACCTCATCCGAGGGCGTGACCGGCGGACCGGCGTCCGTGACGATCGTCGCCTCGGGGGCGCCAGCCAGGGGCGTGGCGGTTGCGACCGGCGCGGTCGCGCCCGGGGTCGCTGTGCCTTCGACATCGTCGTCGTCGTCACCGCCGCCGCAGGCCGCGACCAGCAGCACCACCCCGATCACGGTGATCCAGCGTGCGGGGGACCCTGAGAACAGCGACATAGGTGGCCTTTGCGGTGAGCCAGTTCGAGGATAGCCGAGCGGCCGATCGGCGAACAGTCGCCCGGCCGTTACGGCACGACCTCCAGTAGCAGGCCACGGATCGCGATGTCCGAGATGCGCAGCATCATCTCGAGGTCCTCGAGGCGAATGTTGTCGATGTCGTCCGCAGAGGTGTGAATGACGCCGGCGTCGAGTCCGCTGTTGATCGTCACCGCCGGGATCCCCGCACGCTCGAAGCTGGCGTGGTCCGATGATGCAAACGGACCTAAGTCGCCCGGTCCGATCGGGAAGCCACCGCCCGCCTCGTCGAGGAAGCACACGATGCGCTCGATGATCAACGCGTCGCCCACGATGACCGCACGATCGATCTTGCCTGCCATGTCGATGTTGAGCACGCGCTCAAGGTCGTTCAGCTGGTGGTCAGCGACGAACGCGCGGGAGCCAAAGAGCCCGATCTCCTCGGCGCCGAAGGCTACGAAACAGAGCCCCGGTCGCCGGTACACCCGTGCCAACTCCAGCGCGACCGCCGTGCCGGACGCGTTGTCGTTCGCCCCCGGTCCAGTGAACACCGAGTCATAGTGCCCACCGACGAGGACTCGGCACGCCTCGACATCTCCATGCGTGGCGACGACGTTCTGCGACGAAACGTCTCGCACGCCGGCGTCGGTCGTCACCCGACCCTCAACACCCGCCTCGACGAGCGCGTGCAGCTCCGCCCGCACGCTGAGCTGCACCCCGACAACCGGGATGCGCGAGGCGAAGTCGCCGAGTGTGCCGAACAGCGGCCCCGCCTCGGTGTTCACCACGACGAGGGCGACCGCACCCGCGGCCTCGGCGTTCCGCGCCTTCTCCGCGAACGGAAGCGTCCCGCGGTCGACCACGACGACCGCCCCCTCGACATCCGCCGCTGCCAGCTCCTGGACGGTGCCGATGCCAGCCAGTACGACCCGACCCGACCCGGCCGCATTCGCGCTGCCGTTCAGGGCCGAGACCGAAAAGCTCCGCTCGCCGGCCGTGAGTGCCGAGTCGTCGAACCGCGTCCGCGTCTCGAACTCCTCGAGGGTGACCACGTAGCCGGCGTCCTCGAGCACGCCGCGGATGTACTCGGCGCCGGCGCGCTCGCCCGCGGTACCCGCCGGCCGGATCCCCACCTCGACGACGAGCGCTTCGATGTGCCCGAAGACATCCGCCACGGCGGGCGTAGCGGCCGGGAGCGGACCGGAGTCGGCGGAGGGCGCAGCGTCAGAGGGCGCGGGCGTCGCGTCGTCCTCGGCGGCGGTCGCGGTGACCACCGGCGCCGCGGTGGCGCCAGCATCAGCAGCCGAATCGTCGTCGTCGCCGCAGGCGAGCAGGAGCAGCGCAAGCACGACGAGCCCCGCGCTCGCGTAGCGCCGAGGTCGCAGAATGAAGCGAATCAGGTTCAAGGTCCGGCTACCGCTTCAGGTGGGAGCGGAATGCAGGTGGATGGATCGACGGCACTACCGCCGGGTGCGCCGTGAGGTCCACCAGCGACGGAGACGCTGCGACAGGCTGGTACCTCGGGTGCTGTAGCGGATCTCGCGCCCGCGCCAGCGCTGCTCGACGGTCCCGCGGCCACCGCCGCCCCGCGCGAAGACCATGATCGCGAAGCTGCTGACGAAGAGGATGATGCCGGCGTAGAGCAGCCAGCTCATCGGACCGAACCCGCGGAAGAAGAACGCTGCGAGGATCATCAGGAACGAGATCAGCATGACCTGCCCGATGGAGATCCGGCCGAGCGCCTTCGCGAAGGCGCGCTGCCGCTCTGCGATGACGCCGCCGAAGCCGCGCAGAGCGCGCTTGCGCGCACGTGTGCGCCGAGTCTCGGCGTCCGGGAAGTGCTCGATCTTGCTGAGGATCTCCTCGATCTCGCGCTCGAGGCGATCGGAGTCGTCGGCCATGCCGCTCCTGCTCCGTGGCGGCGAGAGGTGGAACTACCGCCGCGCCTTGAGTATAGCAACGGCGGGAGGCGCAACGTGTGAAACGGCGTCGCGGGCTTGAGGTTGCCCGTTAGGCCTCGGCGCGGCCCCAACCACCGCCTCCGGGCGTCTCGACGCGCACGCGGTCGCCCGGACCCACCTCGACCTGTGCCCGCGCGCCCAGATCTTCGCTCGAGCCGTCCGCGCGCAGCAGCGTGTTGCGCCCGACCGCGCCGGCCCCACCCCCCTCGAGGCCCCACGGGGCGAAGCGACGACGCTCTGTCACCAGTGAGACGGTGGCCTGGTCGTGGAAGCGGTACTCGCGTAGCACCCCGTCACCGCCGGGATGCTCACCGCCGCCGCCGCTGCCGCGCCGCAGCTCGTAGCGCTCGACGGCAAACGGGTAGGCGAGGGGCAGCGCCTCGATCGGTGTGTTCATCGTGTTCGTCATGTGCGTGTGCACCCCGGAGCGGCCGACGCGCTGCGGCCCGCCGCCCGCGCCGCCGGCGATGGTCTCGTAGTAGGCGTACGGCCGCTCGCGAGCCGAGTCGAAGCCACCGATCGTGATGTTGTTCATCGTGCCGGACGATGCCGCCGGCAGCTGTCCCGGCAGCGCCAGTGCCAGTGCGCCCAGCGCCACATCAGTGACGCGCTGGCTGGTCTCGACGTTGCCGGCGGAAACGGCGCGAGGGGGCCCCGCGTTGATCACGCTCCGCTCTGGCAGCGTGAAACGGATCGGGCGATAGCAGCCCTCGTTCGCTGGCGCGTCCTCGCCGGCGAGACAGCGCACGGCGTAGTAGCAGGCCGAGCGCGTCACGGCCGCGACGGCGTTGACCGAGGCCTCGGCCGTCTCCGGGTCGCTGCCCGAGAAGTCGAAGTGCGCTTCGTCGCCTTCGATCGTGAGCGCGAGGCGGATCGCGAGGCCCTCCGGGCCGACCTCCATGCGGTCCTCGAATTCGTAGCGGCCGTCGGGGATGCCGGCGATCACGGAGCGCAGCACTCGCTCGCCGTGTGCGAGCAGCGCTTCGAACCGCGCCGCCAGGCCGTCGAGGCCGAAGCGACCGACCGCGTCGTCGATCCGCGCCGCGCCGAGCGCGGTCGTGGCCAGCTGCGCGCGCAGGTCGCCTCGACGTTCTTCCGGCGCGCGGGAGTTGCGGACGATCAGCGCGATCGCGGCATCGTTGGGCCGGCCGCCATCGATCAATCGGATCGGCGGCACCACCAGGCCCTCCTGCAGGAGCTCCCTCGCGACCGGCATCGAGCCCGGCGCCATGCCCCCGATGTCGGCGTGGTGCGCCCTCGTTGAGACGAACGCGATCGGCCGGTCGGTGCCGGCGAAGACCGGCGCCACGGTCGTGAGGTCGGGCAGGTGGGTGCCGCCTTTGAACGGGTCGTTCAGCGCCAGGACGTCGCCCGGCTCGAACGGCGCCAGCCCCATGACCTGCCGCACGGCTGTCGGCATGGCGCCGAGGTGCACCGGCATGTGCGCCGCCTGCGCCACCATCGCGCCGTCCGCATCGAATACGGCGCACGAGTAGTCGCGGCGCTCCTTGATGTTGGGCGAGTAGGCCGTGCGCTTCAGCACCTCGCCCATCTCCTCGGCGATCGAGGTGAGTGCGGCGTCGGCGATGGCGAGGTCGCTCGCAGAGAGCGCGCTGTTCGGTTCGTTCGTCATGCGCGCTCCAGCAGCAGGTTGCCCGCCTCGTCAACGGTCGCACTCCAGCTCGGCGTGACCAGCGTCGTCGTGTCGAGTTGCGTGACGATCACCGGCCCCGGCAGGGCCATCCCCGGGGTCAGGGCGTCTCGCCGATAGAGGGGCGTCGAGGTCGCCGCACCGTCGAACAGCACATCGACCTGGTCAAACGGTTCGCCCGGCGTCACCTCGAACGTGCGAGCCGGCGCCGAGTTCGCCTGGCGCACGCGCGCCGTGGAGCGGACGTTGACCACCTCGACCGTCGCTGACGCTTCGGCGTGGGCGAAGCGCTGCTCGTGCAGGCGATGGAACTCGGCCAGCGCGGGGGCCGGGTCGCTCGCGTCGCTCAGTGCCACGGTCAGCTCGTACGACTGCCCGAGGTAGCGCAGGTCGAGCGCGAGCTCGATCTGGGCGTCCGCGCGCAGTTCGCCCCGGGCCTCGTTGGCGACAGCACGGAGCGCATCGCCGATCGCGGCGAAGTTCGCCGGCTCGAACGACACGAGGATCGAGCGGGTGCGCGTCGCCGTGAGGTCGCTCTCAGCGGCTCCGTGCGCGGCGAGGACGCCCGGCATCATCGGTACGAGCACGCGAGGCAGCTCCAGCGACTCGGCGAGCGCACAGGCATGCAGCGGCCCGGCGCCGCCGAAGGCCACGAGCGTGAACTCGCGAGGATCGAAGCCACGTTCCACGGAGACGACGCGCAGGGCGCGCTCCATGTTTGCCGTGGCCACCTCAATCACGGCCTCCGCTGCGGCCTCGACGCTCGCGAACGCCTCCAGCAGCGGCCCGGCCGCCCGGCGGGCGCGCTCGACATCCAGGGGCATCGCACCGTCCAGCAGGCCGCCGTCGCCCAGACGGCCCAGTACCGCCTGCGCATCGGTCACCGTGAAGTCCTCGCCGCGGCCGTAGCAGGCGGGGCCGGGCTCGGCGCCCGCTGACCGTGGGCCGACGCGCAGCGCTCCGCCCGCGTCGAGGCGGGCGATCGAACCGCCGCCCGCGCCCACCGTATGGACGTCGACGACGGGGGTGCGCGCGGGCAGACCGCCGACGACCACGTCGGCCCGGGTTGGCACCTCGGCGTCGCAGAGCGCGACATCGGTGGAGGTGCCGCCCATGTCGAACGTTAGGATGCGCTCGAATCCGGCGGCACGTGACAGCGCGAACGCGCCGGCCACGCCGGCGGCGGGGCCGGAGAGCAGCGTAGCCACCGGCAGGCGGCCTGCCCGTTCGGTGCTGGCTGCGCCGCCGTCGGACTGCACGATGTGCAGCTCGCGGCAGCCCCGGTCCTCGAGGCCTCGCGCCAGTTGCGAGACATAACGGGACATCACTGGCCCGACGTAGGCGTTCAGCGCCGTCGTCGCGGTCCGTTCCACCTCGCGGTACTCGGGCGACACCGCCGTCGAGAGTGAGAGGAACAGCCCCGCCTGGCCTGCCGGGCCGTTGAACAGCTCCTCGAGCGCGGGGTTCGCATAGGAGTAGAGCAGCGACACGGCGATCGCCTCGGCGTCCCGTTCGGCGGCCTCGCGCACGATTTCGCGCACCTCGGAGTGGTCGGGCGCCTCCGCGACCGAGCCGTCGGGGTCGAGCCGGCCATGCAGTTCGAACAGCAGCTCGTCCGGCACCAGTGGCTCGGGCGTTTCTGGCTCCAGGTCGTAGATGTCCGGCCGCGTCTGCCGGCCAATCGTGATCAGGTCGCGCATGCCCTCGGTCAGCACCAGGGCGATGCGCGCTCCGCGACGCTCGAGGACCGCGTTCGTGGCCACCGTCGATCCGTGCACCACGAGGTCGGGCGTGACGCCCAGCGCGTCGATGCCTTCGAGGACCGCGCGCGATGGGTCGTCGGGCGTGGAGGGGCGCTTGTGCACGCGCAGGGAGTCGCCGTCCCACAGTAGAAAGTCGGTGAACGTGCCGCCGACATCGACGCCGAGGACGACGCTCATGGCGTGATCGGCGGCCGTGTGGCAGGGTCCTGCATGGCGGCCATGCTAGCAGCGGCGCGCGCTCGTCGGCGGCCTGCTGCCTCGCTTCGTCTTGACCCTCTGCGGGCGCGTTGTTAGCGTCGAATGTCCGCACACGACACAGATCGAGACAGACGCAGCGCTGCCCCTCGGCGGGCGCGCGAGGACGACCACGATGACCGACACCTATCCCGTCACGACGCGTGAGATCACCGGCAAGAAGGTGCGCGGACTACGCCGCGACGGCATCGTGCCGGCCAACATCTACGGACGCGGCGTCGAGTCGCTCGCGGTGCAGATCCCGTTCGCCGAGGCGCGCGTGATGCTCAACGCGCACGGTCGCAACACGCTGATCGAAGTCCAGGTCGGCGGCGAGGCAGAACCGCGCTCCGTCATCGTCCGTGATCTCGAACGTGAACCGGTCTCGGGCTCGATCCAGCACATCGATTTCCTGCAGGTGGATCTCTCGCGCAAGATCCAGGCGGACGTGCCGGTGCAGCTCCTCGGCGAGGCGCCGGCGACACAGACGTGGGACGGCATCCTGGTCCACGAGACCGACAGCGTCACCATCGAGGCGCTCCCGAGCGACCTCCCGGACCACTTCGAGATCTCGGTCGATGGCCTGATGGAGCTGGACGATCAGCTCACGGCGGGCGACCTCGTGATCCCCTCCGGCGTCGAGCTCATTGCCGACGCGTCGACCGTGATCGCGCGCATCGCGCGGCCGCGGCTCGAGGTCGAGGAGGAAGAGGAGGAGTTGCTCGAGGGCGAAGAGCTGCTCGAGGGCGAAGAGCTGCTCGAGGGCGAAGAGGCTCCCGAGGCCGAGGAGGGCGCGGCTGCCGAGGGCGCCGACGGCGAGGCTGCCACGGACGAGGACTAGCCCTCGTCTGTCCTGCCCGAGACAACCTGCACGAGCGAGCCCTACGCGTCGAGCTGAATCACACCGATGTCGCTTGAGGCGGCGCTGATCCCGAGCTGGACGTCGCTGCGGAGCTGTCCGCATGCGGCCGCGATCTCCACGCCGCGCTCGACACGAACAGTCGCGTTGATGCCCGCCCGCTGCAGCTCGCGCTGGAACGCTCGCACGCGATGACGCGTGGGACGGCGCAGATCGGGCCCGGCCGTCGGGTTGTACGGGATCAAGTTGACGTGGGCGTTGATGCCACGGATTCGCCTCGCGAGGGCGCGCGCCTGCTCGGGCGAGTCGTTGACGTGGTCTAGCAGTGCGTAGGCGAACGTGACGCGCCGCCCTCGACGCTCGATGTAGTCGCGGGCGGCGTCGAGCAGGTCATCGATCGAAATGCCGGCCGCTGTCGGGATCAGCTGCCGCCGCAGCTCGTCGTCGGGCGCATGCAGCGAGATCGCCAGGCCAATCTGCCACTCCTCGTCGGCCAGCCGCGCGATGGCGCGTGGCAAGCCGACCGTGGAGACGGTGATGCCACGCTGGCGCAGATCGAGCCCGCCTTCGTCGACGAGCCAATGGATCGAGCGCAGCGTGGCGTCGAGGTTGGCGAGCGGCTCGCCCATGCCCATGAACACCACGTTCGTGACGCGCCGCTCGCGTGCGAAGTGGAGCACCTGCGCGACGATCTCGTGCGGCGTCAGGTTGCGGGTGAAGCCCTGCAGACCGGTCGCGCAGAACACGCAGCCCATCGCGCATCCCACCTGGGTTGAGATGCAGACGGTCGTCCGTCCACTCGCAGTCGCCTCGTCGGGGTCGTAGTCCATCCGCACCGCCTCGACGGCGTCGCCATCGCCGAGGTCAAGCAGCACCTTGGTCGTAGCGCCGTCGTCCGTAGCCCGCTCGGCCAGGACCGGCAACGTGTCGAGGCGGTACCGCTCTGCGAGCTGCGAACGCAGCGCTTCCGGGAGGTTGGTCATCTCCTCGAAGCTCGCCGCGCCGTCCCGCAGCACCCAGCGCACCACCTGGCGCGCCCGGTAGGCGGGCTCGCCGAGCGCGACGATATCGCGCTCGAACTCCTCGAGGCTGCGGTCGAACAGGGCTGTCGTGGGGGACGCGGTCATGCGATCGAGGATAGAGCGCGCTCAGCTCAGCCGCGCGCCGATGAAATCACGGTCGCCGTTCAGGAAGTCCTCGATGTCCATCGGGCGCTTTCCCGGGCGCTGGATGCGCAGCAGCGCGAGGGCGCCTTCACCGCACGCCACCACAGCGCGCGCCTCGCGGCCAGCGAGCGGGGCGGGCAGCGCTGCGCGCCCGCCGTCGAGGACGGTGCCGGATCGCGCCTCAGCGTCGAAGTCCAAGGGCCAGGCCTCGTGAACCGAGAGCGGCTCGTCGCCGTAGGTGGTGGTGGCCACCGGCCATGGCTGCAGCGCGCGCACGCGCCGGGCCAGCGCCTCGGCCGGCTGCGACCAGTCGAGCACCCCGTCCGCTTTCTCCAGTCGTGGCGCGTATGTCGCGAGCGACTCGTCCTGTGGTTCGTCGACGGCTTCGCCGCGCAGCCACGCCGGCAGCGTCTCCGCGAGCAGCTCCGCACCCACATTGGCGAGGCGACCAGTGAGCGTCTCGGTGGTGTCGAGCGGCTCGATCGGCGTCGCGCGCGAGGCAACGATCGGCCCCGCGTCGACCTCACGGACCACACGCATCAGCGTGACGCCGGCCTCCGTGTCGCCATCGAGGACCGCCGCGGCGACCGGTGAAGCGCCACGATGGCGCGGCAACAACGATGCATGCACGTTCAGCAGCCCTCGAGGCAGCGCGTCGAGCAGGTGCTGGGGCAGGATGTGCCCGGACGCGGCGACGACGCCTGCCTCCACGCCCAGCGCCGTGAGCGCTTCGGTCGTGTCGCGACGCACCCGCTGTGGTTGCAGCATCGTTGCCACTCCACGCTCGACGGCCAGCTCCTTGACGGGCGTCTGCTGCAGCCGTCCGCTACGCCCGCGTGCGCGGTCGGGCTGCGTCACGACCGCCGCCACCTCCACGCCCGGCAGGTCGAGGATGGCGCGCAGCGAGGGCACGGCATAGTCGGGCGAGCCGAAGAAGGCGATGCGCATGCCTCGATCGTAGCTGCCTTCGCGCCGCGAGCGAGGTTCACCGATCGCTGAAGTGCCACTCGTGGATGCCGTTGAACCGACTCGCCGCCGCGAACAGCAGGCCGGGCGCTGGCGCCTCAAGGCTGGCCGGGCGCACATAACTACGGACCGGATAGAGCAGCACAAGGCTGGCCGCCTCGCGATCGAAGCGCGCGACGAAGTCGTCGTAGAACTCCCGCCGCACGTTCACATCGAGGGTGACCCGCGCTACCTCGAGCAGTGCGTCAGCGATCGGATCGGAGAACCCGGCGATGTTCTGGCCGTCGAGGCTCAACTGCGACGTGTGCCAGCCGCTGTAAGGGTCGGGGTCGGCGGCGGGCTCCCACCCGAAGATCGCGAGGTCGAAGTCCCGAGGCCGCAGGCGCGCGGCCAGCAACTCGGCAGCGGGCAGCGTCTCGATGTCGACCGTCACGCCCTGCGCGCTCAGCTGCGCCGCGACCGCTTCGGCGAGGGTTTCACGGAACGGGTCGATGTTCGTCGCCAGGGTGAGGCGCAGCACTCGGCCGTCACGCGCGCGACGGCGCTCCTCGTCCAGCGGCCATCCGGCATCGAGCCACATCGTCTCCAGCGCACCCGCGCCCGGAGCTGGCGAAGCGTCGCGCTCCGTTGCGGCCCACGAGGTGGGTACGAACACGCCTGCGCCCGGCAGTCCACGGTCGCCGACGGCCAGCAGTTGGAGTTGGTCACGGTCAATCGACGCCAGCACCGCAAGCCGCAGCGCCGCGTCGTCGAGGGGTGATGTGGCGTTGTTCAGGTAGAGGATGGTGAACGCGTTCCGCGTCAGGGGCGTCGCAACCAGCGCCGATCCGTCGACGGCGGCCACGCTCCCGGCCGTCTCGCTCAGCAGCGCACCGTCGATCTCGCCGGCGTCGAGCGCGCGGGTGAGCGAGCCCTCGTCGTCAAAGAAGCGCAGCGTCAGGCGCGAGAGCCGCGGTGAGCCCTCGCGGTACGACGTGTTGCGCTCGAGGATCGCCTCGGCGGTGGTGACCTCGACCACGCGGTAGGGCCCGGTCCCGACGGTGCCCTCGACGGCGTGGGCCGGGCGGATGCCCACCACCAGTCGAGTCAGGAAGCCGGCCGACGGCTCCTCGAGGTGCAGGACGAGCGTGCGCTCGTCCACGCGCAGCAGTCGCACGTCCGACCACTGCGCGGCGAGTCTCGCCGGGCCCGCGAACGCGGGGTCCTGTATCGCCTCGAGGGTGGCCACAACATCGGACATGGTGACTGGCGCGCCGTCGTGCCAGGTCAGGCCGTCGCGAAGGACGACCGTGTAGGTGCGCCCATCCGGGGTCACATCCCAGCGCTCCGCGAGGTCGAGCTGGGGGAGACCGTTAGGTCCGAGGCGCATGAGGCCGTTGAATACGAGCGCCGCCAGGTCGCGCTCGACGCCGGTCTGCGCGAGGAGCGGGTCGACCACCCTTGGTCGTCCGACGATACCCTCGACGTACTCGCTCGTGCTCCCGCTGCTTCGCCCTACCAGTAGTGCTGTGGCGAGCACCGCGGTCAACCCGAGCGCGAGCGCTGCGAGGTAGGCGGCGCGCGCCAGCGAGGTCACGCGGGAACCTCGAGCTGTGTTGCGTGGAGTGCTGGTGTTAGGACGCGGCCACGGACCAGGCGGACATGCCGATGAACACTGCGACAACGACGATCGTCAGTCGGTGCATCGATCGCTGCAGACCGCGCTTCGTGCGGAACTGAGCGTCCTGGCCGCCCAGTGCGGCGCCAAACCCGGTGCCGCGCACCTGCAGCAACACGAGCACGATCAACAGGACCGAGACGAGGATCTGCGCCAGGCTGAGGAAGTCGCGGAGTTCCATGGTGATCCGAGGCTATGGTGCGCTGGATTCTTGGGCAAGCGCCCACTAGCTGATCGTAGCGGCCTCGGCGGTCACCCGCAGATCGCGCTCGTAGTAGAGGCGCATCACGGCGCTCGCCAGCCGCTCCGAGTCGTGACGGTAGCGTTGCTCCGGGTCGACCACGTCGGCCAGGGCGAGCCGCGCGCCGAAGTAGTTCGCATCGCCGGGCGCCGAGACCGGGTCGGACCGCCACTCGGTCGGCAGTGGCTCCGCAGGCAGGTTAGAGTTTGCCAGCACCACGTCGATCAACCTCGGCGCGTCGAGGTGGCGATGGATCGCCGCGAGGTGGTCCGCGGCGTCGTAGCCATCCGTCTCACCCGCCTGAGTCGCGACGTTACTGATCAGCACCTTGTGCGCCTGCGTCTCGACGAGCGCTTGGCCGATCTGCTGGACGAGCAGGTTCGGCAGGATCGAGGTGTAGAGGCTGCCCGGTCCAATGATTACAAAGTCCGCCTCGAGGATCGCGCGTACCGCCTGCGGATGCGCGCGCACATCCGGCGGTTCGATGAACACCGTCTCCGGCTGCGAGCCGGCAGCCGGGATGCGTGACTCGCCCCGAATCGTCTCGCCGTTGCGCAGCTTCGCGCCTAGCGTCACGTCCTCGAGGGAAGCGGGGACGATGCGACCGCGCACCGCCAGCACGCGCGAGGTGGCGGCGATCGCCTCCTCCATGTTGCCGGTGACGTCGGCCATCGCGGTGATGAAGAGGTTGCCGAACGAGTGCCCGGCGATGCCCTCGCCGGCGCGCTCATCGAAGCGGTACTGGAACAGGTCTGTCACGAGGGGTTCCGCATCGGCCAGCGCGGCGATGCAGTTGCGGAGGTCGCCCGGCGGAAGGACCTGGAGGTCGCGGCGCAGGCGTCCGCTCGAGCCCCCGTCGTCGGCGACGGTCACGATCGCCGTGAGGTTCGTGGTGTAGCGCTTGAGGCCGCGCAGCAGCATCGAGAGGCCGGTGCCACCGCCGATGGCGACGACTCGCGGGCCGCGCTCCTGGGTGCGACGCTGGTAGACGCGCTCGAAGATGTCGTCCTCGTCCGACTGCGACGCCGGCAGCAATGCCGAGGCCAGCGAGCGGTTCAGCCGCCAGCCCGCGAACGCGGCGAGCCCGCCGGCGATGCCCACGAAGAGCACGCCGCGGATCCACTGCGGGATGAACTGCAGGGTGATCCAGTACGCGGAGTCAGGGAACGTGTAGGCGACGTAGAGCTCCCGCAGGAGGTACGCGAAGCCGAGGCCCATGATCGTGACAGCCACCACCAGCAGCGCCAGCCAGCGCTTGATGTGGAGCCCGAAGTACAGCCACTTAGTGAAGTTCTGGCGGCTCACGCCTGAATACGCTCTTCTCCACCCGCCGTGTGCCCAGTAAATAGCCCAGCGGGAGCATCGTCAACAACGAGGACCCATCGACCGGCTATCGCTTCCCTGCGCGACATCTACGGACCACCGTCGAGGAGCCGCTGCAGCAGCTCCGCCGTGGCGTTCGGGTCGGCCTGTCCGCGCGTCTCGCGCATGACCTGTCCGACGAGGAACTTGATCGCCGAGTCCTTCCCGCCGCGGTAGTCCTCGACCGCCTTCGGGTTCGCCTCGATCACGTCTGACGCCACCACCTCGATGGCGCCTTCATCCGTCACCTTGCCGAGCCCTCGCTCCGCGACGATCGCGGAGGGCATCGCGCCGTCCTCGAAGGCCGCGTCGAGCACCTCCTTCGCCGAGCTGGCGGTGATTTCGCCGTCCTCGACGAGGGTCACGAACTCCGCGATGTGCGCCGGCGTGAGCTTCGAATCGCCTAGTTCAGCGTCGGGGGCGATGCCGTGGAGCAGGCGCGTCAGGTCGCCCATGAACCAGTGGGCGATCGTCCGCGCGCGCTCGGTTCCGGCGAGGTCGACCGCCGCCTCGTAGTCATCGGCGCGCGCGCGTGACTCCGTGAGCAGCACCGCTTCGTCACGCGTCAGGCCGAGGTCGGCCTCGATCCGCTGGCGGCGCGCGTCGGGCAGTTCGGGCAGCTGCGTTCGGATCTCCTCGACGATGTCCGCGGTGACGAGCAGCGGCGGCAGGTCGGGCTCGGGGAAGTAGCGATAATCGCTCGCCTCCTCCTTGGAGCGTTGCGAGACCGTCTCTCCCGTCGCGTCGATGTAGCCGCGGGTCTCCTGCACGATGCGATCGCCGGCGTCGAGGCGGGCCGCCTGGCGTTCGATCTCGAACTCGATGGCGCGCTGGATTGCACGGAACGAGTTCATGTTCTTCACCTCGACCTTCGCGCCCAACTCGGTCGCGCCGGCGGGCCTCAGCGAGACGTTGGCGTCGCAACGGAACGAACCCTTTTCCATGTCCGCGTCCGAGACGCCGATGTAGCGCAGGATCTGCCGGAGCTTGCGCAGGAAGGCGGTGGCCTGGGCCGCGGAGTGCATGTCCGGCTCCGTCACGAGCTCCATCAGCGGCACGCCCGCGCGGTTCACGTCCATCAACGAGTACCCGCCGTCCGCCCCGCCGTCGTCGCGGTGCAGCAGGCGCGCCGTGTCCTCCTCGAGGTGGATGCGCTCGATGTGCACGTACGTGGGCTCGCCATCGACCTCGACGTCCAGTCCGCCGCCGACGCAGAGCGGTTGGTCGTACTGCGAGATCTGGTAGCCCTTCATCAGGTCGGGATAGGGGTAGTTCTTGCGGTCGAACTTCGACTGTTCGGGGATCGTGCAGCCCATCGCCAGGCCCGCCAGGATGGTGTAGGTCACGGCCTGTTCGTTGATCACCGGCAGCACGCCGGGCATGCCCAGGCAGACCGGGCAGACGCGCGTGTTCGGCTCGGCGGCGAAGTAGTCGCGGTCGCAGCTGCAGAACATCTTCGAGTGCGTCTTGAGCTGGACGTGGACCTCGCAGCCAATCACGGTCTCGTAACGGCTGGCAACGTCGGTGGTCACACGTCGGCTCCGGCTCGGCGATCGTCGAGGGTGGACGGCCAGTGTACGGCTCGCTCTGCCTGCGATCAGGCGACGCTCACCCTGGTCGTGCCTAGAATCGGCGCATGGCCGGCGAACGCATCCAGATCGCTTCGACCAAGTACGACGGGTCGCTGCACTACGAGTACGGCGCCACGCTCGAGCACGTCGAGGACGGTCTGGTGCGCTGCAGGGTGCTCCGCGGTGAGCCATGGGTCGGCTACCGGGTCGAGGGCCAGATCCAGGGCACGTTCACCGCGCTGTTCTTCTCCGATCGCTGGTTCAACGTCTTCCACAACCACGCGCCGGCCGGCAATCGCGGCATCCTCAGCTACGCCAACGTCGCCACCTTCGACGGTGACGTCGTGCGCTGGACCGACCTCGATGTCGACATCGTCGTGTCCGAACGCCTCGGGGTGACCGTGGACGACGACGATGAATTCGAGGAGCACCAGACCCGCTTCGGCTATCCGGCCGACCTGATCGACCGCGTGCTCCGGACGCGAGCCGAGTTGCTGACGCTCGCCGAGGCCGTCGAGTACCCCCTCGATCGCGCATCCCACGTGCCCGACTGATGTCCGGACCGCTGCGCGAGCACGATGCGCGCCTCGAGGACGGGGACCTCGTGGTGCGGCCGCTCACCGAGGACGATTGGGACGCCATCGCCCGGTGGGCGTTGGACCCGGAGGTGCTCTTTCTCGCGGAACTCGAAGCTGTGCCCGAGCGGAGCCTCGCGGCGGTGCAGGCGACGGCGCGGGCTGAGTCCGAGGTCGGGCGTTGGATGATCGAGCTCGACGGCGAACCAGTCGGCGATGTACGCGTGATCCGGTCGACGCCGCGCACGTCCTCGAGGCGCGGCCCGGCGAGGCGATGTGGCGACTCGAGGTAACCCTGCCCGTCGACCGCTGGGGGCAGCAGATCGGGCGTCGGGCGGCGCGACTTGCCTGTGCTCACGCCTTAGAGGCGCTGGGGGCCGACAGCGTCTGGGCCCACCTCGGCGACCACAACGCACGTGCCCTGCGCATGCTCTACCACCTCGGCTTCGCCGATGCCGGGATGCGACATCAGCCCCCGGGACGCAAGGCGTTTCGCGCGTACGACCTGGCGTTGGAGCGGGCGCGCTTGGAGCGCAAGCGATAGCCTCGACGGTCCCGCGTAGACTCATCGCGACCCCAGCAGGAGGTGCGATTGTGGCGGGACGCCGGCAGCAGCCGCCGCCCGGCGTGCAGCAGGAGCTGTTCGAGGAGCGGGCGGAGAGCCATCTCGCGCGCGACGAGCCGCTCGCCGCGCGCATGCGACCGCGCGACCTCGACGGGTTCGTGGGGCAGGAACACGTGGTCGGGACGGGCCGCCCGCTGCGGCTGATGATCGAGCGTGACGAGCTCACCTCGATCATCCTCTGGGGACCACCCGGCTCCGGGAAGACCACTCTCGCGAGGATCATCGCGGAGTCCACCGAACGTTACTTCGCAGAGCTCTCCGCCGTCAGCAGCGGCGTTGCCGACGTGCGCAAGCTGATCGACGAGGCCCGCGAGCGCCTTCGCGTCTCTGGCCGCCGCACGATCCTCTTCCTCGACGAACTCCATCGCTTCAACCGCGCCCAGCAGGACCACCTGCTCCCCCACGTCGAGGCCGGCGTGGTCACGCTGATCGGCGCCACGACGGAGAACCCGTCGTTCTACCTCGTCGCGCCGCTGCTCTCGCGCTCGCGCGTGTTCCAGCTGCACCTGCTCGAGCCCGACGAAATCGTGAGCATCATCCGCCGCGCCCTGGACGATCCCGCGTTCGGCCTCGGCGAGACGGACGTGGCGATCGAGGACGAGACGTTGCGGTTGCTCGCGCAGGTCTCGGGCGGCGACGCGCGCAGCGCCCTCAACGTGCTCGACCTCGCGGTGGCGGTGGCTGACGTCGACGAGGGCGGGATCCGCCTCGTCACGAGCGAGCTGGTCGAGCAGGCCACGGAGCAGCGTCCGCTGCTCTATGACCGTGAGGGCGACGCGCACTTCGACACCATCTCGGCGTACATCAAGACGCTGCGCGACTCCGATCCGGACGGCGCGCTCTACTGGCTGGCGCGCATGCTCGAGGCCGGCGAGGACCCGCTGTTCGTGGCGCGCCGCCTCGTGATCCTCGCCGCCGAGGATGTCGGCCTCGCGGATCCGCAGGCGCTGCCGATCGCCGTATCGGCGCAGCAGGCCGTGCAGTTCATTGGCATGCCCGAGGGCCGCATCCCGCTCGCCGAGGCGACGGTGTATCTCGCCCGCGCTCCGAAGTCGAACAGCGCGTACGCCGCCTACGAGCGCGCGGCGCAGGACGCGCGAGCGACGCGCAACGATCCCGTGCCGATGCACCTGCGTAACGCGTCCACCGGGCTGATGCGGGACCTCGGCTACGGCCGCGGCTACCAGTATGCGCACGACTTCGAAGGCCACGTTCCGCCCGCACAGACGCACCGGCCCGACACGGTCGGGGGTCACGTCTATTACGAACCCGGGACCCTGGGCGACGAGCCTCGCGAGGGTGACCCGCCGCCAGCGTCGGGCTAGCGGACCTCCACGGTCACTCCAGCGTGAACGCGGCGCTCATGCCGAGGGCGTAGTGGCCCGGCACGTTGCAGAGCAACACGTAGTCACCGGGCTCGAGCTCGACCACGCCGGCGACGGACATCCCGGTCTCGATGTCGGACAGCCGCACGACGATCTCGAGGTCCGTCTCGTCGACCTCCCCGTTTGCCGGCAGGGCATCCGGCGCGAGGTCCGTGCGGACGACCAGCAGTTCGTGCGGCGTGCTGCCGAGGTTCTGGGCGGCGAACGTGATCTCGCCTGCCGACGCCGAGACGGCATCCGACGTCAATGTGAAGTCCTCGAGTGCGACGCTGACCGTGGTGGTCTCGGCTGTCTCCTCGGTGGCCGCCGGCGCTGAGCCGCCGTCGTCGTCGTCATCGCCACCACACGCGGCGATCGGCCCGAGGACGAGCAAGAGCAGGGCCCCAAACAGAACGATCCGAAGTGATCTGGACATGCGCTCACCATTCCCAACTTGTGCTTGTCGTCACAAGCGATCCTAGCCCTCAAGAGCGTCAGGCATATGACACGCCGGTTACGTCTGTGCGCAGAATCCGCGGAAAACGAAACACCCCCCGAGGCGACCTCGGAGGGTGTGTTCTGGCGCGCGTTAGCGCTGCCGTCGAGGGTTACTCGATGGTGAAGGCGGCGCTCATCCCCTGCTCATAGTGCGTTGACAGGTTGCAGATCAGCACGTAGCTGCCCGCGGTCAACGTTGTGCGCCCGAAGCGGCCGGACTCGAACGTCTCGAGGGCGAATACGACGTCTACGGCGGCCTCGTCGACCTGGTCGCCGAGGACCGGGAGCGCGTCGTGCGCGAGGTCGGTCTGGATCACCTTGAACTGGTGCGCCAGCGCCGGGCCGCGGTTATCCACGTCGAACGCGATCTCGCCGGGGAGCCGAGGAGACGTCGGGCACGAGGCTCCACTCACGCATGGTGGCGTGCACCGTGGTCGAGGTGCCACCGTCGTCGTCGTCGCCGTCGTCATCGTCGTCGCCGCCGCAGGCGACGAGCAGCACGGAGATGGCCAAGAGGCCGCCAAGCAGCAACAGGGCGCGGAACTTCGACATTGGAACCTCCATCAGGTCACGCAGCAGACCACTGCCGACGCCCGTAAGGCGCGATCCTACGCGAGGGCGCAGCTACATCCAAACGCTTCGCGCGGCATCGAGACCGGCGCGATTCGCTTATGATGCGCGCCGTCATCGCCCGCCGAGCTACCTGAGGAGACAGCATGGGCCTGCACGACCGCACACCCCCCACCGTCGAGGAGTACATGGCGTATGGGGAGCGGTTCAGCAACTGGGGCCGCTGGGGCGACGACGACCAGCTCGGCACGCTCAACCACATCACTCCCGAGACCCGGCAGGCCGCGACCGCCCTCGTTCAGTCAGGGCGCAGCGTGTCGTGCTCGAACCCACTGGCGACCGCTGCGGCCCAGCCCGACCAGCGCCGCAACCCGAGGCCGGCGGACCACCGCATGATGCTGAGCGGCTGGACTTCGGGCGACTACATCGGCGTGGCCTACCACGGCTTCGTCAACACGCACATCGATGCGCTCTGCCACACCCCCACCGGGGCGAACGGCAAGCTCTACAACGACCGCCCCGGCGACCTCGTCACGGAGGAGGGCGCACGCAGCAACTCGATCGATTACTGGCGCGACGGCATCCTCACGCGAGGGGTGCTCTACGACATCCCGCGCATGCGCGGCACCGACTACGTCGAGGACGGGCAGCCGGTCGAGGGCTGGGACCTGGAGGATTGGGCGAAGCAGCAGGGCATCGAGCCTCGCGACGGCGACGCGGTCCTCGTACGCTCTGGCTGCGACCCGTTCTGGGCCGCGAACCCGGACTTCGAGTTCACCTTCCCGCCGAACACCCCCGGCGTGGCCGTCTCGGTCATCGAGTATCTCTACGACCACAACGCCTCGTTGATGGGCTGGGATCTGCAGGAGGCGGGTGACCACCCCTACCCGGAGCGCATCCCCGTGCACCATGTTGTGATCCCATACATGGGTATGCCGCTGCTCGACAACGCCAACTTCGAGCGCCTCGCCGCAGCCTGCGCCGAGGAGGGCCGGTACGAGTTTCTCTTCGTGGTCGCGCCGCTCGTCGTCGAGGGCGGCACGGGGTCACCCGTCAACCCGATCGCGACGTTCTAGCGCGTAGCAGCGACCTCGAGGTCCCGCGTAAGGGAGCATGGGGCGATGGCCGATCCCGCGATCCTCGCGATCGATCTCGGTACGACGCGGCTCAAAGTCGTCGCGTTCGATCGTGACGGCCGACTCCTGGCGCGGGAGGCCACGCGGAACCTCGAGGAGCAGGCCGTCGCCGAGGACGGCAGCGCCCGGGTCTCGCAGTCCCCGGACCGCTGGTGGGCTGACACGGTCGAGCTCACCAGACGCCTGCTGGCACGACCCGACCTCGACGGCTACGAGGTCGCGGCAGTCTCGCTCTCCGGCCGCGGTGGCGGCTTCGTCGCGACGGACGAGGACGGCGCAGTCGTTGCCGGATCGTGGTCTGACCGACGTCACGCGGAGGAGCTGCGCGCACTCATGGCGTGGCGGGCCAGTGGTTACCACCTCGCGAACTACGCGGCTGCGCTGCTCGCGAAGTGGCGCTGGCTGCAGCAGCATGAGCCGGCGACGGCGGCGCGGGTGCGCCAGGTGATCTACGCCAAGGACCTCCTGCACCTCCGGCTGACCGGCGACGCGGTGACCGACCCGACCTCGGGGCCGGACCGTCACGACTTCGACAGCGATGCCCTCGGCGCGCTCGGAATCGAGCGCTCGCTGCTGCCTCGGGTCGCCATGCCGTGGGCCGTTGGCGGCGAGGTCTCGGCAGCGGCTGCTGAGGCGACCGGCCTGCCCGCGGGCACGCCGGTCGCCGTGGGCGGCCACGACGGCATCTGCGCCAACGTCGGTGCGGGCGCTGGCGAAGTCGGGACCTACGCGGTCACGATCGGCACGCACGCGGTGGTGCGCGCCGTGACCGCCGAGGCGCCTGCAGGCGCCTACCGCTTCTACGGGCTCCCGCCCGACCGCCACATCATCGGGGGCAACGCGGTCCTCGCTGGCCGGGCGGCCGACTGGTTTCTCGACGGCTGGCACGACCACCCGTCGGAGGAGCGGCGCGCCGAGGTCTTCGCGCTCGCCGACGGTGAGGCGGCCGCGATCGCGCCGGGCGCCGATGGCGTGCGCTTCCTTCCGTTCCTCGCCGGACAGGTCGCTCCCGAGGCGCGGCCGGGGGCAACGGCCGGGTTCGTCGGTCTCCAGGCGCGCCATAGCCGCGCCGAGATGTACCGCGCGGTCCTCGAGGGCGGCGCGTTCGCCATCCGAGGCATCTTCGAGCAGGTGCGCGGTTGGTGCGGCGATCCGTCGGTGGTGCGCTTCACCGGGAGTGGCGCGCAGTCCGAGGTGTGGTCGCGCATCATCACCGATGCCCTGCGCTGGCCGTGCGAAACGACCGACCACGTCGCCGAGGCCCGGGGCGCGGCCATCTACGCTGCCGTCGCCCTCGGCTGGTACGACGATGTCGATGCGGCCGCCGAGGCGATGGTGCATCCGACGGCGCGGCTCGAACCAGACCCGGTCGCCGTCGACCGCTACGACGAGGCGTACCAGGACTGGCGCGCCGTGAGTGAGGCCTTGCGCCCGCTCGATGGTCGCGCCGTGGGCGGGGGCCTGTTGTGACGCGGACGGTCGTCACTGGCGGCACGGTGATCGACCTGGTCGGGGGGACGACCACGCTTGCCGATGTGCGCATCGAGGACGGTCTGATTGCCTCGATCGTGAACGCCGGCGACATCGGCGACGCCGAGGTGATCGACGCGTCCGGCCTCTACGTCACGCCCGGGTTCATCGACATTCACACGCACGTCTTCAACCATGGCCTCTTCGGCACAAGCCGCGTCGACGCCGATCGCGTGGGCGTGCAGCAGGGCGTCGCCTGCCTCATCGACGCCGGGTCGGCCGGAGCGACCACCATCGACGCGTTCCCTCGCACCGTGCATGCGACGCAGCGCACGCCCGTCTACGCGCTCGTCAACGTCGGCTCACCCGGCGTGCCGCACCTCGGCGGCGGGCACTCCTCGAGGCCGGAGCTCGTGTCGCTCGCAGGCACCGTGCGTGCGGTCGAGCGACATCGGGGCTGGGTGCGCGGCATCAAGGTGCAGGCCTCAGCTTCGCACACCGGGATGTTCGGCATCGAAGCGGTCAAGATCGCGCGCAAAGCGGCCGATCTCACCGACCTGCCGCTGATGATGCACATCGGCAACGCCCCGCCCGTCCTCGACGAAGCGCTCGAGTACCTGCGCGAAGGCGATATCGTGACGCACGCCTACCACGGCAAGGTCGGCGGCGCGCTGAGCTTCGGCGACGAACCGCTGCCCGCACTGCGCGAGGCGATCGACGGAGGCGTCTACGTCGACATTGGGCACGGCCGCTCCTCGTTCGCCTTCGCAACCGCCGAGCGGGCGTTGGCGCTTGGCCTGCCGGTGCACTCGATTTCCACGGACATCCACCGAGGCAACATCGACCGCTATGTCGTCTCGCTGGCGCGGACGATGTCGAAGCTCCTGGTGCTCGGACTCGACCTCGTCGAGGTCGTGGCCGCCGTCACCTCGACGCCGGCGCGCGCGCTGCGGCTCGATGCGGACGGCTTCGGCGGCATCGACGTGGGCTCGCCGGCACACCTCACGCTCTTCGCACTGCGCGACGAGCCAATCGAACTCGAGGACAGCGAGGGCGAGGTGCGGATCGGCGACCGCTCGATCGAGCCGACCGCCGTCCTCATCCATGGCGAGCGGTTCGATGTCTCGGCGCCACTCTGATCGCGCCCTCCCGGTCGAGTCCTGTCGCGGTAGGCTCACTGCATGACCGAAGGACCGATCTACGACCGCATCGGCGTGCCCCCGGTGATCAACGCCGCCGGCAAGCTGACCGCCCTCGGCGGCACCGCGCAGAGCGAGACGGTGGCAGCGGCGCAGGCCGAGGCGGCGCGCACGCACGTCGACCTCGCCAGTCTGCGAGCGCGCGCCGGGGACCTGATCGCGAAGCGTTGCGGGGCTGAGGCGGCGAGTGTCACCACCGGCGCCGCGGCCGGCGTTGTGATCGCGGTCGCCGCTTGCGTCGCTGGCAACGATCCGCCCGCCGTGGCCGCGCTGCCCGACGCTCGAGGACGGCCAGACGGCGTGGTGATCCAGGCCGGGCACTGGGTGAACTTCGGCGCGCCGCTGGAGCAGATGGTGCGCCTCGGCGGCGGCCGGCCGGTGATGGCCGGGACGGCGAACCGCGTGAGCGACGACGAGGTTGCACGCGCCCTCGAGGGCTCGGGCGTCGCCGCGCTGCTGTTCGTGCAGTCGCACCATGCGGCGCAAGAGCGAATGGTCTCGCTGGCGCGCTGCGTCGAACTCGCCCGCGCCGCCGGAGTGCCGGTGATCGTGGACGCAGCCGCCGAAGAAGACCTGCGGCGCTACATCGACCTCGGCGTGGACCTCGTGACCTACTCCGGAGGCAAGGCGTTGGGCGGGCCCACGGTCGGTTTCATCGCCGGTCGCGCGGACCTCGTCGCCGCCTGCGAGGCCCAGACCCGCGGCATCGCACGGCCGATGAAGGTCGGCAAGGAGCAGATCGCCGGCCTCCTGACTGCCCTTGAGGAGTACGCCGAGCGCGACCACGCGGTTGAGGCCGAGCGACGCGCTCGGGTGAACCGCATCATCTGCGATGCCGTCGAGGATATCGCTGCGCTCGACCTCTCGACGCGCATGGACGAGGCCGGTCGCCCGATCGAACGCATCGCCGTGCGGGCACGCGATGGCGCGTTCGAGGTGCGCGACCTCGTGCGGCACCTCGCCGAGGGCTCGCCGAGCATCCGCACCCGCAACCACCACCTCGACGGCCTCTTCCTCATCGACCCGCGCGAGGTGACCGAGGCCCAGGCCGCCGTGGTCGGCGAGCGCCTCCGCGCGTTCTTCGCCTAGCCTCCGCCGAGGGCTGCCCGCCCTGCGTCCAGCGCAGGCGCGTGAGCGCGCCACCGTTCCTCGATGCCGCGAACCGATAGATGCCGAGCCACTGATCGAAGGTCAGATCGCCGCGCCGCACATCGAGGTCGATCCGGAACCGCGCCGAGAGGCGGCGCAGCTGCTCGGCGCTGAACTCGCGGCGCAGGCTGCGGCGCAGGCTCTGCCCCTGCCCGAAGGTGCGCTCGAGGAACGAGCGATACGGCATCGCGTCTTCCTCGGCGAGCAGCGGCCGCTCGCGGCGCAGCATCCAGAGCAGCGCGGTCGACACGGCCGGCGGTGGCGAGAACGCTGCCGCCGGCAGCTCCGCGACGATCTCGACGTGCCACCACGGTTTCAACCGCAGCGACTCCAGCGTCTCGCGCCCGTAGGGCGAGCCCGCGAAGCGCTCGGCGGCCTCCAGTTGCACGACCAGATGCACCTCGGAGGCAGCACCCTCGCTCGCGACGCGGCGCACGAGGTCGGCGGTACGGTTGAACGGCGGGTTGGCCACGATCCGGTAGGGCGCAGCCGGCAACGCTACTTCCAGCGCGTCGCCGGTCACGACCTCGATCGTCGGGTCGTCCGAGGACGCGCGGCGCAGTCGGGCTGCGAGGCGTTCGTCGAGTTCGATCGTCGTCACGCGCGCGGCGCGGCTCGCGAGTGCGCGAGTCAGCACCCCTGTGCCGCCACCGATCTCAACGACGCGGTCGGAGTCGGCGACACGCGCCTGCTCGACAATCTGCGACGCCGCTGCGCGCGTCAGAAAGTGCTGTGAGAGTTCAGCTCGTCTCTGACGTCCCGGTCGCCTCGGCTGCCGCCTTGGCTGCACGGACACGGATGAAGAACGCGCACATAAGCCACGCCTCCCTGGTCAGAGCGTAGCCGTCGAGGTCGGCGGTGTCAGCCGAGGTGGCCGAACTCCTCGAGCGCCAGGCGCTCGACCTCGGCGTCAGTCCAGCGGAACCGACCGTCGACGACTTCGATCTGGCCGACCGTGAGGATCGGAAAGTGGCCGCCGGTGACCAACGCCTGCTCCCTCGCGGCGCGCTCGGTGAGCCCTCGACGGGAGTGCGAGGCCCCGGCAGGGTCGAGGTCGAAGACGGGCGTCCACTCAGGGTGCTCGAGGTGCACCGTGGTCGGCGCCGCGTCGCCAACGATGTACAGCCGCTCGCCGTGCGAGGAGAGCGCGATCGAGCAGTGCCCGGGCGTGTGCCCCGGCGTCGGGATGAACGTCATCCCCTCGATCGGCTCGTACTCCCCGTCGAACGTCGATAGCTGCCCCGCCTCTCGCACCGGCAGCACACGCGTCCGTGAGAAGTCGGTGCCGACGCCCGTGTTGCCCTCGTTGTTGAGGTAGGCGAGGTCCATGTAGTGCAGGTAGTAGCGCGCATTCGGGAACGTGATCGGCCCGCCGTCGTCGAGGACGTTCCAGCCGACATGATCGCCGTGGAAGTGCGTGAGCAGCACTACGTCGACGTCCTCCGGTGCGACCCCGAGCTCACCCATGCGGTCGAGGAGCCCGGCCGCGCCGGGGT
Organism: Dehalococcoidia bacterium; assembly: GCA_965198045.1. Taxonomy (GTDB): domain Bacteria; phylum Chloroflexota; class Dehalococcoidia; order UBA2979; family UBA2979; genus CBDDEC01. The sequence continues at coordinate 454,058 of CBDAOL010000012.1, forward strand.
GCTCCCCCGCGCGTTTTCTCGCCGTTGCCGGTGTCGATCAGCACGGTCGTGTCGCCGCGTCGCACGAGGAACGAGCCGAAGTTGACAGGTAGCGTGGCGCGCGCGTCGTTGGCGCCGACGGCGGCCATCCACTCCTCGTCCGGCACGCCCGGAAACCAGTCGCTCGGCTGCTGCTGTCCGAGGCCGTCTGAGAGCGCAGCGACGTGCATCGCGCCGAGGCGGAACGGCGCGAGCAGCTCTGTCACGCCAGCACCTGCGCCGTCAGCCCGCCGTCCGCGACGATCGCCGCGCCCGTGATGAACGAGGCTTGCGGCGAGATGAGGAAGCCAGCGACAGCGGCGATTTCCTCGGGCGTTCCGACGCGGCCGAGGGGGTGCATCGCCTCCAGCTCCTCGACGCTGCGCACGTCCGGATACTCGGTCGCACCCGCCGCCGCGCGCGCAGCCATCTGCTCGGCGACCGTCTCGCGCTCGGTCGTGCGGACGTTGCCGGGGCAGATGCAGTTGCAACGGATGCCGTCACGCGCGTAGTCGAGGGCGATCGCCCTCGTCAGGTTGATCACGCCACCCTTCGCAGCGTTGTAAGCGCCGTTCTCGCGGTGCGCCACCAGGCCCTGCACGCTCGCGATGTTGACGATGCGACCGCCACCGCGCTCCAGCATCCTGGGGACCGCGTACTTCACGCCGTAGAAGGTCGAGGACAGCGTCGTGTCGATGACGCGCGACCAGTCCTCGACGGTCAGTTCGTGCAGCCGCGCCCGCTGCCCGACGCCGACGTTGTTCACGAGCACGTCGAGGCCGCCCAGGCGCTCGTTCGTCTCCTCGATCAGGGCGCGCACCTGCTCGGAGTCCGACACGTCGGTCATGGTGGAGGCGACGGGCACGTCGAGCGCGGCGAGCTCCTCGCCGGTGGCGGACGCAGCCGTGCCGTCGATGTCCGCCACCATCACGGCATAGCCGTCCGCCGCCAGCCGGCGCGTGATCGCCCGGCCGATGCCGGAGCCGGCGCCGGTGACGAGAGCGACTTCGCGTGCCTCAGCCATGGCGGGCAGTCTAGCGCCGAGGCGTCACACGCGGGCTCGGGCGTGACTCGGGCCGGTGCTAGAGTGCCGAAACGCCGCGGTGGCGGCGCGGTGCGCACAGTGCTTGCAGGGCGGAGGGAACGTGGCCACTCGACCCCTCGAAGGTGTGCGCGTGCTGTCGATGGAGCAGGCGGCCGCGCTGCCATACGCCACACGGCACCTCTACGACCTGCGGGCGGAGGTGATCCGCGTCGAGTCGCACACACGGGCTCGTGGCGCGGCGAACATGGACGCGTTCCGCGGTAGGCGCCGCCTCGCCATCGACCTCAACGCCGAGGGCGGTCCGGACCTCTTCCGCCGCGTCGCCGCGGAGTGCGATGTCGTGGCGCATAACTTCACGCCTCGGGTGATGCGCAAGTACGGCGTCGACTACGAGGGCATCCGCGCCGTCCGCGACGATCTCATCTATGTCTCGCTCACCGGCTTTCGGCACGACTGGCCCGTGGGGCGAGCGTCCGCTCTTCGGTCCGGGCGCCGAGGCGGTCTCCGGCCACAACTGGCTGATCGGCGACCCAGACGCGTGGCCGGGGCGTCCCGGCACCATCGTCTATGCCGACAACACCTGCGGACTCAACACCGTGTTCGCGACCCTCGCGGCGTTCGACCACCGAGACGACACCGGCGAGGGTCAGCACATCGACATCTCGCTCTACGAGACCGCGATCTCGCAGCTGGGGAGCGTGGTCACCGAGCGCGCGCTGGGTGCGCCGCTGCCCGAGCGCGTGGCCAACGCCGACGTGAACCACGCGCTGCATGGCGTATTTACCGTCGCCGGTTACGACCGCTGGGTCGCGATCAGCGCCACCGAAGAGCAGCGCGCCGCCGCTTCCAGCGCCCTCGGCGTCTCGGACCTGGAGGAGGCGACGATCGCCGCCGCGCTCGCAGAGCGCGACGCGAGCGAGGTCGTCGCCGCGTTGCAGGACGCCGGTATCGCCGCCTCGGTCGTGGCCGACGCGGCCGACCAACTCATCGACCCGCAGCTCTGGGCTCGCGGCTACTTTGGCGCGCTCGCGGCAGCCGAGGGCACGCGGCCACACGCGGGACCAGCCTTTGGCGGCGGACCACGCGAGGACTCGACGGCACCCAACCACGTCGGCGAAGACAACGCCTATGTGCTGGGCGAGGTCGCCGGTCTCGACGCCTCGACGATCGCAGCGCTCGAGGCGGAAGGCGTGATCGGCGCTGTACCGCCCCCGCCCGCCAGGTCTCTCGATGCGCCGGAACGCATCGCAACGCGGATCGATCGCGGCGAGCTATCGCGTGTCGATGCGGACGTCGACGACTGGCGCGCCGCTGCGGCGGAGGCCGGCCGATGAGCCGCCGCGCGCTCGATCTCTCGACCGGCGTCGGCGCCTCGTACAGCGCGAAACTGCTGGCCGAGGTCGGTTGGGACGTCGTCAAGGTCGAGCCCGTCGAGGGCGATCCCTGGCGCTCCCGCGCGTCGCGCTGGGGCGGCGGCACTGGGGGCGCCTTCCGTTTCGTCAATGGCGGCAAGCGATCCGTGGTCGCCGAGTGGCGCACGCTCGAGCGTCTCGCGACGGCGGCCGATGTCGTCGTCGGCGACTTTTGCGAAGCGGGTCGCGCTGAGGCCGGTCTCCGAGACGACGCGTTCGAGGCGCTGACGCCGCGGCTCGCAACCGTGTCCGTCTCCGCGTTTGGCCTCGAGGGCCCGAAGGCGGGCTGGGCCGCGAGCGATCTCGTCGTGCAGGCGGCCAGCGGGCTGATGTTCCTCACCGGCGAGTGGGACCAGCCGCCGATGCAGCTGCCGGCCTACGCCGCCGCGATGGCAGGCGGTCTCGCCGGCGCCTCGGCTGCGCTCGTCGCGGCGCGCGTGGCCCGACACGACGGTGCGCCGCAGCGCGCCGATGTCGCAATGCTCGAGGCGCTCGCGGGCCACACCTACGGGCAGGCCACCGCTTACGCCTACCGGGGTGAGGTGCCTCGACGGGAGCAGCGCATTAAGCAGGCGTTGCGCATGGTGCCGGCCAGCGATCGCTTTGTGTACTGCGCGCCCGGGGCCGTCGCCAGCGTGCCGATGACGGGCGTCGCGCAGCTCCTCGACGAACCGCGACTGGCCGAGGACCGGTTCCAGACCGCCGAGGGCCGCATGGAGCACTACGACGAGTACGTAGACCTCTTCGTGCCGCCGTTCCGCCGCCGTACAGCGGTCGAGTGGTTCGAGGAGGCGGAGAAGCTGCACATGACGTTTGCGCTCGTACAGACCGTGGATGATCTCTTCGTTTGCCCTCAGTTGGGGGCGCGTAAGATGCTTCGCGACACGCCGGGGCTGGGCGCCGGCGCCGCGCTGCCGGGCCGGCCGTTCCGCCTCGAGGGCGGACCGCCGGCGGTGACGCGGCCCGCGCCGGTACGTCCCGGCGAGCACACCGCCGAGGTTTTCGCGGAGTGGCTGAGCTAGGGGCCGACAGGAGGATCGAGATGACGACCGTATCCGGAAGTGGCCGCGCCGCACATACCGTCACGGCCTTTCTCGATGGTCCCGACAACCCCAACATCCCGAACGCCATTCACTCGACCGACGGCGCAAAGGAGTACGGCTACCAGGCTGCGCTCGTCGGCGGTGTGACGGTCTACGGCTGGGCCACGCCGACGATTCTCGAAGCGCTGGGTGACCGCTGGCTGAATGACGGCTGGGCGGAGATCTCGTTCCGCCGTCCGACCTACCCCGGCGAAGAGCTGGCGATCACAGTCGCCCCCAACGAGGACGGCAGCAACGAACTCCACATGACCGGTCCCGATGGCCGCGACCGCATCGCCGGCCTCGTTGGTCTCGGCGAGGCGTCCTGGTTCGCCGATCTCGCGCGTCCCGAGCGTCACACACCCGAGGATCGGCCGGCGTCGCTGCCGCTGCTCACGCCCGACTCGGCGCCGGTCGGGCAGGATCTGCGGCCAGAGGCGGTCCCGACACCCCTCGAGGAGCACATCGAGTACGCGGCGAACAAGCAGCGGACGGACAACACGCTCTTCGTCGGTACGAGTGCCCTCGTCCATCCCGGCTGGCTCGCCGGCCGCATGACGCGGCTGCTGCACCACTCCTACGACTACGGCCCGGCGATTCACGCGCGCAGCCACATCCAGCATCTCGCGCCCGTCGAGGCGGGGCAGACGCTCGTCGTCTCCGGCCGCTTCGTCGAGACCTACGAACGCAAGGGGCACCACTACGGCATCATCGACGGCTTGATCCAGAGCGAAGACGGGCGCGACCTCGTACGGCTGCGCCACACGACGATCTACCAGGTCGCGAAGCGGGGCTGATCGAGGTGGTCACGACCCTCCGGCGCTCCGGTCGGGCGGGCGTTTGATGCCGGGTCCGCTCGCCGACGTTCGCGTCCTCGACGTCTCGCGCAGCATCGCCGGAGCGTGGTGCTCGCGCGTGCTCGCCGACCTCGGAGCCGAGGTCATCCTGATCGAGCCGCCCGCCGGCCACCCGCAGCGCGGCGCGGCGCCGTTTGCGGACGACGGCACGAGCATCACCGGCACGTACGTGCTGGCGAACAAGCTCGCGGCCGCGCTCGACCTCGCGGACAAACGTGCGCACCGTCATTTCCTCGACCTCGTTCGGCACTCCGACATCGTCGTCACCAGCGGCACGCCCGCGGCCCTCGAGGCCCAGCGCCTGACGTACGAGCAGCTCTCGCTGCGCCGGCGCGAGTTGATCCAGGTCTCGATCACCCCGCACGGTCTGACCGGCGACCTCGCCGAAGCGCCGGGCAACGACCTCACGGCGTTCGCACGCTCTGGCTGGGCAGCGCTGAACGGCATGGCCGACCGCGAGCCGCTGAAGGGCAGTGGCTGGCAGGCCTCCTACTGCGCCGGCACCGTCGCCGCGGGCGCCGCGATCAGCGCGCTCACGCACCGCGACCGCCACGCGGGCGAAGGCCAGCTGATCGATGTCTCCGAGGCCGAGGTCATGGCGTCGTTCGCCTCGCCCGCAATCCTCTCGTCGCAGTACTTCGGTCAGTCGCGCGGGCGCAAGACCGCGATCGACATCACGACTGGACCCGTGCCGGTCGCCGACGGGCACTTCGCGCTCACCATCAGCCGCGCACACTTCTGGCGCGACGCGATGAACCTCCTCGGCCTGCACGACCTCGCCGAGGACGAGCGGTATGAATCAGGCTGGTATCGCCAGCGGCACAAGGAGGAGTTCGTCGGCCGCGTGCAGGAGCAGATGTCCACCTGGAACCGGATGGACCTGTTCGACGAGCTGGCGGTGCGGCGCGTCATCGCTGGCCCCGTGTTGTCGATGACCGAGCTCGCCTCGAACGATCATCTGCGCGAGCGCGGTTTCTGGACGACCGCCGAGGACGACCCGGACGGGGTCGAGTACCCCGGTGCGCCGTTCATCATGGGCGAAACGCCCTGGTCGCTGCGCCTTCGCGTACCGCGCGTCGGCGAGCACACCCTCGACGTCCTGCGCCGGGTTGCCAACGTCAGTGACGACCACCTGCTGTTCCTGCTCGACCACGGCATCGTCGGCGCGCTCGAGGACAGCGGCGCAGCGGCCCCTGGAGCGGGTGCGAGCGACGAGGTGGCGTCGTGACCGCTCCGCGCTCCGCACCCCACGCCGGGCCGCTCGAGGGCTACCGCGGCGTCGTGCTGACTCAGGCCTGGGCGGGGACCTACTGCACCGAGCTGATGGCACTGATGGGCGCCGACGTCATCCAGGTGGAGGTGCGCAAGCGCCTCGACAGGTGGCGTGGCGCGTACGACTCGCCGATGCCCGGCGGGCTGGCGGACTCTCCGACTGCCGAGCATCCGTGGAACTGCAGCCCGAACTACAACTCGGTCAACCTCAACAAGCGCTGTGTCACCCTCGACCTCTCGGAGCCCGATGGCGTAGCGCTCTTCCGCACGCTGCTGAAACACGCCGACTTCTGTGCGGAAAACTTCTCGCCGCGGGTGCTGGGGAACCTCGGCATCACCTACGAGCAGATGCGCGAGGTGCGCGAGGACTTGATCATGATCAGCCTCTCCGCCTACGGCCACGAGGGGCCATGGGCCAACGTGCCCGGCATCGGAGGCACGATCGAGCCCACCTCCGGCATGTCGGCGTTGCTCGGGTACGCGGATGGACCGCCGCTCAACTCGGGGCAGATGTACCCGGACCCGGTCGCCGGCGCGTACGGGTTCACCGCCCTCGTCGCCGCGCTGCACCATCGCGAACGCACGGGGCGGGGTCAGTACATCGACCTCTCGATGCAGGAAGCGAACCTGACGTTCGTCGGCGACGCTGCGGTCGAGGAGCAGTTGACCGGCCGCGGGCGCCCTCGCGCCGGCAACCGCCACCCGCAATTCGCGCCGCATGGCATCTTCCCCTCGGCCGGCGACGACCAGTGGATCGCGCTCGCCGCCGAGTCTGAGGAGCAGTGGCGCGCTCTCGATGGAGTCGCCGGGCGTGGTTGGGCGGCCGCCGAGCGCTTTGCCGACAACGACGCGCGGAAGGCGAACGAGGACGCGCTCGAGGCGGAGATCGCCGCCTGGACAGCGACCGAGGACCGCGATGCGCTCGCCGCACACCTGATCGCCGCCGGTGTGATCGCGGCGTCGGTCCTCGAACCGCACGAGGTGGCGCAGGATGCCGGCATGCGCGAGCGGGGCACGCTCGTCGAGATCGACCATCCAGAAACGGGACGCTGGATGCAGGCCGCGAACCCGATTCGCTTCTCGCGCACCCCGGCCGACGAGGTGTGGCACGCGCCACTGCAGGGCGAGCACGCGCGCGAGGTCCTCGATCAGCTGGCCGGCGTCGACGACGCCCGTTACGCGGAACTCGTCGCCGCCAACATCACTGGGCGGGGCGCGCCCGAGTAGACCTCGACGCCCCGCGACGAGGAGGACACAGATGGCCGACGAACAGATGCGCTACGAGATCGACGGTCACGTCGCGCTGCTCACGCTCGATCGTCCCGAGTACCGCAACGCGCAGAGCCGCCGCCTCCTCGAGGAGCTCGACGCGGGCTTCGCTCGCGCCGTCGAGGACACCGAGGTGCGGGTGATCGTGTTGCGCGCCGAGGGCGACCACTTCTCCGCTGGCCACGACCTTGGTACGCCCGAGGAGCTCGCCGACCGCGAGGACCGGCCGATGCAGGAGGAACTACGCGGGCGCTACAAGCGGTCCTGGGACAACAACATCGACAAGACGATGCGCTGGCGGAACTTGCCCAAGCCCACGATCGCTGACGTCCAGGGCTACTGCATCTTCGGTGGCTGGATCATCGCCTCGGGGATGGACGTGGTGTTCGCGGCGGACGACGCGATGTTCCTGCCGACGAACTTCCAGTACTTCTCCGTGCCGTGGGACCTGCACCCCCGCAAGGCCAAGGAGATCCTGTTCGAGAGCCGCTTCATCGGTGCGGACGAAGCGGAGGAACTGGGCTTCGTGAACCGCGTTGTGCCCCGCGATCGCCTCAACGATGAGGTGCTGAACTACGCGCGCCGGGTGGCGGAGAACGATCCGTTCCAGCTACGCATGATCAAACTCGCCATCAACCAGGCGCAGGATGCGCAGGGCTTCGCCTCCCACATCTACGGCGCACACGCGTTGCACATGCTCTCCTCGGCGGGTGAGCGCGACCCCGACTACGCGCTGACGCGGCCCGACGGCCGCCGGCGGCCGATGGTCCAGCGCGCGCTCGAGAACTTCGAGCGCCACCAGGACGAGCAGGCGGACGGCTCGTGACGGGCGACAGGTCCGAGGCGACCCACTACGACGTCATCGTCGTCGGCGCCGGCAACGCCGCGCTCTGTGCCGCCCTCGCCGCCGCGCAGCAGGGCGCATCGGTCGTGGTCCTCGAGAAGGCGACCCGCGAGGAGCGCGGGGGCAACACGTTCTTCAGCGGCGGCGGCTTTCGCTTCCCGTACGAGGGCATCGACGATCTGCGCGCGCTCATGCCTGACCTCAGCGACGAGGAGGTCGCGAGCATCGAGGTCGGCGCCTACACCCAGGCTGACATGCGCGCCGACCTCATGCGGGTCACCGAGAGCCAGGCCGACGACGCGCTCGTCACGCGCCTCGTGCGCGAGGCCTATCCGACCGTGCAGTGGATGCGCGGGTCGTGCGGCCTGCGCTGGATCCTGATGTACGGCCGCCAGGCCTACCGCGTCGGCGACAGGCTGCGCTTCTGGGGCGGCATGGTCACCGAGGCGGTCGGCGGCGGCGAGGGCCTCTCCGAGCTGCTGTTCGAGGCCTGCGAGGGGCAAGGCGTCGAAGTGCGCTACGACGCTGGCGCCGAGAGCCTGCTCTCCGACCAGCGCACGCGGCGCGTCACCGGCGTCCGCACCTTCGGCGCCGAGGGCTACCGCGATGTCGAAGCCTCGACGGTCGTGCTCGCGGGAGGGAGCTTTGAAGCGAACCAGGAGATGCGGACGCGTTACCTGGGCGCCGGCTGGGAGTTCGCGAAGGTGCGAGGGGCAAGACATAACACCGGTCGTCCGATTCAGATGGCGCTGGAGTTAGGTGCACAGCCGTACGGCCACTGGTCGGGCGCACACGCGGTCGCCTGGGACCTCAACGCGCCGCCGACGGGCAACCGACGCATCGGTGACCTCTACCAGAAGCACTCCTATCCGCTGGGCCTGATCGTGAACGAACGAGGCGAGCGCTTCGTCGACGAGGGCGCGGACCTCCGCAACTACACCTACGCGAAGTACGGTCGCGAGATCCTGTCGCAGCCACACAGCGTCGCGTTCCAGCTCTTCGACCAGCAGACCGTCGACCGCCTGCGCGACGAGTACCGCATCCGAGAGGTGACGAAGGCGGAGGCCGGCACGATCGAGGAGCTCGCCGATGGCCTCGGCATCGACCCGCCCGGACTCGTCGCGACCGTCGAGGCGTACAACGCCGCCTGCCGCGGCGGCGATTACGACCCATCCCGCCTCGACGGCGTCGCCACCGAGGGCATCGAGCCGCCCAAGTCGAACTGGGCGTTGCCGCTGGATCAGCCGCCGTACGTCGGCTTCGCCGTGACCTGCGGTGTCACGTTTACCTTCGGCGGGCTGCGCATCGACCCGCGCACTTCGCAGGTGCTCGATACCGAGGACCGTCCGATGCCGGGACTCTACGCCGCGGGTGAGCTCGTTGGTGGGTTGTTCTGGCACAACTATGCAGGCGGCACCGGCCTCATGGCCGGGTCCGTCTTCGGCCGCCAGGCGGGCCTCTCGGCCGCCGAAGCGGCGCAGGACGTTACCGAGGACTTAGCGTCGCGCGGGCTGCTATCCAGCCGCCGAGGGCATCAGCTCGGTAGTGGTGACGCGGGCGTTGGCCATCGCCTCGATCGCCTCGTCTTCGTACCCGGCGATATCGCGCAGCAGGGGCACGCTGTGCTCGCCGAAACGGGGCGCGGGGCGCAGCTCCGAGACTGGTCGACGCTGCATCCGCCATGGCGGCGCCGCTGTGCGCTGACGCTCGGCATCCGCATGGTCGTACGTCAGGTACATGCCGCGTGCCTCGAGGTGCTCGTCGGTCGTCGAGAGCAGTGGCGTCAGCACCGACGAAGCGGAGACGCCCACCGCCTGCAGCTCGGCGGCCGCGTCCTCGGCGTCGCGATCTTGCGCCCACTGACCGATCACGGCATCGATCGCCTGTATCTCTGCACGGCGACCCGCCACATCCTCGTAGCGCGGATCGTCGAGGCGTTCGTCACCGATCACTCCTCGCAGGGCGGTCCAGGCGTCGTCGCTGTCGACGGCGATGGCGAGCCAGCGGTCGAACAGCTCGATGGCGACCTCGCCGCTCGGCATGATCACCGGCCGCGGGCCCTCGTCGCGCGCGGGGTAGACGTTGTGCGGCGCGTACTCGAGGTCGCGGTTGCCCAGCCGTGTCGGCACGATGTGGCCCAGCGACTCGGCGACCATGTACTCGCCGACGAGGCTGATGATCACATCGCGCTGCGGCACCAGCGCGTAACAGCCCTCGCCCGTGCGCTCGGTCCGCGCGATTCCGATCGCCACCGCCGCGGCAGCAGCGGTGCCCGCGATCGGGTCGCCGTAGCTGATGCCGGAGCGGTGCGGTGGCCCGCCCTCGTAGCCCTGCAGGGCCACGAGCCCACCCATCTGCTCGATCGTCGGACCGAAGCCGATGCGTGCAGCGTCGGCGCCGCGGTGGCCGAACCCGGGCATCGACACGTAGACGATCCCCGGGTTGAGCGCGCGTACGTCGTCGTAGCCCAGCCCGAGGCGCTCAGCGACGCCTGAGCTCCAGTTCTCGATGAACACATCCGAGGCGGCGATCAGCCGCTTGAGCGCCTCGAGGCCAGCGTCGTGCTTGATGTCCAGCGAAACGCCGAGCTTGTTGCGGTTGTACTCGTTGAAGTAGGAACTCAGGTTGATCTCCGGTGGCGTCGTCGCGCCGCCCATGGTTCGGATCGGATCGGCGAACGTCGGGCCCTCGACCTTGATCACCTCGCGCCCATGTCCGCGAGGAAGCGTGTGGCGTACGGCCCCGCCCAGACCTGCGTGACGTCGACTACACGCACGCCGTCGAGGGCCATCGTCACCTCGCCCGGAGCGCCGTTCGAGCGCGGCGCGGACGCGGCCAGCTGCGCGAGCACCTCGTCGGTGTGCTGGCCGAGCAACGGCGCCGGTGCGGCCTTGCCGCGGTCGTGCTCGGCGTCGCTCGTCGCGAACTCGATCGGACCGCCGGGGAGCGCGTGCGTGCCCAGCACCGGGTGCTCGACCTCTCGCCAGAAGTCGATGTCGTGCAGGCCCTGCCAGTCGAGGAGTTGCCGCGGCGTCGGGATCATCGAGAACGGCGCGCGGAACTTCGCAGATTCCTTGAAGATCTCCTCGGCCGTGCGGGTCGCAGTCCACTCCGGCACGAGCACCTGCAGCAACTCGTTGGACTCGATCCCCCACAAGGAGGCGAATGTCGGATCCCCCTTCAGCTCAGGGTGCCCGATGCAGTCATAGACGGAGTTGCTCTGCCGCGGCATCGACGCGAGGCCGACCCAGCCGTCGGCGCTGGGGTGGATGCCCCACGCCGCCCGCGCAGTGTTGCCGCTGCGCATCCCCTCCGAGCCGCGGGTGAGCGCGCTCGGTCCCTGGCCCTCGAGCGTGGTCGCCTGCACCTCCTGGAGCGAGAGGTCGATGCGATCGCCAACGCCGCTGCGTGCGACGGCGGCCAGCGCGGTGACGGTCACGGCGAAGCCGTGCAGGCCGCCCTGGTAGTACGCCTGGTGCCCGGCGGTCTTGAGCGGAGGCTGATCCGGCTCGCCACAGATCGACATCTGCCCGCCCGAGGCAAACGAAGTCAGCGCCGTCGCCCGCCAGCCCGCCTTCGGCCCGGTCCGCCCGTACGGCGTGATCGAGGTGACGACAAGCGCCGGCTGTTCCTCGAGGATGGCGTCGAGGTCGATGCCGCGCGCTGCCAGCTCCCCCGGCGCGTACGACTCGACGACCGCATCGGCGCTCGCGATCAACGCGCGCAGCCGCTCGCGATCCTCGTCGCCGTCGAGGTCCAGCACGACGCTGCGCTTACCCGCCCCGAGGTAGGCGAACAACGCTCCAAACTCGGGGCCGTCGCCGTCACCAAGCCGCGGCTCCATCCAGCGTAACGGATGCCCACCGGGCGGTTCGATCGCAATCACATCAGCGCCGTACAGCGCCAGCAACTTCGAGGCAAACGCGCCCGCCACGTCCGTGCTCAGGTCAATCACACGCGTCCCGGTGAGCATGCAGCCTCCGCTCGGGCGTTGGGTTCAGGCGAGTTCGGCCGGATCGCAGCGGATGGTAGCAGCGGATTCCGAACATCCGCCGCCGGCTCCCGCCCTCGGACGCAACGAAGCCGCCGGCGGTGCGGCGGCCTCGAAGTGTCTGTGTCGCGCGGAAGTTACGCCGGGACGGCGAACTCCGTCTCGATCTTCGAGACGTTGTCGAAGAAGACCTGCAGGCTCGGGTTGTAGCGGAAGAACATGTCCGCCTTGAAGCCGTCTTCCATCAGGTTCCTGTGGATCGGCTCGTCGAACTTGAGGTCAAGCGTGTTCAGCGTCCAGTCGAGGCTGGCGTGACCGTTGCTCGCGATGTCTTCGAGCATCCCGCGCCACTGGTCCGGCTCCATTTCGACGACGAAGTCGGCGTCGCGCATCTCGTTCTCGGTGATCGCGCTGATCTCGTGGATGTTCAGCACGTCGAAGTTCACGCTGATCACCGTCTCGCCGACCTTGAACGCGACGACGGCGTTAAGGCGACCGAACTTGCGGTAGCCCTCGTCTTCGACGGTGATCGCCGCGAGCTCTTCAAACCACTCGGTGGATGGGAACTGAGCCATGGGTCTCCTCGTGTCCAGCCGCCGTCGAGGTTGCCCGCGGCGGGTCGTTGCTTAATTCCTGTCTAGAAATCGATCGGCTCGCCGGGATCCTCGGCCGCGTCGAACGGCGTCAGCTTGTTGAGCAGCCGCATCGGCTCCGCCTCCGGCGTCTTGGCCATCTGGTCGTCGACCATTCGCCGGTACATCGGATCGAGTGACCGCAGCGAGTCGACCTCGGTGTGGGTGACCGCGAAGGACGAGAGCTGGCGCGATAGCGCCGCCTCGCCGCACTCGCGGCACTCCGTCGGTTCACCGGTGCTGGCGCGTACGAGGACCTCGTAGTCGGCCCCGCAGGCGTCGCATCGATAGGTGTGCAGCGGCATTTCGTTCGTCCCGTCGGCGGCTCAGCCCTGGGCTTCTTTGGCCTGGGCCGCCTTCGCCTTCGCCCGCTCCGCCTCCATGGCGGCCATCGCTTCCGGGCCGGCCAGCAGCATCTTGAACGGACCGATCATCGTTTCGGTGCGGTCGACGCCGGCCTGCTTCGAGCGGTCGACGTACATGCGCATCCAGTCCTGGCGCAGCTCGCCGACCTTGGCCATGCCCTCTTCCATGTTCTCGATGCCGCCGCCGAGGACGATCGCGAGCGCCTCCCAGAGCGCCGGGTCGCGCAGCTCGCGCGCCTGGGCCGCCTCCAGTTGCGTGAGCGCCGCCTGGAAGCCCTCGCGCCACGGGGGTTGCTGCGAGATGGCGAAGGCGATGTGCGACGTGGCATAGGCCGAGGCGCGCATCTGGTCGGGAATCAGCCGCGCGGCCAGCACCCGGTCCGCCTCGGTCGGTCCGTAGACCGAGAGGTAGCGGAGGATGGTCGTGACCAGCGAGCCGCGCACGACCCAGAGGCCGAGCACGGTCTGCGACCAGCCGGCGTACGTCTCCAGCAGCGCGCGGTTCATCATGCCGGGGCTTTCTAGCATCATGCCGCCGCCATTGACCATCGCGCGCTTGCGATAGCCCTCGAACATCCGCGCCGAGTCGAAGACGACCGTCGAGAGGAAGAGCTTCACCTCGTGGTAGCCGGGGCTCAGGTTCTGCAGCCAGCCGGAGACCACCTCGGTGGCGATCGAAGCCGATTGCGATAGCTCCGTCGCGATCTGGCAGAGCGCCAGCTCGACGTCATCGGAGAGCCCTCGGGCCGTGTTCCACGGCACGTGTGTCGCCGTCGACCAGCGACGGGAGATGCCCTCCTCGTACAGCCGGCCGGCGTGGTCAGACCACTGCTCGTACTTGTCCTGGAGGTAGTAGCCACCGATCGACCCAGCCGACGCCGAGGGGAACGCGCCGCGCGGGAGCCGGTTGCGGTAGGGGATGTGGTCCGGGATCTCGGAATAGACCCCGATGTTCAGCTGGTCGACCGTCAGACCACCACCGAACGGCTCCAACTGGGCCTTCATGCCCCAGCCGAGCGTCTGCTTCATCCACCTCAGGTCGGGCTCCGCCTGCTCGCCATCGGCCGCGCCCGGCGCCTGTTGCTGCTGAACCATGGGTCGCTCCCCGCCGTCGAGGGCGCCGTCGGCGCCCCTCGACCAGTCGTCAGATGTTGTCGTTGTCTGGCGTAACCTCGAACGCTACGCGTTCACGTAGTCGGACAGCGCCGCGTTGGCGCGACCGTTCTCGAAGCGGTCGCCGGAGCCGGCCACGCGCACGCGCTGCACGTACTCCTTGACCTGCCGCTGCCGCACCGCGAGTGCGATGTTCTCGCCCTCGGCGATCGAGGCCGCGTCGGCCCCGCCGCCCAGCAGAATCGCCAGCGCGGAGTTCGACGAGGTGCCACGGGTCGCCGGGTTCTGGCCACCGGCGCCGATCACGAGGCCCATCTCGATCTCGTCGAGGTAGGAGTGGATCTCCCCGGCCCGGCTCGGATCGGTCCTGCAGCACTGGCAGCCGCTTCGGGTAGCGTCCCTGGAACGAGTCGCCGGTGACGAGCACGCCCTCGGCCTCCCAGAGCAGCGACACCGATCCGACCGTATGCCCGGGCGTGTGCACGACCAGCAGCTCCACGCCGCCGCCGAGGTCGATGCGATCGCCATCCTCGAGCAGCCGATCGACGGCCACCTCCCGCCCGAGCAGGCCGAGCACCGCGGCCTCCAGCGGCTCGCCCTCTTCCGGGTAGCCGATGGTGTCGAACATCGCGCGCGCCTCATCGCCCTGCGCCTCGTTCGACTGCGCTCGCCAGAGGTCGTTCCCGTGCAACGCGATGGGAGCACCGGCGTCAGCCATCTCCGAGTTGCCGCCCATGTGGTCGTAGTGCCCGTGGGTGTTGATCACCTCGTCCACATCGCTCAGCGCCAGGCCGAGCCCGTCGAGGACCGGCGCCACGTCGCGCGTCGGAGTGCCCAGCACGCCGGTGTCGATCATCGCGGTCCGCGTGCCTCGGACGATGTAGACGTTCGTGAACCGACCCGGCTGGTGCTCGGACGGGATCCGCCAGATTCGATCGTGCACCTGCTCCATCGCCCCACCTCTCGCCTCGAACGTTCGGGCTGGTACCGGGGGTGGGATTTGAACCCACACGCCGCCAAAGGCGACCACGGGGTTTAAGCCCGCTGCGTCTGCCAGTTCCGCCACCCCGGTACGGGCGACATCATGCGGTTTTTTCGGATCGACTGCGAGCCCGGCCCTGGATTCGGTCCAGGGAGAAGTGTCCGACTGGATGGGACTGCGCTCGACGAGCCGATCAGCGCGTCAACAGAGGAGACCGCTCATTTGCTTTCATCGGGCGCCCCGGAGGCGATGCGTAACAGCAACTCTCGAACCTGCGGATTGGCCAGCACCGCCTCGCGCAGTCGCTCGACCTCCGCCTCGCTCACGATCAACGGCGAGCGCTGGAAGCGCCCGGCGTGGCTGAAGTGGCAGAACCGGAGCGCGACCGAACCGGCGGCATCGCCAGTCTGAAATCGCATCAACTGGATGGCCGGCGCGGTGTGCTCGCCCTCGAAGCGCGCCTCCTCCACCATCTCGCCGTCACCCCAGTGCATCGAGAACGGACGTGGTACGGCCACCGCACGAGGCTCGCTCATACCATCCTCCGTTCGTGCGGACCCCTGCGCCGAGACGCTCTTGTGTCGAGGGCCGAACCCGCGTCGCACTGAGCCGGGAGGGCGTCGTCGTGGTCTCGCGCGCTCGCATGGGCGGACCCTACGCCTCCGTCGGCGTCAGCGGCGGGCCGACGAACGAGCAGGGCGTCAGTCGCCAACGTCTTCGATTGACGGGGACCATCTCGGTCGAGTAGCGGCAAGACGCCGATTTCGACTCTGGTGATCCAGCGAGTCCAAGCCCTGAGGACATCAACCTCGCCCGCAACCCCGCGCTCTGGCTGCCAAAATGGCGGCCTCCGTTGCTCGTCGCCCGGGATCAAAAGCATGTCTTGCGCCGAGCGCCTGAGGCGTTCGGCTGTTACGCTGGTCGAGCCCACACAGTGAATTGTGTGCCGCCCAGCCCCGTCTCATGACGACTCACCGAGGACGCTGCGACGACTGGTATATCGGTGGCACGAGCCATGAAGTTCGTGCGCCCTGGAGGTTAAGACCCTGGACATCTACGTAGGAAACTTGCCGTACTCGGCAAGCGAGAGCGAGATCGAGCAGCTGTTTGCAGCGCACGGAGAAGTCGTCCGCGTCAATTTGCCGACCGATCGTGAGACCGGCCGTCCGCGAGGCTTCGGCTTCGTCGAGATGGGCGACGGCGACGCCCGCACTGCGATCGCCGCGCTCGACGGTACCGACTTCGGTGGGCGCGACTTGCGCGTCAACGAGGCGAGGCCGCGAGGCGAAGGCGGCGGTGGCGGTGGCGGTGGCGGATACCGCCGCTAGTCACGCAACGCTAACGCGATGCAAAGAGCCCGGCTTCGGCCGGGCTCTTTTTTGCGCCGCGCAGCTCGGCCGGCGACACGCGCGCCGTTTGGTCAGTGACTGCGGCGCGGCCAGTGCTGCATGCTTCTCCGGAGCAAGGAGCTGGCCATGGAACCCGAATCCCCAGCCGGTCTGATCAATTACACAGGGATCACTCGTATCCCTCGATGGATCTCGTTCCGAAGGTTCGTCAGGGCCGCGCTGCTCGTCGCCCTGATCGCGGCCGTGCTCTCCGTCGGCGCCGTGACCGGGCTGCTGGGCCGGGCCTACGAGTGGTTCTGGATGAACACCATCGGCCAGACCTACACCAGCTGGTTCGAAGAGAATCCCTGGCGCTATGTGGCGCTTGTTGCCGTCGGGCTGCTCCCGGTGAGTGTGCTGTTCCCGCCGCAGGCGTGGGCGCGCCTGATCCTGGTGAGCGCGGCGTTCGGGCTGGGCT
Organism: Dehalococcoidia bacterium; assembly: GCA_965198045.1. Taxonomy (GTDB): domain Bacteria; phylum Chloroflexota; class Dehalococcoidia; order UBA2979; family UBA2979; genus CBDDEC01. The sequence goes on from CBDAOL010000012.1 coordinate 470,746, forward strand.
GGCTGGGCGGGCACATCTTCTTCCCGCAATGAGTCCCACGTCGGTCCACCGGGAAGCGCTTCCGAACTGACGAGGCAGCACGCGCCGGTCGGCCGGAAGGTTCAGCCCGAGAAGAGATCCCGCTGGCCAGCCTCGCTCGAGGCCGCCGTGAACTCGAAGATGCCACGGGCCATCGAGGAGTCCTCGAGCGCTCCGCCCGCTGTGTAGATCTCCGCGCGCAGCTCATGGGCCGCGGGCGAGTCTGGTTCGGCGCGAACCGCCATCTCCACGATGTGGCAGGCGAGCCGCAGGTCGCCGGCGTCGCGCAGTTCGGCGGCGCGCGCGAGGAGCGCCTCGACGCCGCCGGCAAGGCGGGTCCACTCGGCCGCCTGTTCGGCTCGCGGCGCGGGAAGCAGCTCGTCCGGCTCGCCGTCATACCAGCCGCCGTAGAGCCGCCAGACGTTGCGCACGAGGAACTGCGGATGGTCGTAGACCGGGCGGAGGTAGGGCTTTTCCAGCGCCTCGGTCGGGATCTCCACCTCGTGCAGCACGCGATCCAGCGACGCGCCCGTGTTCATCAGCGCCAGCACCTGTCCCTCGATCGACTCGAGCAGCTCGGCCGTGTCGGACAGCGCCTGCCGGATGCGGTCGGCCCCGAAGATCGGGAAGCCGTGGCCGGGAACCAGCAGCTCCGCGTCGAGCGCAGCCATCTCGCGCAGCCCGGCCGCCCACTCGCCGACGTAGCGCTGCACCTTCTGCGGATTGCCGGCGTTCGGGACGGCCCAGACAAAGAGGTCGCCGGGCGCGAGGAGCTTCAGCTGCGGCACCCAGGTCCACGTGCTGTCCTCGGTCTCACCTCGGGCGTGGTGCAGCTCGAACGTGAGGTCACCCTGCTCGAACGTCAGCCGGTCCTTGAACGTGACATCGGGATAACGGAGTCCACCGTAGGCACGCTCCCTCCGCTCGGGGTCAGCGATCGTCGCGGCGGCCCTGGTCACCAGCCCGAACTGCTGGAAGAACTGGCGACCGTTGATCGCCATGTTCCAGCCCGCGGTCCGCCCGTAGCGGTCGAAGTGCCGGGGCAGGTGCTCGTTGCCGTACACGGTCGGCGCGACGGCGTCGGACTCCGCCTCGAACGGGCCCACGCCGAAGATGGGGTCCATGTGGTGGTGCGAGAACACCGCGGCGGCCATGCGACGGTCCGGACGCCACGCGCACACCGCCGAGTGCAACAGGTCCGCGTCATTGCGGCCGCTAGTATCCAGCATGACAAGGCCGTCGCCCGCATCGACCACGACGACGCCGGCCAGCCCCTTGTAGTAGAGCAGTCGGTCGTCGATCTCCTCGGCGGTGCGGTCGCGGTAGGGCGTCAGAACCGGGTGCGCATCCCGGACGGTGTCGATCTCACCGTTCCATAGACGGTCCGCGAACTCGCGTAGCTCAGACATGTGCGCCCTCCGAGGTCGTGCCCAGCAGTGCGCGCACTCTAAAGGCTGCGCCGGTGGCGAGACCTCGCGGGCGGCCCACTGGCGCGGCCGGTGCTAGTATTGACGTGCACGTGAAGGTTAGTTTTCGTTGACGCTGGCTGAGCGTCCCTCCGCACAGTCGAATGGTCGCGGGCCAGATCGGGCCCGCGCGATCGAAACGCACGTCGACGACCCGGGCTACAACCTCGCCGAGCGAATCGTCGAGGGGCCGCCAGCGGAGGCGGCCTACGAAAACCCGCCCGCGAACGAGACGTACAACCTCGCCTCCAGCATCTACAACGGCGGTCGCGGCAATGGCGCCCGGACTGCCACCGTCGAGGTCCCGTCGGCGCCCGCCGAGAGCGGGAACGGCGACGCTAGCTACAACCTCGCCGAGCGGGTGTACGCCGACCTCGAGGTGGTGGCAGCAGAGTCTTCCGCGAAGCCGGCGCCCGCCCTCGATGGCCTCGACGGCGGTGTTCCGCCGACCGCGCCCACCGTCGTCGCCGTCCCTCAGCGCCGCCGCCGCTGGCGGCTCCCGCGCACGTTCGAAGCGCTCGAGTTCGGCCCGTTCCGCTGGTACATAGGGGCGACGATCTTGTGGAACGCGGCGATGAGCATGCAGATGCTCGCCCGTGGCTATCTCGCCTTCAACTTGACCGGCGACTTCCGCGCACTGGGGCTGGTCAGCGTCGGTTCGGCCCTGCCGATGTTGCTGCTCTCACCTCTCGGCGGCGTCATCGCCGACCGCACCTCGCGTCGTGCGGTGCTGCAGCTCGGCCAGGGCTTCAGCGTCCTGCTCGCGGTCGTGGTCGCGGCACTGTTGCTATCGGGCAACCTCGTCTTTTGGCACCTCGTTGGCGCCTCCATCGCCCAGGGGGTGATGATGGCGCTCGTCATGCCCTCGCGGCAGGCGTTCCTGCCCGAGGTCGTCGGCATGGGTCGACTGATGAACGCCATCCCGCTGCAATCCGCCGGCATGAACCTGATGCAGCTGATCGCCCCGGCCATCGGCGGCTTCATGATCGACTGGATCGGCGCCGGCTCGGTCTACAGCGTCATGGCTGTGATGTACGCGTTCTCCGTGATCGCCCTCTTCGGTGTGCGCTCGATGTCGGCCGAGGACCTCGCAGCCTCACGCAGCCAGCTTGGCGCCGAGGCCCAGGGTGCGATGCGGCGGGGCGGGAGCCCGCGTGCGTCGCGATCTTCGAGCGGCGGGGCGATGGCGGAGCTGCGCGATGGGCTCGCGTACACCTTCCGCGACCGCACGATCCTCGCGATCGTGTCGCTCTCGTTCCTCACGTCGGTGCTCGCGATGCCGATCCGGATGCTGCTGCCGGGCTACGTCGCGGCGGTCTTCGGCGACTCGGGCGCCACGCTCGGGCTGCTCCAGAGCGCCATGGCGATCGGCGCGCTGGTCGGCGCGCTGGGCCTCGCGACGATGCGCATGCGTCGCCATCGAGGGCTGCTCTTCGCCGGCAGTGCGGTGCTCATGGGCATCGCGATGTTGGCCTTCTCGACGACGGCCGTGTTCCTCGGCGGTGCGCTCGGCCTGTTCGTCATCGGCATCGGTTCGGCCGGCCGCCAGTCCATGAGCCAGCTGCTGGTCCAGGAGTACGTGCAGGACGAGTATCGAGGCCGCGTCATGGCGGTGTTCATGATGCAGTTCAGCGTCATGTCTGTCGGCGTCCTGGCCGTCGCCATCCTCATGGAAGCGCTCGGCGCGCAGCTCGCCATCGCTTCCGTCGGCGTGCTGTTGGTCGCGGCGACGCTGGCATTCGTCGTGCTCGTCCCGCGCCTCCGTAAGCTCGCCTAACGCGGGTCGGGATTCGACCCAGGCCTACGGCCGCATGCCCCGCAGCGTGACGCCGAGGTGGCGGCCGAGCTTGGGGTAGGCCATGTCGAGCCAGTCGCTCAACAGCGGCCGTGTCTCCCGCGGGTCGATGATGTCCTCGATGTCGAGCACTTCGGCCGTGCGGAAGGGTGACCGCATCTCCACGAGCCGCTCCTCGAGGGCGGCGCGATGCGCGTCCGGATCCTCGGCAGCCTCGATCTCGCGCCGATAGGCGGCGGCGACGCCGCCCTCGATCGGCAGCGAGCCCCACTCGCCCGATGGCCAGGCGACGCGGAAGTTGAAGTGCGAGTGCGCCTGGTGCGCGGCGCCGGCGACGCCATACACGCGGCGCACGACTACGGTCGCCCACGGCACGGTTGCCTGGCCCATCGCCACGATTGCCCGCATACCGGCGCGCAGCGTGCCGGACCGCTCGGCCGCGGGCCCGACCATGAAGCCCGGCTGGTCGGCGAAGTTGATCACCGGTAGATGGAACGTGTCGCAGAGGTCTACGAAGCGTTCGAGCTTGCGCGCGGCATCGGCGTCCATCGCGCCGCCGTGTACGAGCGGGTCGTTCGCCAGGGCGCCGACCGGCCGCCCGTTCAACCGCGCGAACATCGTGATCTGCGCACCGCCGTAGTACCGCGCATGCTCGAAGACCGAGTCTTCGTCCAGCACCATGCGCACGAGAGCGCGCGGGTCGTACGGACGGTTGCGCTCCCGCGGGATGAGGGACAGCAGCCGCTCGTCGCGGCGGTCGCGCGGATCGCTCGTCTCCTCGACGGGTGGCAGCTCCCAGACGCTGGTCGGCATGTACGAGAGGAAGCGCCGGATCTGCTCGAACGCGTCGTGCTCGTCCTCGGCCTCGTTGTCGACGACGCCTGAGCCTCGGGCGTGCTGCTTGTATCCGCCGAGGTCCTCCTTGTCGATGTCGAGGCCGATCGCGCGTCGCACCACCGGCGGGCCGGCCGCGAAGATCTGCGACATGCCCTTCACCATCACCGAGAAATGAGAGGCCGGCACCCACGCGGCCGGGAGCCCCGCGACCGATCCGAGGGCGGCCGAGACGACAGGCACCTCGCTGAGCAGCGCGTTCGGGACCCGCCAGTCGCCCTGCGGAACGTAGGTGCGGTTCATCCCGGCCACGGCCCGGATGTCGCCGCCGAAGCCATCGATCAGGCGGATGAACGGGAGCTTGAGCTCATACGCGATGTGCTCCGCCGAGAAGTTCTGCGGCATGCTGCCGGCCGAGCGGCCGGACTCCCCCGCGCTGCCGCTGCCGGGGCGTGCGGTGAAGTCCTGCGCCGTCAGTGCGATCGGGCGGCCGTCGATCCGCGCCATACCGAAGATCGTCGCCTTCGGGCGAAACTCGAGGAGGTTGCCGTCCTCGTCGTAGTCGGCGCCTCCGCCCAGCACACCACGCTCGAGGAAGCTGTCGGCGTCGATCAAGGCGTCGATGCGTTCCCGTACGGGCAGCTTGCCGCGGGCGCGCTGATCGGCGAGCCGCTCGTCGCCACCCATGCCGTACGCCGCCTCGCGACGTCGCTGGATCTCTTCGACCTCTGGCTCCCAGGTCATCGTCGCCCGCCCGTCCCGCCAGTGCGCCTAGTAGACCACGCCGTCGGCCACGAGGCGGTCGAACTCCTCGCGCGAGCGTCCGAGGATCTCGCGGATCACGTACTCGCTGTGCTCGCCCATCATCGGCGCGCGTTCCAGCGCCCGCTCCTGGCCCTCGAGCCAGATCGGGTCGCGATCGATCGTGAGCTCGACCGAGGGATCGCTCGGCTGCCGCAGCGTCTGGTAGTGCTCGGCCAGCACCGGGTCGCGAGTCAGCGTGTCGCGCAGATTCTCGACGGGGCTGGCCGCGATGCCGGAGCTCTGCAACCGCGCCGCCAGCTCCCAGCCGTCGTGCGAGGCGGTCCACTCGCCGATCATCGTTTCGAGTTCGTCTTCATGCTCCCGTCGGTCCGCCAGCGTCACGAACCGAGGATCCGAGGCGAGATCGGGGCGCTCCATCACCGCGGCGAGGGCGCGCCACTGCTCGTCCGACACTACGGCGAGGGCGATCCACTGATCCTCACCGGTCGTCGGGAAGACGCCGTGCGGCGACATGTTCGGGTCGCGGTTGCCGGGCCGTGGCGGTTGCTCGCCCTCGCGCCCGAAGCGCATCCACTCGGCGCCGAGCAGCGACACCGTCGCCGAGAGCTGCGCCATCTGGATCTCGCGCCCCGCGCCGGTGCGCTCCCGCTCGGCGAGCGCGGCCAGCACCTCGACGACCGTCAGCAGCGGCGAGGTGAAGTCGGGGTAGGCGATGCCCACTCCTCGAGGCTCGCGTCCCTCGAAGCCCATCAGGTAGTTGAGCCCGGATACGGCCATGAGCAGGTTGCCCAGTGTGCGGTGCCCGCTCCACGGCCCGGTCGTGCCCGGACCCGGCATGTGCGCGACGACGACGCGCGGATTCACGTCGCGCAGGCGTTCGTAGGGGAAGCCCATCTTGTCGAGCGCGTTCGCGCGGTAGTTGTCGACGAGGACATCCGACTCAGCGACCAGGTCGAGCAGCACCCCGCGCGCCTCCTCGGTCGTGAGGTTGAGCAGCAGCGAGCGCTTGCCAGTGTTGGCGTCGTTCAGCACATCGCCGAGGTCCGGCGCGTAGCGGCCATCCGGCTGCCGGGCGTTGCGGAGCGCGTCCGGTCGCAACGTCGACTCGACCTTGATCACCTCGGCGCCGAAGTTCGCCAGCAGCCGCGTCGTCAGCGGCCCCGCCAGCACCCAGGTCATGTCGATCACGCGCAGCCCCTCGAGGGGCCGGCCGGTCGCAGGCGGCGCTCGCTCCGCGGCCGCGGGCGCATCGGCGCGAGTCGCGTCGAGGATCGAGTCATGCTCACCGAGCCTCGGCGAGCGACCGGGCAGTCGGCCTTCGATCAAAGCGTCGACCGGGCTGCGCACGAACGAGAGATCGATGTCGAGCGGGTGGTGTCGCACCGGCCGGAACTGCTCGTTGACCGCGTAGTGCTCCGACTCGGCCATCTCCGGGAACGTGTAGGTCGGCATCGACGCCGACTCCATGTCCCACATCTGCCGCAGGAACTCCTCGCGCGGCAGCTTCGCCGCCAGCCGGGCCGCAGCGTGTTGGACCGGGTTGTCGAGGAAGCGCCAGACCGGCCGATCGCCGCCGTAGACGATCTGCCAGTCGTCGCCGTGGAGCTCGTGCTCGACGCCTGCCGCGTCGAGGTGCGCGACGAACTCGTCCATCCGTGTCACCAGCACGTTGACCCCGGCCCAGCTGCCGTCCGCGCAGCGCACAGCGTTGCTGAGACCGGGCCGCATCGGCACCTCGTCGCGCCAGGTCAGGGTGTTGGGGTTGGACGTCTGGATCAGCGAGAACGTCACGGCCTCCTGTAGCGGCACGTCAACGCGGCCACCGCCGCGGCCTCGACGCCGGCCGGTGAGCGCCAGCATGGCGCCGGCCGCCGCCGAGAGTGCAGCCATCGCGAACGAGAGCTGCGCCGGACCTCGCGTCGGCGGGTCGTCCGGGTCGCCGCTGACCGCGAGCAGCCCGCCAGCCGCCTGCGCCACGAGGTCCGACGACCGCCACGAGGCGCGCTCACCCGCCGCCGGCCCGAACGGCGAGATCACGACCGGGATCAGCGCCGGGTTCGCCTCGACCAGCCGCGCCGCCAACGAGGGCAGTTCGGTGCCTCGTTCGGTCGAGACCACCAGCAGCTGCGCCGACCGTGCCAGCGCCTCGACCGCGGCGTCTTCGACGCTCCCCTCGTCGAGGACGATCGAGCGCTTCCCCGCGTTCAGGTAGAGGTGCCGATAGGACCGTTCAATACCGGTCTCGCCGTCGAGGAACGGCGCCTGGGCCCGCGTCGGAGCGCCCTCGGGCGGCTCAAGCAGCAGCACCTCCGCACCCAGGTCGCCGAGGATGCGCGTGGCCAGCGCCCCTTCGACGCCGGCGAGGTCGAGGACACGGAGACCGTCGAGGGGCAGGGGGCCCCCTCGACCGCTCGCCTCGGTCGGTGTCGTCACTAGGTCTCGGGCCCCTCCGGCGTGGTCGGCGTGTTGTCGCCGTCCTCTCCGGCCAGCGAACGCTCACGCGGCGCCGTGTCGTACTTGCCGCGATAGTCCTGGAACGGACCGTCACGCCACTCGAGCGCCGCCTTCAGGCCGCCGGCTGCCAGCTGGTCGCGCCACTCCGACGCGGCAGGACGGTGCTTGCTCATCGCCTCGACGTCCGTGCCCGACATCAGGCCGTTGCGGATCCCCATCATCTCGTACTGCCGGTTCACAGAGCGCTTCGAGTACATCAGCATGTCGTTATCGATGTTCGCCATCCGCTCCGCGAACTCGTTCGTGAAGCTCTCGAGCTGGTCCATCGGCAGCGCATACGTCGCCCAACCGAGGTCCGCCATCTCGCGGCCGCTGAACGAGTCGCCGACGTACGCGAACTCGCGGGCCTTGGTCATCGGCATGTGCCAGGGCGCCCACATGATGTCCATCGTCCCCATCGCGCGCACCGGCGGGTACCCGATCTGTGTGGTCTCCTCAACGATGCGGAAGTCGCAGAACGACGCCAGTTCGGTGCCGCCGGCCACGCAGTAGCCGTGGATCTGGGCGATCACGGGCTTCGCCAGCTCCCAGATCGTCCAGTTCGCCAGCGTCACGTGGCGCGACCAGTCGTAGTGCGCCGGGTGCGTCGTGTTGGTGTCGGGCATGCCGGAGAACTCGGAAACCTACGGGCCCGGCTCGTCTGGGGCGGAGAGGTTCAGATCGTAGCCCGCGCTGAAGGCGCGGCCGGCTCCCCGCAGGATGATCACCCCGACGCTGCGGTCCGCCTCCGCTGTTTTCATCGCGTGGAACATCTCGCCGCGCAGCTCGTTGGAGAGCGCGTTCAGCTTCGGCCGGTTCAGCGTGATGATCGCGACGCGTCCGTCGGTCTCGTAGAGGATGTTCTCGTAGCTCATGGTGCCCTTCCCGGGATCGCACCTCGGCTGGCGCCGCCTCGCGCGGCACGCCGAAGATACACGCCCGCTCTGCGCTCCGCTTACCCATCGCGCGGGGCCATCGACGCCGGATCAGACGACTTCGTAACAACCTCTGACGTGCTCGCTGCCATGCTCACGGGAGACTGAGGGAGCACGCAGGGAGCGCCGATGCCGCGCGTCCACAACCACCCCGCGCCGCTGCTCGCCGCGCTCGTGAGCGCGGTGCTGCTGCTCGCCGCATGCCAGGCCGCCGCGGCCCCCACGTCCGATGCCCCCGCACCATCCGAGGCGACCCCGGCGGACGCGATCGCTGCTCCCTCGACGCCCACAGCCACGGCCACGGCAGCCTCACCGCCGCCAACAGCGGTTGCGACCCCGCCACCGACGCCGGTCGCTACGCCGCCGCCGACGCCCGTTGCGAAACCTCCACCGACACCCCCGCCCGCCCCCTCATCCACGCCGGTTGTCACGCCGACTCCGACTGCGACGCCCGCACCTGCATTCGACATCGAGGCCGCCGAGGCGCAGATGCTCGCGCTGGTGAACCAGGCTCGCGCGGCCCAGGGGCTCGCACCGCTGGCTCCCGACAACCACCTCAGGTCGATCGCGCGTACGCACTCGGCCGACATGGCTGCTCGCGACTACTTCGCGCACGTCAACCCGGACGACTTGAGCCCGATGGACCGCCTGGTCGCCGCCGGGTACGAGTTCACGCTGATGGGCGAAAACCTGGCGCTCTACCCCTCGACCGTCGGAGCGCACGAGGGTCTGATGGACTCGCCGGGCCACCGCGCCAACATCCTGCACGAGGGCTTCGGACGCATCAGCATTGGCGTCTTCGTCAAGAGCGAGTACGAGATCTACTTCACCCAGCTCTTTGCCGACTAGCGCTGACAGCGCCCGCGAGCGGTCGGCTCCGTTACCTCGCTGCGCGACGTCCATGGCCCCACGCAACGATCGTGGTCAGCTCCGAGCGTCCCGGCGCCGCAGGCCGCGCTAGGCTTGAGGATGCGCGGAAGGCGGTGGCTGACCGTCAGCCGTCTCGACGTCTTCCGCCGCGTCCGGCTCAGGCAGAGCCGCGTTCGGGTTGATGTCCGGGCGTGCGCCGATCTTGTACAGACGGCTGTGCGCGTACAGCGACGCCCGCTTCGTCTCGAACGAGAGGTTGGCATACGCGTCGATGGTCGGCGGGTCACCCGCGCGCGGGATGACAAGCGTCCCGCCTCGTGTGACGCCGGGGAACGGATCGGCCGGGGTGCCTCCGTCGTCGCGGCAGCGCCCGGGTCCGTCGTCGCCGGCGCCGTCGGGTCGGGCGTGTCATCGTCGTCATCGTCATCGTCATCGTCATCGTCGTCGTCGCCGCAGCCGATCAGGGCTGCGCCCGCGAGGCCGGCGCCAGCGACGCCCGCTCCACGGAGCACTCCACGTCGCGAGACGCGGGTCTGCCAGTACTTACTGGTGCTCAATCGATCCTCCGTCGTTAGTGAGAGGCCTGCCTCGACACCTCGTTGACCGGCCCAATTGGTCGCCGGCCATGCCGAGTTCCCCCGAGACACAGACACTCGTCCCTGCGTTCATGAGACCTTACCTGGACGAGCTACTAAGCGGATTCGCACGAATCTTGTTGAATCTGCGCGAATCTCCGGAATCTAACGCCATGACACCCTTCCCAGTTGCGAAGATGGATCCAATGTCGCGAGAGCACCCGTAGCTATGACGATCGTTGTGGCGACGGTGCGGCGGTGGTGGTTGGTGCCCTAGAGTCCTCGCCACGCTGCGCACGCGACTGTCCGAGGGGGACGCTGCCATGGTGACGACGATCGATCGTTTCGCGGGCATGCTCGACCTGCTTGCCCACGACGTGCTTCGCAGCCTCGATGGGGTGCCAGAGGAATTGCTGAACGCCGAGGTCGATGTACCCGAGGCCAACTCGCTGTTTGCGATCGCGACGCACCTGCTCGCGTCATCGAAGGTGTGGACGCTAGTGGCCATCGGCGGCGGGACGTCCGACCGGGACCGCGACTCCGAGTTTGTGGCGGCCGGAACGGTGGACGATCTGCGCGCTGAATATGAGGCGTGGCTGGCGGCGATGCACGAGGTGCTCGACGGAATGCCCGACAGCGAGCTGGCGCGCGAGACCGGCTATCCGCCGTACCGGGACGACCTGTTCAAGGCAGAGCCGGGCACGCAGTCGATGACGGTCGCACATGCGCTGGCGCACTGCATCGACCACATCGCGATCCATCTCGGCCACATCCAGGTCACCCGCGACGCCCTGCTGGCCGGTCGCGCCGGCGGCGGTTGACATCCCTCCGACGCGTTCCCTACGCTCAACCGTAGGGTTGATCGATGGTGACGGTATCCGCGCCATCGAGCGGAGAGGCCGTCCACGTGCATCGCATCTGGCACTACATCGAGATCGAGGCGTCGCCTGATGTGGTGTTCGACGCTGTCGCGACCGCCGAGGGCGTGTCGCACTGGTGGGGCGAGGCGCGGGACGAACCCTCGGAGGTTGCGCCGGACGCCGCTGGTCGCGTGATGTACATCGGCAGTGGCCCGGACGGCGGCTGGTTCCGCGCCGAGGTGACGGAGGCGGAACGGCCGACGAGCGTGCGCTGGCGGTTCCTGGAGGACTCGGACGGCGACAGCGAGCAGAGTCGGAAGGGCACGGAGGTGGAGTTCCACGCCGATGAGATGGCGACGGGCACGGGCCTGCGTTTCGTCCACGGGCCGTGGGAGCGGCGCGACGATCTCTTCGGCGAGCGCAACTACTTCTGGGGCTTCTTCATGCGGAACCTCAAGCGCTACACCGAGCGCGGCAGCGGCCAGTCGGCGCCGCGCCACTTCGTGGAGCGTCCCGAGGACCGCGAAAGCTAGCTCGCTGCTGCGAGCCGGTGCCCTCAGCTCGGCGCGATGCCGATGCCTTCGACGTGGATGAACATGAAGAACGCCTCCGGGTCACACGCCCAGGCACGCCAGCCGGCGGCGATGCGTTCGAGGTCCGCGCGCTCGGCCAGGCCGTACTCGATCGCCTGGTCTGCGAGCGAGGAGTGGGTGATGCGCTCGGCCCAGGAGTCGCCCCAGTTGCGCACGTCGTCCGGTTCGCGAAAGACCCAGTTCGAGGTGGTGATCTCGATCGCCTCGAAGCCGGCGGCGGCCAGCCAGGAGGGGATGCGCCGCCCGGCGTTAGCGTCCCCACCGTTGCGCGCCGCGACGGCCGTGTAGAGCGCTCGCCAGTCGTCGATCGCCTCGTAGCGAGGCCATCCGACCATCGTCTGGTAGTCGGCATCGCGGATCGCGACGAGGCCGCCCGGTTTCAGCACGCGACGCATCTCTTCGAGCGCCGCCACGGGCTCGGCGAGGTGTTGGAGCACCTGGTGCGCGTAGGTCACATCGAACGAGGCGACGTCATCGGGCAACGCGTAGACGCTCGCCTCCTCGAACCGGATGTTCGTGACCCCTCGCTCACCAGCGATGGCGCGAGCGTCCTCGAGGACGGCCGGCTCGACATCGATGGCGACGACCTCGCCCGGCGCGACGCGAGCGGCGAGGCCGGCGGTGATGGTCCCGGGCCCGCAACCGACATCGAGAAGGCGCATGCCCGGCTGCAGGCGCGGCAGCAGGAAGCCGGCCGCCTCCTCGGCAGTGCGCCGTCGGTGTTGGGCGACCACGGACTCGTGGTGGCCGTGGACGTACGCGTCGGGTTCAGGTCGGTCGCTTGCCACAGTGGCCCGATTGTCTCGACCGTCCGAGCCGAGCGCCAGCGAGCCAGAGCAGTCGGCGCTTCGAAAACGCGCTCGACGTTTCGGCGCGCTGCGCGTCGTGCCGCTCGATGGCGAGTTGTAGGGCGTCGAGGACGGCCCCCGGACCGCGGTCCCGTGCCTCGTGGAGGTCGACGCTGACCGCTCGCGAGCGGCGATGGACGGCGTTCGCCATCTCCATCACGCGACGCTCGGTGGCGGCTCGGGATCGGTCGGCCGCATGGAGCACCTCATGGGTGTTGAAGGCGCGGGCGCGGCGCTGCTTCGTCATCTGCTGGTACAGGTCGCGATACTCGGCCAGCAGCTCGGCTGGCGGTAGCTGCTCGAAATCGACGGCCCCTGGCCGTTCGAGGCGGTCCAGGCTGGAAAGGGTGCTCTGCTGATGGGCCACCGACCACCTCCGCTGACGCTGCGCCGGCGCGGCCGGAGGCCGCCTGACGTTTGGGCTCTACTTTCTACATGCTGGCAACAAGCGGAGATGTTTCATAAAGAAACGTCAGATACCGTTTTGGATTCCTGACGCCAGCTTCGCGCTACGCTCCGCGGCAGTTCGAGGGAGCTGTCAGTCGAGAGGGCTGCGATGACTATTCCAGAGGGCTTCCGCGCCGGGTTCGGGATGCCACAGGTGTTCCCCGACGGCCCAGTCGACGTCGAGGAGATTCGACGCGTCGCCGCAGCCGCTGAGGCCCGTGGGTACGACTCACTCTGGACGCAGGACCAACTGCTCGGCCAGGCCAACACGGTGGAACCGATGGCGCTGCTGTCGTATCTCGCCGCGATCACCTCTGCGATTCGCCTCGGCGTCTCCGTGATCGTGCTGCCGACCCGCAACCCGGTGCAGCTGGCGAAGACGCTGAGCGCCATCGACGTGCTCAGCGGTGGGCGGCTGATCGCAGGGGTCGGCCTCGGAGGCGAGTGGGATGCTCAGGCGTTCGGGATTCCCAACGAGCGACGGGTCAGGCGCTTCCTCGACGTGCTCGGCGCGGTCGACGCCCTCTGGACCCAGCCGCGGGCGCAGTTCGAGGGCGAGTGGCATCGCCTCGACGGCACGCCGATGAACCCGAAGCCCGTGCAGCAGCCACGCCCGCCGGTGATCTTCGGCGCGCGCGCCGAGCCCGCGCTGCGTCGCGCCGTGCGCCTGGGCGACGGTTGGATGGGCCCCGGCTCCTCCAGCGCCGCCGACTTCGGCGAGCACGTCGCGACGCTGCGGCGACTGCTCGAGGAGGCGAATCGCGACCCCTCGACGTTCCCGATCTCGAAGCGCGTTTACCTCGCGATCGACGACGACGCGGACCGCGCTGAGCGGCGTCTCCGCGAGTGGTTCGCGCACAACTACGGCGATGCCGACATGGCGACCGAAGTCTCGATCTGGGGACCACCGTCCGAGGTCTCGGAGCGCATCGACGAGCTGATCGACGCTGGCGACGACACGTTGCCGGTGCAACACCTGCTGCTCAACCCGGTGTTCGACTTCGACGAGCACCTGGAGGCGTTGGCGGGCTATACCGGTGGTCGGTCTTCGTAGGGGTAGTCCACGAGTTCGCTCCCTGGCGCGGTCGGATCGAACGTCCAGTACTGCCGGATCTCGGCGATGAGGCCGTCCGCGAAGCGGTAGTGCTCGCTGCCGCGGACGACGAACGCCGCGCCCTCGTGCGTCCCCCGCATCGACCACTCGATGGCGGCGGTGTCACCCTCGACGATGGCGGCGTCAAGGGTCCAGCGGGCGCCGTGCCACTGCTCGTGGACGCGCGCCCAGAACGTGCCGATGGCGTCGCTGCCACGGACCGGCGCGTGGTTGGTGTCGTAGATCGTGGCGTCCGAGGTGAAGTGGGCGGCCACCGCCTCGGCGTCGCCGGCGGTGCAGGCGGCGAAGTACGAGCGGATCAAGTTGCGCGGATCGGTTGGGAGAGCGGACATGGCAGGCGTGGCTCAGCGATCGTCGCGGCGAAGGTCGAGCCACTCGACCTCGCGCTGGCTGAGGTCGACCTCGATCGCTCCGACCGTGCTGTCCCACTCGGCGAGGGTGCGCGGACCGACCAGGCAGAATGTCGGGAAGGGCTGGTGCAGCGCGTAAGCGAGGGCGATGTTCACCGCCTCGACGCCGCACTCCTCGGCCAGCTCGATCGCGCGGCGTCGGCGCTCGTGGTTCGCCTCCGAGAACCACGCGTTCGCCAGCTCCGGGTCGTCCGAGGCCCGCTCTGGTGCACCGCGGTCGGTGAAGAACCCCCGCGCCTGGCTCGACCAGGAGAACTCGGGTAGCTGCCGGCGGACCAGCCACTCCCGGAAGCCGTCGTCCGAGCAGGCGAGGACGCCCGGCCAGACGGGCCGTTCCATCCTCGCGAGGCTGAAGTTGTTGCTGAGCGCGCCGAAGCCCTGCAGGCCGCGCTCGGCGGCGTAGGCGTTCGCCGCCTCGATGCGTTCGATCGTCCAGTTGGAGCCGCCGAAGACGCGGATCTGGCCGCGACGCACGTGCTCGTTCAGCACCTCGACCCATTCGCCGATAGGGACCGCGGGGTCGTCGCGGTGGAGGAAATAGAGGTCGGCTGTCTCGATCTGCAGGCGTTCGAGTGACTCTTCGAGCTGTCGCGAGAGCGCGTCGGGGTTGCAGTTCGGCGTGTGAGCGCCCTTCACGATCACCGCGACCTCGTCGCGCACGCCGCGCGCGCGGAGCCACCTGCCGAGCAGCCGCTCGGTGACACCGCCGGTGTAGAGATGCGCCGTGTCGAAGACGTTGCCCCCGCGCTCGAAGAAGTCGTCCCACATGGCCTCGGCGTGGGGCATCGTGACCTGGTTGTCGCAACCCATGACCAGTCGCGACAGCGGCACCGGCACGCCGGCGACGTCAGCGAGCGGCAGCGGGGACGCATCTCCCGGCACGATCTGGCGACGCAGGGGTCGGCCTGCGAGCGTGGACTCCGAGGCAGCCTCGGGGCGCTCCGCGTCGTAGACGAGGCCGATCGCCTCGCGCCAGCGGTCCAGCGTCGCCATGTTGCCGAGGGTGTCCTCGTGCGACATCGAGGGCGCCTCGCCGGCCTCGACTTGCGCTGCCACCTCGTCGGCCTCGATCGCGTAGAGCCAGCCCTCGTTCGGGACCTCGATCGCCTCGCGCTCGCCGTCACGCCGCACGAGGTCGATGCGGCCGTCGGCGGGACCGCGGCTGCCCATGCCAAACCACGGCTGCGGGACCTCCAGGCGGCCCTCCGTGCCGATCACGGTGACGGTGTTGCGCAGCGGGACGCGGACGGCCGTTTGCAGCTGGGCGACGATGCCGCCCTCGAAGGTGAGCGTGGCGGTGGCTTGCTCGTCGACGCGGGTCGCGCCGAGCCTGCCGGTGCCGGTGAGCTCGATCGGGTCGGCGAACGGCCAGCCGCGAGCCGCTCCGGCGATGAGGCGGGCCATCGAAACGGCGTAGCAACCGACATCGAGGATGCCGCCACCGCCGAGAGCGTTCGCGAAGATGCGTCGCTCAGCGTCCTCGTCCGTCTCGAGTGGAGCGCGGTAGCCAAAGCTCGCCTCGATCAATCGCACCTCACCGACGGCGCGATCGCGGACGAGTTCGACAAGCCGGCGCGTCTGCGGATGGGGGCGGTACATGAACGCCTCCATCAGAAACGTTCCCGCGCGCCGTGCGGCCTGGACGGCGGCCATGGCGTGGGCGTGGTTGAGTGCGATCGGTTTCTCGACGAGCACGTGTTTGCCCGCCTCCGCCGCGAGGATTGACCACTGCACGTGGTACGGGTGCGGCGTCGCGATGTAGACGGCGTCGACATTCGGGTCGTCGAGGAGCCGGGCATAGCCCTCGATCGCCTCGCCGCCGAACTCGTCGGCGAAGGCCGCCGCGCGGGCGGCGTCGCGGCTGGCCGTGGCCTGCAGGACGCCACTCGAGGAGTGGACGAGATCCTCGGCGAACCGCCGGGCGATGGCGCCGGGGCCGAGGATGCCCCAGCGCAGACGTTGCGGTTCGGCGTTCGTCACCCGCTTGCCTCCGCGCCGCAGCGTAGCGGACGAAGGGGCCGTGCGCCGCGGGCTAGTCCTCGCCCCCAAGCGCTACTGGATGCGCGGAGGCGACGACCTCTGGGGCGGCCGCCAGCTGATCGGCTGCGCGGATGACCTCGGCAGGCGTCAGCGAAAGTGCGGCGCACCAGCGGAGGAGGAGTGTGACCGTGAACTCGGCGCCGTGCTCGTAGCGGGCCACACTGTGCTCGGAGACTCCGATGTCACGCGCGACCGACTCAAGCGAGCGAGCGTCGTTGAGGCGGACGCGCTGCAGGAGCGGCCCGATCGCGGAGCTGGTCGTAGTGCCCGGCACGATCACCCCCTGGTTGACGCCGTTTTCGCACATCGAGAGGATCGCGTACAGCGACGAGGTTCACAGTTAAATGGTCATTCGACTAGACTGGCCCCACAAGGACGGTGGTCTGGGTGGGTCGAAACCGCGAACCAGTGAGCGAGCTAGCGGTGGCTGTAGGCGCCCGCCTGCGGATCGTTCGCCTCGAGGCGGGACGGAGTCAGGCCTGGGTTGCAGATGCGATCGACGTGACCCAGGGCTCAATCTCCAATTATGAAGCCGGGCTGCGCGACATCCCGGTGCACCTCCTCCTCTCCGCGCTCTCCGCGCTCGGTCATGATCCCGGGCGGTTCTTCGAGGGCCTTCCCGGGCTGATCAGCGCGACCGACGGCGACACCCGCTCGGCCGCCGAGGCGATGCGCGCGGTGCCGCTGCCCGCAGTCTGAACCGGCGCCACCTCTCCCCGCGACTGCTGCTGTGATCGAACGACCTCGCTGTGGCAGAATGCCGAGGCGCGCGGACATCCGGAACGTTCCTCGACGCCGCGACGCAGCACATCCACGAGCACACCGGAGGCGAGTGATGGCGGGACGACTCGAGGGCAAGGTGGCGATCGTGACGGGCGCCGGTCGGGGCGAGGCGATGGCGCTGGCTGACGAGGGCGCGGCGGTCGTGGTGAACGACCTCGGCGGATCGACCGGCGGCGAGGGCGCCGATGCCACGCCTGCCCAGGAAGTAGCGGACGAGATCGTCGCGGGCGGTGGCCGAGCGGTCGCCAACTACGCGGACGTCTCCGACTTCGACGCCTGTGGCGAGATGGTCAAGCAGGCCCTCGACGAGTTCGGCAGCCTCGACATCCTGGTCAACAACGCCGGCATCCTGCGCGACCGCATGGTCTTCAACATGACGAAGGAGGAGTGGGACCTCGTGGTGGCGGTGCACATGACCGGCACCTTCAACACGATCAAGCACGCCGCCGTGGTCATGCGACAGCAACGCTCCGGCCGCATCATCAACACCAGCTCGAGCTCCGGCCTCGGCAACGCTGGACAGGCCAACTACTCGGCAGCCAAGGAAGGCATCGTCGGGCTCACGCGCACGGTCGCGAGAGACCTCGGGCGGTACGGCGTGACGTGCAATGCGCTGCGCCCGACGGCGGCGACGCGGCTCACGCTGTCTCCGGAGATGGAGGCGGCGCGCGACGCGGCGATCGCCGGCGGCGAGCAGCGTGCCGGCGGCGGCCTTGAAGCGCTCGACCCGAGCGCGATCAGCGCGCTGGTCGTCTACCTGGCCTCCGACGATGCGCAAAACGTGAACGGCCGCGACTTCATGATCCGCGGCCGCGAGGTCGGCCTCTACAACATCCCGACCGTCGAGGCGCGGGCGTTCGCCAGCGGCGACATCTGGACGACCGACGAGATGTTCGACATCTTCTCGGCGACGCTGGGCCCGCTGCTCTCGAACCCGTTCCAGCCGAAGGAAGAGGAGTAGCCCTCGTCGAGTGCGATCCACTCAGTCCGGGAGGACCCGATGCCAGATATCGAAACCGAGGTCGAGGGCGGCGTGATGACGGTGACGCTCAACCGCCCCGAGCGCATGAACTCGTTGAGCACAGAGCTCACCTCCGGGCTCCTCGACGCCGTGAACCGTGCGTCGCGCAGGACGAGGACGTGCGTGTGATGGTGCTGACCGGTGCCGGCCGAGCGTTCTGCGCCGGCGCCGAGGTCTCGTCCGACCGCATGCCCGCGGGCGGCAACGGTGCGGCCCCAGTGGCGCGCCCTCGGTCGCAGCGCATGAACTACCGCTCCGGCTCCGTGGAGACGGTCCAGGCGTTCGCGCAGTGTGATGTGCCGATCATCGGCGCGATCAATGGCGTGGCCGCCGGGGGTGGCTTCGGTCTGGCGCTGTGCTGTGACGTCCGCATCTTCGCGGAGTCCGCGCGGATCGGCTCGATCTTCATCAAGCGCGGCATCGCCGCCGACTACGGCGCAGCCTACTGGCTGCCTCGGATCGTCGGCGTGCCGAAGGCGTTCGAACTGTTCTACGACGGCAACGTCGTCGACTCGGCGACGGCGCTCGAGCTCGGGCTGGCCAACCGCGTCGTGCCCGACGACGAGTTCGCCGCCGAGGTGCGGGCCTACGCCGAGCAGATCGCGGCCGGCCCGCCGATGGGCTACACGGCGATCCGTCGGCTGATCGTGGAGTCGGTCGACGCGATCGACCGGCTGACGTACCTGGATCGGGAGTGGTCGGCACAGTCGGCGCTCCTGCGCACCGACGACGCCTCCGAGGGCTTCCGCAGCTTCGTCGAACGCCGCGACCCGCAGTTCACGGGCCAGTAGGCCTCGACTCAGGGGCCAGAACGTACAGAACCGCGACGGACTCCCGTCGCGGTTCTGCTAGTGCTCGTGACCTGACCCCGTGAGACGAGACCACCGTTGATGAGAGTCCTTTGGCCCGCGAAGGTGGGCGGAGGAGGACATCACGGTGAAACGACGCAGGCACACGCCTGAGCAGATCGTGCGCAAGCTGCGGGAGGTGGAGCGGCTGCTCGGTGAGGGGCAGACGATCGCGGAGGCGGCGAAACGGGTCGAGATCTCGGAGCAGACCTACCACCGCTGGCGCAACCAGTACGGCGGGATGAAGGCCGACGACGCCAAACGGCTGCGCGAGCTGGAGCGCGAGAACGCGCGGCTGAAGCGGATCGTCGCCGACAAGGAACTCGAGATCGACGCGCTCAAGGAGATCGCCCGGGGAAACTGGTAAGCCCGTCGCGCCGGCGCGAGGCGGTCTGCATGTTGCAGGACCGCCTCGAGTTGTCGGAACGGCGGGCATGCCGGGTCACCGGCCAGCACCGCTCCACGCAGCGCCGCCTGCCGGCGCGCGGCCGCGGCGACGACGCGCTCAGGACGGAGTTGCACGCCTTCTCGCGTGGCCACCCCCGCTGGGGATACCGCCGCGCATGGGCGACCTTGCGCGAGGAGGGATGGACCGTGAACCGCAAGCGGGTGCAACGGCTCTGGCGTGAGGAGGGGCTGCGCGTCCCGCTGACACGACGCAAGCGTCAGCGTCTGGGGGACTCGACTCAGCCCGCCAGGCGGCTGAGTGCTGAGCGGCCGAACCACGTCTGGGCGCTGGACTCCCAGTTCGACCAGACCGCGGACGGGCGGGTCCTGAAGCTGCTCAACATCGTCGACGAGCACACGCGGGAGGCGCTGGCGGTGGTGGCCGCCAGGCGCATCAACGCCGACGCCACCGCCGCCACGCTCGACCGGATCGTCGCCGGGCGCGGGACGGCGCCGGGGTACATCCGCTGCGACAACGGGCCCGAGCTCACGGCCAACGCGCTGCGCGACTGGTGCCGGTTCAGCGGTACGGGCAGCAGCTACATCGAGCCCGGTGCGCCGTGGGAAAACCCATTCGTCGAGTCGTTCAACGGCCGGCTGCGCGACGAGTTCCTGGCCGTCGAGCAGTTCGACAGCCTGCTCGAGGCGCAGGTGCTGATCGAGGACTGGCGGATCGAGTACAACACGAAGCGCCCGCACAGCAGCCTGGGCTGGCTCGCCCCGGCTACCTACGCCGAGCGCTGGGAGGCTCAGCAACACGCTGGACTCTCATAAGCGGTGGTCTCGCAAAGGGGGTCCGGTCACTCGCCGTCCGCGCCCAGAGGGAACGAGGCGGTTCGTCGAGTCAGCTAGTCGTCGGTACCGTCGTCGTCCTCGCCGGTAGGGCCGTCATCGTCGGCCTCGCTACCGACAACGTTGAAGCCGTCGTCGAGTTGGACTTCGATCTGGCTGCCGTCGGCGAACCTGAGCTCAACCTCGTAGGCCGCGCCGTCGTCGCCGATCTCCGTCTCCGTGACCTCGCCGCCAGGATGTGCCTCGAGGGCGGCCTCGACCGCCCGGTCGTAGGTGTTGCCGGTGAGCGGCTGGTCATCGCCGCCATTGGCCACCGCGAAGCCCGTACCCGCGACCGCGCCGACCAGCAGCACGCCTGCGAGTGCGGCGATGATCTGATTCCGTCGTGACTGGAGCATCTCGGACCTCCGGAACTCGGGAGCGATCTCCCTGCGTGAGCGTACGCAGCCTTCGCTGAAACAAGCCTGAATCAGCGAGGAAGGAGCGTTCAGCCTACCTTCAGCCTCGCTTCAGCTTGCATGCGCCACGATGATCGGAGCCAAGGAGACCGCGATGCGTTTGCTGGTCGTCGACGATGAGCCCCGCGTGGCCAACGCGGTGAAACGAGGCCTCGAGGCCGAGGGGTCGCCGTCGATGTGGCGCTGTCGGGGAACGACGGCCTCTGGCTCGCCCGTGAGCACCCGTACGACGCGATCATCCTCGACATCATGCTGCCGGAGGTCGACGGCTATCAGATCTGCCGGACGCTACGCGAGGAGGACGTTTGGTCGCCGATCCTGATGCTGACCGCTCGCGACTCTGATCGTGAGGAGGCGCTGGCTCTCGACAACGGGGCGGACGACTTCCTGGCTAAGCCGTTCTCGTTCATCGTCCTCGTCGCCCGCATTCGCGCACTCCTGCGCCGAGGGAGCGCCGAGCGCCCTGCAGTGTTGAGAGCGGGCGACCTCTCGCTCGATCCAGCGCGGCACGGGTGCCGCCGTGGCGACACCTCGATCGATCTCACCGCTCGTGAGTTCTCCGTCCTCGAGTACCTCCTCCGGCACAAGGGAGAAGTGGCCCCGAAGCGCGACATCCTTGGCAACGTCTGGGACTTCGACTTCGAGGGCGATCCGAACATCGTCGAGGTCTACGTCCGTCACCTCCGGCGGAAGATCGACATCCCGTTCGAGCGCGCAGCGATCCAGACCGTGCGAGGTGTGGGCTATCGGCTGGCCGAAGATGGCGGATGACCGGCGTCGCGCCTGGCAACGGCTCCTCGGCGTGCGGGGTCGTACCACCTTGGTGGCCACGGTCGTCGTCGCACTGGCGCTCACTGCCGCGGGCATCGCCGCAGTTGAAGTGCAGCGCCGCGACCTCACGTCGAACGTCGAGGACGCCACGCGATTGCGCGCCCAGGACGTGGCGTCGCTCCTCGAGGAGGGCGCACTGCCCTCGACGCTGGCTGTGCGGCGGGCAGACGAGGCGCTGATCCAGATCGTCGACGCGGAGGGCGTCGTCGTAGCAGCGAGCGCGAACGTCTCGTCGCTGCCACCGTTGGTCGCAGCTGCCCCGGCGGCGGGCGACGAGGTGATCGAGCGCGTCCCGTCGCTCGAACCGGTCGACGATGATCCGTTCGTGATGGTGGCTCGCGGCGTCGATGGCCCCGGCGGCGTGCACACGGTTATCGTCGGCGAGACGCTCGAGGGCGTCGGGGACTCCGCGGCGTCGCTCCGTGCCGCGTTGTTCCTCGCGGTGCCGCCGCTGGTGCTGGTGGTCGCCCTGACCACCTGGATCGTGACCGGACGTGCCCTGCGGCCCGTCGAGCGTATTCGCGCTGACGTTGCCGCCATCGGTGCGAGCGACCTCGGACGGCGCGTCGAGGAGCCACGGATCGAGGACGAGATCGGTCGTCTCGCGCGGACCATGAACGCGATGCTCGCGCGGCTTGAGGCGGCCCAGGTGCGCCAGGACCGATTCGTCGCGGACGCTTCGCACGAACTGAAGAGCGCGATCGCCGCCATCCGCGCGCAGATCGAGGTGGAGGCGGCGCACGGCGCGAGCGGCGAGCGTGCGGTGGCGCTTCGTTCCGCCCTCGAAGAGCTCGATCGAATGGAGTCGCTCGTCCTCGATCTGCTCGCGCTGCAGCAGGCGCTCGAGCGTGTCGATGACCGCGTTCCGATCGACCTCGATGACCTCGTGCTCGCGGAGGTGGAGCGCGTCCGGCCACGGAGCGAGGTCGCGTTCGACCTCTCCGGCGTCTCTGGCGCGCGGGTCGTCGGCTCGCGTCGACTGCTGTTGAGGGCAGTCGCCAACCTCATCGAGAACGCTCGCCAGCATGCGGGCTCGGTGGTCACGATTGAACTCGCTGAGCGCGACGGACAGGCGCTGCTCGCGATCGTCGATGACGGTCCCGGGATCCCGGCCGACGAGGCGGAGCGGGTCTTCGAGCGCTTCGAACGCCTCGACCCGGCGCGCGCTCGCCGTGTCGGCGGCACCGGTCTCGGCCTCGCGATCGCGCGCGAAACGGTCGAGGGCGACGGCGGCCGGATCTACATCGATCCGGCGCACGAAGCGGGGACGCGGGTGGTCATCGAGCTGCCGCTGGCCAGCACGCGCGACGCCGCGGGCTAGGGCCCTTCTTCGGCGGTGGTGGTGATGTGCCGCGGCGGGAAAGCCTCGTACGCGTGCCGCGCCAACGCCTCCTCGTCGAGTGCGATGCCGATGCCGGGGCGGTCCGGCACGCGGATGTAGCTGTCCTCATACCTCGAACGGCACGTCAGCGATCTCGCGGCCGAAGCCCTCGAGGTTCACGAAGTACTCGGTGATGACGAAGTTGGGCATCGTCGCCGCGGCCTGCAGCGTGGCGGCGAGGCCGACCGTGGTGCTGTTGTAGTTATGTGGCGAGACGGCGACGAAGTAGGGCTCCGCCATCGCTGCGATCTCCTTGAGCTCGAGGATCCCGCCGACGTTGCAGACGTCCGGGGGTTGATGATGTCGGCCGCCTGCTGCTCGAAGACCGCCCGGAACTCGTGCTTCGTGTAGAGCTCCTCGCCGGTCACGACCGGGATGTTGATCTCGCGGCGCGCGGCCGCCAGGGCGTCGATGTTCTCGGCGAGCACTGGTTCCTCGAACCAGTACGGCGCGAACTTCTCAACGCCACGCGCCACGCGGATGGCGTGCATGGGGGCGAGCCGTCGATGGATCTCGACGACGATCTCGATGTCCGGGCCGACGGCCTCGCGCACGATGCGCACGCGTTCGATGGCTTCGCGCTCCTGCTCGCGTGAGATGAACGTGCGCCAGGGGCCGGGCACCGGGTCGAACTTCATTGCGGTGAAGCCACGATCGACGACGGCGCAGGCGCTGGCCGCGAGCTCCTCGTGCGAGCCGCTGCGGGCCCAGCCGTTGGCGTAGACGCGGATGCGGTCACGGACGCGGCCTCCGAGGAGCTCATGCACCGGCGCGCCGAGGCGCTGACCCTGCAGGTCCCACATCGCCTGCTCGAGGCCGCTGATCGCGGAGTAGTAGTCCATGGCGCCTCGACGGGCGGCGAAGTCGTTGTACATGACGTCGGTGAGGTCGCGTCCCAGGACATAACGCTCGAGCTGGTCGAGGTGGGCCACCACCTGGATGTCGCGGTCCGCCTGCGTGTAGCACTCGCCCCAGCCCGTCAGCCCCTCGTCGGTGTCGAGCGCGACGAAGAGCAGGTTCTTGCCCGAGGGCGGATGCACGAGGAAATGTCGTAGCGCCGAAATCTGCATGGGAGGCCTCCGCGCCGGAGCCTACGCGACGCCGGCAGTGCTCGGACGCTTCCGCGGCCGTGGACTGGGGGCGTAGGATGCGGCGGCAACGGCCGCGGCGCCTCGGCGTGCGCGGCGAGCGAGGGGTACGCGATGGCCGATCTCGATACCGAACAGCTGCTCTACCTGTTCCGCACGATGGTCACGATCCGGGAGTTCGAGGAGGCCGCTGGGCGGCTGGCCGAGCAGGCGAAGATTCCTGGGGCGGTGCACCTCTACGCCGGCCAGGAGGCGGTCGCGGTCGGCATTTGCGCGCACCTACGTGACACCGACACCATCGCCAGCACCCATCGCGGGCACGGTCACTGCATCGCGAAGGGCGGCGACGTCAAGCTGATGTTCGCGGAGCTCTTCGGGCGCGCGGCCGGCTACTGCCGCGGCAAGGGTGGCTCGATGCACATCGCCGACCTCGACATCGGCATCCTCGGCGCTAACGGCATCGTCGGCGGCGGACCGCCGATCGCCACCGGCGCGGCGTTCGCGGCGAAGTACAACGGCACGGACGACGTCTCCGTCTGCTTCTCCGGCGACGGCGCGACGAACGAGGGCACGTGGCACGAGGCCATCAACCTCGCGGCGGTGATGGACCTGCCGGCAGTCTTCGTCGTCGAAAACAATCACTACGGTGAGTTCACGCCGCAGGACAAACAGGGCGCGATCACGCGTCTCGCTGACCGGGCGGCGGCCTACGGCATTCCCGGCGTGACCGTCGACGGCCAGGACGTGCTGGCGGTCCATGAGGCGGCCGGCGAGGCCATCGACCGGGCACGCAACGGCGGTGGGCCGTCGCTGATCGAGGCTGACACGTACCGCTTCTACAACCACACCGGACGCTCCGAGAACGACCCGCGCCCCGAGGCCGAGCGCGCTGCCTGGCGCGAGCGCGATCCGATCACCCTGCTGCTCTCGGTCCTCGAGGAGCGCGCGATCCTCGGCGGGGAGGGTGCCGAGCGCGTAATCGAGGAGGTGCGGGCGACCGTCGAGGAGGCGATCGCCTTTGCTGACGCCGCACCGTACCCCGACTCGACGCAGCTACTCGAGGATGTCTACACCGCCTGAGCCGGCCGACTGTGAGAGGAGCGCTGCCATGACCACCGAAACTGCCGAACGCACCATCACCTACCGCGAGGCGATCAATGAGGCGTTGAAGCAGGAGATGCGCGCAGACGACCGCGTCTTCGTCGCCGGCATCGACCTGGCCGAGCGCGGCGACGTGTTTGGTCTGACGCAGGGCGTGCTCTCGGAGTTCGGCCCGACGAGGATCCTCGACACCCCGATCTCGGAGAACGCGATCGCCGGGCTGGCGACCGGCGCGGCCTCGCAGGGGCTGCGGCCCGTGATCTCGATGATGTTCATCGACTTTATCGGCGTGGCGTTCGACCAGATCATGAACCAGATGGCGAAGATGAAGTACATGTTCGGCGGCAAGGCGACGCTGCCGATCACGGTGCTCGCCAACGCCGGAGCGGGCACCGGCATGGCCGCCCAGCATTCGCAGAGCCTCGAGGCGTTGCTCGCGCACATCCCTGGCATCAAAGTCGTCATGCCGGCGTCGCCGGACGACGCGAAGGGCTTGTTCACCGCCTCGCTGCGCGAAGACAACCCGGTGTTCTTCATCATGCACAAGCGCTGCTCGCGGATCCGCGGGCACGTGCCCGAGGGCGACTACACCGTGCCGCTGGGCTCCGCGCGCGTCGTGCGCGAGGGCACCGATCTGACGATCGTTGCCACCGCCTACATGGTCCACGAGGCGCTAGCCGCCGCCGATCAGCTCGCGGAGGAGGGCGTGAGCATCGAGGTCGTCGACCCGCGTACGGTGCAGCCTCTCGACATCGATACGATCGTGGCATCGGTGCAGAAGACGCACCGCCTGCTCACGGTCCACGAGGCGGTCGAGTTCGCCGGCATTGGCGCTGAAATCAACGCGCAGGTCGCGGACCTCGCCTTTGACTACCTCGACGCACCGCCACGTCGCCTCGGCGGGCCGTTCAGCCCGGTGCCGTACAGCCCGCCGCTGGAGCAGGCGTGGCTGGTCAACGCCGATGGCATCGCCGACGCCGCCCGCGGCGTGATGGCCGGCTAGGCGATGGCAGTCGCGGTCATCCTCCCCAAGATCGGCATGACGATGGAGGACGCGGTCCTCACGCGCTGGCTGATGCCCGATGAATCTGCCGTCGCGGTGGGCGACGCGATGTTCGAGATCGACGTCGAGAAGGTCCTGATGGAGGTCGAGGCGGAGATCGCCGGCACCCTGCGACACCTCGTCGGCGATTGCATCCGCTTCCTCCCGGGCGCGGTCGTGGCCGCCATCCTCGAGGAGGGCGAGACGGAGGTACCGGCGACGATCACGGCCGATGTCGAGTCGCAGTGGTCGGAGCCTGCTGAGGAGTATCGCGACGCCGCCGAGGTGCGGGAGACGCGCGAGGACGCCCCGGCGGAGTCCGCTGCGGTGGACCCAGAGCCCGCTTCGGCGGTGGCGGAGCCGGCTCAGAGCAGCGGCGAGCGCGTGCTCGCCAGCCCGATCGCACGCCGCATCGCGGAGGAGCAAGATGTCGACCTCGCCTCGGTTGCCGGCACCGGACCGCGCGGCCGCGTCACCGAGACCGACGTACGCAGCCACCTCGACGGCGGCGCGGCGGTCGAGGCGACGCCAGCTGCCGAGGTCGCAGCCCCGACCGGGGACGCCACGACGGCGTACAGCGGTCGCCGTCACTTCATCGGCGAACGCATGCTGCAGAGCTTGCAGTCGAGCGCGCAGCTCACACTCACCTCCGAGGTGCGCGTCGACGAGGCCATGCGCATGGCGCGCGGGCTGTCGCGCGAGTGGCGCAGCGAGGGTGTGGTCGTCACGTTCACGATGCTCGTCGTGCGCGCCGCCGCGCTGGCCCTGCGCGAGCATCCTCGACTCAACGCTCGGCTCGACAACGGCCAGATCGTCGAGGTGGGTGAGATCAACGTCGGTATCGCCATCGACGACGCGCAAGGCCTGATGGTGCCGGTGGTGCGGCGCGCCGACGCCCGCCCGTTGCAGGACGTGGCGGCGGACTACGCCGCGCTGGCGCGCAAGGTCGAGAGCAGCGAGCTCTCGCTCGCCGAGGTCACGGACGGGACGTTCACGGTGACCTCGTTGGAGACACTCGGCGTCGACGCGTTCACGCCGGTGCTCAACCCACCGCAGGCGGCCATCCTCGGCGTCGGCCGGGTGGGTTCGCGGCCGGTGGTCGAGGAGGGCAGCGTCGAGGCCGGGCAGACGACGGTGCTCAGCCTAACCTTTGACCACCGCATCACAGACGGCGCGCCCGCTGCGCGCTTCCTCGATCGGATCGCACAGATGCTCGCCCGTCCCTACATGCTCATGTAGCCGAGCGCGTCGACGTGGTCAGGGTCGCACCGCTCGTTTCGGGCGCTGCGCCAGCTCCGCGAGCATCGGCTGTGCCAGCCGCACGAAGGTGCAGGCGAGCCGGCGCGTGTCGCGTGGGTCGATGAGGTCGATCACGTCGAAGTGATGCGCCGCCTTCATCGGCGAGCGCATCTTCAGCAGCCGCTCCTCGATCATCTCGCGATGGGCGTCCGGGTCGGGGGCCGCCTCGATCTCACGCCGGTACGCCGCCGCCACCCCGCCCTCGATGGGGATGCCACCCCACTCGCCGGCCGGCCAGCCGAAGCGCAGGTTGAGCCCGTCGGGATGCCCGAGGCTGTTCGGCGCGTCGGCTGCGACGCCGTACGACTTGCGGACGTTGAACTCGACCTTCGGCACCTTCGCCTCGGCGCTCGCGATCAAGGCGCGGACACCGCGGCGCATGGTCGCCTTGCGCTCGGCCCACGAGCCGAGCATGAAGCCCGGCATGTCGAGGAAGATCACGACGGGCAGGTTGAAGGCGTCACAGAGATCGACAAAGTGCGCGTACTTGTCGGCCGCGTCGCCATCCATCGCGCCGGCGATCACCATCGGATCGTTGCCGATCACGCCGACGCTGTAGCCGTCGAGGCGCGCGAAGCCGGTGATCAGCGAACCGCCCCAGTGCCGTCGCATCTCGAAGAACTCACCGTTGTCGACGACGAGGCGGATCAGCTCGCGCGGGTCGTAGGCTGCGCGGCGGTCGATTGGCATGATGGTCAGCAGCTCCTCGACGCGACGATCGGGGTCATCGCCCGTGTCGACGCGCGGCGCGACCTCGTTCGTCGTGTTCGGGAGGTAGGAGAGGAACGCCTTGATCTGCTCGAAGGCCTCCTCCTCGGTGTCCGCCTCGTTGTCGACCTGCCCGCTGTCGTGGACGTGCATCTTGGCGCCGCCGAGGTCCTCCTTGTTGGTCGGCTCGCCGATGGCACGCATCACCACCGGTGGGCCCGACGGGAAGATCTGCGACTGGCCCTTCACCATGACGGTGAAGTGCGACATCAGCGCATACGCGGCCGGCGCGCCCGCGACGGAGCCCATGATCCCGGCGGCGACCGGCACGCGCGCCATCAGCCGCACCGCGCGGTGCCATTGCTCGCCGCCCGGTAGACCCATGTGGCCCTGCGTCTCGTCGGATTTCGAGGAGTGGCCGACGCCCTCGATCAGCTGGACGTAGGGGATGCCGTACTGCATCGCCAGGGGCTGCGTGAACTGGCCGGCGCCCTTGCGCACGTTGTGCGGGCTGCCGCCGGAGATCGTGAAGTCGTCGCCGCCGATGGCGATCGGACGCCCGTCCACCTCGCCGAGACCCATCACGTAGGCCCCGGGCAGAAACTCCTCGAGGTTGCCCTCTTCGTCGTAAGACGCTGCGCCGACGAGCGGTCCCGCCTCGAGGAAGCTGCCCGCGTCGACGAAGTGTTCGATGCGCTCGCGGATGGTATAGCGCCCACCGTCGTGCTGGCGCTGAATGCGGTCCGGTCCGCCCATTTCCCGCGCGATCTTCTTGATGTACTCGATCTCGTCGACGGCGTACTCGAACGGCATGCCAGGCTTCCAGCTCTCGCGCTTGGGATCGGCGGGCATGGGGCTCCTCCATCTGGCCGCTCGTCGCGGACCGGTCGCAGGAGAGCCTACGCGAAGCCCGCTCGCTCGCGGCCGGGCCGCTGGTTCGATGAACCTGCTACGCACGACCCTCGAACTCGAAAGGCCGCGGGAGCGCCTCGGCTGCTAGCTTCCCAGCTCCTCCACGAGATAGACCCGGTAGAACTTGATGAGGTCGTCCTCGTAGGAACCGGGCGGCGGGCGGCCGCGCGCATCCCGTTCAGCACCTACGTCGAACTTCTTGCCAGTGAGATGCATCTCCAACGCGTCGATCATGGCGTGGTAGCCGGCAGCCGGCCCGGCGTAGAACGCGGTGTCCACCTGCGCTGGCTCTTTCATGAGCTCGCGGAACGAGAACAGGGCTCCGGCTCCATCGGCCTCCAGCTCGAACCGCTGATGGCCGAATCCCGGCTCACTCTCAAGATCGATGTACTCACGCTCCTTGAAACTGGTGATGGTGCTTCTCCAGTGATGTCGGAACGTACCGCCCGGGCGGAGGTCGATCTCGTTTGGCGAGCCGGTCATCCACCAGTGGCTCAGGCCTTCGCTCGTGCTGATGGCTTCCCAGACCCGTTCGACCGGAGCGTCCAGCTTCCGCTTCCAGACCATCGCGCCGCCGATGAACTTGCCCGCGTCTCCCTCGACGCCCATTTCTCACCTCCGAACGGCCAGCGCACGACCCAGCCCCGCACCGGCTGGTCGAAGCCCGTCAACTCTCAACTTCACCTGGGTCCTGAACGCGAAGTCTTCGCCCGCCGACGCCGCGAGCATCAGCCCCCGGAGACCGAAACGCCAATGAAGATGTCGCCGTCTGTACCCGATACCGTCACAGCTGTGACCTGGCCGTCTCTAAAGACCGACCAAACGAAGTTCTCGCTGTCGATGACGTTTGGATCGCCGAGTATGTCTTCGTAGAACTCTCTGATGGCGTCCAGCGTTGCGGTCGAGCGGAACGTGCCCGTCAATGCCGGGCCAGCGGAACCCGCCGCCACGACCTCAGAATCCGGCGGCACCAGCTCTTGTGGGAAGCCGTCGGGCAGTTCGCCGTCGAGGATCACCGGGCCGCCACTGCTCGTGCCCTGCGGAGGCGCGACACTCGGTCTCTGTAGGTCGAAGCCGCAGTAGCGTTCGAAGTTCGCGGCAGCCTCGTTGAAGCGCGCGGAGAGCCCAGTGCCACGAAGCGCGAATCGTCTGCTGCGTCCGGCCCCCAGGGCAGAGAAGTCGTACTCGTGCTCTTCGAGCAGCTCGTACAGGTCGCTGACCGTGGCCGCCAGGACCTCAACATCGTCACGGATCTCACCTGGAGCGCTATCGGCCCAGCGCGCCAGCGCCTCCCGCACCACGTCGGCTTGATCCTCAAGGTCCGCGCGGCCCAGCGCAGCAACATCGAGACCGTCGAAGATGTCCCCCACGCTTTCTGGCGCGCAGAAGCCGCCATCCGGCCCGTCGCCGCTATCTCCGGTTGATGCGGCTGGGCTGCTGGTCCCCTCGGCGGCACCGGAGGCGTCGGCACCGACATCGTCGTCGTCGTCGCCGCCGCAGGCGACCAATACAACGAACAGCAACGCGGCGGCAGCGATCAAAGCGTGGCGCATGGGGTCTCTCCTTAGCTCCGCGCGAGCCCACTTCTCGTCGGCTCTTACGCGGACACCTCGTACAGCGTGACGGCAAGGTCGAAGCCCTTCAACTCCGCCTCCCCAACGGACTCAAACGCGAAGCCCTTGCCCAGCAGTAGCTCACGCACCACGTTCGAGCAGAGCACCTGCCCTGGCTCGCCCCAGTCCCCGATGCGCGCCGCGAGTGTCACGCTGAGGCCGAACAGGTCGTCATCCTCGGCGATCGGTTCGCCCGCGTTGAGGCCGAAGCGCACCAGCAACTCCTCGCCCTCGTGCGTGTCGTTGTAGGTCGCGATGTCGCGGCGGACGGTCAGTGCGCAGTTCACGGCGTCGGCGGCGGAGCCGAAGGCGGTCATCATGCCGTCGCCGGTGTGCTTCACCTCGCGACCGTTGAACTCGCCGATGGCCTGCCGCATGGCTGCGTCGTGCGCTCGTACCACCTCGTGCGCGGCCTCGTCGCCGAGACGGGACTGCATCGCGGTCGAGCCGGCGAGGTCGCTGAAGAGGATGGTCTGGACCGCGTGCTGGCTGAGTTCAGAAAACTGCAGGTCAGCATGCGCAAGCATGAAAGCGCCGATCACCTCCTGCTCCGTCGCCCGGTCGCCCGCGGCGTCGAAGAGCCTGGCTCCTTTGATCGACGCAGCAAGGTCCCTCGACAGCTCATCGGATAGTAGAGATTGGCGCTGTTGGCTACGACCAGGGTCGGAATGCTCACCATCTCCAACATGTCGGTGACATCGTGCTGCCCGGCTACGTCGAGAGACGAGAAGTAGGCCTCCGGCTCACACGTCTCGTGGACGGTGGCAACCATCTGTTCGGCAGTCTCATCGCCCCCCACGCGACGAGGCGGACAAATGCCTCAACACCGAGATCCCAGTCGGCTTCGAACGTCTGTCGCATGCTCTTGAATCGAGCGCTCTCGATGTAGTCACTGGCCCGTGCCCAGGTCGCTAGTAAGGCAAGCGCGCTCACACGCTCCGGGTGGGTCGCGGCAAACCGAATTGCGAACGGTCCGGAGCCCGACCATCCGAGGACACCGACCCGATCCAGGCCTGCGGCATCGAGCACGGCAAGAAGCTCCGCTTCGAACCCATCGAGCGTGTAGTCGTAGCTGTCGCGGTCGGAGAGCCCTGAGCCCAGCAGGTCGTAAGTCACAAGCTGGAACCGATCGCTCAGCGGTCCCCATCGCGCCGGCTGGCGTGAGAAGTGACTGGCCAGCAAGCTTGGGGCGAGGTGAACGAGCGGAGGACCCTCACCGAGGACGCCATACGCGAGCCGCTGTCCGCCGGGCAGACGGGCATAGCGAATCTCGTAGGCGCTATCGCTTGTCACGCCGACACCTCGAACAGCGTCACCGCATCATCGAAGCCCTTGAGCCTCACCGGCCCCAGCGAGGCGAACTCGAACGTCTTCCCTTCGCACAGCTCCATAACCACGTTGCTGACCAGCACTCGACCCGGTTCCGCGCGGTCAGCGATGCGGGCCGCTTTGATCACACTGAGACCGAACAGGTCGTCATCCTCGGCGATCGGTTCGCCGGCGTTCAGCCCGATGCGCACCCGCACCTCGCCGCCGGCGAGGTCGCGCTGGATCTGCAGCGCCGCCGTCACCGCCGCCACCGCCGAGGGGAAGCTGGCCATGATGCCGTCGCCGGTGTGCTTCACCTCGCGGCCGCCGTGTTCGTCGAGGGCGCCTCGGACGCTGGCGTTGTGGCCTCGGAGGATCTCTTGCGCGCGCTCGTCGCCGAGGCGCTGGGTCAGCGGCGTTGATGCCTCGAGGTCGGTGAAGAGGATGGTCTGGAAGCCGCTAGGTGTCGCGGTCGAGCCGGCAGTGGGCTCGAGATCGGTGAACCCGAGGATGAGGTCGGCGACTTCGTCCCCTACCACTGATCACACGGAACTCGGCGTCAGGCAGGCCAGCAGCTAGCGCTCGCCCCAGGTTCTGATCGAACCCAGGGATGGTTCGTTGCAGGACGAGTGCTGGCGCGCGTGCGCGCGACAGTAGATCCGAGACTTCGTACTCGGCCTGCGCGCGAGCTTCGCTCCAACTCATGCCCTCTTCCGACAGCCGCCGAAGATTCGCGAGAACGACCCTCCTCATATGATCGGCCTCGCCGGCGGGGGCACTCGTTCCGACCGCTACTCCGGCGGAAATCGCAGCGTAGATCTCGTTCCCGCGATCAGAGTTCGCGTCCCCAGCCAGGGCGGCAATGGTGCTCGCCTCCGGGTTGTCTACCGCGTACTCCTTGTGGCTCGCATACCTATCGAGTGTGATCAGATGCGTCACCAGGCTCGGATGCTCAGCGGCGAACGCGATCAACACCTGCGAGACAGGTAGTAGACCAAGGATGGCGCACCCCTCCGGTGCAACCTCCTCGACGACCGACGGTAGCTGGCTGACTGCCTGCTCGATGGAGAAATCGACGCCTCTCGCGGATTCGCCCGTCCCTCGCCAGTCGAAGGAGCTGACAGTTCGCTGAGTCGAGAGACGTTCAATCCACTGGCGAAATGCATCGCTCTCCCACGAGAGTTTCGTGTCGAGCAAGGGCGCCAGGCCGGCGACCAGCAGCGACGGACCGCTCCCAACCGTCCAGTAAGCAATGTACGCACCGTCCGCGCTTCGCGCGTAGCGGATAGGAGGCGGGTCCATCACGCCCACTCCACCGCGTGCACATCGCATGTCCGTTCGTTCATAACGCAGGGCATAGTAGCGCGCGCAACCGGGAGCGATGAGCGCTCCGACCCACGCCGTCGTCGAGGCACGCGGAGCGGCGGAGGGAGTGCCTCGACCGCTCCGCCAGCCTATTATCCGCATCCCCCGCTTGCAGAGCGCGAACCATCGAGAGAGCCCATGGCCGACATCCGTCCGTTCAAGATCGACATCGACGACGAGCAGCTCACGGACCTCAAGCGCCGCGTCGAGGCCACGCGCTGGCCGGAGGCCGAGACCATCGACGACTGGAGCCAGGGGATGCCGCTGGCCTACACGCAGGAGTTGGCCCGCTACTGGGTCGAGGACTACGACTGGCGCGCGACCGAGGCTCGGCTCAACGGATTCGATCAGTTCGTGACCGAGATCGATGGCCTCGACATCCACTTCATCCACCAGCGCTCACAGCACGAAGATGCCTTCCCGCTGGTGATCACGCACGGATGGCCCGGCTCGATCCTCGAGTTCCACAAGATCATCGATCCGCTGACGAATCCGACCGCCTACGGCGGCAACGCCGAGGACGCGTTCCACGTGGTCTGCCCCGCGCTGCCCGGCTACGCCTTCTCCGGCAAGCCGGACGAGCGCGGATGGGGCGTGGAGAAGGTCGCCGTGGCGTGGGATGAGCTGATGGGGCGGCTCGGATACGAGCGCTACGGCGCGCAGGGTGGGGATTGGGGTTCGGCGGTCACCACGCAGCTCGGCCGGAACGGCGGCCGCTGCGTTGGGATCCACCTCAACATGCCGCAAGGTCGGCCCACCCCGGAAAGCCGCGAGGACCCGACGCAGGCTGACAAGGATGCGATGGCCGGGGCCGCTGCGTACCAGGAGTGGGACAGCGGGTACTCCCGCCAGCAGAGCACACGTCCTCAGACGCTCGGCTACGGACTGGTCGACTCACCCGTCGGCCAGCTCGCCTGGATCGTCGAGAAGTTCTGGCGCTGGACTGACTGCGATGGCCATCCCGAGAATGCGCTGAGCCGGGACGAACTGCTCGGCAACGTCATGCTGTACTGGCTCAGCGCCTCCGGCGCCTCGTCCGCCCGCCTCTACTGGGAGAGCTTCGGCGGCCGTGGCGACCGTGCGAGCGTCGAGGTTCCGACCGGCGTCGCGTCGTTCCCGAAGGAAATCGTCCGGACCCCGCGCAGCTGGTGCGAGCAGTCCTACAACCTGACTCACTGGACCGAGATGCCACGCGGAGGCCACTTCGCGGCCTTCGAGCAGCCGGAGCTGTTCGTCGAGGACCTGCGGCTGTTCTTCGGAACCGTCCGCTGAGCTGCGGGACCCCTCGGCCGTAGATGCGGGACCACAGCTACCGCTGACCGTCAGCTGCGCTGCAGGCCTCTCACCGCAAGCGCCAGCAGTACCAGGCCGAGCACGGAGACGATCGCCAGTTCTTCGAGGGAGCTCAGGGTGTGCCCGAACAACTCCACGTGGACGGACGCACCGGCTGCCTCGGGGGCGAGCGGATTGGCGGCGAGCTCGCCCCGCAGGCCGGCCTCGCGGACCAGCGCGACGGCGTAAGTGATGGGGTTGATCTTGACGAGCACCTCCATCCACAGCGGCACGTTGTTCACCGGGAAGAAGACGCCAGACAGGAACATGGAAGGGAAGATGATGAGCTGAGCGACCATCTGCATGCTCTCGACGCTCTTCATGCGCGTGCCGAGGGCGACGCCGCCACTCGTCAGCACCATCGCCATCAGGAAGAGGGCCCCGAGCAGCGCCAACCCGCTGGTCAACGAAATGTCGACGCCGATGATCGGCGCGAGGAGAAAGAGCACGAGCGACTGAAGCGTCGCTATCGTCCCGCCGCCCACGATCTTGCCCAGGCAGATCGCCGTCCGGCTCGCCGGCGAGACCAGCATCTCCCGCAGGAAACCGAACTCGCGATCCATGACGACGGAGGTGCCCGCGAACATCGCCGTCATGATCACGCTCATCGCGAGGATGCCGGGGAAGATGAACTCGCGGTAGTTGACGCCCGGTGCCAGGGACCCGACGACGTTTCCGAGCCCTTCGCCGAAGATGATCATCATGACCAGCGGCATCGTGAAGGACCACAGCACGCGCGCCCGGTCACGGCCGTAGATACGCAGCTCCCGACGGGCGACGACGAAGGCGACCCGGGACTGAGCGCCGAGACCGATGGGTGTGACCGCTACGTCATGCAGTTCCACCGGCGCTGGCCGCACCGCAGTTTCCGTTGGGCGGCCACTTATCGCCTCCTGATGCCCATGCGTGAGGCGCCCTGCCGAGCGCTCTGCATGAACGCCCTCGCCTTTTCGGCCTCGCCCGCGCCTTCGTCCCGAATCGCGTGCCCGGTGAGCGAGACGAAGACATCGTCGAGTGTCGGCTTACCTACGGCCACACTGCTGATGGGCGTGAAGAGCGACGTGAACAGCTTTGGGACGAACTCCTCGGCGTTCTCAATCGCGAACTGCACGGTGCCGTCCGTTTGTTCGGGCGTGACATCGAAACGGTCCGCAATCTCGCGAGCCAACACTGCGTTGTCCGGCCCGGAGCAGGTGACGAGGTCGCCACCCATGCTGCGCTTGAGGTTCGCGGGGGTGTCGAGCGCCACCAGTGTGCCCTGGTCGATCACGGCGATGCGGTCACAGACCTCCGCTTCGTCCATGTAGTGGGTCGTCATGAAAATGGTGACGCCCTCACGCTCGCGAAGGTCCTCGACCGATTGCCAGAGCGAGCGCCGCGTCTGTGGGTCGAGGCCGACCGTGGGCTCGTCCAGGAACAGGACGGCGGGGGAGTGCATCAAGCCGCGCGCGATCTCGAGGCGTCGTTTCATCCCTCCGGAGAACTGCACGACCTGCTCGTTCGCGCGGTCGTCCAGTCCAACCTGCTCGAGCATCGAGTCGGCGCGCGCGCCGAGGGTTGCGCGCTCCATGAAGTAGAGGTCCCCGTGCAGGAGTTCTCACGCGCCGTCAGTCGTTCGTCGACCGTCGTGTCCTGGAAGACGATGCCGATCTGGCGGCGCACACCGGCGGAGTCCGTGGCGACATCGCGCCCGCCGATCGAAGCGCTCCCCGAGGTGGGCGGGAGGAGCGTGCAGAGCATCGAGATGGCGGTCGTCTTCCCGGCCCCGTTCGGGCCGAGGAAGCCAAAGATCTCGGAGGTGCCGACCTCGAAGCTAATGTCGTCCACGGCGACGAGATCCCCGAATCGCTTCGTGAGGCCGTCGACGGCGATGGCAGGTTCGGGTGTGGTCACGGCTGGCATTGTAGTGATCCCACTCGATCCAAGATGAGAGGGCTCCTCTCGCTCTTAGCGCTGGGAGCCGGTGTTTGCTGGAGACCACGGCGAGAATCGAACTCGCGATATGGGTTTTGCAGTGCCCAGAGGCCCATACCGCCCTGTCCCTCAAGAGTACTCGGAGATCGAAATATGGCCGAGTCGGGGGACCTGCCATACCGAGGCGCGGTTCTGTGGGGAACTCACGCTGACACACGCCGGCGCTCACCTCAGCAGATCGCGCTAGGCTCTGGGGCGATGAATCAGATCACACTGGAGCCGGTCGACCACGTCTCGGTCACATCGATCGTCGACAACACGACCGACGCGCTGCTACCGGATGAGGGCGTCGCCCATCGGGGCGGTTTCGGTGCGCCAGTGGCCAACCGCTTCGCGGAGCAGGGCGGCAGCATCGACCCGTTCCGTGCAGAGCATGGCTTCTCCGCGCTGATCGAGATCGAGAGGAGCGGCACCCGTCACCAGCTGCTCTTCGACACCGGCCTCAGCACCGATGGCGCCGCCGAGAACATGCGACGCCTGGAGGTCAAGCTGGCCGACTTCGAGGCGATCATCCTCAGCCACGGGCACTTCGACCACACGATGGGGATGCATGGCATGGCAGAGTCTCTGGGGCGCCGCAACCTGCCCGTCTTCATCCATCCGGAAGCCTGGCAGAACCGGCGTGTCGTGTTCGAAGGCCGCGACCCGATCGTCCTCCCGACGCCGAGCAAATCGGCGTACGAGGGTACTGGCTTCGAAGTGATCGAGCAGCGGCAACCGAGCTTCCTGTTCGATCGGAGCTTGCTGGTCACAGGCGAAGTCGATCGGACGACGGCGTTTGAGCTGGGAATGCCCCCTCACCAGGTGGAGCGAGACGGCGACTGGGTAGCCGACCCGCTGATCATGGACGACCAGGAAGTCGTGATGCATGTGAACGGCAAGGGCCTGGTGGTGATCACCGGTTGCGGACACGCCGGCATCGTGAACATCGTGCGCCACGCTCAAGCCTTGACCGGCGTTGATGAGATCTACGCGGTGATCGGCGGACTCCACCTGCAGGGTGCGGACCTCGAGTCGGTGGTTCAGCCCACGATCCATGCGCTGCGAGAATCCGCCCCGTCGATCATCGTGCCGGCTCACTGCACCGGGCGCGTCGCCAGTGTGGCGCTCGAGTCGGCCTTCCCGGACGCTTTCATCCAGAACAGCGTGGGCACGCGGTTCGACCTCTAGCCACCGGGTGGTAATTGATAGGGCTCCCAGCAGTTTCGTACCGCTGAGAGCCCATGATTACTGGAGGCCACGGCGAGAATCGAACTCGCGATAAGGGTTTTGCAGACCCCTGCAAAGGGCGCCCAAACCCCGGAAATAGTGTCTCAGACCCTTTCCTCGAGCCGCGATGGCACCATTCCGGCACCAGGTGCCTGCGTCCGCACCGGTCCGCAGGGGAGAGGGACGTGTAGAACCCTAACCCAGTGCGAACAGCAGAGGGCGGCTTTCTTGTAGCTGGGGGTCGGGGAGACGAGAGCCATACGTTCGTATTGTCGCTGGGTTCTCACCCGTCTCCAACGAATCGCTCGCATCCGGAGGATGTCACTCCTCGTGAGGGTCGGTCAGACCAGACTGCTGCGGCGCCCCCGTGCGAACGCAACGCCTGCGCGAGCCCTCTACTACCGGGGGTGACTGACCGAGGGGGGACTATGGCTGCGCCGCTCGATGGCCTCCGTGTGCGCAGCGGGCGAGTGACGAGCAGATCGACGCCGCTGGACGCGTTACTCTGTTCACGAACAGGCGGCCGCTGGGGAGGCGTACCTGTGCCCACGATGAACGATGTAGCCGCGCGCGCCGGCGTGTCGAAGAGCAGGGGCTCCCGCGTCATCAACGATCAGCCCGGAGTGGCGCCCCCGATCCGCGAGCAAGTCCTCAAGGCCGTCGAGGAGCTTGGCTATCGCCCCAACCAACAGGCCCGCAGTCTGCGCACGGCGCGCACGCATCCGCCGGGCCCTCTCGGGCGCCGGTCTGTCGCAGGATGAGGACCTGGAGCACATCAGCGACACGCCCGAGGCGGCACGCGCAGCCGTCGACATCCTGATGGCGCTCGACGAGCCGCCGACCGCGATTTTCGTGCACTGGGTGACCAACGCCGAAGCCGCGGCCGATCAGCTCGAGGCGCGTGGCTTCGACATCCCCGGCGACGTATCGATCATCGGCTTCGGCGTATGGCACTCGCGACCGATCGCCCGCCCGACGTTCAGCGCCCCACTTGAGGACGCACGGGCCGCCGTCGAGCTGCTCGTCCGGCACATCGAAGGCGACGAGACGGCGCCGCGGACACTGATCCGCACCTCGAAGTACGTGCCCGGTGACACGGTGGGGCGGGCCCTCGTCCGGAGCTGACCGCCGTTCGAACGCGGGGCCGGAGGCTGCGAGGCCGTTATGACCTGCACTCTGGAGTCAGATTGCAGCAGTCGACAGGTCTGGGCAGCAGCGCCCTCGCCGCGGTCCCTGAGGGGGCGGTTAACAGGCCGGTGCTGGGCGGGTGCAGTTCAATGAGGACTGCGAGCTTCTTCGGGCACACTCGTCGGATCGGGTACGACTTCTCACCCGGAGTAGGCACAGCTGGCGGACCTTAGCTCTCGGCGGCCGTGGACGGCTGAGGAGTCGTATACCAGCCGCCCAAGACAGTCAGCAGCCGGCGCGTTGTTTCGTGCTCACCGAGGACCATCGAAATCCTCAGGACCCACAGGCGTGAGCAGATTCAGAATCGACTTGGGTCGGACGAGGCTTGGATGGATGAGGACCTCATCTTCTGCGACCCACGCGGGAGCACGTTGAAGCCGTATATGGTCTCTAAGCGGTTCTCAAGAACCGTCCGGGAGGCGGGAATGCCGCTGCGGTTCCACGACCTCCGGCACATCTCGGCGTCGCTGCTGCTCCGGGCGGGGATTCCGTCGAAGGTCGTCGCCGAGCGCCTGGGGCACAGTTCCAGTCGGGTCACTGACGACATCTACAGCCACGTTCTCCCTGATACGCAAGATCAGGCGGCGATCGCTCTAGACTCACTAATGAGTGCCCCGGTGGCGGCACCATAGTGGCACCGCGCTGGGTGCCGCACAGGTGTGTGGCCGTTGTCACCATGCCCGGTCATGCTCGGCAATCGGGCGCACGTTAGTGCCGCCCTTCTAGGATTTGCTTGGAGGCCACGGCGAGAATCGAACTCGCGATAAGGGTTTTGCAGACCCCTGCCTTACCACTTGGCCACGTGGCCTCGGACCACAGCGTACGGAGGATCGCAAGCATGGTCGATCGAGCCTCGAGGTCTGCGTAGCGGGCTCCTCGAGGCTGGAACCGACGCCAGTCAGCGAGCGTCTTAGTGGTGTCAATGCTGGTCTGCTCGACATTCGTCCGGGTCCTCAACACGGAGTCGATCCGATGTCTCACCTCCCACCGCTGCCGCACCTTCTGGTTCCCGCGGTCGCTGCCATTGCCATCCTTGCTGCCGCCTGTGGCGGCGGTTCATCCCCCGACGCGGACGGCGACGATGTCGCTGCAGTGCCGACCGTCGCCGGGACGTGCCTCGAGGGCGCCGCAGATTGCCAGGACACAGGCGGGCCGGGCGACGAGCCTCCGCTGCTCTACGACGAGCCGGACGGCGGTGTTGCTCCCGGTGGCGCTGGTCTGCCGCTGGTCATCGATGGCGGCCTGTCGGTCGCGGATGCGCTGACCACGGACGCCGCTGGGCCACTGGCGGTGGGCGCGTTCTTCTTCAGCGACGGCGAGTCGACCTGGCTGTGTGACTCGCTCGCCGAGTCCTACCCGCCGCAGTGCGCCGGAGAGCGCGTCGCGTTCGAGGGCGCATCGGCCATCGATCCGGACGAGCTCGACGAGACGCAAGGCATCACCTGGTCAGCGCAGCCGGTAACGGTGATCGGCTCGATCGTGGACGGGACGTTCGTCGCGACCACGCTGTCGCAGTAGCTCGCCGCTCGTCATTGCAGACCGGCACGGCCGCCTGGGATCACCTAGCGGAGGTCCCAGTCGAGGCTGCGCCACTCCTCGATGATCTTTCCGTCGCGGATCAGCGACGTGACGATGCCGAACAGGTTGACCTCTTTGCCGCTGGGCGGAACGCCGCGGAATTTGCCGGTGTGGCGGCTGGTGCCGCGGATGCGGGTGACCACACGATCGCCGTCTGCCTGGATGTTCTCGATGTCGAAACTGACATCGGAGAAGGCCTCCAGCGTCTGCTGTGCCGCCGCGGCGATGCCCTCCCAACCCTCGAACTGCTCGCCCTGGCCGTGCATGACCACGTCCGGCGAGTAGACCTCGCGGATCACCGAATCGGGCTTGCCGAGGACGGGATGTTCGAGAAAGCGACGCCGGATCAGCTCGAGGTTTTGCTGTTCGATCTCGGATGTCATTGTTTCACCCCTCGCTCGCCCGTGCCGTGCCAACCCGATGATGCCCAAAGCATGCCCGAGGGCTCAAGGGCCGCCGCCTGACCTCTGGGAGATCGTGTGGTTGGGCGTCGCCACACGTCACTTTGTGTGCAGCGGCACTATCCAGCAACGACGGGAGATTTCGGCAGACGAGGGTAGTTCGAGCGGAGACGAGATTCGCGAAATCAGCGTCGAACATCTGTGAGGTCCTAGCGGTTCTCGGGCGGACGGATGAGGCTCAGCGCGCGAGAAGCGACGCTCCGAGGGCGCTCAGTGCAGCACCCGCGCCGATGGACATGACAATCTGCGCCGCGCGGAAGTGCTCCCTGAATGTCGCCCGCATCAGGTTCCGACCGACGCCGCGCGAGATGCGCATGCCAAGCACAGGCAGCTGCATCGTCGATCCGAACTCCATCTGCTCGAAGCGCAGCCATAGCCGTTCACTGATGATGAACGCGACCCCGGACCCCAACACCGCGACGCCGAGCAGCAGGACCAGGACCGCTACTACTGTCGTGACCACCCGCCGAGACTATGAGATCGGGAGTCGTCGCACGACCCAGGTTCAACCCGAGGGGTAGGGTCACGGTCGCCGCCCCGGACCCGAACCTCGCGCCCTGACGCATGAAGAGAGGCCGACTCGGGCGGGGCGACTCCGCGAGACTCGGACCCAACTTCAGGCAACGGGTAGGGCCCCGCTCGACTGTCAGATGCGGAGCTCTGGGGCCTCGTGGGCGCGAGCTGTGCTGTCCCCGGTGAGGGCCCCATGCCCACTTTCTAGTAATGGGTGGGGCGCCTGACCCGCGGGCCTGTCCCGATTGTTAGGCCTTCTTACCGCGCCGCTACGGAACCAGCGGCCATGCGTTTGCCATGAGGACAATGACAGCGGATTTTCTAGTTGATCGGGAGATCCAGCATGGCTCTTGTTTGGACGGAACTGCAATCGCTCGCCCAGCGAAGGCTCTCTCACCGTGGCGCCGGCGACCTTGAAGCTCGCTCCCGACCCAATTGGAGCGAAGTCAGCCTGCAAGCCTATCTCTGCCTTGACCGGCTCATCGAGCTTGGGCACCACGGGCGACGATTGTGGTTCGCGCTTAGGGGACGGCAGCTTGACCCAGGACACTAGGGAGCCGGCTCCCAACGTGACGTCGGCTGGCCTCGATGAACTGGGACAGAGCCGGGCTGAGCTATTCGTGACGAGGGAAGGAACCGCCGTCTCTCCTCGGCCGTCTGGAGGCTCGAGCCTGGCGGAACGATGCCAGCAATCCCACAGTTGACGACGATCCGCTTCGCCGCGGCGCTGCTCGTGGTGCTGTTTCACGTGGGGGATCCACTGGAGGCGGAGCTGCCGAGGTGGGTTGGCGGCGTATTCGATAACGGCTACGCGGCGGTGGGGTTTTTCTTCGTCCTCTCCGGATTCATCCTCGCATACAACTACACGCCAGGCGGGTCACTGCGGGTGCCGGCCAGGACGTTCTGGTCAGCGCGCGCCGCTCGATTGCTCCCGCTCTATCTGCTGACTCTTGCGGTCGCGACGCCGGCGCTGCTGATCAAGGCGTTCAACGTCGAGGGCGGACTCACGCTCCTCATGCCGACGTTGCTCTTCGTGCCGCTGATGTTGCAGGCTTGGGTCCCGCCGTTGGCGGTCGCCTGGGTCGGGCCCGCCTGGTCGCTATCGGCGGAAGCGTTCTTCTGCACCGTGTTCCCCGCGCTCACTCGCGGCATCAGACGGCTCAGAGGAGACGGGTTGCTGCTTGCGGTCGGCCTGCTCTGGCTGGTGAGTCTGTCTCTTCCGACACTGTATTTGGCCATCGCTCCCGATGGTCTGGGATCGGTCGGATCCGAGGATCGAGGGTTCTGGCTGGACGCCTTGCGGTGGAATCCACTCGTACGGCTACCGGACTTCGCGATCGGGGTGCTTCTGGGCCGCTACTTCCTCCTCGAGCGGTCGACGGCCGGAGTTCCCGCCGCGGCCCGGCGTCGCGCCCGCTGGCTGACGCCACTAGCCGTGGTCGCGACCATCTTCGCGATTCTGCTCAGCTCGCAACTGCCGCACCTGTATCTCCACAACGGGTTGCTCACTCCCTTGTACGCGTTGCTCATTTACGCGCTGGCGTGGGACACCGGTCGGATCGCGCGGGCGCTGTCGTTCCCGCTCGGCGAACGTCTGGGTGACGCGAGCTACGCGCTGTACCTCCTGCGCGTGCCGCTCTGGCTGCTCGTGCGGTCGGTCGGCGTCGGCTTCGGAGTGGACATGGGGACGTCGGCGTTCTGGGTCGTCGTGTTCGTCGTCTTCGCGATCGCATGCTCGTTATGGGCGGCTCGCCTGGATACCTTGCTTCGTTCTCCGCTCCGCGCGCGCCTGGAGAGGCACGCGCCGCGCTGGGGAATCTCAGGACGCCGCGCCCGGTCAAACACTGCGATCACGCACTAGGGGATCGTCGCCAAACACAATCTCACCCTGAGTAGCTACGAGCCTGTTGAACTCAGTGGTCTAACGCTGGCGGCATGACGCTGACGTCAGGGGTGGGGGGCATCCTTGAAGGCCCCCCTTCGGCTCTCTAGTAATGGGTGGGCCCCGTCTTCCTGGGTCCACCAAGCAGAAGCCCTCGCGCCTAGCCCTGGGTGCGTACGAACAGGATCGTGCCCGCGGGAATGATCGGCGTGAACGTCGCTCGGAACGGCTCGTTG
Organism: Dehalococcoidia bacterium; assembly: GCA_965198045.1. Lineage (GTDB taxonomy): Bacteria > Chloroflexota > Dehalococcoidia > UBA2979 > UBA2979 > CBDDEC01. Next base: position 514,179 of record CBDAOL010000012.1, read on the forward strand.
ACGAACGGAAGCCGCGTCGGGATCAGGGTGACGAACTTCCCATCCACGGTCGCGGTCGCCGAGACGGCCCCAACTTCGGCCAGGAGCACGATGTGTCACCTCCGCGATCGTTTTATCGCGGAGCGTGCCGGGGCAGCCCCAAGCATCCGCTCCATCGCGGGATTCACCGTAACGACTCGCAGGTCGGGCGCGATGAACGCTATTCCGATCGGAGCATGCTCTACGAGTGCAACACGGATGCGCTCGGCCTCGTCGGCCCTTGCGCGAGACTCCTCAGCACTTCGCAAGTCGCGGAGTTCGACGACCAGGCCGACCACGGCACCTTCGAGGTACACCGGCTCGCCACGCAGTTCCACCGGGAGCGTCGTCCCGTCGCGGCGCTCGACCGTCGTCCGGATCGGGCTCGAGGGCGAGCCACTCAGCCAGTCAAGTGCGTGCCGCTCGGCTGCCGCCCTCTCCTCCGGCACAATCACCTCGCTCAGATGTGATCTGCTCAACTCACTGGATCCAGTGATCTCACGGAACCGGCGGTTTGCTCTGATCAGCATGAGGTTCGGATCGAGCAGCGCGAACCCTGCGCCCTCGTGCCTGAGCAACGCGTCGAGCACGGCGATTGCGATCTCGGGACGGTTTGATTCGAGCAAGTCGAACCTCCCGGCAGCAGCCCGCAGCGAGAGCTACAGCCGCGCCTCGGCCGGGTCTGAGGCCGACCGGATCCTGACGATACGCCTCGACCGCAGGAACCGGGGGCGGCTCGAGACGTGACCCCGGTCGACCGGATCTCATCGCGATGCGAAAGAGGCAGCCCACCGACGATCGCGATCACGGATTCTAACGAGCAGCGGAACTGTCGGACCCAAGTGGTCGTCATTTCGGACTGCTTCGAGCTCCGAGAGGGCCTCCCTGCAGAGTGTGAGATCGCGACCTTCCGCTTCCGCTTAGCTGGCGAGATTACGCAGCACTCGGGGTCGGTCGTGCTTGTCGATGGTCCTACCGAACGCCGACCTCGCACGCTGCCGCTGGGCCAACGAGTAGTGGCAGTCGAGCAGACGCCGCCACTGTGCGTCCCCTAACTCAGTGGCGCGTTCGACTCGTCGCTGTGATGGCAGAACAGCTCGACGCGGGCGACCGTGCCATCGATCGACCGAAGCGCCAGATCAGTACGCGTGAAGTTCGCGCTGCGGAGCCAGCCCTGAGCATCGCGCTCTGACTGCCAGGTGGTCGTCAACAGCACCGAACGGAGCGAAATCCAGCGGTGAACCCAGAGGCACGCGGGCTCCCCGCGCGTGGCGAGGTCCAGACGCCGAATGTGGAGAAAGCTCCCCGGCATCGAACGCACGTGGCGGAGGTGCCAGGCCGTGATCAGCAGCACCGACGATTGAGAGACGCTGTCGCCGGTGGAGTCGGAGCCCGGCTGCGGCTGATCGCTCATCGCGCACTCCTTCCCGATGGGCTTTCGCAAGTGCCCGAAGGTAGCGTCTCGTGACGCGCGTCGCAGGAGAAGTCCGAGGGATACTAGGCGTCCGTGACCCGGCTGGTCGCCGCCGTTGCCGACGGCCCACTTCTGGCGTGGCCCGTCGCGAATCGTCCCGTTGACGCGCGCCACGTGCGTCGCGGCCTTTAACGATTGCCGCTCTGCTAACGTCCAGGCATGCGATCGCGTGCCGGCGTTGGGACGTGGCCGCGCCGCTTGGCGCCGTGGGCATGGTCTGTCCGGCTCCGCCTTGCGTGGCAGGCCGCCTTCACGGCACTGTTCGCGCTGCTCCTCCTCCGATCGGTCGACCCGAAGGAGCTCCGCGACGCGGTCGAGGGAGTCGAGGCGGTCTGGGTTGTACCGGCGTTGCTGCTGTTCACGGCGGCGAAGTACATCGACTCGTGGCGATGGCGCTACTTGCTCCGCGGTCTCGGCACGACGCTGCCCCAGCGGGCCCTCTTCGGCGCGTTCCTCATTGGCAACATGGCCAACAACCTCCTGCCCTTGCGGATCGGCGACGTCGCGAAGATCCAGGTCCTCGCGAACCGCTATGGCGCCTCGCGGGCCGGACTCGCCGCATCGGTCTTCATCGTCGAGGCATCACTCGACGGTTTGGTGTTCGTGCTCTTTCTGCTCGCCGCGTTCGCCTTCGGCGAGATCGGCGAGCTTTCGATCGTCACGCAGGGCGCGGTGGTCTCCCTGGCGGCAGCCGCGCTCGCTCTGTTCGCGGCCGCGGTGGCGTTCAGTCGCGGGCTCACTGCGAACGAGGCTGGCTGGCTGGCCCGGCTGCCGTCAGGGGTCCGGGGCTCCGCCGCGCGCCTCGTCGGGCAGGCTCGCGAGGGGCTCGAGGCACTCCGGATCTGGCCCCGCACCGCCGGCGCGATCGCCCTCTCGGTGCCAGCCTGGCTCGTCGAGGCCGGCATGTTCGCGCTCTTTGGACAGGCGTTCGACCTCGGACTCTCGTACCCGACCTTCATCGCCGTCATGGTCGCCGCCAACTTGGCCGTGGCAATCCCCATCGCGTTCTGGAACTTCGGTCCGTACGAGGCGCTCGTCAGCGGCGTGCTCGTCGCCGCCGGTGTGGAGCAGTCGACCGCGCTCTCGTACGCGATCAGTGTCCATCTGCTCTCGAGCCTCTGGATCGTCGGCAGCGGCCTGGTGGCCTTCTGGGCGCTCCGCATCAGTCCTCGGCAGGTGTTCTCGGTCCATCGAGTCAAGGCAGACTGACTGGACGTTCGATCGAGCCGGCTCACGTCCGACGCGGTTTCCACGCTCGAGCGCACGAACCGACCATCTGCTCAGCGCCGAAGTGGACGATAGCGCGGAGAACCTTCGGCGGTTCGTGCGGGCATAGCCCGCCCGCACCAGGCCAGCGACGAGAGTGCCTGGATCCTGAGGTGCCGCTCTCCCCCTCCGCCCTGCATGTAGCCCCGAGGGTGCGGGTTGCTAGTTCGACCCCTCGATGAATCGGGGTGGGCTACGAGGGCGGGACCGCGATCCGTAAGTTGGTCACTAGGCTAGGATTGCGCGCGCCGGCCCGGCGAAGGTGCTGGCGGGGGAGGAGATCATGATGCCGTTCGTTCGCTACGCACTGATGACGGCCAAGGGCGGTCAGGCTGACCGTCTGCGGGAATTGATCGACCAGCTGCTTGAGTTCCACCGTGACCGCGACGGTTTCGTCGCCGCTCACCGGCTCGATCCCGACGAGCACGACGTGCACTCGTTCGTCGGCCGCTTCACGGTCTGGCAGTCTGAGGCTCACGCCAATGCGACTGCCATGCAGCAGCGCGACCAGACGTTACAGTCTGAGATCTTGCTGGCGGCCGACAGCAGCACGCACGAGGAGCGCGCGTTCCTGGCCGAGGCGTTCGAGGCGAGCTAGCAGGTCCGCGCAGACGGTCTACAACTGCGAGAGTCGTCTCACAGATGCTTCCACAATGGAAAGTGAAGGTCCCTTTCGCTTGCCGAACTTCGGACATGTCAGCCTCCTCCAGAACACGGCACGATCCGCCGCGAGGCTCATGACGCTCAGCCGCTCCCTCGCTGTGACTCCGAAGATGCTGGCTCCAGGCCGAGGCGCAGCGCTAGGAACTCACCCCAGACCACCCAGACCATCAACGGAAAGACAAGAGCCGCCTGCAGGAGCGTGCGGTCCGGGTCGGTGGCCCGGCGGAGGACCTGCAAGAGGAATCCCACTAGGGCGAGGACCACGAAAACAAGGCGGAGGCCTTCTGCCCAATCCCTTCGTGCGACGCCGAGGACGGTGAGGATGGACACGACGATCAGTGCGGAGCCGGTCCCCAATGGCGACTGCGAGCACCGACAGCGTTCGCGGGACGTAGCAGTGCCATCGCATCGATCCGCGACGGCGCGCCGCAAAGGCCAGCCCGCCGAAAGCGCCAGCCAGCGCGAAGGCCCCGAGAATGAAGGCGGTGCCCTCAACGCTGAATTCTGGGTCGACGGAGATGGCTCGCATCCCTAGCCTGGCGACGACCCCCCAGAGCAATCCGACACCCGTCCCGCCAAGCACCGCAGCCCACACCGGCGGGCGTCCGTCGCCGTTGAGGACCGAGCCTGGTAGCCAGAGCAAGTGCCAGGGCATTGCCACGCCCCCTACGGCCCGCTAGGCCGGACCGCAGGCCCACTGGTCGCGCTCACCATCGAACTCCGCCAGCAGCGACTCGGTCGCGTGATGATCGCCCGGGAAGTGAGCGCGCATGCGTTCGGAGTCGAAATCGACGAGGCAGCCATCGCGGCGCGCGAGGCGGGACAGCTCCCACCAACCGCGTCCTCGCGGCCTTGCTTGTCGTGAAGCCAGAGGCGGAAGGCTTGCATAGGCATGCCACTCGCACGGATCGTACTGCGGCGCATGGCGCTCATGCGTGGTGGAAGTCCGACCGTGATGGCAGGCGCGCGTAGACACCCTCAGCAGCCATAGGAGGCCGCGCTAAGTTACGCGCACTGCCGCCGAGCAATCGCCATGATTATTGGAGAAATGTGGAGCGGAAGACGAGATTCGAACTCGCGACCCCGTCCTTGGCAAGGACGTGCTCTACCGCTGAGCTACTTCCGCACTGACCGCGCCGGGTCGTGCCCTGGAGGGTCGCTTCCAGCCGGGATCGAGAGTCTAGCAGCGGCCGCGGATACGGGGGAGTCGCGGGCGTTGCGCGCAGGCTCCTCGTGCACCAATCGGCGTTGGCGATTGTGGCGTCAGCGGCCGATTCCGCTACGCGTGGATCTAGGCGGAGTCGGCCCCAACGGCGAACGCGACCATGGCGCACACCTCGTCCGAGCGATTGTCCTAGGCGTGCAGGACGCCGTTCACGATCACGACGTCGCCGGCCTGCTGCAAGCACAAAAGAAGCGGCCCGTGCGGGCCGCTTCGTGGTATTCAGTTGGTGCCCAGGATGAGATTCGAACTCATACACCCTTACGGACACTGCCCCCTCAAGACAGCGCGTCTGCCAATTCCGCCACCTGGGCACGGCCGCGTAGCCGTTGGCGCTCAGAGTGCAGTGTGTTGGCAGGAGTGGAGGGACTCGAACCCACGACCTGCGGTTTTGGAGACCGCTGCTCTGCCAACTGAGCTACACTCCTCGGCCGATTGGGAAGTGTACCAATGGGGCCATCGAGGCGGAAGCGAGAGCCTCCGTCGTCAGCGCCGCAGCCGCCCCGCGATGGCGGTCGGGACGTCCCCGCAGATGGCGTCCACGCCCGCGTCTTGCACGCGATCGATGTCCTCGAGGTCGTTGACCGTCCACGTCGAGACGCGCAGGCCAGCCTCGTGCGCCCGCGCGACGATCGAGGCGTCCACGAGCCGATGCGTGAGCGAGATCCCGGCGAGGCTGAGATCGCTCGCGAGCGCCACGGGATCGTGGCCGTGACTCGCCGTGGATGTCGTGCCCCAGTTGAGCGAGATCGGTAGCTCTGGCCGTGTCGCCGCCATGGCCGCGCACACCTCGGGCGAGAAGGCCCAGACCCAGCACCACTCGGCGGCATTCGCCTCGTCGACCATTCGGGCGACGCGCTCCTCGAGCCCTGGCTCCTTGATCTCGATAACCAGAATGGCGCGACCCGCAATGGCGGCGAGCGTTTCACGCAACGTGGGGATCGCCTCGGGCTGCTGGTAGGCGTGCAGGGGTTCGACGCGCACATCGCGCAGCTCTTCGAGGGTGCGCTCGGAGAGCGCGCCGTCGGTGTTGGTCGTGCGTGCGAGGTTGGCGTCGTGCAGCAGCACGATTTCACCGTCAGCGGTCGCCCGCACGTCGATTTCGACGCCGTCAGCGCCGTCGCGGATCGCGCCCTCGACGCCGGCGAGCGTGTTCTCGGGCAGCGTGCCCATGTTCGTGCGGTGCGAGATCACGAGTGGCGAGGTGCTCATGGTGTCCTTCGGCGTGCCACACGTTCGAGGCGCCGCGCGCGCGACGCGCGGGGACTCCCCCCCTAAACGTACGCAGCGTATAGTCATTCTCCTCAACGCGGCGTCCCGGTCGGGCGCTCATCGGAGGCGAGCGCACATGACCAGTCCGCAGGCCCAACCTCCTCACTGGGTGGACCCTGACGAGGCCAATCCGTCCGCGGGATACCAGCTGTTGCTACGCCTCCAGATCGCGCACCAGGCGGGGAATCTCGGACGCGTCACGACCACGCTGGGCGAGGCCGGGGCGAACATTCTCGACATCGACATCGAGGACGTGACCGAGGGTCACATGATTCGGTCGATTCGGCTGCTCTGCGACTCCGAGGAGCAGGCGCATCGGATCGTCGGTGCGGTCGACGCGCTGCCCTTTGTCGAGGTCATCCTCGCGTCGGATCGCACCTTCCAGCTGCACCGTCGAGGCAAGATCGAGATCGCTAATAAGGTGCACATCCGCACCAACGCTGAGCTCGCACACGTCTACACCCCCGGCGTCGGCCGCGTCTCGATGGCGATCCATGAGAACCCGGACGCGGCGTGGTCGCTGACGATGAAGCCGAACACCGTCGCAGTCGTAACGGACGGCACGGCGGTCCTCGGACTGGGTGACATCGGGCCGGAGGCGGCGCTCCCGGTGATGGAGGGCAAATCGATGCTCTTCAAGTCCTTCGCCGACATCGACGCCATTCCGATCTGCCTGGACACCAAGGACCCCGAGGAGATCATCAGCATCACGAAGGCGATCGCGCCCGGATTTGGCGGCATCCTACTCGAGGACATCTCGGCGCCGCGTTGCTTCGAGATCGAGGAGCGGCTGCGCGAGGAGCTCAACATCCCCATGTTCCACGACGACCAGCACGGCACAGCCGTGGTGGTGCTGGCCGCGCTGATGAACAGCCTCAAGATCGTCCAGAAGCGACCAGAGGACCTGAAGGTCGTCGTGTTGGGCGTCGGTGCCTCGGGCGTCGCCTGCTCGAAGATCATGATGGAGTTCGGCGTGAAGTCGGTGATCGGCTTCGACCGCACCGGCGCCATCTACGAGGGTCGAGACAACCTCAACCCCGCCAAGGAGTGGTTCGCTGCGAACACCAACCCGGAGGGCTTCGACGGCTCGGTGTCCGAGGCGTTGCGTGGAGCCGATCTCTTCCTCGGGCTGTCCGGGCCGGGGTTGATCGAGCCCGAGTGGATCGGCGAAATGGCGGATGACGCCATCGTGTTCGCGCTGGCGAACCCGGTGCCGGAAGTGATGCCGCAGCAGATCGTCGGCTCGGCGCGCGTGATTGCGACCGGCCGCTCCGACTTCCCGAACCAGATCAACAACGTGCTCTGCTTCCCCGGCCTGTTCCGCGGCGCCCTCGACTCGCGAGCGCTCGAGATCACGGAGGAGATGAAGATCGTCGCGGCCCGTGCCATCGCCGAGGTGATCCCGGACGACCAGCTGTCGGAGGACTACATCCTGCCGTCCGTGTTCAACGATGAAGTGGTGAGCCGCGTCGCTCATGCGGTTCAGGCTGAGGCGATCCGCTCAGGCAAGGTCCGCGAGCGTGGCTCGCGGGTGTACATCTAGCACGCAGACCTAGCGCACAGACCCGGCGCAGACCTGGCGCAGAACGCACAAAGAGACCGGGCCGACAGCCCGGTCTCTTGCTGTGCCGCTCGATCGTTGACTCGTCAGTCGCTGGCGACTGCGGCGCGCGCGTCGACGGCGTGGGCGACGGCCTGCTTCAACACCCTCAGATCCGGGTACTCGCCGGTTGCCCGCTTCGAGTAAGCGAGATCGCCGTCAATGGTCAGCTCGAAGTCGCCGCCACCGCCCATCTCGAGGTCAAACGACTCGATGTACTCCTGGAAGCCAGCCAACAATTCGGCCGCCGTCCAGACGGCCCGTTGCAGGTAGTTTCACCTGACGCAATAACGCAGCTTGATGCGGAGACCATCCTCGGCCATCGCTGCTGTCCTCTCTAGCGCTCCTCGGAGAGCTTGCATCATGGCGGCAGAGGCCGCCGATCTTGGTGGGCGGCTAGCCGTAGCGCTCCTCGCGCCAGGGGTCGCCGTGCATGTGGTAGCCGTACATTTCCCAGAAGCCCGGCCGGTCCTGTGCGACGAACTCGATGCCGCGGACCCACTTCGCGCTCTTCCAGAAATACAGCTCTGGGATGACCCCTCGGAGGGGCCAGCCGTGTTCGAGCGTGAGCGGCTCACCGTCGTGGCTGTGCGCGAGCATCACCTCGTCGCTCTGCAACTCGTCGAGGGGTACGTTGGTCGTGTACCCGCCATAGGAGTGGAAGATCACGTGCGTGGCCTCGGGCTTGAGCGCGACAAGCGCCTGCACGTCCGTAAACCGCACGCCGTCCCACTGGTTGTCGTATTTCGACCAGGTCGTCACGCAGTGGATGTCGACCACCTCACGCGTCTGAGGGAGGGCGTTGAACTGCTCCCAGTTGAGTGTCACATCCTCGTCGACGAGCCCGAAGATCGTGAACTCCCACGTCGCGAGGTCGATCCGTGGGATCGAGCCGTAATGGAGGATCGGCCAGCCGTCGGTCAGGCGCTGGCCGGGGGGTAGGCGTGAGCGGCCATCGTCGCGGCGCTCGCCGCTCTCCTCGGTGCGCGGTCGAAACAGTTGCACGTCTCCCCCGGTCATCACACAGCTCGATCGGTAGTGGGGACAGCTATTGTAGCGGAGCCTGGCCTCAGCTCGTAGCGTCAAGGTCGTGGGGCGAGGATCGCTGGCTGGTGCTGGCTTAGGATCGGTGCATGGACCGCGATGCCTCGACGGACCTCATGTCGCACCCACGCGGCCTCGCGGACGTGGTTGAGCGGCTGCGCCCGATCGCCATCGTCGCCGGCCTCGTCGTCCTGCTCGACCAGGTGAGCAAGGCCGCCATCCGATGCTGGCTCAGCCTGGGGGAAACCTGGCCCGCGGACTTCGAGCTGATCCGCCTGACACACGTCGAGAACTCCGGTGCGGCCTTCGGGATCTTGCAGGACGCCGGCCTCTTCCTGCTCCTGGCCAGCGTCGTCGCCGTGGTGCTCATCACCGTCTACCTGATCTGGACGCCGCTCGACGGCTGGATACCCACGGTGGCGCTCGCGCTGATCCTCGGCGGGGCGCTGGGCAACCTCGTCGACCGCTGGGCGCGCGGAACGGTGACGGACTTCATCGACCCGACGAACTACCCGGCGTTCAACCTCGCTGACTCATCGATCGTCGTCGGTGTGGCTGCGCTCGTGATCCTCTCGATGTTCGAGCCACGTCCCGAAGAGCCCTCAGACGTTGGCGGCGACCTCGATGGTGGGCCGTCGTGAGCGACTGGCGCACGTTCGAGGTGGAGGCGGACGGTCGTCTCGATCGCGCCGTCGTCGCGGCGATGCCGGAGCTATCGCGCTCGCAGGTGCGCCGGCTGATCGAGGAGGGGCGTGTCCGTGTCGCCGGGCAGGAGTCGCCCAAGGCGGCCACCGCCGTTGTCGCCGGCGCGGTGCTCGAGGTTTCGCCGCCCGTCGTGCCGAACCTCGACCTCGTCGCCGAGGACGTGCCGCTCGATATCCTCTACGAGGACGAGGAGACACTCGTACTGAACAAGCAGGCCGGGATCATCGTGCACCCGCGGCCGGGGATGAACGCCGTCACACTGATCAACGCCGTGCGCGTGCGCTACCCGGAGGTCATGGCGATCGACGGGACCGACCGAGGCGGCATCGTTCACCGACTCGACCGCGACACCTCGGGCGCGATTGCCCTCGCGAAGAGCGAGGCCGCCCAGGGCGCGCTCAAGGAGCAGTGGCGCAACCGCGAGACACTGAAGGTCTACCTCGCGCTCGTCGAGGGCTTCGTGACGCCCCTCGAGGGCATCATCGACGCGCCGCTCGGTCCTGACCCGATCGACCCTCGACGCCGCGCGGTGATCGAGGACGGCCAGACCGCCCGCAGTCAGTACCGGCTGCTCGAGCAGTACGGCGAGGAGGCGGCGCTGCTCGAGGTGCAGATCTTCACCGGGCGCACCCACCAGATCCGCGTCCATCTGCAGGCGATCGAGCATCCGGTCCTGGGAGACGTCATGTACGGGCAGCCCTCCGATCTGATCAAGCGGCAGGCGCTCCACGCGTCGCAGCTCGGGTTCACACTCGCCTCGACGGGGGAGTGGCGCGAATTCATCGCGCCGGTCGCCGAGGACTTCGCGACGGCTGTGCGTACGCTGCGCTCGAAGCACCTGGTCGCCGCGGCTGCGGACGAGGTGCCGGCATGACCTCGACGGTCGCAAGCGCGGCCGAGCGGCATGCGGCGTTCACTGGCCCGGCGCGGGTGCGCTACGGCCCGAGCCCGACCGGGGACCCGCACGTCGGCAACATCCGCCAGGCGATCTGGGCGTGGCTCTATGCGCGTCACACCGGCGGCCAGTTCATCGTGCGCCTCGAGGACACCGACCAGTCGCGCTCGGTCGAGGGCTCGATCGAGCGCATCTACGACTCGCTGCGCTGGCTCGGCGTCGACTGGGACGAGGGCCCGGACCGCGGTGGCCCCCACGCCCCCTACGTGCAATCCGAGCGGCTTCCGCGCTACCAGAAGGCGGCCGCCCGTCTCGTCGAGGAGGGCAGCGCCTACCGCTGCTTCTGCACGCCCGAGCGTCTCGCGGAGGTGCGCAAGGCGCAGCAGCAGGCGAAGCAACAGCCTCGGTATGACCTCCATTGCCGCAACATCCCGCCCGCCGAGGCGGCGTCGCGGGCGGAGGCCGGCGAGGCGTATGTGATCCGCTTCGCCGTACCCCTCGAGGGGTCAACCACGGCCAGCGACCTGCTGCGGGGCGAGATCACGGTCGACAACGACCGGCTCGGCGACTTCGTGATCCTGAAGTCGGACGGCTTCCCGACCTACCACCTCGCGAGCGTCGTCGACGACACGGCGATGGAGATCACGCACGTCACCCGCGGTGAGGAGTGGCTGCCATCGCTGCCACGTCATGCGCTGGTGTGCGAGGCGCTGGGCTACGAGCAGCCGATCTGGGCGCACGGGCCGGTGATCCTCGGATCTGGCGGCGGCAAGCTCTCGAAGCGCCACGGCGCACGCTCCGTGCTCGAATACGCCGAGGAGGGGTACGTTCCGGAGGCGCTCTTCAACTACCTCTGCATCATCGGCTGGGCGCTGGACGACCACACCGAGATCCTCAGCGTCGAGCAGCTGGTCGAGGCCTTCGACCTTGCCGACATCAATGCCAGCCCCGCCACGTTCGATCTCGAGAAGCTCGAGTGGATGAACGGCGTCTACCTCCGTGACATGCCGGCCGAGCGCTTCACCCAGCTGTTCGGCGAGCGGCTGATCCGCGAGCTACCGCCCGAGGTGCCGCGCCCCCTCGACGCCGGGCTGGTCGACTCGCTGGTCCCGCTCGTACAGGAACGAGTCAAGCTGCTGACGGAACTGACGCCCCTCGTCGCCTTCTTCTTCGCACACGAGGTCACGACGCCGCCCGCCGAGGAGTTCTTGACGCGCCGCTGGTCCGATCGTGCCGCGGACGCCGCAAGTGCTCTCGATTCAGTGGGTGAGGCGCTCAACGGCTTCGAGCCGTGGGAGTCCGAAGCGCTCGAGGAGCTGCTGCGCGACCTCGCGACGAACCTCGACGTGCGTGCCGGCGACCTGTTCTCGCTGATCCGCCTCGCCACCACCGGGCAGCGCGTCTCACCGCCGCTCTTCGAATCGATGGAAATCATCGGCGCCGGCCCCTGCCTCGACCGCATCGCCGCCGCTGCCGAGGTGCTGCAGGGCGGTTGAGCTTCATCGGGCGCTGCTAGAATCACGCGTGTCATCGCGATTCGGAGGTCAACATGACGGATCCGGCTAGCTCGGATCGTTTGATCCGACGCGTCTTCCACGAGGGTACGAACGTCCCGAACTCCCGGGAGACGCTCTTGACGATCTTTCGTTCCGACTTCATCTGTCACGGTCCGCCGGGGATGAACCACTCGCACGACGACGGGCCCCAGCCGATCGAGAATTGCATCTTTGGTGGCGCGTTCGCAGACCTCGTTTTCACTGTCGGCGATGTCGACATCGACGATGACGGACGCGTGGTGACCCACTTCTCTGCCACCGGCAACCACGTGGCCGACTTCCACGGCGTGTCGCCGAGCGGCGAAGCTCGCACCGTCCTCGGCACGGCCACGTTCCGCCTCGACGACGGCATGCTGGCGGAGGGCTGGGGGACGCTGGCCTGGAGCTGAGCTCCCGGCGTGACCTTGCGAGGCGGGCTTGCTAGCCTCGAAGACGCCTTCGCTGGGGACTCGTCTAATGGTAGGACGCTGGATTCTGGTTCCAGAAGTCGGGGTTCGAGTCCCTGGTCCCCAGCCACATCGAACGTAGCGACCCTCGCCTCGGCGGGGGTCGTTTGGCGTCCGGCCGCTAGCGCTCCGTCGAGGTGCGCGCGGCGATTTCGCTGATGGCGAAGACGGCGGCGAAGCCGACGACGGCGAGCGCGATGGCGGCCGGGACCGCTTCGTCGGGCGCGCTCAGCCTGGTGCCGTCGAGGCCGTTCGGCCACGGCCAGAGGACACGCGTAGAGCCGAGCATGAGGCCAATCAGCGCCGCCATGACGGTGTCACGGTGCCGTTCGAGGGCGCGGTGGAGCAACTGCGAGAAGAGCGCGAGGCCGAGCGTTGCGCCGATCAGGAACACGACGAGGACGCCGATCTCGCGATCGGTAACGGCGTCGAGGACCGGCGTGTACATACCGAGCAGCACGAGGATCAGGGAGCCGCTGATGCCCGGCAGGATCATCGCGCAGATGGCGATCGCGCCGGAGAGGAAGTAGGCGAGCAGCGCCGGGTCGGCCGTCTGGCTCACCGTCTCCTCGGTGGTGCCGGCGCGCATGCCGAGCGCGGCGAAGACGCCGACGCCGACGACGACCAGCACGACGAGCCTCGACAGGTCGCGATTGCGCAGGATGCGCCAGGCGACGATCACGGAGCCGGAGACAAGGCCGAGGAATAGCGCAGCGACCTCGATCGGATGGTCGTCGAGCTGCGTCTCGATCAGGCTCGCGAGTGCGACCACCGCCAGACCGATGCCGGCGAGCAGCGGGACGAGAAACGACCACTCGACGCGACGCAGCCAACCGGCCGCCGCATCGAGATCGAGTCGGGCGAGGCGGCCGAGGGCGGAGCTGCCAGCGCGCACCGAGCCGATGAGGCGTTCGTAGATGCCGAGGATGAGCGCGATGGTGCCGCCGGAGACGCCGGGCACGACATCGGCGGCGCCCATGAGGAACCCTCGCACGATCGAGCCGAAGACGGAGCGCGCCATCGGTCGAGTTTAGGGACCGGCCGCGGTAGCGCCGAGGGTCACGTACAATTCGGCGCAGCGCGACGCCGGGGCGGCGCACGGGTCCCAGAGGGCGGCAATGGGCAAGCTGGATGGCAAGGTCGCGATCGTGACTGGCGCGAGCCGGGGCATCGGACAGGCGATCGCTGAACTCTTCGCCGCCGAAGGCGCGCAGGTCGTCGGCGCTGCCCGCACGCTCCACGAGGGCGACCACCGGCTCGAGGGTTCGCTCGACCGCACGATGCAGAACATCCGTGACGCGGGCGGCGAGGCCACGGGCATCGCCGCGAACGTGTCGGAGGAGGACGACTGCAACGAGCTCGTCGAGGCGGCGCGGGCGGCCTACGGGTCGATTGACGTGCTGGTGAACAATGCTGCGCTCAACTACTACATCCCGATCGTCGACTACCCGGCGAGCCGCTGGATGCGCTTCTTCGCGGTCAATGTGCATGGCCCGTTCATGCTCTCGAAGGCCGTGCTGCCTGACATGATCGAGCGCGGCAGCGGCGCCATCGTCAACATCTCCTCAGGCGCCGCGATCGGGCCCGGCCGCGGCCCGTACGAGGATGTGCCGGCTCGCGGCGGGGTGATGTACGGCGCGAGCAAGGCGGCGCTCGAGCGCTTCACGCAGGGCCTCGCGGAGGAGGTCTACAGCGACGGCGTCTCGGTCAGTTGTTTCTCGCCGTCGCAGGTCGTGCCGACGCCCGGCACGGTCTTCCACAAGCTCGTCGATGGCATGGACGATCCTCGCGGTGAGCCCGCGTCGGTGATGGCGCAGGCGGCGTTGCTGCTGGCTACGGAGCCGCTCGAACAGGTCTCAGGCCGGGTCACCTACAGCCAGCAAATCCTCAAAGAGTTCGGCTGGATCGACGAGGCGCGCGGGCGCGGCGTGGACACGGTCGGCTCCGGTTACTCGCAGGTCTAGCGCTCCTCGAGCTTCCCGCGGGCGGCGGCTGCGCGCTAGATGAACGGACGGTGGGATGCACGAGTCGATTCGCACGCTGGGTGTCATCGAGCCGCTGCGCGACCCGGTGTTCATCGCGGCGTTCACCGGCTTCACCGACCAGCAGGGCGGCGCAGCGGCGACCGTCGAGTACCTCGTCAAGCAGTGGGACGCACAGCCGATCGCGGAGATCGACCCGGAGGGGTTCTACGACTTCACGGTGCAGCGTCCGCGCGTGCGCCTGGACGAGTCGAAGGAGCGCGCCATCGACTGGCCCGTCAACCGCTTCTTCCGCGCCTCCCCGAAGGGCGCTGATCGCGACTTCGTGCTGCTCTCGGGCGTCGAGCCGCATCTGCGCTGGCGCACGTTCACCGAGGTGGTCACTGAGATTCTCGAGGCGGTCGGTTCGACGATGAGCATCACGCTGGGGGCGCAGCCGGCGCAGGTGCCTCACACGCGCCCGCTGCCGACGCAGCTCTCCGCCTCGCACGACGAGTTCGAGGAGATCTTCTCGCTGAAGGCGCCGGAGTCGCGCTACCAGGGCCAGACCGGCATCGTCGGCGTGCTCAACCTGCACCTGCGGTCCAAGGAGTGGCGCAACGCCAGTCTCTGGTCGATGAGCCCTCATTATCTGACCGTGGGCCCCAACCCCAACATCGCGATGGCGCTGACACGTCTGATCGACCACGGCTTCTCCACCTCGACGCCGCTCTCCGACCTCGAGGAGGAGGCGCGGGTGTTCGAGGAGCAGGTGCAGACAGTCCTCGACGAGTCGAGCGACGCGGCGGCGTATGTCAGTCAGCTCGAGGAGCAGTACGACAGCAACCGCCCGTCGCTGCCGGCGATCCCGGAGGAGGGCGCCGAACTGCCGCCGACGGAGGAGCTGCTCGGCGACCTCGAGCAGTTCCTGCGCGATCAGCGCGACGACTGACGCGACGGTACCCGCGGGCCGGACATTGACCGCCCTGTGATCCGCAGCACTGAATCCGCAACCCTGTAATGCGCAACACTGGGCGCGTCGTCGCCTGACGGCGTAGAATGCCCGCGCGGCGGGCGGGGTGGCCTCGCCCGGATCCTTCCCCGAAAGTGGTAGCCGCGCGTCGCGCGGAGAACGAGGCATTCCGATGCGAACTCTCCTACTCCCAGTCCGTTTGGCGTTCCTTCCGGTGCGCCTGCTCATGCTCCCGGTGCGTCTCGCCCTGCTCCCACTCCGCCGCCGGCGCGGCGAGGCGAGCGCGACCGACCTGGCGGACGCCATCGAAGAACTCGCAGAGTTCGGCGATGCCCTCGACGATCTCGACACCGACGAGGTGGTCGATGCGGTCGAGGCAGTGGTCGAGGAGGCAGCTGGTCGCTCGCGACGCTCGAAGGCGGCGCGCGGCCTGGTGACGCTGCTCGTCATCGGCGCAGTGGTTTGCGTCGCGCTCTACCTGTTGCGGCAGCGCCGCGACTTCGAGCCCGCGCGACTCGTGACTGAGCCGGAGCAGCCTGACCTGACGCCGACCGACCCGATCACGCCCGTCGACTCCTTCGATGACCCGGATGCGGACGACGACGATGGCCCGGCCGTCGACCCGACCGACGAGGTCACCGAGGAGGCCGAGGAGCGCACGCGGGAGCCCGTCGCGGGAGGCTAGGCCTGACGCTCGCCCCTCTGTGTGGCCTCTGTGTGGCCCGGGCGGCTGGTCCGATGATCGTGGATTGCGTCGCTGTTATTCTCGACAGCGACGCGCCCCCATCGTCTAGTGGACCAGGACGTCACCCTTTCAAGGTGAAAACAGGGGTTCGATTCCCCTTGGGGGCACCACACGCGGTGATCCAGCGCGCCGCATCCGTCTCGACGATCGCGCGCCTGGCGTGAGCGCCGCTCGCCGCTACTTCCGCACCACCGACGGCCGGCAGGTCCCGGCCGTGACCGTCGAGGAGATGCGCGAGATCGATCGCATCGCGGTCGACCGCACGGGTCCCACGCTGCTGCAGATGATGGAGCACGCCGGCATGGAGCTGGCGGAACTCGCGATCGAGATGCTGGGCGTCGGCTGGCGGTCCTCGCGGGTCGTCGTCCTCTGCGGCACCGGTGGCAATGGCGCAGGCGGCGCCTGCGCCGCGCGACACCTCGCCAACCGCGGCGTCGATGTCCTCGCCGTCACGATCCGCCCACCGGCGCAGTCCGATGGCGCGCTTGGGCAGCAGTTGATGACACTGAGCGAGGGGCCGGCGCAGCTGAAAGGCTGGTCCGAGGCGTTCGACGCGTCGATGGCCGAGCTCGTGATCGATGCGGTGATCGGCTACTCGCTCAGCGGCGCACCCCGGGCTGCGCAGATGGGCCTGATCCGCGCGGCCAACGGCTCCGGTGTGCCCGTGCTCTCGCTCGATGTGCCCTCCGGCGTCGATGCCGGCACCGGCGCCACGCCGGGGGCCGCAGTCGCAGCCACGAAGACGCTGACGCTTGCGCTGCCCAAGGTCGGGTTGCGCGCGGAGAGCGCCGGTGAACTCTGGCTGGCTGACCTCGGCATCCCACCGGGCGTCTACGCGCGTGCTGGGGTGGCGTTCGAACCGTTCCTCGATGGTCGCGGGCGTCAGCAGCTCGAGTACCCGGCGGGCTAGCCGCGCGCACGCCGCTACTCGGCGTCCACGACGTTGAGACGATGCGGGAGGTCGGCCTGCGGCTCGAGCCTCGCGACAAAACGCGTGCCGTCCTCGAACTCGAGCTCGTACTGACCGGCCACGAGACTGCTGTCGGGGATCTCGAGGACGTTGGTGCCCCCGCCCGCGCCGTCGCTCTCGAAGTCCACGCGAGCGATGCCGACGATGTCGCCTTCCACGAGCTCGCGCACGGTGACGGGCGGACGCACGTCGCGGCGGTCCTCGGTCATGCGGCTGTCTGCACCTGCGGCAGGATGTCCGACGCGATCAGCTCCATCGTGTCGAAGTCGGTGTTGGCATGGTGCTGCATCATGATGCGCGTGATCCCGGCTTCCTCGCGGCGACCGATCTCCTCGACAACCTGCGCGGGCGTGCCAACGAGCCAGCCCCGCTCGGCCGTCCCTTGCAGCAACTCGTCCGGATCCTGCCGCTGGAACATCGGCAGCTGCTCCGCGATGCGTGCGAGGTGCGCCTTGATTTCGGCATCGTCGCGGCCGATCACGAAGCCGGCCATCTGTGAGTGGCGGATCTCGCTCGGGTCGCGGCCGACGTCGGAACAGTGGCGCTCGAGCACCGCGCGCTTGAGCGCGTAGCCCTCGAGGTTTTGCCCCACGACGTTCCACTCGTCCGCGTGCTCGGCGACGATGCGCAGCGTCCGCCGCTCGCCGCCGCCGCCGACGAGGATCGGCAGATGCTCTTGCGCGGGTTTCGGGTAGCATTCCACGTTCTTCAGCTGGAAGTGCTTGCCCTCGAATGAGACGGGGCCGTCGCCCCAGAGCGTCCGGCAGACGCGGATCGACTCGTCGAGGATGTCCATCCGCTCGCCGACGCTCGGGAAGGGGATGCCGAAGCTTTCGTGCTCTGGCACGTTCCAGCCGGCGCCCATGCCGCAGATGAAGCGGCCGCCCGAGAGCGCGTCAATCTGCGCCGCCTGACGCGCGAGCAGCGACGGATGGCGGAAGGTCATCGACGCTACGAGCGGCCCGAAGCGGATGCGCTCCGTCGTCTCGGCGAGGAGCACGAACGAGAGGTACGTCTCGAGCGCGTTGCGGTCGTGCGGGCCGCTCAGCGAGAAGAAGTGGTCGGAGCGCCAGAGCGACTCAAAGCCGAGATCCTCGGTCTCGCGGCAGAGCCGCCGCCAGAGGTCCCAGTCCAGATCCTCCTGGCCTTCGATCATTACGCCCAGGTCCATAGGCTTCCGCGGTCCCTTCATCGCCCGTCAGTGCAGCGTCGATCGCCGCCGCGCATGCTAGCGCAGACTCGGTCCGCGAGGGGTCGAAGATGGCGGCGGAGGGCTACTCGCTGCGCTCCACGCGCACCATGAACAGCAGCAGCACGCCCATGTGCACCACCGAGACGGCGAGCATCTGCAGCGCGAGCGTACCCATCGAAGAGTCGGGGTCGAAGCTGGAGACGACCATGAGCAGGTAGGTCATCACCGCCAGGGCCACCAGGCGCGCGATCAGCGAGCGTCGGTCCGAGTCGAGGTCCTGGAAGCGCACGCGATAGAGGTAGACGCCGAGGATGACGACGTGCAGCAGCACGAGCCCGCCGGCATACAGCGTCGCCGGCAGCCCATCCTTCACCGAGACCAGCGGCAGCAGCGCGAAGGCCAGCGCGAAGACGCTCACGGTCTTCACGGCGAACAGTCGCGGGTCCTCGATCGAGAGCCGGCGCCGACCCACGGTCATGCCGCGTGACTGGCTGGTGCTCGCCGTCATGCCCACACCGCATCCGGCCGCGCGTGGCGCGGCCTCGCCTCAACCGTAGAGTGGACCCGGGTTCCGAATCTAACAGAGCGGCCGAGTACCGGCTGCGAGATATCGTCAAGAGCTGTGGATGAGCTGTAGGGGGCAGATCAGGCGGCGTCCCTCCCGTCGCTCACTGCGTGGCCCGCCTGTCGCTCCTGGAGCGTGCCGTCGATGAAGACGCCGCCCGCGCGAACAACGGCGACCAGATGCGGTGCGTTCACTCGCCGCCAGCGCTCCTCGGCGGCATCGAGCAGCTTGTAGGCCATCGCCAGTCCAGCTGACCGGGAGCCGGCGCCCTTCGTCACGCGCTGGCGCAGCCGCACCGTGGCGAACGTTGACTCGATCGGGTTCGTCGTGCGCAGGTGCACATGGTGCTCGGCGGGGAAGTCGTGGAACGCGAGCAGCCGTTCGAGGTCATCCGTGATCTTCGCCGTCGCCTTCGGCCACTCCGCGAACTGCTCCGCGAGTGCGCGCGCGGCATCCAGGGCGTCCGCGCGTGTCCCGGCGGTGTAGATCGCCTGGAGCGCTCTCTTCGCCTCGCCCTGCGTGCGATCGGGCAGCGCCGCCAGCACGTTCGCGGTCTTGTGTACCCAGCAGCGTTGCTCCCGGGTGCTGGGGAAGACCTCACGCAGCGCCGCCCAGAACCCGAGCGCGCCATCACCGACCGCCAGCTCCGGGGCGGTCATGCCGCGCTCGCGCAGGTCCCGCAGCAGGTCGAGCCACGACTGCGTGTCCTCGCGGTAGCCGTCCTGAACGGCCACCAGCTGCTTGCTCCCATCGGGACGCACCCCGACCAGCACCAGGCAGCAGAGCCGGTCCTCCTGGAGGCGGACATTGAAGTGGACGCCGTCCGCCCAGAGGTAGACGTAGTCGACATCGGCGAGGCTGCGCCGTTGCCAGCGCTCGTGCTCGGCCTCCCACCCCGCCGTGAGCCGCCTGACGGTCGAGGCGGAGAGCCCCGCATCCGAGCCGAAGAAGGCCGAGAGCGCCGGGACGAAGTCACCGGTCGAGAGCCCGCGCAGGTAGAGCAGCGGCAACACCTCCGTCACCTTGGGCGAACTCCGCATGTACCGCGGCAGGATCGCCGAGGTGTACTGCTCATCGCGACGGCGGTGGTCGACCCGTGGCGCCTTGACCTCGACCCGGCCCGCGGCGGTCGTGATCTCGCGCGGGCGGGCGTAGCCGTTGCCGACGACGAGTCGGCGGCCCGACGTATCCACCACGCCCGCGTGGCGCTCAAGGTAGGCCTGACGTTCGGCCTCCAGCGCCACCGCGAGCATCTCCTGGGCAGCGATGCGGCAGAGCTCGTCCAGGCCGACCTGGGCAACCCCCACCTCCTGCCCGCCGCTCTCATGCACTATCCTCAACATCCGGCGTACTCCTCCCCGGCCGGCCAACCGGCCGTCTCCTGATTACAGGGAGGGTACGCCGCCTCTCTCTGCTACCCCGTCCACAACTTCTACCCCGTCCACAACTTCTGACGATTATCTCACCGGCTGCCGTTCGCTGCCACTCGGAGCGAGGGCCGAGGGCCCTCGTACGCTTGAGTCAGCACCGGCGTACGGGTACGTTGGACTCCCGCGAGGGACGCCCTCGCGCACTGCGGCCGGCCCCTTCGTCTAGCGGCCTAGGACATCGCCCTCTCAAGGCGGAAACACGGGTTCGAGTCCCGTAGGGGCCACCAGCACTCCAGCCCATGAACACTGCGTTTCGACTTTCGAGCGGTGATCACGAGCCCTCGCCAGAATGGGCCATTCGTTGAGCCGTCTCCTGGTGGCCATACTCGTCCAGTGGTGCCTTCGTCCGACCGGACGGCTCCCTGCGTGGGCTCCCTGCGGGTTCTCGGCGACGCGGTTCGCTCGCGGGGTCGCGCCGGTCGCAGTATCAGACCCACGACGCGCTTAACGAGGCTCATGGCGCTGTACTCGATCCTGGCTCGAACAGCATGAATGACGGGCGACCGTTTCGGTCCGGCGAGGACACGGCAGGCGGCCTTTGTGCGGGTATTCGAGCGCCGCGCAACGATGAACGGTGATCGCGTAGGCTCTCCACGCGTTGACCATCGCCCTGTCGTTCCCGTTGAGTGAGGCGGGTCGCAGACCGCTTCAGCGGGCG
This sequence comes from Dehalococcoidia bacterium, assembly GCA_965198045.1. Lineage (GTDB taxonomy): Bacteria > Chloroflexota > Dehalococcoidia > UBA2979 > UBA2979 > CBDDEC01. The sequence continues at coordinate 534,834 of CBDAOL010000012.1, forward strand.
GCGCGAGTCTGCGCTCGACCGGATCGGTGGACGCGTGAAGCACCTCGGCGAGTGGATTTTCGACCAGCGCGGTCGCGTGGTCGTCGCTGCCTTCCTCCTGACGCTGGCCGCGCTGCCGTTCGCCGGCACGGTGTTCGACATCGCCAAACAGGGCGGGTTCGACGACCCCACGTCTGAGGCCGGGCACGTCGAGACGTTCCTGGCGGAGCACGAGATCGGGTTCCCGAACGCCGATGACCTGGTATTGGTCATCGAGTCGCCTGAGGCCCGCATCCAGTCCGTGCCGATCGCCCTCGAGATCCGCAAGCTCATCTCGGCGGCTATCGCCGACCCGATGGTCAGCCGGGTGACCTCGAGAGAGTCCTTGATCAAGCCCGATGGGCTCGACGCCGAGGATGACATGGCGACGCTCGTCCTGATCGCGATGCGCGGCACGGACGACGAGAAGCGCACCTACTACAAGGAAGTGCTCGGCCCAAAGCTGCGCTCCGAGATCGTCCAGGTGCGGCACAGCGGGCTCATCCCCGGCAACGTCGAGCTGACCGAGACCGTCGTCCGCGATCTCCGGCGCGCCGAGTTGATCGCCCTGCCCGTGACGCTCGTCGCGCTGCTGGTCCTGTTCGGCGGGATCGTCCCGGCGTTGCTGCCGATCGTCATCGCCGGCATCTCGCTGGCGCTGTCGTGGGGGCTGACCAGGATCCTCGGACAGTGGATCGACATCTCGGTGCTCGCCCTGACGCCGATGTCGATGCTCGCGCTCGGCGTGGCCATCGACTATTCGCTGTTTGTGGTCCTCCGCTGAGGCTGTCGCACAAACCCACGAAGAGGGGGACATCGCTATACGATGAGCATGGCGGCGGGGGCGGAGTGATTCCGAGGTGCCGCCGTGACCCAGCGTTTCTTGCCGTGCGACCGTGACCAGCAATACCTGATGCCCGCCAGCCTCCGCGACTGGCTGCCCGGGGACCACCTCGCGTGGTTCGTGCTCGATGCGGTCAGCCAGTTGGACCTCACCGCGTTCTACGAGCGCTACCGCGAGGACGGTTGGGGGCGGAAGGCGTACGAGCCGTCGATGATGGTCGCGCTCGTGCTCTACGCCTACTGCGAGGGCGAGCGCTCGAGCCGCCAGATCGAACGGCGCTGCCGGGAGGACATCGCCCTCCGGGTGCTGACCGCGAACCAGCACCCCGACCACGCGACGATCTGCCGTTTCCGCCAGCAGCACGAGGAGGCGCTCTCGGGACTGTTCGCCGAGGTGCTCAGGCTGTGCGCCGAGGCTGGTCTGGTGCGGGTCGGGGTGGTCGCGCTCGACGGGACCAAGCTGCACGCCAACGCCAGCCGTGAGCGCAACCGCACGGATGCGGACCTGGAGGCCGAGGTGCGGCGCATCCTCGACGAAGCGGAGCGGGTGGACGCCGAGGAGAACGCGCGCTTCGGCGACGCGCGGGGCGACGAGTTGGCTCCGGGATTCAGGGACCGCGAGGAGCGCCTGCAGCGGTTGCACGAGGCGCGGGAGCGACTGGCGGCCCGAGAGCGGGAGCGGCAGGAGGACTACGAGCAACGCCTCAGGAGCCGCGCGGAGAAGGACCGGCGCGGGCGCCGCCCGAAGCCGCCGCAGCCCGAGCAGGGTGCGAAGGTGAACGTCACCGACCCGGACAGCCGCGTGGTGCGCGACTATCACGGCTACTTCCAAGGCTACAACGTGCAGGCGGTGACGACCCGCGACCAGATCATCGTCGCGGCTGAGGTGAGCCGACAGGCGACCGACATGCACGAGCTGCAACCGATGATCGAGGTGATGCACCGCAACCTGCAGGCCGCACACTGCGGGCCGGCGCGCGTGCTGCTGGCTGATGCCGGCTACTACTCCGAGGCGAACGTGCGGCAGGCGGGGAGCGCAGGTCCGGAGCTGCTGCTCGCGACCCGCAGCGACCGCAACCGGCGCGTCGGCGCGGCACCGCCGCGCGGGCGCATCCCTGCCGGGCTCTCCGTCCGTGAACGGATGGATCGCAAGCTGGCGACGCAGCGTGGCCGGCGTCTCTACGAGCAGCGGCGCTGGATGATCGAACCCGTCTTCGGCGACGTCAAGGAGAACCGCGGCATCCGCCGGTTCATGCGGCGCGGGATCGCCTCGTGCGCCAGCGAATGGAAGCTGATCGCCGCCACCCACAACCTCAAGAAGCTCTATCGCCGGGCGCGGCCGTCCTCCTGGCCAGCGAACGGCAACCCCCGGCAAAGAGGCTGGTCTGCCGCCGTGGCGGCCGCGTAGCGCCGCTGCCCTGTGAGAGGCGGCTACTCCGCCCCGACAACCGACCGGCTGACCTCTTGGCCCTCGTGGCGCTCCGCCCACGCCACTCCATGCGACAGCCTCCGCTATCGCGAGGAAATGGCACGCCTGGGTGACGACGTACGTGCGGCGGTCGGCGCCACATCGGCGACGGCCGGGCGTGCTGTCCTGCTTTCTGGGACGACCACAGCGATCAGCCTGGCCTCTCTCTTCATTTTCAACGAGATGTTCCTGCGCTCAGTCGCGCTGGGCACGGTGCTGGCGGTCTTCACCGGGGTCGTCGTCGCCACGTTGTTGCTGCCCGCACTGATCTCGACCCTCGGCAGCGCGGCGCGTTGGCCAGCGCCCAGCGGCGCCCGCGTGCTGCCGCGCCGCGTGTTGCGCCTCGCCGGGCGTCAGTTCGATTCGTTCGTGCGGCACGACCAATCGCAGGCGCAGGACAGCGGGTTCTGGTTCCGCATATCGAGGTTCGGCGCACGCTGGCCGCTACCGTTAGTCACCGTCGTGGTGCTCGTGCTGCTGCTCTTCGGACTGCCGTTTCTCCGGATCAACCTGACGCTCCCTGGCGAAGAGAGCTTCCCCTCCAGGTTCGAGGCGCGGCAGGCCTCGGCCGTCATCGACGACCGCTTCTCCGACTTCGAACGCGAAACGGTCGATGTGATCATGGCGTTCGACGAGGGTGCGCCGCGCGATCGCTACGACGACATCGACGCGCTGGTGTCGTCCATGTCTGGCGTCGCCGGCGTCACCAACGTCGATACGTTCACGACGCGTCTCATGAAGGAGGAAGTCGACTGGCAGCAATCCTCGGACCCTCGGGAGAACATCACGCAGATCGAAGAGACGATCCGATTGTTCACCGACGGCAGCGCCGTCTGGGTTCGCGTCTCGATCGAACCTGGTGAGACGACGGCCGAGGCGCGGGCGATCGTCCAGGAGCTGCGCGCGCTGCCGGGTCCCTCGGACGCGACGATCCAGTTCGGCGGCGGTGCAGCGGCGCTGGTCGACGCGCGCGACACGCTGCGCGCGAAGGTGCCGATCGTCGTCGCCTACATCGTCGCGGTGACGCTGCTGGCACTGTTCATCGAGTTCCGGTCGGTGCTGATTCCTCTCAAGGCGGTCCTCCTCAACGCCATCTCAATCGCGGCGGCGCTGGGCGCCCTCGTCTTCGTGTTCCAGGACGGCAATCTCCAGGGCATCCTCCGCTTCGAGGAGTCGACATCCATCGCCACGGCCGTCCCAGTGCTGGTCTTCGCCATCGTTTTCGGTCTTTCGATGGATTACGAGATTTTCCTGCTCTCCCGGATCCGCGAGGAGTACGATGCGAACGGCGGGGACACGGCGCAGGCAGTCTCGTACGGGCTGCAGCGCACCGGTCGGATGATCACGGGTGCCGCCCTGCTCATCGTGCTGGTGATCGCCGCATTCGCGACCTCCGAGATCGTGAAGCAGATTGGCGTCGGGTTGGCGCTAGCGATCCTGATCGACGCCACGATCGTGCGCGCCTTGCTGGTGCCGGCCAGCATGCAGCTGCTGGGGCCCGCCAACTGGTGGGCGCCGCGCTGGCTGCGGCGCCGCGAGGCGCCGCCGACCGCTACGAACGTGGCCTCCGGGACTCAGGTAGGGAAGTAGGACAGCATGGGCGACCGTACGCGCGTGATGGTCACCGGTCTCGGCGTCGTCAGTCCGCTGGGGACGCGCGTCGACCGGTTCTGGGCGAACGCGGTGGCCGGACGCTCCGGCATCGCTCGCCTCACCCGGATCGACACCGAGGGATACGTGTGCCAGATCGGCGGCGAGGTGTGCGACTTCGACCCGCTGGACTTCATGGATCGACGCACAGCACGACGCACCGCGCGCTTCTCCCAGTTCGCGATCGCCGCCGCACGACAGGCGTGGGAGCAGGCGGGCCTCGACCTCACACCGCCCGAGGCGCATCGCGTGGGTGTGATCGTCGGCAACGGCGGCGGCGGCCTGGACGTGACGGAACATGCGGTGGAGACCCGCGTCCGAGAGGGGGCAAGGAAGGTCGACCCGCTCTGGTACGCCAAGGCGCTGCCGAACATGGCCGCCGCCAACATCACGATGCAGCTCGATGTGCGTGGCTACGTGAACACGGTGGCGACTGCTTGCGCCGCAGGCACACAGGCCATCGGCGACGCGCTCGAGGTGATTCGACGGGGCGGCGCCGATGTGATGATCGCCGGCGGCGCAGAGTCCGCGCTCTGCCAGACCGGCGTCGCGGGCTTCGCCGCTATGCGTGCGCTCACCACGCGACGCTACAAGGACCCGGCACACGCCTCGCGCCCGTTTGATCGCGATCGCGATGGGTTCGCGCCGGGCGAGGGTGCCGGCATCCTGGTGCTTGAGTCGCTCGACCACGCCCGTGCGCGCGGAGCGACGGTCCTGGCCGAGGTGCTCGGCTACGGCGTCTCCGCCGACGCCTCGCACCTCGTCGCGCCGGCCGAAGCAGGCGAGGGCGCCGCGCACGCCATCACCTCGGCCCTGACCGACGCCTGTGTCGCGGCGGAGGAGATCGACTACATCTCGGCGCACGCAACCAGCACGACGATCGGTGACCTCGCCGAGACACGCGCCATCAAGATCGCCCTCGGCGAACACGCCTACCGCACGCCCGTGTCCGCGATGAAGTCCCAGATCGGGCATCTCCTCGGCGGCGCCGGCGGGGTCGAGACGGTGGGGGCGGTGCAGTCGCTGATCACCGGCGAGATCACGCCCACGGTCAACCTCGAGCATCCGGGCGAGAAGTGCGACCTTGACTATGTCCCGAACGAGGCTCGCCGCATCCCCGTGCGGACGGTGCTCAAGAACTCGTTCGCGTTTGGCGGCGTGAACGCGGCGCTCGTCATTCGCAGCGCCGAAGCTGTGACGCCTCGCCGATGACGACGCGCTCGGTCCTCGACCGCTTCCTCGACGACCGCAACGAGGCGGCCCGTGTGCTGATCCGCGGAGCGGCGACAGAACGCTTCCTGGACGCGGGCGATCGCATCCTCGTGCGGAACGAGTTCCCCGGGCGGCTGGGTCTGATCAGTGCCGGCCTCTTCCGCGTCGAGCTACACGACCGCCACGGTAAGCCCGTCGAAGTAGCGCGCCTTGGCCCCGGCGACCTGCTCGGCGAGCTGTCGTTCCTGACGGGTGACCCTGTGGCCACGGATGTCATCGCGGAGACCGACGCCTCCGTGTGGAGCATCGACCACGCCGTGCTCACGGCCGCATCAGACCTCGACCCGACGCTCATCCGCGACCTGGCGACGTTGGTCGCAGGACGCGTGCGCTCGACGAACCAGCGACTGCGGCAGGCGCACCTCGGCCGAGTCGCCGTGATCAAGGCACGGCCGCGCGCACTCGAGGTTGGGGCGATCCACCGGCTCGCTCGCGCCGCAGCGTTTCACAATCAGGGCCCAGTGCTGCTCCTCGACCTCGCGCAGGCCGATCCCCTGCCGGCGCCGGGGGCCCGGTTCGAGGGCGTCGGGGACCTCCCTGCCGACCGCTCGCTGCTCGCGGCGCTCGGGGAGTTCGCGTCGCGCGGCTCCGTCGATGTGGCGTACACCGCGGCAGGCCGTCATGAGGTCAGTCTGGATGCGGTGGGCGTCCTCGTGTCCCAGCTGCGACGCCGCTTTACAACGATCCTTGTGCTCGTCGACCTCGAGGACCGGTGCCTCGAAGCCATCGAGGACGACATCGACGTGACGCTCGGCCTGATCGTCGAAGGTGACGATGCCGCCGGAGTCGAGCGCTGTGTCGTCCTCTGCGAGTCGCCGGCGCAGCCCTACCAGCGCGACAAGATCGCCGCCTCGAGGGCGCATGGCACGAGCGTCGACCCGGTCATCCCCGGACCGACCGAGGCGCTGCTGCCAGCACGGATCGACGAAGCGCTCAGCACCGAGGCGCAGGCCGAGCTCGAGCGCGTGGCCCGGATCCTCGTCGGGCGCACCGTGGGCCTGGCGCTCGGTGCTGGCGGGTCAAAGGGCTATGCGCACATCGGCGCGCGGGTCGCGCTGCGGGAGATGGGTGTGCCCATCGACTTCATTGCCGGCTGCAGTGTGGCGGCGCCGCTGGCCGGCGGCATGTCGGTCGACTACGACGCCGAGACGATGCAACGCGCGATGACGACCATGCTGCGCCAGGCGGCCCGCCCGACACTGCCGTACCGCTCACTGCTCTCCTCGCGCGGCCTCGACAACGGCCTGCGCGAGTTCACTGGCGACCAGACCTTCGAGGACGCGCGGATACCTCTTGCTGTGGTCGCCGCCGACATCGAACGCCGCGAGGTAGTGACCTTCACCGAGGGGCCGGTCCATGGACCGATGCTGGCAAGCGCAGCGATCCCGATCCTGTTTCCACCGATCGAGGTCGATGGACGGCACCTCGTCGATGGCGGCGTGCTGCAGCCCATTCCGATCCGACAGGTCGCCGAGCTCGGCGCCGACATCGTGATCGCAGTCAAGCTCAACGACCCCACAGAACCGCCCGACGCGGTTCCCCCGTCGCGTTTCTCGGTTCGGCGTCTGCGCCTGCCGGTGATCGACGCAGTGCTCGATACGATCTCCGTGATGCAGTGGCAGGTCTTCAGCGACAGCGACGCGCAAGCAGACATCACGGTCGAGCCCCACTTCGAGGGCCCAACAGGGCTCCGCGATTACGCGCGCGGTCCGTACTTCACGCAATGCGGTGCGGACGCCGTCGAAGCAGTCCGCGATCAGATCGAGCAGTACCTACCCTGGGTCCGTTTATCACGCGGCACGAACCGCTAGCCTTCGGCCTCGTCGCAACGCGTCTCAGCGCTTTCCCTCCGGGGTACTCTCCAGGCGGAAATATGGGTTCGAGTCCCGTAGGGGCCACCACTGCCACCCACGCAACCGGCGAGGCACGGAGCCGGCGATGCACGATGTCTTTCCGGCGATCCCGGACGAGTTCCCGGTGTTGCGCGTCGGCGATGTCTTGTTGCGCCAGCTCGAGCCCTCTGACGCCGAGGCGTTCTACCGCCGAGGGTCGGACCCGGAGGTGGCGCGTCCGCAGATGGGGTCGGTGATGACCGACCCCGCCGATGCCCCGCGCGCCATCGAGGAGATTCGCGGCGGCTTCGCCTCGAAGCGCATGCTGCGCTGGGGCATTGTGCTACCGGACTCACCCGACGCGGTGGGCACCGTCGGGTACAACGACTTCTTCGCGTTTCACCAGCGCGCGGAGATCGGGTACGCCCTCGATCGGTCGGCCTGGGGGCGGGGCGTGACGAGCGCCGCGACACAGGCGATCGTGGACTACGGGTTCGAAGCCCTCGGCCTGCATCGCGTCGAAGCCATCATCGCCGTTGGCAACACGCGCTCGGCGGGCGTCGCGGAGAACTGTGGCTTCGTTCGCGAGGGCACGCTGCGCGACTTCTTCCACACGCCCGATGGCTGGGTCGACGCCTGGTTCTACGGCGCGGTCAGCGGCTAATCGCCCTCGACGCCGTCGAGCGGTGTCGGCGCCGAGCTGGCGACGATACTGCGGAACGCCGCGAAGACGTAGGGCGCGATGCCAAGCGCGAGACCAAGGATCGATCCCGTCTGAACGCCCGAGGTGATGTCGAGCGCTCGCAGATCGAAGTTGTCGGACCCGAGGACAAGCCCGCTCCGTAGCGCAAAGACGCTGATGGAGCCCACGACCAGATTAGCGATCGCTACCGCAACGAAGAGCAGCAGCACTGAACCGACGAGCACTGTCAGGCGGTCGCGCTGCGTCTGCGAGGACAAAGCCTCACTCGGCTGCAGACGAAGCGACAGCCAGCGCGCGAGGGCAAAGGCCACACTCCCGGCAGCCAGGAAGGGGATGATAAACCAGAGTTCCATCGAGGAGCTTTTCTACCGCGGGAAGATCCGCGAACTGGTCGCGATGGAGTCGCGACGCGTGTCAGCTCGGTCGAGTGTATGGCCCCCGTCGTCGCTAGGGCCGCCAGAACGTCGTCGGCGTGCGCGAGAACGTGGGGTCAAAGGTCGCGAAGCGAGCGGTGCCCCATGCCCACGTCGTGAGCTCGCGAGGCGTGAACGTGCCGCCAGCGGGGACCGAGATGTCCAGGTGGGTCGACTGGAAGCAGGTCGGGCCGGAGCCGTGCTGCCTGACCGGCTGCCCGGCCGGGTCGAACAGGCAAACGTCGATAGCGAAGTCGACGATCGCCTCGTTGGACAGGTTGCGGACCGTGTAGTTCAGGTTCGGGAAGCCCCACTGGTCGAACGTGAACCAGTGATCGATGACCTCGAACTCGCCAGCAACACCGCTGGCTGCGGGCGTCGAGGCGGGCGGAGAGGTCGTGGGATTGGGTGACGGCGTCGAGGTGCTACCGGTCGGGCGTGCGACCGTCAAGGGCGCACTGCTGCCGAGATATTGGTTGCTGACCCAGGTTTCGGTCGAGCCGCGGGCCGCCAGCGTCCAGCCGTCGCAATCGCCGGAACCGACCTCGACGACCTCAACACGCGTGCCTTCGGCCCAGGCGCCGGCGATGCGGGCGTCGTTGCGGCAGTCGGAGCGCAGGCTAATCCCGGCGCCGCCGGTATAAGCGACATAACGGTCGACTGGGCTCGTCTGGACGATCTCAGGAGTCGCGGTCGCTGCGGCGGCGGGGGTAGCGGTCGTCGCCACGGTGGCGGTGGGGACGGACGTGCCCTCACGCTCGGCGCGCTCGGCGGCGAGCTGTTCGTCGCTCTTGCAGCCGGAGAGGGCGAGCACGAGCAGCAGGCCGACGGCCAGCCAGGGCGAGCGGCGACGTGCGGAAGCTGCGTGGATGCATGGCGTCCCCCAACTGCCTTCACTATCGACAGATCAGGCCCGAGGTTTGAGTGTCGACTCTTTGTGTAATGGCGATGGATAGGACAGTGTGACGGCGGATCGGCGAGGATGTGGGCAGTTCAAGGAGGAAGAATGGCATGAGACCACGCGTCACATCTGTAACAACACGTATACGGGCTCTTGATAGGATCCGGTCGGAGGCGATGTCACGAACCTGACCGGCCCAGGACAATTCGACCACGATCTTGCGCGTCGCGCGCCTTCAAGGCTGCGCGACTGGACGTTCTCCGGTCCGCGCAATCCTCGACGCCGTCGCAGCGTGTTCTGGACGCAGATCGCGCTGGTGATCGCCGGTCCGACGCTCCTCATTGGCGTTGTGGTGCTCGTCTTCTTTGGCACACGGCCGGACACCGCGCTCGAGTTTTCCGGCACCGGCGACGCCACCTCGATAGCGTTTGAGCAGGGCGAGGACGGTCAGTTCCAATCTCTGTGTCACCGGTCGGCTAGCGCCTGTGCCCGAGGCGTTGGACGGTGTGAACGCCCTTCGGGCGCGCCTCGTCGATGCGAGCGGAGCGACGCTGCGTCGCACCTCGACGCTCGTGGGCGAGAGCGGTGGCTCGAACTGCAGCGGATCCGGATCCGGGGCGCTCCCTCCGGGGAGCTACCACGTCGAAGTGGAAGCGCCCGAGCACGTGTTCTGGACAGCCTCAGCTCGCCGCGTCGACCGTTAGCGCGTGAGCGACAGGAAGCCCTGGATCGCTACGTGCTCGCGCGGGGCCTCGTCGCCGATCGGGACATCGAAACCGGACGCGAGCCAGGTTTCCAGCGCCATCACGAGATTCTCGTGCCAATAGACGAAGCCCGAAGGCAGCTCGCAGTCGAAGCGTGGCGAGGGCGCGCTGCCCGGCGCGATGTCCCAGTCCGCCTCGAGCGCGTCGAGGTCCGCGTAGACCCAGAGCACGAGCAGCGGACCGGAGTCCGCTCCGGCAAGGTTCGCTGACCAGAACGCGTGGCCCTCGACCGCGCTGCGCTCGCACAGCGGCGGGCGTTCGTCGACGAGCTGGAAGCCGAAGCCACCTGCCTCTGCGGCAGCGCGCACCTCGGCGGTGCCGAACGGGAAACCCTCGACGTCGCCCGCGACGGGATCGGGGGCGGTCGTCGAGGTGGGCTCGGGCGGGGCGGTCGACGTGGCGCCCGGCGTTCCGGTCGGTGCGGTCGTTGGTGATGTGGTCGGCTCGCTCGTGGTCGTCGGCGTCTCAGTCGCGGTGATGATGGTCGGGTTGGGCGCCGGGCTCGCTGTCTCCGTCGGCGCGACCGTTGGGTCGGATCGTCTGAGTCGCCGCCACAGGCTGCGAGGAGGACGAGGGCGGCGCAGGCGAGGAGCAGCGCGGTTCTCATCGCTCAACGGTACGCCGGTCCTGGGCAACGAGTGGCGAGGAAGGATGCGGCGCGTCCACGCTGGCGCGGCTAGACTGCGTGCTGATCGCGACGAGGCGTCCGAGCTGGGACGGACGCCGGAGGAGGACGGCGATGAGTTTCCTCGGGCGACTCTTCGGCGGTGACATGCGCGTGGCCGAGCAGGCCGCCGCGCAACACGTCGAGCTACTGACCTATCCCGCGACCTTCAGCTTCTCTGGCGAGGAACTGACGCTGCGCCCGGTTGCCGAGGATGACCGCGCCGCCATGCTCACCTTCACGACTGCTCTCCCAGGGCACGATCTACTGTTCCTGCGCCGCGACATCACGACCGACGAGAACGTGCGGGCGTGGATCCGGGACGCGCTTGAGGGTCGCTATCAGACCGTGCTCGCGCTCCATGACGAGGCGATCGTCGGCTACGCCACCGTGGCCTCCGAGGGCATCGACTGGACGCGCCACGTCGCCGAGCTGCGCATCCTGGTCGAACCGGCGTGGCGCGGGCGCGGCCTTGGACGGCTGCTGACCGAGCAGGCCTTCGCGGCGGCTCGGGAGATCGGATACAAGAAGATGATCGCCCAGATGACGACGGACCAGGGCGGCGCGATCCGCGCCTTCCGCCGTCTGGGGTTCGAACGCGAAGCCGTGCTGCGCAACCAGGTGATCGACCGCGCCGACGGCCTGCATGACCTGCAGATCATGTCGCTCAACGTCGACGCGTTCGAGGCGAAGCTGCACTCGATGCTCCTTGCTTCGCAACACAGCGACCTCGGCGCTTGAGGGGCACGAGGAGTGGCTGACCGCTTCGATCTCACGGGCAAAGTCGCACTGATCACGGGCGGCAGCCGACGCCTGGGGCGTGCGATGGCCCTCGCCTTCGCTGAGGCCGGCGCCGACATCGCCATCGCCAGTCGCCGCATCGAATCTTGCGAGGCTGCTGCCGCCGAGGTCGAGGCCCTCGGGCGGAAGGCGCTGCCATACGCGGCGCACGTCGGCCACTGGGACGAACTCGACGGCCTCGTCGAGGCGGTGATCGAGCGCTTCGGAAAGATCGACATCCTCGTCAACAACGCCGGGATGTCACCGCTCTACCCCTCGCTCGACCAGGTCACCGAGGAGCTGTTCGACAAAGTCATCGGCGTCAACCTCAAGGGCCCCTACCGGCTGTCCGCCCTCGTCGGGAAGCACATGGTCCAGCGCGGCAGCGGGTCGATCATCAACATCTCGAGCACGAACTCCGTGCGGCCGAGCCCGGAGGCCGAGCCCGGAGGCCGAGCCCTACGGCGCGGCGAAGGCGGGGCTGAACGCGCTGACGCACTCGCTGGCCGTGGCGTACGGGCCGGCGGTGCGCGTGAACTGCATCATGGCCGGTCCCTTCCTGACCGACATCTCGAAGGCCTGGGACCTCGAGGAGTTCAGGGAGCGGGCCCAGCGCACGATGCCGCTCGGCCGTGGCGGTGAGCCCGAGGAGATCGTGGGCGCTGCGCTCTACCTCGCGAGCGACGCCTCCAGCTTCACAACGGGCGCGGTGATCGCCGTTGACGGCGGGGCGCACTGAGGCGCGGGACGGCTGGCTCGTTACACTGATCTCATGACGAGCGAGGACCCGAAGGCCGCCTACCGCGACGCCTACGACCGCTGGCAGGAACAGCTGGACGGTGTGCACCGCCTGCTCCTCGACGGGGAGCGGCTGCCGCCAGACCGCATCAAGGGCCTGTTGAACCGCGAGGCGCGGGCGAAGGAGCGTTACGACGAGGCGCGGCGACGGCTCCTCGGGATCGACCCCGCTCGACAGATTCGGTAAGGAGCCGCGCCGATGGCGACCACAGCGCCCGGCCGACCGACGACAGAGACCGTCTCACCGGTACGTCGGCGGCTCAACGCGGTCTTCGGCAACGGCTACCCTCGATCGTTCGCGATCGGCTCGGCCTTCTCCGTCGCCTGGTCACCCTGCATCGGCCCGATCCTCGGCGTCGTGCTGACGCTGGCCGCGGCCTCTGGCACGGCCTACCAAGGCGCGCTGCTACTCACGTTCTACGCGCTCGGCCTCGGCGTCTGGTTCTTGCTGTTCGCGGTGTTCTTCAGCTGGATCCAGCCGAGGAGGCGTGCGCTGAACCCGTATCTGCCGAAGCTGATGATCTTCAGCGGCGCGCTGTTCATCGTCATCGGTGGGCTCATGGTGCTGGGCGAGTTCTCCGAGCTGAACCGCTACTTCCAGAATCTCGGATTCCTTTTCGACTCGACCGCAGACGTGGAGGCCGACCTGAGCGGCGGCGTTGATGGCTCGCTCGGACCGGGCATCGCCTTCTTCGGCGGAGTGGTCTCGTTCCTCTCGCCCTGTGTGCTGCCGCTCGTGCCGGCGTACCTCGTCAACATCGCCGGCGAGTCCGTGATGGGCACCGGCGACGAGAGCACGGCGGCGAGCCGGCGGCGGGTGATCATGCACTCCGTCGCATTCATCATCGGCTTCACGATCGTCTTCGCCGCCATCGGGGCATCAGTCGGTCTCGTCGGCTCGGCCGTGCAGGATCAGCTCGACACGCTGACGCGCATCGGCGGCATCATCCTCATCGTCTTCGGGATGCAGATGGCCAGTCTGATTCACCTGCCGTACCTCGACCGGACCTACCAGATCAACGTCTGATCGACCCGCCAGACAAGCCTCGAGGGCGGGCGCACCAGCAGGTGCGTCTGCCCTGTGCGATACCATGGGGCCATGTCAATGGATCGCGAATTCGGCCTCGACCTGGACGCTATCTTCCAGGTGATCGACGAAGCAGACGTGTTCGTCGTGCGCTTCAGCGCGATCGAGCAGCGACTCCTCGTCGACTCGCGGGTCGACGAGGATGGCAAGCCCTATATCGCGATGGTGCCGCCCGCCCGCTCCGCCGAGGACCGATACCGCTATCTGCGACAACAGCGTCCCGACTTGCCGCTGCCGGAGCAGATCACCGTCATCCGCTGGCCGCGCGCCATGATCGCCATGCGCGAGTTCGGTGTCTGGGAGCGCATCGAGCAGCGGCTTTCCGATGCCGGGGGCGAGGGGGCGATCGCCGAAACCGACCGTGTCTTCCGCGAGGGTCGCCGCCTCGAGCGGGCCGACATCGTGGCCGCCATCAAGGGCGGCGAGGGCTACGAGACGATCTGGGAGCGCGAGCCCGCCGAGGGCTGATCGCGTCTCGGTTGGTGCACCCCTAGCCGCTGCCGCGAACACGCGCGATCCTGCACCACGCAGCGCGTGCTCAGCCGATGGACCTAGCGATGCCCGACGACATGCTCGAACACAGCATCGACCTTCGTTCCGATACGGTGACGCGGCCGTCCGACGGCATGCGCGCCGCGATCGCCTCCGCCGAGGTTGGCGACGATCTGCTCGGCGACGACCTGACGGTCAAGCAGCTCGAAGCGGCCTCCGCCGAGCGCATTAGCAAGGAGGCGGCGCTCTACGTCCCGTCCGGCACGATGGCCAACCTCGTCTCGTTGCTCACTCACTGCGATCGCGGCGACGAGGTGATTGCGGGTTCGGAGTCGCACATCGTTCACCACGAGGGAATGGGCAGCGCCGCCCTCGGCGGCATCTCCGTGCGGACCGTGGACAACGACGACCGCGGCAGCATCGACCCGGACGAAGTGCGGGCGACGATCCGGCGCGACGGCTGGCCCTCGACGGTGCTGGTCTGCCTCGAGAACACCCAGAACCGACGTGGCGGGGCTGCGATCTCGCTGCAGGAGACCCGCGAGGTGGCCGCGGTCGCGCACGAGGCGGGCGTGCTGGTGCACATCGATGGCGCTCGCATCTTCAACGCCGCGGCCGCGCTCGAAACGGACGCCGCCGCTCTGGCTGCGCCCGCCGACACCATCTCGTTCTGCTTCTCGAAGGGCCTCGGCGCGCCGGTCGGCTCGGTGCTCGTCGGCCCGACCGAGTTCATTGACCGCGCCCGGCGCATCCGGCGACAGGTCGGCGGTGCGATGCGCCAGGTCGGCGTGATCGCCGCCGGGGCGCTCTACGCGCTTGAGCACAACGTCGATCGTCTCGTCGAGGATCACGCCAACGCGCGGCTCCTTGCCCAAGGCCTGGCGGCGATGCCGAACATCTCGATTGACCCGTCGATGGTTGACTCGAACCTTGTCTTCTTCGATGTCGGCGACGCCATCGACGGCGCCGAGCTCCGAGCCGCCGCCGCGGAGGCGGGCGTGCTCTGCAGCGGTACCGCTCCACAACGGCTGCGCATGGTCTGTCACCTTGATGTGTCCGCCGAGGACATCGAGGTGGCGATTGAGCGTTTCGGTGCGGTCGTCGAGCGCCTCTCCGAGAGCGCGGCGACGGCTGCGTCCGAGTGATGGCCCGACCTCGATCGCTGCTTCCGGTGTTGCTCGCGTTCGCCACGCTGTTGGCGGCCTGCTCGGCCGCCACGCCGAGCGCACAGACGATCGATGTCGCCGCGGACGTCTCGTTCGAGGACGGTGAGCGGTTCGTCTACTCGCTGACCAACGACATCGGCGAGGTGATCGGCACCGGCACCTTCGAGACGACCGCCACCGCCGGTGGCCGGCTGCTGCTGCGCCAGACCTACATCGAGGCTGACACGCCGGAGGGCTTCGTGCCGACAAGCGACGTGGTCATCGTCGAGGTCGACGCCTCGACACTGCGCCCGTTCTCGGGCTCGCGCGACATCATTGCGCGGGACAGCGACGGGACGATCGAGGAGCAGACCTACCGCTGGTCATATGACCTCGAGGACGACGGCAAGGTGCGCGTGACCTCGACGCGCACGCGCGGCGACGAGGTGTCGGAGCGCGGGTTCGACGTACGCGAGCACTATTACGACAACGAGAGCTCGCTCTGGCTCTGGCGCACGCTGGCCTTCGTCGAGGAGTACGACGAGTTCTACGTGTCGGTGAACGCGATCGAGGTCAGCCAGCAGACGGTCAACGTGCGCGTACCGCTGACGCAGACGATCGCGGTGCCGGCCGGCACGTTCGACACCTGGCGCATCCTGCTGCGCAACGGCCGCGCGGTGCGGACCGCCTGGATCAACGCGGCGTCACCGCACCAGGTCGTGCAGTGGGACAACGGCGTCGTGATCTTCCGCCTCGAAGAGTCGGGCGCGCCTTAGGCGCTCGCGGGCCTCGGCCGATGGCTAGCGCGGTGGCGGCGCCGTGGGCGGGCGCGACAGCCTTGGTAGCTCCGGCGCGTCCGAGACATGTCGGGCAGTGATCTGACCCATACCCTCATTCGCAATAGCGCCGTCGGTCATCTCAAGCACGCGGTCGACGTGCTCGATCACGAAGGGGTCGTGCGTCGCGGTGATCACGGTGACGCCGCTGTCCGACACCTCGCGCAACAGAGCGAAGATCTGCGCGCCGGTCGTCGAGTCGAGTTCGCCGGTCGGCTCATCCGCGATCACCAGCTGCGGTTCGTTCGCCAGCGAGCGCGCGACGGCGACCCGCTGTTGCTCGCCACCCGACAGCTCGTAGGGGCGGTGGTCGGAGCGCTCGGTCAGTCCGACACGTTCGAGGAGTTCCCGCGTGCGCTGCGTGCGCTCGCGCAGGCCGGCGCCGGCGATGCGGAGGGCGAGTTCAACGTTCTCGGCGGCCGAGAGCAGCGGCAGCAGGCCGAACGACTGGAAGACGAAGCCGACCTTGTGGCGGCGCAGCTCGGTCAGGCGGCCTTCGCCGTAGCTCGACACCTCTTCGCCGTCGATGAAGACCTCGCCCGAATCGGGCTTGTCGAGGCCGGCAATCACGTTGAGCAGCGTGGTCTTGCCGGAGCCAGAG
Organism: Dehalococcoidia bacterium; assembly: GCA_965198045.1. GTDB lineage: Bacteria > Chloroflexota > Dehalococcoidia > UBA2979 > UBA2979 > CBDDEC01. The sequence goes on from CBDAOL010000012.1 coordinate 551,101, forward strand.
CGACCGACGATCGCCAGGAACTCGCCTCGAGGCACCGCGATCGAGACGTCACGCACCGCCTGCACGGTCGAGCCGGCGCTGCGAAAGGTGCGGTCGACGTGGCGGACCTCGACAGCCGGCCTGGGTGCGTCTCCCTGGCGAGTAATCTTCATCGCCGCCATCGTGGGAGCCCTTCGTCTTCGGCGTCATCCTCAGGGCGGACCTCCACGTGGTCCTCGGTGATGGAAACGCGTGCGCGGCGGTCGATGTTCAGGTCCTCCAGGTATTCCCGCGGAATCTGGAGGCGACCCGACCGATCGACGACCGCATACTCCTCGACGACCTCGCCGCGGCCGCGTGCGTACTGCACGTGCCGCACCGTCTCGGTGCTCGTGCGGCCGTCGCGCATCGCGATCACACGGTCAACGCGCTGCGTGATGCCGCGGTCGTGCGTCACGATCACGACCGTCACGCCGGTCGACTCGTTCAACTCCCGCATCACCCCGAACACCTCGTCGGCGGTCGCGCTGTCCAGCTCGCCCGTGGGCTCGTCCGCGAGGAGCATCGGCGGGTCGTTCGCGAGGGCAACGGCGATGGCGACACGCTGCTGCTCGCCGCCCGAGAGCTGCTCCGGCCGGTTGCGCAGCTTCGTCGGCAGGCCGACCGCCGTCAGCAGCTCGATCGCGCGCTCCCGAGCACGCTTGCGGCTCGTGCCCTCGAGGATGAGCGGCACCTCGACGTTTTGCTGTGAGCTCAGGTAGGGCACCAGATTGCGGCCGGTCTGCTGCCACACGAACCCGACCTCCTGGCGTCGGTAGCGAACCAGGTCGTCGTCGTTCATCGTGAGCAGGTTGCGTTCGCCGACCGTGACGCGGCCGGCCGAGGGCTGGTCGAGCCCCGCGAGGATGTTGAGGAGCGTCGACTTGCCCGAGCCCGAGGCGCCCACGATCGCCATCATCTCGCCGTGCGGGACGCGCAGATCGAGCCCCCGCAGGGCCACCACCTCGAGTTCTTCGGTCTTGTAGATCTTGAAGAGATCTTCGCAGTGGATGTACAGCGGGGTCGGCTCGGACTCGCGCGGTGTGGTCACGGTTAGACATCGCCAATCCGCAGGGCCCGGTGGACCTGCAGGCGGAAGTAGAGCAAGACGACGGCTGCGATCGTGGCGATAAACACGGCTCCGAGGATACCCCAGACGAGGAAGATCTCGGCCCACGAGATTTCAAGCACGAACGGCGGCGCGACCTCGACGCCACGTTCATTGGTACCGAGGAAGTCCATCATCAGGCGCCCGATCCGCAGGCCGACGATGGTGCCGAGGCCCATGCCGGCGACGATCACGAACAGCTGCTCGAACATCACGACCGAGAACACCTGCAGCCGCGAGAACCCGAGCGTCCTCAGGATCGCAAATTCGAGACTGCGCTGCTGCGCGGTCAGGTAGGAGTAGACGATGAACCCGATCGCCGAGAGCAGCAATACGGCGGCGAACGAGATGGCGAGGATGCCGGCCCACCCGGCAGCTACCAGCGGGTCCTCCTGTTGCAGCAGCCGTTCCTCCTCAGCGTCGAGGATCTCCGAGGCGCCGAGCGCCTCGAGGTCGAGCCGTGTCGCGAGCGGTTCCGACGACTCGACCCAGATCTCGTTGAAGCGCAAAGCCAGGCCGGGCGCGCCCGCATTCGCCTCCACCGAGAGCCGGCTCGCCGAGGCGACGATGAAGCCTGGGCGCTGCTCGGTCGGCGTGAGCGTGGCAAACATGTCGAGCACGCCGGCCACCTCGACCTCGAGGAACTTGCTGGCGATGGACATCTGCGCTGTGTCACCAACCTCGAGGCTCAGTCGGGCGGCGGAGTCGTTCGAGACATAAATCAACGTTGGCTGGTCGTCGGTAGCGGTCCGCAGCCCGCGGATCGCGGGCGGTATCGAGCGAGTCAGCCACTGGTACTGCGTCGAGGAGGCGAAGCCGGGAGGCGGCTCCTCGAGGCTGGTGCGAGCGACATCGTCGACCGGTACGGCCGACTGACCCTCGATCACCTCGAACCCACCCTCGGTGAAGTCGGCAACGACGAACCCGCCCCCCGGCGGAGCTTCGAGGATGCGAATCGCTGTCTCGAAGGGGCGCGCCTCGGGATCGGGCTCCGGCGGCTCCTCGAAGGTGCCGATCACCGGACCGAACCTCACGATGCCCTGCGCCCGCGCGACGCGGCCAAAGGGCGAGATCCAGAGCGACTCGAGAGTCAACGGCGGCAGCGGCTGGTCGAGACGACTGATGCCGCCGAACCGGGTCAGCGGCCGGTCGATGTCAGCGAGGAACAGTCGCCAGCCGTCGACGAGCACGCTGTCGTTGTTGAGAAAACCGACCGTCAGGTTCGTGCCGCGTCCCTCCACGCCTCGAATGCCGAGGCCGAACGTCACCGGGCCGCGGAGATCGACGGCGCGCACCCAGATGCCGATTTGCTGCGTACCTTCCGGGATCTCGAGCCGCGTCTGCGTTGCGTCGTTCGACTGGAGCGTCGCCAGGATCTCCTCGAACGAGGTGGTGGCGAAGTCGCCGCGGAAGAATCCGACGTCGTCGAACGTCTCCGCGTCGACCGCGAGCAGCTGTAGGGCCTCCTGCTGGCCGTTCGCTTCCAGCGTGGTGCCCGTGCGGATCACCGGGCTGACCGTATCGCCGCGCACCTCGGCCACGCGTTCTGCGAAGGCCTCGTTGGAGAGCTGGTTGATCTCACTCGGGTTGGTGCCTCGCACGTCGGCGCCCACGAGGAACGCGGCCCGTTCGATGTACGAACGATCGAGGGTGGCTGAGAACGTGGCGCCGAACATGCCGACGCCGGTGGCGAACATCAGCAGCAGCACGAGCCGCGTGTAGTGCGTCGGGTTGCGCACCAGGGAGCGCATGCCGACGAGGATCGCGGTACTCCTGGTCTGGGCGACGCCCCACGCGATCACGCGCAGCACGAGCGGGAACAGCCGCAGGAACACGATGCCGACCGTGAGCATGAAGACGGCGGGGGTCGTTAGGAGGAACGGGTCCGCCTGCGTCTCGCCGAAGAGCGACTCGGTGAACAGCACCTCCTGCTGTGACAGGCGCCAGAACACGAACGCGAGCAGCAGCACGAGCGCCACGTCCAGGTAGTAGCGCAGGAAGAGCGGCGTGGGTCGTGGCCTCGCCGTGGCGCGTTTGAATTCGACGACGGTCGAGCGTGTCGCGCGCCAGGCCGGGATCATCAAGGACAGGAACGCCAGCAGGGCGCCACCGGCGGCGAGTACATAGGACGGCGTCGAGATGTTCACATCGAGGGTCGAGCCGCCGCTGAGCGCGGAGAACGCTGGGGTCGGCCCCAGCGCCGTGATCACGGTGGCCGCGATCGGCGGACCGAGGAACGCCGCGGCAACGGCCAGCACGAAGCCCTCCACGCCGTACTGGAACAGCAGCTGCGCCGTGCTCGCGCCGCGGCTGCGCAGCGTCGCGATCTCGCCGGCCTGCCGCTCGATCAGCATGGTCGAGACCATCACGAGGTAGTAGGCGACGATTCCGCCGATCTGGAGCAGGAGCATGAGCAGCGGGATGCGGGTGAAGAACAGCTTCTCATCGAAGGTCTGCAGCACCGTCGGCAGGGCGGTCTCGACGCGGGTGTTCACCTCGCTCTCGGACAGGCGCCGCTCGAGACCATCGAGCGCCTGCGCGACACCGACTGCGTTGCGCGAGTTCAACGCCTCGAGGTTCGCTTCGTAGGTCGTGTCGTAGTCCGCTGTCATGGCGGGCAACCGCTGCAGCGCCGCACCGAAGAACGTCGCCTCCGGAACGATGAAGATGATCGTTTCCCACGTGCGCTGACGCGCATTGACGACGAACTGGTTGCCGCCCCAGAAGCGGTCGGTGACATCGACCTCAGTGATCAGTCCGACGATCTCGATCTGGAGTGGCGGCAGTTCCTCGTCCCAGAACGGGTGGAGGTCGACGCGATCGCCGACCGTCAGGTCGTTGATCGCGGCCGTCGTGCGGCCGATCACGGCCGGGATCACGCCCTCGGCGCCGGCGGGAGCGGCGGGGGCACCGATGCCGAGCGTCACCTCGACGAAGGCTTCGATCTCGGAGCGGTAACGCAAGTTCGCTCGCGGGCGTTCCGGGTTCTCCCCGTCGACCGCGACGCCGGGTGCGGTGGGGAAGAACGTGGCGGAGGTGCCCTGGCGCACCGAGCCCGCGGAGGCCGGTCCGAGCGCACCGGCGACGATGGCATCCTGCCGAGCGTTGCTCGACTGGTACTCGCCTGGGTCGACCGTCTGGTTATCGCGCTCGACCACCAGGTCTAGCGTCGTCGGGTCGCGCTGGTTCAGCGCGAACTGCAGTCCGAGGTCACGAATGGCGTCCGAGTAGATCACCGTGGCGGAGAGAATCGCGGCCGCTACGAGCGTGCCGACGGCCACTGACGAGAGGAGCCGCCAGTTGCCCAGCATGCGACGTGCGGCCAGCAGCGGCAGCGTTCGGAAGCGAATCATTCGCGGCATTCTAACGGCGCTGTCGCCACTCGGCGATGTCCCGAGCGGTGCGGCGGCGTTACTGACGAGGTGGGAGTGGCTGCCAGCGTATACTCCGCCGAAGACACGAGAACCCCCGCCACGACGCGGCGAAGCGAGCAGTATCACGACCGCAGATAGCGACTCGGCCCAGGCCTCCACGAACGGCGCGACCGATACGGCCGTCGACAGCGGCCCCACGCGCCTCGTCATCCTCGACTCGCATGGCATCATCTTCCGCTCGTATTTCGCGCTGCGCGACGTACTGACTGTGCGGCGCACCGGTGAGCCGGTGGCTGCGGTCTTTGGGTACGCCAACAGCCTGCTGACGGTCCTGAACGAGTTCGAACCAACCCACATCATCGCGGCCTGGGACGCGGCGGCCATCACGTTCCGCAAGGAGCGCGACGAGCGCTACAAGGCGACGCGCGCCCCAACGCCTGAGGACCTCGTCCCGCAATTCGACCGCGTGCGCGAACTCCTCGACGCGTTCCGCATTCCGCTGGTCGAGCTCGCGGGCTACGAGGCCGACGACATCCTCGGGACGCTGGCCGACCAGGCCGCGGAGGCGGGCGTCGAGGTCATCATCGTGACGCTGGACAACGATATCGTGCAGCTCATCCAGCCCGGCGTGCGGGTCTACATGTACCGGCCGTACCAGCGTGACTACGTGATGTATGACGTCGAGGCGGTGCGAGAGCGCTGGGGCTTCGAGCCGACCCAGATGGTCGATTACAAGGCGTTGGTCGGGGACAACAGCGACAACATCCCCGGCGTGAAGGGGATCGGCGAGAAGGGCGCCAAGGCGCTGATCGAGCGCTACGGCACCCTTGAGGTAATGATCGAACACATCGAGGAGATCGAGCCGAAGCGCACGCGCACCGCGCTCGAAAACGGCGTACCGGAAGCGGAACTCTCGAAGGAGCTGGCGACGATCGTGCGGGACGTGCCGGGGATCGAGCTCGACCTCGACTCGGCCGTGGTCAGCGAGTACGACCGAGACGCGGTCCTCGAGCTGTTCCGCGAGCTCGAGTTCCGCTCGTTGATCAACCGCCTGCCAGCCTCCTCGGAGCCGACGAAGCAGCGCACCGACGAGGCCGGCGTGGCTGGGGAGTACGACGTCATCACCACCTCGAAGGCGCTGAAGGCGCTGGTGAAGGCCGTCAAGCAGTCCGGTCAGTTCGCGTTCCAGATCGTCGCTGACGATCCACACCCGATCCGCGCCGCCGACACACTCGTCGGCTTCGCGATCAGCTCGGAGGCGGGGCGTGCCTCGTACGTGCCGTTCGGCCACATGGCGCCCGGTGAGACCGCCGCACAGCAGAAGCTGCTCGACGACGAGGATGACGAAGCGGCGCCCGAGCAGCTCTCGCGTGACGAAGTGCTCGCGACGCTGACGCCGCTATTCACGGATCCGAAGCTCAAGCGGATTGCGCATGACGGCAAGCAGGGTCTGCTCGCGCTGGCCGAGAGCAGCGAGGGCGTTTGGACGGCCTCGATCGACTTCGACACGCAGATCGCTGCGTACGACCTGGGCGACTCGAACATGACGCTGCAGCGGCTCGCCTTCGACCGCCTGGGGGTCGAGGCGCCGGAGGGGCGTGACCTCCTCGGCAGCGGGCGCAAGAAGCTGGCGTTCTCTCAGGCGGGCACCGCCGAGGTGGGCGAGTATACGGCGCAGCAGACCGATCTGATTCACCGCGTCGAGACGCCGCTCGCCGCCGAGCTGAAGAGCAACGAACTCGACACCGTCTTCCGCGAGATCGACCTCCCGCACATCGTGCCGCTCGCGCGCATGGAGCAGTTCGGCGTCGCGATCGACCTCGACGTGCTCTCTGACCTCGACGAGAAGCTCGTCACGCAGATCGATGCGGCGGAGCGCGAGGTCTACGAGTCGGTCGGCCACGAGTTCAAGATCGGCTCACCGCAGGAACTCTCGACCGTGCTCTTCGAGGAGCTGGAGCTGCCGAAGACGCGCAAGACGAAGACCGGCTTCACCACCGACGCCAACGCCCTCGAGCCGCTGCGCGCGGCGCATCCGCTGGTCGATGCGGTGCTGCAGTGGCGCGAGCTGACCAAGATCAAGTCGACCTATGTGGACTCGCTGCCGAAGCAGGTCAACCCACGGACCGGCCGCGTGCACTCCGTGTTTTCGCAGGTGACCGCAGCGACGGGCCGGCTCTCCTCGAACGATCCGAACCTGCAGAACATCCCCGTACGCACGGACGTGGGGACCGAGGTGCGGCGGGCGTTCATCGCGCGTGACTGCGGCGACGATCCCATCCTGTTGGCCGTCGACTATTCGCAGATCGAGCTGCGCGTCCTGGCGCACATCAGCGGCGACGAGGAGCTGCAGCGCGCCTTCCATGAGCATCGTGACATCCACGCCTCGACGGCCTCGCGCGTCTTCCACGTGGCGGATGACGAGGTGGATGCGGACATGCGCCGGCGCGCGAAGGTGTTCAACTTTGGCGTGCTCTACGGGCTGAGCGCTTTCGGATTGTCGACCCGCGAGGGGATCCCGCGTGACGAGGCGGCGGCGTTCATCGACGCCTACTTCGAGGCCTATCCGAAGGTCCAGGAGTGGCGCGAGCGCACGGTCGACGAGGCGCGGGCGCGTGGCTACGCCGAGACGCTGACCGGTCGCCGTCGCTACATCCCCGACCTGCGCGCCGGGAACCGGAACCAGCGATCGGCGGCCGAGCGTATCGCCATCAACATGCCGGTGCAGGGCACGGCGTCCGACATCATCAAGATCGCCATGAACCAGCTCGACGGCGAACTGCTGGCGCGGCGCGCGGCCGGCAAGCACGCCCGCATGGTGTTGCAGGTCCACGACGAGTTGATCTTCGAGCTGCCGCGCGAGGAGCTTGAGGAGACGCGCGCACTGGCGCGCGAGCTGATGCCGTCGATGGAGCTCGTGGTGCCGCTCGACCTCGACGAGAAGGCGGGCGTGTCATGGGGTGACATGGAGTGACGCCGCAGATGATCGAGCCCGGTGCCTGAGCTGCCCGAGGTCGAGACGATCCGCCGCGACCTCGAACCCCCGCTGGTTGGCCGCCGTATCGACGCGGTCACCATCCACCCCGGCTCCGAACGTCTCGCGGTCACCCACACACCGAGTGAGCTGGAACGCGAGCTCGAGGGCCGGCGCGTCGAGAGCCTCGGGCGGCACGGGAAATACCTTCTGGCGACGCTCGACGACGGGCGGACGTGGGTGCTCCATCTGCGGATGACCGGCTCGCTGGTGCATGCCCCTTCGGACGCTGCGCCGGACCGTTTCGAGCGGGCGCGGCTGACGCTGGACGACGGGAATTCGTTGCGCTTCAACGACATGCGCAAGTTCGGTACGTGGCACCTCGTCGAGGATCCGGCCGAGGCGATGCCGCGTGTCGGGCCGGATGCGCTCTCTGAGGCGTTTTCGGTCCAGCACCTTCGCGAGGCGCTGTCACGACGCACCGCGCCGGTGAAGACGGCACTGCTCGACCAGAAGGTGGCGGCCGGCGTCGGCAACATCTACGCCGACGAGGCCTGCTGGATCGCACAGATCGACCCGCGCACGTCGTGCGACCGGATCGGGCCTCGACGTGCCGCGCGGCTGCACGCCGCGGTACGGCAGACGCTCGAGGACTCGCTGGGCGACCGTGGCTCGTCGTTCTCGGACTACCGAGACGGCCTCGGCGGCGAGGGCATGCACCACGTCCACGTTCACGTCTTCCGACGTGACGGCGAGGAGTGCGAACGCTGCGGGACCACGATCCGCAAGACGCGCCTCGGCGGGCGGGGGACGCACTACTGCCCCGGCTGCCAACGCCGCTAGGGAGCTTTGCACAGACTCCTCCGGCGCGGCGCGCTTGCCGCGTCTTCCGCGGCGGCGTAGCTTCGCTCGCGGGTGGGGAGCCCTGATGACCAACGTTGCCTGCGCGCGCCCTCCAGGGGCGTCATCGTGATCTGGTTCGTCCTCGCGGCGCTGCTCGCCGTGGTCGTCGTCGTCGTCGTCGGGGGAGTCTTCGGCGCCGCGTTCTTGATGGCCGAACAGCTCACGCGAACGCGGCGGCGTCGCGTGCGCGGGACACCTGCGGACGCCGGGCTGCGCGCCGATGAGATCCAGTTCCTCTCGGCGGACGACCTGATCCTCCGAGGCTGGTTCGTGGCCTCTCCGGGCGCACGCGTGACGGTGATTCTCGTGCATGGCGATGGCGAGCACCGCGCCAGCGCGCGCTATGGGCTGCTCGACCTGCTGGGCGACTATGTGGCACGTGGGTTCAACGTTTTCAGCTTCGATCTGCGCGGCCACGGCGAATCGGCGGGGTCGCGCTCCTCGCTCGGTGAGCGCGAGGCGCGAGATGTCGAGGCGGCGGTGGCCTGCGTGCGCCGGCAGGGGGGCGCCACGCCGATCGTCCTGCATGGCTTCGGCACGGGCGCGACGTATGCCATCGTGGCCGCGGAACGGAGCCGCGAGGTGCGTGCCGTCATCGCGGATACGCCGGTCGGCTCGATCGCGCAGCACCTCAGCGAGCGGCGCTCCGGGCCTTCGAGGTGGCTGCTGCCGCTGTCACTCCGCATGGCCGCGCGCTGGTTCGACGCCGACGTCAACGCGCTCGCGCCACATAGCTCCTGCCGAGACCTCGACGTGCCGGTGCTGCTGATCCACGGCGTCCGCGACCCGCTGGTACCACTGGCACACTCGGTCAACCTCGCTGCCGCCTCGCTGCATCACTCGACCGCGGTCTGGCGCGTGGAGGCGCCACGTGAGCACGCCGGGGCCTATCACAGCGCGCCCGAAGGCTACGTGCGGCGCTGCGTCAAGTACATCGACGCCGCGATCCCGGCCACGATCGCCGCGCCGGCCGCGGGTTAGCCCTCGATGGCAGCGCTGCTCGATGGCATCACCGACGTCCGCGGTATCCGCGTCGGTCACTGGACCGACCGGCGCTCGATCACCGGGTGCAGCGTCGTCCTCTGCCCGCCGGGGACGACCGGCGGCGTCGACGTGCGAGGAGCCGCGCCGGGGACGCGTGAGACTGACCTGCTGAGGCCGGAGAACCTCGTCGAGGAGGTGCACGCCGTCGTGCTGTCCGGCGGCAGCGCGTTCGGCCTCGACGCGGCGAGCGGGGTCATGCACTACCTGCGCGAGCAGGGAGTGGGCGTCCGCTTCGGCGATTTCTGTATCCCGATCGTGCCCGCTGCGATCCTGTTCGATCTGGGCATTGGCACGCAGCGCGCGCCCGACGCCGCGGCCGGCGAACGCGCCGTGCGACGTGCGACAGGCGGTCGCGTCGCCGAGGGCTCGGTCGGCGCCGGGACCGGCGCAACCGTGGCGAAGCTGGCGGGTCGCGACCGGCACCTCAAGTCCGGCATCGGCACCGCCAGCGAGGCGATCGAGGGCGGCATCATCGTCGGCGCGCTCGTGGCCACGAACGCCATCGGCGCGATCCGCGACCCGAGGACCGGTGAGATCGTCGCCGCGCCCCGCGCCGACGGCGGCGGCTTCGCGGATGTCGACGCGCTGCTGCGGCTAGGGCCGCTCAGCGACGAGGAGCGTGCGGCGTACCGGCTCGAACTCGGCGGCGACGACACGTCCGATGCCGCGCCGCCCGGCGACGCTCCGCAGCCCGAGAACACCACGATCGGCGTCGTCGCGACCAACGCGAAGCTGACGAAGGCTCAGGCTTCGAGGCTCGCCAGCATTGCGCACGATGGTCTCGCGCGGGCGATCTGGCCGGTGCACATGCGCGGCGACGGCGACGCGATGTTCGCCCTGGCGACGGGCGAGGTGGAGGTCGACGACCGCGCCTACCGCTCGCTCGAGGCGATGGCGACGCTCGCCACGGAGCGTGCCGTGCTGCGCGGCGTGCGGCTCGCGGAAGGTCTGGGCGGCGTGCCCTCGGCGGCGGAGTGGCGAAGGTCCTGACGGACAACCGTACGAGCCTCGGTCGCGCTCTCAACAAATCGCTTGACGTGCCTCTATACTGGCGCTGCTCGCACCCGCGACCACGTCGACCCGATGCGGCGGCGCTGGTCAGGAGCGGGAACGAGCACGAATCAACCCTGGGGGCGATGCCCCCGCATTCCGCTTGGATCACCTCGACCGAGACGGAGGAACCTTCGATGGCAAAGCACGTGACGGTGCTGGACGTCCAGCGCATGCGTGATCGTGGTCAGCCGATCGCGATGTTGACCGCATACGACTACCCGACGGCGAAGTTCGCCAACGAGGCGGGCATCCCGATCCTGCTCGTGGGCGACACCCTCGGGATGGTGGTGCTGGGGTACGACTCGACGATCCCTGTGACCATGGAGGACATGATCCACCACGGCGCCGCGGTTGTCCGCGGCTCCGATCGCGCACATGTCGTGGTCGACATGCCGTTCGGCAGCTACCAGCTCGGCTGGCAGGACGCGCTCGGCAACGCCATGCGCATCATGCAGGAGACCGGCTGCGGTTCGGTGAAGCTCGAGGGCGGCCAACGCTCTGCCGAGGCCGTGCAGCACATCGTCGAGGCAGGCATTCCGGTGATGGGCCACATCGGCCTCACACCGCAGTCCGTCAACGCCGTCGGCGGCTTCCGGGTGCAGGGCAAGACGCCGCGCGACGCCGTGCACCTCATCGCCGACGCCAAGGCGCTCGAGGAGGCGGGGGCGTACGCGATCGTGCTGGAGCTGGTGCCGACGGCGCTGGCGCACATGATCACCCAGCGCGTGAGCATCCCCACCATCGGCATCGGCGCCGGCCCATTCTGTTCCGGTCAGGTGCAGGTGCAGCACGACATCCTCGGGCTTTACGACGACCTCAGACCCAAACACGCGCGCCGCTTCGCCGAGCTCGGCGATTCCTACCGGGAGGCGATCACGGCCTACCGCGAGAGCGTCGAGGCTGGCACGTTCCCAACGGCGAAGGAGTCGTTCTACATGGACGACCATGCGCTCGAGTTGATCAAGCGCATGACCCCCGGTCCCGAGCAGGACATGAGCATGGCCGAGCGTGTGTTGCGCGAGCTCGAGGACGTCTCGGCCCGCAGCGGCTGACGCTGCCGAGGCCGGAGGCAGGGGGCCGCGATGGACGTCGTGCGGTCGATCGCCGAGTTCCGTGTGGCCCGCGCCGGATTGCCCTCGGACGTGGGGTTCGTGCCCACCATGGGCTACCTCCACACCGGACACACCTCGCTCATGGACCGCGCTCGCGCAGAGTGCGCGTCGGTCGTCGCTTCGATCTATGTGAACCCGACACAGTTCGGTCCGAACGAGGACTTTGAACGCTATCCGCGGGATGAGGCGGGCGATCTCGCGCAGTGCAAGGCAGCAGGCGTGGACCTCGTCGTCATCCCGTCGAACGAGGAAATCTACCCGGACGGCGCGAGCACCACGGTGAGCGTCACCGCGTTCGCAGACCGGCTCGAAGGAGCGCACCGGCCCGGGCACTTCGACGGGGTCGCCACGGTCGTCGCAAAGCTGTTCAACATCGTCGGGCCGGACCGCTCCTACTTCGGTCAGAAGGACGCACAGCAGCTGCTGGTGATCCGCCGGCTCGTGCGCGACCTCGTGTTGCCCGTCGAGATCGTGGGCTGTCCGATCATCCGCGACGAGGACGGGCTCGCGCTCTCCTCGCGCAACGCCTATCTCGGCGCGGACGAGCGCGCGCAGGCGCTGGCGCTGTCACGAGGGCTGCGACGCGCCGAGGCGGCATGGAGCGAAGGCGAGCGCGGGGCTGAGGAACTGCGTCGCCTCGTGCGGGGGGAGATCGAGGCCCAGCCGCTCGCCGACCTCGAGTATGTCTCGCTGGCCGATCCCTCGACGGTCGATGAACGCGAGGGCGTCGTCGAGGGCGAGTCGTTGCTGTCGCTGGCCTGCCGCTTCGGCGGCACGCGTCTGATCGACAACACGGTGCTCGGCGCGGCCGACGAGTAGCCTCGACGCTGCTAGCATTGGGGACAGGGAGCGCGCCACCGATCCTCGGCGCGCCTGACGGAGGTGGACGCTTGTCCGGTCACTCGAAGTGGTCGTCGATCAAGCACAAGAAGGCTGCGACCGACGCGAAGCGGGGTCAGCTCTTCACCAAGCTCGCTCGCGACATCACGATGGCGGCGAAGCAGGACGACCCTGACCCGGAGATGAACGCGTCGCTGCGGCTCGCAATCCAGCGCGCTAAAGACAGCAACATGCCGAACGACAACATCGACCGCGCGATGAAGCGCGGGACCGGTGGTGGCGATGCTGATCGCCTCGAGGAGATCGCGTACGAGGGCTATGGGCCCGGCGGTACCGCAATCATCGTCGAGGCCGTGACCGATAATCGGAACCGCACCGTCGCCGAGGTGCGGCTCGCCTTCACCCGCGGCGGCGGCAACCTGGCCGAGACGGGCGCGGTCGCCTGGCAGTTCGATCTGCGCGGTGTCATCAACATCGATGCCACCGACGCCGACATCGACGAGGTCCAGCTCGTCGCCATCGAGGCGGACGCCCTCGACATCGATGTCGCGGAGGATGGCAGCTACGTCGAGGTGATCACCGAGCCCTCGGACGTCCAGACGGTTCGCGACGCGCTCAGCGAGGCCGGATTCATCGTCGAGCGCGCCGAGCTGGCGAAGCTGCCGAAGAACACGGTCGCACTCGACGAGAAGGCGGCGATCGCCGCACTGAAGATGCTCGACCGCCTCGACGAACTCGACGACGTCTCCCGCGTCTACTCCAACGCCGACTTCCCCGACGCGGTCCTGGAGGCCGCGGCGGGGGACTAGCGCATGGCCAACGGCGACGCACCTCGTCGGGTCCTGGGCATCGACCCCGGTCTGGCTGTGACCGGCTACGGCGTCGTCGAGGAGCTGGCGGACCGTCCCGGGTCGGGGCGGTTGATTGACTTCGGCACCATCCGCAGCAAGCCCTCCACGCCACGCGCCGAACGACTGGCGAACATCTTTGAGGGCGTAACCGCGCTGATCGCGGAGCACGCGCCACGCGAATTGGCGATCGAACAGTCGTTCGTGGCGCACAACGCGAAGTCCGCGCTAGCCCTTGGCGAGGCGCGCTCGGCGGCGATGGTGGCCGCTGCCAGGGCGGGGCTGCTCGTGCGCGAGTTCGCGCCGACCGAGATCAAAGAGAGCGTCGCCGGCTGGGGCGGAGCGCCGAAGGAACAGGTGCAAGAGATGGTGATGCTGCAGCTCGAACTCGACGAACCACCAACGCCGCACGACGCCTCGGATGCGCTCGCGATCGCGCTCACCCGCCTCGCCGAGGCCCGCTTCGAGGATGCGGCCGCCCGATGATCGTCTCAGTGCGCGGCCAGCTCGTGCGGTGGAACGCCGACGCCTCGACGGTCTGGGTCGATGTGCAGGGCGTGTCGTACGAGGTGCTCATCCCGGCCTTCGCCGCCGAGTGGATCGAGACGCTCGAGGGCGACGGCGATCTGCATCTCTACACCTACTACTACGCCTCCGAGCGCAACCCGACGCCGCAGCTGATTGGCTTCCGGCACCAGGCGGAGCGCGAGTTCTTCCGCAAGTTCATCGAGGTGCCCGACATCGGCCCGGTGAAGGCGGTGCGCGCGCTGACGTACCCGGTGGCGGAGATCGCGCGCTGGATCGAGGCGGAGGACACGGCTGCGCTCACCCAACTCCCCGGGATCGGCCAGCGGGGCGCACAGACAATCGTCGCCACCCTCGCCGGGCGGCTCGTGCAGGAGGCGCTGTTACAGGATGGCGCGGTGAGCGAGGACGGTGCAGTGGAGCCGGTCGCTCCCGCCGCTGGCCTGCGCGAAGATGCCGTCGAGGCGCTGATCTCGCTGCAGTATGCGCGCCGGACCGCCGAGCGCCTCGTGACAGAAGCCCTCGTGGGGCGGCCGGATGTCGACTCGCTGGAGACGCTCCTGCGGACCATCCTCGAACAGCAGGCGCCCGCGTAGAACTCCGCGGGCGGACGACGCGTCCCACCGAAAACTATCGTGATAGTCTCCGCCGGTTCGCCGCCCCACCTGGGCGCGGCACGGGGAGGTTGAGAACATGGCGGTTGGATCACTGGGAACATTCGCGATCACGCCGGGGCGACGCGCTGACGCGATGGCGGCGATCGAGGGCCTTCGAGGCTGGGCAGAGGGTCTCGGCGCCTCGGCACGCGTTCGCCAGAACGTGGTCGCCGGTGAGGCAAGCGGGACGATCAGCTTCGTCACGCTGTGGGAGGACGCGGCGGCGCGCGGCCTACATGGACGCCTCACGTGCGCAGGCGGAGAGCAACCCGATCTTGGAGGCACTCGACACGGCTCAACCGGCCTTGGCGGTCGTCTCGCGGGCGTTCTTGCAGGAGGTGGATCCGCTGCCCGGCCTGCCGGCCAATGCGGCGGTGCAATCGACCGCGGCGTTCCGGGCCGCGCCGGGACACGGTGAGGCGCTGCGCGAAGGCCTCGCTGCGGCTCGCGAGCGCGCGTCATCGATGGGCGTCGAGGTGCGGAACTACAGTCTGCGCCAGGCAGGCGCCAACACCGGGCTCAGCGGACGAGCAGCGGGGTTCGAGAGCTGGGCGCAGCTCGCCGAGTTCGAGGCGCAAACCGCTGCCGACGGCGGCGGTCCGTTGGTTCAGCTACTTCGTTCCGCCAACGTCGTGCCGGTGATCAGCGGCGTCAGCGTCGCCGTTTAGTCGCACTGATGGTCGGAAGAGAGCCGGGCGATCGCCCGGCTCTCTTCGCGTCTCGGATCGTCGAGGGCGATACGAACACCCGTTCGCACGGTAGAATGGATCGGCACGGCGGGAGGTCTGCGTGACGACGACTGAGGACACGGCCAGCGCCGTCGAGTCGCAGCCGTTCGAGCTCGTCTCGGACTTCCAGCTCACTGGCGACCAGCCGCAGGCGGTCGAGTCGCTGTACGCGGGGCTCGATCGCGGGGACACGGCGCAGACACTCCTCGGCGCGACGGGGTCGGGCAAGACCTTCGCCATGGCGAACCTGATCGTGCAGCATCAGCGGCCGACGCTCGTGCTGGCGCCGAACCGCACCCTGGCGGCGCAACTCGTGGCCGAGTTCCGCGACTTCTTCCCGAACAACGCCGTCGAGTACTTCGTCAGCTACTACGACTACTACCAGCCCGAGGCCTACATCCCGCGCAGCGATACCTACATCGCGAAGGACGCGGATATCAACGAGGAAATCGACAAGATGCGCCATGCGGCCACGCGGGCGCTCTTCGAGCGTCGCGACACGATCATTGTCGCCTCGGTGTCCTGCATCTACGGCCTCGGCGCGCCGGGTGAGTACCAGTCGTTCGTGGCGAACCTGTGGGCCGGGCGTCACGTCAACCGTGGCTCGCTCGTGCGGCAGCTCGTGGCGATGCAGTACGCACGCAACGACCTCAACCTGATCCGCGGCACGTTCCGTGTGCGTGGGGACTCGCTCACGATCTTCCCGGCGTACGAGGATCTGGCGATCCGCGTCGACTTCTTCGGCGACGAGGTGGAGCGCATCCTCACGCTCGACCCGCTGACGGGCGAGGTGCTGAGCGACCTCGAGCGCACCGCGATCTACCCGGCGAAGCACTTCGTCACATCCGAGGACCGGTTGAAGCTGGCGATCGACTCGATCGAGGCGGAGCTGGCCGAGTCGCTGGTCCGGCTCCGCGACGAGGGGCACATCCTCGAGGCTGCGCGCCTCGAGGAGCGCACGCGCTACGACCTGGAGACCATGCGCGAGGTTGGGTACTGCTCCGGCATCGAGAACTACTCGCGACACCTCGCTGGCCGCGCCCCCGGATCGACGCCGTGGACGCTACTCGATTACTTCCCGGACGACTGGCTGCTGTTCATTGACGAGTCGCACATCTCCGTGCCGCAGGTGCGGGGCATGTACCTGGGGGATATGTCGCGCAAGAAGACGCTGGTCGAGTACGGGTTCCGCCTGCCCTCCGCGCTGGACAACCGGCCGCTGAACTTTGCGGAGTTCGAGAAACACCTCAACCAGGTCGTCTTCGTCTCGGCGACACCGGGACCGTACGAGTTGGAGCACTCGACGCAGATCGTCCAGCAGGTGATCCGCCCCACGGGCATCGTTGATCCCGAGGTTGATGTGCGGCCCACGGCTGGTCAGATCGACGACTTGCTCGGCGAGGTGCAGACGCGCGTGGAGCGCAACGAGCGCACCCTGATCACCACGCTGACCAAGCGCATGGCCGAGGACTTGAACGACTACCTGCAGGAGATGGGCGTGAAGTCCATGTACCTGCACTCCGAGGTGGACACGCTCGACCGCATCGACATTCTCCGCGACCTCCGGCTCGGCGTGTACGACGTGGTAGTCGGCATCAACCTGCTCCGTGAGGGTCTCGACTTGCCCGAGGTGTCGCTGGTCTGCATCCTCGACGCCGACAAGGAGGGCTACCTGCGCTCGGGCGGTTCACTGGTGCAGACGATCGGCCGCGCGGCTCGCCATCCCCTCGGTCGGGTGATCATGTACGCCGACCAGATCACCAAATCGATGCGCACGGCGCTCGATGAGACGGACCGCCGTCGCGAGATCCAGCGCGCCCATAACGAGGAGCACGGCATCACGCCCGAGGGCGTGGAGAAGACGATCCGCGACATCAACGACAGCCTGCGCCGGGTTGCCGACGACGAAGCGCCGTACACCGCCTCGTCGGAGCTGCCACGCGAAGAGATCACACGGCTGGTCAAGGAGCTCGAACGGCAGATGAAGCAGGCGGCGAAGGAGCTCGACTTCGAGCGAGCGGCGCTGCTCCGCGACCAGGTTACCGAGCTGCGCCGCGAGCTGGTGGGCGGCGAGACGCCCGAGGGCCTGCAGTCGCTGGCAGCCCAGACGCGCCGACCCGACAAGCGCAGCGCCCGCGGCGGCCGCATGCGTCGAGGGCGCAACTAGCTCTCTCTCTCTCTCTCTCGAGCGACAGCGCCGGAGCTACTGGTCGAACTGCCTCGGGAACGACGGGCGCGCCGCTGCCTGCGCGGGCGGCGCCTCGGGCTCGGTCGACTCCACGGAGGGCTCGGGCTCAGGCTCGGCGACCGCGATCGGCACAGCGGCAGCATGCGCTGCGAGGCTGGCCGGCTCCTCGGTGACTCCGCCCGAGGGCTGGCCATCGGCATCGAGCAACACGGTGCGTGACTTGCCGCCCTCGGCAGCGCTGATCACGCCACGCTCCTCGAGCTGGTCCATGATTCGCGCCGCGCGCGGATAGCCGATGCCGAGCTTGCGTTGCAGCATCGAGGTGGAGAGCGTGCGCTGGCCGCGAGCCAGCTCGACCGCCTGCTGGAGCATCTCGTCGCCGCCCTCAGGCGCGGGCTGCCCGTCGAGGCCCAGCGTCTCCGCCTCGTACATGGCGCGCTCGAGGTCGGTGTCGTACTTCTCCGGCGTGATATCGGCGAAGCGATCGGATGTCCAGAAATTGACCACCGAGGCGATCTCGCCGTCGGAGAGGAAGACGCCCTGCACGCGCTTCGGCTTCTGGACGTCCGGCGGGACGTACAGCATGTCGCCGCGGCCCAGCAGCTTGTCGGCGCCGGCCTGGTCGAGAATGGTGCGCGAGTCCACCTGCGACGAAACAGCGAAGGCGATCCTCGTCGGGAAGTTGGCCTTGATCACGCCCGTGATGACATCGACGGAGGGGCGCTGCGTCGCGACCACGAGGTGGATGCCGGTCGCCCGCGCGAGCTGCGCGAGACGGACCAGCTGGTGCTCGACCTGGTAGGGCGCAGCCAGCATCAGGTCGGCCAGTTCATCGATCACCACGACCCAGTAGGGCAGCTTCCGATTGGAAGCCTGCTTGTTGTAGCCAGCGATGTTGCGCACGCCCGCTTTGGCGAAGCGGCGGTAGCGCGTCTCCATCTCGTTGATCACCGCCTGCAGCGTCCCGACCACGCGGTCCATGTCGACCACGATCTCGGAGAACGCGAGGTGCGGAATCTCGCCGAACGAGGCGAGCTCGACCCGTTTGGGGTCGATCATGACCAACCGCAACTCCGTGGGCGAGGAGTTCATGATCAGCCCGGTGATGATCGAGTTGAGGCAAACCGACTTGCCGGAGCCGGTCGCGCCCGCGATCAACAGGTGGGGCATCGTCGCGAGGTCCGCCACCACCGGGTCGCCCGACACGCCCTGACCGAGGGCCAGCGGGAGTGCCGCCTTCTTCGCGGCCTGCTTGTAGAACGCAGTCTCCATGACTCCGCGCATCGACACCATCGAGGTCGTGAGGTTCGGCACTTCGATCCCCACCATCGGCTTGCCCGGCACCGGCGCCTCGATGCGCAGGGCGGGAGCAGCGAGGGCAAGCGCGAGGTCGTTCTGCAGCGCGGTGATGCGGTTGACGCGGATACGAGTGCGCGAGACCTCGACCTGCTTGGTCTTCGGCGCTCCCTTCGCATCGAGGATCGGTTTGCCCGAGGCGTCGCGCTCGGCCACGAGCTTGGTCTTGATGTCCCAGCCGGGCTCGACGCCGAACTGCGTAACGGCCGGCCCCTCGTTGATCTGCACCACGGAGGAGTCCACACCGAAGGAGGCGAGCGTGTCGACGATGAGCTGCCCGCGCAGCTCGTTGTCGACTGAGCCACCCTTGGTCGCGATCGGCTCACGCAGGATCGTGAGCGGCGGCAGCTGCCACCCGCTGGCCGAGGCACGCCACTGGGACGCGGGCGTCTCCATGTCCATGCGGATCTGCGTGGCGGGTGTCTCTTCCTCCTCCTCGATCGGGGCGTGGGCGGCGGAGACGGCGGCGGCGAGGTTCGGCGAAGCTGGTCCCGCGATCGCCTCGATCGCTGCGTCGAGCTTCGCTTCGGCGGCGGCGCGATCGACAAACGGCTCGTCGCGCAGGATCGTCTCGACCGGCGGGTCGCCGAGGTGCTGCGTCCGGGCGACGATCGGCTCGAACGCCTCGTCGTCCGCGGTGCCGCGACGGTTCATGCCGAGCAGCAGCTGTGCGAGTGCGCGCAAGCCGCGCCCGACGGCGCGATGGATGCCGAGCCCCCAGGCCCAGCGCAGCGCGGCCCACGTCGCGCCCGGCGAGGCGCGCAGGCCGGCGAGGGCGGTCCGTGGCCAGAGCAGGGCGTAGGCCAGTGGAATCATCGCGAGCCAGACCAGAGTGCCGGCGACGCCCGCGGCCAGGGCCGCTCCGCTGTCGCCGCCCGCTGAAACCTCGGCAAGGTCGACGCTGCCGACGACGGTCGAGGGGTGCCACCGCCCGAGGACACCGGCGATGAACACGAGCACCGCTGCGCCGCCGAGGAGGTGGCGGGTGTGTGCGCGAGCCCAGCTCTGTTTGTGCAGGGCCAGCACGAGTCCGCTGCCCGCGAGCACGACGACGAAGCCGAAGATGTTGAGCCCGAAGAGCCGTACGAGGCTGTCGCGCAGATCGCCGATGACGCCCGCGAGCGGCAGCAGGTAGGGGATCGTGGCGGCAGCAGCTACGACGAGCAGCGCGCCAATCGTTTCGCGTCGGAAGACGAAGCGGACCAGGGTCATGATGTCGGGGATAGACGCGGAGGATCCGCGTCGGCGGGTTCTTCGAGCCATCGCTCAAGCCTCTCGCACGCTTCGTCCCCGCCAGTCCGAAGCGCTGGGTGTCACGGTCGCCCGGTGCTCATACCTCCAGCATCACCGGGATCACCAGCGGACGCCGATGCGTCTGCTGGTGGAGATACCCCGCGACATCGTCCTTCAACGTGTCGTGGAGCTGCCTCCAGTCTACATGGCGTTCCTCGCCACCGAGCGTGTCGATCACGATCTGGCGTGCGCCTTCGAGGAGTTCCGGTTCGTCATCGGCGCCGACGAAGCCGTGCGACATCACCTCGGGCGTGCGCGTGAGGTTGCCGGTATGGCGGTCGACCGCCGCGACGACGACGAAGATTCCGTCGCTCGCCAGGTGTTGGCGGTCGCGCAGCACGAAGTCGTTGACATCACCGATGCCGAGGCCGTCGACGTAGACATAATCCGCCGGGACGCGGTCCACGACCTCGGCGCCCTCGCCGTCGATTTCGAGCACGTCGCCGTCGGTCATGACGAACGCGTCGTCCTCGTCCATGCCGAGGTCGATCGCCAGCTCGCGGTGCAGCACCAGGTGCCGGTACTCCCCATGGATGCCGACGAAGTGCCGCGGGCGGACGATGCGATGGACGACCTTGAGCTCCTCGCGAGCGGCGTGGCCGCGGACGTGGACATCCGCGATCCGGTTGTAGATGACGTGCGCGCCGGCCTCGAAGAGCTGGTCGATGTTCTTCGACACCGACTTCTCGTTTCCCGGGACGGGGTTCGAGGAGAGGATGACCGTGTCGCCCTCGGAGACCGTGATGTCGTGATGGCTGCCATTGGCCATCCTCGTCAGCGCGCTGTTGGGCTCGCCCTGCGAGCCGGTGCAGATGATGACGGTCTTGCTGTCCTGGTGGTCGCGCATCTCGCGGGTGTTCATCAGCAGCCCCGAGGGCACGCGCAGGTAGCCGAGGTCGCTCGCCATCTTGACGTTGTTCACCATCGACCGGCCAGTCACGAAGACGCGTCGACCGTAGCGCTCAGCCGAGTCGATCACGATCTGCACTCGCGAGATGAGCGACGCGAACGTCGTCACGATGACGCGCCCCTCGGCGTTCGAGATTGCGCGGTCGAGGGTTTCGGCGACCACCTGCTCCGACGGCGTGTGGCCCTCGACCTCCGCGTACGTCGAGTCGGCACAGAGCAGCAGCGCACCGTCGTCGCCGACATCGGCGAGGCGTGCGAGGTCGGTGTGCTGCCCCATGACGGGCGTGTGGTCGATCTTGAAGTCGCCGGTGTGAACGACCGTCCCGATCGGGGTGTCGATAATCAGCCCGGCGGCGTCGGGGATGGAGTGCGAGACCGAGAAGAACTCGACCGCGAACGGGCCGACATTCACGGTCTCTCCGGGCTTCATCACCGTGATCGACGCGTCGTCGAGCAGCCGGTGCTCGCGGAGCTTCACGGTCACGAGGCCCCTCGTCAGCTCCGTGCAGAAGATGGGTACGTTGAGTTCGCTCAGCACGAACGGGACGGCGCCGATGTGATCCTCGTGGCCATGGGTCAGGAAGATCGCCTGCAACCTCGAGGGGTCGTCCATGAGGTAGCTGATCTCGGGGATGATCAGGTCGACGCCCGGATGCTCGACGTCAGGGAACATCAGCCCCACGTCTACGGCGATCGTCGCGTCGCCGTACTCGTAGAGCATCATGTTGCGCCCGATTTCGCCGAGTCCGCCCAGGGGGATGACGCGCAGGACGCCGTCCTCTGGCGGGCCCAGCTGACCGTCGCTCACAGCAGGCGCTCCTGGGGCTTCGGGTCGGGCTCGGCCGGCTCGCTGTAGTCGACCAGTTCCGTGCGATCGTCCGAGGGCGGCTGCGACCGCGGGACCTCCGCGCCTGCCGCAGGCTCCGGCGCCCCGCCGGCCTGTGGCACGCTCGGCACACCGTCGAGGAGGCTGCGGATGCGCGCAAAGTCCTCGTGCATTGTCGGACGCAGGCTCCCGTTTCGCAGCGCGGCTGCCGGGTGGTAGAGCGGCATGATCGTCCGTCCGTCGATCTCACTCGCGTTGCCGTGGATCTGGCTGATGCGAGCGCTGGGGAACCAGCGCGCCATCGAGAAGCGTCCGAGGGTGGCGATCACCTTCGGGTCGATCAAATCGATCTGCCGCGCCAGGTAGTCCTCGCAGGCCGCGGTCTCGGCCGGCTGGGGGTCACGATTGCCGGGCGGCCGGCACTTCACGACGTTGGTGATGTACACCTCGGCGCGTGAGAGGCCGATGCCGCCGAGCAGCTCGTCGAGGAAGCGACCGGCGGCGCCGATGAAGGGCAGCCCGAACTCGTCCTCCCGCGCGCCGGGCCCCTCGCCGATGAACATGAGCTGGGCGGTGACCGGGCCAGAGCCGGGGACGGTGTGGGTACGTGTCTTCGCCAGCACGCATCGCGGGCAGTCCGCGATCTCGAGGTAGAGGTCGTGGAAGCGTGCATCCACCTCGTACAGCGGCAGTAGGTCGGCGGGCGCATTGGGCGGCGGCATGTCGGGCATGATCGTCTGCCGAACGGGGCCGGTCGCGCCTGCGTCGCGCGCGTCAGCCATCGGCTCGTGTGAGCGTGCGAGGGTCATCTCCGGGCTGCCTCTCCGAGGAGGTTGGGCCGGGGGAGGCGCGGTCGGCCGCGACGCGGGGAGCGGGGTGGTGGTCATCGCAGCGAGCGTAGCATCGCGCCTGAATCAGTACCACCACCTATGCAGATAAGCCGTCTGCGTCACCACTCGCTCCGTCCGCGCTGCCTCGTGGCTAGTCGCGTCGGACCAGCCAGGCGAGACCGATACCGACGAAGTAGAGGATCACCATTGGCCCGCCGACGAGCGACTGCGTCACCGGGTCGGGCGTCGGCGTCGCGATCGCCGCGAAGACGAAGCAGATCACGATGGCGTAGCGCCACCAGCCCCAGAGCTGTCGCGCCGAGACGACGCCCAGCTTGGCGAGCCCCATCACCACGATCGGCGTCTCGAAGACGATGCCCATGACGAGGAGCAGTCGCGTCGTGAGGTCGATGTAGCTGCTGATCGTCGGCACCGGGTCGGCGAAGTCGCTGCCGAAGCTGAACAGGAATCCGTACGCGGCCGGCAGCACGACCCAGTAGGCGAAGGCCAGACCGCCGACGAACGAGAGCGAGGCGCCGATGACGACCGGGATCAGCCAGCGCTTCTCTTGCGGCGTCAGCGCCGGGGTCACGAAACGCATCGTCTGGTAAACGATGACGGGCATCCCGAGAGAGATACCGCCGAGGAGCACGACGCGGAAATAGTTCACCACGTTTTCTAGCGGGGTAATCGCCTGGAACCTGATGTCGGGGTTGCGCGCCTCGGCGGGCACCTGCAGGAACTCGATGGCGCGGATGCCGATCGGCGGCGGGACGAAGACGATCATCCCGAGGATGACGGCGATCCCCATCCACATGACCCGGCTGCGTAGCTCGAACATGTGCTCGAGCAGCGTCATCGTGCCGCCAGATTGCGGCTCCGGCTCGGGATCAGGGGCGGCGGGTGGTGCTCCTGGCGGCGCCTCAGTCGCCATCTAGCTGCTCGTCCCGCTGCTGCCGTTGCGGCCGCCGCCCTTCGAGCGCTCGTTCGCCTGCCGTTCCTCGAGCGCCTTGAACGGATCGCTCGTCTGAGGGTCGTTAGTCGTGGTTGGCGCGCCGCTGTCGCTCTGCTCGGGCGCGGGCGGCGAGTCGCCGTCCGACTCGCTCACGGTCGCCGTCGAAGCGGCAGTCGGGGGCTCATCGGCAGCCTCGGCGATGCTTTCGGTCGCGGCCTGGACGTCGCTGCCGACGGACTTCAGCTCCTCGTCGAGGTTGCCGAGCTCGCGGATGGATTGCAGATCTTCCGCCTCGGCCTTGATCTCGGTCTCGATCTCGTCGACCGCAACGCGCAGATCCTTAGTCACCTCGGCGGTAAAGCGCCGGGCGATCCGGTACCACTTGCCACCCTGGCGGGCGATCTCTGGGAACCGCTCTGGTCCAACGAGTACGAGTGCGATGACGAGGACGAGCCCGGCCTCCATCGCACCGACGCCAAACAGACTCATCGCTACAGATCATACGCTGCGCGACGCCAGGCGGACTGCTGTGACGCCATGACGCGCGGCATCACTTCTGCTGCAATCTGCGTGCAGAAATCGTGTGTTCGCGCGGTCGGGTTGCGGCGGACGCGGATACGGGACGCCTACTCGTCGATGCCCTGGTCCTTCAGGTAGTCGATCGCGTCCTGGACGGTCTGGATCTTCTCGGCGTCCTCATCGGAGATCTCGAGCTCAGACGAGTCGCTTGCAAACTCCTCCTCGATTGACATAATCAACTCAACGAGGTCCAGCGAGTCGGCGTTGAGATCGTCGACGAACGAAGCGTTCATCGAGACCTGGTCCTCTTCGACCCCCAGCTGCTCGACGATCAGTCCACGCACGCGCTCAAAAACTGTTGCCACTGAGAGCGATCCTCCCTGGTGCCCGGCGTCGCCGCGCGGGTCGTTCCTGCTAGGTCGCCGGGGCAGAACCCGGCTGCTCGGCCGTATCGTCGCCCCCAGCAGCCTGAAGGGCTACCGCGCCCAGCACCCCGTTGACGAAGCGGCCGGACGACTCGGATCCGTATCCCTTGGCGATCTCTACGGCCTCGTTGATCGCCACACGGAGCGGAGCGCGGCGAGTATCGAACAGCACTTCGTAGATTGCAAGGCGCAGCACGTTGCGGTCGACGATGGCAATGTCCTGCAGCGGGAACGCCGTCGCGTGCTCTTCGATCGTGCGGTCGATCTCGTCGCGATGCTCCTCGACGCCACGTACGAGGTCGGCGGCGAACGTCTGCGCCTCCTCGCTCAGGGTCGCCTCGGCGAGCTGACGCACCAGCACGTCCTCGATGGCGCGGGCGCTCGAGTCCGCCTCGAACAGCACCTGCACCGCCAGGATGCGCGAGCGTCGTCGGGAGCTGCTGGCCATCGGTCCTCTCGTTCCTTGTCGGCCGGTTAGCTCATCACCACGCCACCGTCGACGTTGAACGTCTGGCCGGTGATGTAGCTTGCAGCGTCCGAGGCGAGGAACGCTGCCAGCGGCGCGATCTCTCTCGGCTCGGCGATGCGCCCCATGGGGATGCGTCCGAGCAGGAACTCCTGCTGCTGCTCGTTGAGCCCGGCGGTCATGTCCGTATCGACGAACCCGGGTGCGATCGCGTTGACGGTGATGCTCCGCGTCGCCACCTCGAGGGCCAGCGAGCGTGTGAACCCGATGATGCCGGCCTTCGCCGCCGCGTAGTTCGCCTGGCCGGGGTTGCCCAGCCGGCCGACCACGGACGTGACGTTGATGATGCGCCCCCAGCGCGCGCGGATCATGCCCCGCAGAGCCGCCTTCGAGGTGAGGAAGGTGCCCCGCAGGTTCGTTTCGATCACGTTGTCCCACGCCTCCTCGGACATCCGCATGACGAGCGTGTCGTCGGTGACCCCGGCGTTGTTCACGAGGATGTCGAGCTTCCCGAAACTCTCGACCGCCTCCCCGACTACGCGCGTCACGTCCTCGGTGTTGCGGATGTCGAGGGGGGTTGCGCGACAGGATCCGGAGCCGACGCCGGACAGCTCCTTGGCGACGGCGATGGCTTCGTCCTGCTTCGAGCGGTAGGTGATCAGCACGTCGGCGCCCGCCGCGACGAGTTCGGTGGCGATGGCGCGCCCGATGCCCGCCCCGGCGCCGGTCACGATCGCCGAACGACCCTCGAGGCTGGTGCTGACCGGTCCGTCGCTCATCTCCATCCCCCTACGCGTCGTCCCCGCCGAGGTCCTCGACGGTGCCGATGTTGCTCGTTTCGATGGCGCGGTCGATCCGGCGCAGCAGTCCGCCGAGGACCCGACCCGGGCCGAACTCGATCACGCGGGTGACGCCAGCCGCCTGCATCGTCTGGACGCTGTCCAGCCAGCGCACGGGGCTCGTCACCTGGTCGGCGAGTTCACTGACGAGGCTACTCGCGCCCTCGAGGGGCCGCGCGGTGACGTTGGAGACGACCGGCAGCTCGGGGTCGGAGAATGCGACCGTCGCGAGCACTGGACGCAGTCCGTCCGCAGCGCTCTGCATCAGCGGCGTGTGGAACGCGCCGGCGACGGCGAGCGGCACCACGCGCGTCGCACCAGCCTCGGTCGCGGCGTTCGAGGCAGTCTCGACGGCCTCGGTGGTGCCGCCGATGGTGATGTTGCCCGGGGCGTTGACGTTGCAGATGGAGGCGCCGGCTTCGCTCGTGATCGCGGAGAGCCGCTCAGGCTCGAGGCCGAGGATCGCCGCCATCGTCCCGGGCTCCGCGTCACATGCGGCCTGCATCAGCCGGCCGCGCTCGCGGACGAGCCGGACGCCATAGGCGAACGAGACTGCGCCGGCCGCGATCAGCGCGGCGTACTCGCCCAGGGAGTGGCCCGCGACAAACGCCGGTCGGACGCTGACGACCCCGCGATCGATGGCAGCGGCTAGCGCGGCGATGGCGTGAACGACGAGCGCAGGCTGCGTGTGCTCGGTGCGCATCAGCGCGTCCTCGGGGCCCTCGAAGCAGATCTTCGAGATCTCGTAGCCGAGCGCCTCGTCGGCTGCCGCAAACACCGTCGAGGCGATCGGCACCTCCTCGGCAAGGTCGCGCCCCATCCCGACGTGCTGCGCGCCCTGGCCCGGGAAGACCCACGCGGTGTCGGCAGCGACCTCCGACGGGAGTTCGAGCGAGAACGTGGTCATCGAGTCCTCCGGGGCGGCGTGCAGGTCCGCTCCGCAGGCACTCTACGGGGCGTCAGGGAAGATGTGTGAGGGACTTGCGGAGCGGCGCTACTCCTGGTCGTCGTCGTCGGGCGCGGCGGTGTCGTCTTCGTCCTGGTTCAGGACTTGGCGGCCGTTGTAGGTGCCGCAGACCCTGCAGGTCTGGTGGTTGATGTGCAGCGAGCGGCAGGTCGTGCAGCGGACGAGCTGAGGGACGTTGACCTTATGGTGGCCACGGCGGCTGCGCTGCTTCGCTTTCGGGGTGCGTCGCTTGGGAAGGGCCATCAGTCGTGCTCCTGGTCGCGCAGCTGGTCCGCGAGTCCGGCGAGGGCTCCCCAGCGGTCATCTGTCTCGTCCGTCGGACAATCGCACCGCGCCTCGTTGCGGCGCTGCCCGCAGATCGGGCAGAGCCCCGCGCAATCGTCGCGGCAGAGGGGCTGCAGTGGGATCGCCGACTGTTCATATTGCCTCACCGCCTCGCTGAGATCGAGGTGTCGGTGCTCGTCGATCCGGAACTCCTCGGGCTTGAGGTCGGGCGTCGGCTCGCCCGTGTCTGGCCGGCGCTCCGGCACGTACTCCTCGTCGAAGGTGATCGTGATGGTCTCCTCGACGGGATCGAGGCAGCGCCCGCACTCGAGGGCAGCGATCATGTCCAGCTCGGCGTGCACGAGGATGCCCCGAACGCTGCGGATCAGCGCCAACTCGCCGTCGATAGTGCGGGCGTAGTCGGCCTCCTCGACGGTCACGCGCTCGGCGTTCGCGACGTGACGGCGCGCACTGCCGACCGGCTCCAAAAGGAGGGTCGAGACGTTGATCAGCACGTGAACCTCCGGTAGATCCGATCGTAGCATCGGCACGACATGCGTCCGTGGCGTTAGGATCGGCGTATGCCCGGCGAAACGTCACTCACTGCGTTCGCCTACCTGCGCGGCACCGACGAGGTTCCGCTGCCCGATCAGCGCCGCGCCGTCGAACTCCTCTCCGAACACGAGGCCCGGCCGAACGCCATGTTCGAGGACGCCTCGCACGGCCGCGCTGAGTTGCTGCGGCTGTTGTGGACGGTCGAGCACACGCAGGCGCCCGGCGCATCGCTGGTCGTGAGCACGATGTTCGCGTTAGGCGACGACGTCACAGAGCGCGCGCTGCGGGTGCTGCAGCTGGGCGCGGTCGGCGCCGAGCTGCGACTGCTGGAAGGTGTGCTGCCGGACGGCGCATTGCTCTCCGCCTGGGGCGAGCGCAGCGTGTCCGAGCGACGACGCGAGTTGGCGCGCGAGGGGATGCGCCGCCGCGCGCTCCGCGGCGAGGTGCTGGGTCGCACCCCGTATGGATACGCGGTCGAGGCTCGGCACCTGGTGCCTGACGAACGCGAAGCGCCGATCGTGAGGCGCATGTTTGAGCGCTACCTCGCCGGTGAGGGCGTGCGCCGCATTGCCCGCGAGCTCAATGCCGACGGTGTGACGAACCGTCGAGGGCGTCCGTGGACCGCCTCCGCGGTGCGCCTGTTGCTGCGCAACCAGGTCTACATCGGCACCTACCGACGGCTGGATGTCTCGGTCTCCGGCGCGCACCAATCACTGGTCCCGCGCGGGGACTTCGAGGCGGTGCAGCGGCGAATGACACGTCGTGCGCCGCGAGCGGTGGCACGGGAGCGACATCGCTACCTCCTCGCCGGGCTGCTGCGTTGCGGCTACTGCGGCGGAAGCATGGTCGGCGCGAGCCACTCGCGTAGCGGCGGCGAGGAGCCCTACCGGTACTACCGCTGCGGCTCCGCGGTGAACGAGGGTCGCTGCTCCTACCACTCGCAGCGGACCGAGCAGCTCGAGGCGGCCGTCCGGGCGCAGCTGATGAACGCGCAGGTCACCGAGGCGGCCGCGCCCCCTCCGGGCGTCGTAGATGACGATGGTCCGAGGCCGGATCGAACACTTCTCGACGCGCTCGAGCGCTTCGGTCGCGGCGAGTGGACATGGGACGAGCTGCAACGTCGCATGCGGTCCCACGTGCTGGCGCGCCTCGCGGAGGAACGCGCAGACCTCGAGGGCCAGGAGCGCCCCGTCTCGCTCGCCGCTGCGCGGCGAAGACTCGCGGAGGAGTGGGAGGCGCTCGAAGAGGATCAGCGCCGACGGCTGCTCGAGGGACTCGTGCGCGAGATCGTGGTGACCGACGGGCGCATCGAAATCGTCGCGAAGGCGACGGCGCCCGCGGCCGGTGTTTGATTCGGCCTGAACGTCGCGCGAGCCGATGCTACCCTCTCGCGGCCATGCGCCGTCTCCTCCGCCTGGGCCACCTGGCGCTGCTCACCCTCGGGCTGCTCGCAGCCTGCGCCGGCGACGGCGACGCCGATCTGCGCGTCTTCGCGGCCTCGTCGTTGACCGACGTCATGCCGAGGCTCGTCGCGGCTTTCGGCGTCGAGCATCCGGACGCGTCGGTGGCGATCTCGTTCGGTGGTTCGCAGGCGCTCGCGACGCAGATCGAGGAGGGCGCGCCGGCTGATCTCTTCGTCTCCGCGAATGCCCGGCAGGCGGATCGACTCTCGGAACAGGGACTGACGGGCGAACGCCGTGATCTCGCGCGGAACGAACTGGTGATTGCCGTGCGCGACGACAGCCCAATCGAGGCCATCGAAGACCTCGCCGGCGACGGGGTGGACATCGCGATGGGAGCGCCCGGCGTCCCGGTCGGCGAGCTGACAGTCGAGGCCGTCCTGGCATTGCCCGAGGCGACGCGAGACGCCATCGTGGGCAACGTGATCACCGAGGATCCGAACGTGCGAGCCGTGCTCAGCCGCGTTGAGATCGGGGATACCGACGCTGCGTTCGTCTACCGCACGGATGTCGCCTCCTCGCCTCGGCTGCGCGCCGTCGGGCTGCCCGACGAGCCGTCGACGACGTACGTCGTGGTGACCGTGGCGGACCGCGAACCGCCGACCGACGAGGCGGGTCGCTTCCTCGACTTCCTCACCGGACCGGTCGCCGCCGCGATCCTGCGTGACGCCAGGTTCGAGCCGATCGCGAGCGCGCAGTGAACGCGGGCCGGGCGCGCCGTGCCCTCGGTGGGTCCTGGATCGTCCTCGCGGCGGCGTTCGGTCTGTTCTTCCTGGTGCCGCTGGTCGGGCTGTTCGTGCGGGCGCTGAGCGATGGCGATGTGGGAGCGGAGCTGCGCAGCGGCGCAACCTGGGAGGCGCTGACGCTGTCGATCGCGACCGCCACGCTGGCGACCGCGATCGCGATCGCGTTGGGCACGCCGCTCGCCTATCTCCTCGCCGGCTCGACCTCGAGATGGGCGCGGGCCGCCGCGACCGCACTCGAGCTGCCGATCGTGCTACCGCCGGTCGTGGCCGGCATCGCGCTGCTGACCGTGTTCGGGCGTCGCGGCTACCTCGGCGAGCCGCTCGATGAGGCGGGCATCGCCATCTCCTTTACCACCGCGGCGGTGGTGCTGGCGCAGGTCTTCGTGGCCGCGCCGTTCTACATCCGCTCGGCCTACGCCGGGTTCGTCGGCGCAGATCCACGCTACGAAGGCATCGCCTACACACTCGGGCTCTCGAGGTGGGAGACGTTCCGCCGCGTCACACTGCCCCTCGTCTGGCCCGCGCTGGCGGCGGGCGCCGTGCTCTGCTGGGCGCGCGCCCTCGGCGAGTTCGGCGCGACGCTGCTGTTCGCCGGGTCGCTGGCGGGTGAGACGCGGACCCTCCCGATCGCCATCGTCACCGCCTTCGAGTCGCCGGCAGGGCTCGCCGGCGCCGTCTCGATCGCCGTTATCCTCGTCGCCTTCGCGGTGGCGCTGCTACTGATCCTCGTCCGCTTCACCTCGCCGCGCGGGGCCTACCGATGACCGTCGAGGTGGCGGTCGCCGGCCGGCTCGGGGCGTTCGAGTACGACATCGACCTCGAGGCCGGGAGCGAGCTGCTCGTGCTCTACGGCCACTCGGGCGCGGGCAAGACGATCACCCTGCGCGCCATCGCCGGCCTCAGCCGCTCCGATCGCGGGCGTATCGCCATCGACGGACGCGCGGTGTTCGAGGCGGCCACGGGTGTCGACCTGCCGCCGCAAGAGCGGCGCACCGGCTACGTCGTGCAGGACCCGACGCTGTTCCCGCACCTGACGGTCGAAGAGAACGTGCTGATCGGCGTCGAGGACAGCGAAGCAGCCCGCGAGCGCCATCGTCAGCTCGAGGAGGTACTGCACATCGGCGGGCTCGAGGCTCGGCGGCCACACGAACTGTCGGGTGGGCAGCAGCAGCGTGTCGCGCTGGCGCGCGCCCTGGTGCGGCCGACGGATGTGTTGCTGCTCGATGAGCCGTTCTCGGCGCTCGACGAGGAACTGCGGCAGGGCCTACGCAGCGAGCTGGTGCGGCTGCAACGCAGTCTTGGCGTCCCGATCGTCTTCGTCACACACGACCTGCGCGAGGCGCACCTGATCGCCGATCGCATCGCGGTGATGGACGAGGGTCGGGTGTTGCAACTCGCGCCGCGCGAGGCGGTGTTCAGCGAACCGGCCACGCGCCGAGTCGCCGAGCTGACGGGCGTCCGCAACCTCTTCGAGGGCACGATCGAGGATGGCCACGTGCGCCTCGAGGGGCTCTCGCTCCGCATCGCCGATGGCGTCGCTGCCAGTGGCCCGGTCGACGTGGGCATCCGCTCGGAGCGCTGCAACCTCCGTCGCTTCGACCCCGACGACGAGCTGCCGCCCAACTGCATGGTCGCGAACGTCGTCGAGGACCTCGCCTTCGGCAACACGCACACGCTGCGGCTGGTGCCGGAGGGTGCAGGACCGATCGTCGAGGTCGAGGTGGCGGTGCGCCCGTACGAAGTCCTCGGCGTCGCCGGACGGGCCAGGTGGGTGGTCGAGCTGCCCGCCCCGGATTTGCAGATCATGCTTCGCACGCCGGCCACCGCGGCGACGGAGCGATCCCGAGCGGCGTTCACGACGTAAGATCGACGCGCCAGGGAGCCGGGTGGTCGCCGGCGTCGCCTTCGGGCGGTGCGGGAGGAAAGTCCGAACTCCATCGGGCAGGGTGCCGGTTAACGGCCGGGCGGCGTAAGCCGACGGAAAGTGCCACAGAAACAAACCGCCATCCGAGGTTCGCCTCGGGCGGTAAGGGTGAAATGGTGCGGTAAGAGCGCACCGGCGTCCCGGAGACGGGGCGGCCGGGCAAACCCCACCCGGAGCAAGGCCAAATAGGGGAACCATCGGGACGCCCGACCCGGTTCCCGGGTAGGCCGCTGGAGGTGGCGGGCAACCGCCGCCGTAGATGGATGACTACCGCCGCCTCGCCGCTGGGGCGTATCGAGGCGGTACAGAATTCGGCTTACAGGCTCCCTGGCAG
This sequence comes from Dehalococcoidia bacterium, assembly GCA_965198045.1. Lineage (GTDB taxonomy): Bacteria > Chloroflexota > Dehalococcoidia > UBA2979 > UBA2979 > CBDDEC01. Next base: position 583,140 of record CBDAOL010000012.1, read on the forward strand.
CCCCACCCATGAACGGATCGATCGCCATGGCGAGCGTCGAGATCGCGATCCGGCGATTGGAGTCACGCGACGCTCCGGTGATGCTGCGGCGTTCGAGGCCATCGGCTGGCCGAAGCCGGAGAGTCAGTTCGCTCGCTACACAGCGGAGCAGTCGAGCGGTGAGCGAGATTGTTGGGTAGCAGAAGTGGGCGGCGTCTTCGCGGGCTACGTCACGTTGGTCTGGCGCCCGAACTATCCTCCGCTACTCGCAGCCAGACTCCCAGAGATCCAGGACCTCAACGTTCTTGAGCGCTTCCGCCGGCAGGGAGTGGGAGCAACGCTGGTCGACGCCGCCGAGGCCGAGGCGGCGACCCGTGTCGACGAGGTGGGGATTGGCGTCGGCCTACACCCGGATACAGCGCCGCCCAGCGGATGTACGTGCTCCGCGGGTACGTGCCCGACGCCAATGGGGTGACCTATGCGGACGTGCCGGCGTCCGAGGGCGCCTTAGTAACGGTTGACGACGACCTGGTGCTGCACTTCACCAAGCGGCTCCGGTAAGTCAGTCGTCCCTCGACATGATGACCTCGCCGCGCACGATCACACTGTCGACGTTGACGATGACGGCGATGCCCTTCATCTCTGGGTCGGCATTGCGCTCACCCTCCGGGGCCGCGTCGTAGACCGCCTGGCAGACGGCGGGGTCGTCCTCGATGTAGGCGCGGCCGTGGAACTGCCAGCCGATGCGCTCCCCCGGGTTGCGGTAGAGGAACGCCATGCGCGGGCTCACCGGCAGGCGTTTGAGCAGCCCTGAGCCGTCGCGGTTGCGCACCCAGATGGCGAGCTGGTCGTCCGAGTAGACCTGCGTGCTGCCATAGAACGCCATCGAGGGCTGGCCTTCGGCATCGACGCTGGCGGCGATGACGGGCATGCGGTCATCGCCGGCGCTGCCGATCCGCTCGTGCATCTCGTCGGTCAGCTTGATCGGCATGCTCGCTCCCTGTCCGTCGACGTGTCGCATCTACCCGCGCTGTAGTTTCTACAGCACCGAGCGTGGCGGCAACCGGCCGATCGGGCAGGGGAACATCGTTTGACGAGCCCTCGACGCGGGCCACCCGTATGATGGCTGCATGACCTCCGAGGCGACGCGCACCCCGGCCGGTGACTGGCGAGATGGCCTGCCAGAAGGCGCCGCACGGTCCGATCTGCCGTCGGTTGGTGCGATCCAGCTTGACTCGCGCGAGGTCACGCCCGGTGATCTGTTCGTGGCGATCGAGGGTCAGGTCGCGGATGGCCATGACTTCGCGGGCTTCGCCGTCGAGGGTGGAGCCGCCGCCCTCGTCGTCGCGCGTGGCCGCGGCTCGGCGCTGGCCTCCCTCGGCGTACCGATCGTCGAGGTGGACGACCTGCGCGCCGCGCTCGCCTCGATCGCCGCGGCGCACGAGGGCTACCCCGGGCGCGAACTGGGGACCATCGGCATCACCGGTACGGACGGCAAAACCACGACCGCCTTCCTCGCGGCTGCTGGTCTCGAGGGCTGCGGGTTCGACGTCGGGCTGCTCACGACGGTGGAGACACGGGTCAAAGGCGAGCCGCACAAGAACCCGACGCGACTCTCCTCGCAGGAAGCGCCGTACGTCCAACGAGCCCTCCGCGAGATGCTCGACGCCGGCTGCTCGCACGCGGTGGTCGAGGCGACCTCGATCGGTCTCGAGTGGCATCGCGTCGATCACTGCTACTTCGATGTCGGCGTCCTGACGAACCTCGGCGCCGATCACCTCGACTTCCACGGCACCGTCGAGGCCTATCGCGACGCGAAGGCGCGGCTCTTCTCTTCGCTGGTGCGGGAGCATGGACAGGGGCAGCGCACCGCGGTGCTCAACGCGGACGATCCGAGCTGGGAGTACTTCGCCGCGCGCACACGAGCGCGCGTCGTCACCTACGGCGTGGAGAACCAGACCGCCGACGTCGTCGCGGACGACCTCGCGCTCTGGTCGGACGGGTCGACTTTCACGCTGACGGCGGGCGACGACACGATCGACGCCAGCGCGCGGCTGCTCGGTCGCTTCAACGTCGCCAACGCGACGGCCGCCATCACTGCCGTCGCTGCGTTCGGCCTCGACGTCATGGCCGCCGCCGGCGGCGTCGCGACGGCCGAGGGCGTCCCCGGCCGCATGGAGCGCATCTCCGGCGCGCCGTTCGAGGTGGTGGTCGATTACGCACACACAGCTGACGGCCTGCGCCAGGCAATCGGCGCGCTGCGCCCCCTCGTCGAGGGCCGCATCATCGTGGTCTTTGGCTGCGCTGGGGAGCGCGGGCGCGAGCGTCGCGCGGGGATGGGGTTCACGGCCGCGGAGGTCGCGGACTTCGCCGTACTCACAGAGGAGGACCCGCGTTCGGAGCCGAGCGAGGCGATCATCGATGAGATTGCGCAGGCGATGGTGGCTGGCGGAGCCCTCGAGGGGGAGCGGTTCGAGCGCGTTCCCGACCGCCGCGAGGCGATTGCGCGCGCCCTTGAGCTGGCCGCGCCCGGCGACGCTCTGTTGCTCGTGGGCAAGGGTCACGAGTCCTCGATCGAGCGCGCCGAGGGGGCGATCGCCTGGGATGAGCGCGCGGTCGCACGCGAGCTGATCGCCGAACGCTTCGACGCCGACGCGCCACCGATCTAGACGGCGATCCAGACGGCGAGTTCGCCGAGACCTCGGAGGCGGCGGCTGCGGCGGGACTGCGGTAGAGTGCAGATTCGCCGGAGCGCACTCACGGACGAGGGAACGCCGATGACCACCAACATCCTCGACGAGCAGGCGATCGCGGAACTCGTCCGCGACGATGTCGCGAACCTGTTGCATCCGCAGTACTACGCTCCCGACCACCAGGCGCCCGTCATCTTCGACCACGGCAAGGGTGTCTGGCTGACGGACGTGCGTGGCAACAGCTACATCGACGGCCTCTCGTCGCTGTGGAACGTGGCCGTCGGCCACGGCCGCGAGGAGCTCGCGGACGCCGCCGCCGAGCAGATCCGGAAGGTCGCTTTCACCAACAACTACACCGGCTTCTCGAACGTCCCGGCGATCCAGCTGGCCTCGAAGGTGCTGGAGCTGGCGTACGACAACATGGGCGGCGTCTATTTCACGAACTCGGGCAGCGAGTCGAACGAAGGTTCGTTCAAGACGGCGCGCTTCTACTGGAACCTCAAGGGCCAACCCTCGAAGGTGAAGATCATCGCCCGCGAGCGCGCCTATCACGGCGGCACCTTCGCCACCTCGGCGATGACCGGGCTGCCGCCGTTCCACAAGTACTTCGGTCCGTTCCCGGACGAGATCGTGCACACGGCGAAGCCGGACAACCTCGAGTGCGACTGCGAGCTGAACTCGGACGGCGAGTGCGCGCACTGGCTCGAGGCGGCGATCCAGCGCGAGGGCGCCGACACCGTCGCCGCGTTCATCGCCGAGCCGGTCAAGGGCGCAGGCGGCGTCTGGACGCCGGCCGCCGACTACTTCCAAAAGATCCGCGAGATCTGCGACCAGTACGGCGTGCTGTTCATCGCGGACGAGGTGATCACCGGCTTTGGGCGCACCGGCTACTGGTTCGCCCTGCAGCGCTGGGGTGTCGAGCCCGACCTGGTCTCGATCGCCAAGGCGATTACCTCGGGCTACATCCCGATGGGCGCCTTCATCGTCAGCCAGGAGATCATGGAGGCCTTGCAGGACCTGCCGCCCGACGCACGGTTCATGCACGCCTACACCAACAGCGCCCACCCGACGGCCTCGGCGGTCGGCCTGCGCAACCTGCGTATCTTCGAGGACGAGAACCTGGTCGCGAACGCGGCCGAGATGGGCGAACGTCTCGGCGGCGGCCTGCACGCGGCCTTCGACGACAACCCGCACGTGACGAACATCCGCCACCTGGGCCTCATGGCTGGCATCAGCCTCGTGCGCAACGCGGAGGACGGCACGCCCTTCGACGCCTCCGAGGGCATCGGTGGCAAGGCGGCAACACACATGCGCGAAGAGGGCAGCGTGATCACCCGCTTCGTTGGCGACAACCTCGTCTTCGCCCCGCCGCTGGTCGTGAACGCCGACGAGGTCGACCAGATCATCCGCGCAACCGCCGAGGCGGTGACGGCCGTCACCGGGGCGTAACGCCAAACGCTCGCGGTATCCTCGACGGGAGCGCGCACAGCTTCCGGCGGCCGGCCCGCTGGTAGACGGGTCCACGGCGGATGAGGCTGTTCTTTGCTGACCTGCTGATGGCGACCGGCACGGTTGTCGTGCTGCTCGGATCGGTCGGTGCTGGCGGCGCGCAGACGCTTCGGGTCATCGCCGTTGGGGTCGCGATCGCCGCGGTCGGTTACCTCCTCGACGTACGGAGCCGGGCGCGGGCGCTCGTTCTCGTGGGCATCGTCCTCGGCTTGTATCCCGGTTTTGGCCGGCTCGCCCTCGCAGTGATCCTGCCCGCTGTGTTCATCGCTCGCGTCCGCAGTCGACGAGAGGTTACCGACGGGGCCTAGGCTCCGCGGTCTATCGTCCCTGTATGCAGGGAGGCACCCTCGGACTTGCGCTCGTTGCGTTGATCGCGGTCGCGTGCGCCTCGGACCATCGGCTTGAACTCGAGCCCTTCGAGGTACGGGGCGGGGCGCTGCTGTTTGCCAACGATGAGGAGCTGCCTGCGTACGAAGATTGGTTCGAACGCCAGCACTTCGCCGTCCCGAGGGTCGAGGTGCCGGCGGGGCTGGCGCTCGTCAACGCGTACAGCTACCGGCCGGATGCCGACCTCGACTTGTCGCTCGTGTCGTTGTTCTTCGAGGATGCCGAGGACCCCCGGCGCTGGCTGTTGGTGAAGTTCGACGATCGAGCGGCGTTCCCGCTGCGGGCGGAGCCATCGACGCCGATGGAGCTTGGTGCCGTCGAGGGGCGGACGGCGGTGTACGTGAACGGGGTCGGCGACCCGTGGCACGACCTCGTGTTCGAGAGCTGTGGTTTCGGCGTTGCGGTGAAGGGGCACGCCGATGTCTGGGCGCGCGCGGACATCGAGGCGGTCGCGAGGGCGATCGTCGACGGCTGCGACGATGCTCGAGGGCCGGCGGGCAATTGACGCGCGCGGCGCGCTCCCGCTACTGTCGGAGGCAGGAAAGGGGGTGATGCTAATGTCAGATGACAGTAGTCACCGTACGGTGGGTTCAGCCAGATTCCGTGTGGAGGTGGCTGACCAGTAACCCCTGATTCGAGTGACTATCCGGGCGTGCCGGCTTTTGCCGGCGCGCCCTTTTCATTTTCTCTGGCCTCCGCCGGACCGTCCCGCAGGCAGGAGAGCACCGGCTAATGCCCTTTGACCTCGCACGTCACGACCGCCTGCGCACCTCGCGCGAGCTGGGGGCTCACGTGTCGTACGTCGAGGAGTCGGCGACCACGATGGATGACGCCCGCCGCGGCCTCGATGGCGGCGACCCCTGTGGCAGCGCCTACGTGGCCGGCTACATGACCGCCGGCCGCGGACGCGCCGGCCGCAGCTGGACCTACCCCGCCGGTCGAGGGCTGCACGTCACCTACTCCATCTGCCTCGACGGTCGGAGCCCGGAGGCCGTGGCGAACGCGCCGCTGCTGTCGGTGGCGGCTGCGCTTGCGAGCGCCCAGGCGATCGAGGAGACGAGCGGGCTGCGGACCGAGGTGAAGTGGCCGAACGATCTGCTGGCGGAGGGCCGCAAGCTCGTCGGCATTCTCGTCGAGTCGAGGCTGCGCGACGGCAGCTTCGAGGCCTTCGCAGGCATCGGCGTCAACCTGCGCGAGCCAGACGAGTGGCCCGACGATCTCGAGGGCCGTGCAACCTCGATCGAGGGCGCCGGGTTCGATCCGCCCGACCGCGAGACGATGCTCGCGGCGCTGTCGAGTGCGTTCGAGTCGCAGATCGAACGCCTGGCAAGCGACGCCAGCGGGCTCGTCGAGGAGTGGGCTGCGCGCCTGGTGACGATTGGGCAGCGGATCCGCTTCGATGCGCCGGCAGGCGTCCTCGAGGGCGTTGCCGAGGGTGTCGCGCCGACCGGAGAACTGCTGCTACGCCTCGACGATGGCTCGCTGGAAAGGCTCGCTGCGGGCGACGTAACGACGCTCGGCTGACGACAACCCCATCCGAGGGCACTTGATCCGTGACCCGTATGCCGTCTAGCCTCGATCGCACGATGAACCGACGAGAGATGCACGCGACGCACGCGCATGCCCATGGGCATGGCGGGCCGTCGCGCGCCCTCGAGGTTCGGTAGCGGCAGCACACCACGGACCATCGAATCCGCGCCGCGACGGCTCAGGCCGCGCGGCGTTTCTGTATGCCTCGCGCGCCTTCGCCACCTGCACCAGCGACGGACGAGCACGAGGAGCCACCTAGAATGCCGCTATGCAGCATCGACGCGACGATAGAGCGCACCGAGACGAGCGAGGACGACGCGCGGGCGGCCGCGCCCGGGATGGACGAGGGATCGATGGCTGAGCGCGGCCTGCGCAGCAGCGGCATGCGGGACCTGGCGCCCGAGGAGATGCGCGCGTTCCGTCGCATCGAGCGCACGTTCCTCGGCATCGCCGAGGGTGGCGGCTACCTCGAGGTGCGCACCCCGACGATCGAGCCTCTGCACCTCTACACGGCCGCTGGCGCGCTCTCGCCGCAGCTGCTCGACCGCGTGTACTCCTTCCTCGACTGGGACGGCTGGAGCGGCGAGCGGGTCGTGCTGCGGCCCGACGCGACCGTTTCGGTCGCGCGCTTCGTGGCCGAGCAGGACAAGGCGGGACCGAACCGTCTCTGCTACGTCCAACCGGTCTACCGCTTCGACCCGGAGGCCGGCGACCGGCAGGTCTGGCAGTGCGGCATCGAGGCCTTCGGCATCGCACCGAGCGAGGGGGACGCCGAGCTGTTGCGGCTGGCGCTGGCGCTGCTCGATGCACTAGAAATTACGGATGTCAGCGTCGAACTCGGGCACGCCGGCCTCGTGCGCGCGATCTTTGCGGCGATCGGTCTAGACGCTGCGGAGCGTCTTGATGCCTACGACCGGTTGCTCCAGGGAGAGGAGCGAATCACCGAGGAGCTGGCGACGGCGCATCCCGAAGCGGCGGCAGCACTGCGGGTGCTTGCGGCGGTCGATGGCTCTACCGCGGCCTACGTCGACAACCTGCGCGCGACGATCCTCCCGGTCGTCCCGGACGCCGAGGGGTCGCTCGATGAACTCGCCGCGGCCGCCGCGACGCTCGACGGGTCGGGCGTGCCGTACCGCGTGCTGCCCGGCACCGCGCGCAACTTCGAGTACTACAGCGGCGTCACCTTCCGCGTGAACTCGGGTGACGCGACCTGCGTCGTCGGCGGACGCTACGACGGCCTGGTCGAGGCGCTCGGCGGCGAGCCGACCACCGCCAGTGGCTTCGCGGCCGACATCGTGCAGCTCGCCGCACTTGCAGGCGGTGCATCGTGACCCGTGGCATGGGCAGCGGGGACGTACGCGGCATTCGCATCGCGCTGCCTCGAGGCGAGTTCCGCGCACCGATCGCGGAGCGCCTCGATCTCATCGGTCTGGACGTGGAGGGGTATGGCGAAGGCTCGCGAAAGCTGCGCCTGGACGTGGCCGCTCAGCCCGGGATGGTCGTGCGCGTCTTTGCCGACCGCGACATCCCGATCCAGGTGGCGATGGGGCAATACGACATCGGCATCGCCAGCCGCGCCTGGATCGACGAACTCCTCGTGCGGTACGGGCGCGACTCGATCGTTCCGGTGCTGCCGCTCGATCTCGCGTCCGAGCCGATCGCGGTCGGCGGTACGCGGACGCCGCTGGCCGCCCTCGCCTCGGCGGGTGTCGTGCGCGTGGCGACGGAGTACCCCAACCTCGCGCACGCCTACCTGAACCGTCGCCGTGTCCCTGACTACCGCGTCTACGACGTGTGGGCGCGCGCCGAGGCGTGGCCGCCCGACGACGCCGATCTGGCGATCGGCCCACTGGCGGCGCTCGTCGAGGAGGGACTGCCCGTCCTCGAGACCGCGCACGAGGGAGGCGTCTGGCTGATCGCCAATCGAGACGCGCTCGCGACCCGCGACCTGGCGGCTGCGCTGGAGCCCTTGCAGCGGCTGCCGCGCGGCGAGGATCGAGGCGGGATGGCCGCGACGAAGCCACTGATCGGCGTGCGCCGCGCGCCCTCGGTCGCTGCGCCGCAGCGCGACATGCTGCGTCTCGCAGTGCCGGACGGCCACGCGCAACGTCACACGGTCGAGGCGTTGGCCGCGGCCGGCATCGCGTTCGACGGTTACGACGAGTCCCGCGTCGTGCGCCGTCCCACCTCGACGATCGAGGGCGTCGAGGTGAAGGTGATGCGTCCCCAGGACATGCCTCGCGCCGTCGCCCTCGGCGCGTTCGACCTGGCGCTGACGGGTCGCGACTGGCTGGCTGCGCACCTCGCGACCTTCCCGGCGTCGCCGGTGGTCGAGCTGTGCGACCTGCGCCGCTCGAAGTACCGCATGGGTGCGGTGGTGAGCGAGGACCTGCCGGCGGACAACATCGGCGAGGCGATCGCGTACTGGCGTCGCGACGATCCGGATCGCCCGATCCGCGTCGCGTCCGAGTATGCCGCGCTGGCGGACGAGTACGCGCGCACGCGCCACCTCGGTCGGTACCAGGTGATCCCAATCTCCGGCGCGTCTGAAGGCTTCGTACCGGAGGATGCGGAGATCCTGATTGAGGGGACGGAGACCGGTAGCACCTTGCGCGCCAACCGGCTGCGTATGATTGACGTAACGATGGAGTCGACGAACTGCGCGATCGGCGCGCCCGAACGACCCGCGGGTCGCAGAGGTGAGCTCCGCGACGAGATCGTCGATCGTCTGGCTCGCGCCGCCGAGGAGACGGCGGCCGCTGAAGTGCGGGAGGCAGGCAGCTGATGCCGTCGCTCGGATCGCACCTCGTACGGGCGCGCGTACTCGCGGATCAGTTGGCGCTGCCGGAGATCAACGCCGATCGCGGGTCGTACTACCTGGGCTCGACGGCGCCGGATATCCGCGTGATCACGAGGCTCGACCGACGCGTCACGCACTTTTTCGAGCTCGACAAACTGTCGCCGCAGGACTCGGTGGCGCGCATGTTCGAGGCGAACCCGCAGCTGGCACAGCCGGCGGGCCTGGAGGGGGCGATCGTGGCGTTCATGTGCGGCTACCTGACGCACCTGGTGCTCGACGAGTCCTACATCGAACACATCTACCGACCGATCTTCGGTGCACATTCGGAGATCGACGACGACCCGCGGAGCAACGTTCTCGATCGGGCGCTGCAATACGAGCTCGACCGGCAGGACCGGGAGGACCAGAACGCGATGGGCGAAATTCGGACGGCGCTCGAGGACGGGGGCACGGCCGTTGGCGGCATCCCCTTCATCGAGCAGGACCACCTCGTGCAGTGGAACGATGTCAGCGTTGACGTCGCGAGCCAGGCAGCCGACTACAGTCGGTTCCGCCGGATGATGGAGCGTCACCTGGGCCTGGCGGGGTACGACACTCGTGCCATCGACGAGTGTTGCGACGATCCGCAGGGCCTCGTCGCCGAGGCGTTCGAGATCTGCGGACACGAGCGCGTGCGGCGTTTCTGGAGCACCGCGTCTGATTCGGCCGCAGCCAGTCTCAGGGCCTACGTCCGATGACCGCCACACCAACCGAGGCCACGACCGACGCATCGACTCGAGCGTTCCGCGTCGTCGAAGGCGCCGACGCCGCCCGCGAGAGCGTGCTGCGCCGAGTGCCACTGCTGGAGGCCGAGCTGTCGGAGGAGGTGCGTGCCTCGATCGAGGAGCTGTGGGGCGAGCCCTTGAGCGCCCACGACCACGTCACGCGCATCATCGAGAGCGTGGCCGCCGAGGGCGACGCGGCCGTCACACGCCTCTCGCAGCGGTTCGACGGCTCCTCGTACGAGGCGATCGAGGTCACCGGCGACGAGATCGCGGAGGCGTACGAGGCGGTCTCGGAAGTCGACCGCAACGCCATCGAGTTCGCGGCCGAGCGGGTGAAGCGCTACCACCGCGAGCAACTCGCGCACGGTCCAACCAGCTTCAGTGAGCGCGGCGCCGGCATGATCGTGCGCCCGCTGCGTATCGCCGGTGTCTACATGACGGGCAGCGACGCCGCGCTGCCATCCTCCGTGATCCACACCGCCGTGCCGGCGTCGGTCGCGGGCGTCGAGGAGATCATCGGGGTCACCGCGGCGCGCGCGGACGGGACGGTGAATCCGCTCAAGCTGGTCGCGGCTCGGACCTCGGGCGTGACACGGGTCTTCCGCGCCTCGGGCGCGCAGGCGCTGGCGGCGCTGGCATTCGGCACCGAGACGATCCCGCGCGTCGACAAGATCTTCGGGCCGGGTGGCCTCTTCGTGACGCTGGCGAAGCAGCAGCTCTTCGGCCGCGTTGGCATCGACGCGCTCTACGGCCCGACCGAAACGCTGGTGCTGGCCGACGCTACGGCCTCGGCGGAGCTGTGCGCCGCGGACCTGCTCGCGCAGGCGGAGCACGACGTGCTCGCGACGCCCGTGCTGATCACGACGAGCGCCGATCTCGCTGAGCGCGTGGCCGCCGAGGTGGAGTCACAACTGCCCGAGCTCGAGCGGGAGCCGATCGCACGGGCGGCGATCGAGCGGGGCGGGGCCGTCGTCGCCGCCGACCTCGACGAAGCGATCGCGCTCGCCAACGAGTTCGCCCCCGAGCATCTCTGTCTGCTCACCGAGGAGCCTGAGTCGATCGTCGATCGCATCACCTCGGCGGGCGGCATCTTCGTGGGCGAGAGCTCGCCCGAGGTGCTGGGCGACTACACGGCGGGACCGAGCCACGTGATGCCGACGGGCGGCTCCGCACGCTTCGCCTCGCCGCTGTCGGTGCTCGACTTCCTCAAGATCACCTCCACGATCTCGATGCAGGCGGAGGATCTCGCGCGGCTCGGGCCCTTCGCCGCCGATCTCGCGCGCGCCGAGGGGCTGACCGGCCACGCGCGCAGCATCGAGCGACGGTTGGAGGGCCGGTGATGCCGCGTTTCGACCCACTGGTCTCGATCCGCCGCGCGCTGCGCGAGTTGCCGGAGTACCAGGCGCTCGACGACCTCGACGCCGTTGCTGCCGAGTACGGGCTCGACCCTGACACCGTGCTCAAGCTCGACGGCAACGAGAATCCGTACGGGCCCGCGGAGGGCACGCTTGCCGCCATCGCCGAGGCGGAGCTGCACCGCTACGCCGACGCCGAACAGCGCGCGCTGCGCGCCGCCGTGAGCGCACGCATCGGCGTGCCGCCGGAGAGCATCGTCGGGGGCGCCGGCTCCGATGAGCTGATCGACCTCGTCTTCCGCCTGTTTATCGACGAAGGCGATCGCATCGTCACCGCCTCGCCGACGTTTGGCATGTACGCCTTCGACGCGAGCCTGCACGGCGGGGAGACCGTCGATGTGCCACTCCTCGAGGACTGGTCCTTCGACACCGAGGGCCTGCTGGAGGCGGCGAGCACGGCGAAGGTCGTGTTCATCCCCACGCCGAACAACCCGACGGGCAACACGCTGCCGCCAGGTCTCGTCGAGCAGCTGCTCGACAGCGGCGCGCTGCTCGTCCTCGACGAGGCGTACATCGAGTTCGCGCGCGACGAGTCCCTGGTGCAACGGGCGGCCGAGGACCCGGCTCTGATCGTGCTGCGCACGTTCTCGAAGTGGGGCGGGCTCGCCGGCATGCGCATCGGCTACGCCGTGATGCACCCCGGTACGGCTGCGCTGTTCATGGCGACGAAGCAGCCGTACAACCTCAGCATCGCCAGCGAGACTGCCGCGATCGCTTCGCTGCATCACGCCGATGCCCTCGACGCGCGGGCCGAGATGATCGTGGCCGAGCGTGATCGCGTCGCCGAGGCGCTGCGCGGCCTCGGTTGGGTCGAGCCAGCGCCGTCGGAGACGAACTTCCTGCTCTGCCGCCTGACGCTCGGCGACGGTCGCGTCGTTCGCGACGAACTGCGGCGACGCGGCATCTTCACGCGCTACTTCGACACGCCCCGGTTGGCCGATCACATTCGCTTCTCGATGGGCCTGCCCGACCAGAACGACCGCGTGATCGCGGCGTTCGAGGAGATCGGCGAGCAGCTGCGGAACGGAGGCACCCCATGACGAACGGAGAGCCCGTCGGTCGCCGAGGCGAGGTGCATCGCGAGACCGCCGAGACCAACGTCCGCGTCGCGATCGACCTCGACGGCAGCGGTGTCGCCAGCATCGCCACGGGCATCGGCTTCTACGACCACATGCTCACCGCCTTCGCTCGCCACGGCCGCTTCGACCTTACCGTCGAGGCGACGGGCGACCTCGAGGTCGATGCGCACCACACGATGGAGGACGTGGCGCTGGCACTCGGGCAGGTGCTCGATGCCGCGCTTGGCGATCGTGCGGGGATCGAACGCATGGGCGACGCGACCGTGCCCCTCGACGAGGCGCTGGTGCAGGTCGCGATCGACATCTCCGGCCGCCCGCACGCCGCGACGGACTTCGACTTCGTCGGCGAACGCATCGGCGAAGCGCCGACCGAGATGGTGCCGCACGTGCTGTCATCGCTCGCGACGGGGGCGAGCTTGACGCTGCACGCACACCAGCTGGCCGGCACCAACGACCACCACATCGCCGAGGCGACGATGAAGGCGCTGGGCCGCGCCCTCGACGCCGCGACGAGCCTCGACGCGCGCATCGCTGGGGCGGTGCCCTCGACGAAGGAGACGCTCACGGCGTAGCGTCCGGGGCAGTCTCGCAAGGAGGCATCGCGAGGAGGCTCGGCATGAGGCTGCTGCTCACCGGCTTCGAGTCCTTCGGCGGCGAGCATGTGAACCCTTCCGACGAGGTCGTCCGCGCCCTCGCGCTCGCACCACCCTCGGGCGTCGACCTCGAGGCGATGATCCTCGCGGTGCGTGGCCGCATCTCGTTCGAGCAGCTGTTACCCGAACTCGATCGCGGCGAATACGACGCGTGGCTCGGCCTCGGCGAGGCCGGCGGCCGGGCGCAACTCTCCGTCGAGCGTGTCGGCATCAACGTACTGGTCGACCGCGGCCCGGACAGCCCAACCCAGGAAGAGCAGACGCTCGTCGAGGGTGGCCCCGTCGCCTACTTCTCGCAGCTCCCGGCCGGCGACCTCGCGCGGCGGATCAGCGAAGCGGGCGCGCCCACCGTTCTCTCGAACTCGGCGGGCACGTACATCTGCAACGAAGTCACGTACGTCGTGCAGCACCACCTCGCCTCGACCGGTCGTGTGATGCCCAGTGGCTTCATTCACCTGCCGTACCTACCCGAGCAGATCCCCGGGAAACGCCCCGGCGTGCCCTCGATGGCCCTCGAAACGCAGGTGCTCGGGGTGCGCGCGGCCATCGATTGCATCCGCGAGCTCGTCGAGGCGTGAGCGAGCCCAACACCGCCGAGCTGCTCTCGTTCGCGCAAGACCTGGCCGACGCCGCCGACGACATCTCGATGGCGTATCACCGCACTGGGCTTGAGACCGAACGAAAGGCTGACGGCTCGCTGGTGACGACCGCCGACCGCGCGGTGGAAGCGCGCTTGCGAGCCTTGATTGCCGACCAATACCCCTCCCACGCCGTGCTCGGAGAGGAGGAGGGGCTGGCCGCCGAACCGGAAGCGCCGGCGCGCTGGATCCTCGATCCCATCGACGGCACACACGGGTTCGCTCGCGGGATGCCGATCTGGGCGACGCTGATTGCACTCGAACGCGATGGCGCGATCGAGGTCGGCGTCGCCTCGGCGCCGGCGCTGGCGCGGCGCTGGTGGGCAGCTCGCGGCGTCGGGGCGTTCGCGGCGACGCTGCCGTCGGCGGTCGATGATGCCGAGCGCCTCGCGGTCTCCTCGGTCGACACGCTCGAGGAGGCGCAGCTGCTGACGGGCTCCTACCGGCAGCTCCTCGATGTCTACGGTGCGCCCGTCGAGGCGCTGATCGGGCGCGTCTGGCGCGACCGTGGCGTCGGCGATTTCTGGGGCCACGTGCTCGTCGCCGAGGGTGTCGCCGAGGTGATGCTCGAGGGCCCACTGAAGCCGTGGGACATCGCAGCGCTGCGCGTGATCGTCGAAGAGTCCGGCGGGCGGATCACCGACCTCGAGGGTCGCACGACGCTCGAGCCGGACCGGACGATCACGACCAACAACGTGCTACACGACGCCGTCCTCGAGACGCTGAGGGGCGAGGCTTAGCCGGCGACGGCGGCTTCGGAAACCTCGAACTCGAAGTCCTCGATCACCTGGTTCGCCAGCAGGCGCTCGCACATGGCGCGCACCTCGTCGCCGGCCGCCTCGTCGCTCGCCGCGTCGAGGCGGATCTCGATGCGCTTGCCGACACGCACCGAGTCCACGCCCGCGAAGCCGAGGTTGCCGAGGCCGTCCAGGACGGCGAGGCCCTGCGGGTCGTTCACGACCGGCTTCAACATCACGTTGATCCGGGCGAGATAGCTCGCCATGTCGTTCGCTCCTCGTTTGCTAGGGCAGGGCTTCGCCGGTGATCCGCTGGTATGCGGTCTGGTACCGCTCGCTTATCGCCTCGACGATTTCGTCGGGCAGCTCCGGTCCCGGTGGCTGCTTGTCCCAGTCGAGCCCGTCGAGGTAGTCGCGCAACGGCTGCTTGTCGAACGACGGCTGGTCCTGTCCAACGACATACTGATCGGCCGGCCAGAACCTCGAAGAGTCGGGCGTGAGCACTTCGTCGATCAGGACCGCCTCACCGTCGATCATCCCGAACTCGAACTTGGTGTCGGCGACGAGGATGCCGCGCTCGCGAGCGACGTCCGCGCCGTAGCGGTAGAGCGCGAGCGATCGCAGCTTGAGCACGTTCGCCAGCTCGGGACCGAAGGTCGCTTCCGCTTCGGCGTAGGTCATCGGCGCGTCGTGCTCAGGCGGCTCGGCCTTCGTGGACGGCGTGAAGATGGGCTCGAGGAGCTGTTGCGACCGCAGCAGGCCCTCCGGCAACTCGATGCCGCTGACCGAGCCGCCCTGCTGGTAGTCGCTCCAGCCCGAGCCGGTGATGAAGCCACGCACGACGCACTCGATCTTCAGCACCTCGGCGCGTCGCATCACCATGCTGCGGCCGAAGTAGGCCGGGTCGCCCACGCCGTACTCCTCGGCGTTCGTCGCATCGAGGACGGCGACGAACGCGTTGGGGACGACATCGGTGGTGCGCTCGTACCAGTAGGCGGAGAGGCGCGTCAGCACCTCGCCCTTGCGCGGCAGCGGTGTGGGCAGCACCACGTCGAACGCCGACACGCGGTCCGTAGCGACGAGGAGCAGGTGGTCGTCTGGCAACTCGTAGATGTCACGGACCTTGCCGGAATGGAGCTTCGGCAGGGAAAGGTCGGTGGTCATGATTGCGCTAGTCATCGTCGCTCCCTTGCTTGTTCGATCGTGTCTCTCGTTAAATCAGCTCGAGGCGTTCGAAGGTTGCGTCGACGTGCTGGAGGAACGCCTGCGGGTCGAAGATCGCGTCGAGTTGTTGCGCGGAGAGCCGCGCCGTCACTCCCTCGTCGGCGTCGAGGAGCTGGCGATAGGGAATGCCCTCGCGCCAGGAGTGCATGGCGTGGCGCTGGACGATCTTGTAGGCGTCCTCGCGCTGCAGGCCGGACTCGGTCAGCGCCAGCAGGACCTTCGAGGAATAGATCAGACCCTGGCTCGCCTCGAGGTTGCGCTGCATGCGCTGCGGGTAGACCATGAGGCCGTCGAGGATGCCGATCATCAGGTGGAGCATGTAGTTCAACAGGCCGGTGGCGTCGGGCAGGATGATGCGCTCGGCGCCCGAGTGCGAGATGTCGCGCTCGTGCCAGAGCGTCACGTTCTCGAGGCCGGTCGACGCGTAGCCGCGCAGCACGCGAGCGAGGCCGGACACACGCTCGCACAGCTCCGGGTTGCGCTTGTGCGGCATCGAGGACGAACCGGTCTGCGCGCCCTCCTCGAACGGTTCCTCCGCTTCGCCGATGTCGGTTCGCTGGAGACCGCGGATCTCCGTCGCGAACTTCTCGAGCGAGGCGCCGAGGCCGGCCAGTGTCGACAGGTAGAAGGCGTGGCGGTCGCGCTGGATGATCTGAGTCGTCGCGGCCGCTACGCCCAGGCCCAGCCGCTGGCACGCCGCCTCCTCGACGCTCGGCGGCACCGAGGCGTGCGTGCCGACCGGCCCGGACATCTGGCCGACGGACACCTGCTCACGCGCGAGCGCGAAACGCTGCTGGTGGCGGCGCAGCTCATCGACCCAGACCGCGAGCTTCATCCCGAACGTCGTCGGCTCGGCGTGCATGCCGTGCGTGCGGCCGATGCAGAGCGTGTCCTTGTGCTCGACCGCGCGGCGCGCCACCACGCCGCACAGCTCGCCCAGCTGCCCGTCGAGGATGGCCAGCGCATCGAGCATCTGCAGGCAGGTAGCGGTGTCCCAGACATCGTTGCTCGTGAGTCCGTGGTGGACCCAGCGCGATTCCGGACCGAGCGAATCGGCGACCGAGCGGAGGAAGGCGGTGACGTCGTGACGCGTCTCCCCGATGTAACGGTTGATGTCGTTCACATCGATCGAGGCGCCGCGGATCTTCTCGACGTCTTCTGGCGGCACGAGCCCGTGGTCGCCCCAGGCCTCGGTGACCGCCAGCTCGACACGCAGCCACGTCTCGAACTTG
The DNA here is from genome assembly GCA_965198045.1 of Dehalococcoidia bacterium. GTDB lineage: Bacteria > Chloroflexota > Dehalococcoidia > UBA2979 > UBA2979 > CBDDEC01. The sequence goes on from CBDAOL010000012.1 coordinate 599,780, forward strand.
TGCTGGTCCGACCACACGGCGGTCATCTCGGGGAGGGCGTAACGGGGGATCATCGGCCTGGTCTGCCTCCAGCTGCGCTAATCGTGCGCGAACTCTTCGCGCTCGGGTGAGAACACCTCGACGAGCGTCGAATCCTCGAGGGCCTCGAAGAAGTGAGGAAGCTCGCCGGGGATCATGTAGCCGCCGCCCGCCGCCACCTCGACGCGCACGAGGGTCATCGAGTCGCCGCTGACGAGCGTGGTGCGCTCAACGCCGGGGAACATCTCGACGGCGCTGGTCGCCTCGGTGAGTCGAGCGTAGGCACGGGTGGTCATCGGTTGCGCTGCTCCTCTCGGTAGGCCTCGAGGGCGGTCGCGATCTCGTCGTGGCTGAGCGCGAGGATCTGCGCCGCGAAGACGGCCGCATTGCGTGCGCCCCAGGTACCAACCGCCATCGTGGCGACGGGGACGCCGGGCGGCATCATCACGATCGCATGCAGCGCGTCCACGCCGTGGAGGTCGGACGAAGCCAGCGGCACGCCGATCACCGGCAGCGCGGTGTAAGCGGCAACGACGCCCGGCAGCGCCGCAGCGCCCCCGGCGCCGGCGATCATCACCTCGAGGCCGCGGTTCTGCGCGCTCCGCGCGAACTCCGCGACACGGTCCGGCGTGCGGTGCGCAGACATGACGTGCTGCTCGTAGGGCACGGCGAGGCGGTCGAGGAGCTGACCGCACCCGGCCATCGCTTCCTCATCGGAGGTCGAGCCCATCAGCACGGCCACCAGCGGATCGCTCATCGCGCTCCACCTCCGCGGGTCATGGCTGTCCAGTTCGTCGCGCTCATGCGCTCGCTCGCGTCGCGAACTCTAGCGGGGCGTCCGCCGTGGCGCCGATGTCCGTGCGGTAGTGGGCCCCGGCGAAGCTGATGCGCTCGACGTTCTCGTAGGCCTGGCGGCGCGCCTCAGCCATCGTGGCGCCGCGGGCGACGACACAGAGGACGCGCCCCCCGGCCGTCACGAGCTGACCTCGATCGTCGAGCTGCGCGCCGGCCATGAACACCTGCACGTCGGCGTCGACATCCTCGACGCCGTGGATGGGGACTCCCTTCTCATAGCTGCCCGGGTAGCCGCCGGAGGCCATCATCACGCCGACCGTGGCGACATCGTCCCATTCCACGGCGACTTCGGAGAGCCGGCTGTGCGCCACCGCGTCGCAGATCTCGAGGAGGTCGGAGCGGAGCTTCGGCAGCAATACCTCGGTCTCGGGGTCGCCGAAGCGGGCGTTGAACTCGACGACACGGGGTCCGCGTTCGGTCACCATCATTCCCGGGTAGATCACGCCGCGGTAGGGCCGCCCGGCGTCGGCGAGCGCACGCACGATGCGTTGCGTGACGTCGGCGCGGATGCTGGCGGCGGTCGCGTTGTCGAGCCAGGCGGGCGGCGAGTACACGCCCATGCCCCCGGTGTTGGCGCCTCGATCGCCGTCGAACACGGGCTTGTGGTCGCACGAGAACGGCATGTGCCGCACCGTGACGCCGTCGGTGAAGGCATGCGCCGAGGTTTCGCGTCCGTACATGCGCTCCTCGATGAGCACGCGGCTACCTGAGTCGCCGAACACGCGGTCGGCCATCGCTGCCGTCAATGCGGACTCGGCCTGCGCGAGGTCGTCGCACACCACCACGCCCTTGCCGAGGGCGAGACCGTCGGCCTTGATCACCGGCGGGCTGGCGAGCCCTCGGACGTACTCGAGCGCCTCGTCGAGTTCGGTGAACGTCTCGGCGCTGGCCGTGTCGATCTCGCAGCCAGCCATCAGCTTCTTGGCGAACGCCTTCGACCACTCGATCTCGGCGGCAGCGGCGGTCGGGCCGAAGGCGGGGATGCCCTCCGCCTCGAGACGGTCAGCGAGCCCGGCGGCCAGCGGGTCGTCAGGCCCGATTACAACGAGGTCCGCCTTGACGCGTTCGGCGAGCGAGACCACGCCGTCGAGGTCGGTCGCGGCGACGTCGGTGATGTTCTCACCGAGATCGGCGGTGCCGGCGTTGCCCGGCGCAATCCAGAGCTTCGCCAGGTCGGGCGAATGGCTGATGCTCCACGCGATCGCGTGCTCGCGACCGCCGGAGCCTACCAGCAGCACGTTCTTCGCCATCAGGACCCCCGCCTCTCGTCACCCGCTACTCCCACTCGATCGTTCCGGGCGGCTTCGACGTGATGTCGAGCACCACCCGGTTGATCTCGGGCACCTCGTTGACGATGCGGTTGGAAATCCTGGCCAGCAAGTCGTACGACACGCGCGCCCAGTCCGCCGTCATCGCATCCTCGGCGGTCACGAGGCGCAGTGCGACGCACTCGCCGTAGGTGCGGTAGTCGCCCTGCACACCCACCGTGCGGGCGCCAGTGAGCACCGCGAACGCCTGCCACAGCTCGTCGTAGACGCCGGCGTTCTTGATCTCGTCCATCACGATCCAGTCGGCCCGCCGCAGGATGTCGAGGCGGTCCCGGGTGACCTCGCCGAGGATGCGAATGGCGAGCCCCGGCCCCGGGAACGGCTGCCGGAAGACCATCTCGTCCGGCAGCCCCAGCTCCTTGCCCACCTGGCGCACCTCGTCCTTGAACAGGTTGCGCAGCGGCTCGACCAGCGTCAGCTTCATGTCCTTCGGCAGGCCGCCCACGTTGTGGTGCGACTTGATCTTGACGGCGGCGTCGTTGCCCGTCGAGGCGGACTCGATCACGTCCGGGTAGGTGGTGCCCTGGACGATGAAATCGACCTCGCCGATCGAGCGCGCCTCCTCCTCGAAGAGGCGGATGAACGTCTCGCCGATGCGCTTGCGCTTCGTCTCCGGCGCGGTCATCTCGGCAAGGTCAGCGAGGAAGCGGTCGGTCGCCTGCAGGTGGCGCAGCGGGATCGACATGTGCTCGCGGAACGTCGCGACGACGCGCTCCGGCTCTTCGAGGCGCAGCAGACCGTTGTCGACAAAGATGCAGGTGAGCTGGTCGCCGACCGCGCGGTGCACGAGCGACGCGGCCACCGCGGAGTCAACCCCGCCGGACAGCGCACAGATCACCAGGCCATCGCCGACGCTCGCGCGGATCGAATCGACGGACTCCTGGACGAAGTTGGCCGCCGTCCAGTCGCCGGCGCACCCCGCGATTTCAAAGACGAAGTTGTGGATCAACTGGTCGCCCTGCGGCGTGTGGACGACCTCCGGGTGGAACTGGATCGCGAGGTGGCCGTGCTCATCCGCCATCCCGGCGACCGGGGCATTCGCCGACTGCGCGATCGCGCGGAAGCCCGGTGGCAGCTCCTCGATGCGGTCGGCGTGCGACATCCATACCGGCAGCGTCGAGGGCAGATCGCGGAAGAGCGGGCTGCCCGCCTCGGTGACGTCGAGTACCGCGTGGCCGTACTCGCGTGTCTTCGAGGGCGCGACGCGACCGCCGAGCGCGTGCGTCATGAGCTGCATGCCGTAGCAGATGCCGAGGACGGGGATACCGCTGTTGATGACATAATCCGGGAGGGTCGGGGCATCTTCGTCGTACACGGAAGCGGGGCCGCCGGAGAGGATGAAGGCCTTCACATTGAGGTGGCTGAGCTTCTCTGCCGGCGTGTCCCACGGGACGAGTTCGGAGTAGACCTTCGCCTCGCGGATGCGCCTTGCGATCAGCATCGAGAACTGCGAACCGTAGTCGAGGACCACGATCGCCTCGGGCGCGTTGGGAGCGGGCGTGAGCAAGTTCCCGGGTTCGCGGGCTTCGGCGATCTCGAGGTATGTCGCGACCTCGGCGTCGCCGGAAGTGCGGATGCGGTCCGCCGTTGGGGCGGTGTCGCTCGTATCGACCATCTTGGCCCGTCTCGGGGAGAGCGCCGCTAAGTCAGCATCGTAGCCAGCACCTATAGTGCGGTCAACGAACCGACCGCGAGTGGGAAGAGCGGAGGATCCGCCATGGTCGAGGCCGCCGACACCATCGGACGCATGTCCGAGGCCGCAGCGAACCTGGTTGCCGTTTTGAACCCGGAGCAGAGCGGGCAGGCGCTCTTCCCGATGTCCGATGAGACCGAGCGACGCACCTGGTATTACACGCCCAACCTGCGCAACGGGCTGCCGATGACGGACATGGAACCGCTCCAGCAACAGGCGGTCTACCGGCTGGTCGCCTCGGGGCTCTCGCAGGCCGGATTCACCACTGCCACCACGATCATGAGCCTCGAGAACACCCTCGACCTCTTCGAGGGCTGGCGGGCGTTCTCCGACCCGGAGCTGGGCGTGCGGGGGCGCGATCCGAACCGCTACTACATCGCGCTCTTTGGCGAGCCCGGCGGCAGCGACCCCTGGGGCTGGCGCTTCGACGGCCACCACGTCGTGGTGCAGTACACGATCGTTGATGGCGAGACGCTGGCGCCGACGCCGCACTTCTTCGGCGCGAACCCGGCCGAGTCCGAGTTCGTCGGACCCGGTGTCCTGCGCCCCCTCGCTGGCGAAGAGGACCTCGCGCGCGATCTACTGTTCTCGTTCGACGACGAGGAGCTCGAGCAGGTCCTGATCTCCGAGGTGCCGCCCGACGACATCGTCCACACCAACGAGCCCGAAGTCCTCGACGGTGCGTTGCCGAAGCCGGGGTTCATCATGATGAACCAGACCGACACGCCCGAACGGCACGAGGCGCTGGCCAAACGTCGCGAGGCGCTGGGCCTGACTCCTGAGCGGATGGAGGCCATCCGCTACTCCACGACCGAGCCTCGCGGGGTGGCTGCCGCCGCGATGACGGTGTCGCAGCGAGAGCTGTTGCAGGCCGTGATCGACCAGTACCTCGACCGGCTGCCGGAGGAGATCGCCGAGGCGGAGTCGGACCGCGTGGCGGACGTCATCGACTCGGTCCACTTCGCGTGGGCCGGTGGGTTCGAGCACGGTGAGCCGCACTACTACCGGTTGCAGGGCGAACGCCTGCTGATCGAGTACGACAACACACAGAACGACGCGAACCACATCCACTCGGTCTGGCGCGACCCGGGGGGCGACTTCGGCGTCGACCTGCTCGCCCAGCACTACGCCGAGGCGCACTGACCCGACCTCGCGTCGGTCCGCGCGCGGAGGGAGTCCACGCTGCCGACTCTCCCATCCTCGGAGGTCATCGAAGTCGCCCACTGGATCGCGGGCGGTGGCATCGCTGCGATCCCGACCGACACCGTCTACGGGCTCGCCTGCCTCGCGACCCACGCCGAGGCCGTCCATGCGCTGGCCGACCTCAAGGGCCGCGACGCTGACCAGCCGATCGCCGTGCTCTTCGACAGCGCCGTGTATCTCGCCGCGCACCTCGAGGAGCCAGGCGCCCTCGACCGCGTGATGCAGCACTGGCCGGGCGCGCTCACCGCGATCGTGCGCGCCCGCGGGGACTCGTCGCTGGTGCCGCCAGTCGTGACCGCGGAAGGCACGATCGGTGTCCGCAAGTCAGACGACCCGCACGCGCGCGCCGTGATCCGAGCCTGCGGTGGGCTGTTGGCTGTGACGAGCGCGAACCGTCACGGCGCGGCTCCGGCAACCTCCGCCGAGGAGGTGATCGCGATCTTCGGCGATGAGCTGCTGGTCCTCGACGGTGGGCCGCGTGAACACGGCCTCGCCTCGACCGTCGTCGATCTCACGGAGGCAGCGCCGAAGGTCGTGCGCGAAGGGCCGATCAGCGCCGAGGCGCTCGGCATCGAGCCCGCCGCGGCGAGCGATGAGGAGGACGCGTCGTGACGCCGAGCGACGCCGAGCTGATCGACTTCCCGCGCAAGATCGTGGCCGCCGGCGCACTGATCTTCGACGACGAAGGACGGCTACTGATCCTGAAGCCCACCTACCGCCCCGGCTGGAACATGCCTGGCGGTGTCGTGGATGGCGACGAATCGCCGCTCGACGCCTGCCGTCGCGAACTCCTCGAAGAGCTCGGGCTGGAGCTAGCGGTCGGCCGGCTGCTGTCGCTCGACTGGCGTCCCGACCGAGGGCAGGGCGACAGCCTGCAGTTCATCTTCGAGGGCGTGACGTTGACCTCGGCGCAGCTCGCGCGGCTGCGCATCCCCGAAGACGAGATCGCGGAGTACCGCTTTCTCCGGGTCGAGGAGGCGATCGCGACGCTGCCCGAGCGCATGCGGCCGCGCGTCGCCGCGGCCGTGGAGTCGCTCGAGCGGGGCCAACCAATCTACCTCGAGGCCGGGGAGGAATGCTGATGGACGCAATGACGGCGTTCGAGGACCCCTGGGCGCACTTCGACGCCTGGTTCGCCGAGGCGCGATCGACCGAGCGCTACCCCGACGCCGTCAACCTCGCGACGGTGGACGCCGAGGGGCAGCCCGCGAACCGCGTCATCCTCGTGCGTAGCTGGAGCGCCGAGGGCTTCGAGTTCTTCACGGACCGTGAGTCGCGCAAGGGCTCCGAGCTGGCAGCGCACCCGATGGCCGCGCTCTGCTGGCTCTGGCCCAGTTCACCCGCCGAGGGCCTCGGACGCGAGGTGCGTGCGCAAGGGCGCGTCGAACTCCTCGGCGACGACGCGAACGAGGACTACTGGAACGCCCGCCCGCGTCCGAGCCGCATCGCGGCGATGAGCTCGTATCAGTCCCACCCGATCGCCTCGCGCACCGCACTCGAGCAGCGCTACGCCGAGGTCGACGCGACGGCCGGCGACGCGCCGGCACGACCGGAGCGTTGGGGTGGCTACCGCCTCGTACCCGACCGCGTGGAGTTCTGGGCCCACCACGACGACCGCCTCCACGACCGGCTGTTGTACGTCCGTGGCGACGAGGGGTGGACCACCTCGGTCCTGCAGCCGTAGGGCCGCCGCGGGAGGCTGTGGTCGCCCTGCGGTACGATGGCATCAGGCAGGCCGCCCGACGTCGTGGTAGCGCCGAGGGGAGCAGCGATGCGCATCGCAATCGGCTCGGACCACGCCGGATTCGAGCTCAAGCAGCTGCTGATCGATGAGCTGAGCGAACTCGGCGACGAGATTCGTGACTACGGCACGGACTCGCTCGAATCGTGCGACTACCCGGACATCGCCATCCCGCTCGCCGAGGCGATCTCGGCCGGGGAACACGATCTCGGCATTCTGATCTGCTCGAACGGTGTCGGGCCCTCGATCGTCGCGAACAAGGTGCACGGCGTCCGTGCCGCGCTCTGCCACGACGTGTTCTCCGCTCGCCGCGCACGTGAGCACACCGACGCGAACGTGCTCGCGATGGGCGCATGGGCGATCGGCCGCGGCGCAGCCAGCGAGATCGTGCGCGCCTTCCGCGAAGCCTCATTCGAGGGCGGCCGTCACGAGCGCCGGCTGGCGAAGCTGCAGGCCCTCGATGACGAGACACGCCGCGCCGCGATGCCGTCCTCGACCGCCTGAGCACGGAGATGCCGTTTGCCGGTGTCGGACGCACACTGCGCCTCGCGCGTGGCGCATCACAGACCGCCTGGCGGATCGCCCGTCGACGCGGCATCCCACCCTCGAGCGGTCGTGTTTCGATGCGTGGCGTCGAGGGCCGTGTCGAGATCGTGCGCGACCGCTACGGCGTGCCGCACGTCTTCGCGCAGTCGACCGTGGACGCCTGCTTCGGCCAGGGCGTCGTGCACGCACAGGACCGGCTGTTCCAGCTGATGAGCGCGCGCCTGCTCGCCAGCGGACGCATCGCCGAGGTGTTGGGTCCAGCGGGCGTCACGAGCGACCGGCTGATGCGCCGCATCGGCCTCGCTCGCCTCGCGCGGCGCGACGCCGAGGAGCTCGACGCCGAACAACGCTCGCTCGTCGAGGCGTACGTGACCGGCGTCAACGAGACGATGTGCGTGCTGGATGAGTTGCCGCCGGAGTTCGAGTTGACCGGCGAGCCGGATCCCTGGCGGATCGAAGACGCGATGCTCGTCGGCCGCCTGCTGATGTTCAGTTTCGCCTCCGACTGGCAGAGCGAACTCGCGCGTGCGGAACTCCTCGAAGCGGTGGGGCCCGAGATCGCCTCGCTGCTCGACCGGCCGCCTGACGGATCTTGTACCGCTAGTCGCACACCGGCGCCGCTGCGCGAACGGGTGCGCGAGAGCTACGCGGCCGCCGTCGAGGCAGGTACACCGACCGGCGGGGCGTCCAACGCCTGGGCTGTCACCTCCGCGCACACCTCGACCGGCGCGCCCCTGTTGGCCAGCGATCCGCACGTGGAGGCGCGGCTGCCCGGCATCTTCCACGTCACACACCTCGTCGCCGGTGGGCTCGACGCGGTGGGCGCGGATGTGCCGGGCATCCCCGGCATCGCCATCGGCCACAACGCGTCACTGGCGTGGGGCATCACCGCCGGTCTCGCCGATGTCGCCGATGTCTACGTCGAGACGATGCGTCCGGGCTCGCCGACGGAGTACCTGACGCCCGACGGCTGGGCTCGCGCCGAGGTGGTGATCGAGACGATCGAGGTCAACGGGGGGCGCGCGGTCGAGGAGCCAGTTCTGATCACCCGGCACGGACCGATCATCGAGCCCGCTGCAGCCAGCGAAGAGACCTCGCTGTCTCTCCGCTGCACGGCCCTCGAGGCGGGCGACATCGTCGGTCCGTTCATTGCGCTCTGGCACGCTTCGAACATGGACGAGTTTGAGGCTGCCGTCGACGACTGGCCGGGCTCGACGTTCAACTTCGTCGTCGCGACCGACGAGGATCGCATCGGCTACCGGCTCGGCGGCAAGGTCCCGAGCCATCGGGCGGGCGAAGGGCTGCTGCCCCGTGACGGCGCCACCTCGGAGGGACCGCCCCCGCCGCACCTGCCGCGCGACCTGCCGAGGCTGATCGACCCGCCCGAAGGCGTGATCGTCACGGCGAACCACGCGCCCGGTGGCCCGATCGAGCTGGGCGCCGATTTCTGCGAGCCCTGGCGCGCGCTTCGCATCGAAGCACTCCTCGGCGCATCGACGGAGCACGACGTCGCCTCGTTCCAGCGCATCCACGTCGATGTGTACTCGGAGCCGATGTCGCGGCTGCGAGACCTGGTTATCGAGGCGATCGGCGAGGCGCAGGCGGGCGAGACCCGAGAGCTGCAGGCGGCGCGGGCTCTGCTGCTGGCGTGGGATGGCCACCTGTCGGCGGAGAGTTCGGCCGCTGCCATCGTCGAGACGACATTCCAGGAGGTCGCGCGCGACATTGCGCAGCGGCTCGCCGGGCCGGCGGCAGAACTCCTGCTCGGTCGCGGCGCGCGTGATGGTGTGGTGAGCGCATCGTCGCCGTTCGCCGTGCAGCTGTACGGCACGATCATCGAGGCGCTCGAGGTCGCTGCTCCGCCATGGTTCGCCGACCGCGTCGACCGTGACCGCCGCCTGGCCGCCGCGCTGTCCAGGGCCCTCGACGCGATCCAGGAGCAGCTAGGCAAGTACCCCTCGCATTGGCAGTGGGGTGCGCTCCATCCCTACCAACCGCCGCACACATTCGGGACGACACCGCTGCTGGGGCGGATGCTGCGCCAGCGCGCCCGGCCGATCGGCGGCGACCTCAACACAGTCTTTCAGGCCTCGTATACCGTGCATGCCGGCGCCGAACACCTCGACTGGATGCCGGCCTACCGGCAGGTCATGGACCTCGCCGACTGGGACCGCTCGACGTTCCAGCTGCCGACCGGGAACTCGGGCGTGCCCGGCCACCGCCACTACGATGACTGCATCGACGAGTATCTCGACGGCCGCCAGCGCCCGCTGCTCTACACCCGCGAGGCGATCGAGGCGGCCGAGGCGGACCGCTACGTGATCGACCCGGCCGGGAGCGAGATGGGAAGCCTCGATGGCTGAGGCCGAACTGCTGGCACGCATCGAGCAGCACCGCGGCGCGGTGGTTGCGGAGATGCGCGACGTCATCGGGCAGTCCGATGACGGGCTCTTTGCGTGGATGCGCTACCACCTCGGATGGGAGAACGCCGCGGGCGAGCCAGTCGAGGCTCGCAGCGGAAAGATGCTGCGTCCGCTGGCGCTGCTGCTCGCCACCGACCTCGTGGGCGGCGACGTCGCCTCGGCAGTGCCGGCCGCCGCGGCGATCGAGCTGGTGCACAACTTTTCGCTGCTTCACGACGACATCGAGGACCGTAGCGACACGCGGCATGGGCGGCCGACGCTCTGGACGTTCGTCGGAGACGCCCAGGCGATCAACACCGGAGACGGCATGTTCACGGTTGCTCGGCTCGCCATGCACCGCCTGCTCGACGGCGGGCTCCCCGCCGAGCGGGTACTCGCCGCCACGCGCACCCTTGACGAGACCTGCCTGCGGCTGGTGCACGGCCAGTGGCTCGACATCGGGTTCGAGACGCGCTCGGACGTCACGATCGAGGAGTACGTGGCGATGGCCAGCGGCAAGACGGCGGCGATGTTCTCCGCGCCGTTCGCGATGGGCGCACGCCTCGGTGGCGCCAGCGACGAGGTCGTCGATGGCTTCGCCTCCTACGGGGACGCGCTGGGCCTGGGCTTCCAGGCCGTCGACGACATCCTCGGCATCTGGGGCGATCCCGCAGTCACCGGCAAGCCGGTGGGCGACGACTTGAGGTCGAGGAAGTTGACCTACCCGGTGCTGTCGGCGATGGCCGAAGGTGGCGAGGACGCCCGCGCGCTGGCGCGGCGCTACGCGGAGCCCTCGAGCGAGCCGGGGGAGGTCGAGGAACTGACTGCGCTCGTCACCTCCGCCGGCGGACGCACCGCTACGGAGCGCTTCGCGGAGGAACAGCGGACGCGCGCCCTGGCCGCCCTGCGCGGTGCGGGCGTCGAGGAAGCGGCGATCGCCGTGTGTGAGGCCTACGCCGATCTCATCGTGGAACGAACCTCCTAGATGGTCCGTTGCTCGACCCCTGAGCGCCGCCTACGATCCACGCGACTGGATACTCAGGTGGGGAATCGGGGGCCCAATCGATGAAGAAGCGGACGGTTCGCGATGTCGACGTGGCGGGGAAGCGCGTCTTTCTCCGCGTCGACTACAACGTTCAGTTCGAGGGTGAACAGATCCTCGACGACCATCGACTTCGCGAATCGCTGCCGACCATCGAGCACCTGCGTGCGGTGGGCGCGCGCATCATCATCTCCTCTCACCGTGGCCGGCCCGGCGGCGAGGTGGTCGACGAGCTGCGTAATGCCCCCGTGGCGGCACACCTGAGCCGTCTCCTCGAAACCGAGGTCCGCTCGATCGACGAGTGCGTCGGCCCGATCGCCAAGGCGGCGGTGGATGAGCTGGGCGAGGGCGAGCTGCTACTCCTCGAGAACGTCCGCTTCCACATCGGCGAGGAGGAGAACGACCCGGAGTTCGCTTCCGAGCTGGCGAGTCTCGCCGATGTCTACGTCAGCGACGCATTCGGTACGGCACACCGGCCGCACGCCTCGATCGTGGGTGTGCCGAAGATCCTGCAGGGCGTGGCCGGCCTGCTCCTCGAGCGAGAGGTCGACTACCTGACGCGCGCCACCGAGGCGCCCGCTCGCCCGCTGGTGCTGATCCTCGGCGGGGCGAAGGTCTCGGACAAGCTTGAGATCCTCGATCACCTCTGCGACGTGGCTGACACGATCTGCGTCGGAGGCGCGATCTCCAACACGTTCCTCAAGGCGCAGGGCATCGACACCGGCGCCTCCCTCGTCGAAGACAACCGGATCGAGGAGGCGCTGTCCGTGATGAGGCAGGCGGCCGAGAACCCCAAGCTGCGCCTGGTGTTGCCGACCGATGTCGTGATCTCTGACGCGCTCGGCGAGAGCGTGCGCACCGTCTCCGTGAACCGCGTGCCGCCGGACTTCCGCATCCTCGACCTCGGCCCCCAGACGATCGAGGACTTCCGCGACGCGATCCACGGCGCCCACACGATCGTCTGGAACGGACCGCTCGGCTTCTTCGAGCGTGAGCCCTTCGACCGCGGCTCGGTCGAGATCGCCCGCATTATGGCCGCCGGCAATGCGACGACCATCGTGGGTGGCGGTGAGACCGCTGCCGCTGTCTCGCGTGCCGGTGTCTCGCAGATGATCTCGCACGTCTCGACCGGCGGTGGTGCCTCATTGGCGATGATGCAGGGCGAGTCACTGCCGGGCGTCGAGGTCCTGCAGGACGCCTGAGCGCTCGCTATGGAACTCGACCTCATCCGCCAACTCTCGATCCCCGCCGACACTAAGGTGGTGCTCTGCGTCGTGGACGGCCTCGGCGGCCTGCCGGGCCCTCGCGGCCGCACCGAGCTGCAGGAGGCGTCGACGCGCCACCTCGATCGACTCGCCGGGGAGGGCTCGCTCGGCCGCACGATTCCCGTCGGCTACGGCATCACGCCGGGCTCAGGGCCCGGCCATCTCGCGCTCTTCGGCTACGACCCGCTGGTCTATAACATCGGTCGAGGCGCGCTCGAGGCAACTGGCATCGACTTCGAACTGCAGCCCAACGACCTGGCCGCGCGGGGAAACTTCTGCGACCTCGACGCCGAGGGCGTCATCACCGACCGCCGCGCCGGGCGGCTGCCGACTGAGATCACCGCGCAGCTCTGCGAGCAACTGCAGTCCTCGATCGATTTGCCCGGTGTCGAGACGTTTGTCTTGCCCGTGCGCGACCAGCGCTTCGTCTTGGTGTTGCGTGGCGACGGCTTGAGCGAAGAGGTATCGGACTCGGACCCGCAGGTCGAAGGCTCACCGCCGCTCGTGACAGCAGCCCTCGACGCGGCCGCTGACACGACCGCGGGGTTGATCCGGACGTTCGTCGAGGAGGCCACGACGCTCCTCGAAGGACGCGAGCGAGGCAACGGGGTGATCCTCCGCGGCTGGTCGACCCGACCCGACCTGCCACCATTCGGCGAGTTCTGGAAGCTGCGCGCCGCGGCGGTGACCGTCTACCCGATGTACCGCGGCGTCGCGCGCCTCGCCGGGATGCAGGCGATCGAGGCCGGCGACTCGCTGCGCACCCAATTCGAGGCCGTGCGCCGGCACTGGGACGACTTCGACTTCTTCTTCGTCCACTACAAGTACACCGACACCGCCGGCGAAGATGGCGACTTCCTCGGCAAGCAGCGCGAGATCTCCAGGTTCGACGCCGAGCTGCCGGCGCTGCTCCGCCTCAATCCAGATGTCGTGGTCGTGACGGGGGATCACTCGACGCCCGCGGTGATGGGCGCGCACTCCTGGCACCCGGTGCCCACGCTGATCTGGGGACGCGACGTGCGCCCCGACCACGTGCACGACTTCTCGGAACCCGAGTGCGCGCAGGGCGAACTTGGTACGTTCCCTGCGAAAGAGCTGCTCCCACTCGCGTTCGCGCACGCCGGCCGTCTGGCGAAGTACGGCGCCTGAGCGCGACCACCGAAGGCATCCACACATGCGCACCCCCATCGTTGGCGGCAACTGGAAGATGCACACCGATCGCGCTGCCGCAGCCGCGCTGCTGGCAGCGCTGCGGGCGAACCTCGATGGCCTGACCGGTGTCGAAGTGGTGATCTGCCCGCCATCGGCGTGGCTCGGCGACGCGGCCGACTCGCTCGCAGGCAGCTCGCTGCTTGTCGGAGCGCAGCAGGTTCACCCGGCCGCCGAGGGCGCATTCACCGGGGAGGTGAGCGCGCCCATGCTCACCGGAACCGCGGAGTACGTCATCGTGGGGCACTCCGAACGCCGCCACGTCTTCCGCGAGGCCGACGACGAGACGGCGGGACGCCTGCGCTCCGTCCTGGACGCGGGCCTGCGTCCGATCCTCGCCGTCGGCGAGCTGCAGGCGGAGCGTGAGGGTGGCGAAACGGCGGCCGTGCTGCGACGTCAGCTGACGACCGCGCTCGACGGCGTCGAAGATGCCTCGACCGTGGTGGTCGCGTACGAGCCGGTCTGGGCGATCGGCACCGGGCTCGCGGCGACGCCTGAGATCGCGCAGGAGACGTGCGTGACGGTGCGCCAGATCCTCGGCGATCTTCGCGGCGCGGAGGCGGCCGACGCAACGCGTATTCAGTACGGTGGCTCGGTCAACGCCGACAATGTCGGGGGTTTCGCGATCCAGCCCGATATCGATGGCGCTCTGGTCGGCAGGGCGTCGCTCGACGCGGACGCCTTCGCAGCGATCTGCCGGACGGTGGCCGGTGCCGGCTGAGCGGCGGCTCGTGGCGCTCTTCGGCGCGACGGCCTCCGGCAAGACGGCGGTCGCCGTGGCTGCCGCACAGCAGCACCCCTTCGAGGTGCTCGCCGCGGATTCGCGGCAGCTGCGCCGCGGGATGCTCATCGGTACGGCCTCGCCCACGTCCGAGGAGCGGGCAGCCGCGCCGCACCACCTCATCGAGATCGTCGATCCCGACGCGCCGTGGACGCTCGCAGACTGGCTCGACGCCGCGCGCGTGGCCATCGAGGACGTCTGGTCACGGGGCGCGGCGCCACTCCTGGTCGCCGGGACGGGTCAGTACGCCTGGGCGCTCCTCGAGGGGTGGCAGGTCCCTCGCGTCGAGCCGAACCCGGCACGGCGGAGCGAAATCGAGGCGCTCGCGGAGGCGGAAGACGCGGCCGCGGTCCACACGGTGCTCGCCGGGCTCGACCCCGCTCGCGCCGAGCGGATCGATCCCGCGAACCTGCGACGCGTCATTCGCGCGATCGAGATCGTCGAGGCGACGGGAGAGCCGGTGCGGCCCCTCGAGCGGCGCGCCCCGGAGTGGCCCTGGCGTGCAGTGGGCCTGCGATGGGAGCGCGAGGCGCTCTACAGCCGCGCCGACCAACGAGCGGAGGCGATGTATGACGCCGGGCTCGTCGAGGAGACGCGCACCCTCATCGAACGCTACGGCGATTCGTTCGAGGCGCTGCGCTCGATGGGATACGCCGAGGCGGCGCAGTTGGTGCGCGGCGAGCTAACGCCGGAGCAGGCGCTCCAACGCACGCGCACTGCGACGCATCGGCTGATCCGTCAGCAGGGCACCTGGTTCCGCGCTGACGACGACCGGATCGACTGGATCGACGGCGCCGACTTGGCCGCTGCAGCCTCCGCGATCGTGGCAGCAGCGCGCGCCCCCGTGCGATGATCTACGGATGAGCGCGCAACCGACGGCCACGCTGCCGTTCTGGAAGATGCACGGCGCCGGCAACGACTTCGTCGTCGCCGAGGCCTCGCCGGACCTCGACGAGGCCGCCTCGTCGAGCCTCGCGATCGCCATCTGCGATCGCTATGCCGGCGTGGGCGCGGACGGTCTGATCCTCGTGCGTCCGTCCGAGGTCGCCGACCGCCACATGCAGATCGTCAACGCAGACGGCTCAGACGGCGTGATGTGCGTCAACGGCATCCGCTGCTTCACGCGCTTCTGCCTCGATCGAGGGCTCGTCGACGCCCCGGACGGCCGCATGGCGGTCGAAACGAGCGTCGGCATCGTTCACACGGTGGCCTCGCGGGACGAGAGTGGCGCGATCGTGACCGTCGAGGTGAACATCGGTCCGCCTGTCCTCGACCCGGCGGTTGTCGGCGTTGCGATCGAGCAGTCGCCGCCTGTGATGGACCTACCGCTCACCGTGCGCGACGAATTCGGCGAGACGGATCTGGAGCTGACGCTTGTCTCGATGGGCAACCCGCACGCGGTGGCATTCCTCGAGGAGACGCCCGACCATTACCCGCTGACCCGCGTCGGTCCGCTCGTCGAGCAACACCCGTTGTTCGCGCACCGGACGAACTTCGAGGTCGTGCAGCCCCTCGATCGAGGGCGGTTGGCGATGCGGGTCTGGGAGCGTGGCGTCGGCGAGACCCAGGCCTGCGGGTCGGGCGCGTGCGCGGCGGTCGTTGCGGCCAGGCTGCGCGACCTCGTCGACGAGCGCGTCGAGGTTGACCTTCCCGGCGGAAGGCTCACGATCACGTGGCCAGGCGAGGGCGAGCGCATCACACTCGTCGGACCGGTGGAGCATGTCTTCACCTCGGAGTGGGAGTACTGATGGAGCGGCGAACCCTGACTAAGACCGACGCGCTGATGCGCAATGTGCCGATGAGTTCGCGCGAATGGCGCGACCTCGTCGACATCGAGGACACGATCTTCGTCAACGACGCCAACGGCGCTCTCGCGCTGGCCTTCATCGAGGGTGAACCTCGTCTCTACTGGTCGTTCCCAGGCGTCGATGAGATGCGCAGCTCGTTCCCCGGTCTGTTCGAGGAACTGCGACCAGCACTCGAGGATGTCGACGCCGATTTCATCTCGACCGACCTCGTCGAGTTCCTGAATCGCGACTGGGTCCTGCCGGTGCTGCAAGACGCCGACTTCGAGTTCTTCTCCGAGTGGATGGAGCTGGTGCACCCACAGCTCGACGCCGACACGATTCCCGACTTCCCAGACGGCGTAACGATGCGGCGCGCGGGCGACGATGACCTCGAGCGGCTCGAGGAGATCTGGCTCGCCGCGCCAGGCGACCTCGGCGACGGCATCGGCGCCTTCGACCACTACGTCGAGCAATCCTCCTGGGCCGGCGCGCTGACCTCCGACGAGGACGGAGCGATCGTCGCCTTCGCCTTCAACGGCCCGACCGACGCCCCCGAGGCGCGCATTTTCACCGCCAGCGTCGCACCGGAGGCGCGGGGCCACGGCTACGGGCGCGCCGTGTTGCAGGCGGCGATGTACCAGCTGGCTACGCAGGGCAGCGTTCGCGCGCGTATCCACGTGCGGCCGGACGTGCCGCGCGCGCTGCGCCTGGCCAGCGACCTCGGCTTCCGCCAGGAACGCGCGGGCCTCGAGTATCGCCGGATCAACGACGAGCAGGCGCTCGCGGAACGGCGCGAGGCGCGACGGGTCGCCGGGGTGAAGGTGCGCTTCGGCACCTTCCGCTGAGCGCCGCTTCACCCTCAGGCGTACCCGCGCACCACGAGCTCTCGGAGGCCGGATGAAGCTCGCCCGCCGTGTCGAACAACTGCCGCCATATCTCTTCGCGCGTATCTCCGAGTTGATCGCCGCGAAGCGCGCCGAGGGTGTCGACGTGATCTCGTTCGGCATCGGAGACCCCGATCTCCCGACGCCTGAGTACCTCCTCGATCGCCTCGCCGAGGCTTCGCGCGACCCAGCCAACCATCGCTACCCGGAGTCGGACGGACTGCCCGAGCTGCGGCAGGCGATCGCGCGGTGGTACCAGACCCGCCACGGCGTCGAACTTGACCCGGACGCCGAGGTCGTTCCCCTGATCGGCTCGAAGGAGGGGATTGGCCACCTCCCGCTCTGCCTGATCGACGTGGGCGATGTGTCGCTCGTGACGGACCCCGGCTACCCGGTCTACGAAATCGGCACCATGTTTGCCGGCGGCGAGACCGTCCACCTACCGCTCAACGAAGAGGATGGGTGGCTCCCGCGTCTCGACGAGGTGCCGGCCGATGTCGCCGCTCGTGCGCGCATCCTCTGGCTCAACTACCCGAACAATCCGACCGGTGCGGTCGCGCGCACCTCGTTCTTCGAGACCGCGATCGAGTGGGCGCGCGAGCACGATGTCGTGATCGCGCACGACCTCGCCTACGCCGACGTCACGTTCGACGGCTATGTGGCGCCGTCGATCCTCGAGATCGACGGCGCTCGGGACGTCGCGATCGAGTTCAATTCGCTCTCGAAGTCATTCAACATGACGGGCTGGCGTATCGCCATGGCTGTCGGCAACGCGGAGGTCATCGACGCGCTCACGCGAGTGAAGACGAACCTCGACAGCGGCATCCCGCAGGCGATCCAGCAGATGGCCATCACCGCCCTCGACGACCCGCGTGACTCCATCGCGTCCCACAACGCCATCTACACGCGGCGGCGTGATCGCGCCGTCGAGGTGCTGCGCGAGCTCGGGCTCCGCGTCGAGCCGCCCCGGGCGTCGCTCTACGTCTGGGCGCGGCTGCCGGAGGGCGAGCACTCGAGCGCGGCGTTCGCCGCCCGGCTGATCGAAGCGACAGGTGTCGTCGTGACCCCCGGCGCGTCCTACGGCGATGCCGGCGAGGGCTACATCCGCATCTCCCTCACGCTGCCCGACGAGCAGTTGGAGGTCGGCCTCGACCGGCTCTCCAGGTTTGCTCGCGGAGAGGCCGTCCTCGACGCCTGACGCCGTCGAGGGTCGACGCGGCTGACGCGCTACACTCGATCTGGCGAATCCGCCGACCGTATCTGCGGGAAGGGCGCACCCGATCAGGCGCAAACGCGACCGCAACTCCAACGGAACAAACGGCGCCTCGCGCGGCGGCCGCCGCCGTTCGACTCATTCCACGGCGCCCCCCGAGGAACGCGCGTACCTCGTTGGTGTCGACATGGGCCGTCGCGAGGGCGGACTGCCCACGGGCGAGTCGTTGCGCGAGCTGGCGCGTCTCGTGCGAACCGCCGGCGGACGCGTGGTGGGCACGACCATTCAACGCCGCAAGCGACCCGACCCCGCTCACTACATCGGCAGCGGCAAGATCGACGACATCAAAGCGGAGCGAGGTGAGACCGGGTACACGATGGTCGTCTTCGATGACCAGCTCTCGCCCTCGCAGCAACTCAAGCTGGAGGGCGCGTTCGACGTCAAAGTGCTCGACCGTTCGGCGCTGATCCTCGACATCTTCGCGAGCCGCGCGAGGACCCGCGAGGCCACGCTGCAAGTCGAGCTGGCGCAGCACGAGTACCTGCGGCCGCGGCTGCGCGGCCAATGGCAGCACCTCGAACGCACGGGCTCTGCGGCCGGTGGCGCCGGGATGGGCGCGATCGGCGCACGTGGCCCCGGTGAGACGCAGCTGGAGACGGACCGCCGGCTGGTCGATCGCCGCATCTCCAAGCTCAGGAAGGACATCAAGGCCGTTCAGAAGCAGCGCGCGTTGCAGCGCAGCCGCCGCGACCGGCAGGGCGTGCCCGTCGTTGCCATCGTCGGTTACACGAACTCGGGCAAGTCCTCGCTGATGCGGACGCTCGCCGGCGCCGATGTCTTCGCCGCTGACGCACCGTTCGCGACGCTCGACCCCGTGACGCGCCGCGTCGGCTCGCCGCATGGCGACGAGGCGTTCCTCCTGACCGACACCGTCGGCTTCATGCAGAAGCTGCCCACGCAGCTGATCTCCGCCTTCCGCGCCACGCTCGAGGAGCTGAACACCGCGGATCTGCTACTGCACGTGGTTGATGGCAGCTCGCCGGCGGTGAGCGCGCAGGTGGCGACCGTGCTCGAAACGCTTGGTCAGCTCGGGTTGCAGGAGCTGCCGGTGTTGACCGTCGTCAACAAGATCGACGCCATCGAGACGCCGCCTCACGATGCCGAGGATGCGATGGCCTTCGATCCGGCCACGCTGCTGAGGCCCGGCCTCGTCGACGGCGACATCGTCGCCATCTCAGCCCTCGAGGGGTGGGGCGTCGATGCGCTCCGCGACCGGCTGTTGTACGAGTTCTTCGGCGCGCTCACGCCCGAGCCAGCAGCCGTCTAGCGCCGCGTCAGCGCGCCCTCAGCCAGTACGCGTCCGGGTCGGTCAGCCAATCGTGCACACCCAGATGCTGACGCACGACCGTCCGGACCTCCTCGCGCACCTGGTCCACGCTGCCAGCCGTGCGCCGCAGCGCCGCCTCGTCGCCGCCGGCCGCCTGTGCGAGTCCGGCGAACCACCCCCCGAGTCGCTGACCCAGAGCGGTCGGCGCGGCTGCGGCCTCGAGGTAGGCAGCAGGCGGGTACGCGCCACCCTCGAGGAAGCACGCTAGCCGTTCGAGCGCACCGCGCGTTTCGCCGGTGACCACCAGCGACGCTCGCGCATTCGCGTCGGGCAGCGCCCGCAAGCCGGCGTGCGCTTCGAGCCAGAGCGTGCGGACCATGCGGTCCGGCGCCTCGGTGGGCAACTGTGCTGCCGAGGCGGCCAGTTGCTCCTGCAGGCGCAAGCGATCGGCGATCGGTTCCGAATGCCGGACGCGCCAGCGCGCCTCGATGGAGCTACGCGACACGCCCTCGACCAGTCGCCGCGCGGCCTCGAGCGTTAGTACCTCGAGGCGGCCGAGGCCGTCGATGGTGCGGACGACGGGGTCGCCGCGGTAGAGCGGCTGCGCGAGGTCAGAGGGCAGGGAGCGCGAGACGTCACGCTCGACCACGATCCAGTAGCCGGGCGTTGCCGTGACCTCGAGGTCGACAGGCGGATCGGTGAGCAACAGGGCGGCGCGATCCGCGACTTCGTGCCATGGTGCGTCCTCGAGGAGGGTCCGACCCAGGGCCCGCGCCGTGTCGCGCTGCGCGTCGGGGTCCGTCACGTCAGTCCGAGATCTGGCCGAGCTCCTGGAGAGCGGCCTTGACCTCTTCTGTGTTCGTGTAGGTCACGCCTTCGCGGAGCGCGTCGAAGCCATCGATCACGTCGTCCTCGATGTCGTTCGCGTAGCAGATGTCCAGAAAGTCGGAACGCATCGGCTGCGCCTCAGGCGCGACGCGGAAGATGTGCTCGACCACCTCGGCGTAACCGCTCCAGGGTGCGGGCATGCGTTGGCTCCAGTCTTCGACGGTTCGAGGCTCGGATCAGAGGTTGGCTGGATCCCCTCGGCGCTTGCCGGCGGGAGGTCACGGTATCAGCGGCCACGGTTGCGCGAAAGCAGCGTCGGTAGGCAGCTCACGGCACCTCGGACGCCGCGAGCCGCACTGTCAGGCGCGCCACGCGGCGACCAAGAGCGTGCGCCTGCGCGCGGTCGTCGTCCGTGACCTGGCCGTGGGCGGTAGCGCCGTAGTAGGACCCGGAGCGCCGCATGCGATCGGACCACGGCAGCCCGACAAAGAGGAGGCCGTGGCTCGCCAGCAGGTGGAAGAGCTGTAGGAGCGTCGCTTCGATCCCACCCGAGGCGGACCAGCCCCCGGTGAACGCGGCTCCCGGTTTCCCGGCGAGATCGCCGCTCTCCCAGAGGTCCCCCGACTCGTCCATCCACGTCTTGAGTTTGCCCGTCATGCCCGACCAGTTCGGTGAGCCCAGGATCAGCGCGTCGCACTGGAGCAGCTCGATCGGCTCGGCATCGTCGAGACGGCGATCGATCACTTCGGCGCCATCGACCGAGGCAACGCCCTCCGCGACCGAGTGCGCCAGCTCCTCGACGATGCTGCCGCGGGAGTCGTAGAGGAGGAGCACGCAGGCTGCTGCGGGGGCCATGTCGCTAGTCCGCTGGCTCCTCAGTCACGACCTGGCGGTCGTGAGTCATGTGCTCGACCTCCTCGATCGCTGCGGCCTCTTCCTCGTCGTCTTCGCCGAGGAGTTCGGCTCGCGCGTACTCGATCAGCGCCGCCGCACCGCCGGCAGCCACGAACCATTCGAGGCCCTGCAGCAACGCCAGTGTGTTGGCTCGCCGGCGGTTGCGCGCGCGCAGGTAGCCCCACGCGACGCCGGCGACGGCAGCCGAGATCGCCATGCTGAGGGTTCGCGTGGTAGGCATGCTGACCGATCTGTCCGCCCAGGCGGACCGTCTGAGGCTAGGGCTCGACGCCCGTGCCTTCCTCGAGGTCGTCCGGCAGCAGCAGTGTACTGACCGCCTGGTCGCCCTCGACGCGCAGCTGGACGAGGTCGCCCGGGGCCAGGGCGGTGCTCGCGGGGCCAATCGCGAAGAAGCGCTCAACGCGAATGAAGCGCACCTCCGCGAGTGCGCCGTCGGCTTCGACGGTGAGCGTACCGCCGACCGTGCCGGCCGGGTTAGGTGGGTCCAGCTCAAGCGCGCGCACCGTGCCGAAGCGCAGCACGCGGCCGTTGAGTGCGGGCAGCCCACCAAAGCCGGTGAACCCACCGTCGGACCGGAGCGCGGGCTCGGCGATCAATTGCTGGAACGCCGGGTCGACGAGGCTCAGCGTGCGCGAGCCCGGCTCGCTCGCGCGGTCGCCAAGGACGATGCCGGCAGCTGCGCCTGCGGCGGCGGCGCTGAGCAGCCCGATCACGGCGACCGTCATCAGCAAGCGTGTGCGCAGCGTCATGGCGCGCTGCCGATCGCGACGATGCCAGTGAGGATCAGGCCGTTCACGGTCTGCTGCCCGCCGACGTTGACCGTTCGGCCGTCGAGCGCGGAGGGATCGTCTACCCGCGTGAGTTCATCGAACGCGGCGTCGGCCGGGACGTTGAGTCGGAAGTCCTCATTGCCAACACGGATCACGACAAAGTCGCTGCCGACCTCGATCACCTCACCGGCCACGATCGTCTGGATCTCCGCGTCCGGATCGTTCGTGGTGAGCTCGACGGCCAGCGTGTCGCGCTCAGGCTCGTGCTGGTAGACGAACCCGGCCAGAGCGCCGCCGCCGAAGATGATCACGATCGCGAGCAGGTAGATGAGGAGCGAGCGAAAGCGGGGCACCGGCGCCTCAGTCGCCGAGCAGCGTGTCGTAGCCGAGCGCGCGCAGCTCCTCGACGTACTCAGTGCGCCAGCCCGGCGCAGGGATGCGGCGGGAGCGCTGGCGGAACTCGGTGTGGTAGCGGAGGTACTCCTCCTCCAGCCGCTGCCGCCAGCGCGTCTCCTCCTCGAACAGCTCCGGGTCGATCTCGTCCATTCCCTTTTCGAGGTCGTCACCGGTGAGTTCGTACTCGTCACGCCAGAAGTCGGCGATGAAGTCGAGCGACTCCTCGAGGTCGCGCCGGCAGTCGAGCATGTAGCTCTCGAGCGCCTGGTTGGCATCCAGGAGGGAGCCATGCAGCCCCTCCGCGGCGGCGCAGGACTCGCAGAGGGTGATCAGCTTGCGCGCGTCGCACTCCTCGCCACGGGGGCAGTTCTGGTGGCGCGGCGCATAGGAGTTGAGGGCGGTCTTGCGCGAGTAGCCGACGACGAGCGACGTCTGATCCTGCCCACAGCGCGCGCAGGTCTGCGCATTCGCGAAGAGCGAATTGATCGTGCGTTCCCAGTCGATCTGCACCCGCCGACCTCCTCGCCGTCCAACGATCGTACGTGGGCACGGGTGCCTGTCAACGTCGGGTGGCGGACGCGCCGCTCGGGGGCGTCGAGGGGCTACCGCGAGCGCTCGTAACCGCCGCTCTGGCCGGGCATCTCCTCGACGTCCACGCCGACGCGGCGGATGTTGTCGTGTTCCCCAGCGTCGAGGCCGGCGATCACCCGCTCGTAGATCCACTCGGCGAGGAGCTCGGCGGTTGTGTTCTCAATCGGCAGCGCGATCACGTCGCTGGCCGGGAACTGGTAGACGCGGTCACCAAAGCGGATCGTCCAACCCTCGGCCGCCTCGGTGATCTTGAGCAGCGTCGAGTCCCGCTGCAGGAGGAACAGGTGGTCGAGCGTCTCGCAGGCCTCGCGCGCCAGCCGTTTGAGCACGGAGAAGTCGACCACCCAGCGATCGGCCGCCAGGTCGCCCTCGACGCGGCAGCGCACGATGTAGTTGTGTCCGTGCAGCGGCTCCAGGTCGTCACCGAGCGTTGCCATGTGGGCCGCGGCGAAGCGCAGTCGCACGCCCTCCACGGTGACATGGCGCGACGAGTCGGGCAGCCGAGGTTCGCTGGTCATCGATCGAGTACCGCGTGGGCTAAACGACCATCGAGGCGAAGATCTCGTCGGCGCTCTTCTGGGTGCCGCCGACACGCTGCTTCGCCTCGACGAGGCGCTCGTGCGCGGGGACGCTGTCGTCGTCGCGGTAGAGCACGCCGATGGGGATACTGCCGCCCCTCGCGAGCTGCATGGCCGCGATGTAGTCGCCGGGATCATGATCCTCGGCGATCGGCTTCGCCAGCGGCTCGATGCCCTCCTTGGCGTTGCCCTTCAGCAGCGAGTAGGTGTCGTTGTAGGTGGTGCAGGGCGACTGAACATGGACGACAGCGAAGCCGGGGTAGGCCATGGCGTCGAGGATCCCGGCGGAGAGATCCTTGACGCGGGTGGAGAGCTCCGACACGACATAACGAACACCGGCAGCGAGGTACACCTCGAGCGGGTTCATCTTGTCGTCGAGCTTGCCGTAGGGCGTCGTGGACGTGACCTCGCCGAACTCGGTCGTCGGCGACGCCTGGCCCTTCGTCAGTCCGTAGACGCCGTTGTCCATCACGATGACGGTGATGTCGAGGTTGCGTTTGGCCTGGGGGCCGATGTGCTCGCCGCCGATGCTGAGGAAGTCGCCGTCGCCGGACACGATCAGCACGTTGAGCTCGGGTCGGCTGGACTTGATGCCGTAGGCGATCGGCAGGGTGCGGCCGTGGATCCCGTGAATCCCGAAGGGCTGCGGGCCCTCTTGCAGGTGCACCAGGTTTCCTGAGCAGCCGATGCCGGCAACGATGACGGTGTTCTCAATGGGCTCGGAGAGCTGGCCGGAGCGCTCGAGGAGCGCGCCCTCGAGTGCGCGCTTCACGCCGAAGTCACCGCACCCGGGGCACCATTTGAAGTCGTAGTCAGGGTTGCGTTTGCTCATGAGCCTGCTCCCACCGGCTCGCCTACGCGAGCCAGGATGCGTGCCGTGAGATCGTCCGTCTTGAACGGTAGTCCTGTGTACTGCGTGATCGCTTGGGCGTTCACGCCGAAGCTGCGTAGGTGGCTAGAGAACTGACCGAGGTAGTTCAGCTCCGGCACCAGCACCAGCTCCTTGGTCCGGAGCTCCTCGAGCAGTTCGACCGGGAGCGGGTTGATGAACATCGTGAAGTACCAGGCGAGGTCGTCACGCCCACCCTCGACGATGTTCTGGTAGGCGACGCGTGCAGGTCCCTTTGAGCCGCCCCAGGGCAGCAGAGCGATAGAGGCGTTCCGATGCTCCGCCTCGTACGTGCCGTCCTGGAGGGTCTCAAGCTTGGCGAAGCGTCGGTGCGTCATGCGGACGTGCACCTCGGGCAGGTGCGTCGTGTCGCCGGGGTCGTCATGTTCGGAGCCGTTCGCCACGTAGGCGCCGGGTCCGCCGGGCACGGGGAACGGCGACACGCTGTCGCCCTCGTAGCGGTTGTTGCCGACGTCGCCGGCGGAGACGGCACGGGACTCGACGACCACCGAGGAGACATCGGCCCGCCGGATGTCCTGGAAGCGGTCGGCGATCGAGGCCTCGGAGAGGAGGACGACCGGGCCCTGGTAGCGCTCGGACCAGTTGACGGCGGCGACGGTGCCCCAGAACGCCTCCTCGACGGAGCCGGGGGCGATCACGGGCAGGCTCATATCGCCGTGTCCCGGGTTCATCGCCATCAACAAATCGGACTGCTCGGTCTTGGTGGGCAGGCCAGTGGCGGGACCGCCGCGCTGCACGTCGACGACGACGAGAGGGATCTCCGCCATCCAGGCGAGGCCCAGGCCTTCGCCCATCAGGCTCAGTCCCGGGCCGGCCGTCGAGGTCATGGCCTTCGCGCCGCTGTAGCCGGCGCCGATCAGCGCCGCGATCGACTCGATTTCGGAGGAGGCCTGGCCGACGTACTTCCCTTCGCCGACGAGGTTTTGCTCCATGAAGATCAGCATCGTGGTCGCTGGCGAGATCGGGTAGCCGATGAAGCTGTCGACCCCGGCGGCGATCGCCCCGGCGCCGGCGGCCTGCACGCCTTGGACGATGATGCGCTCACCATCATGCTCCGGCGGCGTGTCGAGCTCCTCGATGTTCAGCCCAGAGTCGGTGGCCGCATCCGCGCCCATGTGGAGCGCCTTGATGTTGCCCTCGATGATCGCCTCGTCGCCGGGCCGGCCGCGCGACCAGCGCTGTTCGATGAAACGCTCGAGGAGCGAGAGGTTGATGCCGACCATATGCGCGACTGCGCCGATGAGGATGATCGTCGAGGCAAGCGGGTTGCCCGCGACGCGGGCCATCTGGTCCGAGGGCAGCCCGAAGGTGCGACCACCCTCGGGCAGTTCGAACTCCTCCGAGTTGTAGACGACGATGCCGCCCTCGCGGAGCTCCGCGATGTTGTGGTCGTATGCGTACTGGTTTTGCGCCACCAGCACGTCGAGGTAGTCGCCGGAGGTGAGGATCGGCTCTGTTGAGATGCGGGCCTGACCCCAGGCCGGGCCGCCCTTGATCTGAGATGGGTACGTGGAGAACGTCATCACGTGGTAGCCGTGCTGAGCGGCCGCCGAGGCCAACAGGTCAGAGCCGCCGACCACGCCCTGGCCGCCTTCGCCGGCGAAACGGAGTACGAGGTTCTTGCTCATCCGCTGTTCTCACTCATGCCGTTAGCCCGACGACCTGGGGCCGTTTGAACAAAGGTGGGCGACTGTGCAGGCCCCCTCCGGATACGGATCTGGAGGGAACGAAGATTCGTCACCGCTGCTTCACTCGCCCGACGCGCGCTCCGTTCCGTAGAGCGCCGCAGGCGTTCCCACCCGCGGCGTCCATCGCGATTGCTCCTCGATTATCGGACGCTATCGCGGGTATGCTCAAATCGCGCGGCGTCCACATCGGATCGTAATCAACGCCCCCGCGCCGTCGAGGTGATCGACAGCACCCCGCAGTCGGATGATCGAGTGTCGAGGAGCAGCGGATCCGTGGTCAAAGCCTACGTCCTCGTCGTCACCACTCCGGGCGAAACGCACTCGGTTGCGCTCGCGCTCAAGGAGACGCCGGCCGTCACCGAAGTGCACGAGGTGATGGGCCCCTACGACATCGTCGCGGAGATCGAGGTCGACCAGTTGACCGAGGTCCCGAACGTGGTGATCCAGCAGATCCGCACCATCGAGGGCATCCAGTCGACGACCTCGCTCGTCGCGTTCCCGGTGTAACGACCCGCTAGTCGCCGCCCGCGGCCTCGGCTTCCGCCGCCGTGCTCGTCGAGCGCAGTCCGCGCAGTTCGGGTGCGCTGACGAAGACGAACACGGCGAACGCCGTGACTGAGAGCGCGCCGATCGCCATCGCTGCTGGAGCGCCGAGCCACTCGGCCATGAGCGCCGCCGGCACCGCGCCGACGGAGGCCAGGAACCACGTCATCGACCAGACGCCCATGACACGGCCCCGCAGCTCGTCGGGCACGCGCAGCTGCAGCACGGTCATGCCCAGGTTCAGATACATCGAGGCGAAGAAGGATGCGGCGAAGAGCAGTCCCATGGCGAGCGCGATCAGCACGCGTCCGCTGAACACCTCCTGCAAGCCGGAGAAGCCCGCGATCAGTCCACCGAACACCGCCGCCGCCGCCAGCATCGTGGGCCCGGCGCGGCGACCACCACCGATGCGGATGATCATCAGCGTGCCGAGGAACCCGCCGAGGCCTGCCGCCGCCTCGAGGAATCCGAACCCGGCCTTTCCGATATCGAGGATTTCGTCCGCGAAGATCGGTAGCAGCGTGACATAGCTCTGTCCGAAGACCGACGTGAAGAACGACAGTTCGATCATGGCAAGGAAGAGCTGGTTGCCCGTGATGTAACGAATGCCCTCGAACATCCCCGCTGCCTCGCCGGTGGCCGCCGGCGCCTGCGGCTTGGGCCGCAGTGAGGCAATCAGGAACGCGGAGAGGGTGAATCCGAGGGCGGTCACCAGGAACGCCTGTCCGGTTCCCATCACCGCCAGCATCACCCCGCTGATCGCTCCGCCGACGATTCGCATCGTGTTCCAGATCGAACTCTGGAACGCGATCGCGGAGGGCATGACGCGCATGTCGATCAACCTCGGCAGGATCGCTGCCTGGGCGGGCGTCGATAGCGCGGAGAGCGCCCCCACCACGATCTGCCACCCGATGACGTGCCAGATGTTCACCTCGCCGGCCATGATGCCGAACGCCAGCAGGAAGCTCAGCGCCGCAACGCCGACCTGGCTCGTGAGCAGGATCTTCTGGTGGTCGTAGCGGTCCGCCAGCAGTCCTGCGGGCACGCTGAGCAGGATCGTTGGTACGGCCGCCGAGATGCTGGCGATCCCGAGCCACGCCGGCGAGAGGTCGAGGTCGAACTGCACGAAGACCGGGATGCCGATGAAGCGGAATGTCAGGCCGAATACCCGCGCCACCATCGAGACCCAGTAGCGTCGGTACTGTGGGTAGGAGAACGCGCCGGTAACGCCCGATCGGCTCCTCGGCGCTCGCCATCGCTACGCCTCGTGACCCGCGAGGAACGCGCCGACGATGTCCAGGAACTCCAGCTCCATGTCGGCGAACGTGTTGTGCCCGCTCTTTTCGAGCGTGATCGATCGCGCGGCGTCGACGGCCATGTCCATGTCCTGCAGCATCTGGGCCGTGAACGAGCCCTCTGGCTGGCCGGAACGGCCAGCGCGGATCAGTAGCGTCGGCCGTGTGATCGCTCGGAACTCATCCCAGAGGTCCGTCGGGCCCCAGTTGATCGAGACCCAGGGGTCGGACTTCAGCTGGATGCCCCCGTCGACCGCTCGCATGCGGGTCTCGGCGCTGAGCCGCAGCTGCTCTTCCGACGTGAACGGTGTGTTCTGGGTCCGCATCCACGCCTCGACGTCGTCGTGCACGATCTGCGAGGGCGAATCCGGGTCGTCGAAGAGTCCGATGATCTCGTCGCGGTCCCACTCCATCGCGGGCGGCATGTCGTTGACGATCGCCGCCACGACGCGGTCCGGATGCCGCGAGGTGTAGGCGATCACGTTGTGTCCGCCCAGCGAGTGTCCGAGGAGGGCAACGCGGGGAACGCCCAGAGCGTCGATGAAGCCCTCGATGTCGGCGACATAATCGTCGGTACCGTAGCTGTGATCGGGGCTGTACTCGGAGTCGCCATGGCCACGCTGATCGAGAGCAACGACGTGGTAGCTACCCGCGAAGTGCTCGGCCACGCGCACCCAGCTCGCGGCGGAGCCGCTCATGCCGTGCAGCAGGACGAACGTTGGCGCGCCTTGGTGCGGCACGCCCCAATCGAGGTAGTGCAGGGCGAGCCCGTTGATCTCGATCGTCACGCTCTGGGCGGCGCTGGTCGTCGTCATCGCGGCCTCCGAGGGCGGAGTGTTACGTGCGCGTGAGGGTAGGGCGGACGATACCAGAACGCCACGTCAGCATCCGCCCAGGCGGGCGGCGCTACAGCTCGATGATCTGCCGGATCTCGTTGTGGCCGATCATGTAGCGGCCGCGCTTGCCCCACTCCACCGCCTCGTCCATCGAGTCGACCTCGACGATGTAGTAGCCGCCCACGAACTCGCCCGAGTTCGAGTAGGGGCCATCGATGACCTCCTGTTCGCCGCCGCGGCGTCCGCGCACCGTCTTCGCCTCGTCGGGCGGCGCCAGGAAGACGAGCGCAGTGCTCTGCTCGTCGCGCAGCGCCGTCGTGAACTCCTCATGGCGTTGCATCACGCGTTCACGCTCCGCCTCGTCGAGGTGATCCCAGCCGGCGTCCAAGAAGTGACGGAAGGTGATCATGAACCGCATGCGTGTGCTCCCTTCGCGACAGCGACGGACCCGACGGCAGCGTACGCCGTGTCCCGCGCGCCGCGCTAAGCTGCGGCAGCCCGACGATCTGTGGGCGGGGCGGGGTAGGGCAGAGATGGCCATCGACGACTTCCCGACCGGGGCGCAGGAGCGCTGGCACAACCTCGTCGTGGCGCGACGTGAGCAGATGGAGGCGCAGCTCGCTGCCATCGGCGGGCCGCCCGATGACTGGTGGGGCGGTCGGGCAGGATCCTTTGCACGCGGCGTCGGCGACCCGCTGGGCCGAGTGCCGTTCGGCCTCAGCGCCATCCGCGATCGGCTCGGCCGCAGCGACACGCTGATCGACATCGGCGGCGGAGCCGGACGCTACTCGCTGCCACTGGCGAAGACGCTTGCGGGCGTGACGATCGTCGAGCCCTCTCCGGCCATGGCGAACTTCGCGGAGGCGGGCCGGGTCGAGCTCGCGCTGGACAATGTCCGCGTCCGCGAACGCGAGTGGCCGCCGCCGAGGCGGGGCTGGCCCGACCTCGAGCCGGCCACGGCCGTGCTCATCGCCAACGTGCTTGGCCCCGACGAAGACCTCGAGCGCTGGATCGCGGCAGCCACGGCGCTCGCCAGCGACTGGCTGTTCATCGAGCATGGAACCGTCGCCGAGTACGGCGTGACGCGCGAGGTGATCGAGGCGATCCACGGCGAGCCACGGGTGCGCAGTCCCAACGTGTCGGACCTGCTGCCGGCGCTGCACGAGCTCGGCGTCTACCCCGACGTGCAGATGGGCACGCGATCGTTCGGGCGCTCCTATGCCGACCTCGACGAGGCCACGCGCTCTCTCGCGGAGGCCGCGCTGACGCCGAGGGACGATGCCACGCTGGCCAAGGTGCGCCGCATCGCACGCCGACGCCTCCGCCGGGACGACGATGGGCTGCTCCGAGAGCC
This sequence comes from Dehalococcoidia bacterium, assembly GCA_965198045.1. GTDB lineage: Bacteria > Chloroflexota > Dehalococcoidia > UBA2979 > UBA2979 > CBDDEC01. The sequence goes on from CBDAOL010000012.1 coordinate 629,778, forward strand.
GACGATGCAACGACCGCTGGCGTTCATGACCTGGCGCTTGCCGGACTGAGGCCACGTTCGCTCATCGGCGAGTCCAGCCGCTACCGTAGCCGCGGCAGTCGCGCCCTCGACGGGCGGCAGGAGTAAGGACGAGACCATGGCGATCACGCTCGAAGCGGGCGACCGTGCGCCCGCGTTCACGCTGCAGGACCAGGACGGCAATCGTCACCGGCTCTCGGAGTACCGAGGCCAGACCGTCGTCCTCTACTTCTATCCGCGTGACGAGACGCCGGGCTGCACCAAGCAAGCCTGCAACTTCCGCGACCACTACGGCGAGATCCAGCGCCAGGGCGCGATCGTCCTCGGCGTCTCGACGGACGACGCGGAGACGCACCGCAAGTTCCGTGCGCACCACGAGCTGCCATTCCCGCTGCTCGTGGACACCGACGCCAAGGTCTCGACGAAGTACGGCGCGTGGGGCGAGAAGGTGCTCTATGGCCGCAAGAGCATCGGCATGACGCGCTCGACCTTCATCATCGGTCCGAACGGCAAGCTCGCGCGCGTCTGGAAGCGCGCCAAGGCGGCCGACAACGGCGAGGTCGTGCTGAAAGCGCTCATCGAAGCCTGATCAGGAGCCCGCAAGCACCCTTCGAACAAGACATAACTCGTCTAACGACAGAGCGGCGACGCGGTAGTTGGCCCCAGTCGCACTAAGCGGCGGGCTCGATCTTGTCGACGTGCCCGACGACGACGCGACCCCCGCAGTGCGAGCACTGCAGCCCTCGAACGCTCTTCACCGCCGTCGCAGCCAGCTCGCCGACCTCGGGCTTCAGCAGGTGAACATCGGACCGCCCATGGAGGGCGGGATGCGCCTCGAAGTCGCCCAGGTAGCGCGCGCACTGGAAACACCGCAACTCGCCTCGGTAGGTCAGAGTGTGCTCAGCCATGGTCTTCAGCCTCTCAGCTGCGGGTCCTGTACGCCTAGGGGGGGTATGCGGATAATACCCGGTAGGGGTATCCAGCGCAAGCGCTTCGGGGAGCTCGTGGTCCGAAGGCGGGACCTAGCTCGGCGGTGGAAGCAAGATGGGGCACGCGCGGGATCGGTCAGGAGGGCCAAGGTCTGCGGGATCGTAGCTCCGCTGCGGAACTACGTTCGCGAGCCGGTTCGGCGGCGGCGCGACCGACCTCGAACGGGCGCGTGGCGACGACCCTGAGCCGATACGCAACCTCGAGGCCCAGGCCGCTGCGGCCGATCTGACCGGGGGAGCCGCCGGAGTGCGCCGACTCTACTTCGCACTATTCCTGTTATGTAGCGCAACCAGCGCACCGCCACCGACATCTAAGACCCCGCCGCGTCAGCGTCCCGTGTGGCGTCGAGGAGCGTCGGAGACGCCGAGGGGTGGCCGGCGGTGCGCCAGATGAAGGTGGCGCCGCCGGCGAGGAGCGCGATGGCGGCGAAGACGAAGACGGGTTCCGTGCCGATGGTGTCGTTGAGCACGCCGCCGACGAGCGATCCAATGAGGACGCCGGCGCCGAAGCCGGTCGATCCGAGACTCATCACCGTCGCCATGCCGAGCTGGCGGCCGATCGAGACCTGGACGGCGCGTTGCGCCACGCCCTGGATCGCGGCGCCGAGGCCCGCGCCGGCGACGAAGGCGAACCAGATCACGATGTAGGTCGTCGAGAACGCCACCGTTATGTAACCAGCGGCCATGAGCGTCACCCCGATGGCGACCATGACCCGCCGGTTGGCGCGGTCGGCGACGCGTCCGAAGACTGGCTGCAGCAACCCGCCCAGGATCTCCTGGCCGGCCAGCACGAAGCCGACCATCGTCGCCGTCGCCAAGATCTCGCGCTCGAGGTAGATCGCGAGGAACGAGAACGCCGCGCCGAACGCGATCGAGTGACCGATGGCGGCGCCGAAGAGTCCCTGGACCACGGGGTGTCCCAGCACGACCGACCACGGTGGCTGGGTCGGCGGCCCCGTGGCCTCCTCGGCGGCCGCCGCCGAGGCTGAAGCGCCGGCACGACGCACCCTCGGCGGAAGCAGCAGCGCGATCGTGATCAGCGAGGTGGTCATCAGCAGCGTCATCGAGATGAAGACGGCGTCGAAGCCCCACTGGTCACGCACGACGCCGGACACGATCGGCCCGACGCCGAAGCCGAGGAAGTCGAAGACACCGAACGTGCCCATTCAGCGCCCCTCCTCGCCGGCCGGCGTGAGGTCGCCGATGTAGGCGCTGGCCAGCGAGAAGATCAGCGCGGAGCCGACACCGGTGAGGGCGCGGAACGCGATCACGGCGTAGATGTCCTCGACGAACAGCCAGCCCAGCGAGGCGACGATGTAAGTGCCGGCGCCGGCGACGATGAATGGCTTGCGGCCATAGCGGTCGGCGATACGGCCAGCGAACGGACTGATGAAGATCTGCGTGATCGCGAACGCGGCGAAGGTCAACGCGACGAGCGGACCCGACGCCCCGAGCGCCTCGGCGTAGACCGGCAGAATGGGCGCCACCATGCCAATGCCCATCGAGGCGGCAAAGGTCGCCACGGCGAGCACGATGAACGGACGACTCAGCATCAGCGTCGGTCTCTTCGAGGTATGCACGGCCCTCGGGGGCCGCTGTGAGGCGGTGATTCGGCGGGAGTCCGGGTCACAGTGCGACAAGCGCTCCATGCTAAACTCAGCATATCCGCTACCCCACCACCGAGACAGACTGGATCGCCGCCTCGCAACGGGACTGAAGACTCCGGGGCGGCAACCGCCGTGACCGTCGGGATCTCCCGATGGGCACCGAGGACCAGCGACCGACCTCCGCGGCTGAAAGTGTGCGTATGAAGCCCGAGACCACGCGCAACGTACTTCTGGGCGTTACGGTCGCCGTGATCGGCGTGCTGCTGGTGCTCGTCGGCTTCCTGGCCAGGCTCGCGACCGAGCCGGAGCAGGCCGTCCTCCAGCAACCAGGCGCGAACGATCCAGGGATCGTCTCGAGCGCAGGCGATGGTGTCGGTCCCGATTTCATGCTCCTCGACGAAATCGTCGACATCCTCGGAGAGGACTTCGTCGAGCCCGATCGCATCGACGAGGACTTCCTGCACTCCGGGGCCATCCGGGGCATCTTCGAAGCCCTCGACGACCCGCATTCGACGTACATCTCGCCGGATGACTACGCCCTTTCGCGCGACGACTTCGAGGGGACGTTCCAGGGCATCGGCGCCACCGTGGCACAGCAGGACGACACCGTCGTGATCGTGCGACCGCTGCCCGATACCCCGGCCGAGGCCGCCGGGATCCTCGCTGGCGACGTGATTCTCGCCGTCGATGGCGACTCCGCGATCGGCTGGAGCGTGCAGCAGGCGGTGATCCGTATTCGCGGACCACAGGGCACGTCGGTCGAGCTCCTCGTGCGTCACTCCAACGGCGAGGAGGAGACGATCACGATCGTCCGTGACGAGATCCTCGTCAGCTCAGTGACCACGGTGCCGCCGGGCGGGATCCTTCAGGACCGCGATGGCGCGACGGTCTCCGACATCGGCTACATGTGGATCCGGCAGTTCACCCGTCAGACACCTCAGGAGGTGCAGGACGCTCTCGACGAGATCGACGACGGCAGCATCAGCGCGCTGATCATCGATGTGCGTTCGAACCCGGGAGGACTGCTCGACACGACCATCCAGGTGGCTGACATGTTCCTGGATGGGGGCAGCTCCATCCTGTTCCAGGTTGACCGCGAAGGGAACGAGACGACCGCGACCTCCCGACCGGGTCAGGCCTCGCAGCTGCCGATCGTGATCCTGCAGGACCAGTTCTCAGCGTCCGGTTCCGAGCTGCTCGCCGCCGCGCTTCAGGAAAACGATCGCGCCGTCATCATCGGTACGACCTCCTTCGGCAAGGGCACAGTGAACCACGTTCGCGAGCTGTCCAACGGCGGCGCCGTCTTCGTGTCGATCGCTCGCTGGCTGACCCCCGACCGCAACCAGATCGAGGGCCTCGGCGTCGTCCCCGACATCGAGGTCGAGCTCACCCTCGAGGACATCGAGGAGCGACGCGACGTGGCCCTGCTGCGCGCGATCGACTACCTCCGCAACAGCTAACCGTCGACGCTGGCGGCGTCACGGACGCTGCTGGCGTCGCTCGGGGCGTGTTTCGCGCTCGGTCTTCTCCCGCATGCGTGTCAGGATCCCCTGCACTACCCTGAAGCCCGTGGAATCGCGCGTGTTCGCGTGGGCGCAAGCGACTTATGTAAAGGGAAAGGGCACGGCCGTGGCCAGGAAACGGCAGCCGCGCGAGGCCAAAGGGCGCACCGTCGCCGCGAATCGCCGTGCCCGCTACAACTACGAAATCGTCCAGAGCTACGATGCGGGCATCGCCCTGCTCGGGTCCGAAGTGAAGTCGATACGCGAAGGCAGCGTCACCCTGGCTGAGGGTTACGCCGGATTTCGAGACGGCGAGCTGTGGCTGTATAATGTGCACATCGCCCAATACGGGCCCGCTCGCGACAACCACGAGCCGACGCGACCTCGCAAGCTCCTGCTCCGACGTCGAGAACTCGACCGACTGAGCCAGGCGCTCGACGAGCAGCCGAGGACCACCGTGGTTCCGCTGCGGATGTACCTTTACAACGGACTGGTCAAGATCGAGGTCGGGCTCGCCCGCGGCAAGCGTCAATACGACAAGCGGCAGGCGATTCGCAAGCGTGACGCGGAGCGCAGTATGCAGCGCGCCGTCCGTCACGCGATGCGGTAGCCGCGGTCTCGAAAGCAACCGGTTCGTTCGACCGTCACCGGTCACCCATGGGGACGACAGGATTCGACAGGTGCGAGCGGACGCGGACTGCGAGCCGAGGACGTCACCAACCTCGTAAACCCGGTGGCAAAGCGTAATTGGCGAACGCAATCAACTCGCCCTCGCTGCCTAACTAGGTAGCGACGTGGACGTCGGTCGCCCCTCGACCGGCCGGCTGTCCGCGACGTATTGTCGAGGTGCCGCACGGCGTTGCGTCTCAGGGCGACGTGCGAAAGATTACTGAGACTGGCTGGCTTCGCTCTCGGTCGACGGGGGAGCGCCGGCGAGACTAATACCGGTCGACTACGCTCGTAGATGTTCGTCTTCCCGCGCACGCTGGACCGGGGGTTCGATTCCCCCGCGTCTCCACCACAACTTCACGCGCCCACCTCCGGGACCGCAGCTGCGGCTCGAGGTGGGCGCGTTTGCATGTGCTCCGAAGGCCTGACAGTGTCGGATCACCATCACCGACCGAGGAGGCACCCGTGCTCATGACCAGCTCCGACAACGTCCCCGGCCGCGAGATTGGCGAGACGATCGGTCTCGTCACGGCGAACGCCGTGCGGGCGAGGCACATCGGTCGCGACATCCTCGCCGGCTTCAAGAACATCGTGGGCGGCGAAATCGGCGCCTACACTCAGTTGCTCCGCGAGTCGCGGGCCCAGGCGCTCGAGGAACTCACCGCCGAGGCCGAGGCGCAGGGGGCTGACGCCATCGTTGGCCTGCGCATGGCGACCTCGACGGTCGCCAGCGGCGCTGCCGAGATCCTCGTATACGGCACGGCCGTGCGCCTGGCCTCGTAGCCTTCTCGAGCGCCCGCAACGCTAAGTACGCAACGAGCCCACCCCGATCGGGGTGGGCTCGTTGTCGCGCCGATGACTGCCGTGAAGCAGTGCCACTCGCCGCCCAGGCCCTTGCCTTACTGGATCGACGGCGGCTGCAGTTCCTGCTGAAGCTGCTGCTGCTGCTGGAGCTGCTGCTGCTGGCGATGTACGTTGCGCCGTCGTGTGGGATCCGCAATCTGATCGTCGGTGGCGTCGTGTCGGCCGGTGGCGGTGGTGCTGAAGCGGCTACGGTTAAGCGGAATGCAGAAGTGGAGATCCCCACCACGGCTCCGGTGTGCTTACTGATAGCCTCCACGCGAGCGAAAATCGCAAACGATCCTGGCGTGGAGGTGTCGATCAGCGCTCCGTCAGCGATCGGGGAACCGTCGATTGTGGCGCTGCAGTCGGTGATGACGTTCCAGCCCCCGTCGCATGAAAAGTCGACGGCCACGATCGAGTCGAGCGCGTACTCGATGAAGAAGGTGGGTCTCGGCGAGGCCACTGCCACCGTAGGGAATCTTATGGGGTGGTCGGATTGCGCCGGCTCCGGTGTCCCAATCCCGATCGCCGCGAGCGCGACCACTGGCAGGACGAGTGAGGAAACGCCGAGACGGACCCTCCTGGCAAAAGGCATTGTTGGACCCCCGCGTGCACCCGGGCGTGGCACATTGACCAGCCCAAGCGATTACCTGTTTCGCGGCGTCCATGCCGCAGATTGACTCGCGTTCCGCCGCCCTGCGGCTGCCGTTGTCGCTGCCCGCCACTCACGCCTCGACGGTCGCGCCGCACGAGGCATGCTCGATCCTCTTACGAGGCCGTAAGAAAACATCTGAGACGAGGCGGAGGTTACGGGTGATGTCGTCGGTTGGAAATGGTGCGTATTCACCATCTCGTGAGGGAATCTGGCAAATTTAGCGACCGATTCTGGCCACAACAGCCCGAACTACCCGCGGAGTCCGTTGAACGCGCTGGCGGCCGGCGAAGGAGCTACTGCAGCACGCCCTCGGTCAGCAGCTCGATGTACTGCTCCTCGGTGCGGCCGAGGAGGTCTCGCACGATCGCCTCGTTATGTTCGCCGAACAGCGGCGGAGGCCGTAGCGGGGCTGTCTCGCCGTCGATGCGCGCCCGCTGCGCCTGCAGCGTGTACACGTGGCCGCGGCCGTCGCGCTGCAGCGGCAGCAGGTGGCGCCCGGGCAGCGAGGGGTCGCGCGTGACGAGGTCCTCGAGGTCTTCGACGACCGCGGCGGGGACGCCCGCCTGCTGGAGACGGTGCATGGCCTCCCAGGCGTCGAGGTCGTGCGTCCATGCCTCGACGATGGCTCGAGTGCGTCTTCGTGCTGCTGGCGGGCGGTGAGCGTGGCGAAGCGGGCTTCGTGCGCGAGCTGCGGGCGACCGATCGCCTCGCAGAGCGCGGCCCACTCCTCGTCGTCGCGCATGGCGATGGCGACCCAGCGGTCGTCGCCTGCGCAGCGGAAGGCGTTGTGCGGCGAGGCGTCACGCGAGCGGTTGCCGCGCAGCTCCGGCGCCGCGCCGGTGGCGCTCGCTTCGAGCAGGGCGCTGCCGAGGAGGTTGATCGTGCCCTCCGCCTGCGCGAGCTCGATGAACTGGCCCTCGCCGGTGCGCTCGCGATGGTGCAGCGCGGCGAGGATGGCGCTGGCCGCCTGGTATGGGACCGAAAAGTCGGAGTACAGGGGCGCGATGCCGGTGGGTGGCCGGCCGGGCAGGCCCATGCTCGCGTTCATGCCGGCGTAGGCGATCACGCCGTTGCCGTAGGACCCGTAGCGGCGGTACGGGCCGCTCGTGCCCATGACGGGCATCGTCAGCATCACGAGGTCCGGCCGGACCTTCCGCAGATCCTCGTAGCCGAGCCCCTAGCGGTCCATGCGGTCGCCGGTGAAGTTGTTCGTGACCACGTCGCACTCGGCGATCAACTCCTTTGCCAGTTCGATGCCTCGAGGCGTGTTGAGGTCGATCTGGACTGAGCGCTTGCCGGTGTTGCAGTCGGCGAAGACGCCGTTGCTGTTGACCGTGCCTGGCTCCTCGGGTTGCACGCCCATCAGGCGGATCGTGTCGATGCGCGACTCCGACTCGATCTTGATGACGTCGGCGCCCCAGTCGGACAGGATCCGCGAGGTGGCCGGGCCGGCGATCAGCCAGAAGAAATCGGCGACGCGGATGCCGTCCAGGGGCAGCGCCGGCGTCGCGTCCCCTGCCCCCGCGAGCACGCTCGGCTCGATCGGCTCTGCGGCCGCGAGTTCGGCCTCGATGGCCTCGCGGTGCTCGTCTGGTCGCGGCGCTGGCGTGAGCGTGCCGCGCCCGGTAGAGAAGCGGAACGGCGAACCGGCGTCGCGCAGCGGCGCGCCCCCAGAGGGGCGCGGACGCTCCTCGAAGAAGTCGCGGGCGTTGAGGTGCTCGTCCGCGAGCAGGTCGGCGGCATCATTGACGGCCATCGTGAGCAGCCGGCGGCGTAGACCCTCCGCGAAGATGGTGGCGCGGTCCATGCGGCTGCAGAGGTCGGCGATGACCTCGCAGAGATCGCCGTAGCGGGCGAGTCGCCACGCCTCGTCGGCCCAGCGTTCGTCTTCGAAACGGTCGCCGATGCCGTGCTCGCGGGTCCAGTCGGCGAAGCCCTGCCAGAGATGTGGCGCGTTAAGCGGGATCGTGAAACTGACCCAGCGGCCATCGGCGCACTCGAAGAGCCCGCGGCCGCCGAGCGCCCAGGTGAGACCAACGCGGCGGGGGATCTGCCCGTGCCACGTGTACATGTTGGCGTTGGCCGTTTGCAGTGTGGCCATCGAGGCGGCCTCCTGCAGCGAGACCTCGATGCGGTGGCCGGCGCCGCGAGGGTCGCGGTCGCGTCTGACGAGCGCCACGAGCGAGGCGGTGACTGCCGCGATCGAGCCCATGTGGTACGCCTGCTCGCCGCCGGGCGCCTGCGGCGGATCCTCCGGCATGCCGTTGAGGTACATCAGCCCGCTGGCGGCCGCGGCGACGAGGTCGGAGCCGAGGTACTCACGCAGGGGCCCGTCGCCGAACGGTGTGATCGAGGTGACCAGGAGCGACGGGTTGGCGGCGCGGAGTGCGTCGACGTCTACACCCGATGCGGTTGGTCCCGCGAGCACCGCGAGATCGGCCATCGTGGCCAGTCGGAGCAGCTGTTCACGTCCGTCGAATGACGCGAGGTCGAGAACGATGCTGCGTTTCCCGGCGTTCACACGCTCGTGATAGAGACTCGTCCCTGCCCCGGCGTCTCCGTGTGCCGCTGCGACCGGATCGTCGATGAACGGCGAGCGCGCGCGGATCGGGTCACCCGGCGGCGGCTCGATCCGGATCACGTCGGCACCGAGCTGCGCCAGCATCCGGCCGGCGAAGGCGCCGGACTCGTCGGCGAGGTCGATCACGCGAATGTCGCCAAGCGGGCCACTACTACCCGGCATCGTCACCTCGTGTCAGCGCGCGGTTGAGGGGGAGCATAGCGGGCCGGTCGCTCCGCGCGGCGTGCGAAGCGGACCGGTACTCCTTCGCACAGGGACGAATGGGGACGATTCTCATACACCTTCCTCACAGCTTGAAGGGCTTACTGGGATCGTCGCGTGAGCCGGTCGCCCGGTTCCCGCCGAGAACGGCAAACCCGGCGAAAGCCGGGGGCGCAAAAGTACGGGCCTACTCCCGCGGTGCGCGGGTATGGTCGCCGGCTTGCCGAAGCGTACGAGGGCAATTCCGCGGCTCCGCCGCCCCCTCCCGCCAGCGCAGCCGGATCGTGAGAGACGGTGCGAGATGACTGCGATCGCCAGAGCCGAGCGGCACGATGACCTTCAGGCGGCCACGACTGACGTGGCATCGATCCTCGAGGACGGTGTGCGCCCGATCGCTCCGGCCGAGCTGACCCGCGTCCGCGCGCGGCGGCGCTTCCTCCGCCTCGTGGCGCGCGAGTCTGGCGGTTTCGGCCACCACGACCTGCCCGCCGCGTAATTCCGTCGATCAACAGGAGAGGCCGCCTCATGCAGTCGACCGTCGGTGTCATCGTGCTGCTCGCGTTCGGCCTCGGGGTCGTGGAGGCGCTTCGAGCCTGGCTGCCGGGTACCGGCGTCGGTGCGATGCTCGCCGCGCGGATCCAGGGGAAACGCACGAGCGACCGTCTGCAGCGCTTCGGTGAGGCGCGCACGATTGCCTCGGCGACCGCGCCGCCAGTCATCCCGTTCCGATCGAGGGATCAGATGCCGGCGTCCACCAGATCCCAGGCCACTGCGGCGGCTCCGGACTCGATCCTCGAGGGCTTCACCTTCGCCGCAGCCGGTCCGCCATCGATCGTGCGCATCGACTCGCTTCGCGACATGGCGCAGTTCGCCCGCGGCGCCAGCCTTGGCGACCTCTGGCTTCGCCTGAGCGACTTCGACACGTGGCCCGCACGGCGTGAGCGTCGCGACGCGTTGATCGAGGCCATTGCCGCACAGCCAGAACTCGACGACCAGGCCGTGTACCAGGCCGGAGTCGCGCTCGCGATCTGGGAGGACGATGGTGCCTACGACGTCCACCGGTCCCGCAACCGCAGGCGCGTGCAACGTCTCCGCTCTGCCGCCTCGTCGGACGTGGTCTATCTGGACGACGTGCGGGCGAGTCGCGAGCGTGCTGATGCCGCAGCGGGCGATGGTTCGGAGAACGCGGTCGCCTAGCCCGACATCGCGGTCAGCTGCTCAGCCTCGAATCAATGACTAGTTCAGAACGAAGCGGGTTCGCTTTCGACGACCCGCGACTCGCGGACGCGCCGCTCGAGGTCCTCGGGCGCGAGCTTCGAGGCGGTGACCTGACTGGTCGTCTCCCGGAGCGCGGGCCTCGACGGGGGGTCCCACCGTGTTGCGTCGCCCAGCGGCGTGAACGGGCGGTGCTCGACTGGTTCTGCGGTGCGGGGACCGAGCCGCTCGACGCGCTCGTGCCAGAGGCTGCGACGCTGGCTCGCGATCTCATCCTGCGCCTGTTCGCGCGAACGCATCGGGAAGAGTCGAAGCGGGTTCCACATGCGGATTAGCCTAGCGCCGCGTCCGTCAGGCTTCTGTATGAGGGGCTGCAAGAATGACGCGCGAGCGGGTACGGTGTCTACAGGCGGGCGGGGTTTGAAGGCGATCCACCGCCGATGACACGTCGCGCGCGTCTCCGTCCACTCGCCCGCTTCCAGTCGCTGTTGCTGCTGCTCCAGTCGCTGTTGCTGCTGCTCCTCGTCCTCGCACCGCTCGCGGCCGCGACATCGCGTCCCGCTGCGCACGCTGCGACGCCGCCGGTGCGTGCCGCCGAAGGCTCCTCGACGCACCGAGGTGAGCCGCTCGCGCCCGGGACGCTGGCGATCGTCCGCGCCGATGGCGATTGCCTGCGTCTGCGTGACGCGCCGTCGCTCTCCGGGGAGCGGCTGACCTGCATCCCGGAAGCCGAGGTCGTGCGCGTTCTCACCGGCAACGTCGAAGCGGACGGGCACCGCTGGATTCAGGTTGAGTACCTGGGCGAGATCGGCTGGGCGGCGAACGACTTCCTCGAGACGCACTTCGGCGCTCCGGCCTGCGAGCAGGCGACGGCAGGTGCAGCGCCAGGACTGACCGGCAGCGTGCCCTCGAATGGCGGAGTTGGCCTGGCGCTGTGGGGCGGCGGGCGTGTGGAGGGTCTCGTCAACACGGCACTCGCTCGCGGCTGCACACCCGACTCGATCTGGGCGACGTTCGACGGCGAGCTCGTGGGCTACATCGTCGGTGCGCCGGACTTCGTCAATGAGCGCTGGGCGTCGAAGTTCCCGAGTGGAGCGATTCCGAACGGCACCATCGTGCTGCTGCGCTGCCGCACCGGCTCTCAGCAGGCGGTCACGCGCCTGCCGATCCCGCCGGCCGAGGCCGCGGCCCCGACACTGCTCACCGCCGTGCCACCGCCGGACATCGCAGCCGCGGGGGCCATCGTCATCGACGACGCCTCGGGCGCGGTGCTGTTCGAGCGCGGAGGCCACGCCGCCCTACCGCCAGCGAGTTTGACCAAGATCGCCACCGCGATCCTGGCGATCGAGGGCAGTGACATCCACCGTTGGGCGCGCTCCGGTATCGACGCGAGGAACCTCGTGGGGTCGAGTGTGATGGGCCTGCGCGAGGGGGACTGCTTCCTGGTGCAGGATCTGCTGTACGGGCTGATGCTCGAGTCAGGGAACGACGCCGCGATCGTGCTCGCCGAGCATCAGGCGGGGAGCGTCGGGGCGTTCGTCAGCCAGATGAACACGCTGCTCCTACGCCTCGGGCTCAACGACTCGCACTTCAGCGACCCGCACGGCCTCGGCGACGACGAGCATCTCGCCTCGCCACATGACCTCGCCATGCTCGCGCGTTACGCCATGCGGCTCCCCGGTTTCGCCGACATTGTCGGCACGAAGGCGCGGACCGTCGAAGGCTCGCGGACGATCCAGCTCAGCAATCTCAACCGCTTCCTCGATCGCTACGAGGGTGCGGACGGCGTCAAGACCGGCTTCACCGAGGAGGCGGGGCGCACGCTGGTCGCTTCAGCCTCGCGCGATGGGCACCGGTTGTACGCGGTGCTGCTCGACGACGACTTCCGCTTCACCGACGCCGAGAAGCTGTTCGACTGGGCCTTCGCCAACTACGACTGGCCTGACTAGCCGCTTCTGACGTTCACCACGGTCGGGAACCTCAAGTCTTCGCAAGAATCGCGCTCAGGTCGCCTCGACGCGCCAAACGCCGAGGGGCCTCGTCGCGTTGTTCCTGTGAATGCACCCCTCTGTGAGCGGCGAGCGAGCATAGGAGCAACGAATGTTGAAGTGGATCGTGGCGGCGCTTGTGGTGTTGCCATTGTTAGGCGGCGTGGCCGTCGCCAGCGCGGCGCCGGTTCGAGACGCTATTGCCGAGTCCGACCGCGCGAGGCCCCAGGAGACTGACCGTCCCGAGCGCGACCACGTGCGCGACGGCGCAACTGACCACGCCCGCGTCGCCGGCCTCGTGGTCGGCGAACAAGGTCAGACCTTCGAACTGCGCACGCACGGCGGACCGGTGATCGTCCACTGGACCGCGGACACCGACTGCGCGCTCGAAGGTTCGCCCGTCGATTGTGACGCGATCGACCCCGGGCATGGTCTGGTCGCGGCCGGCGCCTTCGCCGGCGATAGCAACCAGTTCCACGCGAAGATCATTCGCGCACGGACGGTCGACCGGCCCTCGCTCGAGCGCATTGCCGGCGAGGTCGTGCACGACGGCGATGGCGAACTCGGCGTGCGCACGCGCGATGGTGAGATCGTGGTGCTCTACGGCGACGGCACGACCTGCCGCGACCGTGAAGGCGAGATCCGCTGCGAGGCGATCGAGGTGGGTGACCGCATCGTGGCCGCGGGTGAGCTCGAAGGCAGCACCCTGAGCGCTCGGCTGATCGTGCTCTTGCCGGACGATGTCGACCGCGAGCACGCTCGCGTGCACGGCGTCGTGACGGCTGCCCACGAGCGCTTGCTGCAGGTCGAGACACGCGATGGCACCTGGAGCGTGAAGTTCGACAGCGAGACCCGCTGCTCGCTTCGCGACGGGACCGTGATCGACTGCGGTTCGATTGAGGCACGGGCGCGCATCTTCGCTGCCGGTGTGGTCAGCGACGACCACACGCTCCAGGCGAAGAGGATCGTCGTGCTGCCCACGGCGGACGTGGCGACCGATGTGCGAAGCGACCGCGCGGAGGCGAGCTAGCCGCAGCTGGCTCAGAAGCGTGAAGGCGGGGCCCTTGAGCCCCGCCTTTGCACGTTGGTGACGTCCGGAACAACCGCCCTACCGCCCTGAAGTAGCGGCCTACTGCCGCCGATGATTAGGCGGGGGACTAGACCTCATGAGCGACTTCGAGCGTGCGCCGCACTCGCATCCGCCTGCGACGCGCACGATCGCCAACCTGCTGGAGTTGCGCGCGGACGATCCGTTCGCCGAGCAGCGCCTCGCCGCCGTGATGGAGACCGACACGACGGTGCTCCAGCGCATCCAGCGCGCGTATTTCGACGACGACCGAGGATCCGGCCAGCGGCCCTTTACGCCGCGCGACGCGATCCGCGCCTCTGGCTACCGCGCCGTGCACAGCGCGAGCGTGGGCGTGCTGCTCGTCGATGCCGCCGCCTTCTCCTCGACCGAGGCGCGATTACCGGAGTCGTGGCGTTGGGCGTACGCCCGGGCGCTGACGGCGGCGGTGATCAGCGAGGCGACGAGCCGCGACTGCGATCTCTCCTTCGCAGCCTCGTTCGTCGAATCGGCCTGCCGTGTCGGCCTCGGCCTGCTGGCCTCCGACGGTGGCGGCCGCGAAGAGCCCGACCCACCCCTGCCCGGCGCGGTGGCCCACGACCTCGCTGCCACCTGGGGCGTGCCGGCGCCGATCCTCGAGGCGCTCGACGGCGGCGGGGCCAGTGCCCACCTCTCCCGGGTCGTCGAGCTCGCCGATGTCGTCACGCGCAGCATCGGGCTCGGTGTGCCGCGCGCCACCCCACTGGCGGCAGCGACGGTCGATGAAGCGGCGCAGGCCGTTGATGGCTATGTGGCGCTCCTCGGTGGCCTCGACCGCTACCAGCGCCGGATCGACCACATGATGGCGGCGGCGAATCTCTCGGGCGCACGCGCCGCCTGACGCGACGCCGGAACGACAGAAACGAAAACGCCCGGGCCGTCGCCCGGGCGTCTTGCGTCGTACCTCGCACGTCCGGCGCGCAGCGGGGGCGCGCGTTTGTAGGACGTGACGCCGGTGGACTACCGGGCGCGGTACAGGAAACGTGCCTCGACGCTCCGGCGGAGATCGTCACGGGCCTCCCGATACTCGGGCCCCCCCAACGGCCGGTGCGCAGCAGGCCGCTGTAGTAGTGATCCAGCGGCATCTGGCCTCCCTTCGAGCGACCCGGGCCTACACCCTTGGCCGCCCACACTCGTCCTGGATGCTCCACCCGTGGAGAGGTCATAACGCCCGATGTCATCGAGGGTTAACGCGAGGGCTAGGTGATTCCACGAGTGACGGATGCTCAGGGCTGCCAGCCGCGCCGCCGTCCCCACATCAGCAGCCGCTTGAACCCGTAGAAGAACGGTTCTGCCTCGCCCAGCCGCGGCAGCACCACCTCCCGGTAGCGCTGGAGGAAGGCCTCGTACACCGGCGCGTCGAGGCGGTGCTGGTAGTCCGTGAGCAACGACCCTTTTACCCACTCGACCACCGCCGAGGCATCGGGCAGGACGTGCGGATAGATCCGCACCTCGACGCGCGGTTCGCTGAAGCCGATCGCGTAGAGCTGATCGGCGTACCACTCCGGCGCCTGCACCGGATCGTCGCGCACGTAGCCCTCAAGGGCGGTCGCGAACGGCTCCTCGCGCGCCACCTCATGCGCGGTGCGGTGGGAGAGGTGGTCGAAGTTGGCGGGAATCTGCACCGCGAGCTGGCCACCGGGCGCGACGACCGAGGCGAGTCGCGGCCACAAGGCCGGATGGTCGGGCACCCAGTGCAGCGCCGCGTTCGAGAAGACGAGGTCCCAGCTGGCCTCGGACGCGATCGACGCGTCGAGGAAGGCGTCGATATCGTGTCGCTCGAAGCGGACCCCGGCGCCGGAGTGTGCCTGCGCCGCCTCAAGCATCGCCGCGGCGCGCTCAACGCCGAGCGTCTCCGCCGCGCCCAGTTCGCCGTCGAGCCAGGCCGTCAGCGCACCGGTGCCGCTGCCGAGATCGACGATGTGCATGCCCTCGCGCGGCTCGACCATCGCGGCGAGGTCGTAGAACGGCTGTGAGCGCTGCTCGCGGAACCGCTCGTACTGCTGCGGGTCCCAGCCCTGCGAAGCATCGGTGGTCATGCACACCCCTCGGCGACGCTAGCACGTCACGAGGGGCCGCCTACAATGGCGACCGACCGACGATCTCGACGCGCAGCGCGCGCGACCGCCGCAGCGGCGTGCAGCCGGAGTGCCCGTGACCGACCACCCGCTCGAACCGATCTTCCACCCTCGTGCCGTCGCGCTGGTGGGCGTTTCCTCGAGGCCACAGGGCATGTCCGCAGGCTTCCTCACCTCGCTCCTCGAGCAGGACTTCCAGCGGGATCACGGGCTCTACCCGATCAACCCGAAGATGACGGAGGTCGCGGGCCTGCCCTGCTACCCATCCCTGCTCGACACGCCAGATCCCGTCGATCACGTGATCTCGCTGGTCCCCGCGCCGGCGGTGCCGGGGCTGGTCGACCAGTGCCTGGAGAAGGGCATCCGCTCGATCCACTTCTTCACCGCCGGCTTCTCCGAGACGGGGGACCCTGACCTGACGGCCATGGAGCGCGACTTCGTGGGACGCCTGACCGGCGCTGGTATCCGCGTGATTGGGCCCAACTGCATGGGGCTCTACGTGCCGAAGGAAGGGCTCGCCTTCATGGGCGGCTTCCCCACCGAACCCGGCAACGTGATGTTGATCTCGCAGTCCGGCGCCAATGCCGGGGACGTGATCCACGGTCTCGCTCGCCGCGGGGTGCGCTTCTCGAAGGCCATCTCCTACGGGAACGGCGCCGACCTGCAATCTCACGACTTCTTCGATTACGCCGCCGAGGATCCCGACACGGCGGTGGTGACGGCCTACGTGGAGGGCGTGAAGGACGGTCGCAAGTTCTTCGAGGCGGTGCAGCGCTGCGCCGCACGCAAGCCCGTGATCATCCTCAAGGGCGGGCTCACCGGCGCCGGCGCGCGCGCCGCCAACTCGCACACGGGCTCGCTCGCCGGCTCGCGCGACATCTTCGAGGCGCTCTGTCGCCAGACCGGGGCGATCCGCGCCGACAGCATGGACGAGTTGCACGACCTCGTCGTCGCTGTCAGCACCAGCACGCGCCGCGTCGAGGGCACCGGCGTTGGACTCGTCGGCGGCGGCGGAGGCATCGCCGTGCTCTCCGCCGACGCGATCGCCGCCGAGGGCCTCGACGTCCCGCCCATGCCCGAGGCGACGAAGGAGCGGCTGCGCGAATACGTGCCGATCGCCGGGACCAGTATCAACAACCCGATCGACATCAACACGGGCGGCGACACCTTGCAGCCGACCCTTCGCCTCGTGGCCGAGGCCCCTCCGATCGATGTCGTCTTCACCTCGCCGGGCTTCGGCCGCTTCGGTCCCGGGCCGAGCGGCGAGGAGGAGGCGGACGAGCTGCCGGCGGATGAACGCCGCGAGCGGCACCACAAGCAGGCGGCGGAGGCGGCCCAGCAGATCCTGGAGTTGCAGGACGAGACCGGCGTCCCGTTCGTCGGGCTGCTGCGCTCGCGCGGCGGCGCGAGCGACCTGCTCGACGAGTTCGCCGTCGCCGCCTACCGGCGGGGCATCGGCGTCTATCCCTCGATCCACCGCGCGGCCCGCGCCGTGTCACTGATCCGCCGCTGGCGCGCCCGCCGCGAGGGCCTGCCCGCGCTCTTTTAGCGCGGCGATGGAGCTGATCGAGCAGTCGCGCCAGCTGTTCCGTGGCGAGCTGGCCAGCGCCATCGCACGCCGGGGCCCCGCGCCCCTGGTCGAACACGCTCGCGCACGACTCGACGCCGGCGCCGACGCGATCGATGTCAATGCGGGCGTCGAGGGCGACGCACACGGACTGTTCTGGGCGCTCACGCACCTCCGCCGAGCGCTCCCCGGCACTCCGCTCTTCCTCGATGGGCCGGGCCCCGCCACGCTCGCGGTGACGCTCGAGCTCTGCGAGCGCGAGGGAGTACACGGCCCGCTGGTCGCGAACGCGCTACCGGTGGGCGCCGAGCCGACCGCGGACGAGGCCTCGGCGCGGACGGCGCTGCTGCGCGCCGTCGCCCGCGCCCGCGCCGGGCTCGTGATTTCGCCGCGCGGAGCCGACAGCGACGATCCGAAGGCGGACGCCGCGATCTTCCGGGCCGCTCTCGACGCGGCGCTGGAGGCCCGCGATGCCGGTGTGCGCGAAACGATCTACCTCGATGCGCTTGCGTGGCCAGCCGCAACGGACGCGGCTCGGGCGCGGCGCGCCCTGCGCCTGCTCCGCGCCTGGCGCAGCGTCGAGGGCGTCACGCCGCTGGTGGCCGTCGACAACGTGACGGCCGGTCTCGATGGCGAGATGCGCGGCGCCATGCGCCGTCTCTTCGCTGCGGCCGCGATCGGGGCCGGCGCCGGCGCGCTGATCGTGCCCTGCGACGATCGAGCCCTGCTCCACACGATCGAGGAGCAGCGCTCTACGGACATCGCCGAGTCGGACGACTGGCTCACCCAGGTCGCCGCCGCCGCGCACGAAGGACGCGCGCTGGCCTCGACGCCCGCGCCAGCGGAGGAGTTCCGATCCGCCGCGGCGCTGCTGTTCGGCCAGCCGCTCGCGCGCTAGCGGCGACCGAACGACCGTTCGAGCTGATCGCTGCTGAGATGCAGCGTGGTCGGTCGGCCATGCGGACAGGTGTGTGGCGCCGCGCAGTCCTCGAGGTCTCTCAGCAACGCGCGTTGCTGCTCGGCGTCGAGGCGGTCCCCGGCCATGACGGCGGCGCGGCACGCGAGCGTGGCAACGGCGCGGTCGGGGCCGGTCAGTCGCTCCTCCGCCAGCAACTGGTCGAGGTACTCCTGCAGCGCCCGCGCTGGGTCGCGACGTTCGAGCGCGACCGGCACGGCGCGCAGCAGCACGGCCCCGCCGTCCGCTGCGTCGATCGACCAGCCGAGGTCCGCCAGCACCTCGCGCTGCTCGTCCACGAGCGCCGCCAACGGTCCGCCGAGGTCGACCACGACGGTTTCGAGCAGCGGCTGTGCGGCGACGACTCGTGCCTCGCGCGCGGCGGCGAATCGCTCATAGAGCACCCGTTCGTGCGCAGCGTGCTGGTCGACGAGCACCAGCCCATCCGGCGACTCGGCCACGAGGTAGGTCGAGTCGAACTGTCCGAGCGACCGCAGCGCCGGCAGCCGCTCCGCCAGCGGCAGCTCCGCGCCCCCGTTCGGGGTTGCCTGTGCGTCCGGCGTCGCCTCGAACGGCACGCCCGCGGGCGCACCGGCCTCGGTCAGCACGCGCCGGCGCGCCGCCTCGGGCGTCTCCGACGTTTCGAGGGCCTCGACGCCGGGGAACGCCGGCGCCTGCGGCGTCGAGGCACCGTCGAGGGCCGCCGCCACGGCTCGCGTCACCGCGCTGAACACCGCGCGCTCGTGGCGGAAGCGCACCTCCGCCTTCGTGGGGTGCACATTGACGTCGACCTGCTCGGGCGGCACCGCGAGGCGCAGCACGCCGCCGGGATGGCGACCCGCGGGCAGCCGGCCCTCGAACGCCCGCTCCACCGCGAACGTCAGCTCGCGCGCGCGGATGGCGCGGCCGTTGGCGATCAGGTGCAGATAGCGGCGGTGGGCGCGATGGAGATGCGGCGGGCTGATCAGCCCCTCCACCTCGACGCGCGCCTCCCCCTCGTCGTCCCACCACAGCAGCGGCGGCACCTCGACGAGCGGGTCGGCGAAGGCGCGTCCGTGCACAGCCGCCATCGCCTCGCGGAGCGCGGTCGCGTCCGGGACGCCCTCGATCGCTCCCGGCGCGTCGAGCGCCACGCGACCGTCGGCGGTCACGCGGAAGGCGATCGTGGGATAGGCCAGGGCCAGCTCCGCCACCACGCGCACGGCGGCCGTCGCCTCGGCGCGTGCCGATCGCAGGAAGCGGCGTCGCGCCGGCAGCGAGGCGAACAGGTCGCGCACGTCGATGCGGGTGCCCTCGCCGGCGGCGGCGCTGCCCTGCCGCACGAGCCGTCCGCCGCGCAGCCGCACAGAGGCGGCCGCGCCCTGCGCGGTCGGTCGCGTCACGAGGTCCACATCCGCCGCCGCGGCCACGGCGGCCAGCGCCTCGCCACGGAAGCCCAGCGTGCCGATCGCGAACAGCTCCTCGGCGGAGCGCAGCTTGCTCGTCGCGTGGCGCTCGAAGGCGTCGGCCAGCTGCTCGGGCGGGATGCCGCGGCCGTCGTCGTGGACCTGGATGCGGTCGATACCGCCACCCTCGAGCAGCACCTCGACGTGCCGTGCGCCAGCGTCCACGGCGTTCTCGACCAGCTCCTTAACCACACTGGCCGGCCGCTCGATCACCTCGCCGGCGGCGATCCGGTTCGCCACCTCCGGCGGCAGCACCTGGATGCGCGACGACGCCGCCTCGAGGCTGTGGCGCAGCTCGGTGGCCACGCTCAGTGCTCCAATGCCAGGCGCTCGCGCGCGCGGCGTCGCAGTTCGTAGAGCTGCTGCAACGCGTCGAGAGGCGTCAATCCGTCCGGGTCGAGTGCGGCCAGTTCCGCCCAGAGCCCATCCGGCGGCACGCTGCCGTCGGCCACCGCGATCGCCAGCAGCGGCAGCTGCGGGCTGGCGTCGCTCACCCCGCCCCCGACCGCAGGCGCAGCCTCGAGGCTGGCCAGCAGCTCTCGCGCTCGCGCCACGACCGCGCGCGGCAGGCCGGCCAGCGCGGCCACGTGCACGCCGTAGGAGCGGTCCGCCGCGCCCTCCACGATCTCGTGCAGGAACACGAGCTCACGGCCCTCGGGCCCACGCTCCTCGCGGACCGCGACCGAGCGGTTGGCGATGCGCGGCAGCGTCCGCGCCAGCTGCGTCAGTTCCTGGTAGTGCGTGGCAAAGAGCGTGAGCGGCGTGCCGCCCGGGCGGTGATGCAGGTGTTCGACGACCGCCTGGGCGATCGCCAGCCCGTCGTAGGTCGAGGTGCCCCGCCCGACCTCGTCGAGGATCACCAACGAGCGCTCGGTCGCGTGGTGCAGGATCGTGGCCGTCTCCAGCATCTCGACCATGAACGTCGATTGCCCGGCGGCAATGTCGTCCTGGGCGCCGACGCGCGAGAAAATGCCGTCGCAGACGCCGAGCCGTGCGCTGCGCGCGGGCACGAACGATCCGCACTGGGCCAGCAGCACGATCAGCGCCGTCTGTCGCAGGTAGGTCGATTTGCCGGCCATGTTCGGGCCGGTCAGGACCACGAGGTCGGGGCCATCCGCACCGCCGAGGTGTGCGTCGTTGGGCACGAAGGCGCCGCGCTCCAGGCGCGTCTCCACGACCGGATGCCGGCCGCCCTCGATCGCCAGGCCGGGCGTCTCCTCGATCGTGGGCTCGACGAACTGGCGTTCCGCCGCCAGCGCTGCGAATGCACTCGCGACGTCGAGCTGGGCCACGCCACCCGCCGCCCGCTCGATCGCGCGACCGGCCGCGCAGAGCTGGTCGGCCAGCCGCGCGAGCACGCTCCGCTCCGCCGAGGCGAGTCGATCGGCCGCGCCGAGGATCTCCACCTCGAGGTCGCTCAACGGTCCGAAGCGATAACGCTGGCTGTTGGCCAACGTCTGCCGCGGCTCATAGTCCTCCGGCATGCGCGCGGCCTGCGCGCGCGGGCACTCGAGGTAGTAGCCGAAGACGCGGTGGTAGCCGACCTTGAGTGAGGCCACCCCGGTGCGCTCCCGCTCGCCGGCCTCGAGCACGGCCAGCGCCTCGCGCGCCCCACCCGACAGGCCGCGCAGCCGGTCGACCTCGGCATCGACGCCAGCGGCGACGGTCGGCGCATCGCCAATCTCCGCCGGCGGATCCTCGACGATCGCAGCGACCACCGCGCTCGCCGTCTCCTCGAGCCCGCCGAGTTCGCTCGCGAGCGCCTCGATCGGGTCGCCCGAGGCGTCGCGCGCGGCAGTCTCGCGCAGTGGAGTCTCACGCAGTGGAGTCTCACGCAGTGGAGTCTCGCGCGCCGCTGCCTGCAGCGCCGGCAGCCGGGCGAGCCCGCGGGCCAGCTGCGCCAGCTGCCGCGCCGGCGCGCGGCCGGAGCGCACGCGGCCGAGCAGACGTTCGATATCGGGCATGCCGCGCAACTCCGCTCGCAGCCGCTCCCGCGCCGCGGGCGCCGCCTGGAACGCCGCCACCTCGTCGAGACGCGCGCGGATCGGCGCGGCGCGACGCAGCGGCCGTCCGAGGCGGGCGCGCAGCAGCCGTGCGCCGAGCGCTGTCAGGGTGCGGTCGACCGCCTCCACGAGGGAACCCTCGCCGCGCATGCCGCTGAAGAGCTCGAGGCTGCGGCGGGTCTGCGGGTCGAGTGGCATCACATCGGCCGGTCGCAGCACGCGCGGCGGTCGCAGGTGCGGCAGCGCCGCCGGCCATTGCCGTTCCAGCGCGGCGACGATTGCTCCCGCCGCGCCCAGCGCCGGCTCCTGCCCGGCCACCCCGAACGCCTCGAGGCTGGCCACGCCGAGCAGCTCGCAGAGCACCTCCGCCGCGGGCTCCGCGCGGAACTCGCGCTCGGGCCGTCGCGTCTCCAGCGGGGCCGGATCGAGCCCTCGAGGCAGTGCGGCAGCGTCGCTCTCGGCCAGCAGGAGCTCCCGCGGCCGCAGCCGCGCCAGCTCGCCGGGCAGTGCCGCCGGGTCAATCAGCTGCAGTTCCAGCTCACCCGTGGTCACGTCGCATGCGGCCAGGCCCCGGCGCGCCTCGCCGGCCACGCCGATGGTCGGCGCGAGCGCGACGAGCCAGTTGTGGTCACGCGCCTCCAGCAGCGATCCCGCGTCGACGGTGCCGGGCGTGACCACGCGTGTCACGCGCCGCTCGACCAGGCCCTTCGGCCCGCCCTGCGAGGGCGGCAGGCTCGTCTGCTCGCAGATCGCCACGCGGTGCCCCGCGCTCACCAGCTGGTCCAGGTAGCGCTCCAGCTGGTGGTGCGGCACGCCGGCGAGTGGGATCCGCCCCTCGCCCCGGCCCATCGGTCTTGAGGTGAGTGCGATGCCGAGCACATCCGCGGCCAGCTTGGCGTCATCGTCGAACGTCTCGTAGAAGTCGCCCATGCGGAACAGCAGCACCGCATCGGAGTACTGCTGCTTGAGGTCGAGATACTGCTGGCGCGCCGGCGTGCTCAGCGTAGGTTCCCGTGCGCGGGGAGCGCTGGACTGGACCTGCGGCCGCGCGTTGGGGGCGCCCGGCCGGGACCGCCTCAGTGTACCGCCTGCTCCGACCGCTGGCGGCCCGCCGGTGGCCCGCTGGCGGACCGCTAGCCGACGCTGCTGGCCGGGTCGTCCTCGAAGGCGACGAGCAGCGCCGCGCCGAGGGCGGCGATCAGGCCGATCGGCTTGGCGATGCTGCAGGGCGCGAGGCCGGTCGCGCAGGCGCCCAGGGCGAAGGCGGCGATCGCCGCCGGGATCAGCCAGGTGCGGTGAGCCAGCGGTAGCGGCATCGGGCGCTCCTCCGTCGTCGTAGCCTACAGCGCCACGATGCGCGGTGTGGGGGGCACCCCCTGGCGTTCGATGCCGCGCGGGGCCAGATCGGTGCAGGCGCCGCAGCGGATGCAGACCGCCTCGTCGATGGCGCGCGCGCCGGGCGCGCCGGTGAAGGCCTCGACGGGGCAGATTGCCACGGCCGACTCCAACGCCGGGTCCGTCGTATCGATCACGACGAACCGCGTCAGGCCCTCGCAGTTGAGTGTCGAGCAGACGTGGCCATCGACGTGCTCGTCGTACTCGGTGTGGAACATCGACAGCGTGTTCTTCAGAATGTTCGGGCTGAGCTGCCCGTGCGCGCAGTTCGACTGCTGCAGCGTCGAAGCGATCAGCTCCAGGTTGTGCTCGTCCTCGCGACGGCCGCCGCCGCCGATGATGCGCCGCCAGACCTCGGTCATGCGCTGGTTGCCGCCGTGGCAGGTCGTGCAGCGGCCGCAGGACTCATCCTCGACGAACTGCGAGAACATTTCGTTGACGTGCACCACGCAGTGGCGGTCGGAGGCGAAGACGATGCCGCCCGCGCCGAGCGCTGCGCCCAGCGCCTGGAAGTCGCCGCCGTCCAACGTGAGACCGTCGAGGTGGTCGGCGGAGACGACCGATCCGAGTGGCCCGCCGGCGAGGATCGCCTTCAGCGAACCGCCCTCGGTGATGCCGCCGCAGGCCGCGAGGACATCGCCGACCGGTGTGCCGAAGGGCAACTCCATGAAGCCGGTGCGGTCGACATCGCCCGAGAACGAGAAGAGGCGCGTCCCGGTCATCGGGTCGGAGCCGAGCTCCCGGTACCAGTCGGCGCCGTGGCGCAGGATGAACGGCATGTTCGCGTAGGTCTCCACGTTGTTGACGTTGGAGGGCTTCATGAAGGCGCCGGCCTGCGCCGGGAACGGCGGCTTCACACGCGGCATGCCGCGATCGTCGGAGATCGAGGAGAGCAGGCCGGTCTCGTCGCCGCAGACGTAGGCGCCCGCGCCGCGAATCACGCGCAGGTCGAAGCTGAAGTCGCTACCGAGGATGTCGTCGCCGAGCAGCCCGGCCGCCTCGGCCTCCCGGACCGCCTGCTCGACGCGCGCGATGCCCAGCGGGTACTCGTCGCGGATGTAGATGAACCCCGCCGGTGCGGCCGTGGCGAAGGCCGCGATCACCATGCCCTCGATCAGCAGGTGCGGGTCCCCGTCGAGCAGCACGCGGTTGACCCAGGCTCCCGGGTCGCCCTCGTCGGCGTTGCACACCATGTAGCGCTCGGCGTCGCTTGCGCCGGCGAGAAAGTTGAGCTTGACCCCGGCCGGGAAGGAGGCGCCGCCGCGGCCCACCAGCGAGGCATCGATCAGCGTCTGGCGCACCTGTTCCGGGTCCATGTGGCGGTCGATCATGCGCGCCAAGACGGCGTAGCCGCCCGTCGCGATGTAGTGCTCGAGGTCCTCCGGGTCGATCAGGCCGATGTTGCGCAGGAGTCGCCGTTCGCGCGGCTCCTGGGCGAAGAAGGGATGGTCGCGCAGGTCCGGGATCCCGGGCCGGTCGCCCGCGAGGACCCCGATCGCCAGCTCCGCAGCCGCGCCGACGCGGCCCGTCGCCTCGGCGAGGAGTTCCTCGACGCGGTCGGCGGTAACGGGTCCGTAGAGGACGCTCGAGCCGTCCGGCCAGGTGACGGTGCAGAGCGGATGCGCCCACTGGATCCCGTAGCCGACGGTGCGGCCGAGGTCGACGGCGAGGTTGTTCGTCTCGACGGCGGCGGCCAGCGCTGCCTCCGTAGCGCCGGCGCCGTTCGCCAGCGACGAGGTGTCGAGGGCCACATCGACGCGGGGCCGGATCGGCGCGCGCCAGGCGGTATAGCTCGCCTCGGCGCTCTCACGCAGCGCCGCGAAGCGCTGGCCGACCGCGCCGCCGATCGCCACCGGGCTAGACGTCATGCGGGTCGCCTCCGTCGCGCAGGTGGCGTGCCATCTCGACGGCGCGCGCGGCGGTCAGCGGTCCCACCACGCGGCTCTCGCGGTCGATCGCGGTTTCGATCCAGACCTGAGGCGCCAGCTCACATGTGCCGTTGCACTGGCCGAGGACCATGCCGACGCGAGCATCCTCGGTCTGGCCGTTCATCTCGATCGCGAGCGTCGCCAGCATCGCGTCGCGGATGCCACCGCCGTTGCGCATGCGGCAGGCGGGGCCGCTGCACCAGCGGACCGTGGTCGCGGGGGGTGGCTCGAACCGGAACTCGTCGTAGAAGGATGCCGCGCCGTAGACCTGGGCAGGGAACATTCGTAGCTGCCCGGCGATGATCTCCATCGCCTCACCCGAGAGGTAGCCGTACTCGTGCTGGATGCGGTGCAGGCCCTCGAGCAGGTCGCCGTGGTTGGGGCGTAGATCGCCGATCAGGGCGCGGATCTGCGCTCGTGCCTCGGTCTCGAGGGGCATGCCGGCTCCCGCTGGTCAGTTCGTGCATCCCGTCACGGATGCCGACGCCACTATAGGTGCGGCCCAGAACCCGCTCAAGACGCCGCGGCCTCGCTCAGCTCCCGGCCGCCTCCGCCTCGGGCACCGCATCGAGGACCGCGACCCGCGCCACGCGGCGGCCCATGCGGATCGAGTAGTTCTGACCGCGGTCCTCCGGGTAGATCTGCGTCGTATTCGCCAGCCAGAGCCCCTCGATGGGCGTGCGGTGCGGCGGGATCGACTCGTGGTACTGCGCGTCGACGATCGGCTGGCCGGCGCGGTCTTTGGAGAGCCATTGGCCCTGGATCCAGGAGCGATCGAAGTCCGGGTTGATGCGCCGGATGTAGGGCTCGTACCGATCCAGGACCTCCTCGACCGTGGCGTCGACGACCGGATCGCCGGGGTCGGCGTAGTTCGAGAAGTAGACGATGTGCTGGCCGCCGTAGCGCTCGGGCGGCGTGAAATTCGTCTGCTCGACCGCCACCACGAACGGGCAGTCGTCGTCCGTCATCGTCAGCCAGTAGATGTCGGAGAGCGGGCGATCGAGGGCCAGCATGAGCACCGTCGCCCACTGATAGTGCACGCGTTGCAGCAGCTCGTCGTAGACCGGGTCGATCTCCGCGAGCCCGGGGACGAGACGCCGGAAGATCATGGAGGGCGTGGTCGCGATCACGAGGTCGGCCCGTTCGAGGACCCCGTCGCGCTCGACGCCCACGACACGGCCGTGCTCGACGACGATGCGGTCGACCGGCGCGTCCACCGCCAGCCGCGCGCCGCGCCGCTGGGCATCCTCGACGAGGGCATCCACGAGGCGGCCGAAGCTCCCGCGCAGGTAGCCGAGGCGCTCCGTGGCGAACAACCCCTCGGCGCGGGAGGCGAAGCGGAGGTAGATCTTGCCCCAGAACCAGACCATCGCGACGTCCTCGGCGTGCTGCCCGAACTTCGCTCGCAGCAGGGGTCCCCAGACGGCGTCGTACCCGCGCCGCCCGACCGCCTTCACGATCCAGTCCGAGGCGCGCTGGCCCTCGTAACGTCGCCAGTCGTCGACCCGGCGGAGCCAGAGCGCGGCGAGGCCGAGGCGGATGCGGGTGAGCAGCGAGACGCGATTGAAGCGCAGCAGGTCAAACGGCCCGTTGAACGGATAGTTGCGGCCGTCCACCGCCAGCCCGACGTTCGACTCGATCCATTCGAGTTCCTCGCCGAGTCTGAGCTCGTCGATCAGTTCGATCACGGTCGTATCGGAGCGAAAGAGGTGGTGGTAGAAGATCTCGATGCGGCCGCCACCGACCTCGAAGGTGCGCACCTGGCCACCGAAGCGGTCGCCGGCCTCGTACAGCGACACCTCGTGGCCCAGGTTGAGCAACTCGTATGCGGCGCCGAGACCGGCGACGCCACCGCCGATCACAATCGCCTTCACAGCTGCACCTCGCTTCCCTCGGCCGCAAGTCCCTCCGCCTCTGGATCATCCTCCATCGTCCCGCCGAGGAGCGTGCCGACCCCGAGCTGGCGTTGCCACAGCAGCAGCAGTCCGACGATTGAGAGCGGCGCTAGCACGAGGATGTGGACCGCGAGCGCGTAGGCCGTGGCCTGTACGGTCGCGGCCGCGCTGGAGCTGCCAAAGACGACGACCGTCTCGCGCACGAAGAACTCGAACGGACCAATGCCGCCGGCGGTGCTTGGCGCGGTGATCGCCAGGTTGGCAGCGGCAGTGACGCCTAGGTAGAGCAGCGGACTCAGATCGAGCCCGAAGCCCTCGCCGACGAGCCAGTACGCCGCCGCCTCGAGGGCCCATGACACCGCGGTCATGCCGATGGCGAGACCCCAGGCGCGCGGGCCGCGCAGCAGGGTGAGCCCGGCGATGCCGCGCTCGGCCACGTCCGCCAGTGGAGTGGCGATCCTCGACGGGAGGCGCGCGATCATCGCGAGCAGCCACCTTGAGGTTGGTTCGGGCCGCCAGGCCAGCGCCATCAGGACGAGGGTGATTGCCACGAAGCCGCCGCCGGCAAGCGCCGTGAGCCCGCGCAGGAGGTCGGAGCTCCCGGCGACGACGATCGTCACGATCAGGAACGCGGCGAGGATGAGCCCATCGAGCGTCCGTTCGACCACGATCGAGCCGAGGGTGGTGGCGCCGGAGCCGCCGTGGCTGCGCTGTACCAGCAGCGCTCGCACGATTTCGCCGGTGCGCACCGGCAGGACGTTGTTGGCGGCGTTCCCGATCACCACGAGTGAGGCGGCGTCGCCGCGGGACAGCTGCAGGTGCGGACCCAGGATGAAACGCCAGCGCATGGCGCGCACCCAGATCCCCAGCACGAACACCGGCGCGGCGGCCACGACCCAGCGCAGATCGGCGTCGCCGACCGCGTCGACGACCTCGTCGAGGTCCACCGAGCGCAGCAGGAGCGCGAGGAAGACCAGGCTGATCGCCAGGCCGAGCAGGATGCGCCAACGCCGCATAGGCTCTCCGCTCGCAGCCCCCACCGCCGCACGATCTTGCGGGCTGCGACGCTGGCGCGCCACTCCGCTCGGTTGCTCGTCGCGGCTACGACGGCGCCGGGAAGAACACCTCGCCGTTCAGCGACCCCAGCGAGCTTTCATCGACGCGGTCGATCAGGAACGTGAGCCAGCGATCGAGCAGCGTGCCCCCAGCCAGGTCGTCGGCCAGGCTCGAGAAACTCGTCTCACGGTAGCCCTGTTCGGGGAACCACCAGCGGTGCTGGTACGACTCAATGACCGCGTAGCGGCCGCGCAACTCGTTGCCCGGTGGGAGCGTCGAGCGCTCCGCGACGAGGATTGCGCCCTCGTCGAAGTCGCCCGAGCGGATCGTCTCGGGAGACAGGTAGTTCACCGTCGCATCGCGCAGGTACCAGGCCCAGGGCCACGACAGCGACGAGGTGGTGTCGACCACGACGCTGCTGGCGCTGCCGGACGCCAACTCCTCGACGATGCGCTCGCTCAGCACCGGCACCTGGGGCGTCGTCTGCGTGTAGATCAGCGGCTCGACCGCGGTGTCGCTGTGGTCGAAGGCGAGGCCGAGGCTCGTGTAACCGGCGAGCGCGATCAACATGATGGCGATCGCCCCGCTCACGCCGGTCGCCGCCCAGCCGAGGGGGTTCGCGTGCGTGCTCGAGAGCCAGCGCCAGAGCGCGGGCAGTGCCAGGCCGGTGCCTCGCGCGGCGAGGAAGACGAGCGGCAGCGCCAGGTGCACGGTGAGCCACGGCATCTTCTCGCCAGCGAGCGTGAGCGCGACGAAGGTGGCGATGAACCACCAGCCGAAGAGCAGCGTCAGCGCATCGCGCCGCCACGCCAGCCAGAGCCCGAGGACCGCCGCCGGCACCAGCAGGAACAGCTCGTAGAGTGGCACCATCATGAAGTAGTAGAACCAGGGCTGCGCGCCGCGGCGGACGTCCTGCTGGTCCAGCCAGTAGTCGAGCGAGTTCCAGAATGGCCCAGCCACCCCCTCCGGGTTCGTGCCGAAGGTCGTGAACAGGAGCAGCGTGCTCGTATAGAAGATCGCGGCGACGAGGAGCCAGCGACGCCAGTTCCAGAGCAGCCCAATGCCGAGCGTGGCGTTGAGGAGCGCCAGCGTGATCAGCACGCCGAACGTCTGCTCGCGGTCCGCGGTCACCTCGAGCGAAAACGCCTCGACGATCGGCAGAGAGAAGGCGGCCAGCAGTGGCGCGACCAGTGTGCCGACGAGGACGAGCAGCTCCCCTTCGCGCGGTAGGCGCGACGGGAACCGCAGCCGCGCCCGCGTCGAGGTCAGCAGCGGCCACAGCGCGGCGGCGAGCCATGCCACCGGGAACAGCAGCGCCGCCTCGAGGACGCGCCGTAGCGTCGAGGCGCCGGCGTGACGCTGCGACAGTAGCGCGGCGGTGAGGGTGGTGTTGAGGTAGACGAGCAGCGCCGCGGCGGTGATGTACGTCGTCTCCTTCGCGGCGAACGAAAGCGCCAGCGCGGCTCCGATCAACAGCAGCCAGCGCAGCCGGCCATCGTCGCGGTAGCGCCAGATCGAAGCCACGATCAGAACGGTAAAGAGCGCGACAAAGATGTCGTTGCGTGCAAACCGCGAGAAGTAGAGCAGCGAGGGCGAGATCGTCAGGGCGGCGGCGGCCGCCACGACGCCGATCGGGCCGAGCCAGCGCCGCAGGAGGAGCGGGGTGCCCACGAGCGCGGTCCCGGCGAGCGCCATCGGCAGGCGCGAGACGAACTCGGTGTCGCCGAAGAGCTTGAACGCGCCGGCGGTGAGGTGGAACAGCAGCGGACCGTGCATCAGCGGGTTGTGCTCGTAGCCGCGGCCCTCGGACAGGTACCAAGAGAACGTCGCGTGGAGCGACTCGTCGTGGTGCATTGCCCGTGCGCCGAGGTCGATCACGCGCAGCGCGAGCGCGATCGCCACGATCGCGAGCACGACCAACGTGAGGCGACTAGGTCGACGCGGCCGGATCGAGCGGAGACGGATCGAGGGGAAGCGGATCGAGCGGAGTCCGCGCACCTACGGGCCGTCCTCGGTCGGCAGCTGGAGGATGCGGACCGCTCCCGCTTCGAACACCGCGGGCCAGGCCGCGAAGCGGGCGTCGAGATCACGTCCGTAGGCACGGCGCTCGATCTCGCTCAGGTAGAGGTGCGTCACGCCGTAGCGGCGAGCGAGCATCAGCATCTCCTCGGTCGCGCCCTCTAAATAGATACGATCGATCGCTGCTATACGCTCTCCCAGGCTCGCAGATTCACCGCGCCAGGTCAGCTCATGACCGGGCCACTGCAGCAACGTTGGTACGCCGCTGTGCACGGAGATCAGGTTGCCGCCGCGGTAGCTCTCGACCAGCCCCTGCAGCACGACGTGCTCCTCAGCGTCGAGGTTGCCGCGCACCCACTCCGCGGCCGCCGCCACGTCTGGGGAGCTGCCGTCGAGGTAGGCCGCGGCGTCGAGGCCGGGCGTCTGGTTCTCGTGCGCGCGGGCGAACGAGGCGAGCGGTGCGTAGAGCAGCACGGCGAATGTGACGATGCCAGCGGCGGCCACGGCGAGCGCCATCGCGCTCCCACGCAGCCCCTCGAAGCGCTCGAAGCTCCCTCGGTCGAAAGCCAGCGCGAGCGCGCCGGCGCCGGCGAGCGCGAGCAGCAGCCACGCGTGGTACCAGAGCTTGAAGACGGTGTTGATGCGCCCCGGCAGCGGCTCGTCGACGCGCACGAGCTCGGTGACGAGCACGATCACGACGGCGGCCAGCGCCAACGCCACGACGGTGCTGAGCGCTCGGTCGCGCCGTTCCTCGGCCTGGCCGATCACGCCGATCGCGCCGACCGCGGCGAGCGCGAGGATGCTGAGGACCCACCACCCCGATCCGCGCCCGGCGATCGCCGCGCGTGTTTCGCTGCTCAGGGCCGCGACGAGCCACGCGAGTGCGACGATTGAGACGGCGGCCAGCGCCAGGCTGAGGGCGGCCACGCGGAGCCTCGGACGGATCAGCATGACGCCGAGGAGCGGCAGCAGCGCCAGGGGCAGCCAGAACAGCGCGAAGCGCGCCGGATCGGACGCACCCTCGACGAGGGCGACGCTGGCGTCGGGCGAGTCGATGCCGTCGAGGAACGGGTAGGCGAGCACCAGCGCGCCGATCACGGGCGGCGCGAGGTAGCGCACGACCACGATCGGGGCGAGCCAGGGCGTCCAGCCGGTGCGCAGTACCGCAACGAAGGCGGCAGCCGCCCAGAGCACGCCCACCGTGGCAACGTCCCACGCGTTCGTCATCGTGATCGCCGCCAGCACGATCGAGGCGACGACGAGCCGTCCCGGTTGGGCGATCCAGCGCCGCCAGGTGAGGGGTTCGCCGCCCTCGTAGGTCTGCGCCGCGAGCGCGATCCCGGCGACGGTGAGCGGCAGTACCATCACGTGGGCGTGCAGGTCGCCGAGCACGAACGAGAACGCGGGGAACTCGGTAATCGTGCCGGGGATGACCCGCGTCGCGCGCCACCACCACCAGAACTCGGTCGGCACGAGGCCAGCTGTCTCCTCCGTGCCGGGGAGGCCGTCGGCGCCCGCGCGGACCCAGAGGTCGTTCGCCAGGCCGTGCGCGGAGGCGATCTGCGTCGCACCCTCGAGCGGAGCGAGCCAGAGCGTGGCGACGACGGCGATGCCGCCTGCGATCCAGGGTGTCGCGCGGCGCTTGCTCGTCGAACCGACCAGGTCGCTCGCGAGGCCGAACACGGCCGCAGCGAGCATCGCTGCCACGGCCGCGAGCCCAAGGTTGAAGGCGACGCCCGTGGAGACGCCTGCCAGCTGCGCGACGGCATCCACGGCGGTGTGACCGAGGTGGTAGTAGCTGAGCGGTTCGTTCGAGAGCCACGGGTCAGGCGGCGGCAGCGCGTCGGCGCCGCGCACGGCGTTCAGCAGCATCAGATCCATCGGCTTCTCGGTCCCGATCGCCTCGGGCACCTGCGCGCGGATCAACGCCACGAGCGCGAAAACGCCGAGGAACAGCGCCTCGCCGGTCGCGATCAACCGCCAGCGGCCGCGGATCGCCTCGATGTCAGCGCGACGCAGCCAGAGCGCGGTGGCGCTGACGGCCAACAGCGCCAGCGCGACGCCGAGGACGAGCCAGACGCTGTAGCTCGCGAGGTCAGACCAGCTGAGCAGCCAGGCGACATAGGCGACGATCGCGAGAGCGAGTGGCCGTGCGAGCAGCAATCCGCGGCTGCGCGGGCCCGGGAACAGCTGCAGTGCCGGCACGAGTCCGCCGGCGCCAATGACCGCGAGGACGAGGTACCAGCGCAGCGCCTCAGCCATGGTTGTCCCGTTCGTTGGGGTGGCTGTCGATCAGGCCTCGGCGGTCGTGGGCTCGCCGAGCAGTGCGTTGACGAAGGTGGCGGGCTCGAAGGGTGCGAGATCGCCCTCGTCCTGGCCCACGCCGACGAAGCGCACCGGCAGACCGAACTCGCGAGCGATCGCGAAGACGATGCCGCCGCGCGCGGTGCCGTCGAGCTTGGTCAGCATCACGCTCGTCACGTGGGCAGCGTCGGCGAACGCGCTCGCCTGGGACAGCCCGTTCTGACCGGTCGTCGCGTCCAGGACCAGCAGCACCTCGTCCGGTCCGCGGCCGGCCTGGCGCTCGATCACGCGGTGCACCTTGGCCAGCTCGTCCATGAGGTTCTTCTTGGTCTGGAGACGACCGGCCGTGTCGATCAGCACCACGTCATGGCCGCGGGCGCGCGCCGCCTCGATGGCGTCGAACGCGACGGCGGCGGGATCGGCGCCCGCGCCCTGCGCTACGACATCGAAGCCGAGGCGGTCGCCCCAACCCTGCAGCTGCTCGATGGCGGCGGCGCGGAACGTGTCACCGGCGGCGCAGAGGACCGTCTGACCGTCCGCGATGTAGGCGTGAGCGAGGCGACCGATCGCGGTCGTCTTCCCGCTGCCGTTGACGCCGACCACGAGCACGATGGCTGGTCGTTCGGGCGTCGGAGCATCCTCGTCGAGGCCCCAGAGCCGGCCCGTTGGTTCCGTGAGCGGGTCCTCAAGGATCGCCACCAGCTCCTCGGCCAGGGCCTCGCGGACCTCGTCCGCGCGGTGTGGCGAGCGGGCGCGAACGCGGTCGAGCACTTCGAAGGTGGTCTCAACACCGGCGTCGGCGCCGATCAGCACTTCCTCGAGCGACTCCCAGAGTTCGTCCGTGACGTCGCCACGCGAGAAGAGACCGCCGAGGCGGCCGAACATCGAGCTGCGGGTGCGTTCGAGGGCTCGCTCAGTCGCCTCGGCGGCCTCAGCCTCGTCCTCATCGCGTCGCCGTCCGAACAGTCGCATAGCGTGCTCCCGGCCGTCGCTCGTGAGGAGCCGTCCCGGCCGTCGCTGTCACTCGCCGTGTGAGCGGTGGGTCCGTTCAGCTTACGACGCGCTCGGCAGCTCAGCGAGCTTGAGCGAGAGCACCGCCGAGGTGGAGTCCTCACCCATCGACACGCCATAGATCGCATCCGCCGCCTCGATGGTGCGGCGGTTGTGCGAGATCACGATGAACTGCGAACGGTCCTGCAGCTCCTGCAGCGTCATGACGAAGCGCCCGACGTTCGCTTCGTCCAGCGCGGCATCGACCTCGTCCAGGACGACCACGGGCGCCGGATTGACCGAGAGCAGCGCGAACAGCAGCGCGACCGAGGTCATGGCGCGTTCGCCTCCGGAGAGGACGTTCAGGTTGGCGATTCGCTTACCGGGAGGCTGCGCGAAGATCTCGACGCCGGGCTCCGTGGGCTCCTCGTCGGCTTCGTCCTCCGCCGAGGTGTCGCGTGCGGCCTCGACGAGCCGCAGCTCCGCCTGCCCACCGCCGAAGAAGCGCGCGAAGTAGTCCTCGAAGCGCTCGTTGACGATGGCGAAGGTCTCGACGAAGCGCTTGCTGATGAGGCGTTTGAGGTCTCGGATCGCACTGCGCAGCTCGACCTCCGCGGCCTCGAGGTCGGCGATCTGGCCGGTCAGGAACTCGTGACGCTCGCGCTCCTCGCTCAGGTCCTCCAGGGCATCGACGTTGACGGGGCCGAGCGAGTGGATCTTGCGCCTAAGCTCCGTGATGCGCGTTCGCAGCTCCTCGATGTCCAGCGTGGCGCCGCCGCGAACCGGCTCCGGCTCGCCGGTGGTCTCAACGGCCACGGTCGCGAGGGCTCCTGCCTCGTCCGCCGATGTAGCGTCGTCGCCCGACTCATCGTCGTCGCGCTCAGCGGCGGGCTCGGGCGGGAGCGGGATGACGCTGCCGTCGGGCTGCACCTCCATGCGCTCCTGCGCGATCTCCTCGACGAGCGATTGCACGCGCTCCTGCCAGCGGCGTAGCTCGTTCTCGCTCTGCAGCAGCTCACGCTCGGCGGTGAGCTGGGCGGTCTGCGCGTCGCCACGGTGGGCGCTCAGCGAGCGCGACTCCTGCTCGACCTGCGAAAGCGCCGCGTGCGCCGGCCCCACGGCCTCCTGCGCAGCCGTGCGAGCGATGCGGTTGTTCGCGAGCTGGCCCCGGCGGTCCTGCAACGAGAGTTCCAGGTCTTCATGCTCCCGCTGGAGCGTGTCCAGCTGGGTGCGTCGCTCTTCGCGCTGGGCGACGAGGGTGCGTCGCTCTGCCTCGACGTCGGCGAGCGACTGGGTGGCGTTGGTCACGCGCTCCGCCGACACATCGCGCTCGGCGCCGACCGCGGTCGAGCGGTCGCGCAACTCGGTGATACGGGCGGCGACGATGATGAGCTCGCGCTCGGCGTTGCTCAAGCGCTGGCGGATCGCCGAGGCTGCCTGTTCCGAGTTCGCGTCTTCCTCGAGCGTGTGCTGGAGGCCGTTCGCCTCGGTCCGCAGTTCGCCCTCGCGGCGCTCGGCGGCGAGCAGCTGCGACTCGATCTCCCGTAGCGCCGCGGCGCTCTGCTCGGCTTCGGCGCTCGACGGGCCGAGGATGCCGCGGATGCGCTCTACCTCGGCCGTCGAGGCGGCCGCGCGGCCGCGCGCCGCCTCGACGGCCGCGAGCGCCGCCTCACGGTCCTCCGGTAGCGCTTCGAGCTCGCGGTGCAGGCTGAACTGCCCAACGGCGATCCCGCCGCTGCCGCCGTAGATGGCGCCGCCCGGCTGCATCAGCAGGCCGTCGCGGGTCACGACCGAGCCGAGGCCGCGCCGCAGCATCTTGTCCGCGGTCGCCTCGTCCTCGACGACGATCACGCGGCCGAGCAGCGTGTCGATCAGCGGGCGGTAGCGCTGGTCGGTGCGCACGAGCTTCGCCGCGATCCCGATCACCCCGCGCTCGTTGAAGAGGTTGAGCGGGTAGACGTGCGCGATCTCGTCCAGGGGGTAGACCATCGCCGACCCGGCGCCCTCCTCGCGCAGCCGCTGCACGACGGCGATCGCGTCCTCGCGGCGCTCCACGACGACGGCCGCTACGTGCTCGGCGAGCGCCGCCTCGATCGCTCGTTCGAGACCATCTGGCACGCGGATCAGGCGCGAGATCAGCCCGACGACGCCATGCAGCGCGAGCTCGGGGTCCGCGTCGTTCGCCGCGTCGAGGACGGCCTGCGAGGCGGTGATGCCGCTGGGCGCAGTCTCGGCCAGCCTTTCGAGCAGCGCGATCCGGTCGTCAATCAGCTGGAACTCTGCGTCGGCGTTCCGCTCTGCCTCGCTGGCCGCGGCCGCGGCCCGCTGCGCCTCGTCGATGGCGCGCTCGGCCCCGACGCGACGCTCGCGGGCGTTCGAGGCGCTCAGCTCAGTCGAGCGCTGCCGCTCGCGCAGGTCCGCGTTGGCCGCGCGCGCGCCGTCGAGCTCCGTCCGCAGCTCCGCGATGCGGTCGCGCGCCGCCGTCAGGCGGTCGCGACGCAGCGCCTCCTCGGCAGCGATCTCCTCGAGGCGGCGACGGGCGTCGTCGCGCTCCGCCTCGAGACGTGCGCGGCTCGCCTCGGCTTCGCTCAGCTCCCGCAGCGTCTCGCGTGCGCCGGCGTCCGCTTCGTCGAGCGCGGCGCGGTGGCGGTTGAGATCGGAGGTCGCTTCGGCGACACGGGCGGTCAGCGTTCCGAGCAATGCATCGATCGAGGAGTCGGCCTCATCTCCCTGAATCTCCGGCTCGGCGGCGAGCGCACGCTGCAGCTCCGCGCGGCGCTCGGCGATCAGTTCCAGCCGCTGCTCGGCCAGCGCCACCGCCTGTTCGAGGCGTAGCCCCTCCTCGGCCAGTTCGCGTTCGTGTGATTGCGCCTGGTCCAGCGCCAGCCGCCGGTCGGTGGCGATACGTTCGAGATCGCCCAGCCGCTGCTCGGCGACGCCGAGCTGCTTGCGGGTGTCGGCGAACGCCTGGCCGCGCTGGTCATGGGTGGCCTGCGCAGCGGTCTGGCCCTCCCGCGCGGCCCGCAGCTCATGCTCGAAGTAGACCTCGAGCGCGTCGGCCAGCTCGCTGGCCAGCTCCTGGTAGCGCTCCGCCCGGCGCGACTGCCGCGCGAGGGAGCGCAGTCGCGGCTCGACCTCCTGGATGAGCATGCGCACGTGGCCGAGGTTGTCGCGCGTCTGCGTGATGCGTCGTTCAGAGAGCGTCAGCTGGTGGCGGTGGCGGCGCACGTCGGCCGCCTCCTCGATCAGTTCGCGCCGCTCGCCGGGGCGCAGCGCCAGCACCTCGTCGACCAGTCCCTGCGACATGTGGGCATAGGAGTTCTGGCCGACCTGCGCACGCCGGAAGAGGTCGAGGACATCCGAGCGGCGCACGACCTGGTTGTTGATCAGGTACTCGTTGTCGCCGGAGCGGTGTGCGCGACGTGTGACTGACACCTCTTCGAAGTCGATCGGCATCCAGCCCTCGGAGTTGTCGAGGACGATCGAGACTTCGCCCATGCCGAGCTGGCGACGTCGATCCGAGCCGCTGAAAATGATGTCCTCGGTCTTGCGCGCGCGCAACTGTCGCGCGGACTGCTCGCCGAGCGCCCAACGGATGGCGTCCGCGACGTTCGACTTGCCCGACCCGTTCGGCCCGGAGATCACCGTCAGCCCCGGGCCGAACTCGAAGATCTGCCGATCAGCGAAGGACTTGAACCCCTGAGTGTCGAGACGCCTGAGGTACAACTCGGCCTCTTCCTTTACCCCGCCGGCTCGTCTGATGACCCGTCTGAGGCTGTCACACCATCCCGCGAGCGCACGACCTCCAGGGCCTGGCGCGCCGCCTCCTTCTCTGCCTGCTGCTTGCTGCTCCCGTTGCCGGTACCCAGCACCTCGCGACCGAGGCGCACCTCGACGGTGAAGGAGCGATCATGCTCCGGCCCGCTCTGGTCGATCAACACGTACTCGGGGCGGCGTTCGGTGGTCTGCGCCAGCTGCTGAAGCGCGCCCTTCGGGTTGAGGACATCGGGATCGCGCTCGAGTGCGTCGAACTCGTCGC
Organism: Dehalococcoidia bacterium; assembly: GCA_965198045.1. Taxonomy (GTDB): domain Bacteria; phylum Chloroflexota; class Dehalococcoidia; order UBA2979; family UBA2979; genus CBDDEC01. Next base: position 666,825 of record CBDAOL010000012.1, read on the forward strand.
CCAGCGTGCGTGCGACGAAGGCTCGGGCCGCCTCGAGGCCGGCGTCGAGGTAGACCGCGCCGACCGTCGCTTCGTAGACCCGCTCGAGGTTGCCCTCGCGTTCGCGGCCACCCGTCCGTTCTTCGCCCCGGCCGAGACGCAGCGCGGCGCCCAGTTCCAAGCGCTCGGAGACGCGCGCCAGCGTGGGACCGCAGACGAGCTGCGCGCGCCACTCGGTGAGCCGCCCTTCCTGGATCGACGGGAAGCGCTCGTAGAGCGCGTCGGCGACGACCGCGCCCAGCACGGCGTCGCCGAGGAACTCCATCCGCTCGTTCGTGTCTGTTGGGTCCTCGGGGTGCTCGTTGGCGTAGGAGGCGTGCGTCAGCGCCGTCAGGAGCAACTGGCGATCGTCGAAGCTGTGTTCGAGGAGTTGCTCCACGGGTGCGACGGCCGCGAGTGCCTCGGCAGGCACCTCGAGAGGCGGACCCTGGGCATCAGGGGCATTGGCAGGGGCACCCTCGGACGCACGTGCGCCACTCGGGTCGGGCGAGGGCTGGGACACGGCGACCACGCCGAAGCCTCTCTCACCCTGCGCGCCCCGCCGCCGCGCACGATGTACTGTCCCGGTCGACGGCATGCTCTGGGGAGAGTCCGCCGGGTCTGTGCATCGTAGAAACCGCGTGAGACAGTGTCAACAAACGAGCATGGGTATAGACGCCCGAGCATTACCGCTCTGCGCCGCGTGGCGACGGGCCCGCAGCGCCGTCTGCTCGAGATCGTCCAGAGTGTCGCGACTCGTCGAGGCCGCGACGTCTGGCTGGTCGGCGGGGCCGTGCGGGACGTCGCCCTGAGCCGCACGCCCACCGATCTCGACATCGCCCTCGACGGTTCCGCCCCCCTCTTCGCCCGCCGCGCGGCACGGGAACTGGCAGCGACGGTCGAGGTCAAGGCCGAGCCACGATTCGGCACCGCCTCGGTCACTCTCGCTGGCCCCGGTGGTCCGTCGAGACTCGACGTGGCGCAGCTGCGACGCGAGCGCTACCCGCGACCGGGCGCGCTGCCGGTGGTGCAGCTCGGTGCGACCCTCGAGGCGGACCTCGCGCGCCGGGACGTCACGGTCAACGCCGTCGCGCTCGCTCTCGTCGGTCGCGACCGCGGGCGGGTCGTCGATCCGTTCGACGGCCTGGGCGACCTGCGGCGCGGACGGCTGTGTGTGCTCCACTCCCGCTCGTTCCGGGACGATGCCACGCGCCTCTGGCGCAACGCACGCACCGCTGCCTCGGCGTCGCTGACGCCTGACGCGCAGTCGCTCGCGTGGACGGTCGAGGGTGCGCGCTACCTCGATGGGATCTCCGGCGAGCGGCTGTGGGCGGAGTTCGAACTGCTCGCCGATCATCCACGCGCTGCGCGTGCGGTCGAGCTGCTGGGCGCCTGGGGCGTGTTGCGCGCCACCCATGCCGCGTGGCGGCTCGCACCCGAGAGCCGGGCGGCGGTCGGTCGCTTGCGACGAGCGCCGGGCAGCGAAGTGTTCTCAGGGCTGCTGCTGGCGCCGCTGCAGCGACGTCGCGCGATCCTCGACCGCCTGCGCGCACCGGCCACGGCACGCGCCGCCGTCGAGGGAACTCGGCGGCTGCTGCGTGCACGTGACGCCTCCGCAAAGACGCTGACGACACTCGAAGGCGCCTCCGGCGCGGCGCGCGAGGCAGCGCGACGGCTCGGCGGTGCGCACCAGCGGTCCGTACAGCGGGAGCTGCGCCGCTGGGAGCGGACGCGGCCGCATCTCGACGCGGCGACGCTGATGCGCCTCGGTGTGACCGAGGGCCCCGCTGTCGGCGCGTGGCTGCGCCGCTTGCGCCGCGCCCGCTACGACGGCACGCTGGAAGAGGCCGCCGCCGCGCGACGCCTCGTACGGTGCGAGCTCGAGGAGAGATCGTGAGCCAGCAGACCGCGTCCGAAGACCGTTGCGCGATCTGTGGCGAGCAGGCGGAGGCGGCGCTCCTGCAGGAGTGCTTCCACTGCGGGCGCACCTTCCACCTCAACCCATACAACAACCAGCCGGGCCAGGACTGCGGTGACGCGCTGATCGGCGAGAGTCTGGGGGTCCACTACCTCTGCGACATCTGCATCGAAGCCGCCAACAACGAGGCGAGCGGTGAGACCTCGTCGCCGGCCGCGACCGCCCCCTCCCCGCCGCCGCCCGCTCCGACCCGAGAGACGCCGAGGCGACGTTACCGGCGCCAGGATCCCTCGTGAGTCGCCGCCGCCGTGGACGTCGTCCGAGCCCGCCGCCGGCGAGTGCGGCTGCGACGAAGCCGCCGCCACCGGCCCAGACACCCGTCGAGGGCTCCGGCGGACACTCGTGGCTGTTCGTGCTATTCATCGCCTTGACGGCGGCATTGATCGCTCGTTATGTCGTGAGTGAGTTCCCGAGTGGGGCCCGCGACACGTTCGATCTGCTGCTCGCTGTCGGGTTCGCGTTCGTGCTGGCGGCGTCGTATCGACGCTGGATGCGAGGCGTGATCCAGCGCCGTCGCGAGTCGGAGCAACGACGCCGCTAGCCCGCCTCGACGACCCGTCGTGCGAACCACGTCGCGCCGATCTCGGGCTGCTGCAGCAGCGGTGTGAATCCGCAGCGCAGCATCCAGTACAGCCCACGCCCGTTGGTGGCCGGCACGCGCACGTGGACTCGGGAGGCCGCGTCACGCAGCCAGCGGCGCTCGGCCGCCAGCAGCGCGCGGCTCCCGAACGCGTGGCCACGGTGATCGGGCGCGATCGCGAGCGCCAGCACGGTGACCCCGCCTGGCCCCGGCGCATCCGCCGCGGCGGCCAGCATGCCCACGGTCACGCCCGCGGCGCGGATCGCGAACGTCTGCGCGCCCTCGGGCGGGTCGACCACGCGATCGTCGAGGCCGCGTTCGATCCCATCGAGGAGCCCACGGCGGATGCCGTCGTCGGCGGCGAGTGCCGCGAAGTTGGCGTGGACGAGCGAGACGCCGAGGCCGCGCGTCCAGGTGCCGCTCGCGCGGCCGGGCCGTCCGCTCACGGCCGCAGCCACTCCGCAACCGCCGCGGGCACGTCGCGAGAGTGCAGCGTCCGCACCTCGAGCTCCGGCAGCGCGGCGATGAAGCGCTCGCCGTAGCGACGACGGTGGATGCGCGCGTCGAGGACGAGCAGCACCCCGCGGTCCTGCGGTCCTCGGATCAGGCGGCCGAAGCCCTGCTTGAAGCGCAGCAACGCACCGGGCAACGCGTACTCCCCAAACGGATCCTCGAACTGCTCGGCGCGGCCGGCGTAGATCGGGTCCGAGGGAACGGGGAACGGTAAGCGGGCGATCGCGATCTGCGAGAGCGCATCCCCGGGCACGTCCACGCCCTCCCAGAACGCCGCCGTCCCGAGGAGCAGCGTCCTCGGCTGGTCCATGAGCATCCGCAGCAGTCGTCCCGGCGAACCGTCGAGGCGCTGCGCCAGCACCGGGATTTCCGCCTCGGCGAGCCGGGGCTTCAGTTCGGCCTGTGCCTGCCGGACCGCGGCGTGCGAGGTAAAGAGTCCGAGCGTGCGCCCGTCGGCGGCGATTGCCGCGTCGTGCAGCACATCCTCGATCGCGACGTGGTAGCCGGGCATGCCCGGCTCGGGCATGTCCTCGACGAGGATCACCAGCGCCTGGCGGCGGTAGTCGAAGGGCGACGGCACGTCGAGTTGGTCAGCGCCCTGGAGACCGAGTGGCCCGAGGCTATGCGAGAAGGAATCACCCGCCTTCAGGGTCGCGCTGGTCACGAGCACGGAGTCCCGCTCCCCGAACAGGTCTTCGACGAGCGGCGGTCCCACATCGAGTGGTGCGAGGCTGACCCGCACATCGCCCTCGCCGAGGGCGACCCAGACGATCTGATCGCGGGCCACGGTCAGAACCGACTCGCGGATGGCGTGGCGCAGGACCTCGGTCCGGTCGATCGCGCGTGCTACATCGAGGCCGAGCGGGTCGTCAGGGTCGTCGCCTCCGAGGCTGGCCAGTGCGTCGCCGATCGTCCCCAGCCGCTCCCGCATCAACAGCAGCGCGACATCGAGGTGCATGCCGGCCTCCTCGACGGCCTCCCACTCGGGGGACGAGCGCTTGGCGTGCGTCAGCGAGACCTCCGTGCGGCCGTTGGAGCCGTCGTCGAAGTTGCGCGCGAAGGCGCGCATCGCACTTGCCGCGGGCGTCACCTCGTCGCGTAGCGAGCGCACGGACGCCCCGAGGTCGTCACCGAGCGCCTGCAGGCCGGCCGTCGGCGAGAGCAGTAGGTCCGCCCCGCCGGAGCCTCGAACGAGGCGACGTGTGAGACCGGGGTTGCCGTGCCGGTCGGCGGTGCCCAGGTCGTCGAGCAGGTCGCGTAGCTCGTTGATCGACCAGCTGCGGGTGTACTGCTGCGTGGCGACGCCCTCCAGACGATGTGCTTCGTCGACGACGAGGTGGCGGAACGGCGGCATCGCCTGACTCCCGCTGACCGCGCTGGCGAGCAGCAAGGCGTGGTTGACGACCACCACATGGGCGGCGGCGGCACGCTGCCGTGCACGTAACAGGAAGCAGCTGCCGTCACGTACGTACGGACAACGGCGGGAGAGGCAGTCGGTGTCGCCGGCGGAGACCTGCGCCCACGCCGGCTCCTCGGCAGACGTCATGTAGAGCTCGCTCAGGTCCCCCGTCTCGGTGCCGGGCAGCCAGGTCGCGATTCGTCCGAACAGGCGCGCTTCCGCCTCGCTGCGCGGCGAGCGGTCGGCGCGGACCTGCGCCCAGCGCTCGAGACAGAGGTAGTTGCTCCGCCCCTTCAGCACTGTGGTGCGCAGCGCGCCCTCGTCGATCCCGGCCACCGCCTCGACGATCGGGGCGGCGATCGGGATCTCGCGTTCGGCGAGCTGGTCCTGGAGGTTGCGCGTGTGCGTGGAGATCACGATGCGGTCGTCGTTGCGCGCCGCGTGCAGCAGCGCGGGGAGCAGGTACGCGAGCGACTTCCCCGTTCCGGTCCCCGCCTCGACGGCCAGCTCGCCGCCATGGCCGAGGATCGTCGCGAACGCCGCGGCCATCTCCTCCTGCCCGTGCCGCCGCTCGAAGCCGGGCATCAGGTCCGTGCGGTTCGCCAGCTCGGTGAACAGCGCGTCGATGTCGCCCTCGGCCAGCGGCGTGGTGTGCTCGATCGGCACGAGCGGCGGGGGAGCCTCCGCGACCGGCGGCAAGGGCAGCGCGGCGACGATGGCGGCCGCCTCCTCCTCGTCGATACCGGTGAGGGCGTCACGACCGCCACCGCGCGCGAGTGCGTCCTCGATCAGCCGCGCGGCCGGCCACTGGGCACGCCTGGCGAAGCTGTGGAGTTCGAGCAGCAGGGAGCGCGGCAGCGCCTCGAGGCGCTGCAACAGCTCGATGAACACCTCGGCGGCGCCGATCGCATCGGCCAGCGCGCGGTGCGCGACCGGCATCTCGACCCCGAGCGCCTCAGCGAGCGTGGCGAGGTTCAGCCGGTCAGCCCGCGGGAGCAGGATCGAGGCCAGTTCCCAGGTGTCGTACGAGGCGCCCTGCGGGATCAGGTCTTCGGCCTCGAGGAAGTTGAGGTCGAACTGGATGTTCTGCCCGACGATCGGCAGATCGCCGATGAACTCAGCCAGCTGCCCCATGACGCCGGGCGCGGCCGGCGCCGAGGCGACGGCGATGTCGTCGATACCGGTCAGCTCCTGCACTTCCGGCGGGATCGGCTGTCCGGGATTGACCAGGGTCTCCCAGCGCTCCTCGATGCCCGCGCGGCCAAAGCGCACCACACCGACCTCGATGATCGTGTCGGTCTCGACATCGAGCCCGGTCGTCTCGAGATCGAGCGAGACGAACGCATCGATAGGATCGGGCGATCCGCTTTCAGGCGGCCTGGGCTGGGTGCCTCTGGGCTGGGTGTCTGGCAAGCGGAGGGCCTTCGCATCAAGGGAGGATCGAGGGGTCAGGTGCAGAGCATCGCCGATCGAGGGGTCAGGCGTCCTGCTTCGCGGCGTCGGAGCTGCCCGCCTCGAACTTCACCCAGCGCCTCGTGTTCGAGCGATGGACCGCCTCGAAGCGGCCGGCGTGCAGTTCCTCGAGAAAGCGCTCCGGGCTGTCGACGGCCTGCTCGAAGCCGGTGGCGAACGCGCCGATGCCGGTCACCGAGTGCGCATCGCTGCCGCCGGTGCCCGGGATACCGACGATCTGCGAAACCTCGTAGGCGAACTCGTTCTCCTGCGGCGTGTTGGCTCCATTGGCCACCTCGATCGCGTGCACATGTTTGAAGACGGGGAGCTGCTCGGCCGCCTGCTCCGCTGTCAGCTCGAACTTCACACCGGTGCGCATCGCGGTGACGGGGTCGAAGAGACGGCGGAAGGGGTGCGCGACGACGAGGAAGCCACCGACCTGGTCGAGTTCTGCGCGGAGGTGTTCGGCGCGCCGGATGCCGGGGAGGTAGGTGCGCAGGCCCACGGCGATCATGTGGCCCATGTCGGTCGAGACTTCCATGCCGAAGTTCACGAAGAGATCTTCGTGCTCCTCGCGGAACGCCTCCTGCTGGTGCGGCTCGATGACCTGGTCGTGTTCGGTGAGGTTGACCCCGGTCAGCGTGTTCTCGCCGGCGATGCGTACGAGGTCGTGCGGATCAAGCATCGAGTCCGATGAAGCCATGGTCGTGTGCACGTGCATCTCGACCACGGATACCCGTAGCCCGTCGCGCAGTTCCAAGCGCTCCCCCGCGTCCTCCGCCGTGTTGTGGGCTCGCCTTCGAGGCTGCCGCAAGGATAGGTCTGGCTCCCGGCAGCGGCCAGCGCGCGGCCTAGCCAGCGAGCAACGGCAGCAGCCCGCCGTACGAGGCGACAAAAGCGCCCGCGAACGCCCAGAGCGGCCACTCGAGCCGCCCTCGCACGAACCAGCCGAGCGCGAGCAGCGTGACGCCAACGACGGCGATGCCGAGGCTGAACCCGGGCTGCTCGCCGGCGTGGTAGAGCCCGCCGAGGATCAATCCGACGATCGTCAGTGCGAGCAACGCGCCGTTGACGACGATGATGCCGACCAGCGGGAGGCTCGCGCGTATCTCGGTCAGTCGGGAGCGCCAGGCCGTGGTGCGCGCCATGACCGTCACGATGATCGTTGTCGCGGCGAACGAGGCAGCGGCTCCGGCGATCCAGCCGGCGAGCAGCGCGCGCAGCAGCTCGCCATCGACGTCGATCGTCGGCACGTCCGGGATCACTCGGTGACCTCGATCTCCTCGATCGTCAGCGCCGGCTGGCGACCAAGCGTCTGAGCGTCGAAGACGGTCGCGCCCGCCGCCTCGAAGTCACGGCGGAGCCTCGAACGTTGCGCCCGCTCGTGGACGAACATGAACACCGCCGGGCCGCTGCCGCACAAGTGCAGCCGTGGCGCGCCAGCCGCGCTGTAGCGCGCGTAGTGCGCGACCAGCTCCGGTTCGGTGCGCTCGATCACGCGTTCGAAGACGTTCACGAGGTCGCGGGTCGGCGGGGGCGCATTGCGCGCGAGGCGTCGCGAGAGCCGCCTCGACGACTCGCCATGGCTGAAGTCCTCCGGATGCAGCGCGCCGTAGCGCGCCGCCGTCTTGCCCTCGATCGGTCCGGTCGGCGGGAGCAGGAGGAGCAGACGCAGCGGAGCAAGGTCAGGCAGCGGCTCCACGATCTCGCCACGGCCGGTGCAGCGGGCCGCGCCGCCAGCGAGGAAAAACGGCACGTCTGAGCCCACGCTCGCCGCCACCTCGACGAGTCGCTCGGCGGGCCAAGCGAGGTCCCACAGTCGCGCGAGACCGCGCAGCACCGCTGCTGCGTCCGATGAGCCGCCGCCGAGCCCGGCGGGCGAGGGGATGCGCTTCTCGACGGTGATATCGACACCGTCGGCGCGTCCCGCCGCCTCCGCGAGCGCTCGCGCCGCGCGGCCGGCGAGGTCATCCGTGGCGTCGATGCCCGCGGACCTCGGGCCGGTCAACGTCACGCTGATCTCGGGTGCCGGCCGGAGTGTGACCGTGTCGGCGAGATCGAGCGTGGTCATCACCGTGTCGATGTCGTGGTATCCGTCGTCGCGGCGTGCCGTGACCTCGAGGGCGAGGTTGATCTTCGCAGCGGCCATCAACCGCAGTCCGCGCCCGCTGGCGCCCTCGCTGCTCACGCGAGGACCAGGGCCTCGGGGTGGCGTTCATGCAAAAGGTGGTACAGCCGCTCCCAATCCTCGAGGTTGAGGTGCTGCGCCCGCAGCGTTGGATCGAGCCCCACCGCTTCGATCGCGGACCGGATGTCAGCGTTGGGGAGGTCGAGGGCGCTCGGCAGCGCGTTGTGCAGCTGCTTGCGCGGCTGGGCGAACCCCGCCCGCAGCAGGTGGAAGAAGACCTCGAGCTGCTCTTCGTCAAGATCGACCGCGGGGGCGGGCAGGCGGTTGATGCCGATCAATGCCGACTGCACCTTGGGCTCCGGCCAGAAGGCGTCAGCCGGCACGTCGAGGAGGTACTCGGGCTCCCCGTAGAGGCGGATCGAGTTCGAGAGCAGCGACTGCCGCCCCGCCGGCGCGGTGATGCGCTTCGCCACCTCGCGCTGCACGAGGACCACGATGCGCTCGGGCGGCGTCTCCGCCTCGAGCAGGCGTCGTAGGATTGGCTGTGTGATGTAGTAGGGCAGGTTGCCAACGGCGATGTAGGGCGCCGTCGCGCCAGCTTCCTCGAGCAGCTCCTCCGGCTCGAAGTCGAGCATGTCCGCCGCGAGGACCGTCAGACTGTCCTCGCTGAGCAGCCGCTCGCGCGTCAGCGCGGCCAGCTCCTCGTCGATCTCGACGGCAACGACGGTGCCGGCTCGCCGCGTGAACTCCTCGGTGAGCCCGCCCGGGCCGGAGCCGATCTCGAGAACGGTCGAGTCCTCGCTCAACTGACAGGCGTTGGCGATGTCGCCCAGGACGAGCTCGTCGATCAGGAAGTGCTGCCCGAGCGCCTTCCTCGGCGGCAGGCCGAGGCGCCGCAGGTACTCGGGCAGATCGTGTTCAGCGCCCCCGCGGCGTCGAGGGGTCATCGCGGCGTCCTCGCTGCGTGCCGCCGCTGCTGGGGCGTGTGGTGGTGGAACGGTCGTGCCCCGTCGTCGCATCGAGTCGCGGGCTTGCTCACGCTGGCCAACTCAAACCCGGCACTCCTGCGGCACCCGATGTGACCGACGTACCGCTGCTGCCTTCCGGCCCTGACGGGGTTAGCCGGGCATCGCCGCGCAGGACCAGATTATCAACGCCGCCTGGCGCTCGTAGTCCCCTCGACACCGACACTCGGACGGGTATTCAGTCCCGCTAAAGCGGATTGCGGGTTACAGGGCACCGCTAACTCCCCACCTAGCACGACCTGACCTCGATCGTAACGAGCTGAGCGCGCTGCGAACAGGGACCGTCGAGGAAGGGGCGCTGCGGTACACTCGGCGCACGAGGTTCGTATGCGCGACGAACATCCCGCGCACCCTCGACACGTCACAGTCACCCCGCGGTAGAACGGAGCGAGCGTGCAGGTTCTGTCGATCAGCCACCGCATGCAGAATCGCGAGCTGCACAACGCGACGATCTTCAACGCGCCCTCGATCCAGGACTTCGACGCGGTCGTCGTCGACACCCACGCCATGTTCGAATCGATCCGCGAGGCGGCAGCGGCGGCCGGCGAGTTCACGACCTACAACGACCTGCCGGTGGTCAATGGCGCCTCGATCGACGGCTTCACCGCCATCGCCGATGTGCTGCACCGCCGCCGCGAGGAGTTTGCGCAGGCCCTCGAGCGCGGTACCCCGATCGCGATCATCCCCGCGCCGGTCGAACAGCTCACGAACATCGCTGGCTTCCAGGGGCTGGACCGCTACTGGTTCTTGCCGGCGCCGGAGGGCGTCGCCTGGAACGCTTCGACGATCGTGGGCGGCGAGGGCGTGAACGTCTCGATCAGCGACTATCACCATCCCTTCGTCGACGTGATCAACGCCGCGGGCGGCGAGTTGCGCTACCGCGCGCACCTCAATGAGCGTGCTGCTGGCTTCCCCTCCGACGCGCATGTCTTCGCGCGTTCCGCCGGAGGGGCCGCGGTTGGCGTGGAGTTCCCGGTGCTGAATGGTCGCGTCATCTTCTTCCCGGGTCCGCGCGAAGCGGGCGCACGCTGGCTGTCGCAGCGAGAGGGTGAGGCGTTCGTCGAGGCGTTCCGCGACATCCTCGAGCGCGAGGAGGAGATGACCCCCTCCTGGGTGACGAAGGTGGACGTGCCGAGCCTCGAGGGCCGCATCGAGCACCTGAAGCGCACCGAGGAGGCGCTGGGCAAGGCGCAGGCCGAGGTCGAGGCGGCGCAGGACGCCCGCGATGCGGTCGCGGTGTTGCGCGACGTGCTCTGGACTCGCGGTAGTCGCGCGCTCAAACGCGGCGTGACCGCCTGCGCACTCGCGCTCGGCTTCGAGGTCAACGAGACAGATGAGGGTGACCTGGTGCTCTCGGCCGATGGCGCCGACATCCACGTCGAGGCCGAGGCCTCACGTGAAGCGATCGAGATGGCGCCGCACTATGCGTTGCGGGCACGCCTGGACGCGGTGATCGAAGACCGCGCGGTCGCGCCTCGTGGGATGGTCGTGGTCACGGGCCAACGCATGCTCAACCCGAAGCTGCGCCGCCAGGAATACCAGGACTCGCTCCGTGTCGCCGCGGAGTCGGTCGGGTTCGCCCTCGTCCGCACCGCCGACCTCTTCCGCGCCGCGGTCGCGGCGCTGGAGGGCGCAGAGGCCGCCACCGTCGCAGCGGTGCGAGAGCGCCTGGCGACAACCGATGGCGTCGTCGACCTCGATGATCTGATCGGCGCCGAGGATGGCGCAGAGGCCGAGGGCGGCACAGATGCTGCGGACGGTGCTGGGGCTGCGGACGGTGCTGGGGCTGCCGACGGTACCGCGAAGGGCGAAGACGCCGCCTCCGCTTAGACTCCTGTGAGACGAGCTAGATCAGCGGGCGAACGACCTCGGTCGGCGCTTCGTAGTCGACGCCATCCACCTCGAAGCCGAAGAGCTGACGGAAGTCGCGCTCGAATTTCGCGTAATCGGTCACCTCGTCCAGCGTTTCGGTGGTGACCGAGTCCCAGATCGCCTGCACGGTGGATTGCACTGCCGGCGTCATCTCGCGGTCGTCGAGGCGGATGCGCCCCTCCTCGTCGAGCGCCGCTTCGGCGCCGGGCCCGATGTGATCACGGAACATCCGCACGGCCTGGTCGATCGAGTTCTCGTGTGTGCCCCGCTCCTGCATCACGCGGAAGAGGATGCTCATGTAGAGCGGCACCGCCGGGATGGCCGACGACGACTGCGTGACGATGGCGGTGTTGACGCTGACGTAGGCCCGCCCGTTGCGATCGGCGAGCACAGTGTCGAGGTCGTGCGCCGTAGCCTCGAGGTGCTCCTTGGCGCGGCCGATCGTGCCTCGGCGGTAGAGCGGCGCCGAGAGCTCCGGGCCGATGTAGGAGAGCGCCACGGTGCGAACGCCGTCGGCGAGCAGCCCCGCCTCCCCGAGCTGGCTGATCCAGTCCTGCCAGTCCTCGCCGCCCATGACCTTGATCGTCGACTCGATCTCCTCGTCGTCGGCCGGGTCCATCGCGGCTTCGACCACGGCGCGGCCGCGGAGGTTGAAGGCACGGCCCTCGTAGCGCTCGCCGATCGGCTTCAGCACGCTGTTCCAGTGCCCGCCGTCGGGGCGGTTCCGCCTCGGCGCGGCGAGGCTGTAGACCAGCACGTCGATCGGCCCGAAGCCGTCGCGGAGCGCGGCGATCACCTGGTCCTTGGTCTCCTGCGCGAACGCATCGGCGTTGATCGTTTGGAAGTGGATGCCGGCCTCAGCGGCGAGGCGGTGCGCCTCGGCGAGGTTGTACCAGCCCGCCGTCGCAGTCTTGTCTTCGGTCGGTTCGCGTTCGAAGCAGACGCCGAGCGTGCTCGCACCGTAGCCAAACGCTGCGACCAGCGTCAGGGCCAGGCCGTAGCCGGTCGAGGAACCGACCACGAGCACGTTACCGAGCGACCCGGCATCGCCCAGCTGGTCGCGCACCTGCTCCACCTGGTGCTGGATATTGGCGGCGCAGCCGTCGGGGTGCGCTGTCAGCGAGATGAACCCGCGGATGCGCGGCTTGACCACCTGCTCAGCCATCGGTCACTCCTCGCCGCGTACGCCTCGCGCGAGCGCGTGTCGCCCCGACTCTACGCGCGCGGCATTCGCGGTGGAACCGCGTCGCCGCCGTCAGTCGCTGCGAGACGCATCGACCCCGACCACGCGGCCGTCCGCGTCGGTCACGTAGCGGCCTTTGGACAGGTCGAGCAGGACGAGCACGTTGTCGAACGGATCGCGTACGACCGCTACGCGCCCAACCGGGATGTCCTCCGGCGGCCGCACTAGCCTTCCACCGGCAGCCACGAACCGCGGGACCGCTTCGTCGACGCTCGCGACGAGCAGGTTCGGCTCGAGTTCTTGACGCCGCGTCTCCAGCACGAGTTCCGTCGACGCCTCGGGCATCCCGAGGCCAGCGGCGTTGTCATCGCGCCAGCGCAGCTCGTGGCCGAGCGCGTCGCGATAGAACGCGAGGCCGGCCTCGAGGTCATCGACCGGGATCTGGATGGCGTCGACCGCTTGGAAGAGCGGCTGCTCGCTCACCCGCGGCTGGCGCCGCCGGCGATCTGCTGCGCGTGGTCGGCGCTATGCACGATGGCCATCCAGAACGCGCCTTCGACGTCCTTTCCGATGGTCTGCCCGCGCGTGGCCGCGTAGGTCACCTGCGAATCGCCGAGGCCGGCGGGGTTCGAGAGCACGTCGTCGGTCGCGGCCTCGAGGGCGGCGCGGCAGGTCGCGATGCTGCTGTCGAGTGAGGTGAGGGCGCTCGCCGCTGAGGTGACGTCGGGCGGTCCCGGCGGGGAGACCTCGGCGCCGATGCCCGCTGCCGCCATGCCGGAGAAGAAGCCGAGCGCGCCGATGGCGTGGTTGGCGGCCTCCTGCGGCGTCCAGGGGTCACCGCTGGCGCGAGGATTCACCTCATCGGCTTCCGGGGGCAGTACGGCGGCGTCCCAGTAACCCTCGGCGCCGGTGATGGCTTCTCGGAGAGCGGTCTCGCTCTGATCGATTCTGCTGGCCAGTTCCTCGACAGTGGTCATGTGTGTGTCCTCCGGCCGCGGATCCTACGGCAGGCGTCGAGGGCGGGCCAGCGGCGCTAGTCGCGTACCTTGAGCACGGCCATGAAGGCCTCCTGTGGGACCTCGACAGAACCGAGCATCTTCATGCGCTTCTTCCCGGCCTTTTGCTTCTCGAGCAGCTTGCGCTTGCGTGTGACGTCGCCGCCGTAGCACTTGGCCAGCACGTTCTTGCGCAGCGCCTTCACCGTCTCACGCGCGACAATCCGGCCGCCGACCGCGGCCTGGATCGGCACGTCAAACATCTGCCGCGGGATCAGTCGCTTGAGATCGAGGGCCAGCTTGCGGCCGAGCGGCGCCGCTTCATCGATCGGCACGATCGTCGAAAGTGCATCGACGAGTTCGCCGTTGACGAGAATGTCGAGGCGCGAGACGCGCGCCGGCCGATAGGCCTCCAGGCTGTAGTCGAGCGCGGCGTAGCCAGACGTGCGCGACTTCAGCTGATCGTAGAACTCCGTCAGGATCTCCGCGAGCGGCACGTGGGACGTTGCCAGCACGCGCGATTCGCCCTCGTCGTCTGCGTGGTCCAGGTATTCGATCTGTTCGAATTCGCCTCGGTGCTCCTCGACGAGGCCCATGATGGCGCCGATGTAGCGGGCGGGCATGGTCACAGCGATGCGGACCCACGGTTCGCGGATCTCCTCGATCGCCGAAGGGTCGGGCAGCGCCGCCGGGGAGTCGACTCGGAGCTCCTCGCCACTCGTCGTCGTCAGCTCGTACTCGACCGAAGGCGCGGTCGCTACGAGTTCGATCGAGAACTCGCGTTCGAGACGCTCCTGCACGATCTCCATGTGCAACAGGCCCAGGAACCCGCAACGAAACCCGAACCCGAGCGCCGCCGAACTCTCCGGCTGCCACTGCAGCGACGCGTCGTTCAGCGATAGCCGTTCGAGGGCGTCGCGCAGGTGGGCGTAGTCGTTCGGATCGGTCGGGAAGAAGCTGGCGAAGACCATCGACTTCGCCGGCTGGTAGCCCTCGAGGGCTTCCTCGGCGCCTGTCCGGTCAGTCGTGATGGTGTCGCCGACGCGGGCTTCGGTGATGGCCTTGAGCCCGGTCGCGACGTACCCGACCTGCCCCGCCTCGAGGCTCGGGGTGACCTCCAGCGCCGGATGGAACTGGCCGAGTTCGACCGGCTCGAAGCGGGTGCCCTGCTGCATCAGGCGGAGCCGCTCCCGGCCGTCGACGCGCCCCTCTTCGACGCGCACGTAAGCGAGCACGCCCTTGTACGAGTCGTAGACGGCGTCGAACACGAGCGCACGCAGCGGCGCGTCGGGATCACCCCGGGGCGGAGGCACACGCTCGACGACGGCCTCCAGGATCGCTTCGACGCCGCTGCCGTCTTTGGCGGAGGCGAAGATGATCTCGTCGTCGAAGCCGATCACGTCGACCAGCTCCTGCGCGACGCGTTCTGGCTCGGCCGAGGGCAGGTCGATCTTGTTGACGACGGGAATCAGCCGCAGGTTCATCCCCAGCGCGAGGTAGACGTTGGCCAGCGTCTGCGCTTGGATCCCCTGCGTCGCGTCGACGACGAGGACGGCGCCCTCGCAGGCGGCGAGGGCGCGCGAGACCTCGTACGCGAAGTCGACGTGCCCCGGCGTGTCGATCAGGTTGAGTTCGTAGCTCGCGCCGTCAGAGGCGTCGAAGTCAATGCGCACCGCCTGCGCCTTGATCGTGATCCCCTTCTCACGCTCGAGTTCCATCGAGTCGAGGATCTGCTCTTGCATCTCGCGCGCAGCGACGGCGCCCGTGCGCTCCAGCATGCGATCGGCCAGCGTGGACTTGCCGTGATCGATGTGGGCGATGATGGAGAAGTTGCGAATGCGTGAGGTCACACGACGATCGTAGCCGCCGCGGCGGCGGCGCGCGATACGCCGGAAGTGCGGTTTATCCGTGCGAGCGCGGCACAAACACAGACCCCGCG
The DNA here is from genome assembly GCA_965198045.1 of Dehalococcoidia bacterium. GTDB lineage: Bacteria > Chloroflexota > Dehalococcoidia > UBA2979 > UBA2979 > CBDDEC01. The sequence continues at coordinate 681,907 of CBDAOL010000012.1, forward strand.
CGCCGCGCGGGGTCTGCTTTGTCTCGTCGCGCCGTCGATGCTCACACGCGGTGGCAGGCCACCCAGTGATCCGTTGATACTTCGCGCCACTCGGGCACGCGCTCACGACACTCGTCGATGACGATCGGGCAGCGCGTGTTGAACACGCAGCCCGGCGGTGGGCGCAGCGGGGAGGGCACGTCGCCGGTGAGGATGATGCGCTCGCGTGTGCGCTCCAGCTCAGGGTCGGTGATCGGCACGGCCGAGAGCAGCGCCTTCGTGTATGGGTGCAGCGGGTTCTCGTACAACTCGTTCGAGTCCGCCAGCTCCATCATCTTGCCCAGATACATCACCGCCACGCGGTCGGAGATGTGCCGCACGACCGCGAGGTCGTGGGCGATGAACAGGTAGGTGAGGCCAAATTCGTTCTGCAGATCCTCGAGCAGGTTGATGACCTGCGCCTGGATCGACACGTCCAGGGCCGACACCGGCTCGTCACAGACGATGAACTCCGGCTCCACCGCCAGCGCACGGCCGATGCCGATGCGCTGGCGCTGTCCGCCGGAGAACTCGTGTGGGTACCGCTTCGCGAACATTGGGTTGAGACCGACCGCGTTCATGATGAACTCGACGCGGTCGCGTCGCTCGTCGCCCTTGTAGAGCCCGTGGATCGCCATCGGTTCGCCGATGATCTGTTCCACGCTCATCCGCGGGTTCAGGCTGGAGAACGGGTCCTGGAAGATCATCTGCATGCGGCGGCGGAACCGCCGGAGCTCGTGACCCTTGATCTCCGTCAGCTCGGTGCCCGCGAAGCGGACACTGCCGGCCGTCGGGCGGTGCAGTTGGAGGATGGCGCGGCCGGTCGTGGACTTCCCACACCCAGACTCACCCACCAGGCCCAACGTTTCGCCGCTCGTGACCGTGAACGAGAGCCCGTCCACGGCCCGCACGTCAGCGATCTTGCGCTGGATGAACAGCCCGGCCGTGACCGGGAAGTACATCTGAAGATCGGTGACCTCGAGCAGGGTCTCGCCCAGGGGGATGTTTGAGAGTTGCTGTGCTGGCGCTTCTGTTGTCATCCGGATCTCCCGCTCGAGCTGGCAGCCACGGTGCTGGTGTCTTCGACCGTGCGTTCGTCCGTCCCCGGGTTGCGCCAGCAGGCGGCCATGTGGCCCGGCTCTTTCTCCTCGAGCGGCGGTGGGCCCGTGACGCACTTGTCGATGGCCCAGTCGCAGCGTGGCTCGAAGGAACAGCCCTCGATCGGCTGGATCAACAGGGGCGGTTGTCCTTCGATCGTAGCAAGTCTCACCTTTTCGGTTTCGTCGAGGCGGGGCACCGAGGCCATCAGGCCGACCGTGTATGGGTGGCGTGGACGCTTGAAGATGTCGATCGCGGTGCCGCTCTCCACGATCTTCCCTGCGTACATCACGTTGACGCGGTCGGCATAGCGAGCGACCACGCCGAGGTTGTGCGTGATCACGAGGACCGCAGTGCCCAGCTCCTTCGAGAGGCGCGCCATGATCTCGAGGATCTGCGCCTGGATTGTGACATCGAGCGCCGTCGTCGGCTCATCCGCAATCAGCAGCTTGGGATTGCAGGAGAGCGCCATGGCGATCATCACGCGCTGGCGCATGCCGCCGGAGAACTGGTGCGGGTAGTCGCTGAGTCGAGAGTCCGCCTCGGGGATGCCGACCATCTCGAGCAGCTCGACGGCGCGTGCTGTGGACTCCGCGTCCTGCAGGCCCAGGTGGAGGGTGATCGCCTCCTTGATCTGCTGTCCGATGGTGAGCACCGGGTTGAGCGAGGTCATCGGCTCCTGGAAGACCATCGCGATGCGGTTGCCGCGGATGCTGCGCATCTCGGCATCATCGACCTGGAGCAGGTCCTGCCCCTCGAAGATGATCGAGCCGTCGACGATGCGCCCTGGTGGGTTTTGAACCAGGCGGAGGATCGACATCGCGGTCACGGACTTGCCGCAGCCGGACTCGCCGACCAGGCCCAGGGTCTCGCCCTCGTCCAGGTGCCACGTCACGCCATCGACAGCGCGGACGACGCCTTCCTCGGTGAAGAAGTAGGTTCGGAGGTTTTCGATCTCAAGCAACTTGGCCATGGGCTCCCTCGCGCCTCTCGCCCCCGCCGTCAGGTCGCTCGGGCGTTCCCGGTTAGGCATCCGTTCGGGCTACTGTCACCGGTGGGCGGCTCCGAGCGTTGGACGCCCGGAGCGTGTGGCCGGTGTGCGCCCCGCCGCATCTTACGGTGAGCGTCGCAACTGTGGACTGGTGGGGAAGAGGAGACTCGAACTCCTACGCCTTGCGGCACGTGATCCTAAATCACGCTCGTCTGCCAATTCCGACACTTCCCCACGTCGGTCTCGGCACGCCCCGTTACGGGCCGTCCGGCCTCCTGCTGATCCTGGTTCCGCTGGCTCGTTGGTGAGCCCCCGGGGACTCGAACCCCGAACCGGCTGATTAAGAGTCAGCTGCTCTGCCATTGAGCTAGAGGCCCGGCAGGAAACGTACCAGCGGGTCCGAGAGGCTGTCAACGAAATGGACTCGTCGAGGGTGCTCCGCTTTGACCTGCGGCGGGAGCGCCCGTACGCTCTGTGACTGTTCGCGATCACGCCCGCGCGAGAGGCGTTTTCGGGCGGTTAGCTCAGCTGGCTAGAGCGCAGCGTTGACATCGCTGAGGTCACTGGTTCGAGTCCAGTACCGCCCACCACCTTCTCCCACCCGACGCTGCCACTTGGGCGCCTACACCAGGGTGATTCGCGTCGTATGGCAACCGTCCGCGGCGCCTCGCGTTATCATGGATGCACGCATGGGCGCGGCTCCGGCCGCGTTCTAGATCGAGCGTCGACGGGGACACGTCGGGGCCGAGCAGCGACTGGCAGAGAACGGGGTGCCTCGAGGGCGCGTTGCGCCGACGAGGAGCTGAGAGCCCCGGAGTCGTGACGGCCATCGGTACCACCCCGGAGCCTGCGGGTGAACCCGCGGCGATGCCGCCCTCGTTACGGGCGACTGGAGCCTCGACTTTGTGCGCCCGCTCTGCGAGCGCGACACGTCGAGGGAAGCCGGGTGGAACCACGAGTGCGCCTCTCGTCCCTGCGACGGGAGGCGCGTTGCGTTTTGGGGGGACTGACATCTCGGAGCGCGTGGTGGGCGCGGCCGGATGGCCCGCCCGGCTGGAGAAGCATCATGGCTGACGAGGCACCAGTGGCCTTCGACGATCTCCCCGCGGAAGAACGCCTCTTCCGCATGCGGCATTCGGCGGCGCACGTGCTCGCCGAGGCAATGCTCGAGCGCTTTCCCGAAGCGAAGTACGCGATCGGGCCGCCGATTGAGCACGGCTTCTACTACGACTTTGAGCTGCCTCGGCCGCTCACTCCCGAGGACCTGCAGTGGCTCGAGCAGCGCATGCGCCGCTCGCAGAAGCGCAACCTGCCCATCGAGGGCGAGCAGATCCCGAAGGACGAGGCGCGCGCGATCTTCGCCGACCAGCCGTACAAGCTCGAGCTGATCGACGACATCGAGGACGAGACCGTCGGTCACTTCAAGCACGGCGAGTTCGAGGATCTCTGTCGCGGCGGCCACACCGACAACACCGGGCAGCTGGGGGCGTTCAAACTGACGCACTCGGCCGGCGCCTACTGGCGTGGCGATGAGAACAACACGATGCTCCAGCGCGTCTACGGCGTCCTCTTCCCGACAGCAGAGGAGTTACAGGCGCACCTCGATGCCGTCGAGGAGGCGCAGAAGCGTGACCATCGTCGCCTCGGGCGCGAGCTGGATCTGTTCTCGACGCACGAGGAGTTTGGGCCGGGCCTGATCTACTGGCACCCGAAAGGTAGCCGCGTTCGCAACGAGATCGAGAACGCCTGGCGCGAGGAGCACTACAACGGCGGCTACGAGATCGTCTACACGCCGCACATCGGTCGCTCCACGCTGTGGGAGACGAGCGGGCACCTCGATTTCTACGCCGAGTCGATGTACTCGCCGATGGATGTCGACGGCAACGACTATTACCTGAAGCCGATGAACTGCCCCTTCCACGTGCAGATCTACAACTCCTCGAAGCGGTCGTATCGTGAATTGCCGATGCGACTGGCGGAGTTGGGCACGGTCTATCGCTACGAGCGCAGTGGCGTGCTGCACGGCATGTTGCGCGTGCGCGGCTTCACGCAGGACGACGCACACATCATCTGCACGCCCGAACAGCTCGACGAGGAGATCGACGGTGTCGTGCAGTTCGTGCTCAACCTGCTACGCCTCTTCGGCTTTGACGACTTCGAGGCGAGTTTCTCGACGCGCCCGGAGAAGGCCGTCGGCGACCCCGAGGAGTGGGAGCGGGCCGAGGAGGTCCTGCGTCGCGCGCTCGACCGCGCCGGCCTCGATTACGAGCTCGACGAGGGCGGCGGCGCGTTCTACGGCCCGAAGATCGACATCAACCTCAGGGACACACTCGGGCGATCCTGGCAGTGTTCGACGGTGCAGTTCGACTTCAACCTGCCGGAGCGGTTCGACATGAGCTACGTCGGTGAGGACGGCGCGGACCACCGGCCGTTCATGGTGCATCGAGCGCTGCTCGGATCGATCGAGCGCTTCGTCGGGATCATGATCGAGCACTACGGTGGCGCGTTCCCGCTCTGGCTGGCGCCGGTGCAGGCCGTCGTCATCCCGATCGCCGACCGGCATGTCGAGTACGCACAGCACGTCGAGCGCGAGCTGCGTGCTCGACGCCTGCGCGTCGAGGTGGACGCGTCGGGCGAGCGCATGGGCAACAAGATCCGGCGCGCACAGCTGCAGAAGGTGCCGTACATGCTCGTGGTCGGTGACCGCGAGGTAGAGGCGGAGCGGGTCTCCGTCCGAGACCGCAGTGGTGACGACCTGGGTGCGATGCCGCTGTTCCAGGTGGGCGACCGCATGGTCGACGAGCGCGACAGTCGCACCGTCCAGGCCATTGTCGATGCCACGTAATGCCATCACATGCGGGTTTGCGAGTCTTACGCGCACATTGAACGGGACCATCGCCGCGGCGCTAAGGTATCTTGCAGCGCAACCGGAGGGACCCGCCGTCCCGTTCTTCGGCGCGGAGTCCAACAGAGGGGACATGTGATGAGCGTCGTTCGAAGGAAGTTACTGATCCTGCCGTCGGTCGCAGTGTTGGCCGTGGCGGCCGCATGTGGCGGCGGCGGTGACGACGATGGCGGCGGTGGTGGTGGTTCCGGCGGCGCCGTGGGCGCCGTCGAGGACTTCATCGAAGGCTGGGAGAAGGCCTCCGGTCTCGTCCGCGACGACATTGCGGCCGGCCAGGTTCGCCAGCTGCTGGGTGGCGAGCTTTTCGCCGGCGTTGAGGGCGTCCTCAGTGGCGGCGCGTCACCGGGCTCGATCGGCGAGCTGGGTTCCACGCGGCGACTCGACCAGATCTTCAACGACTACATGGGCGTCCCCATCACCCCGGACGGGATCGAAGGCGAGCTCTTCCAGGTCATCACCTCTTCCCTCGCCGCGGATGAGGAGTCCGCCACGGTCCAGGTGAAGCTCCTGTACACCGCGAACGCGGCGTCGGCGCACGCTGCGGTCGGCAACATCAGCTTCGACGATGTCGTTGAAGTCCACGAGGCCGTGATCAATGGCCCGGTGCGCACATTCGTCCTCGCCAAGGAGGACGGAGACTGGAAGATCGTCGAGATCAACGAGGGCTAACAGACGACTTGCCTCGGTCAGAGGCTCGCGAGCCCGCCACTGTCGGTGGCGGGCTTCGTTGACCGCGGCGCGCCCTCGTGCCAGTGTGACGCGCGGAACGTGGCGACAGCGCGACGGTCGCGCTGAGGCGGAGGCGGCATGTTCAAGCGCGTGCTCATCGCCAACCGAGGCGAGATTGCCCTCCGCGTTCAGCGCACGTGCCGCGAGCTGGGCATCGAGACGGTCGCCGTCTACTCGGATGCCGATCGCAACGCCCTGCACGTGCGTCACGCCGACGCCGCCGTGTGCATCGGACCGGGACGGGCGCTCGAGTCGTACCTCGTGATCGACAGGGTGATCGAGGCGGCCCAGCAGACCGGAGCCGATGCCGTGCACCCGGGCTACGGCTTCCTCTCGGAGAACGCCGACTTCGCTGACGCTTGCGAAGCCGCTGGCATCACTTTCATCGGTCCGCCCGGCTCAGCGATCCGTGCGATGGGCGACAAGGTCACGTCGCGGCGGCTCATGGAGGAGGCGGGCGTCCCCGTGGTGCCCGGCGCCAACGACATTGACATCGACGATCTCGAGGCGGCGCGCAGCGAGGCGGAGCGGGTAGGCTTCCCCCTGCTCGTGAAGGCCTCGGCCGGCGGCGGCGGCCGCGGGATCCGCCAGGTCGACAGCATCGACGAGTTGGAGGCGGCGATGCGCGCCTCAGGCTCGGAGGCGGCGACCACCTTCGGCGACGCGACCATCTTCTTCGAGCGCTACGTCTCGCCGGCACGACACATCGAGGTGCAGATCATGGCGGACGCCCACGGCCACGTCCGCACCTACGGCGAGCGCGAGTGCTCCATCCAACGGCGGCACCAGAAGGTGCTCGAAGAGGCGCCGTCCGTGGCGGTCGATGCCGAGCTGCGGCAGCGCATCTCCGAGTCGGCGGCGGCTGTCGCCCGATCCTGTGGCTATCGCAACGCCGGCACGGTCGAGTTCCTGATGGACGAGGACGGCGAGTTCTACTTCCTCGAGATGAACGCCCGCCTGCAGGTGGAACACCCGGTCACGGAGCTCGTCTACGGCATCGACCTGGTCGCACAGCAGCTCGCCGTCGCCGAAGGCGCGGAGCTCGACGAGAATGAGCCCGTGCCGGAGCCTCGAGGCTGGGCGATCGAGGCACGCATCAACGGCGAGGATCCCTACAACAACTTCGCGCCGTCGCTCGGACTGGTCGAGCACGTCGACGTGCCGCAGGGGCCCGGCATCCGGTTCGACACCATGCTGTTCGACGGCCTCGACGTGCCTGTGTACTACGACTCGATGCTGGGCAAGCTCATCGTCTGGGCCGAGACGCGCGAGGTAGCGATCGATCGCCTCCGGCGGGCGCTGCAGGACCTCGTGGTGACCGGCATCAACACCAACGTGCCGTTCCACCTGGCGCTGCTCGATCACGCCGACTTCGCCTCGGGCGCGATCGACACCGGCTGGCTCGAGCGTGAGTTCGTGATGCCGGCGGAGCCGGACGACGACCGACGTGCCGAGGCAGCTCTGATCGCCGGCGGTATCGCAGCGACCATGGTGGCTGGTTCGGTCACGACCGGTCTTTCGACGGGCGGTCGTTCCAAGTGGGTGAGCGCTTCGCGCGCCGCCTCCAAGCGCGGAGTTCGCATCGAGGGAAAGGTGGGCGGGTGGCGTCGCGGCATCGGTTCCGAGTAGCCGACGAAGTTCGCACGGTCACCGTCAACGAGAACGGTGACCGCCTCGCCGTCAGCGTCGACGAGGGCGACGAGGTGCTCGTCGACGTCACGACCTCCGGCGTGCCCGGGCACTTCTCGATGATCATCGATGGCACACCCGTTCGCGCCTACGTCGGGCGGGATGGCCAGACACTGCGCGTCACGGTCGAGGGCCGCACGTTCGAGTTGGAGCCCGCCTCCGGTGGTGCTCGCAGCCGCGGCCCGGTCGGCGCCGGCGACCCGCCGGGCCAGGTCCGTGCCATCGGCGGCATCGTCGTCGAGGTGCGCGTGAGCGTCGGCGACCACATCGAGGTCGGTCAGACGCTCGCCATCATCGAAGCGATGAAGATGCAGAATGAGGTGCAGGCGCCGCGAGACGGCACCGTCACCGTGGTCCACGCCATTCCCGGCGAGCGGATCGAGGCTGGCAGCCTCGTGATCGAATACGACCCGGACGAGGAGCCCGAGTAGCATCGTTGGCTCGGTCCATGTCTCGCGCGCGCTCGTTCTCCCTCGTTCGTTCATTGTGAGCGCCGATCCGCCGATGCTAGAATCAGCGGACTCAAACCGGGCTCAGCCCCTGAACTGCGAGGTCAATCGATCGCCAAAGAACTCCGGATCAACGACGAGATCCGCGTCCCCCAGGTCCGCCTGGTCTGCGAAGAGGAGCAGGTCGGCATCGTCAGCATCGACGATGCCCAGCGCATGGCCGACGAGGCCGACCTCGATCTTGTCGAGATCGCTCCCAACGCCGAACCGCCCGTCGCCAAGATCATGGACTACGGGAAGTACAAGTACGAGCAGGCCAAGCGCGAACGCGAGTCACGCCGCGGCTCCCGACAGGTGGAGTTGCGTGAAGTTCGCATGCGGGTGAAGATCGGGAAGCACGACTTCGATTTCAAGTCCCGTACGGCCAGAAAACTGCTGTTGGGCGGCGACAAGGTGAAGGTCTCCGTGCTCTTCCGAGCGCGTGAGATCACCCACCCCGAGGTCGGGCGAGAGCTCCTCGATTCGTTCTTCGGGGTGCTGGAGGATATCTCGGACATCGACCGACCGCCCCGCATGGAGGGGCGTTTCATGTCGATGATCCTCGACCCCTCCAAGAAGCTGGCCAGGGCCACCGCGGAGGCGGCCGACCCGGAGCCGGCCACCGCCGAGGCGACATAGAGCACCCGGTTCACTCGGGGCGACACAGGGGTAGCGACCGTGCCCAAGATGAAGACCCACAAAGGGACGGCTAAGCGCGTCAAGGTCACGGGCCGTGGCAAGCTGATGGTGCGTACCGCCGTCCCGAAGCGCCTGAAGCGCAAGCGCAGCCGCATGTACGGCCTGCGCCGCAACTCCGAAGCGCACCAGACCACGCGCCGCGCGCTGCGCAAGAACCTCCGAGGCTAGTTCGAGTCGCTCGAGAGCGACCACCACCAGGACCTGAGACATGCCGCGAACCCGCAACCGAGTCGAGACCCGCGCCCGCCACCGCAAGGTGCTGGCGCGCAACAAGGGCCACCGCGGCAAGCGGCGGACCAACTACAAGGTCGCGCACGAGTCGATGATGCACGCCCTGCGCTATTCGACGAACGATCGTCGGCGGCGCGGTGCGAACTTCCGCAAGCTCTGGATCATCCGCATCAACGCTGCCGCGCGGCAGCACGAGCTCAGCTACAGCCGCCTGATCAACGGCCTCGACCGGGCCGGTATCGAAATCGACCGTAAGATGCTCGCCGACCTCGCCGTCCGCGAGCCCGAGGCCTTCGCCTCGTTGGCCGAGCAGGCCTCGGCGGCACTCGCCGCCTAACGCACGTCCGCCGTAGCAATGTCGAGGGCGCCGCGAGGCGTCCTCGTTCGTGCACCTATCATCCCTCGGCGGATGGGAGTGAGCATGGGCCGCGCGATCGATCACGACTTCCTCTACGACCTGCCAGCGCTCTCGGCGCCACGGATCAGTCCCAATGGGCGGGAGCGTGATCTACGCCCGCACCGACATCGATCGCGAGGCGCAGCGCGCTGAGTCGCGTCTCGAGGTAACGGCCGGAGGGTGCGAGCCTCGACGCCTGACCGCCGGGCCACGCGACAGTGCGCCGCGCTGGTCGCCGGACGGCGGTACGATCGCGTTCCTGCGCGCCGCCGAGGAGAAGCAGCCGCCGCAGCTGTGGCTGTTGCCCTCGGACGGTGGCGAAGCGCGGAAGCTGAGCAGCCTCGACGGCGGCGTCGCAGCGTTCGCCTGGGCTCCCGATGGCGCGTCGCTCGTAGCAGTCTGTCGCGTCGATCCCGAGGCGCCCGCGAAGGAGGATCGCGACGACGAGATCCCGCGGGTGAAGGTCGTGAGCGGGCGCATCCGCTACCGCGGCGACGGTGAGGGCTGGTTTGGCGCCGCCCGGGCGCAGCTCTTCCGTATCGATGCCGACGCCGGCGACGCTCGGCGGTTGACCCGAGGCGATCACAACCACACTCAGCCGGCCGTCTCGCCAGATGGATCGACGATCGCCTTCGTCTCCTCCGACCGCGGGCCGCAGCGTCATAGGCGCGAGCCGATGGGCACCGAACTCTGCCTGATCCCGGCCGAGGCCGGGCGTGTCACCCGCCTCGTGCGGAACGGCTGGTCGTTCGGCTCTCCGACGTGGTCGCCGGACGGCAAACGCATTGCGTACGTCGCCGGCGATCGCGCCGAGGCCCAGCGCTACGTTGAGGTCGTCGAGGTCGCCACGAGTGAGGTCACGCGCCTTACGACGGACGAACTCACACCGACCGTGGGCCAGGGCGCCTCAGATCTCAGCTGGGTCGGTCGCCGCATTGTCTTCACAGGTGACGTCCGTGGTTCGACCGGTGTCTACGCGGCCTCGGCGCGCGGAGTCGAGGTGCTGCGCCGGCCATCGCAGACGGCGATCGGCCTGACGCTCTCGCGCGACGGCCGCCGAGGCGCCTTGCTGACCACCTCGACGGACCGACCGGCGGAGGTCGCGACGTTCGATCTGCGAGCGCGTCGCGTTCGTCGAGTGACCCACGCGACCGAGACGTTCGTCGCGGATCACGACTTGACCACGGCAGAGCCGTTCCGCATCCGACGCGGCGGCGACGCCGTCGAGGGCTGGCTGATGCACCCTCGAGGCTACGATCCGGCGAAGCGCTACCCGCTCGTGCTGTCCATCCACGGCGGCCCGTCCTCGCACTTCAGCCCGATGTTCGTGCCGATGCACCAGCAGCTCTCGGCCGCCGGGATGCACGTGCTCTACATGAACCCGCGCGGCTCCACCTCGTACGGCTCACGATGGGCCGCGGCCGTCAACGGCGACTGGGGCGGCGAGGACTACGAGGACCAGATGGCCGCCGTCGACGCAGCCAGCGCACGCGACGATGTCGACGCGCGTCGCCTCGGCGTCTACGGCTACTCGTACGGTGGCTACATGAGCGCCTGGACCATCGGGCAGACCGATCGCTTCCGCGCCGCTGCGGTAGGCGCTCCGGTGATCGATCTCTCGACCGACTTCTACATCGACGACATCGGCGTCGCCCTTGGGGACATCGAGTGGCGGGGGACGCCCTGGGACGAGGCGGAGCACCACCGTGAGCGTTCGCCGCTGACCTACGCCGGCAACGTCGAGACACCGGTGCTGCTGCTGCACGGCGAGGATGACCTGCGCTGCCCGATCGCCGGCACCGAGGCGTACTATACCGCCCTCGCCTATCGAGGCAAAGAAGTCGAGTTCGTCCGCTTCTCCGGCGGCTCGCACGGCTTCACTCGCACGGCGCATCCGGCGTTGCGTGTCGAGTACTCACGTCGCGTGGTCGGGTGGTTCCGCCGGCACCTCGGGCGGTCGAGGTCGCGCTAGCACGGTCCGCTGATGGCTAGGAGCGGATCGTCGCGCCGAACTGCTTCTCCAGGCGGCGGATGATGCGGTCCTGCTCCTTGTTCGCGTCTTCGGTGGTGAGCGTGCGGTTCGGGGCCTGGTAGCGGATCGTGAACGCGATCGACTTCTTGCCCGCGTCGACCTGGTCGCCGCGGTAGACATCGAAGACATCGGCGCGAGCGACCAGGCCACCCGCTTCGAGCAGCGCCTGCACGTCGCCGGCCGGCGTGTCGTCGTCGACGACCACCGCGAGGTCCTGGACGACCGGCGGGAAGCGCGAGACTGCGTCGACCGTGCGCCGCCTCTCGGTCCGCTCGAGGAGCCGCGCGATATCGATTTCGAAGAGCGTGACCGGTTGCTCGATATCGAACTGCAGGAGGGTCTCAGGGCCCATGTCGCCGATCACGCCAATTGGTTCGCCGTCCACCTCGATGTTGGCAACGCGGCCGGGCGCCATCCCGTAGGCCTCCACCGCGACGTACGTCACGTTGATCCCGAGCGCCTCGAACGCCGCGTCGAGGACGCCCTTGGCGTCGTAGAAGTCGAGGTGGCGACCGGTCGGCCGGCCCCAACGATCGGTGTCCTCGCCGCTCACCGCGCCCACGACCATCTCGCGCTCGTCAGTTAGCGGATCGCCCTCGCGTAGCGGCAGGTAAACGCGCCCGGTCTCGAAGACGGCGATCTCGCTCGCGCCGGCGCGGATGTTGCGGTCGACGACCTCGATTAGCGCGTGGCGCAGCGTCGGGCGCAGCACCTGGCGGTCCGAGGAGAGTGTGTTGCGCAGACGCAATGGGTTGAGGGTGCTCAGGTCCTCCGGCGCCATCACGCGTGCGAGCACCTCGTCGGTCGTCAGCGAGTAGGTGACGACCTCCTGCAGCCCGGCGCCGACGAGGGCGTCCCGAATCGCCTCCCGGAGTTCGAGGTCGGGCTCAGGCTCCCACTCGGCGATGCGCCCTCGAATGTTCGTCGCCGGCAGGCGGTCGTATCCGGCGAGTCGGATCACCTCCTCGGCGATGTCCTCCGCTATGGCAATGTCCATGCGCCACCACGGCGCGCGCACTCGGAACGAGCCATTGGCGTCGTCGCCGGCGCTGTCGAGCACCTCGAAGCCGAGCGTTCCGAGGATCGCCTCGACCTCCGTCGAGGGCACCTCCAGTCCGATCACGGTGTCGAGCCGCTGGCGGCTGATCGTCACCTCGGCGGGTTGGTGCGGTTGCGGGTAGGCGTCGACGACCCCACGGTGGGCGGCGCCGCCGCCGATCTCGACGAACAGCTTCGTGGCGCGCGCGGCAGCGTGGGCCGCCAGCTCCGGCGATAGCCCGCGCTCGAAGCGCGCGCTGGCCTCGGAACGCAGGTCGAGCCCCGTCGAGGTACGGCGGATGCTCGTCGGATCGAACCGTGCCGCCTCGAGCAGCACGTTGGTCGTGCCCTCTGTCACCTCGGTCGCCGCGCCGCCCATCACCCCGGCGAGGGCGATCGGGCCGGTGTCGTCGGTGATCAGCAGCGTGTCAGACGAGAGCTTCCGATCCTGCCCGTCGAGCGTGCGGAGCGTCTCGCCCTCGCGAGCGAGGCGGACGCCGACCGTGCCTTCGAGCGTGTCGAGATCGAAGGCGTGCAGCGGCTGTCCAAGCTCGAGCATCACGTAGTTGGTGATGTCGACGACGTTGCTGATCGGCCGCAGGCCTGCGGCGGTCAGGCGCTCCTGCATCCACGCCGGAGATGGCCCGACCCTGATCCCCTCGATCACGGCGCCGACGTAACGGGCGCAGAGGTCGGGGTCCTCGATCGCGATGGCGACGGCGTCCGAGCCGCCCTCGTCGTAGCTCTCGTCAGGCAGCTTCAGCGTGCCGCCGACGATGGCGGCAATCTCGCGCGCCATGCCGACCATGCTCATGGTGTCGGCCCGGTTCGGCCAGGTGTGAACATCGAGGATCACGTCACCGAGGTAGTCCACCAGCGGCGTGCCGATCGGTGCGTCTGCGGGCAGCTCGATGATGCCTTCGTGTTCCTCGGAGATGCCGAGTTCAGCTTCGGATAGGACCATCCCCGAGGACTCGACGCCTCGAATGCGCGCACGCTTGAGCTTCGAGGCCTTCCCGGTGCGCGGGTCGACCAGCATCGAGCCCTCGCGGCCGAACGCGATGCGCTGGCCCACCTCGAGGTTCGGAGCGCCGCAGACGACCCGTTGCGGGGCGTCGCCGCCGTAGTTCACCGTCGCCAGGCGCAGCCGGTCGGCATCGGGGTGCGGATCGACGGCCAGCACCTCGCCAACGGTCACCAGCTCGCGGTCCCACTCCGCGCCGACGCGCGTCACGCCCTCGACCTCCGTCGAGGCCATCGTCAGGCGCTGCGCTAGGTCGTCGACATCCAGGTCGTCCGGCAGGTCGACGTAGTCGCGGAGCCACTTCAGCGAGACAAGCATCGGTCAGCGTGATCCCATCGGCGCGCCGACGCCTCGTGTGGTCGGCGGCGGCGCGTCCCTGCTGCTAAAACTGCCGGAGGAACCGCAGATCGTTGGCATAGAAACTGCGGATGTCCTTGACGCCATAGAGCGGCATCGCGATGCGCTCCACGCCCATGCCCGCGGCGAATCCGGTGTACCGCTCCGAGTCGTAGCCCGCCGCCTCGATGATCTCGGGGTGCACCATGCCGGCCCCCATGATCTCGATCCAGCCGGCGCCGCGGCACACGGAACAGGAGGGATCGTCGCCCGGACACACGAAGCAGTCGACCGACAGTTCGACCCCGGGCTCGACGAACGGAAAGTAGGAGTTGCGGAGCAGGATCCGCCGCTCAGCGCCGAACAGCTGACGCGCGAACTCCTGCAGCGTGCCCTTGAGGTCGGCAATCGAGATGCCCTCGTCGATCGCCAGCAGCTCGACCTGCTGCAGCATCCACTCGTGCGTCGCGTCGGTCGCCTCATAGCGATAGCAGCGCCCCGGCACCGCGATGCGGATCGGCGGCTCGTGGTCCTCCATGTAGCGAATCTGCATCGGCGACGTGTGCGTCCGCAGCAGCAGTGGCTGCTCGACACCGTTCGAGGTCTCGACATCCTCGTCGACCCAGAACGTGTCCCACATGTCGCGCGCTGCGTGGTGCTTGGGGATGCGGAGGCGCTCGAAGTTGTACTCGTCGAGTTCCACCTCGCGCCCCTCGATGGTGGCGAAGCCCATGCGTCCGAAGATGTCGAGGATGCGGCGCAGTGTCAGCGTGCTGGGGTGGAGCCGCCCGTGCCGCCGCGGACGTCCCGGCAGCGTGACATCAATCGCGCCGGCGTTCGAACTCGCAACCGCCCGCAGCTCCTCGCGCCGGTCATCGAGGGCGCGCTCCAGCCGCTGCTTGGCCGCGTTGGCCGCCTGCCCGGTCTCGCGGCGCTGGTCCTCCGGCAGCTCACCGATCGAGCGCAGGATCCCGGTGACCGAACCCGACCGTCCGAGGACGGACGTGCGCCACTCTTCGATCGCGGCATCGTCGCCGGCCTCTGCCAGGCTGGCGCGCGCCTGATCTTCGACGACTGCGACGCGGTCCAGGCCGCTCTCGGTGGTCATGAAATCGAGTCTACGTCGGTGCGCAGACGTGGGCGAGCGGCAATTTGATGCTGTTCCTTACGCCTCGGCGTGACAAATGGGTATGCCGACGCACTAATATGTGTGCAGGCCTCCAAGCATGGAGGGAGATTTCGACATGCTCCGCCGCTCACTCATTATCGTCAGCCTCGCCCTCGCCGCCGTTCCCGTGCAGTCCGCCGAGTACAAGACGAACGGCACCTGGAAGCAGTTCAGCGATAAGCAGGGGAATATAACGACGAGGTAGTCCTGAACTACAACCCCGCGGGGCAGACGACGACCTACAAGAACAGCGACGCAAGCTCTGACTGGGATGACGTCACCACTTCGGCGTTCGACTTCCGCTGGGGTTCCAACACCGCGCTGTGCCCGTCGCTCGTGGATGAGTGCGCTGGGGCGCAGCACTTCAACGAGGCGAACGAAGCCGGTTGGCTTCGTCTCGGCGGAGTACAGAACGGAAGCATCACGCTCGGCGTCACGTGGTTCAACTTCAAGACGCGCGGCCGGTTCGGGGCTCCTCAAGAGGCCGACGCGGTCCTCAACATCGATGCTGATTGGACGGTCTTCGACGTGCTGACGGTCGCGGCACACGAACTCGGGCATGTCGCTGGTCTCGGGCACTCCAGCGACCCGACCGCCCTGATGTACGCCCAGTACCAGGGCGCTCGGAACCCGCTGCTTGGTGCTGACGACATTGCCGGTATCAGCGCGCTCTACCCCACATCTGGCGGTAGCGAACCGGAGCCCGGCTCCTGGTGCGACACTCACGACCCGTCGCACAAGGCCTGGGCTAAGAAGGGCTGCGCCTGAGCCACCCCACATCGCTAGCCAGATCCAGCGCCCGGCGAGAGTCCGGCGCTGGTCTTATGTCGGGCGCACGCGTTGACACCGTCCCCCGCTCGCGGCCTACCATAGTTGTCCGACTCTGGCGTGCGGCGGGGGCCAATCGCCATCCATCCGAGGTTCGGGCGCACAGCGCTCAGCGAGCGCGGAGGGCTGCTGCATGAGTATCCGCGGGTATGTGCTGGTGGAAACCGAAGTCGGCCGGACGCAGACCGTCGGCGATGCCATCCGCCACGTGCGCTCCGATCACGCCACCATCACTTCCGTCGATACTGTGACCGGGCCTTACGACGTGATCGTCCAGCTCGAGGCCGATGACCTCGACCGCCTCGGCAAGGCCATCACCGAGGAGGTGGCCAGTGTCGACGGGGTGCAGCGCACGACGACCTGCCTGTCCGTCAACCTCGGCTGACCGTAACGGACGATCACTCCGTGCTCTCGTTCCACCACATCCATCTGAAGAGCGCAGATCCTCAGGCCACCGCTGCCTGGTACATCGATATGTTCGATGCGGAGCAGGAACTCCAGATGGGCGCGATGTTCGTTCTGAGGCTGCCCGGTCTCGATGCGCAGTTGGCGATCTCCGACGAGGACGACCTCGCAGCTGCGTCGTCGGATCGGCGCTGCGGCCTTGAGCACTTCGCCTTCACGACGGACGATCTCGACGCGCTCCTGGCGAAAGGCCTCGAGCTGCTCGAGCCGATCCAGGAGCGCGACCCTGATCGCATGCAGGAGGCGATGGGCGAGCTCCAACGGATCGCGTTCGTGCGCGCCCCGGATCAGGTGCGCATCGAACTCGTCGAGCTCAGGACCTGAACCCCGACATGCCCGCGCCATACCTCTCGCACCTCTTTCTCGAAGTCGGTGACCTCGATCGCGCCCGCTGGTTCTGGGTCGAGGCGCTTGGGCTGACGCGAGGGTCTGGGTGTGGCGATCGAGGAGGGGCCGACCGATCAACCCTGGGGCGCGCGGCACGCCTGGTTCGACCCGGATGGACGAAGGATGTCCGTCTATTCGTCGGACGCGCCGATCATGGAGACGCAGCGATAGCGACGCCCGCTCCTCCGGTAGCTGCACGCGGCGATACACTCGACCGCGCGAACAAGGGGCAGCATGGCCGACACCAGTGAGGCGTCCGGGAGCGTGACGCAGACCGAAGGCAGCGTCGGCGGACGCAGCATCTTGCCGGCCGACATGATCTCGGTGGAGGAGGCGCGCGAACGCATCCTCGATGTGTTCGAGGTACTTCCTGCCGAGCCAACCCCGCTGCTCGAGTCGGTCGGCCAGGTCCTCGCAGAGGACATCGTCGCCGGCTTCTCGATCCCACCGCTCGCGAACACGGCGATGGACGGCTACGCCGTTCGCGCCGAGGACACCGCGGGCGCTAGCTACGACTCACCGCTCACGCTCGAGGTGATCGGCTACCTCGCCGCTGGCTCCGTCTATGACGGGGAGGTCGGCCCCGGGCAGGCCGTGCGCATCATGACCGGCGCACCGATCCCGGCGGGCGCCGATGCGATCGTGCCCTTCGAGGAGACCGACGAGGACGACATCAATCGGGACCCGAGCGCCTCGCCGAAGTCGCCCGATGACACCTCGGTGCGCGTCGACGTGGAGGCGAAGCTCGACGCCAACGTGAGGCCTGCCGGCGAGGACGTGCGGGCGGGCGAGGTGGTGCTGCGCGCGGGGACCGTCCTGCAGGCAGCGCAGGTCGGCGTCCTCGCCTCGCTCGGCCTCGATCGGGTCGTCGTGCACCGGCGGCCGGTCGTGGCAGTCCTCTCCACTGGCGACGAACTGCTGCGCCCGGGACAGCCGCTCGAGCCGGGCAAGATCTACGACTCCAACGCCTTCGCGCTCGCGGCGCAGGTCGAGGCCTATGGCGGCGTGCCACGTGTCCTCGACGTCGCGCTCGATACCGTCGAGGCGCTGACAGCGCGCATCGGCGAGGGGCTGGCGGACGCCGACCTGCTCGTCACCTCGGCGGGCGTCTCGCGCGGCGACTTCGATGTAGTGAAGACGGTGCTCGCGGCGGAGGGTGAGGTCGGGTTCTGGACAGTGCGGATGAAGCCGGGCAAGCCGCTGGCCTTCGGCACGTTCCACGCGCCAGGCGGCCGGTCCGTGCCGCACCTGGGACTGCCGGGCAACCCCGTGTCCGCCATGATGACCTTCGAGCTGTTTGGTCGGCC
Source organism: Dehalococcoidia bacterium (assembly GCA_965198045.1). Taxonomy (GTDB): domain Bacteria; phylum Chloroflexota; class Dehalococcoidia; order UBA2979; family UBA2979; genus CBDDEC01. The sequence continues at coordinate 699,737 of CBDAOL010000012.1, forward strand.
AGCGATGTTCAAGCTGCTCGGCAAGCTGCAGCACGACCCCGACGCGTGGCAGCGCCCGACCGTCCGCGCGGTCTCTGTGGAACGCATCCGCAACACCGATGGCCGGCGTTTCTTCGCCCGTTGTCACGTCGATCAGGACGCCGAGGGCCACTGGACGGCTCGGCTCACCGGGCCGCAGGGTTCTGGCGTACTCACCTCGATGTCCCTCGCCAACGGTTACGCCATCTGCCCAGAAGACATCGAGGCGATCGAGCCCGGCGAGGAGTGCGACGTCATCCTGGTCGACCGCGAGCGGCCCGTGCCCTCGCCGAGGGCATCTTGACTGTGGCGGTGCTCCGCGTTGTCGGTCCGCCCGGCTCGGGCAAGACGCTGCTGATCGTCTCGCTGACCGAGGCCCTCCGCTCGCGTGGTTACCGTATCGCCACCGCGGTCGAGCGAAGCCAGATTGAGCTGCCGCAACTCGACGAGGAGATCGCGCGCGACCTCGCGGCGGGTGCAGTCTCGACGGTGATCGTCCTCTCGGGAGGAGGACGGGTCACGCTGGAGCATCAACTGCCGCTGAACAACCTGCGATCGATCGTCGCCTCGATGGATCCGAGCGTGGATCTGTTGCTCGCCGAGGGGTTCGAGGACGACGAGTACCCCGCGGTGGAGCTTTCCCCGCTCGGCGCGCCGGCGGTCTCGACGCCTGCGGAGCAGCTCTTCGCCGTCGTCGCCTCCGAGGACTTAGAGGGCTCGTTCGCGCAGTTCGGCCCGGGTGAGACTCACGGCCTCGCCGACCTGGTGGAGTCGGAGCTGCTCGCCGAGACCGCCGTCGAGGACGTGTCGATGCAGCTGTCGGTCGATGGCGATGCGGTCGAAGGGACCGGCTTCGTGACCGACATGATCGCTCGCCCCGTGCTGACGATGGTCGAGCAGCTCAAGGGGATCGACTGGCCTCGGGCAGTGCGCCTCAACATCTGCCGACGCCGTCCACCCGATTGAGCGCGGCGCCCTCAGGACGCGTGCTAGTCTCCGGCGACCAACAACCTCAGCAAGGAGAGTGACGAGATGGCGGTATATGTAATCGCTCAAGGCAACGTCGTCGATCAGGAGAAGACCGACGCGTATGGCGGGCAGGCCGTCCGATGGTGATCGGGGGCGGTGGCAAGATCCTCGCGGCCGACGACCACTCCGAGGTTGTCGAGGGCGAACCGCCGGGAACGCGCAGGTGCTGATCGAGTTCGAGAGCCGCGACGCCTTCCGCTCCTGGTACGACTCCGCGGCGTACCAGGAAGTGATCGGCCTGCGCCATGAGGCGGCGCCCGGCACGATGATCGTGGCCGACGCCTTCGTCATGCCCACCGGCTAGCGGCTAGATCACCGCCTCGAAGCCTTTGAACTCACCGCTGGGGTCCTCCCAGCGGTAGGTCACTTCGTCGACGCGGCTGTGTGAGGGCCCCTCGCGCAGCCGCTCGACGAACAGTCGCAAGGTCCACTCGTCCGCCTCGGCCACCACCTCGACGCGGCCGTCGGGCAGGTTTTTCGCGTAGCCAGCCGCGTTCAGTCGTGAGGCCTCGTAGACAGCGAAGGCGCGGTAACCGACGCCCTGCACACGCCCCGAGGCGCGCGCTGCGATGCGTCGAGGCTCCCGCGTGGTCATCCGTCGATCAGCGAGCGAACGACGGCCTCCGTGTCCTCTCGCGGCACGTCGCCGCGCACGACGGCGCGCCCGACTGCTTCGAGCAGCACGAACCGCTGCTGACCGCGTTCGACCTTCTTGTCCATGCGCATCGCGTTGAGCACGGTGCCCGCGTTGATGTTGCTGGCGGTGGTCGGGAGCCCGAACGAGCGCAGGATGTCGCCGTGGCGATCGACGAGTTCGGGCGCGATCATTCCGAGCCGCTGCGCCATCCTCGCCGCGCCGATCATGCCGATCGACACCGCTTCGCCATGCAAGAACTCGCCGTAGCCAGTCACCGATTCGAGGGCGTGTCCGATCGTGTGCCCGTAGTTGAGGATGGCGCGCAGGCCGTGCTCCTGCGGATCGGTCGAAACGATCAGCGCTTTGAGCCGCATCGAACGCGCGGTCACATCGGATAGCAGGTCCCAGTCGGGGCTCGAGCTGGCCAGCCCCTTCGCCTCCACCTCGAGCGTCTCGAGGAGCGCCGGGTCGAGGATGAACGCGTGCTTGATCACCTCGGCGAAGCCCTCGGCGTAGGAGCGTCGAGGCAGCGTCGCGAGCGTATCGATGTCGGCGATCACGGCCCGCGGTTGGTAGAAGGCGCCGACCAGGTTCTTTCCGCTCGGTAGGTCCACGGCCGCCTTGCCGCCGATGGAGGCGTCGTTCATCGCCAGCACCGAGGTCGGGAGCTGCACGAGCGGCATCCCCCGCAGGTACGTCGCCGCCACGTAACCGCCGAGGTCGCCGACCACGCCGCCGCCCAGCGCCAGCACGACATCGCGCCGCTCCGCGCGCTCCTCCGCGAGCCAGCGGTAGAGCTCCGCCGCCACGCGCTGCGACTTCGAGGCCTCGCCGGCCGGGATGAGGTAGGACGCGCCTGCGATGCCGGCCGCGTCGAGCGATTCGGCGATGGTCGCGCCGTGGCGCTCCCAGACGTTGTTGTCTGAGATGACGAAGGCGCGCCGATCGTCGAGGCCCAACATGCGCAGTCGGTCCGGCAGGCGGCTCAGCTCACCCTGGCCGACCCAGATCGGGTAGCGTTCGCCGTCGGTGTCGACGACACCTGCAGGCGCTCGCGCCGGCGCCGGATCGCCCAGGCGCTCAAGGCGCTGCGGCCGCTCGATCAGCGTCGCGCCCTCTCGCGACCAGACGCGAATGATGCGGTCCGCCGCGGCCTCGAAGGTTCCAATGTCCTCGACGGCCCGGCTCTGCGCCGGAATCCAAACGTCGGCGTGGTTGTAGAAGGGGCGGCGCTCGTCATCGAGCTCGCGCAGCCGCGCCTCAATGTCCTCTCCGAGGATCGGTCTTGCCGGCGCGTCTTCGCTGGCGCGGAGCCGACGCGCGAGCTCGCTGGGCGTGGCGTCGAGGTAGCAGATCAGCCCGCGCTCGCCGAGTGCGGTGCGGTTGCGAGCGCTGAGGAACGCACCGCCACCGGTCGCGATCACGGCGTGCTCGGCCGTTGCGACCTCGGCAACGACCGCCTCCTCGACGTCCCGGAACGCACGCTCGCCGCGCTCGACGATCAGTTCCGCCGGCGTCGTGCCTTCGCGCTCGGTGACCTCATCGTCGGTGTCGAGGAAGCGCCAGTTCAGCCGCTCCGCGATCAGGCGACCGATCGAGGACTTACCCGCGCCCGACAACCCGACCAGGACGATTTGCGTCGGCGTGCTCATGGGGCTCCTCGTGGGTGGCGCGGACCGACCGTCGCCATAAACGCTTCGTGGTTGCGCCTCAGCTCCTCGATGTGGTCGCCACCGAATTTCTCGAGCACGGCGTCGGCGAGCACGATCGCCACCACAGCCTCGCCGATGACCCCGGCCGCGGGCACCACGACCACGTCGGAGCGCTCGTAGAAGGATGTCGCCTCCTCGCCGGTGTGCAGATCGGCAGTCGGCATGCGCTGCGGCACGGTCGAGATCGGTTTGAGGTGCCCGCGCACGATGATCTCCTCGCCATTCGTCATTCCGGCTTCCAGGCCGCCCGCTCGGTTGGTGGCGCGCTCCCACGCTCGCTGCTCCCAGGCGTCAGCCGGCAGGATGACGTCCTGCGCCTCCGAGCCCGGAGTATGCGCCAGCTCGACGCCGTCGCCGATCTCCACCGCTTTGACCGCGTTGATCGCCATCACAGCCTGTGCCAGCTGGCCGTCGAGACGGCGGTCCCACTGCACGTGCGCGCCGAGGCCGAACGGCAGTCCGCTGGCGCGCACCTCGAACACTCCGCCCATGGTGTCCTGCGCCTCACGGACGCGGTCGACCTCCGCGATCATGGCGGTCTCCGCCACGGCGTCGGCAACCCGCACGGACGATGCGTCGACGGCCGCCCAGTCGATGCGGTCCGGCACGTTGGCTCGCGCGTCGCCGATGGCGACCGTGTGCGAGTGCACCTCGATCCCGATGGCGCCAATCAGCGCGCGTGCCACGGCGCCGACCGCAACGCGCGCCGCCGTCTCACGCGCACTTGAGCGCTCGAGGATGTTGCGGACATCGTCACCGCCGTATTTCTGCGTCCCGGTGAGGTCCGCGTGGCCGGGGCGCAGAAGCGTCACCGGCTCGATCTCCTCCTCGACGGCCTCTGTCGCCATGCGCACGCGCCAGTTGGCGTTGTCGTGGTCCTTGTTGACGAGCCAGAGTGCGATCGGCGAACCGATCGTCTCGCCGTGCCGGACGCCCGAAGTGATTTCCGCCCGGTCGGTCTCGATCCGCTGGCGTTTGCCGCGGCCGAAACCGCCCTGCCGGCGGGAGAGGTCGGCGACGAGCTGCTCCTCGGACAGCGGCAGGCCGGCCGGGACGCCCTCGACGATCGTCGTCAGGCCTTTGCCGTGGGACTCCCCGGCGGTGAGAAAGCGGAAACGGCCCATGATCGCGCTAGCCGCTCGTCGCGAGGACGTGCGTCACGACCTCGAGTTCGCTGGCGTCGATCAGCGCGCCGATGTCTGGGTCGAGGTCCAGCTCGCCGCGCTCACGGGTGCGCCACTCCGCGATCATCGCTTCGGCCTCGCCGCCTTCCCAGTCGGCCACGCTGGCCGCCTCGCGCGTGACGCGGGTGGTGAGGATGCAGGCCAGACCGGCGCTGCCGTCGCGGTCGCGGAAGTCCGTGTGCACGTCGATCTGCGCCTCGACGAAATGCACATGCGGCACCTCATACAGCAGCTGCTCGGCCATGCGCACCGCCGCTCGGCGTGCGACGTCGAGGGCGGACCCTGCCTCGACGCGCTCGCCCTGTTCGACGCGGATGTCCGGCTCGGCGATGAGCGACACGCGGGCACGGTCGGGGTCGGCGGCGACGAGGGTGACCGAATGCAGCGAGCGCCAGACGGCGGGCGACGCCCCTTGCGGGGGACGGGTGTCTCGCCAGGCGTCGAAGGTCATGTCGATCATTTCGCCGAGCGCGATCAGGTCGCCGTCGGCAATCACCTGCCGCCACTTGCGCGCGGCGAACTTCGCCTGCACGACCATAAAGCCGAGCAGCGAGCCGATCACGAGAACGATCACTATGCCGAGGCCGAGGCCCATCGCGGTTGCGCGCTCCTTCTCGAGGCTCCGGCGCTAGCCGGCGGCGAGTCGGACCCAGTGTCCGCGGGTCAGCCCGTCTCGTCGAGCGCCCGTCCAGCCGCCTCGAACATTACGTCAAGTGGAGGCTCCGCACCCGTCCAGCGACGCAGCGACTCTGCGCCCTGGTGGACGAGCATCGCTAACCCCTCGACTGGTCGCGCGCCTGCGGCCTCGGCGGCCGCGAGCAACGCCGTCTGCCGAGGCGTGTAGACGAGGTCGAAGACCGCCTGCCGTGGGCGCAGGAGCCGCGCCGGCAGCGGGCTGTCGAGCGGCGCAGGCCCGTGCCGCATGCCAATGCTGGTGGCGTTCACCACGATGGAGGCGCTCTCCGCGGCCGTCCGCAGCGCCTCGCCGTCGACGTCGAGCGCCATCACCTCGATCGGCAGCTCGCTGCCACCGAGGAGGCGCAGCTCCTCGGCGCGCGCAGGTGTGCGGTTGGCGATGGTGACGTGGGCAGCGCCGGCCTGCCGCATGGCGACGACGACCGCGCGAGCTGCGCCGCCGCCGCCGAGCAGCAGGACGCGCGCACCCTCGATCGTCACGCCTGCAGCTCCGAGGGCGCGCAGGACGCCGGCCACATCGGTGTTGGTGGCGAGGAGCCGTCCCCCGTCGTTGATGATGGTGTTGACCGCGCCGACCCGCTCCGCCACGGCGTCCGGGCGATCGACGAGGCGCATCGCCCCGACTTTGTGCGGCACCGTGACGTTTGCCCCCAGGACTGAGCCGGAGCGCAAGCGCTCGACCCCGACCGGGAGGTCGAGGGCGGGCGTGTCCCAGGCCTCGTAGGTCGCGTCGACGCCGATCGCGTCGAGGGCCGCCTGCTGCATCGGCGGTGATATGGAGTGGGCGATCGGGTGGCCGATCAGCGCGATCGTGGAGGGCACACTCTTACTCCGGCTGGCCGCACTCTGACGCGTTGAAAGCCTGAACATTCGCCAGGTGCTGCTCGAAGGTTTCGGCGAACCGGTGCGTGCCGTCGCATTCGGGCGCAGCGACGAAGTAGAACGCCTCGCTCTCCGCGGGCTCAGCTGCCGCCTCGATCGAGCCGAGACCCGGCGTCGCGATCGGACCGGGGGGGAGGCCCGGGTTGCGGTATGTGTTGTACGGCGAGACCATCTCGAGGTCGACGAGAAAGAGCGGCGCTTTCCAGTAGCCGTGCTGCTCGATGCTCGCAGCACCGCCGTCCGCCACGGTCAGCGCGAACTGCACCGTCGGGTCAGCGTCGAGGGCGTTCCCGATCTCGAGTCGGTTGCTGAACGCTGCCGCGATCTCCGGCTTCTCGTCGGGCCAGACCGCCTCGCGCTCGATGATCGAAGCGAGGGTCAACAGCTCGTGCAGCGTCAGCCCGTTCTCGGCAGCGGCGGCGCGGATCTCTGACGTGACCTGTTCCTCGAAGGCGCGCAGCATCTGCTCGAAGAAGCTCTCGGCCGTCGTCTCTGGCGTCACCACGTAGCTCGCCGGGAACAGGTAGCCAATCAGGTCAGAGCCTTCCGGACGGTCGGCGAGCGCGGGCACGAGGTCTGACCAATCGAGGGCGAGCGCCGCCTCGATCTCTGCGCGCGCGCCAATTTCCTCAGCAACGAGGATGTCGACCAGTTCCTCGACGCGCAGTCCTTCACGGATCGTCAGCAGCACATCGAGCGCAGGTCCTGCTCGGAGCAGGCGGATGACCTCGGACGCGGGCGTGTCCAGGGCGAACTCGTAGCGCCCAGCCTGCAACTCGGAGGCGACGCCAGTGAACCCGAGCAGCGTCATGAACGAACCGGAGTCGTCGATCACACCTTCCGAGGCGAGTTGGTCCGCGATCTCCTGCGCCAGCGCGCCCTCCACGATCGTCACCTCGACGGTCTCGTCCGACGGCAGCGGAATCGCGGCGGCGACGCGGTCGCGGATCGCACCCGCGACGGAGGCAGGCGCGTCGCGCAGCCTCGATACGCCCACACTGCCGACGACGATGGCGTAGATCGCCATGGCCAACAGGGCCAGGGTCAGCGGGTCGCGGAGCCTAGAGAGAATCGGTCGAATCCTCTCCACGCTGATCCGCGCGACGACGGTCGAGGAACTGTTGCAGCAGGATGGCCGCCGCCACGTCATCATTCGGTCGCCCGGAGGAGACGCTCGCGGTACGGCGGTCCGCTTCGACGGACGTCAGCTTCTCGTCCTCATACTCAACAGGCAGCCCGGTCACCCGCGCCAACCGCTCACCGAAGCGCCGCGCGCCACGTGCCGCGTCGCCCTCGCTGCTGTCGAGGCGCAGTGGCAGACCCACTACGATCCCGCCGGCCTCTTCGCGCGCCGCGATGGCGCGGATGGCGGGCACCGCGGCGTTCGCCGGCACGACCTCGAGGGTCACAGCCAGCCGCTCGTCCGGGTCGCTGATGGCGATGCCGACGTTCTTCGTGCCGGGGTCCACGCCAATCCAGCGCATCAACTCTCGGCCCCACTGGTCACTGCGTCGCGATCGACCGACGCCTCGTCGTCGCTACCTTCATCCTCCTCTTCCTCGTCGTCCATCTCGAGCAGCGAGGCTGGCCCCTCGAGGATGATCGAAATGCGATCGGAGCGTCGTGGCAGCCAGCGCCAGGGGATGAAGTCGGGCAGCAGCCGAATCTCCGGCGGCGCCTCGAGGGGTACAGCGTTCGAGATCATCTCGGCCGCCCGCGTGGTCGTTGCGCCCGTCAGCGAACCCTCGAGGGCCGTCGGATCGATCACGGGCGCGACGCGGCCCCGAACGGTCATCTCGATCACCAGCTGGCCGCCGATGCTCGACGTCCCAGCGGCGACCGACACCTCCGTGGAGCCGGGCAGCAGCGCGTCGCCCGGATCGAGCGAGCCCCGCAATACGAGCGCACCGAACTCCAGAGCGGCCTCAGCGTCGAGGACGAGCGCGGAGACGATCGCGATGTATTCCATGAGGAACGCGCTGGCGGGGTCGCCCGGGTCGAGCAGGGGCTGCTCCGAGAACACGGCGGTAGTGAGGGTCTCCGGGAAATAGGTCGCGCCGTCGGGGACGGAGGCGGCCATCTCTCGCTGTCCGACGCGGTGCAGCACCTCGTCGCTGATCTCGCGCACGCGGTCGACATCCTCGATGGCCACGGCGGCTACCTCGACGTTGGTGCCGCCGGCCGCCGCCGAAGGGTTCGTGGCGGTCACTCCGCGCGGCAGCGGGTCGCGGGCGGCCAGCACGCCAGCTTCGACGTTGCCCGGCAGGCCCGGGAACACCGCGGTGGCAGCGACCGAGGCACTCTCGCCGGCGAGCACCTCGAGGTCCTCGTCGGTCGCAAAGAGGATGTTCTCGTCACTGATCAGCTGCAGCCCGGCCTCGATCATGCGGTCGGTCGTCGTGTCGTTCGTGAACGTCACCTCGACGATTGCGAAGCCCTCGCCGATCTCGGTGGTGCCCGAGGTCGTCGTCGAGACGGTCGTCGTGATCTCGATGCGGGTACGGCCGACCGGGATCACCATGCGGGCGAGGTCCGGCTCTTCGGCGAGTGGGTCGAGGCGTGCTGAGACCGTTGCTGTCACCTCGCGCGAGACCGGGACGATCACGATCTCTGCCGAGGGAACGGCGTAACACGCGACGATGCCGATCGCGCCGATCGCGACGAAGAGCAGCGCGCCCCGGACCCACCGACCAAGGTTGAACCTCGGTACGGTGAACGAGCGCCCGCCGATCCTGAACCGGTGCTGAGGCGCTCGCCGCACGCGTCGGATCGAAGTCGCCGCACGCAGGCCGTTGTCGCCGGCGTGCGCGCGCACGTCTCGCCGCGACGAGACGACGAGGAGGTCGATCCCTCGACGCCGCGCGTGGGCGGCGAGGTGGGGCCAGAACGCCGGCGCGCGCAGGGGCCGTGCGCCGCGAGGGACGATCAGCACGACCTCGAGGTCCGTCGCGACATCGATCTGGCCCGTGATCGAGGCGACATCGTCGTCGGCCGTGGCGATGATCGCGGCGTCGAGCTGCGCCTGACGCCGCTCTGCCGCCTCGCGACGTGATCTTCGCCAGCGTCCCCAGGCGCTCCGCGTGTTCGCCCACGTGCGGACGCCGGCCGCACGCCACCAGCGCCCGCTGCGGATCGCCTCGCTTCGCAGCCACTCCCACGAGCGGCGCAGCGCCTCCAGAACCTGGGTGCCGAAGTCGTCGTTCATGTCAGCTGGCGTCGCCGCCGAGGACGCGCTGGGCCGTGTCGCGCGCGACTGCGAGGGCCTCATCGATCTTCGAGGCGTCGCGCCCGCCGGCCTGTGCAAGCTGCGGCCGTCCTCCTCCGCCGCCGCCCGCGATCTGCGCCGCCGCCCGCACGACCTCGTCGGCGCGCAGCCCGCGCTCGACGACATCGTCGGTCGCCGCGGCGATGAACATCGGCCGCCCGTCGACCTCGGCCGCGAGCGTCACGAAGGCGCTGCCGAGCTGCGAGCGCAGCCGGTCGACCATCGGCTTCATCGCGTCGGCAGAGTCGACGACCACCCGCGAGATGACGACGTGCGTCCCATCGATCTCGACGGCGGAGCCGACGAGGTCGTCCGCCGCGCCGGAAGCTACGGCCAGCTCCGCCTCGTCAGCGCGCCGGCGCTCGGCCGCGAGTTGTTCCTCGAGCGCGTCGATGCGGGCGAGGACCTCGTCGTCGGGCACGCGGAAGCGGTGGGAGAGCTCGGTGACCTGGTCACTCCGCGCCTCCGAGTACGCCTCCGCCTCGGGGCCGGTCAGAGCCTCGATGCGGCGCATGCCGGCGCCGATTGAGCTGTCGGCGACGATCACGAGAATGCCGATCTCTCCGGTCGAGCGGAGGTGCGTGCCGCCGCAGAGCTCACGGCTGTAACACTCGGCGCTGTGCTCGTGGCCCATCCCACGGGCCTCGCAATACTCGACCATGCGCACCCGCGCGGTGTAGCGATCCTCGAAGAACGCGATCGCCCCGCGGGCGCTGGCCTCCTCGTAATCCAGCTCGAGCGTTTCGCTGAGGATGTTCTCGCGGATCTTTTCGTTGACGAGCCGCTGGATCGAGCGCAGCTCCTCGGCCGTTGGCGCCTCCGGATGCGTGTAGTCGAACCGCAGCCGGTCCGGCCCAACGTATGAACCGGCTTGCCGCACGTGGCTGCCGAGCATCTGTCGTAGCGCGGCGTGCAGCAGGTGGGTGCCGGTGTGATTGCGCTCGCTGCCGCGCCGCCATGTGCCGTCGACCGTCGCCTCGGCCGCCTCACCGAGGGCGATCGAGCCTTCGGTGACGCGCCCGCTGTGGACGATCGCGTCGCCGTACTGCTGCACATCCTCGACCGCGAATCGTCCGCTCGGCGTCACGATCTCGCCTCGGTCGGCGACCTGGCCGCCACCCTCGGCGTAGAGCGCGGTGGTATCGAGGACCACCTCGCCGCTTTCGTCGGCTGAGAGCTGGTCGACGCGGTCGCTGCCCTGCGCGATGAACGTCACCTCGCCACGCGCGGTGAGACCGTCGTATCCCGCGAACGTCGAGGTCAGTTCGAGTGATGCGTAACGCTGCGCGCGGTCTGTGTCGTCGACCGTGAACTCGGCACCCTTCGAGCGCTCGCGCTGAGCCTCCATCTCAGCTTCGAAGGCGGTCTCGTCGACCTCGTAACCACGCTCCCGCGCGACCTCGATGGTCAGCTCGGGCGGCAGGCCGTGGGTGTCGTAGAGGGTGAACATGTCGCGACCGGGGATGCGCTTCGACTCGCGCTCACGCTTGAGTACGTCCTCGAGCAGTTCGAGCCCGCGGTCGAGCGTGTCGAGGAACCGGCGCTCTTCGATGCCGACGAGACGCTGGATGAACTCGCGCTGGTCGGCCAGCTCCGCATTCGCTTGCAGCGAGTGCTCGATGGCCGTGCCGACCAGCTCCTCGAGGAAGGGTTCGTGCCGGCCGATGCGATTGGCGAAGTAGATCGCGCGCCGCAGCACGCGCCGCAGGACATAGCCGCGGCCTTCGTTCGAGGGCAGCACGCCGTCGTTGATGAGGAAGGAGATGGCGCGTGCGTGGTCGGTCATCACCCGCAGCGCCTGCGCGACCTCGTAGTTCTCCTCCGGGTCGTAGGTACGCCCCGAGATGCCCTCGGCGGCAGCGACCACCTCGCGCAGCTCATCCGTCTCATAGACCGCACGCACGTCCTGGAGCACCGAGGCGAGGCGTTCGAGGCCGGCGCCGGTGTCGATATTGGCGGCCGGCAGGTCGGTCTGCACGCCCTCGTCGTCCTGGAAGTAGGTCATGAAGACCAGGTTCCAGATCTCGAGGAAGCGACCGCACTCGATGTCCGGATGGCACTCGCCGGCCTCGCAGTGGCGGCAGCCCTCGGTTGGTCCCCAGTCGTAGTGCAGCTCGGAGCACGGGCCGCAGGGACCGTTGTCGCCGGGCGGACCCCACCAGTTCCCCTGCGCAGCCGTGTAGCGCGAGATGCGCTCGGGCGGGACGCCGCGCCGCGCCCACAGTTCAAACGCCTCGTCGTCAGTCAGGAAGACGGTGGCCCAGAGCCGTTCCTCCGGGATGCCGAGGACCCCCGTCAGGAACTCCCATGCCCACTCGATCGCCTCTGGCTTGAAGTAATCCCCAACGGAGAAGTTGCCTAGCATCTCGAACATGGTGAGGTGGGTGTCGTCGCCCACGTCCTCGACATCCGTCGTGCGGAAACAGCGCTGGATCGACGTCAGGCGCGGCGCCGGAGGCTCTTCGAGGCCCATGAAGTACGGCTTGAACTGAACCATGCCGGCGTTGGTGAAGAGCAGGGTCGGATCGCCGTGCGGCACGAGCGAAGAGGAGGGGATGCGGCGATGCCCGCGTGCCTCGAAGAACTCGAGGAACGCCGTGCGGAGTTCGTCGACGGTCACGGTCTGTCCCTCTCGCCCCGCTGCGTACCAGTATGCGCGGACTCAGCCCACCGGACCATGAGGAGGTCTACCCGGCGTCTGCTGATCACCTGTAGAGACGGGACGGTTCCGAGTGTAGAATGTCGTTCAGAAACGGGTCAATTTCAGGCGGTCTCCACGCCCGTACCGCCGTCGGAGTGTCTTCACACCGTCCATGGTCGACGACCCCGTTCCTGATCAACCTCCGCCAGCCGACAAACCCGACCGCTCGAGTGTGCCGACGAGCCGCGCGCCTGATCGCTTGCCGCTGATGGCCAGCGAACGCGCGCCCCTCGCGCAGCCGATGACCGCGGCGGCAGCAAGTCTCGCGGACTTCAGTGTCGTCGTGCTCGCCGCCGGGCGCGGAACGCGCATGCGCTCCGCTCTGCCGAAAGCGCTGCACCACGTCGCCGGCGTGCCGATGGTGCGGCTGCTCTGCGACCTGGCGCGCGACGCCGGCGCGGGGCAGATCGTCGTCGTCGTGGCCCCCTCGACCGAGGCGGAGATCACCGCCGCCGTTGGCAATGGCGTCGGCATCGCCGTGCAGTCAGAACCTCGAGGCACCGGCCATGCCGCCCTCGCTGCGCGCGCCGTGACTGCACAGGGGCACGTGCTCGTCGTCAACGTCGATCTGCCGCTGCTCAGCCGGCGTACCTTGCTCGAGCTGGCCGGCCGCCACCTCGCCTCGACCTCCGCACTGACGTTCCTCACTGCCTACCTCGACGACCCGAGCGGCTACGGACGTGTCGTGCGCCGCAGCGGCCGGGTGCACGGCGTCGTCGAGGAGGCTGATGCCGACGCGGCCACGCGCGGGCAGCCTGAGGTGAATGCAGGCGTGTATGCCGCCGAGGCCGACTGGCTATGGCCCACCCTCGAAGCGCTGCCCGAGGCGCCGAACGGCGAGATCTACCTGACCGACATCATCGCCCGCTCGGTCGAGAGTTCTGGGGGCGTCGAGTCCTACCAGGTGATAGAGGCCGCGGAAGTGCAGCAGGTGAACGACCGTGTGCAGCTCGCCGACGTGGAACGCACGCTACGGGAGCGCATGCGGCAGCGGCTGATGGAGTCCGGCGTCACCCTCGTCGACCCAGCCACGACCTACATCGACGCGCACGTCGAGGTGGCCGAGGACACGACCATCCTGCCCGGCACCCACCTGCTCGGCGAGACCTCGATCGGTTCCGGTTGCCGCATCGGTCCCAACGCCATCATCCGAGACACCACGATCGCCGACAGCTGCGAGATCGGTGCATCCACCCTCGAAGGGGCGCGGATCGGCAGTGGCTCAGACATCGGGCCGTACTGCCATCTTCGTCCCGGCGCAGTCGTCGGCGAGCGCGTGCACCTCGGCAACTACGTCGAGGTAAAAGCGACATCGATTGGTGACGAAACTCAGGTAGGACATTTCTCCTACCTCGGCGATACCGAGATAGGCGCCGGGGTCAACGTGGGCGCGGGCACGATCACCGCGAACTACGACGGCTCCGCGAAGCACACGACGGTGATCGAGGATGGCGCCTTCATCGGGAGTGACACCATCCTCGTCGCGCCGGTCGCCGTACGGGCCCGCGCCCGCACGGCTGCGGGCGCGGTAGTGACGAAGGACGTGCCCTCGGGGGAGCTTGCCGTTGGCATGCCCGCCGAGGTGCGAGGGAGCGAAGGGGGGTCACCGGCCGGTCCGAGCGAGCGTTAGCGCCTCGCGGATCGCGCCCAGCCAGGTTTGGATACCAGCTCACTCGTTGCCATGCTCATCCTGCTCGTCGCCGGCGCGCTGCTCGTCCTGATCGCAGCCGCGGAGGCCGGCATCACCTCGATCAGCCGCAGCCGCATCCGCGTCGGCCAGGCCAATGGCCTGGGCGCGCTGCTCGAGAGCTACGTCGACCAGCGACAGCAGTTGCTGCGCGTCTTCAGCGTCGCCTCGACGACGATGATCGTGATCGGCACCGCGACGCTGGGCTTCCTGCTGCTCGTCGATTCCTCCATCACCGGCGTCCGGCTGGCGGTCGTCGCGGGCGTCTCGCTCCTGGTCGTCGCGCTGCTGCGTCAGACGACGCGTTCGGTCGTCCAGCAGAACCCGGAGGCGTGGGCGGTCCGCCTCGCACGTCCGATCGCCCTCGTGCGCATCGTCTTTACACCGCTGGCGTGGCTGATGAACGCCCCGATCGACCTCGCGTTGCGGGTCACCGGGCGCGCCAACGGTCATGCCCCTGTCGGCATCGCCGAGGAGCTCGAGGGCCTGCTCGACGTAGCGGACGGCGACGGGGCCCTCGCCGAGGAACGGCGGATGATGCGAGGCGTCCTCGAGATGTCGGGGCAGACCGTTCGTGAGCTGATGACCCCTCGCACAGACCTCACGGCGGTCTCGACGGAGGCATCCATCGGCGACGCCGTCAGGGTGATCGCTGAGTCAGGATTCAGCCGCATCCCGCTGTACGAAGAGTCGCTCGACCGTATTTCGGGCGTGATCTACGCGAAGGACTTGCTCGCGTATCTCCGCACCGGCGACATCTCGCCGAGCCTGACCGATATCGCGCGCCCGCCCTACTTCGTGCCGGAGACGAAGCGCGCCAACGAACTCTTGGCGGACCTGCGACGCGACCAGGTGCACATGGTCATCGCCGTTGACGAGTACGGCGGCACCGCGGGAGTGGTCACGGTCGAGGATCTCGTCGAGGAGATCGTGGGAGAGATCGCCGATGAGTACGACACCGAGGAGGTCGACGTGCAGTCGATCTCGAAGGACGAGGCGATTGTGGACGCCCGCCTGACGATCGACGAGCTGAACGAACTGTTCGCCTCCGACATCGGCTCCGAGGACTTCGACACCGTCGGGGGCCTCATCTTCACACTGCTCGGACGCCTCGCCGCCCCGGGCGACGAGGTGCGTGCCGGCGAGGACGACGAGGAGAGCGGCACGAGTGCGCTTGAGCTGCGGGTGCTGTCGATCCTCGGCCGGCGCATCAAGAAGGTGCGCGTTCGCCGCGCTGAGGCGATCGAGCAGCCTGAAGCTGCCGAGGCGGTCTGAGCCACTCCCGGTTGTAGATTTGGTGCAGACCGCCACTTGACGCGGTCGATACCCTGACCCCTCGATGAGCGAACCGCACACAGATGTTCTGGGTGACGACCTCGCCTACTGGGTGGCGCTGCACCGCGTCCACCGCCTGGGCAGCGCGCGCTTCGGCGTGTTGGAGCGCGCGTTCGACAGCATGGAGCACGTGTGGCGGGCGGAGCGAAGTGAGCTGCTCACGGCCGGTCTCGACGCACGGACAGCGACGGCGCTGATCGAGGCGCGAGGGCGCATCGACCCGGCGGTCGAACTCGAGCGGCTCAGCGAAGCTGCCCTCGAACCGATCGCGCGTGTCGATCCGCGCTACCCCTCCAGACTGCGCGAGATCGACGATGCGCCACCGCTGATCTACGTCCGCGGCGCCTGGCAGCCGGAGGATGAATGGAGCGTCGCCATTGGTCGGGACGCGTCGCGCGACGGCGTACGGACGGCAGGTGGCAGCCGAACTTTCGCGTGACCTCGCAGCCCACTCGGTGACCGTCGTCTCCGGTCTCGCACGCGGCGTCGACACCATCTCCCATACCGCCGCTCTCGAGGCCGGCGGGCGCACCGTCGCGGTGCTGGCACACGGGCTCGACCAGATCTACCCGCCGGAGAACCGAGGGCTGGCCGAGCGCATCATCGAGCAGGGCGCGCTCATCACCGACTACCCGCTGGGGACGAAGGCGCGGGCGGAATTCTTTCCTCGACGCAACCGCATCCTGTCGGGCCTCTCGCTCGGGACCGTGATCGTCGAGGGTGACTACAAGTCCGGCGCGATGATCACGGCGCGGCTCGCGGGCGAACAGAACCGCGACGTCTTTGCGGTACCCGGGTCGATTTACGCACCGCAGTCGCGTGGCCCCCTCTCGCTGATCCGCGGCGGTGCGAGGCCGGTGACCGGCGTCGAGGACATACTCGAAGCCCTCAACCTGACGATGATCGGGTCGCAACTCGACTTCAGCCGCGCGGCGCCGCCGGCGACCGAGGAGGAGGAGCGTCTGATGGCGGCCCTCACCCGCGAACCTCGACATGTGGACGAAGTGGCTCGTGAGAGTGGATTGGCCGCAGGGGAAGTGTCGGCTACGCTCGCATTGCTTGAATTAAGGGGGCTCGTGCGCGATCTAGGCGGCATGCAGTTCGTCCGAGTGCGCGAGGCGGCGGCGGGTTACGGAGGTTCCGGGGACGGCGATCACGTGACGAGCCGCAGCGGCGGCACGTCCGATCCCGGCCCGGGAAGCGAGGAATCCCGTTGACCACTGATGTTGATCGCAGCGATGACGCGACCCCGGGCGACGCCGTAACGGACGACGCCATCGCCGGTAACGCCACCCCGGGGAACGATGGCATCACGCGCCTCGTCATCGTCGAGTCGCCGGCCAAGGCGCGCACCATCGCGCAGTACCTCGGTCCCTCCTACATCGTCGAGTCCTCGATCGGTCACATCCGCGACCTGCCGTCGTCCGCGGCGCAGATCCCGAAGAAGTTCAAGGGAGAGTCGTGGGCCCGCCTCGGCGTGAACATCGAGAAAGACTTCGAGCCGCTCTATGTCGTGCCGCCCGATAAGACCTCGCAGGTCACGAAGCTGCGCAAGCTGCTCAAGCAAGCCGACGAGCTCTACCTCGCCACCGACGAGGACCGCGAGGGAGAGGCCATCGCCTGGCACCTGAGCGAGGTGCTGAAGCCGAAGGTCCCCGTGTACCGCATGGTCTTCCACGAGATTACTGAGCACGCCATCGCCGAAGCGATTCGCAACCCGCGCGAGATCGACCAACCTGTGGTGCGAGCGCAGGAGGCGCGGCGCATTCTAGACCGGCTGTTCGGCTACGAGGTCTCGCCCGTGCTCTGGAAGAAGGTCAAGCCACGGTTGTCGGCCGGCCGCGTGCAGTCCGTCGCCGTCCGTCTCGTCGTCGACCGCGAGCAGGAGCGTATGGCGTTCGTCAGCGCCTCCTACTGGGACATCGACGCCGACCTGCGGACGCGCACTGACGAGCCAGCACAACTACGAGCGCGCCTCGTCGAACTCGACCGCCAGCGCATCGCCAGCGGTCGCGACTTCGATGCCGCTTCGGGCGCCATGGCCGACGACAGCGAATCGCGGCTCCTCGACGAGTCGTCCGCCACTGCCCTGGCGGAACGGCTCCGCGCAGCGACGTTCGCCGTCACAGACGTCACCGAGCGCCCGTACACGCAGCGACCCCCGGCGCCGTTCATCACGTCGACGTTGCAGCAGGAAGCCGGACGCAAGCTGCGCTACACCGCGCAGCGCACGATGCAGGTCGCCCAGCGGCTGTACGAGAACGGCTACATCACCTACATGCGAACCGACTCCGCCGACCTCTCGCAACAGGCGGTGACTGCGGCGCGCGAGCAGATCGCCTCGCTGTATGGCCGCGACTACCACCCCGACCAGCCTCGTCGTTACACCACCTCGACCGAGGGCGCGCAGGAGGCGCACGAGGCGATCCGGCCGGCCGGCGAGCGCTTCCGGACGCCGGAGAGCGTGCAGGGCGAACTCGACCCGGACGCAACGCGGCTCTACGACCTGATCTGGAAGCGCACCATCGCCTCGCAGATGAGCGACGCGAAGGGTGTGCGCACCCAGGTGCGCCTCGACGCCGACGCGGGCGACCTCGGCGTCGCGACGTTCCACACCTCCGGCAAGGTGATCCAGTTCCCCGGCTTCCTCCGCGCGTACGTCGAGGGCTCGGACGACCCTGATGCAGAACTCGAGGACCAGGAGCGCATCCTGCCGCACCTCGAGGTCGGCCAGGAGCTGGACGCCACGGACACCGAGGCCAGCGGGCACGAGACGCAGCCACCGAACCGCTGGACAGAGGCGAGCCTGATCCGCGAGCTCGAGGAGCGCGGTATCGGGCGGCCATCTACCTACGCTTCCATCCTGCAGACGATCCAGGATCGTGGGTACGTCTGGAAGAAGGGCTCCGCCCTCGTTCCCAGCTTCACCGCCTTCGCCGTGGTTCAGCTCCTCGAGGAGCACTTCCCGGTGCTCGTCGACCTCGGCTTCACCGCGCGCATGGAGGAGTCGCTCGACGAGATCGCCGAGGGCGAGCGTGAGCCGAAGCCGTGGCTGCACGACTTCTACTACGGCGACCCGAACGCTCCCGACGACGACCCGATGGGTCGCGAGGGGCTGCACGGCACGATCGAGGGCGGCTGGGAAGCCATCGACGCCCGCGCCATCTCCTCGATCCCGCTCGGGCTCGACGAGGACGGGAGGCTGGTCGCGGTGCGCGTCGGCCGCTACGGGCCCTATGTGCAGGCCGGCGACGAGGAGCTGCGCGCCGAGGTGCGGGAAGACCTCGAGCCGGACGAGATGGATCTAGCGTTCGCGCAGGAGCTGCTGCATCAGCGCAGCCTGGGCGACCGTCAGATCGCGACGTGGGTCGAGACCGGTGAGCCGGTGTTCCTCAAGACCGGCCGCTATGGCCCTTATGTCCAGGTCGGCGAGGACCAGGAGCCGGTCAAAGGCAAGGCGAAGAAGGACGCGCCGAAACCTCGCCGAGCCTCGCTCTGGCCCGACATGTCGATGGAAGATGTGACTGAAGCGCAGGCGCTCCAGGTGCTCGCGTTTCCGAAGAACCTCGGACAGCACCCCGAAAGCGACGAGGCGGTCATGGTTCAGGACGGCCCCAACGGGCCGTACGTGAAGGCAGGCAGCGAGAGCCGGAGCCTCGAGGACCACGATCACATGCGGCGCATCACGCTCGACGAAGCGGTGGCACTGCTTAAGGAGCCGCGCCGCCGGCGAGGTCAGCCGGCCCAATCGGTCCTCAAGGAGCTGGGCAAGCACCCCGACTACGACTCGCCGATCACCGTCCGCGAGGGGCGGTTCGGGCCCTACGTCACCGACGGCACGGTCAACGCCTCGCTCCCCAAGGGACGCGAACCGGGCGGCGTGACACAGCAGGATGCCCTCGATTGGCTCGCCGCTCGCGAGGAGCGGCTCCGCTCGGAGGGCAAAGACCCGCGCGCGAAGAAAGCGCCGGCGCGACGCCGGACTTCGCGTCGCCCTCGACGGAAACCACGCGCGTCCTGATGGCGCGCGCCCGCGTCGGCACTGGGGTCGAGCTCGACTACACCGTGACGGGCCGCGAGAACGGCGTGCCGCTGCTCTTCATCCACGGCGGATACGGCGGGCCCGCGACGACGATCTTCGGCGCCGCAACCGCCCTCGAGGGCGTGTTCGGCGACGAGGTGCGGCTGATTCGCTACTCCCGGCGCAACGCCGGTGCGTCCGAGTACGTACTCAGCGAGTTTGACCTGCCGGACATCGCCGCCGACGCCGCCGGCCTGCTGGACCACCTCGAGGTCGAGCGTGCGATCGTCGTCGGCTCCTCGGCCGGTGGCCCCGTCGCGCTCGAGTTCGCGCTGACGTGGCCGGAACGTGTGATCGCGCTCGGTCTCCCGAACACCGGTCCGGCGATCATGTGCGAGGCGCCCGAGGGCCTGCCCGACGAGCTTCCGCCCAGCGTCCGCGCCCGTCTCGATGAGGTCGCGCACCGGATGAGCATCGTGCGGGACGTCGAGGCGCGCGGCGTTGAGGCGGCGTTCGGCGATCGTGCAGCTCGCGTCCGCGACGAGGCGCGCGAGCGCGCGACGGACATCGCCCGCGTGCGTGGCGTGGACGAGAGCGATCTGACGCAGCGCCTCGCTGACACGTCGGAAGAAGAGCTGGCGCGGCTCTGGTACGGCAGCCTCCTCAACTGGCGCGCAACCGCGGATCACGACCACTGGTCGCGCCTCGGCACGATCGAGGCGACGACGATCGTCATCCACGGCGACGCCGACGCGGTCGTGCCTTTCGAGTACGGCGAGATGTTGCGGGACGGCATCCCGAACGCCGAGTTCCACCGCATCGCGGACGCGCCGCACGGCATCACGCAGCACCCGGAGGCGCAGTCCATCCTCCGCGACTGGGTGGCGCGCATCAGTGGCTAGCGGCTAGCCTTTATGTGAACTCCGGGCGGGGTATCCGGGGTCGACCATCACCTCAACGCCGGCCGAAACGCCGCTACCGCCCGCGCAGCAGGAAGCCGCGCGGGCCCTCGACGCCTACCTCGCGCATCTGACCGAGGTGAAGCGGCGCTCGCCGCACACCGTGCGCAATTACCGCACCGACCTCGCCGACTTCCTCGCCTTCCTCGAGGAGATGCGCCGCGACTATCGCGAAGCCGGTCGCGAGGACGGTCGCGCCTACCTCGGCGCGCTGCGCATCCGCGACCTGTCGGAGGCCTCGGTGCGACGTCGAGCGGTGACGATCGCCGGCTTCTACCGCTGGCTCGACCGGGAGGGCTACGAGCTACAGGCGCGGCCAGGCGACTCGATGTTGCGACTGCGCTATCCGAAGGTGACGAAACGCCTGCCGCGCTACCTCAGCCAGCAGGACGCTGAGTCGCTGGTCGAGGCACCCGAGGACGAGACTCCCCTCGGCCTCCGCGATCGCGCGATCCTCGAGCTGCTCTACGGCGCGGGCTTGCGGGTGAGCGAGCTGGTCGGCCTCGACGGCCTGGACATCGACCTGGCGAACCGCCAGGCACGTGTGCTCGGCAAGGGCGGGCACGTACGCGTCGCGCTGTTCGGCGATCTGGCCGCCGATGCGCTGCAGCGCTACCTCGATGACGGCCGGCCGGAGCTCGCCGCCGGCGCCGAGGCGGCACTGTTCCTCAATCGCTCAGGCGGCCGGCTCTCGGCGCGATCGGTGCAGACGATCGTGCGCCGGATGGGCATGCAGGCGGGCATTGCACAGCGCGTTCACCCGCACCTGCTGCGACACAGCTTCGCCACGCATATGCTGGAGGGCGACGCCGACCTGCGCGTCGTCCAGCACCTGCTGGGACACGCATCGGCCGACACGACGCAGATTTACACCTCGGTCGCGGAGCGTCGCAGCGCGGAACTCGTCGGCAACGCTCTGGAGCGTGCGCGGGAGGCCGAGGCGGCGACGCCCGCGCGGCGTCCCGGTCGCGAGGCCGATGGGGGCAACGATGCGGGTCCTGGTGCTGAACGGACCGAACCTCAACCTCCTCGGTGAGCGCGAGACCGGCATCTACGGCGACGAAACGCTCGATCAGGTCAACGACCGCATCCGCGCCCGCGCCGGCGAGCTCGGCATCGACGTGGCGTTCGAGCAATCCAATCACGAGGGCGCGCTGATCGACATCATCCAGTCGCACCGCGACTGGGATGCCATGATCCTCAACGCCGCGGGGTACACACATACCTCGGTCGCCATCGCCGACGCCATCGCCGGCGTCGCCTTGCTGACTGTCGAGGTCCACATCTCGAACGTCTACGAGCGCGAAGCGTTTCGCCACCACAGCTACATCGAACCGGTGGCCATGCTGACGATCGTCGGGCACGGCACCGATGGCTACATCGAGGCGCTCGAGGCGATCCACGAGCGCCTCGGAGGGAACGACGCATGAGCAGCGCCGCCCGCATTGACCGCCTGCGCGCCCGCTTCGACGAACTGGGCGTCGACGCTCTGCTCGTGACGACGCCGTCGAACCGTCGTTGGATCGCCGGCTTCACCGGCAGCGCGGGGGTCGCGCTCGTGACGCGCAAGGTGGCGCGCTTCGCGACCGACTCGCGCTACTGGGAACAGGTCGGACGCGAGTGCCCCGAGTACGAGCTGGTGCAAGTCGCGGGCGCGACCACCGGCGCAGCGCCGGCCATCCTCGAGGGCACGGGCGGCCTCCGGGTGGGCTTCGAGCCGGCCGGTATGACCTTCGCGGATCACGAGGTGTGGCAGCGTGCGGTCGCGGACCTCGAGGGGGCATCCCGCCCGACACTGGTGGCCGCGCCGCGTGCGATCGAGGACCTGCGGATGATCAAGGAACCCGACGAACTCGACGCGCTGACCCGCGCCGTGCTGCTGGGCGACGACGCCTGCCGCCACGCGATGGATACGATCGAGCCCGGCAGGACCGAGCAGGACGTGGCGTGGGCGATCCAGACCTATGCCATGACGCACGGCGCGGACGACCTCTCGTTCGGCACCATCGTGGCCGGCGGTGCGCACGGCGCGCTGCCGCACTGGCGCGCCTCGGACACCCCGCTCGAGGCCGGTACGGGCGTCGTGATCGACATGGGCGTGATCGTCGACGGCTACTGCAGCGACCTCACGCGCACCGTCTTTCTCGGCGAGCCGGATGACGAGTTCCGCCGCGTCTACCACACCGTCCTCGAGGCGCAGGTCACCGCCGAGGAGCAGATCGAGGCCGGCATGCCCGGGCGCGAAGGGCACCGCATCGCCGCCGACGTGATCGCGGCGGCCGGCCATGCCGAACACTTTGGCCACGGCCTCGGCCACGGCGTCGGGTTGGACATCCACGAGGATCCTCGGCTGGCCCCGACCTCGGATGATGTCCTCGAGGATGGGCATGTAGTCACCGTCGAGCCAGGGATCTACATTCCGGGCTGGGGAGGCGTGCGCATCGAAGATCAATGCGTGATGGAGGCGGGCCGCTTGCGGCCTATCTCCACCGCACCGAAGCTCGATCTCTGAAAATCTCCCGCTGACTCGACGGGCCGAACGTCGGACCCGCAGTTGCACTGAAGGACGAGCGCGTGATTGGTACCTCCGACCTGAAGAAGGGCATCTCCGTCGAGGTCGACGGCACCCTCTACCAGGTGATCGACGTGCACCATGTGAAGACGAAGAAGTCAGCTGTCTATCACGTCAAACTGCGCGACCTGCGAGGCGGCCACACCGTCGAGAAGTCCTTCAACGCCGGCGCGAAGCTGACCACTGCGCGCGTCGAGAGGCGGCAGATGCAGTACCTCTACGGCGACACCGACCGCCACACGTTCATGAACACTGAGACCTACGACCAGGTCGAGGTGCCGTCGGGGATCCTCGGCGACGCGCTGAACTACATCACCGAGAGCGCCATCGTCCAGCTCGTGCTGTTCGGCGAGGAGGCGCTCAGCATCGAGCTGCCGGCTGCCGTCGAGCTGACGATCACGCAATCCGACCCGGGCGTGAAGGGCGACACCGCCACCGGCGCGACCAAGTCGGCGACGGTCGAGACCGGCCTCGTGGTCGCCGTGCCGCTGTTCATGAACCAGGGCGACACCATTAAAGTCTCGACCTCGAACGGCGAATACCTCGAGCGGACCGCCACGGCCTAGGCGGCCTCGAGAGAACCTGAGGCTGGGCGAAGCGAGGGGGGAGCGCGCAGCGATGCCACCCGAAGTCCGCGCTGTCTGGCAGGTCGTTCGCTATCTTCGGCAGCTCGTCGAGGCTGACCCGGCGCTCTCCGATCTCTGGATCGGCGGCGAGGTCTCGAACCTGACGCTCGCCTCGTCCGGGCACATGTACTTCACCCTGAAGGACCAGGGCAGCCAGCTGCGCTGCGTGTTCTTCCGCGGCAACAACGTCAATCAGCGCGATCGCGTCGCCGAGGGCGCGGCCATCGTCGTGCACGGCAACGCATCCGTGTACGAGGGCCGCGGCGAGTTGCAGTTCAACGTGGACTTCGTCCAGCACGCCGGGACCGGCGCGCTGCAGGCCGAGTTCGAGCGGCGCAAAGCGCAGTTCGCGGAGGAGGGGCTGTTCGCGGAGGAGCGCAAGCGACCGCTGCCGCGCTTCCCACGACGGATCGGCGTCGTCACCTCAGCGCGCGGCGCGGCGTTCCACGACATCCAGTCAGTGCTCGAACGACGGTGGCCGATGGCGACCATCGTGTTCCGCCCGGTGCAGGTGCAGGGCGACGAGGCGGCGGTCGACATCGCCGAGGGCATTCGTGACATCGCGCCCCCCGACCAGCCCGAGGCGTGGCCGGAACTGCTGATCGTCGGCCGCGGCGGCGGGTCCGCCGAGGATCTCTGGTCATTCAGCGAGGAGCCCGTCGTACGAGCCGTCTTCGGCGCACCGGTCCCGGTGATCTCGGCCGTGGGGCATGAGACGGACACCTCGCTCGCCGACCTGGCCGCCGACGTCCGTGCCCCTACCCCCTCGGCGGCGGCGGAGCTGGCCGTGCCGGACCGCGCAGAGGTCAGTCGCGCGATCGGAGAGCTGCAGCACCGCACCGAGGTGCGACTGACACGTGCGGTCGCCGCCGCGAGCGAGCGCGTCGACGGCCAGCGCCGCACGATGGCTCAACGGCTGCCCGATCTCGTCACGCTGCGCCAGCGCCTCGACGCGCGCCGCTCGTCGATTCACGGAGCGGTCGCCGGCAGCATCGTCGCGGCACGAACGCGAGCGGCGACGCTCACGCGGCAGCTCGAAACGCTGTCGCCCGAGGCGACGCTGGGCCGCGGCTATGCGGTCTTGACCGACGCGCACGGACAACCGGTGCCTCGCGCCGAGGGCGTTCGCACCGCCGACCGCGTGCGCATCGCCTGGCAGGACGGCGGCCGGGACGCGCGTGTAGAGTCGGACACATGACCGCCACTGCAGATGATCCGGCAACGAGTGACGACGCCGGCGTCGAAGATGACGGCTTCGAAGCGCTCTATACGAAGCTCGAAGCGGTCGCAGCGAGCCTCGAGGAGGGCGACCTCACACTCGAGCAGTCGGTCGCGCTCTACGAGGAAGGCATGGCGCTGGCCGAGCGCTGCCAGGCGCAGCTCGCCGACGTCGAGCAGCGCATCGAGCAGCTGCGCCAGGGCGCCTCCGGGCAGTGACGGTTCAGAGTGACCGTTCACCAGTGACCACGCGCCCGTGATTAGGTACCAGTGACGCTCCGCATCGGCTGGTTCACCACCGCCCGTGGCGCCGGCTCCCGCGGCATGTACGAGGCGGTTCGAAGCGCCATCGACGACGGTTCCCTCGATGCCGAGATCGCTTATGTCTTCTGCAACCGTGCGCCGGGCGAGAGCGGCGAGACGGATGCCTTCCTCGACGACGTGGCGGCGCGCGGTGACGAGGTGCGGACGGTCTCGTCGGTGAGTTTTCGCCGCTCGGTCGGCGGGGAGCGTTCGAGGCCGGGCGAGCCGCTGCCGGCGTGGCGCGAGGAGTTCGATGCCAGGGTGGCAGCACTTCTCGATGACCGCCCGATCGACATCGGTGTACTCGCCGGGTACATGCTGATCTTCAGCGCGCCGTTCGTGGTGGCGCATCCGATCCTGAATCTGCACCCGGCGCTGCCGACCGGGCCGATCGGTACCTGGCGCGAGGTGAACCGCGAACTCATTCGCACCCACGCCGAGGAGAGCGGCGTGATGGTGCACCTCGCGATCCCGGAGGTCGATGAGGGGCCGGTTGCCGCCTTCTGCCGTTACTCGCTCCGCGGCCCCGAGTTCGATCCACTCTGGGGAGCGTTCCCGGACCCCTCGGCGATGAGCGACGACGAACTCGAGGGCAGTGAGCTGTTCGCGCGTATCAGGGCGACCGGAGTCTCGTACGAGCAGCCGTTCCTCGTCGCCGCGCTGGGTGCGTTCGCCGACGGCCGCGTGCGCGCCGAGGGGGCGCAACTCCTCGACACTGCGGGCGTACCGGTCGACGCAGTGGATGTCTCGGACAATGTCGAGCGGCGGCTGGCGCTGGCGGCGGCTGACGCCGAAGCGTAGGCTGCGACGACCCCGTTTCCCCGAGTACTCGTCCGAGTGGGGAGGTCAACATGACCGACCGAACCGACACGAACAACTCCGAGCGGCTGCCCGAACCGGCGATCCCGCGTCGTCGGGCGCTGCAGCTCTCGAGAAGCCGCCTCCCCGTGGCCTCGCTACGTGCGCTGGCGCGTCGGGCGCTGCCCGTCGTGGCGAGCATCGCCACGGCCGCGATGGCAACCGTTGCCGCAGAGCGGGCGCTCGCACGCGCTGTGACCCGGGTCGTGCCGCGCGAGGCGACCCCACCGGCGCCGATCGCTACCCGGCGCCGACGCATTGTCGTGACCGAGCGGATCCAGATCGAGCGCTACCGGGTCCGTCGCTAACCCGCGTCGAGCGCTGTGAGTGCTGAGCGTCTACAGAAGCTGATCGCTTCCGCCGGCATCGCCTCGCGACGAGCCGCCGAGGACCTGATCCGCGATGGTCGAGTCCGCGTGGATGGCGAGACCGCGACCCTTGGGCAGCGCGCTGATCCCTTCTCGCAAGTCGTCACGGTCGATGGGCGGCGGGTTGAACGGCTCGAGGTGCACCGCACGCTGATGCTGAACAAGCCCGAGGGAGTCGTCGTCACGCGGCGCGACGACCGAGGCCGCCAGACGGTCTACGACCTCCTCGACGGGCCGCCAGCGAACCTGAGCTATGCGGGGCGGCTCGACCGCGACAGCTCGGGACTGCTGCTGCTCACCACCGACGGGCAGCTCCAACACCGCATCACCCATCCTCGGTACGAGCTGGGGAAGGTCTATGAGGCGACGCTCGAAGCCGAGCCCTTGGGCGACGCGATCGAGGCGCTGCGGCGGGGGATCGAGCTCGCGGACGGCCCAACCGCGTCGGCGCTCGTCACAGCACTGGCCACCGATCGCGGACGCCCGCGCGTTGAGGTGACGATCCACGAGGGGCGCAATCGCCAGGTGCGCCGCATGCTGGAGGCGGTCGGTCACCGTGTCGTTCGGCTGCGTCGCACCGCGATCGGTCCGGTCCGCCTCGGACGGCTGCCAAGCGGTGGGTCCCGTGAGCTGAGCGCGAACGAACTCGAGCGCCTGCGCACCGCCGTGGGCCTCGACGGCCAGCCTGGCCGCTAGACCCAGCGATCGGGCGCTCGATATCATCGGATCACCCCGGCGGCGACGGAGGGCTAGCGCCTATCTCGGACGACTCGCTTCTGCGTTGTATCGCCATCGATGGTCCTACGGCCGCTGGTAAGAGCGTCGTTGGCCGCGTCCTGGCTGATCGACTCGGGCTGGGCTTTTTCGACACCGGCCTCATGTACCGCGCCTGCACACTGGCAGTGCAGCGCTCAAACGGCGACCCAGAGGACGCTAAGGCGGTCACCGACCTCGTGCGTTCGCTCGACCTCGACATGCGCTGGCCCACGCCGACCGACCCGCGCGTGCTCATCGCCGACGAGGACGTCACCGCGCTCCTGCGCGAGCCCGAGATCGAGCAGGCGGTCTCGCTGGTATCCAGGATCCCCCAGGTGCGCGACGAGCTGGTCCGCCGCCAGCGGGCGATCGCGGCCCGCGAACCGGTGGTGATGGCCGGGCGCGACATCGGCACGCGCGTCCTCGTCGAGGCGCGGACGAAGGTCTTCCTCGACGCTTCGGCCGAGACGCGTTCTCGCCGACGACTGGGCGAGGAACTCGACGCCCGCCGCGAGACGACATTCGAGCGGGTCCTCGAGGAGACGCGGCGTCGTGATGACATGGACGACACCGGCCATCGCGCCATCCGGCGCGAGCAGGCGGCCGCGGATGCGCTCGTCATCGATACGGACGCGCTCGGCATCGACCAGGTCGTCGAACTCTGCGTCGAGGCGTACGAAGCCGCGAACGGCGGCGAAGAGAACCGGGAGGCGTAAGCTCCTCGAAGGGCGGAGCCCGGATGCTCTTCAGCGGACTCAAAGCGCGGATCTCGACGGTCGCTTACTGGTGGACGAACCTGCTGACGCGTTTCGTGTTCCGCTGGTTGTCCGGGCGTGAGATCGTCGGGCTCGAGCGAGTTCCCGAAGAGGGCCCCGTGGTCTTCGTGGCCAATCACGTCCACCTCATCGACCCGCCGTTCGTCATGAGCTTTGCGCCGAGGCGCGTGCACCCGATGGCCAAGCGCGAGCTCTTCGAGACGCCGCTGATCGGCTGGTGGTTCTGGGTCTACGGGGCGTTCCCCGTGCGGCGCTTCTCCGGCGATCTCGGCGCGCTCCGTGTGGCACGCAACTACCTGCGCAACGACGAGGTGGTGCTGATGTTCCCGGAGGGCACCCGCTCACGGGACGGCGCGGGCATGAAGGCGGCCCTACCGGGCGCTGCCATGGTCGCGCTGCTGGCACGGGTGCCGGTGGTTCCAGTGGCGGTGAGCGGCACGGACAGCGTGCGCATCCCTCGTGTGTTCTTCTCGTGGCTGTGGGGTGACCGACCGCAACTCCGTATCGAGTTCGGCGAGCCGCTGGAGTTGCCACAGGAGGGCCCCGACGGCGCCTCGGCGGAGGAGGCGACGGATCTGATGATGCGCCGCGTTGCCGATCTGCTACCAGATCGCTATCGGGGCGTGTACGGCACCGATACGGAGGGTACGATCGTGGTCAGACGCCAGGCGCGCGCCAATCAAGGCGACGAGCCTGACGCCGTCGAGGATGGCGCTGACTGAAGCGCCAACCAGCGAGATTCGGGCGGGGCGAACGCGGGCGGGGATTCTCCGAGGGGTTCGTCTATGTGCGGCATCGTTGGATATACGGGTCAGCGCCCCGCCGGGCCGATCATCCTCGAGGGATTGCAGCGACTGAAGTACCGCGGCTACGACTCCGCCGGCCTCGCGCTGTTCGATGGTGACGACCTCTACATTGCGCGCGCAACGGGGAGCCCGGACACGCTGGCACAGCGCGTCGAGGGGACGCTACCGCCCGCGGTCGCCGGCATCGGGCACAATCGCTGGGCCACCCATGGCGCGCCCAGTGACCGCAACGCACACCCGCACCTCGATGGCGCGGGCCGCGTCGCCGTTGTCCACAACGGGATCATCGAGAACTACGAGCAGCTGCGCGAGGAGTTCTATGAGCGCGGCGTCGGCTTCACCTCGGACACCGACACGGAGGTGCTGGCGCACCTGATCGGCGATGGCCTCGAGCGCGGCCAGGATCTGACGGACGCTGTACGAGGCGCGGCAGAGCGTGCCGTCGGCGCGTACGCGCTCGTGGTGATCGACCGTGACGATCCGGGTCGGATCGTGGCGGGTCGCCTCGGTCGCGCCGGCGGTGGCGTCGTCGTCGGACACGGCGAGCATGAGCGGCTCGTCGCCTCGGACGTCGGGGCGCTGCTCCCGCACACGAGCCGGGTGACGTTCCTGGAACCGGGCGAGCTCGCCGACATCCGGCCCGAGGGCGTGCGCTACCTCGACGCTGCCGGTGCGGTCGTGGAGAAGGCCATCGAGGAGCTCCCGTTCGACCCGGTCTCTGCAGAAAAGGGCCCGTACAAGCATTTCATGCTGAAGGAGATCCACGAGCAGCCCGATGCGGTGCTGAACGCCCTGCGCGGGCGTTACGTCGACGGCCGCGTCCGCCTTGACGAGCTGACGCTGGACGAGGCGACGGCGCAGCGTCTGACCCGCGTCGTGCTGGTGGGCATGGGCACCTCGCAACACGCGGCGATGGTCGGACGCCACTACATCGAGCGCTTCGCGCGCCTCCCCGCCGAAGTTGATAACGCCGCGGAGTTCCGCTACCGCAAGCCAGTCCTGGACGACCGCACGCTCGTCGTGTCAGTCGCGCAATCCGGTGAGACCGTGGACACCCTGGCCGCGATGGACGAGGCCTCGCATGCGGGTTGCCTGCAGGTGACGCTCTGCAACACCCCGGGCGCCCAGTCGACGCGCGTCGCCGACTCGACGTTGCTGATGCGCGCCGGACCGGAGATCGCCGTCGCCTCGACGAAGACCATGGCCACCTCGATGCTGCTGCTGCACGCGCTGGCGCTTCGCCTCGGACGCCTGCGCGGTGTGCTCCCCGACGAGGTCGAGGCGGAGCAGGTCGCCGCAGCGCTGCATCTGCCGGTGGCGATGAGCGAGATGATCGAGCGCTCCGAGCAACTCGACCGCGTCGCCGATCGCTACGCCCAGTACGACGACTTCCTCTTCCTCGGCCGCGGTCTCGGCTTCCCGATGGCCCTCGAGGGGGCGCTCAAGCTCAAGGAGGTGAGCTACATCCACGCGGAGGGCTACGCGGCTGGCGAGATGAAGCACGGCCCGATCGCGCTGATCTCCGAGGAAATGCCGACCGTCGCCATCGCGCCGCGCGACGAGGTCTTCGACAAGATGCGCTCGAACATCGAGCAGGTCCGCGCGCGCAACGGCGACGTGATCGCAATCGTCAACGACGGCGACCACAGCCTGGACGGCCTCGCCAGCGACGTGATCGCGCTGCCCGAGGTCGACCCGCTGCTGTCGCCTTTCGTCACCATCATCCCGATGCAGCTGCTCTCGTACGGCATCGCCGTGAGACGTGGCACCGACATCGACCAGCCGAGGAATCTCGCGAAGACCGTCACCGTCGAGTAGCGCACCGACGAGCGAGGGTTAGCCTTCGTCGGTGTCTAGCGCCGCCTGCGCCGCTGCCAGCCGGGCAATCGGCACGCGGAACGGAGAGCAGGAGACGTAGTCGAAGCCCTCGGCATGGCAGAACGCGACCGACGACGGGTCGCCGCCGTGCTCGCCGCAGATGCCGATCTTCAGCCCCGGCTTGGTCGCGCGCCCTCGCTCGATCCCGAGCTTCACCAGCCCGCCGACGCCGTCCTGGTCGAGTTCGACGAAGGGATCGACCGGCATCACGCCACGGCGCAGGTACTCGGACAGGAACCGCCCGGCGTCGTCGCGCGAAAGCCCGAAGGTGGTCTGTGTCAGGTCGTTCGTGCCGAACGAGAAGAAGTCGGCGTGCTTAGCGATCCGATCGGCCAGGATGCACGCGCGAGGCAGCTCGATCATCGTTCCGATCGTGTACTCGATGCGCTGTCCGCGCTCCTCGAACACCTGCTCGGCAACGGCCACCGTGCGCTCGCGAAGCTGGCGTAGCTCCTCGTCCATGCCGACCAGCGGGATCATGATCTCCGGCGAGACGTCCACGCCCTCCGCATCGAGCTCGCAGGCGGCCTCGATGATGGCGCGGACCTGCACCTCGTAGATCTCGGGGTAGGTGATCGCGAGCCGCACGCCACGGTGACCCAGCATCGGGTTGAACTCGCGTAGGGCGTCCACGCGGGCCTCCACATCGGCCATCTCGATGCCCAGCGTGGAGGCGAGCTCACGGCGCTCCTCCTGTGTCTGGGGCAGGAACTCGTGCAGCGGCGGGTCCAGCAGCCGGATCGTGACCGGGAGCCGGGCCATCGCGCGCAGGATCCCGATGAAGTCCTCGCGTTGCATCGGGAGAATCTTGTCCAGCGCCTCGCGGCGCTCGGGCTCGGTGGTCGCGAGGATCATCTGGCGCACGGCCAGGATGCGGTCTGGACCGAAGAACATGTGCTCCGTGCGGCAGAGACCGATGCCCTCAGCCCCAAACGCCCTCGCGCGCTCCGCGTCCTCCGGCGTGTCGGCGTTGGCCCGCACGTCGAGACGGCGCGTGTCGTCGACCCAGCGCATGACCTTCTCGTACTCCGGCGGGAACTCCGCCTCGGCGAGCGGCAGCGCGCCGAGGATCACCTCGCCGGTCGAACCGTCGATCGAGAGCGTGTCGCCCTGCGCGACTGTCACCGAGCGCCCGTCCGGAGCCTCGACGCGGAAGGTGCGGCTGGCGTAGTCGATGCGAAGCGCACCGCACCCGGTGACGCAGCACTTGCCCATGCCGCGAGCCACGACGGCTGCGTGCGAGGTCATGCCGCCACGCGCGGTGAGGATGGCCGCGGCGTCCTTCATGCCCTCGATGTTCTCCGGGCTCGTCTCGTCACGTACGAGCACGACCCGCTCGCCGCGTGCCGCCCAGTCGACCGCATCGGCCGGTGTGAACACGACGCGGCCGACGGCTGCACCCGGCGAGGCGGGCAACCCTGTGGCGATCACGTGGCGCGGGGCACCCGCGGCGAAGATCGGGTGCAACAGTTCGGTGAGCTGCCCCGGATCCAGGCGGCGCAGCGCCTCATACTCGGTCAGCGCTCCCTCGGCCACCATGTCGGCCGCGATCTTCAACATGGCGCGGCCGGACCGCTTGCCGCCGCGGGTCTGCAAGATCCAGAGCCGCTCCTGCTGGATCGTGAACTCGATGTCCTGCATGTCGCGGAAGTGCTGTTCCAGCGTTTCGCACGCCTCGGCCAACTCTCCGAAGGCCTGCGGCATCGTCTCCTCGAGGGAGGGCGGGTCGTCCGGCTGTCGCACCGCGATCGTGATCGGCTGCGGTGTGCGGATGCCGGCGACCACGTCCTCGCCCTGTGCGTTGACGAGGAACTCGCCGAAGAGCGCGCGCTCACCTGTCGAGGGGTCGCGTGTGAAGAGCACGCCGGTCGCGCAGTCATCGCCGAGGTTGCCGAACACCATCGCCTGCACGCTGACCGCGGTGCCCCAGTCGTCCGAGTAGCCGTTGAGTTGGCGGTAGATCCGCGCACGCGGGTTGTCCCACGACGAGAAGACAGCGCCGATCGCACCCCAGAGCTGCTCCCACGGGTCGGTCGGGAAGTCCTGCCCCGTCCGCTCGAGGATCAACGCTTTGAACTCCGTGACCAGCGCGCGTAGATCGTCCGCTCCGAGTTCGGTGTCGATCTCGACACCGCGCGCCGCTTTCTTAGCGTCCAGCAGCTCCTCGAACGGATCGCCGTCGGTCTCGTCAACCTTGGCGACCCCCATCACGACCTCGCCGTACATCTGCACGAAGCGGCGGTAGGAGTCGTAGGCGAAGCGTGGGTTCCCGGTCGCGCGTGCGAGGCCCTCGGCGGTCTCGTCGTTGAGCCCGAGGTTGAGGATCGTGTCCATCATCCCGGGCATCGAGACGCGGGCGCCGGAGCGCACGGAGACGAGGAGCGGGTTCTCCGCGTCGCCGAAGGAAGCACCGGCGATTTCCTCGACGTGAGCGAGGCCCGCTCGTACGTCAGGCTCAAGACCATCGGGATAGGTGCGGTCGGCGTCGTAGTACGCGTTGCAGACGGAGGTGGTGATGGTGAAGCCGGGCGGCACCGGGATGCCCAGGCCGCTCATCTCAGCCAGGCCCGCACCCTTTCCGCCGAGGAGGTTGCGATCGCTTCCAGAACCGTCGGCCTGCCCCCCGCCGAAGCGGTAGACGAGCTGCGAGGAGAGACCGGCGGCGTCGGTCTCCGGCAACACCGTCGTCACCTGGCATCGTCCTTCCTCGACGGACAGCGGCTGGCGGCCAGCCGTCTGTCGAGCGTCGCGGTGGTTCCGCGCCGCCGGAGGGGGAGAGTCTTCGTTGGTAGCCCTCACCCGGTCGGAGCACTGCCCCGGCTGATGATGGCCGACGACCGCCATCTGGATGTTCCGGTCACGGGCATCATTATAGGAGTCTGGACGCGTAGCGGTGTGTATGAAGCTTGTCCGGCATCCTCCGCTGCGCCAGACTGCCGGTATGGCGTCCGAGGACCTCGCGTCGATCCGCCGCCGCCTCGAAGATGTTGAGTCGCGGCTATCTCCGCTCGCGGCGCGTGAGGGCGCATCTCGCGGTCGTGAGGTCGAGGAGACCCCGGAACCGCTGCGACTTGGCTACCAGATCGACCGCGACCGCATCATCCACACCCGCGCCTTCCGCCGGCTGAAGCACAAGACCCAGGTCTTCGTCGCGCCTGACTCCGACCATGTCGTCACGCGCATGACCCACACCATCGAAGTGCAGCAGGTCGCGCGCACGATCGCCCGCGCGCTGGCTCTGAACGAGGATCTGACCGAGGCGATCGCCTTTGGGCACGACCTGGGTCACACGCCATTCGGCCATGCCGGCGAGGAACAGCTGGCCGATCTGATGCCCGGCGGCTTCCGCCACAACGAGCAGTCGCTGCGCATCGTCGAGAGCCTGGAGCGCGACGGACGAGGGCTCAACCTGACGTGGGAAACCCGCGACGGCATCCTCAAACACTCCAAGGTGCGCGAGTCCGTTGCCGCAGAGGCGTGGGGCACGGCCGAGACGCTCGAGGGACAGATCGTGAAGCTGGCGGACTCGATCGCGTACCTCAATCACGACATCCACGATGCCATCCGCTCCGGCCTGCTCGACGAGAGCGACCTTCCCGACCGCGCGCGCAGCCGTCTCGGCGCGACCCACTCCAAACGCATCAACACGCTGGTGACCGACTGCGTTCGCGCCTCCCTCGCGACGCTTGAGGGCGCGAACCCGTCGATCGTCCTCGGGCCTGACACACTCGAGGCAACGGACGATCTGCGGTCGTTCATGTTCGAGCGGGTCTATCTGCACGAGAAGACCCTTCGTGATGCGGAGATCGGGCGAGCGGTCGTCCGCGCACTCTACGAGTATTATGTCGACCACGCGGACGAGGTCCCCGGCTGGGCCCTCCCTGATGATCCGCCGTGGCGACGCGCTGCCGACTATGTCTCGGGTATGACCGACGGCTTCGCGATCGGCCGTGCACGCTCACTCGGGCTCATCGAGTAGCCTCGCCTCGACGCCACGAAGAGGCCGTGCGAGGGCGCCTGATACACTCGCCGCGGTGGGGCAGCGGAGGCCTGGAGACGAGACGCAGACGGCGTACGCCACTCCTCGCGGGCATCGCGATCGTGCTCATCGCGGCGGCGCTGATCGCGGCCCTGATCGCCCTCGATGACCCCGACGGCGCCACAGTGGCGGTGCCGACGCCGACAGCGACGGCGAGCGTCGAGGACATCCCGGCTGGCATCATCGCCGTCCGACCGGCCGTCACCTCGCACCTGCTCGCGCGGCCTTCGCGCGAGGCTGCGATCGTGGCGATCGTACCGGAGCGTCGCGTCGCCGAGGTGACCGGTCGCAGCGAGGATGGCGAGTGGCTACGGCTGATCTACCCGCTCGGATCGAACCTCGAGGGCTGGATGCCGCTCGCGAACGTCGTCGAGGAGCAGGGTGAGCTGGCAGCCGCGCCGGTGATCGCCGCCGACACACCTGGCGAGGCTGGTGAGCCGCCGGTCGACCCCGCCGATCTGCTGCCCGACCTGACCATCAGCGACGCGACGGTGTTGCCCAACGGGCGTCTCCTGGTGCGCATCGACAACATCGGTGCGAGCGCCATCGAAGGCTCGGTCGGCCTCGAAGTGACGGGCGCTGAGGGTGGCCTCCTCGGTGTCTTCACAGTCGAAAATCTGTCACTGGCCCCGGGCCGGTCAGCGACCGTCCCCACGACCGTGGTCTTGACCTCGACCGGCGTCTACCAGATCGAGCTGGACCGCCTGAACCAGATCGAGGAGTCCGGCGAGTTCAACAACACGCTGCGCAAGCTGCTCGCCGCAGTACGCTGATGCGATCGTGGCGCGCCATCATCGCTTCCGCGGCCGGGGCCGTGGCCATCGTGGCGACGATCGTCGCCATCGTGCTGCTGGCGAGCGACGACGGGGCGGAGACGCCGCCGCCGACGCCTGCGGCCACCTCGACTGAGGTACCGGCGCGGCTCGGCGTAGCGGTCGACCTGCGCTCGGCGCCGTCCAGCCGCGTCGCCATCGTCGCGAAGCTCGAGGCAGGGTCCGAGGTGACGGTCACGGGCCGCGACGACTCGGGCGACTGGCTGTTGATCGAGGTGACGGGCGAGCCGGGGTTGCGCGGTTGGGTCCCGCGGAACGCCGTGATCGGAGCGCCCGACATCGAAGGCCTCGCCGTCCTCGCCTCCACGCCCACGGCCACCGCCGTTCCGACGGCGACCCTGGTTCCTGAGCTGCCCGACCTCGTCGTCGCTGCCGCGGAGGCGCGCGAGAACCAGCTCGTCGTGACCCTGGCGAACGAGGGCACCGCGGACGTCTCCGGCACGATCCTCATCTCGCTCAACGGAGCGGAACCGACGCCGGTCGACGTCAAGGCGGGCGAACCGCTGCTCGCGGGGGACGAGCTCGAACTGCGCTACGAGGAGGAATACGTGCAGCGTCGAGGGCGCGTCACCATCGAGGCCTCGATCGATCCGCCGGTCGAGGAGTTGGACAACGCCAACAATCGGCTCGAGATCGTGATCGAGCCGGACCTCCCGAACGACCTCGGCATCACGAACGCCCTCCTGATCGAGGGACGCGGGCTCGTCGTCTCCGTGCGCAACAACTCAACGATCCCGATCGTGGGGCTGATCGCGATCGACGTGCGCCAGCGGCCGGAGGTCACGTTGATCGGACGCCGCCGCCTCGAGGTGGAGCTGCTGCCCGAGGAGATCGTCGAGGTCGAATTCGAGGAGCTCGGGGAGCTCGACTTCACCCGAGCGACGATCCAACTGGCTTCGGACGCGCTCGACGACGCGCAGTTCGCGAACAACACGTTCCCGCGCTAAGCCCCGCGTAACCAGACGGCCTCGGCGGTGTCTATATAAGTGAGCATGACCGCCATTGATGATGTGAAAGCGCGACTCGACATCGTCGAGACCGTGCAGAGCTATGTCCCGGAACTCAAGAAGAGCGGGCGCACCTTCAAGGCGCGCTGTCCGTTCCATACGGAGCGCACGCCTTCGTTTGTCGTCGACCCGGAGCGTTCGAGCTGGCATTGCTTCGGCGCATGCTCGACGGGTGGCGACGTGATCTCCTTCGTGCAGCGCGTCGAGGGGCTCGAGTTCCCGGAAGCGTTGCGGCGCTGCGCCGAGCGCGCCGGCGTCGAGTTGCGTCCGCCGAGCCAGCGTGAGCTCGAGGAGCGCGAGGAGCACGAGCGCTTGCTGCGCGCCAACGAGGCCGCTGCGGTGTTCTTCCAGTCCGCCCTGCGCGAACCCGGGGGCGCTGAGGCGGGTGCGTACGCCGAGTCGCGCGGTCTCGACGCCGAGGCGCAGGATCGTTGGCAGCTGGGCTACGCGCCGGACGAGTGGGAGGCCCTCTGTGATCACCTGCGCGCCCGTGGGTTCAGCGAGAACGACATCGTCGAGGCGGGGCTGGCGGTCCGCCGCGAGGGCCGCGACGGGATCTATGACCGCTTCCGCGGCCGGTTGATCTTCCCAACCCGCGACCAGCGCCGCCGCCTGATCGGCTTCGGCGCCCGCGCGCTCAAGCCGGACGATGAGCCGAAGTACCTGAACACGCCACAGACGCCGCTCTTCGACAAGAGTGGGACGTTGTACGGCATCGATCGCGCCTTCGACGCGATTCGGCGCGCCGATCTCGCGGTCATCGTCGAGGGCTACACGGACGTGATCGCTGCACACCAGGCCGGCCTCGACCACGTCGTCGCCTCGAACGGCACCGCCATCACCGACCGCCAGATGACGCTGATCAAGCGCTACACGCAGAACCTCGTGCTGGCGCTGGACGCCGACGCGGCGGGCTCCGAGGCCGCACTGCGCGGCGTCGAGGTGGCGGCGGGCGCTGCCGACACGGAATCCGTGGCGACCGTCGATTGGCGCGGGCTCGTCTCCTACCAGGACGTGCTGCAGGCCGACATCCGCATCGCCTCGCTGCCGCCGGGCGAGGACCCCGACTCCCTGGTGCGCCACGACCCCGACGCCTTCCGCGAGCTGATCGACGAGGCGAAGCCGGTCGCAGACCACCTCTTCGACGTCGTCACCGACGCCCTTCGCCCGGAAGACGCCCGCGGGCGCTCGAACGCGCTCCAGACGCTGGCGCCCACCGTTGCGGCCATGCGCGATCCGGTCGTGCAAGCGCACTACGTGCAGAAGCTCGCCCGTCTCGCCCACGTCGAGGAGCGCACGGTGATGCAGCTCCTCGGACGGCAGCCGCGGGATCGCCCAGCGGCGCGTCCACGACCGGTGCCAACGAAGGCGGATCTGCGTGCCGCCACCCGGGCGCCGCAGATGCCTGCGGACGGTGAGCAGCAGCTGTTGCAGCTCCTCGTCCAGCGGCGCGAAGCACGCGGCCCCGGCGTCGAACTCGACGCAAATCTGTTTGAGGATTCGACGAATCGCCACCTGTTTGAGGTTTGGCGATCAGACGTTGATCTCTCCGAACACCTTGTTGACCACGACATCTCGCTCGTGGAACGCCATGAACAGGTCGCAAGCGTTGCG
This sequence comes from Dehalococcoidia bacterium, assembly GCA_965198045.1. GTDB lineage: Bacteria > Chloroflexota > Dehalococcoidia > UBA2979 > UBA2979 > CBDDEC01. Next base: position 737,517 of record CBDAOL010000012.1, read on the forward strand.
CTTCCGGACTACGAGCCACGCCACGTGGGCGACATGGTGCAGACCATGGCACAGGCGCTGCGCCACCGTCGCGAGTCATCAAGGCTGCTCGAGGCATTCCGGGAGCATGTGAGCGACGAAGAGACCTCGGCGGCGGGGGCCGCAGAGGCGATCGTCGAAGCGGGGCGGAGTGAGCCCGGTCCGGCGGACGAAGAGACAGCACTGAACGAGATCGACGCCCACACGGTCGAGCTCACGGCGCGACAGATCGCGTTGCGAGCCCAGGGCCGAGGGCGAGCCGGGTCGGACGATGACCCGGCCGAGGAGCAACAGGCGCCGGTGCGTCGACCCGCAGTCGCAGGCGGCGAGCCGAATGTGGAGGGTTCTGGATGACCACCGAGAGTTTCGACAGCACGAGCATTGCTGAGGCCGACGCCGGCTTCGAGGCGCTGCTGAACAAGGGGCGGCGCTCGGGCACCGTCACGGCCGAGGATGTCCTCGAGGCGCTGCCGGAGACCGAGCGCAGCCGCGAGCAGCTGTCCTCGATCATTTCGCAGCTCTCCGAGAACGGCATCTCCGTGCGCGTCGACGCGGTCGCCGGCCGCGAGGCGGGCACCGTCGTCGACGAGGCGCGGCGGATCGTCGACGAGGCTGCGGGCATCGACGACCCGGTGCGCATGTACCTCCGCGAGATCGGCAAAGTGCCGCTGCTGACCGCCGAGGACGAGAAGCGCCTCTCCCGCGCGATCGAGGAGTGGCTGCACATCGAGCAGATCCAGGAGGACTATCGCGAGGAGCTCGGCGAGGAGCCGAGCTGGGGCGAGGTCTTCGGCGACTTGCTCCGCCAGTTCCAGGCGGAGCGCCAGATCTACCAGTCCGTGAGCCGCTACCTCAAGCTGCCTCGACAGTCCGTGTCGGAGCGCATCGGCGACGCGAAGTTCCGTGGCTCGGTGGACCGCGAGCTCGACGAGGGCTCACACCGGCGGTTGATGAAGGACATGAAGTGGGACGAACTGCGGGCCCACATGGCGCTGATTCGCCTCTCGATCATCAGCCACATCATCCGTCCCGAGCACGTCGGCTGGGCCGCCGAAGTCGCGGGCGGCGAGTCGAAGCTGTTCCCGCCGCCGGAAGGGCTGGCCGAAGGCCTCGACGGGCAGCACCGCGGCCCGATGCAGTACTACTTCGAGAAGCTCGTCTACGACGGCAAGCGCTCAGAGCGACAGCTGACCGAGGCGAACCTGCGCCTGGTCGTCTCCGTCGCGAAGAAGTACATCGGCCGTGGCATGTCCCTGCTGGACCTGATCCAGGAGGGCAACATCGGCCTCATTCGCGCCGTCGAGAAGTTCGACTACCGCAAGGGCTACAAGTTCTCGACGTACGCCACATGGTGGATCCGGCAGGCGATCACCCGTGCCATCGCCGACCAGGCGCGCACGATTCGCATCCCGGTGCACATGGTCGAGACGATCAACAAGCTCGTCCGCATCCAGCGCCGCCTCGTGCAGGAGTTCGGCCGCGAGCCGACGTCCGAGGAGATCGGCGCCGAGCTGGACCTGCCCGCCGAGCGCGTGCGCGAGATCATGAAGGTCTCGCAAGAGCCGGTCTCGCTGGAGACGCCGATCGGTGAGGAGGAGGACTCCCACCTGGGCGACTTCCTCGAAGACCCTTCGGCTCCTGCCCCCTCCGATGCCGCGTCTCACCAGCTGCTCAAGGAGCAGGTGATGGACGTGCTCTCCAGCCTGACGCCGCGTGAGCGGAAGGTGCTGGAGCTGCGCTTCGGTCTCGAGGACGGGCGTTCGAGGACCCTCGAGGAGGTCGGCCGCGAGTTCAGCGTGACGCGTGAGCGCATCCGGCAGATCGAGGCGAAGGCGCTGCGCAAGCTGCGGCACCCGACGCGCTCGAAGAAGCTGAAGGATTACCTCGACTAGGTCTCACCAGCACGGCGTCACAGCGGTCCGATCTCGCCTCGGCGGGCTCGGGCCGTGGACGCCGCGCGCCCGGGCGCGCAAGATAGCGGTCGCGCCAGCCGGCGCGGGCCGGGGCCAGCGAGGAGTGCGAGATGCCGATCTACGAGTACCGCTGCAAGAAGTGTGAACAGCGCTTCGAGCTGGTGCGTCGCCTTGCTGACCGGGACAAGCGACCCAAGTGCGGCAACTGCGGCTCACGCGCCACCAGGCGCATCCTGTTGCAGCCGTTCGCGACTGTCTCGAACGCCTCCACCGATATCGGCATGGGCGAAGGCGATCCCGAGGACTTCGACATGGGCGGCCTGCCGGACGACTTCGACTTCTAGGCGTCACCTACCGAGATCGCAACGCGTGCTACCCGAGCACACCTCGCACGGGTGGCGGTCCGCCACGTTCGTCACGCCAGCGCACGTAGGCCCAGCCGACGCCGAGGATGGCGAGCCCCTGCACGATCGTGGCGACACCGACGGCGAGCGTGACGTCGAACCAGAACCCCTGCGGGAACATCTGGATCAGGTGGTCGCGGGCCGGGCTCAGCTTCCACAGGTCGTTTGAGAACGAGAGCAGATGGAACTGGGTGAACAGGCGGTCGAAGCCCACGAGGACCCCGATCGCGGCGCCCGCCAGCAACGCGACCGTCGCGCCGCCGGCGATCATCGCCTGCTGCGCCAGGCGCCGCAGCGGGCGCTCGCCGCTCCAGAGGAACACCGCCGCGACGTAGCCGACGATGTAGACAAACGCGATCTCATGCAGGCGGAACGTCGCGCGGATCAGGTCGCGGACGTCGCGCATGTGGAGCACTTCGCGCTGGTTGAACAGCGGAACGATCTCCCTCTCGTCGGCGACGCGGATGTCGAGTGCGTCGGCATCGTCGGAGCGGAAGTAGCTGATGATCTCGCTGGCCGCGCGGTCGAGTTCGGAGCGCTCGATCCCGGTCACGACGTCGGCGTCGTACTGGCTGAACGAGTATTCGTAGACGCGCTGCTCCGTGGCCGCGACCCGCACGTTCGAGAGCACGAGGAAGATCGGGATGGCCGCGATGAAGATGAGGGCGGTGGCCGGTCGGAGGAGACTCACCGGCTGATTATACTCGTCCGGTGACCGCCACCTCTGTGAGCCTCGACGCCTTGTTCGCGCTGCTGGAGCTGCCCCCGAGGGCGCTCCAGGCGTTCGACCCCGAGCGCCCGCAGTTCAGCGCCGCCCGTCCACTGTTGGTGTTGCCCGACGAGTTCGACTGGGCTCGCGAGGTGCTGGCGACCCGACTGCCCTCCGACCACGCCGCCCGCGCCGTGGTCGGCGAAGAGGTGGTCACGACCACCGTCGACGCCCTACCTGACGACGTCTCCGCCTGGCTGGTCGAACCGGCGCCGCCCGAATCCGATCTCGCCTCGATCGAGGGCCTGCGAGGCGTCATGGAGCGGCTCTTCGGGCCGGACGGCTGTCCCTGGGACCGGGAGCAGACGCACGAATCACTCAGCAAGTATTTCCTCGAGGAGGCCTACGAGGCCGTCGATGCGATCGACCGCGGGGACCTCGACGGGCTGCGCGAAGAGCTGGGCGATGTGCTGGCGCACATCTTCATGCAGACCGCCCTGGCGCAGCAGTCCGGCGCGTTCACCGCAGAGGATGTCGCGGACGCCGCCGCGCGCAAAATGGTGCGGCGTCATCCATGCCAGCAACGGCGAGGTGACAGCCGACGATGTCTACAGCTCGGTCCCTCTCGCCACGCCCGCCCTCACGCGCGCACAGGACCTGCTCGGGCGCGCGCAACGCGCGGGCGATGCGGCCACGATCGAGCCCCGCGAGGCGCGTTCGGAGGTAGCGGCCGCGGTCGGCGCGCTCTCCTCGACGCCGCCCGCGGAAAAGCTGGGTGCGCTGCTGTGGAGCGTCATGGCACTAGCACGAGCGTCAGCTGTGGATGCGGAGGAGGCGTTGCGCCTGGCCTCGACGGCCTTTGTCGCCGAGCGGAGAGCGGCCCAGGCATCGCGCGACCCCTCGCCCGGGTCACAGTAGAAAATCAAGCGCCATGCTAGAATCGCGCACACGGCGCGATCCTTCGTGGAAGCGCCACCGGACGCGGATCTTCGCCCGTTCGCGCGGGCTCGAATTGGAGCAGTAATGACCGCAACCTCAACGATCACCCGCAAGAGCGCAGCGATGGCGGACTCGGTCGTCACGCCCGAGCGCTTCGAGGCGGGCACGGACACGTTCACCGGCTGGATGGACACCATCGAGCTGAACAAGGAGCGCTTCCAGCGCCACTACGACGAGTTCCAGCTCGCGGACGCCGATGTCGCCCGCTTTAAGGAGCTGATCGCTGCGCACGGGCTGCGCGCGCTCTGCCTCGGCGAAGACTGGTGCCCGGATGTCTGGCGCGGCGTCCCGGTGCTCGCGAAGGTTTCCGAGGCGACCGGCTTGCCGGTCAGCTTCCTCGCCCGTGACGAGAACAAGGACATCATGGCCGAGTTCCTGAAGAACGGGGAGTTCGAGTCGATCCCGACGATCGTCTTCTATGACAGCGAGTGGAACTACCTCGGTCACTGGATCGAGCGTGCCGACTCCGCCAACGAGGAGATGGGCGGCCTGCGCGGGTTGCTCGCGGGCAAAGAGCGCGGTACGCCCGAGTTCGACAAGGCTCGCGAGCAGTACCTGGACAAGACGTGGGAGCTCGCAGAGGGCTGGCGGCAGGCCCAGGTCAGCGAAATGATCGCGCTGATCGAGGAGGCCGTCGCCTAGCAACGCCGCTCCTTCAGAGCACCGAGATCAGAACGGCCGCCCATCGGGCGGCCGTTTCTCGTCCTGGCGCGTTCGTTCTACCCGGTGCGCGCCTGTGCTCGCTCGGTCGCGGACGGCTCCTCGCGCAGCGAGACCTCGGGCGGCGGATCGAGTTCGAGCGGAGGCTCGAGCGCGGCTGCGGCCGCCCTCGGCGCCGGCGCCGGCTGGCTCCGAGGCGTCGCGCAGTACGGGCAGTGTTGCCACGAGAACTGGAGGAGCTGCGAGCAGTTGGAACAGGGCTCCCGTAGCGGCGTCGCGCAGTGAGCGCAAACCATGAACTCGTCCTGCACCGGCCGCCGGCAGTTCGGGCAGGCGCTCACAGCATGCAGCTCCGACAGGATCGCTTCCTGTTCGAGCTGCCGGTCATAGGCCTCGACGAGGGTGTCGCCGGGTCGAAGTACGAAGTAAACAGGGAGGCCGATGAACGGGAACGCGAGCGCGATCACGACGGCGGTGACATGCGAGATGGGGTCGCGTGTGCGCGAGCGGATGTCGCGGTAGACCCAGAGCACCGAGGCCAGCCAGATGACGACGAGGTAGCCGCCGACGATGGCGCCGCCCATGCGAGCCGTGGCCTGCCAATCGCCGCCCGGCCAGCTGATCAGGACGTCCACGCGTGCCCTTTCACCCGTTCCCGCCGCTCTCAGGCTACCACGGCCCAGAGCGACGATCGTCGGCGTATCGCCAGCCGATAGCGAGCTGTCAGCGCCTGTGGATGACCCGTGGAGCAGCGCTGGGATGCGGGCCGTACTGCAGGCCCGCGCGAACCTACAATCAAGGTATGACCACCGCTCACGACGTGCTGAACGAGGCCCAACTGCGCGCTGTGCAGCATCCCGGCGGGCCGCTGATGATCCTCGCGGGCCCGGGTTCGGGTAAGACGCGTGTGATCGCCCACCGCATCGCTCACCTCGTCGAGGACCGCGGTGTCGAGCCCTGGCGCATCCTCGCCGTGACGTTCACGAACAAGGCGGCCCGTGAGATGCGCGACCGCGTCGAGGGCTTGCTGGACGAGCGTGCCTTCGAGCTCTCGATGGGCACCTTCCATGCGACCTGCGCCCGCATCCTGCGTCGCGACGGGCCGAACATCGAGCTGCCGTCGGACTTCGCGATCTACGACACGGACGACCAGATGTCCCTCGTCAAGCAGATCATGGCCGCGGAGCACATCGACCCGCGTCGCTTCACGCCTCGGTCGGTGCTCTCTGCGATCTCGAGCGCCAAGAGCGAACGGCTCGACGCCGAAACCTACCAGCAGCAGATCCCCGACTACTTCGCTGAGATCGTGTCGCGCGTTTACCTGCGCTACGAGGCGGCACTGGTCGCCAACGGCGCGGTCGACTTCGACGACCTGCTCGGCCACACGCTGCGTCTGCTCGAGGAACACGAGGAGGTGCGCAACCGCTACGCGGGGCGCTACCAGCATGTGCTGATCGACGAGTTCCAGGACACGAGCCTCGTGCAGTACGAACTGGCGCGGCGATTGTCGTCGATCCACCACAACATCACCGTCGTCGGCGACCCCGACCAGTCGATCTACTCGTGGCGCGCCGCCGATGTACGCAATCTCATGCACTTCGATCGCGACTTCCCCGGCGCCACGACGGTGTTGCTCGAACAGAACTACCGCTCCACCGGACACGTGCTGCGGGCCGCCCACGCGGTGATCGCGCGCGCCGAGGGCCGGCCCGAAAAGGAGCTATGGACCTCGAACCCCGACGGCGAACAGGTCGTCGAGTACGACGCTCCCTTCGGAGAGGACGAAGGGCAGTTCATCGCCTCGGAGATTCGCCGACTCGAGCGCGTCGAGGACCGCACACCGGGCGATTTCGCGGTGATGTATCGGACGAACGCCCAGTCGCGAGCGGTCGAGGAGGCGTTCATCCAGCAAGCGGTCCGCTATCGCATCGTCGGCGGCACGCGCTTCTACGACCGCCGCGAGGTGCGTGATCTCATCGCCTACCTGAGGGTGATCCACAACGAGCAGGACTCGATCGCGTTCGACCGCATCGTCAACGTCCCGACGCGCGGTCTCGGCGCGAAGACCGTCGGCGACGTGCTCGCGGCCGCGACGGACCTCGGCCTCTCGCCCATCGCCATTGCCGTTCGCGGCGCGCGGGGCGACGACGCACCGGGCATCCCCTCGTTCCGCGGCGACATTCGCAATGCGCTCGAGCGGTTCGTGGAGCTGCACGAACGCCTCACGACGTATCGCGACACGGCGACCGTGGCCGAGTTGATCGACCGCATCATCACGGAGACGCACTACAAGGACTATCTCGATAAGAACGACCCCGACCACGCGGAGGTGCGCTGGGAGAACGTCCAGGAGTTGCGTTCCGTCGCGGCCGAGTGGCAGTCACTCGACGGCGACACCACGCTCGCCGAGTTCCTCGAAGAGGTCGCGCTCGTTTCCGACATCGACGACCCCTCGTCCGATGCGCCGGACGCCGTCACGTTGATCACGTTGCACGCCGCGAAGGGGCTCGAGTACCCGGTCGTGTTCCTCGCCGGGATGGAGGAGGGGCTGCTACCCCATTTCCGCGCCATCGACGAGCCGACGCAGATGGAGGAGGAGCGCCGCGTCTGCTACGTCGGCATGACGAGGGCGCGCGAGCGGCTCTACCTGACGCGAGCGCGGCGACGGTTCCAGTACGGCAGCGTGCGCGCCAACCCGGCCTCACGCTTCCTCGCCGACATTCCCGAGGAGGAGGTCACGCACCCGGCTGGCAGCGCCGGTCGCGGCGACACGCTGAGCCCTCGGGGGCTGCGTGCGGCCGCGGCGGCCCGCCAGGAGGCAGCGGACTCCGAAACGCCGGTGTTCCAGCCCGGCGACCGTGTGCGGCACCAGACGTTCGGCGCCGGGGTCGTGGTGTCGTGCGAGATCGTGCCCGGCGACCAGCAGGTCGTCGTGGCGTTCGAGGGTCAGGGCGTGAAGAAGCTGTTGCTCTCGTTCGCGCCACTGAGCAAGGTCAAGGCCTAGGCGCCGTCTGAGTCGCGGCCATCGCCACCGTTCTGGCGTCCACCGTGACGCTCCGCGAGCGCGAGCCGGAACTCGATCTGATCGAGGACATCGCCCCGCGTCACGAGGCCGAGCAGCCGGCCGTCCTCGACGACCGGCAACTGGTGCACGTCGTGCTCCTGCATCAGCCGCATCGCTTCGACCATGGCCGTGTCTCGGCGCACGGTGATGACGTCGCCGGCAGGCACCATCGCGTCGGACACGCTGGTCGCGGGCCAATCGTCGCGCGGTACGTTCGTGACGTCGGTGGTGGTAATGAGCCCGCTGATCCGCCCACCGCTGGCGGCGAAGACGGCGCGCTCAGCCCGTCCGAGGACGCGACGGTCGACGACCTCTTCCAGCGTCCACGAATCCTCGATCGCCTCCGGCGCGCTGCGCATGACCTCGCCGACCTCCACGTTCTTGACCGCGCTGTCGATCAGCACGCGCTGGTAGGCGCTGTCGGACGCTCCCTTCAGGAAGAGGGCGATGAAGACGTACCAGAGGCCGGTCAGGCTGCCGGTCGCGAACACCACGAACACGCCGAGTGCAATGAGCAGCCAGGCGATCAGATTGCCCATCCTCGAGGCCGCGCGTGTCGCCCGCGTCAGGTCGCCAGTCCGCGACCACACGATCGAGCGGAACACTCGGCCGCCGTCGAGCGGGAAGCCGGGCAGGAGATTGAACAGCCCCAGCACGAAGTTCACGAACGCGAGGTAGGCAGCGATCGACGCGATATCGCCGGGGATCAGGAGCGCCGCGACGCCGAACACAGCCGCGAGCGCCCACGACATTAGCGGCCCGGCGATGGCGACGCGGAACTCCTGTCGCGGCGACTCCATCTCGCCCTCGAGGCTCGAGACGCCGCCGAAGACAAAGAGCGTGATCGAGGGCACCTTCATCCCGTAATTCTGTGCGACGAAGGCGTGCGACAGCTCGTGCAGCAAGATCGAGATGAAGAACATCACCGCGGAGATCGCCGCTGCGATCCACAGTTGCTCGGTCGTCCATGTGGGGAACAGGTCCTCGTACAGGCTGTCAGCCAGCGACCACGTCACGAGTGTGGCGATGAAGATCCACGACCAGTGCACGCGCACGGCGATCCCGCGGATGCGGCCGATCTGGAGCCCGGACTGTAGATCCATGCATCGAGGATACTTTGCCGCGGTCTGCGCCTGCCGGTCGATCGACCCTCGGGGGGACTGACCTCAGTCGTGTCGCTAGCTGCCGATCAGAGCCGCCAGCGCCTCGTCGTCCACCGCGTCGCGCATCAGCGCGCCGATGCGGTCGAGCTTGAGCTCGCCGGCGAACGCCGAGGAGCCGAACGTATCCTCGACTTCGCGCAGTGTCTCGACGGTGCCCCCCGGCGCGAGCAGGAGCGTCGTGTCGCGGCTGGCGGCGACGCGGTCGACGAGGTACGGGCTCGGCTCGCCACCGCCTGTCAGGATCAAGCAGGCCGTCGAGGTGCTCATGGCGGCCAGGACGATGTCGACCTTCTCCGCGCGCGTGATCACGACCTGGTGGTCGAAGCGCTCGAAGTACGGCGCGTTCGCGTCTGCAGCAATCGGGCCCGCCACGATGTTCTCGCAGATGGCCGCGTCGCCCTCGACGCTGCGCGACAGGACGCTCGAACCGCTCGCCTCGATCAGCCGACCCACGGTCGGGGCGGCCAGCCGGCGGTCCTCGGGGATGCTGAACGGGCCCCCGTCGGAGGCGTGCGTGACGAACAACGCCGCACTGGCCTGGGCTTCGGGGTCCGCGGTGACCTCCACGAGCGTCGCCGAGAGATCCGCTGCCAGCGCCGAGGCGTTCGCACCGATCGGCGCCTCGAGGATCGTGACGGCGGCTCCGATGGAGAAATCGGCTGCAGCGATGGGCTCGCCGCTCGCGTCAGCGATCTCGAAGGCTGCGAACGCCGCGGCATCCGCAGCGGCAGCGTCGTCACCGGCGAGCCGTTCGAGGCGTACCGCGCGACCAGCGTAGGCGGCGCGATGGGCGAGCCCGGCGGCGACGGTGCTGGCTCCGACCCCGGGGGCCTGCCCTGCGACGAGAATCACGGCCACGCTGTCTCCTCGGGCGCGGTGCGTCTGGCGACGCTCAATGTACTGCAACGCACGCAGTGGGCCAGTCTGGCGGACGGTTCGGTGCGTGGGGCTCAGACGCCTAGGGCATCGGCCAGCGCCGCGAAATCCGGCGCCGTCAGATCAGGCAGATAACGCTCCTCGGTGTCCTCGAACGGCAGCCCGTAGCGGTCGATGTAGGCGCCGCGAAAGCCACAGGCGCGCGCACCGAGCACGTCGAACGAGTTGGCCGACACCATGATCAGCTCGCCGGGCTCCGCCTCCAGCTCGCGCGCGGCGCGTCGGTATACGGCCGGCGAGGGCTTGAAGGCGCCGACCAGCTCCACGGACAGGACGGCGTCGAAGTCGTACCGGATGCGGTTCGCGACGAGGTGGTCGAGAAACCACGGATTCCCGTTCGACAGCGCGACCAGCTGGAAGCGTGTGCCGAGTCGTTCGAGCGCCGGCCGCACGTCCGGGAACGCGTTGAGCTCCTGCCAGTGCTCCATCCACGACGCGATCTCCGCGCGCGATGGGTCGAGGCCGTTCGCGCGACAGACGTAGGAGAACGCCTTCGCTGCCGTCTCGAGGTATCCGGTGTGGCCCAGCTCAAGCAGCGAGTCCTGGTACTGCTCGATGCGCTGTCGGTAGCGCAACTCTGCCCAGAACGACGCCGGGTCGACATCGCTGCCGCGCTCCTCGAGGAACCGAGCGAGCGGCGGCGTCAGCGAGCCCCCGAGGTCGAGCACGGTGCCGAACAGGTCGAACGTCAGCGCCCGCGCGCCCTGGAGATCGGGGTGCTCAGCCATCGCCGCAGTCTACCTCGGCGCCCGCTGACAGCAGATCCACTAGGTCCGGTCGATGGAGACCGTTCCCGCTGCGCCGTCGACCGTCACGAGGTCGCCCGTCCGAATGACCTCGGTGGCCTGCTTCGTGTTGGTCACGGCCGGGATGCCGTACTCGCGAGCGACCACCGAGCCGTGGGACAGCGGTCCGCCGAGGTCGCACACGAGCGCCCCGGCCGGCAGGAACAGCGGCGTCCACGGAGCGTCGGAGTAGGGCGCGATTAAGATCTCGCCCTCCTCGATGTGGGTGTCCTCGGCGACGCTCATGATCACCCTCGCGCGCCCCGTCACGACGCCGGGGCTCACCGGAATACCGGTGAGTTCCGTTACGTCGGTCGAGGCGGAGTGCTCGGCGAGAGGCACCGGCCGGCCGTCGAAGAACTCGGGCAGCTCGACCTCCTCCAGTCTGGCGTAGTCGGCACGCCGTCGTTCCACGACCTCTGATATGTCCTCGAGGGCGTCCGGCGTGCGAACCAGCGACTGCAGCTCGTCGAGGGGGAGGAAGAACACGTCATCGGGCGCGCTGAGCAATTCGCGCCGATGTAACCGCTGCGCGAGCTCGCGGATGATGTCCTTGCCGCAGCCCACGTCGCGTACCAGCTGCGACTTCGACCGCTCGCCCATCGCCAGGAACGTGTGGGTGAGCGTCAGCACCTCGCCGAACTGCGCCCGCGTCGCATCATCGAGCTTCGCCTCGAACGTCTCCTGTGCGGCCATCCGCGCCGCTGCCTGCCGCTCGGTGATCTTCTCGGGGTCACCGGAGGTCATGCGCGCCAGCCCGCGGATCGCGGAGATGACGAAGCGGGGATCGTGCCGCCAGCTCGGCATCGACAGCTCGAGCTCTCGCTCGCCCCGATATCCGTACTGCGCGAGGAACGCCTGCAGCTCTCCAGAGAAGGCACCGCCGTCGCCGTCTTCCGAGTCGTCCAACGCCGCCGCGATCTCGCCGGATGTCATCTCGAAGAGCTGTGTCAGTTCCTCGGAGTCGACAACGAGTCGCGACAACCGCCAGAGTTCGTGCGCCGGCTTCGCACTCTCGATGTCGGCCAGCCCGGTGCACAGCGTCGCGACGAGGCCGGCATCGGCTGCGCCGGTGACCGCTTCGACGAACTGGGTCAACCCCTCGAGGGCCGGGCTCTCCATCGCGCGGTTGAACAGGTGCAGCTCGGCGCTGCGTCGGGATCGCTCGAATGTCTCGTCGAATGACGACAGCAGCTCCTCATCGCTGAGCACCGTCAGGTCACGCGCGAGGTGATTCGCCGTGTACGCCGACACGTCCGCCTCGTACTCGAGCGTTTCCTGGATGTGCTGCGGGACCGCAGCCTCGAAGCGTGCTCCGACCTCGAGGGAGAGCGCTTCGTCCTCCGGCGACAGCACCTTCGGCGGCGCGTCAGGGTCGCGCTGCTTGCCCATGTACTGCTCGTCGACCGCCTCGGCGGAGGTCCCGGGAATCAGGTCTGATCCCTCGCGAATCAGCGATAGGTTGAGATGTGCGCGGCCGTAGAACGTGCCCACGCAGTAGTGCTGCCGCGACCCGTCGATACCGAGGCGCTCAGCGAGCCCGAGGACGTCGCCGAGGAGGTACTGAAAGCCGTGGTCGGCAGCACCGACGACGGTCGAGATCGTGAGCGGTGTCAGGACACCGGGCAACACCTCCCCGGCGTTCGCCGACGTCCAGGTTGGATACTTATCCCAGATCTCTGAGTCGAACTCAGGTACCCACGCATCGGCGCTTGCAGTCACACCGATCCCCCCATCGAGGCCTCCGCTCGCCTCGGTCGCGGTTATAGCACGCGTTCTCTCGAATGGACGGCCGCTGGCGCCGTCGTCGGTCGAGCCTACGAGATCGGCGGTTGGATCCGAACCGACGGCGTTGAGGGGGAGGTGGTGATCGGCCTGGACTACGTCCGCGCCGATGGCTGGACACCGGGCGCGGGGAGCTATGTGCGGGAGGTCGGCCGCCTCACCCGCACGCGCGAGTGGACCTACTTCGAGAGTGACCCGTTTGTGCTGCCTCCGGCGCCGCCAGAGGCTGGTGCCAGCGCCCTCTGGTTCCTCTTCGATTTCAACAATGGCTCGGGCACGGCCTGGTGGGACGATGTGTTCCTGCGTGAAGTGGACCGCGCTGATGCGATGTCAGGATGCCTCAACGGCGCGAGTCTGCTCGCCGCCCGGCGATCTGCAGACTGGTTGACCTTCGCGCTTCACGATCACGGGCTCCACGCCCCGGTACTCGAGCCGCGCCTGGCGCTCGCAGCCGGTCAGACGGCGTTCGCTCAGGATCGAGCGAATCTGCGCGGAGATCACAGCCTGCTGGCGACGAGGGTCGGCCAGATCCGTGGGACCAGTGAGGACCACGCGGAGGTCCGGATTCTCGACGGGCCGTGGTGTGGACCGGACTTCGTTTGGTGGCTCGTCGAGTCGCATCGAGCCGCCGTAGCAGACACCGCTGGCCAGATCGATGATGGCTTCGAGCGGGATACGGTCACGGGCTGGATCGCAGAGGTAGACCAATATTCGCGCGTCAACCTCGCCCCGAACCGAGGCGAACTGGGAGGCCATGCACGGCTGACCGGCCCGCGGGTCGTGAAGGAAACGGCCGTTGTGGCACCCGGGTTCCGCGGCCTCGTCGCCGCGTTCTGCGGACCGGACGAGGTCGTGACTGCTGGCGGCTACGAGGTTCACAGTGACGGGCAGGAGTGGGCCGCCACAGGCAGCTACCCCCGGTGGTCCAACTTCTGGGGCTGGGCCGCGGAAGGCTGGAACCAGGGAAGCACGGCCATCACGCTCACCACGATCGCGATGTGCACCTCGTCATGAACCCGGTCGCGAGGTCTCGCTGATCGATCATTGCTGGCTGTCGAGCGCCGCTTGATAGCGCTCGGAAATGTCGGCCTGGATCGCGCGATCAGACTCTCTCCAGGATGTCTTGATGTAGTCGAGGATCGCGTCGACCTCCGCCTGGCTGAGCTGATCTCGGAAACTCGGCATGCCGGGAGGCTTCCCCAGGAGGATGACATCCACCAGCTAGGCGTCGGCGTGGTGGAAGGTGTGCCCGAGCTGGTTGTGAAGAGGGGCGACTCCATCGTTCCCGTTGCCAGCCAGGTCTCCGTGACACGACTGGCAGTGCTGCGCGTAGAGGATGGCTCTCTGCGCCAGCTGCATCTGCCCGCCCTCGGGCACGTTGTCGGAAACCCCTCCGCCGCAGGAGGTGAGGACGACGGTCGCGGCCAGCAATGTGGCAAGGACGAGCGCACGCAGCACCATTACCAGCCCGTACGTGGGCTTGGGACCGCCATCGTGTTCGCGCCCTGCTCGTTCACCTGACGACACCACCGAGGGCACCAGCGTCGGCCCCAGCTGATTCGCTCGCTGATGCGTGCGCAGTCGCTCGACCCCGGTCGGCCTCCATCTTGACGCAGCGTATCGCGTCGCGGGCCGCTAGCTGTCTGCTTCGCGCCTCGATCTCGGGACGCTGCTCTCGTCGCAGGCCGCCAGCTCGCCCGCGATCCTCTGCGGCGAGCGGTCGATGTGCTCGACGTCCGGAACGCGCTCGCGCCGGGACCGGCTCCGTTCGGCCGGGAAGCTGCCTCATACCGCTTCTATCTGAGTTCCAATGGGTACAGATGCCGGGGCTCATGTGCACCCCCATCAACCTAGCGACGGCTCGTTACGGCGCAGGCGCGTGCCAACTCGCCTGCGATGGGGGATCCGCGTGCTGACTAACCCGCTCTCGAAGCGAATGCTTGCCGCCGCGGCGTTCGTTGTTGCTGGCAGCGCACTCCTGGCGTTCTTCGTCGTGCGCGGTGCCCAGGCTGGCGTCCCGCTCTTCCTCGCCCTACCGCTGTTGATCTTGCCGCTGCTGAGCATCGGCCTGACGGCCCGGGAACTGGGGCGCAGGAGCGGCGTTGCTCGACCTGCCTCCTGGCCGGCGGTACCTCATCTTCGCGCTCATCGACGGCACGAGGCGGGCCAGACCATCACGTTGCTCACGCTGCTCCTGCCTGGTCTGTTCGGGTTCCTGATCCTGGTGGTGCTCGCCGGGCAGCTGCTAGCCGATCGGCGTGACCTGCAAAGCGACGTGACCGCGCCGCACTGGCCGCCGCACTAGACCTACCGGACGCCCGGTGGCCATCGCCGCCGGTTACGAGTGGCTCGAGCGCAACGCCGTGGACACGACGGGCCCGGACGTGATGGTCACGATCGTCACGTCTTATCAGGGCAATCCGAACCGCGTCTACGTCCATATTGAGCGGCCAATTCGGTCCTCGTTGAACTTCGGAGTGATCCCGTCCGTGACGGCCAGCGCCGTGGCCGAGAAAGTCTCCGGCGGCGGTGGCAACTACGCCATCTTCAGCACCGAGGAGAGCTGTGGCGCCTCAGACCCGCTTCAGCTCTCCGGCTCGGTGAACATCTTCGGCGGCGCTGTGCACTCCAACAGCAAGATCAAGGTCAACGGGTCGGACAACGACTTCGATGGCGAAGTGACGTTCCACTGCACGATTGACATCAGCGGGTCGAGCAACGAGTTCAACCCCGACTGGGAAGACATCGACGACGTGATCGCGCCGCCGATCGACCTCGATTACAGCGACTTCGTCTGCGACGTAGAAGTCAACGGTGACCTGGACCTCAATGGCGACGATGCGTACTGGGACGACCCCGGCATCCGGACGCAACTGAAGACGGGCACCTACTGCGCAACGGCGAAGATCCAGCTCTCGGGCTCAGATATCACGGGCTATGTCACACTCGCCGCGCAGGGCGAACTCCAGCTGTCGGGAAGCGAGTTCCATCTCAGCCCCGACCCCACGATCGCGCCCGCGAGCGACCCGGCCGAGGACACCAGAGGCGTGCTGCTCTTCTCGTACGCCAGCTCGTCCTCAGCGATGGACATCTCCGGTAGCGGCGGCGAGTGGGAGGGCATCATTCACGCCCCGCGGTACGGCGAAGATGCAGGGCTCCAGCAACCTGACCGTGACCGGCAGCATCATCGCGGAGAAGGTGCAGGTCTCTGGCTCCGACTTCACGATGCGGGCCTCCTTCGACGGCGGCAACAACGTCGAGTACATCTACCTGGTTGAGTAGCCCGGACTCCCGAGCGGCCGGTTCATCGGGTGAACTGGGATACGTGCGCAGCAACCACAGCGGGTGTTCAGAGGACGCGTTCAACCCAGAATCCTCGGCGCCCTCGCGTATGAGCCGCATCGCGTGCAGGCTGTATCCTATCCGCTGCGGCGGCTCTTGCTGACGGCGCCGCGGCCGCAGAGGCTGTCGACTGTCGTAGGGAGCACCGCCCTGGCAGTCAAGCCGAGTCGACTGAGTGACTAGGAGCAAGCTATGACCGCCTTCGTCCCCGCCGAGACCCCCCGTGACATCAACCTCGCGGATGTCGCGTTGTTCCAGAACGAAGAGGCGCACGAGGCCTTCCGCGTGCTCCGCGAGGAGGCTCCGGTGCACTGGAACCCCGGCACTGAGTGGATGAACGGCTTCTGGTCGCTCGCGAAGTACGAGGACATTCTCTACGTCTCGCGAAACCCCGAGCTATTCATCTCCTCCCGGGGCATCGCTGGCTCCGGCCTGCGCAACCCCGACCCGACGCAAGCGATCAGCGGATCGGCGGGGGGCGACGCGAGCATCATCACGATGGATCCGCCCCGGCACGTGCGGATGCGTCGCCTGGTGAACAAGGGGTTCACGCCACGAGCGGTGAACGCGATGGAACCGAAGATCCGCGAGATCACACGCGAGATCCTCGACCGTGTCGAGGCTCAGATCGAAGAGAGCGGTGACCCGGAGGGTGACTTCGTCCTGGAGGTCTCCTCCCAGCTCCCACTCGCGGTGATTTGCGGAATGATGGGGCTGGAGTCGGACGTCTGGCCGCTGATGTTCGAGCTGACCAACTCGATCCTCGGTTCCGGCGACCCTGAATATCAGGCGCAGAACGTCGAGGCTGATGAGGTGGGCACCGCGCAAGCGGCCCAGGCGACCGGCGCAGACGGCATGATGCGGATGATCGGCTACTTCCGTGAGCGCTTGGAGGAACGCCGCCTCGACCCACGAGAGGACGACATGGTCTCGCTCCTCCTCGAAGCGGAGACCGATGGAGAGAAGCTGGACGAGGGGGACATTCTCGCCTTCTGCTTCTTGCTGGTCGTGGCGGGGAACGAGACAACGCGCAACGCGATCTCTGGCGGTCTGGTGGCGCTGTGCCGGCACCCCGAAGAGCTGGCGCGTCTACAGGCCGACGCAGAGCTGATGGACCCGGCTGTGGAAGAGATCATCCGCTGGACATCGCCGCTCCACCACATGAGCCGCGAGGCGACCGCCGACACCGAGATCGGCGGCCACAAGATCAGCGCGGGCGAGAAGGTGATCATGTGGTACCCCTCCGCCAACCGCGACGAGGATCTCTTCGACGAGCCGTACCGGTTCGATGTCGGTCGCTCACCGAATGACCACATCGCGTTTGGCATCGGCGAGCACTTCTGCCTCGGCGCCGGCTTCGCGCGCAAGGAGATCAAGGTGATGTTCGAGGAGTTGCTCCAGCGCTTCCCGGACATCCAGCTGACCGGACCACCGGACCTGTTGCGCTCGAACTTCATCAACGGCATCAAGCACCTCCCCGTCCGCTACCGGTAGCGACGGCGGGCCACGCCGGGAGGCCCCATGTCCGAGCCCCGTCGCGTCGAAGTCGACCAACTCGCATGCGAAGGACACGCACGCTGCATGGAGACTGCTCCCGAGGTCTTCCGGCTCGACGACGAGGATGTCTCGCAGGTGATCCTGGACCCCGTCTCGCCCGAGCTTGTGGAGCAGGTAGACGAGGCGATCCGCCTCTGCCCCCTCCAGGCGATCCGCTGGATCGATTGACGGCACTCCCTCGGCGACAGCGAAGGACCTCAGGCTTCCGCGACGACGGACCCTGCGTCAGTGTTTGTTGGCGTGACCAAACCGACTGAACGAGCCCAGAGTGGCGCCTTCAAACGCCGGGAGCTTTCGACGATTTAGCCAGCGAACTAAACGCTTCCTGAAGCCTTGAGATGAAACATGCCGAGACGCGAGAGGCCATTAGATGATTGACCGTCAGTGATGCACAGCTGAACGGCCTGCGCTTAGCCGCGAGGGTGTTGAGGGCAGATGGAGGCCCCGCCAACCGAGAGGCGGGGCTTTTCCACGTGCACGCGCCGCCGAGGTGCGAGCGCGAGCAACCGCGCGATGACGAAGCTCCCCACCCTTCAACATCGCCACGTTTCGAAGGAGACCACCCTCAGGGGTACGGCCCTTAAGCCCTCCTTAACCCCTCCGCCCTAGTCTCAGAGTGCTGGCGGATCTGATGGAGTGCAGCATGGCTACACCTGACACCCCTCGGCCCGACGATTCTGGGCGTAACGACCGGTCGACGGTGGCTTGTGCTCGTCGCCGGCCTGCTGATCGCCAGCGTCGTCGCGTCCGGCGCCTGGTACGCCATCGGTCGCGACGGGAGCAGCGAGAGTGACGGTCTAGCCGTCGAGGAGAGCGCGCCGGCGAGCGAACCGAGCGCCTCAGTTGAAACGGTCGAGACAGCCGAGGCGCGTGACGATGGCCTGACGGGCGCACCCGTCCCGCAGGCTGTCGCGCAGTCGGAGGAGTTCGACGCGGATCTTCTGAGCCGGGGCGGTGGTCGTTTCGATCCGCTCGATGACCCTGTCATCGTCACGGCCGACGAGGCTTCGTGGATGTCCGACGAAACGCTCGTCCTCGGCGCGGTGCAAAACGGCGAGCCGCGAGCCTATCCGATCGCGATGATGCGGTATCACCATGTCTCGAACGACGTGCTGGGCGGGGAGCCCTATCTCGTCACGTTCTGAATCGCCTGTTCATCCGGGGTCGGCTTCGACCCCGTCGTCTCAGGTGATCGCTACCTGTTCCGCGCATCCGGGCTCTACAACGGCGTCTTCGTCATGGTTGACGATCAGGGCGGCAGCGCATGGTCGCACCTCGACGGCTCCGCGCTGAACGGTCCGCAGGCCGGCGAGCAGCCCGAGGTCCTCGCGCTGCAGACAACGACATGGGGCGCCTGGCTCGAGGAGCACCCAGACTCGACGACCGTCAACATCGACACCGGCTACCAGAACCAGTACGGCGAAGTCGGACTCGGCAATGCAGGCCTCCGCGGTGGGTTCCTCGCGACGCTCGACGAGATTGACCCACGGTTGCCGGAGAGCGAACTCGTGATCGGGGTCATCGCCGGCGATGGCGCTGAGGCGTTCCCGATCGAACGCGCGGCCCTCTCGTCGCCGATGCAGGACGAGGTCGGGGGCGTCCCGGTGGTGGCCCTCGAGGACTCGCAGGGCATTCCTTCGCTGGCCTACCACCGCCTGCTCTCCGACGGGCGTGTGCTTGACTTCGAACGTCGCGGGGACGCGATCTACGACGTGCAGACGGGCTCGCGCTGGACCTCGTCCGGCCTGGCCGTCGAGGGCGATCTCGCCGGTGTGCAACTGGCCTTCGTGACCTCGTTCTTCACCGAGTGGTACGGCTGGGCGGCCTTCCATCCTGACTCAACGATCTTCGGCGAGGCCGCCTGAGCGCGCCGATTCGGGTGTGGCGTTTCTGGATCCAACTCCAGAACTCAATGCTCCAGGAGGGGCAAGATCCTCAGGTCACGGGCTGTCGTCCAGAAAATCCAGAGTCTCGGGGGTGCCACCACTCAATCGCAAGTTCGCCGGCGCGCCAGCACCAGTAGGCCGGTACCCCGTCGACGACCGTGGGGAAGTCCAGCAAGCTGTCGTGCGCGCTCTTGACCTCGATCCCGGCGGCGGCGATGACGACGAGGTCCTCGCGAGTGAGCGGAGCCTCCAGCCCGTCCGGGGCTAGAGCTTGGACGGCGGCGAGTACTGCGCGCGCCTCATCAAGGCTGAAGTCAGACACTGCGCGTCACGAGCAGCTCGCAAGACCGGCCCTCGCCGCGGTGTGCAGCACGACCCACGCGCCAATGCCTAGTCGTCGCTCGTTCGGCGGCCCCACATCGTTCCGATCGCTGCGCCGAACACCAGGCCGAACGCGATTCCGATGCCGACGTTATCCATCGCGGCTCCGAGCACCACGCCGACGATGATCCCGATTGCGGCACCAATCCCGATGCCGCGTTGCTCCCGGTTCGTCATGGTCCTCCTACGATCCGAGAGAGTGTACGGCGCAGTGCTGCGACCGGCAGTCGTACCCATGAGCCTTTGAGGTCGGATGCCGCGGGTGGGAGAAGGGGAAGACGTTGCCAATCGAGCTCGTGCAGGGCGACATCACCCGGCTGGCAGTGGACGCCATCGTGAACGCGGCCAACGAGGCGCTGCTGGGTGGCGGCGGTGTGGACGGTGCCATTCACCGCGCCGCCGGTCCGGAGCTGCTTGCGGAGTGCCGCACGATTGGTGCTTGCCCCACCGGTGAAGCGCGCGTCACGAGCGCCTATCGCCTCGCGGCGCAGTGGGTGATTCACACCGTCGGGCCGGTGTGGGCCGGTGGCGACCGCGGCGAGGACGAGCTGCTGCAAGCCTGCTACCGGAACGTGCTCGCCGCCGCTTCCGACCTCGGCGCGGCGTCGATCGCCTTCCCCGCGATCAGCACAGGACTCTATGGGTACCCGTTGGATCGAGCGGCGCAGATCGCCGTGAGCACCGTCGCTGCCGAGCTCCAGGGCCGCGACCAGCCTCCGGACATCACGTTCGTTTGCTTCGACGAGGGGAACTATGAGGCATACCGCTCCACCCTTGCCTCCGGGTCAGCGCTCGGCGGCTGCTGCATCACGCTGCGACGTCGCGGGTGACCAGGCGTGAACTCACCCCGCGCCGTGTGCCACGACGTGGATCACCTCGAGGTCGAACTTTCGCCTGGCCTGGCCGACGAGGTCAATCCTGAGCCACCGGGAGATCCCTGGCGGCAACGTGCACAACAGGAGGATGTCGTATGCCGGCTGAGCCGCCAATTCGTCCGTGATCGCCTGCAGCGCATCCGAGGTACCAGCGACCGCACGCACAACTCTCGCACCGGTCGTGTCTTCGAGCTGAGCCATCGTCGCCTCGGCGCGCTGTTTAGCGATGTCCACCGTTTCGCCCTCCCACGTGAAGTTCGGTGTCGGTAGCGCCGGTACGAGGATCGCGAACTCCGCGTTTGCGTCTTCGTGCACGAGTTCTGCGACTTTGCTCTGAAGCTCAGCAGAGGCGACAGTCTGGTGCGCGACCACGAGGTAACGTGCCATCTCTCCACCTCCTCGCGAGGCTCAGTAGCCGGCCGAGTGGGTCTGTTCCGCCGATGTCGCCGTCAGCCTTGGCGGCCGGCAAACATCTAGGCAAACGCCACGAGGCCGGCCCAGACGGTGCCGGCCAGCGCCGCGCCGTAGCAGCCCACGGCGACGAGGGTCGCGTACCGACGGAGGCCGATGTCGATCAGCGTGTGGCGGAAGCGGTGCGCCCAATGCGCGAACGTCAGGAACGCAACGCCGAAGACGACGAGGCGTCCGAGCGGGTTGGTGAGCACATCGTGCAGCCGGTCGAACTCGACCGCGTCGGCGGGCAGGAGCAGCCCGGTGACGATGATGAGCGCCGGGATCACCATCGCCGCGACCATGCCGCCCGCCGAGAAGATCGACCAGAAGAGCGGTTCGTTCGATGCGCGCATGTGCCCTCCCGCCCTAGACCACGAAGATGGCGATGATGACGGCGGAGACGCCGAGCCACGTCAGGACATGCGCACCGATCAGGGCCAGCGGCGGTACGAACTCCTCGCCGCGCCGCACGCGGATCGCCTTCGGTACCGCCTGGAACCACGTGAGCGTGTGGAGCAACGCGAACGCCAGCGCTACGAGGTGGAACGCAATCGCGAGCGGCGAGGTGAGATCGTCACGAAATGTCTCGTACGCGCCTTCACCATCGTGGACGTTGCTGACGAGCACGAGCATCACCACCGTGTATACCGCGAGGAACACGGCCGACAGCTCGCGCAGCATGAAGAGGCGGTACGGCCACCGTTTGAGGTACCAGACGCGCGAAGGGCGGCTGAGATATGGGTTCGCCATCGCCTCGACCTACTCGCGCCCACTGCCGAACGGCAGGAACGAGGTGAACCAGTTGACCGTGCTCTCGAGTTTGGCGGACTGGATGGCGCCTGCCGGGTCGACGTGCTTCGGGCAAACGGTGCTGCATTCGCCGACGGACGTACAGTCCCAGATGCCCTCGTCGGACCAGACGAGCGCGTTGCGTTGCTCGTTGCCCTGATCGCGCGAGTCCTTGTTGTAGCGCTGCGCGAGCGCGAGCACGGCGGGGCCGACGAACTTGTCGTTCTGCTGGTACACCGGGCACGCCGAGTAGCAGAGCAGGCAGTTGATGCACATGCTGAACTGCTTGAAGTCCGCGAGCTGGCCCGGCGATTGCCGATATTCGCCCTCCTCGAGGGGCCGCTCCTCGTCGCGAATGATCCACGGCTTGACGCTGCCGAGCTTGCCGACGAAGTCGTCGAGACTGACGACGAGGTCGCGCTCTACGGGGAAGCCAGCGAGTGGCTCGACGTAGATCGGACCGGGCAGGTAGTCACGTAGGAAGGCGGCGCAGGTGAGCTTCGGAACGCCGTTCACCATCATTCCGCATGACCCGCAGACACCCATCCGGCACGACCAGCGGTACGTGAGCGAGCCGTCGTCCTGGTCCTTGATGTAGTTGAGGGCGTCGAGGAGCACCCACTCCTCGCGGTAGGGCACCTCGAAACGCTCGTAGGAGGGTTGGGCGTCGCGCTCGGGATGGTAGCGAGCGATCTCGAGCGCGATGGTTCCCTGTGCCGCAATGGTGGTCAACGAGCCAAACCTTCCGATGCCAGCTCAGCCCTAGTGATCGCGTCCGTACACACGAACCTCAGGCGGCCACGTGGTGATGGCGACATCTCGGTAGTCAATCCGCGGCGCCTCATCCGTGCGGAACGCGAGCGAGTGCCTGAGATAGCGACCATCGTCTCGTTCAGCGTAGTCCGTCCGCTGGTGCGAACCTCGCGATTCCTTGCGATCGAGCGCTGCGTGCGCCACGGCCTCGGCGATCTCGATCATGAACTCGAGCTCGAGGGCCGTCGTCAACTCGGTGTTGAAGCTGAGACTGCGATCGTCGAGGTGGACGCCCGAGAGGAAGCGCGCCTTGATCTCGGCCAGCTTCTCGGTCGTCGCCCGGATCGAGGTTTCGTCGCGATAGATGCCGCAGCCGGCCTCCATCGCTTGCTGCAGCTCCGTGCGCAGCGTTGCGACCCGCTCGGTGCCGCCCTGGTTGTTGATGAACTGGCTCGAGATGCGCTCCTGCTCCGTCTGGGCCTGCGCGTCCAGGGCCTCCGAGTCGAAGTCGGGATGTTCGCGCGCCCAGTTCGCTGCGTTGAGACCGGCGCGTGCGCCGAACACGAGCAGCTCTGTCAGCGAGTTGGAGCCGAGTCGATTCGCGCCGTTGATCGAGACGCACGCGCATTCGCCCGCGGCGTAGAGGCCCGGGAGCTCAGTGGCCGCTTCGATGTTCGTGTCGATCCCGCCCATCATGTAGTGCACGACCGGCCGCACCGGGATCGGCTCGTGGACGGGGTCGACCCCGCCGTAGTTCTTCGCCAGCTCGCGCACGAAGGGGATCTTGGACTCGATCGTCTTCTCGCCGAGGTGGCGCACGTCGAGGTGCACGTAGCTGCCATACGGCCCGTCGAAGACGTGGCCCCGCTGCTCTTCCTGGATGAAGGCCTGCGACAGGCGGTCGCGGGGCCCCAGCTCCATCGCGCGGAGCTGTGGGTGCTGCTCGTCGTTGACGTCGAGGGGTTCGCCGAGGTCGTAGTCCTTGAGGTAACGCTCGCCCTCGTCGTTCAGCAGGATGCCGCCCTCGGCGCGGGCCGCCTCGGTGATGAGGATGCCGGTCCCGGGGAGCCCGGTCGGGTGGTACTGGACGAACTCCATGTCCTTCAGCGGCACGCCGGCCATGTAGGCCATGCCCATGCCGTCGCCGGTCTTGATCGCGGCGTTGGTCGTGAACGGGAAGATGCGGCCGCCGCCGCCGGTGCAGATGATGACCGAGCGCCCTCGGATCGCCCGTACCTGCCCGGTCAGCAGCTCGATGGCCACTACGCCCTGGCAGCGACCGTTCTCGACGAGCAGACGCGTGACGAACCATTCGTCGTAGCGCTTGATCGAGGTGTACTTGAGCGAGGTCTGGAAGAGCGTGTGCAGCATGTGGAAGCCGGTTTTGTCGGCGGCGAACCAGGTGCGCTCGATGCTCATGCCGCCGAACGGCCGCACGGCAACGCTGCCGTCTGGCTCCCGGCTCCAGGGGCAGCCCCAGTGCTCCAGCTGGATCATCTCGTTCGGGGCCTCGCGCACGAACGCCTCGACCACATCCTGGTCGGCAAGCCAGTCGGAGCCTGAAATGGTGTCGCGGAAGTGGTCCTCGAGGGAGTCGTCAGGCTTGATCACCGCAGCGGCGCCACCCTCCGCGGAGACCGTGTGGCTCCGCATCGGATAGACCTTCGAGACCATCGCGATGTCGATGTCAGGATGCGCTTCCGCGGCGGCGATCGCTGCGCGCAGTCCCGCGCCACCGCCGCCCACGATCACGATATCGTGCTCGTCTGCCAAACCGACCCCCGTCGACGCTACCGCCGGGCGCCCAACGATGCGCCAAATTTGTCGCCCGAGATGACCCGCGCAGACCCTACGCTGCGACTCACTACCAGACAAGCAGCAATGAGCGGGTCACAGCGTCGCCGCGCGATCGTTTGGATGGATGCCCCTCGTGAGGTGCTGATCGTGCGCAACGAGGCTAGCGCCGCGAGAACGCCACGTCGGCGAGGAGGTACTTGATTGCCACAAGATCGCGCGCGGTGGAGTGTTTCTGCTTCCTGAGAGGCGCTCGTCTCACCTGCTACCGTGCCGACGCTCTGAAGCACTGATGACGTCCTGCTCGGGTCCAGCGGGGCGGAATAGCAGGGAGGATTCGTCATGACTGACCCGAGCGCACTTCCGCCAGGAGCAGTGATTATTCGCTCTACCGCAGCCGATTTCGATACGTGGCTGCGCGTCTTCGATGAGAACCAGGATCTACGTCGCGACTCAGGAGTTGCCGGTCACCACGTCAACCGATCGGTCGACAACCCGAACGAGCTCAGCGTGTACCTCGCCGTGTCCGACCTCGATGTCGCGCACGCGTTCGCCGAGTCCAACGAACTCAGGGAGCGGATGGCCGAGGCAGGCGTCCTAGGTCCCCCAGAGATGACGTGGATGACGCCGCTGCGCGAGGAGGTCGTCTGGGACCGCGAGCTTCCCGCGTTCATCCTGAGCCACGAGGTCGCCGACCTGGACGCCTGGCTCGAGGGGTACGACGGCGCCGATGACGTGCGAACGTCGAACGGGATCATCGGTCACGCGGCGAATCAGTCGGTGGATAACCCCTCGGTCACCGTTGTCTACCACCAGGCCGAGAGCATGGAGACGCTGCACGCGTTCCTCGCCAACCCGGTCCTGAAGGAAGTGATGGAGGCGGCCGGCGTCACCTCGGAGCCCGAGGTTTCGTTCCACACCGGCGGCTGGGGGAAGTTCTATGAGTAGGGGCCGAAGGCGTCACCTTCGTGCTGTATAAGCCCCGCTGAGGTGACCCGACTGCGAGCACGAGCGATAGGTACGGGCGCGAGGTCGTCCGGCAAGTGTGGGATGAAGCTCACCGCCCTCAGTCATCAGATCACCCCGCGTACCCACGATCGCCGGGCATGGGTTGCACCTTGACTCCGGCAGCAGCGAGGAACTGGCGGATCTGGGAGGCGTGCTCAAGAACGTGCAGCGTATGCCGCCGACGATCACGCCGTACAACATGCCGCGGTATCGATGGGCGCCAGGCAGTGGCCGGGCCGCCGCGTCTTCGGTGAGCGCGTCAAGCGTTCGGCGCGCCCTCCCGCGGCAGTAGTCGACGTAACCGAGGAGTTCGTCCTTGGTGAACATGCGGTTGGGAGAGGAGTAGGTGTTCTCGTCGAAGGGGCGTGGTGGTCCCCACGGTTCGAACTCGGCGGCGAGGTCGTAGTCGAGGGTCAGCAGCGCGTGGTATGCCAGGAACCAGGGGGCTGAGCCGTGCAATCCACCGTGCGGCGTCGGACCCGTAGGCGCCTCGTCCGGCCACAGGTCCGTCTCCCACAGGTCATCGGGACAATCCGTCAGCGCCGCCTCCATCAGACGCAGCGCTTCCTCAAAGTTGCTGGCCATGCTCTGCACAAACGGGTTCGCCACGTCTTAGATATAGCGCATGTCGAGCGACAGCACGGCGACCTGACTGCTCGATCCTGCCGAGAGGCTTTGATGAGCACCGAGGGCCAGGTCCCTCCTCTCGTACCGATGCCCTCCCTCGCAACCCGCACGCCCACGGCGGGGTGGCTACATGTAAGCAGGCGAAGGGAGCAGCGCCGCGGTGCAGGGAGGAGATTGGACGGAAGGCGACAAACCGCCCCCAGTGCAGTGGCGGATTCGGCGAAAACGGCGTGGTGAGTGGTGCTGAGGGCCAGAATCGAACTGGCGACACCGCGATTTTCAGTCGCGTGCTCTACCGACTGAGCTACCTCAGCGCCTTCGAGAGGATAGCGAAGGGGCTGCATAGCGGCCACGTCTCGCGGCCTCGAGATCGGGGCTACGTCAGCCGCCGCGACCTCTTGTTACGCTCGATCGATGAGCCCTGCGCGGTCGCTCTGGCTGCTGGCGGCCGCTGCCCTCCTGACCGCTGCCTGTGGCAGCGGCGGCGACGCGTCCGCGACGCCTGAGGGCACCCCGACACACGAGGGCACCCCGACGCCCGCGCTCTCCACCTCGACGCCGGCGACGGATCTCGATGGACCGTTCCGCATCCTGGCGCTGGGCGACTCGTACACGATCGGCGAGCGCGTGCCGCGTGCCGAGAGCTGGCCGCTGCAGTTGCGCGCGGTGCTGCGCGCCGATGGCGTCGATGTCGACGAACCGCTGGTCATGGCGCGCACGGGGTGGACCACCGACGATCTCATTCGCGCGACCGAGGCCTCCACGCTGCCGGAGGGGCCGTACGATCTCGTGACGTTGCTGATTGGCGTCAACAACGAGTTCCAGGGCTGGCTCGTCGAGGACTTCCGGCCGGAGCTCGAAGTCCTGATGGCTCGTGCGCTGGTATTCGCCGGCGGGCAGCGCGAGCGTGTGATCGTGCTCTCAATCCCGGACTACGGCGTCACGCCCGCCCTCGTCGGCCTCAGCGCCGAGGTCATCGGCGCGTCCATCGATCGCTACAACGCGGTCGTCGCGGGGGAAGCGCGGCGCTTCGGCTTCGAGTACGTCGATGTCACCGAGATCTCGCGCGAGGCGGCTGATGACGTGAGCCTGATCGCGCCGGACAACCTGCACCCCTCGGGCGCGATGTACGCGCGGTGGGTCGAGCTGCTGGCTCCGATTGTCGGCGACCGCTTCGCGAGCCTCGGCGCGCTGTCCGGCGACTGGAGTGCCTCGCAGCTCACGCGCTACGAGAACGAGGTGGCCCTGCGACGCCATCCCCTAGCGGTGGTCAGCCGAGGGTGCCAAGCCACTCGACGAGCGCGCCGTTCACCTCGGCCGCCTTCTCCTGCTGCACCCAGTGAGCGGAGTCCGGGATCAGCACGATGTCGTGAATGTTGGGCACTGTCTCGCGCATCTGATCCTGCATCTCTGGCCCGAAGCGTGCGATCACGCCGTCGTTCTCGCCGGCGATGAAGAGCGCGGGTTGCATGACTCGCCGGCCCTCGAGCTGCGGAGTGGTTTCCCAGTTGCGGTCCATGTTCCGGTAGAAGTTGATGCCGCCTCGGAAGCCCGCCCGGCTGAACTCGCTGACGTAGTAGTCGAACTCCTCCTGGCTGAGCCACGGTGGCAGCCGGTCGGGCCTCGCCGCGCGGCCGATCCAGCCGCCGGCGGAGCGCAGAGGATCAGTGATCGCGGGCTCGCTGCTGGCGTCCTCCTGGCGCCCGTAGAGCTGGCGCAGGATGCCCTCGGGGTCGGCGTCGAACTCCGCCTCCGCTGCGCCGGGCTCCTGGAAATAGAGGATGTAGAAGAAGTTCTCGCCCATCCGTTGGCGCATGCCGTCGGTCGGGCGAATCGGGGAGCGACCGGCGTACGGCACACTCATGCCGCACACCGCCGACACGCGCTCGGGCGCCAGCAGTGCGAAGTTCCAGACGAGGATCGAGCCCCAGTCGTGGCCCACGATCACCGGGCGCTCCTCGCCGAGGGCATCGAGCAGCCCGCTGAAGTCGGCGAGGTGGTGGTGGACGTCGTAGTCATCGACGGCGGCGGGCGCGTCGCTGCCCCGTAGCCCCGCGGGTCGGGCGCGACGACGTGGTAGCCGGCCTCGGCAAGCGCCGGGATCTGGTGCCGCCATGAGTACCAGGACTCGGGCCAGCCGTGCATCAGCACCACGAGGGGCCCACTACCCATCTCGGCGATGCGGAGGCTGATGCCGTTGGTTTCGACCTGTCGGAGAGTGGGCTCGCTCGCGCCGTTGGTCATCTGGTGGCTCCCGCTCCCGCCGGCCAGCTCGCCGGCCGCGCGAGGATAGCGGTTTCAGCGCGTCGCGACAGCGCTAGTCCCAGTCGGTGCGCAGCTCTTCCTGCTCGACGCAGCCGCCGTCCTCGACGTGGAACACGCGCGTAGCGACGCGATCGAGGATCCAGCGATCGTGGCTCGCGCAGATGATGGTGCCGTTGTAGCCCTCGAGCGCCTCGACCAGCGCGCGGCGAGTCGAGAGGTCGAGGTGGTTCGTCGGCTCGTCGAGGAGCAGCACGTTCGATGGCTGAATCAAGAACTTCGCCAGGGCAACCCGGCTGCGCTCGCCGCCCGATAGCACGGCGACCGACTTGAAGACGTCGTCGCCACGGAACAGGAAGCGTCCCAGCACGTTGCGCAGCGCGCCGTCGCTCTGGTCTCCCGCCACCGATCGCACCTCGTCGAGGACCGTCCTCGAGGGGTCCAGTGCCTCGTCCTGGTGCTGGTCGTAGTAACCGAGCTCCGCCCGCTGCGACCAGGCGATGCTGCCCTCGGTCACTTCGAGCTGGCCGGCGAGGCAGCGCAGCAGCGTCGACTTGCCACCGCCGTTGGGCCCGACGAGGACCGCGCGCTGCCCGCGTTCGATCGCCAGGTCGACGTCGATGA
The DNA here is from genome assembly GCA_965198045.1 of Dehalococcoidia bacterium. Lineage (GTDB taxonomy): Bacteria > Chloroflexota > Dehalococcoidia > UBA2979 > UBA2979 > CBDDEC01. Next base: position 766,304 of record CBDAOL010000012.1, read on the forward strand.
GCACCGGCTCGTCGTCGTAGCTGTGCGTCAGGCCCTCGACGTGCAGCACTTCTCGTTCGATGCGACCGCTGGACTGCAGCCGGAAGCGGACCGACTGCTCCTCGGTGGAGCGTTCGATGCGTTCGACGCGCGCCAGCTGCCGCTCACCGCTGCGCACCTGGGTGGCCTTCGTCGCTTTGGAGCGGAAGCGGTCGAAGAACCGCTGTTGGCGCTTCAGTTCGCGTTCCTGCCGCGCCGCCGCCTGGTCCTGTGCGTGCAGGCGCTCAGCCTTCTGTCTCTGGTAGGCGCTGTAGTTGCCCTCGTACGAGGTCAGGCTGCGGTCGCGCAGTTCGAGCACTCGCCCGACGACCACGTCGAGGAACTCCCCGTCGTGAGTGACGACCAGGATGGTGCCGCGGTAGTCGGCCAGTTCCAGTGCGAGCCAGTCGCGCGCCGTGGCGTCGAGGTGGTTCGTCGGCTCGTCGAGGAGGAGGTTCAGCGGACGGTGCACGAGCACCTTCGCGAGCGCGGCGCGCATCTGCCAGCCGCCGGAAAATTCGCCGCAGGCACGGTCGCGGTCGTCGGGCGCGAACCCGAGACCATCGAGCACACGCGCGATGCGCCGATCGATGCGGTACCCATCGAGGGCTTCGTAGCGCTCGAACAGCGCGCTCTGGCGGGCGATCAAAGGGTCGAGCTGCTCGCCGCCCTCTTCGATCTCGGCCGCGATGTCGGCCAGCTGGCCCTCGACAGCGCGGGCCTCAGGGAAGGCCGTCCAGAGCTCCTCGAGCAGGCTGCGGGACGATTCGAGGCCGGCGTCCTGGTGATGGAAGCCGAAGTCGCCGCCGCGATGGCCGGCAATGCCCCTGTCGGGTGTCTCCTCGCCGGCAATCAGGCGCAGCAGCGTCGACTTTCCAGCGCCGTTCGGCCCCACGAGACCGACGCGCTGCCCATCGCCGATTGTGAACTCGACATCGCGCAGCACGTGGTCGCCGCCGTAGGCTTTCGTCAGGGCTTCGGCAAAGAGCATGCATCGAGGCTACGTCGGCCGCCCGGGAGCGGCCAGCAGCGGCGGACGGACGGCGAGCATGGCTGAGCGCTACGACGCGGCAGTAATCGGGCTCGGTGCGATGGGGAGCGCAACGGCCTACCACCTCGCCCTCCGCGGTCGTCGCGTCGTCGGGTTCGATCGCTACCACCCCCCGCACGACCTCGGCTCGTCGCACGGCCACACGCGGATCATCCGCGAGGCCTACCCCGAGGGCGCCGGCTACGTCCGGCTGGTACAACGTGCCTACGAACTCTGGGCCGACGTCGAGGCGGCGAGCGGCGGCAACCTGTCTCCGTCACCGGAGGACTGATCATCGACGAGGGCGGGATGTCCTCCCGCACCGCGATCCACTCGGCCGCTGTCGGCAACATCGCCATCGAGCAACTGACGGCGTCGGAGGTGACGAGTCGCTTCCCCTCGTTTCGCCTCGACGCCGATCAGATCGCGATCTTCGAGCCGCGCGCCGGGGCGCTGTCGATTGATGCATGCATCACGGCGCACCTCGACGCGGCGGCGCGGACCGGCGCGGAGCTGCGCTTCAACACCGCCGTCGAGGGCTGGACCGCCAGCGACGACGGCTTCGAGTTGACGACGAGCGGTGGTGTCGTGCAGGCGGACCGCCTCGTCCTCAGCGCCGGTCCGTGGCTTCCCGAGCTCCTCGGGCGTCCGGCGGCCGCGTTGACGGTGGAGTGCCAGGTCCAGGGCTGGTTCGAACCGATCGGTGACGGCAGCGGGCCGATCAGCATCTGGCCGGCAGCGAACGCCGGCGCCTACACGATCCCCGACCGTGGGCACGGAGTGAAGGTGGCGGTGCACCATGGCGGTGTCGCGACCACTCCCGAGGACGTTGACCGCGAGGTTCACGAGGCGGATGTCGAACCGCTGCGGCGGTTCATCGAGCGCCACCTGCCCGGTGTCACCTCGACGCTGCGCGAGTCCTCCGTCTGCCTCTATACCAACACGCCGGACGACGACTTCCTGATCGACGTGTTGCCTGACGACGAGCGGATCGTGGTGGCCAGCCCCTGTTCGGGTCACGGGTTCAAGTTCTCTTCGGCGATCGGCGAGGCGGTCGCAGAACTGGTGATCGACGGGGCAGCAGCGCACTCGCTCGAGGCGTTCCGCTTCGATCGTGAGACGCTTGCGCCGGCCTAGCCAGCCGCCGCTGCCTCGAACGCGACGACCGCTGCACCGAGCAGTCCGATCTCCTCGCCGAGTTCAGTGCGCGCGACCGGGAGGCGCGACTCGTAGCGCGGCAACACCGACGCACGAACGGCCGCGAGCAGATCGTCCCAGCGAGCGTCGAGGCCCGACATGACCCCACCGCCGAGGGTGATCAGCGCGGGGTCGAGGAGGTTGAGCAAGCTGGCGATCCCGGCTCCGAGCGCGGCGATTGCGTCATCCACCAGCTCCCGACCGAGGGTGTCGCCGGCCGCGGCGGCTGCAACGACCTCGGCGGCGGTCGGCGTCGGCGGGAGTGTGCTGCTCTCGCCCAAGGCGATGCGGACGGCGGCGAGGTGGGCCAGTGCGGTGCCGGACGCCGTGCCCTCGAGACAGCCAGCGCACCCGGCGGCGCAGGCGGGACCGCCCGGCCGCACGATCATGTGGCCGAACTCACCCGCGCCGCCGCTCGCGCCGGTGACGGGGCGACCGCCGGCGACGATCCCGGCGCCGATGCCGGTGCTGACGGTGATGTACACGAGGTCATCGAGGCCCACTCCGGCCCCGAATTGCCGCTCAGCGAGCACGGCTGCGGTCGCATCATGGGCGACCGTCACTGGCAGGCCGGTCATCGCCTCCAGCGCGCGTCGCATCGAGCGGCCATGCCAGCCCTGAAGGTTCGGCGGGTGAGAGTAGCGCCCGCTCGCGGGCTCGATCGGCCCGGCCGTCGCGACACCGACGCCGAGGGGATCGCCGGGTGCGACAGCGCCAACAGCGATCAGCAACGCGCCGAGGCGTTCCGTAGCGTCCTCGATGCCGCGCTCGGGTTCGGTCGTGGTGGACTGGCGGGCGTGGATCACGCCATCGCCGTCGACGAGCGCAGCGCGCATCGAGGTGCCGCCGATGTCGGCGGCGAGCACGAACCTGGCGCGCTCCGCGGTCATGGGGCGCTCACGGGGCGAGCACCGCGATCAGCCCTCGACGAGCCGCCACTGCACGAGGGTGTACGGCCCGCCGTCACCCTCGTGGTCTTCGAAGACCGCCTCGACTTCCCCGCCGATGGGGACCTCCTGCTCGGGGTCACCGAGCAGGTTCCCGACCATGCGCACGTTGCCCGCGTCAGGCAGCTCAACGAGCACGACGAGGTACGGCAGCCGGTCAGCGAGCGCCGGGTGCACCGGGTACCAGGAGCGCTCCCACGAGTAGATCACACCGCGGCCGGAGACCCGCTCGTACGTCAGGTCGTCGAAGGAGTGGCAGTTGTAGCAAATGTGCTCGGGGCCCCACTGCCAGTTCTCGCAGGCGTTGCAGCGCTGCACGAGCAGCTCGTGTCGCTGCGTCGCCTCCCAGAACTCGGCGCCCAGTCCGTCGATGTGGGGCCCGGGCGCCGGCATGCCCTCCGGCAGGTAGCTCTCGGTCGTCGTCGGTGCGGCCATGGCTACGCCACCTCCTTCGCGAGCACGAGGCTGCTGACCGGCTGCACCATCGGCCCGGAGCAGACCATCGAGACGTTCACGTCCGGCACCTGGCAGGTCGACGTGCCTCGGACCTGCCGCACGGCCTCTGTGATCAGCTCGAGGCCGTGCATATAGCACTCGGCCAGGTTCCCACCGCTGGTGTTCAACGGCAGATCGCTGTCGGGAGCGCGGAAGCGCTCGGGCGTGAAGAACTCATTCACCTCGCCCGGCTCGCAGAAGCCGTGCTCGACCATGCTCATCATCACGCCACCGGTGAAGTTCTCGTACGACTGCAGCACGTCAACGTCGGCGGGCGTGACCTGCGCCTGCTCATAGAGGTGCTTCGCCACCTGCTTGAAGTTCGAGGTGGCGTAGTCAGGCGCGTTGTGCGCCGCGGCGCCCTGGCGATAGTCGGACCCCTGCGACGCGCCGAGGAGGTAAGCGGGCGTCTGCCGGAGGTCCCGGGCGCGCTCGGACGTCGTCAGGATCACCGCCGCCGCGCCGTCGTTCTCCATGCAGCAGTCGAAGAGGTGGAACGGCTCCACGATCCAGCGTGACTCTTCGTAGATCTCCTCGGTCAGCTCGCGCCCGCGCATGACCGCGCGTGGGTTGTGCTGGGCGTGGGCGTACGAAGTGAGCGCGATGGCGCGGAGCGCCTCCTGGCTCACGCCGTGATCGTGCATGAAGCGCCGCACCCGCATCGCGAATGACTGCGCCGGCGACATCAGGCCGTACGGCGCTGTGAACGCAGCATCGCCACGGATCCTCGGCACGGCCGCGCCCTGGCCGAAGCGGCCGAACTGGCCCTGCGCCAGCGCGCGGTAGACGACGACGGTCTTTGCGTAGCCGGCGACGATCGCCGCAGAGGCGTTCGCGATCGCTCCGGACCCACCGCCGCCACCACCGCCCCAGAACATGTTGCTGAAGCGGTACTCCGGGATGCCGAGCGCCGTGGCCAGGCGCTCCGGCGAGTTGCGGTCGTTCGAGTACGAGGCGAAGCCGTCGATCTCACGGACATCAATGCCTGCATCCTCGGCCGCGCCGAGAATGGCCTGGAGACCCATCTTGAACTCGGCGTCTTCGGCCTGGCCCCGCTTGAAGTAGGTCGTTTCGGCAAGGCCGGCAATGGCGACCTTGCCTCGGATCGTGTGCTCATGCGCCACGGGAACTCCTTCTATGCCACTGCTGTATAGCAAGAACGCCACTCGGGGGCGACGAACGGGGCCGCACAGACGTGATTAGCACCTCCGTAACATCTGTCGGCAGGCCCGCTGCTACGATCGTGATCCCCACTTCGACTGGAGGACCGAGAGCGTGCACGCGCTGGCCCAACGTCTGTCTGAGGCCCGATCGTGGCCTCGCATGGCGCTGTTTGCACTGGTCGCAGTCGCAGCCCTGTTCCTCGTCGCCTGCGGCGGCGGCAGCGCCGAGGATTCCGCTTCCGGCGTGACGCCCGCCAGCACCTCGGATACACCGAGCGGCGAGGACACCTCGACGGTCTCGACCGACGAGGGCGAACGCGGCGAGGAGATCACGGGCGAGGAGATCCTGCAGGGCTACGGGCTCGACCCCGGCCTGCAACTCGGCGGGCAGATCCCGCACTTCGACGGGCTCACCGACTGGTTGAACAGCCCGGAGCTGACCTCGGAGGGGCTGGTCGCGGACGGGCGCGTCGTGCTCGTCGACTTCTGGACGTACACCTGCGTCAACTGTTTGCGCACGCTCCCGTTCCTCAAAGACTGGCACGAGAAGTATGCGGACCACGGCCTGGTCATCCTCGGCGTCCACGCGCCGGAGTTCGAGTTCGAGGAGAACCCCGCGAACGTGCTGAACGCGGTCCAGCGCGAGGGCATCGAGTACCCGGTCGCGCAGGACAACCAGATGCACACGTGGACCGCATTCTTCAACAACGTCTGGCCTGCCAAGTACCTCTTCGGCTCGGACGGTGAACTGCTCTACCGGCACTTCGGCGAAGGCGACTACCGCGAGACCGAGATCGAGATTCGGACGGCGTTGACCGCGGCCGGCGCCGACCTCGACGGGATCGAGGTGGGCGGCGTCGAGGAGCCGGAGTTCGACCCGGCGGTCACGGGCATCACCCGCGAGCTCTACGGCGGGTATCAGCGCAACTTCTCGAACGTCGGCATCTACGCCGGCCAGGAGGAGTACTACCGCGGCATCGATCGCGAGGCCGATTACGTCGATGACCGGCCGCATGGCCATCAGCAGTGGTTCCTGCAGGGCCTCTGGCGCAACGAGCGCGAGTCGATTCAGCATGCCCGAGCGACGGAGAACCTCGAGGACTGGCTGGCCTTCCGCTTCATCGCACGCTCGGTGAATGTGGTGATGCACCCCGGCGAGGGCGGCGACGGGACCTACGAGGTGGTCGTCGAGCTTGATGGCCGTCCGCTGGACGCCGACGAGGCGGGCGCCGATATCCGCTTCGACGACGACGGGCGCAGCGTGCTCACGGTCGATGAGCCGCGGATGTACGCGGTGATCGAACTGCCTGAACTGGGCGACCGCGAGTTGAAGCTGTTCTCCAACTCGGAGCACTTCGGTATGTTTGCCGTCACCTTCGGCGCCTACCTGGAGGGCGCGTGATGCGTCGCTCGCTCGTCGCCGCAGCGCTCCTCGTCGCGGCGCTGATCGCCGCCTGCGGTGGCGAAGGTGGCGATAGCGACGGGCGCGGTGCCGAGGCCTCGACGAGCGGAATACTGACGGCGCTGCCCGAAGGCGAGGCGGCAACGGCACTCTCTGGCGGTTACCCGGTCTACCGCGACGACGACACGGGTGTCCGCGCCATCCTTGGCACGCCGGACCTCGGCGTCGGCACACACCGCCTCGGTTTCGTGTTGACCACGCCTGAGGGCCTCGTGCGAGTGCCCGTGCTCAGCGTCGAGTTGTACCGCATGCCCGACGGACCGGCCGGCGAAGCGGAGGGGCCCGTCGAGGTCGGCGAAGCGCGCTTCTTCGAGTTCCCGTTTGGTACGCGCGGCGTCTACAGCGTGCCTCTGACGTTCGACCGCGCTGGCGATTGGAGCGTCAGCGTCGGTGTCCCGAGCCCGACCGGCGCATTCGTGACCACGCACTTCGCATTCGAAGTCGCCGAGGCCACGCACGCGCCGGATGTCGGCGCTGCAGCGCCGGCCAGCGTGACGCGCACCCTCGGCGCGGTCGGCTCGCTCGACGAGCTTTCGACCGGCCACGAACCGGACGCGTCTCTCTACGAGCTCACGATCGCGGAGGCACTCACGACCGATCGCCCGCTGGTGATCGTGTTCGCGAGCCCGGCCTTCTGCACGAACGCCCTCTGCGGCCCGCAGGTCGAGGTGTTGAGCGAGCTGGCCGCAGAGTACGCAGGTGACGCCGACTTCGTGCACGTGGATCTCTACGAGAACCCACACGAGATCCAGGGCGACCTCAGCCGCGCTGTCCGCACGTCGGTCCTCGAGGAGTGGGGCATCACGACTGACGAGTGGACGTTCGTCGTTGACGCCGACGGGCGCGTCGCCGCCCGCTTCGAGGCGTTCGTCACGCACGAGGAACTCGAAGCGTCGCTGCTCGGAGTACTTGGAGCCGGGTCCTAGCGCCTACCTCGTCGTGATCGCCTCGACGGCAGCCGGCACCTCGTCGATGACGCTCACCACGGCGTCGAAGTCGGATCCATCCTCCTCACCGGAAGCGTCGACCAGCACCGTCCACGCACCCCTCGACGCGGCGAGATCGAGCTGGACCAGCGCTTCGTCGACCACGACGGCCGCTCGCGGATCGACCCCGGCGAGCGCGAACGTGCGGTCGTAAAACTCGGGCGCCGCCTTCCAGATACCGACGAGGTCAGGCCCGGATGGCACACCGAGCAGGTCGAGCGCGTCGATGCTGCGGAAGTAGGCGACGACCCGCCGTGACGGATTGCCAGTGGCGGTGTGCACCGGCCAGCGGTTCGACAGCGCTTCGAGGGCCGCCCGCGCGCCGGGAAAGATCGCCGTGCCCTGGCTGGCGACGTGGATCTCGACCGCCCGCCAGAGTTCCTCGCTGCGGTGACCCGAAGGGCGCGCCAGGTCGAGGTGATCGCACATGGCGGCGATGATCTCGATGCCCTCGCGACGCTGGCGGTACGCCGGGTCGGTTCCCCACTCTCCATTTCGGGCCGAGACGCCGGGGAACACGGCGCGGTTCGCACGGCCCCAGTCCTCGACCTCGCGACCAAGCGCCGGCGCCAGCAGGTCGCCGATATGCCGATCCCACTGCGCCGGGAGGTACTCGAAGTCGGTGATCACACCGTCGACATCGAGGAAGCAGGCCTCGATCGCCACCATTCAGGCCGCCACGACCGGCGGCACCTCCGCGGTACAGAAGGGACAACGCAAGGCACGCTTCGAGATCTCGGACACGCAGAAGGGACACTTGCGCGTCGTCGGCTCGGGCGTTTCCTCCTCCGCGTAGCGCGAGATCACATGGTTGGTCGGCGCCACGACGAAGTAGAAGACCACGATCGCCGTGATCGCGAACGCGATCGTCACGTTGACGAAGTTGCCATACGCGAACGAACTCCCATTGAGCGTGAACGCCATTGCCGAGAAGTCGGCGTTACCTCCGATCATGGCGATCAGCGGGGTCAGCATGTCCGCTACGAGTGAGTCGACCACCGACTTGAAGGCGACGCCCATCACCACGCCGACGCCGAGGTCGATCACGTTGCCTCGCAGCACGAAGCGCTTGAACTCGTCGATACCCACCGCGTCCTCCATTCCCAGACCGCTCCCGGCGGCCGCTTCGACGATACGACGGGCACAGGCGGTGCCGCGAGGGCGCTCGGACGGACTCCGCGGTTCGGCCGGCAGCCGGGCAGTCAGGCGGCACGAAGCTGCGCGACGGGCTAGCCTTGGGCCGCAGCACCGGCTCCGCGGCCCACCGGGCCCGGCCATCGCGTTGGAACGGACCAGAGGGCGTGGAGTCAGGCGCGATCACAGCGCTCGGTGCGATCGGCCTCGCCGTCGCCGTCACGAACATGCTCGCCCGGCGCTTCTCGTTGCCGGCGGTCCTCATCTTGCTCGTCATGGGCGCCCTCGCGGGCCCCTCGGTGCTCGGCCTCGTCGACCCAGAGGACGTCGGGCCGATCTTCGAGCTGTCGATCGAGGTGCTCGTCGCGCTGATCGTGTTCGAGGGTGCGTTCTCGATCGATGTCAGCTACCTGCGCCGGGTCGGCGGCGTCGTACGCAACCTGCTGACGTTCGGTCTGCTGGGCACGTTCATCGCCGGTACGTTGCTGGCGGGCGTCACCGACCTGCTCCCGTGGAAGACGGCGCTCGTCTTTGGCGCGCTCGTGACGGTGACGGGACCGACCGTGATCGCTCCGCTCGTGCGACGCGTCCGGCTCAACGACCACGTCCGTGCCGTGCTGATGGGCGAGGGCGTGCTGATCGACCCGCTCGGCGCGATCCTCGCGATCGTGGTGCTCGATGTCGCGATCTCGGGTCTCGACGCCGACCCGTTCCTCTTCGTCCCGACCACGCTCGCGGGCGGCGCGCTCATCGGCGCCGGCGGAGCCGCTGCCGTGCGAGGGGTCCTGCTCGTCAACCGCGACCCGCCGGTGCGCGACATGACTCTGCTGCTGCTCGGCATGAGCCTCGCGACATTCGCTGTCGCCGCCGAGCTCGTCCCCGACTCGCAGCTGGTCGCGATGGCGGTCATGGGCGTGGCGTTGGCCGGCATCGGCGTGCCCCACGCCGAGGAGGTGCGGGAGTTCGAGGACGACCTGTCGCAGCTTTTGATCGGCGCGATCTACGTGCTCGCCGCGGCCACCGTCGACCTCGAGCTGCTCCAGGACCTTTGGCCGACGGGGTTCATCGTCGTGGCGCTGCTGATGGTGGTCGTGCGCCCCGCGGTCGTCTGGTTTGCCTCCGTCGGCTCAGACCTCGATTGGCGCGAACGGTTGTACATCGGGCTGATTGGCCCTCGAGGGGTAGTCGCCGCGGCTCTGGCGGCGTTCGCCGGAGAGCGCCTCGGAGAGGGGCTGGGGGGCCCGACACTGACGGCGCTCGTGTTCCTGACCGTGTTCATTACCGTTGCCGTACAGTCGACCTATGCCGCATATCTCGCTGGTCTGCTCCGGGTGCGCGCGATGCGCGCGGTGATCGCGGGCGCGGGCGCCCTCGGACGCCGGCTCGCGCAGCAGCTCTCCGCAGGTGGATTCGATGTCGTGCTCGTCGATCCCGACGAGGAGGCGGTCGCGCGCGCGCAGGCCGAGGGATTGACGGCCGAGCTGGGCGACGCGACCGAGGTTCGTGCCGTCGAGCAACTGGACCTCGAACACGCGACGATGGCCATCGGCGCGACGGACAGCGATGAGTCGAACCTCCTCTTCTGCCAGGTGGCCCGTTCCGCGAACGAGGAGACCCAGGTGTTCGCCCGCGTCTCGCAGCCCGGCGCGGTCGAGGCCTTCGAGCAGTCCGGCATCCGCACGATCTCCGAGGTCGAGACACTCGCGCAGGGGATGCTCGACCTGATCGGCGCCCCGGTGCTGCACGATGCGTTGCTCCCCAGTGCCGGGGGGCGCATGACCGTGGAAGTGCCGGTCGGTTCGGGCCTCGACGGCCGCAAGATTGCCGAGCTTGGATTGCCGGCGCGCGTGCTCGTGCTGCTGGTGCGGCGCGGCGGCGAGGACATCATCCCGGATGGCACGACGCAGCTGCAGCTTGGCGACCGCATCCTGCTCTTCGGCCATTCCGACCTCGTTCCTCGCGCGCGCGAGCGACTCGTCACCGTCGAGTAGTCGTACCGTCGAGTAGCAGCAAGGGTTACGAGCGCCCAACGCTCAAGGAGGCCGCGTGGCGACGACTCCAGCATCGCGACTCGACGTACCGATCGAGCACCGCACACTCGACAACGGGCTCCGGGTTGTCGTCTCACCCGACCACTCCGCGCCGGTCGTGTGCATCAACGTCACCTACCACGTCGGCTTCCGCCTCGAACCGCGCGGCCGCACAGGCTTTGCGCACCTCTTCGAGCACCTCATGTTCCAGGGCTCGGAGCACCTCGGAAAGATGGAGCTGATCGGCCTGGTCGAGGCGAACGGCGGCATCCTCAACGGCACCACGCGGTATGACTTCACGAACTACTTCGAGGTCATGCCGAAGCACGCGCTCGATCTGGCGCTCTGGGCGGAGGCGGACCGCATGCGCGGGCTGCGCATCACGGAGGACGAACTCGACAACCAGCGTGACGTGGTCAAGAACGAGATCCGCGTCAACGTCCTCAACCGGCCCTACGGCGCGTTCCCCTGGATCGATATGGCGGAGCGCGTCTTCCAGAACTGGCACAACGCGCACAACGGCTACGGCGACATGGAGGATCTCGATGCCGCCAGCCTCGAGAACGCCGAGGCGTTCTTCGACGCCTACTACTCGCCCTCGAACGCCGTGCTCGTCCTCGTCGGCGATATCGAGCCGTCGGAGTCGTTCGCGCTGGTCGAGAGCCGGTTCGGTGACATCGAGGGTGGCCCTGCGCCCGAGCCCCCCGACACGACCGAGCCGGAACAGACCGAGGCGCGCTGGTTCGACAAGACCGACCCGCTCGCCAACCGACCGGCGCTCGCCCTCAGCTACCAGACGCCGACGCGCAGCAGCGACGAATTCTTCGCGATGGGGCTCCTCGACGAGGTGCTGCTACAGGGGGACGACGCGCTGCTGACGCAAGAACTGGTCAATGGTCGAGGCATCAGTTCGAGCGTCGAGGGTGGGATCAACTTCCTCGGCAGCATGTATACCGGCCAGACTCCGCTGCTCTGGAGCGCGATGCTGTTGCATGACGAGGAGACACCGGCGAGCGAGATCGTGGAGATCGCGAGCGAGGTGATCGAGCGTGTGCGAACGCGCTCCCTCGAGAGCGACGAGCTCGCCCACGCGATCGTCAAAGCGCGGGCGCGGCTCTACTCGCAGATGAGCTTCGCCGGCTATCCCGGGATCGGACTCTCGAACCTCCTCGCCGCCTACACGCTCCTCGACGGCGACCCCACACTCATCAACACCGTCGAAGATCGCTATGCGGCGATGACGCCGGACCTCTTGCGCGCGACCGCCGAAACCTACCTCGCGCCGACGCGGCGCAACGTGCTTGCGTTGACCGCCGGTGGCAGCAACGGCGCGCCCGATGCCTGACCTCGACGGAGGTCGTCCGCAGCCCGGCCGCGCCGCGCCATTCGCGCTGCCCGAGCTGCACTCGGTCGCGCTCGACAGCGGTCTGCGCGCCACCTTCGTCGAGGCTGGAACGGTGCCGAGCGTCTCGCTCCGCCTCGTGCTGCGCGTCGGCGCGATCGACGCTGGGAGCGCGACTTGGCTCGAACGGCTGCTCGCCGAGTACCTCCGCGAGGGGGCGGGCGACCTCGACTCGGCGGCGCTCGCGCGAGCCGTAGCCGGGCTCGGCGGACGGCTCAGTGTCAGCTCTGGCGCTGATACGACGGCGCTCAGCATGACAGTGCTCGCCGAGTACGCCGACGAGGCCGTGGCGCTCCTCGCCGCCGTAGCAGCTCGGCCGCTTCTGCCCGCGTCGGAACTCGAACGCCTGCAGTCGGATCTCGAGCGCGACCTCGATGTCGCGAGGGCTGAGCCCTCGGCGCTCGCCACCGATCTGTTTCAGCGCGCGCTCTACGCAGACCATCCCTACGGCCCGGTCCTCCCGGCGGGCGACCTCGGTGGACTCGACCTCGCCGCGGTGCAGGCGCTCTACGACGGCAACGTCGGCCCGAGCCGCGCGCACCTGCTGGCCTCCGGGCAGTTCGATGCAGAGCGTCTGGCGACTGCTGTGGAGGCCTCGTTCGGCGGATGGTCAGCCGACGCGCCGGACTCGGCGCCCACCGTCGAGGCTGCGTCGGAGCGTCTGATCCACGCGATCGACAGACCGGGCGCCGAGCAGTCGACGGTCATGCTCGGGCTGCCTGTGATCTCGCCGAGTCACTCGGATTATGTCGCGCTCGTCGTCGCGAACGCCCTGCTGGGCGGTGCATTCAACTCCCGCATCACGCGCAACATTCGCGAGGACAAGGGCTACACCTACTCGCCGCGCAGCGCGATCACCGCACACTGGTACGCGACCCACTGGGCGCAGGTCGCCGATGTGACGACCAGCGTCACTGGCGCATCGATCGAGGAGATCCTCGCGGAGATCGACCGGTTGCGGGCCGAGCCGGTGCCGGTCGACGAGCTTGCCGGCATCCAGGCCTACGTCGCGGGCACCCAGACCATGCGGTATGCGACGCCGGCCGGGATCCTGGCGCAACTCGCGTTCCTCGATCTGCACCGGCTCGACCGCAGCTACGCCGAGGGCTTCGTGGAGCGTGTCTACGCGGTCAACCTGGCCGAGGTGCAGCGCATCGCCGTCGAGTATCTGCGTCCCGACGAGATGGCGATCGCCGTTGCCGGAGACCTCGCCACGATCCGCGACCAGCTGACGCCGTTCGGCGAGATTGTCGAAACGAGCGGCGCCTAGCGCCTCGACTCGACGTGTGGCGGCGCACGGGCGTTCAGCGTCTCGCGGACTAGCAGCGCCACGATCGTTGCGCCGAGGAGACCGGCGCCGCCGGTCGCGACCGCCGCAGCGCCGAGGCCCGCCGCAAACACGATGCCGGTGATCAGGAATGGCCCGCCCGCGGACCCAGAATCGGCGATGAGACGCCACACACCGAGGAACTCGCCACGCCTCTCGGGCGGCGACAGATCGGCGCCCAGCGTCTGCACGATCCCGCTCCCGAAGCCGTTGCCCAGTCCGCCGATCAACCCGACCGCGAGCAGCGCTGAGAAACTATCGGTGGCGGGCAGCAACGCGATCGAGCCGCCGAGAATCAGCAGGGATGGCACCGCCGCCCACTTCCGACCGAGGCGATCCATGATGATGCCGGCCGGGTAGAACATGAACATATCGACGCCAGAAGAGAGCCCGAACACCAGGCCGATCTGGGCCTCGTTCAGCCCATTCTCGTCGCCCCAGAGCGGAATCAGCACCTGCCGGCCCATCCGCAGCAGCTGGAGGATAAACACCGCCGCGCCCGCGGTGATCAACACGCGCGAGTGCTGGCGCAGCAGTCCGCCGATGCGCCGGTGCACGCTGAGCTCACTGACAAAGCGGCTCGGTATTCCGGCGCGCGGCACGACGAGGAACAGCATCGCCGCGGCAGCGAGTCCGAGCGCAGCCTGCGTGTAGAACGCGGCTTCGAGACCGAACACGGTCGCGAGCACGCCGCCGAGGACGGGCCCCACGAAGTTGCCGATGCGGTTCGTCCCGCCAACGAGGGCGAGCGCACGACCTCGATGCGCGACCGGCAACTGGTCCGTGACGTAGGCGAGGCGAGAGACGTTCCAGAGCGAGAACGCGCCACCCATCAGCAGCACCATCACGGCGAGCTGGGAGACCGAGCCGCTCAGCCCCGCGATCAGCGCGAATACGCCGACCCCGGCGGTGCCGACCATCATCACGGTGCGGTTGCCGAGCCTCGTCACCCCGATGCCCGCCGGAACGTCGAGGACCATCGTGCCGACGCCACGCAGCGCAAAGACCGCGCTCGCAAGACCGACCCCGGCGCCGAGGTCCTTCGCGAACAACGGGATGATCGGCAACACGGCGCCCTGGCCGACCGCGTACAGGAACGTGGGGACGTAGACACGCCACAGCAATGAGCGAATCTGGAACGTGGGGACGCCCCGCGGAGGGCTCTGACCGGCACCGGGCGGCTGTGCGCCACCGTCGAGGTCACTCATTGCGGCATGCTACGCGGGCGGACGCGTATCATCCCGCCGATGACGACCACCGAGGCACTTACGCGAGACACGCCGCTCGCCGCGAGCATCGAGGCGCTGCGCAGGGGCGCGACCGACCTCGCGACGCACGTCGATGCGATCTGCGATCGACTCGAAGCGATCGAAGGCCGCGTGCGCGCCTTTGTACCGGAACCTGGTCGCCGCCAACGGCTGCACGACGCTGCGGCGGTCCTCGTACCGACCTGGCCGACGCCCGAGGCGCGTCCGCCGTTGTACGGCGTGGCGGTCGGCGTGAAGGACATCATGGCCGTCGACGGGCTGCCGACGCGTGGCGGTTCGATGGTTCCGCCCGAGGCGCTGGCGATGCCGCAGGCCGAGGTGGTGACCGCGCTCCTCGCGGCTGGCGCGCTCGTCGTCGGCAAAACCGTGACGACCGAGTTCGCGGCGTTGGATCCGGGCCCCACGGCGAACCCGCACGACCCTCGACGCACGCCCGGTGGATCGAGCAGCGGGTCCGCCGCAGCCATTGCGTGCGGGACGGCGCAGCTTGCCCTCGGCTCGCAGACCGTCGGTTCGGTCATTCGCCCCGCCGCCTTCTGCGGCGTCGTGGGGTTCAAGCCGAGCTACGGTCGCATCCCCACCTCGGGCGTCCTCTACTACTCGCGTTCGGTGGACCACGTCGGTCTCTTCGCGCAGGACGTCGAGGGGCTCCGCGTCGCCGCCGGCGTGGCGATCCTGGACTGGAGCGATGTGACCGACGCGCCCCGCCCGGTCCTCGGCGTGCCCGAAGGCCCCTACCTCGAGCAGGCCGACGCGGGGGGCCTCGAAGGCCTCGAGACCGCGCTCGGTCGTCTCGAGGGTGCGGGCATCGAGGTGCGTCGCGTGCCGTTGCTCGATGACATCGAGGAGATCAACCGTCGGCACAACGCGCTGACGCTCGCCGAGTTCGGCAAGGAGCACGCAGAGCGCTTCGCCGAGTACGGCGGGCTCTACCGCCCTCGCAACGCCACGAACATGGATCGTGCGCGCGAGCAGGCGCCCGACGCCGCGGAGGCGGGACGGGCCGGGCGGGCCGCGCTCCGCGAGGCGCTTCACGCGGCGATGTCCGAGCACGGAGTCGACCTCTGGGCGAGCCCGCCAGCGACCGGACCCGCCCCGATCGGCCTCGACGTGACCGGCAATCCGATCATGAACCTGCCGTGGACGCACGCGGGCACGCCGACACTGACGCTGCCCGCGGGCCGGTCCGAGGGCGTTCCACTCGGGGTACAGCTGAGCGGCCGCTTCGGCGCCGACGAGACCCTGCTCGCCCAGGCCGCGCAGCTGCAGCCCCTGCTCGGTCTCGACTGGTCGTGACACCGGCGCTCGCCAGTGAAGTCACGCCGGCCTGGCTCAGCGACGTGCTCGGTCTCGACGTGACCGCCGTCCGGCCGGAGCACATCGGCCCGCTCGAAGGCGTGAACTCGGAGGCGAGCCGCTTGTACCTCGAAGCGCGGGACGCACCGGCGGCGCCTGCGACGCTGGTCTTCAAGGTCCCTGCTTCGCGCGAGGGCGCGCGGAGTGTCGCGGCCTTCCAACGTTGGTACGAGCGCGAGGTCGAGTTCTATCAGCAGTTCGCAGCGGATACGCCGATCGCAACGCCGACGGCCTACTTCGGCCGCGTAGAAGCGGACGGTCGCTACGTGCTGCTACTCGAGGATCTGGCCGCCACGCCGCAAGGCGACCAGATCGCTGGCTGCAGTATCGAGGCGGCCCGCGCGGCCGTGCTGGCGGCCGCGGATCTGCACGCGCGGTTCTGGGAAGCGCCCGAACTCCTGGCGCACGACTGGCTGCCCGCGACGACCATCGGCCTCGACCGCGCCGGCGCAGTGGCAGGCGCCTTCGCGCGAGGCTGGGCGCAACGCCGTGACCGCTCGCCCGCGGTGTCGCGTCCGCTGATCGACGCAGCGGTCGAGGGCTACGAGGACCTCGTCGCGCTCGCTGCGTCGCCACCCGTCACGCTGATCCACGGCGATTACCGCCTCGACAACATGTTCCTCGCGTCCAACGGCGACGGCCTGACGGTGATCGACTGGCAGCTCATCTCGCGCTGTCGCGGCGCGTACGACGTGGCGAATTTCGTCGGGTTGAGCCTCGACGCGGAAGATCGGCGCACCCACGAGCAGGCGCTGCTCGAGGCCTACCGAGCACGCCTCGCTGCAGCAGGCGTCGAATACACGGCCGGGGCGATCGAGCTCGACTACCGCCTCGGGTTGCTGCTCTCGTATGCGGTCTTCGCGATCGGCGCTGTCGGCCAGGATCCCGCCTCGAGGGCCGGACGAATGCACGAGGTCGGTCTGGAGCGCCTCGGCGCGGCGATTGTCGACCACGGCATCAGCGGATTGCTCTAACCCAGACAGAGCCGTTCGCGACGCCAGATCGCGCCCGTGCGGGTGAGCAAGACACCACGTAGGATCGCGGCGGAGCAGGAGGTTTCGCATGTCCTGGGTTCGCACCGTCTACCCGAAGGATGCCGAGGGCGAGATCCTCGAGGCAGACCGGGAGCTGACCGGCAGGAGCACCCTCAGGGGATGGCGCACGTCATCGCCTCGACGAGCATCCGCCCGAAGATCATGCTCGCCATGTCGAAGCTCAACGACGAGGTGAACTTCGAGAACCACAGCTCCGGCCTGACCCGCCTGCAGCGGGAACTGATCTCCTCGGTCGTTTCCAACATCAACGAGTGTCGCTACTGAGTGAACGCACACGCCGAGATGGCGCTCCGTGCCGGTGGCACGGAGACACTGACCCAGCAACTGAAGTCGAGCTGGCGTCGCGCTGATGTGACCGAGGCGGAGATGGCGCTGATGGAGTTCGCCGAACTCCTGACCGTGCAGCCCTCGAACGTCCGTGAGAGCGATATCGAGCGACTCCGCGAGGTGGGCTGGACCGACGAGGACATCGTCGACATCGTCCACCAGACGGCGCTGTTCAACTACATGAACCGTGTCGCCGATGGCCTCGGCATCGAGCTCGAGCAGTACATGGACGTCGTCGAGACGCGCGATGGCGACGTCGTCGATGTCTCGAAGTGGGGTCATTACGCCGAAGCGGCCGCAGCGACCGAAGAAGCGGCGGGCGGCGCCTAGTCCGCACCGAGCGGCAGCGACGAAGGAGAGCAACGCATGAGCCCAGCCCTCGAGGGAGTGCGCATCCTCGACATGACGCAGTACGAGGCCGGGACCTCGTGCACGCAGCACCTCGGCTGGCTGGGCGCGGACGTAGTCAAGATCGAAGCGCCGACGGGAGACCCCGGCCGCTACACGGGGCTCGGCATGGGTCAGCTCCCCGGGGACCCGCAGTACTTCCTCAACTACAACGCCAACAAGCGCAGCGTGGTGCTGGACCTGAAGAGCGACCGCGGACGGCAGCTGTTCTTGGACCTCGTGCCCCACTTCGACGCCTTCGTCGAGAACTACGCGCCGGGCGCCATTGAGCGCCTCGACATCGGCTACGAGCGGCTGCGCGAGCTGAACCCGAAGATCGTGTACGGGCGGCTTAAGGGCTTCGGCCTCTCCGGGCCGTATAAAGACTACAAGTCGTTCGACTGGGTCGCGCAGGCCTCGGCCGGCACGTTCTCGACGACCGGTGAGCCGGACGGGCCGCCGACGCGGCCCGGCCCGACGATGGCCGATTCGGGCACAGGGGTGCAGATGGCGCTCGCCATCCTCGCCGCCTACATCGAGGCACAGCGCACCGGCCAGGGCCAGCTCATCGAGCTCTCGATGCAGGAGGCCGTGACGATGTTCATGCGCACGCTCGGCCTGATGAACTGGGGCCTCGAGCCGGCGCCGCGCACCGGGCTTCGGCAGGGAGGCGGGGCGACCGCGACGTATCGCTGCAAGGGCGACGGACCGAACGACTGGGTCTTCATCATGCCCACCACCACGCGCATGTGGGACGCGCTCTGCATTGCGACCGGAATCGAGGAACTGCTGCAGGATGAGCGTTACGCCTCGTGGCAGGCGCGCGTCGAGCGCCGCGAAGAGGTGTACGAACTGATCGCGGACTGGACACGCCAGCACGACAAGCGTGACGTCATGAGGATCCTCGGCGAGGCGGGCGTGCCCTGCAGCTACGTCTTCGACACCCTCGACCTGTTCACCGACCCGCACCTGACCGAGCGTGGCCTGGTGCAGGATGTCGAGCACCCGGTCAACGGCACGACGCAGCTCATGCGCATGCCTGTGCTGATGGACGGCGCTGCCGAGATCACATATCCGCCGCTCCTCGGCGAGCACACGGACGAGGTGCTGCACGACCTGCTCGGACTCGACGAAGCGGAGCTCACCGCGCTGCGCGAGGCGGGTGTGACGCACGGCGACCTGCTCGCGCCGCCGCGTTAGTCCTCAGTCGCCACGAATGATGCTGCCAGCGCCGTCAGTCGTGCTCGGGCTTCGTCTCGCATCGGCGCGAAGTGGCTCGGCGCCAGAATCTTGAAGTCGAGGCCGGCGAGGCGCTGCAGCGAGGCTGCAGCCTCGCCCCTGTCGCCGAAGATCAACGGGGGCGTCAGCTCGCCGCGGCGCACCTGTAGGGCATCGGCGCTGAGCAAGACGCCCAACTCCTCGATCAGCAGCGCGACGTGCCCATCGGTGTGCCCCGGTGCGCTCACGACTCGCATCCCACCGAGCACCGGTAGCACCTCACCATCTTCGAGGTAGGCATCGATCTCGCTTGGAGGTTGCACGAAGCGAGAGAACAGCCGGTGATAGAGCGTCGTGACGATGGCCGGGCCCATCATCGTGACCGGCCGCTCGCCGCGGATCACCTCCGCCTCGGCGGGATGCGCGTGCCGTTTGAGGTGGCGGTGACCGTCGAACGAGGCGAGCGAGCCAACGTGGTCGAAATGGGCGTGGGTGAGCACGATGCGATCGACCTCGGAAGGATCGCGACCGAGTTCCTGGATCGCCCGCAGGATGCGCCCGCGGCTCGAGCGCGGACCCGTATCGACGATGGTGATGCCCTCGTCGAGGAGCAGGAACACGCCCGACGTGGGAACGCCGAGCCGGTGAACGCGCGGTGCAATCTCGGTGAGGTCCAATGCGACGCCCCGGGGCTACGTCCCGAGGAGCCCCACGACCTCGCCTGCGGCGTTGAGATCGATGTCGTAGGCATTGGGATTGGCCGGCAGCCCGGGCAGCGTCATGATGTCGCCGGCGAGGCAGATGATCTGCCGGGCGCCGGCTGCGATACGGAACTCGGTGACCGGGAACGTGTGACCCTCGGGCGCGCCGCGCAGCCGTGGGTTGGCCGAGATCGACAGATGCGTCTTCGCGACGCAGATCGGGAACTCCCAACCGTTGTCCTCGAACCGCCGCGCCGTCGTGCGCGTGCGAGGTCCCCACGAGACGTTGGCGGCCATGAACAGCTTCGTCGCCAGCGCCTCGACCTTCTTCAGGATCGGCTCCTCGTCTCGGTACAGCAGCGCGACCTCCGCGTCGCCGCTGTCGGCCGCGGCCGCGACCACCTCGGCGAGCTCGATCATGCCAGCGCCGCCCTCGGTGTAGCCCTTCGCCTCGATGGCGGCGAGTGCGCCCGCCTCGAGGGCTGCGCGTTGCACCTCGGCGATCTCGTCGGGCGAGTCGTCGGGGAAGCGATTGATGGCGACCACGGCGGGTAGCCCGTAGCGGTTCACGATCTGGATCGCGTGTCGCAGGTTGGCGCTGCCGTTCTGCACGGCTTCGACGTTGGGCGTGGCCATGTCGTCCGTGGCGATGCCGCCGTGCCACTTCAGCCCGCGCACGGTCGCGACGATCACTGCCGCGGAGGGCTCGACGCCGCCCTGCCGGACCTTGATGTCCATGAACTTCTCGAACCCGAGATCAGCGCCAAATCCGGCCTCGGTGACCACGTAATCGCCGGTGGCGACGGCGAGGCGGTCGGCGATGATCGAGGAGCAGCCGTGCGCGATGTTGCCGAACGGACCGGTGTGTACCAGGACCGGCGTGCCCTCGTTGGTCTGCACCAGGTTCGGCTCGATGGCGTCCTTGAGCAGGACCATCATCGAACCAACAGCGTTGAGCTCGCGCGCCGTCACCGGAACGTTGTCGCCGGTCCAGCCGACGACGATGTCGCCGAGCCGCTGTCGCAAGTCGGTGAGGTCGGTCGCGAGGGCCAGGATCGCCATGATCTCGGACGCTGCGGAGATGTCGAAGCCGGTTTCGCGCAGCGGTCCGTCGATGCGTCCGCCGATGCCCGTGACCACCTGGCGCAGCGCGCGGTCCTCGGCATCGGTCACGCGCCGCCACGTGATCTGCTCGCCGTTGAACCCGGCGATATCGCCCGCACGGGCGGCGTTGTCCGCCATCGCAGCGAGGAAGTTGTGCGCAGACTCGATGGCGTGGAAGTCACCGGTGAAGTGCAGGTTGATGTCGGTCGCGGGCTGCGCCGTAGCCAACCCACCGCCAGTACCCCCGCCCTTGCGTCCAAACAGCGGGCCCAGCGAGGGCTGGCGGATGGTGAGGACCGGCTTCTTACCCAGACGCCGCAATCCGTCGACGAGCCCGATCGAGGTCGTGGTCTTACCCTCGCCGGCGGGCGTTGGGGTGATCGCCGTGACGACAATCAGCTTGGCCGGGTCGTCAGTCGATGGGAACTGCGCGAGGGGCACCTTCGCCTTGTCGCGGCCGTAGGGGTGTAACTCGTCCCATGACAGCCCCAGATCCGAGGCTATCTCCGCGATTGCACGCACGTGCTGCTCCCTCCGCGGGGTCGGACCGATAGCGCGCGACCCCTCGGGCGTTGCGCGCGAGTATAGGCGCGGCGCACTCTAGGATCGCGCGCCCGCGCGGCTACCGGCGCGATATCCTGAGGTCGGTTCGACCCCTGTTCGCTCGGTAGAAGGGCCGCCGATGCGCCTCCCTCGTCCCACGCCTCGTCCTCGCGCGCTGCTGGCCGCCATCGGCGCTGTCGCGTTGGTGCTCGTGGCCTGCGCGCCCGACGACACCCCGGGCGCAGTGCACATCCTGACAGCGGACATCGACGTCAACGGCGTGATGGAGCGCTACATCGACCGCGCGCTCGACCACGCTGAGGACAGCGAGGCGGAGGCGGTGATTCTCCAGATCGACACGCCCGGCGGGCGCATCGATCTGATGAAGGAGATCGTCGGGCGCATCAACCAGTCGACTGTCCCGGTGGTCACATACGTCTCGCCGAGCGGCGCCGCGGCGGCCTCGGCCGGGACGTTCATCACGATGGCGGGGCACGTAGCCGCTATGGCGCCGGCAACGACCATCGGTGCGGCAACGCCGATCAGCGCAACGGGCGGCGACCTCGAGGGTGCGCTCGGTCGCAAGGTTACGAACGACACCGTCGCCTTTGCGCGCGGCGTCGCCGACCTCCACGGCCGCAACGCCGACTGGGCGGAGTCGGCCGTCCGCGATGCCACCTCGGCCTCCGCCAATGACGCACTTGAGCTGGGCGTAGTCGACCTCGTCGTCGCGGATCTCGAGTCGCTCCTGATCGCGATCGAAGGCCGCGAGGTGATGCTCGACGGCGAGGTCGTGACGCTCGCAGTCGTCGGCGCGCCGCGCGTGAGCAACGGGCTCAATATCTACGAGCGTGTGCTCAACCTGCTGAGCGACCCCGTCATCATCTCGCTGCTGCTCCTCGCAGGGATCGTGGGGATCGCCATCGAGTTCTTCGCGCCCGGCACGTTCCTGCCCGGGACGGCTGGAGTGATCGCGCTGCTCGTCTCGTTCCTCGGTGTGGGCACGCTGCTACCGGGTGAGGCGGCCGTTGCCTTCCTGCTCGTCGGCGGCGTGTTGATCGTCCTCGAGTTCTTCGTGCCGAGCGGCGGCATCCTCGGCACGGGCGGCGCGGTCGCGGTTGCGCTGGGGCTCAGCATCGTGGTCGGTCAGACCTCGACGGAGCTGTCGTTCGTACGCCTGCTCCAACTGACCGCGCTCGTACTCGGCAGCCTGATCGTCCTCGTCGGTGGCGGGATGCTCTTCCTCGCCAGCCGTTACATGGCGCCGACGAGCGAGTCGGGCACGCGCGAGTACTGACGCCGAGCGGCATCAGTACTCGCGCCAGTGCCGCGCGTTACGTCGAGGTCTGCTCCGTGGGCGCTGAGGCCGCGCCACCACTGGCCGCACTCCCGCTGGCCGCGCTACCGCCGCCAGCGCCGTTGCCGCTGCCCAGGCTCTCGATCGCGGCTCCCATCGGACCAGCGACCTGCGCCAGGTCCATGGGGATGATCCACTTGGTCGAGTCGCCCGCCCCGAGCTGCTTCATCATCTCGAGGTATTGCAGAGCCATCGTGTTGCCATCGACGCCCGAGGCCGTCTCGTAGATCCGCTGCAGGCCGATCGAGAACCCCTCGGCGTTCAGAATCGCTGCCTCACGGGCGCCTTGTGCGCGCAGTACTTGCGACTCCTTCGAGCCTTCCGCCTCGAGGATCGCGCTCCGCTTGTTGCCCTCGGCGACGTTGATCGCGGACTGTCGCTGGCCCTCTGACTCGGTGATCTCGGAGCGCTTTGTGCGGTCCGCTGTGAGCAGGCGCGTCATCGCGTCCTGGATGTCGTGTTGCGGAGTGATCTCGCGGATCTCGATCGCCTTGACCTCGACACCCCAGCGAGTGACCTCCTCCGCCATCTTCACCTGCAGGCGCCGGTTGATCGTCTCGCGCTGCGACAGCACCTCCTCGACGGTGATGTCGCCGATCACCGCGCGTAGGGTGGTCGTGGCGAGGTTGCGCACGGCGCGCAGATAGCTCTGGATATTGATCACCGCGGCCTCGGCGTCGACCACGCGCATGTAGACGACGAAGTCGATGTCGACGAGGGCGTTGTCCTTCGTGATCGAGGACTGCGCCGGCTCGTCGAGCACCAGCTCACGCATGTCAACTCTGACGCCTCGGTCGACAAATGGAATCAGGATCACGAGCCCCGGACCGCGGGTGCCGGTGTAGCGCCCGAGGCGGAAGATCACCGCCCGCTCGTACTGCTTGATGACGCTGATGAAGAACATGAGGTCCCACCCGTTCTATGCGCGCTCAGTATACGGGTAGCGCCGAGCGCTATTTGCGACGCCAACGCCCCCGCCTCGTATGATGCGCGCGGCCGTCGAGGGCTGCCCGAGCGCCGCTGCCCCGTTGACGCTGCACCGAGGAGATGTGGATGACGTTCGGCGCCAGCTTCAACCCCAGCGGCGGAGCCGCGATCGTCGGGCTCGGGATGACCGAGATGACGCGCGAGTATACCTACAACGCCTCTGGGCTCGCGGCCATCGCGATCCGAAACGCCCTCGACGATGCGGGCCTCGGCAAGGACGACATCGACGGGCTGCTGGTCAACGCGGGCAGGACGAACAGCGTCTCGACCGGTCTGCAGTCGTTCCTCGGCTTCCGCAACCTCAAGCTGGTCAACCACATGAACGGCCAGGGTTCGACCGGCGGCCAGATGGTGCAGTTCGCCTCCTTGGCGATCCAGGCCGGCCTCGCGAGCCACGTCGTCTGCGTCTTCGCCGACGATCCGCTGAAGACCGGCATGACCGCGGGCGCCGCATACGGCAGTGGAACGCCGAGGAGTGGCATGGGGAGCCTCCCGCTGGCGCATGGCCTCTTCGGCGGCGCCAACGCGCAGTACGCGCTCGCCGCGAGGCGTCACATGGCGCTCTACGGGACGACGCAGGAACAGCTCGGCGCGGTCGCCATCAGCACCCGTGCCTGGGCGGGGATGAACCCGGCGGCGATGCAGCGTGAGCCGATGAACCTCGAGGACTACCTCAACTCACGCTGGATCATCGAGCCGTTCCACCTCTTCGACTGCACGCTCGTCACCAACGGCGCGGTCGCGGTCGTCGTGACGGCGGCCGACCGCGCGAAGGACCTCGCCCAGCCGCCCGCGTACGTCACAGGTATGGGCCAGGGGCACCCCGGCAACCCGCGCAAGGCGGGCTACGAGAACGAGGTGCACACGGGCGCGGTGCAGGCGAAAGAGACCGCGTTCGCGATGGCCGGCATCACCGTTGACGACATCGACGTGCGCGAGCTGTACGACTGCTACACCTACACCACGATGGTGACGCTCGAAGACTACGGGTTCTGCGAGAAGGGCGAGGGCGGCGCCTTCGTCGAGGACGGCAAGCTCGGCCCCGGCGGCTCGCATCCGACGAACACCGGCGGCGGCCAGCTCTCGGGCTACTACCTGTGGGGCATGACGCCCGTCTCCGAGGCCGTGATCCAGGCCCGCGGCCAGGGCGGGGAACGCCAGGTCGAGCAGCACGACACGATCCTCGTCTCGACGCAAGGCGGCGTCCTCGACCACCATGCCACCCTGATCCTCAGTCCCGACGAGACGGCCGGCACGGGAGGACGACGATGACATCCGAGGCGCCACGCAAGCCCCTCCCGCTGCCCGATGACAACTCCGCACCCTTCTTCGAGGGCGCGCGAGAGAACCGGCTGATGATCCAGCGCTGCCACGATTGCGGCACCTACAACTGGCCGCATCGCGACATCTGCCAGGAGTGCCTCGCCGACGACCTCGAGTGGACCGAGGCCTCGGGCAAGGGCACCGTGCACTCGTTCGGTGTGATGCACCGCGTGTACCACCCCGCGTTCGCCCGCGACGTGCCGTACAACCTGACGGTCGTGGAGCTGGAGGAGGGCCCACGCGTCAACACGAACCTCGTCGGCATCGACAACGAGGCGATCGAGGTGGGGCTGAGCGTAGAGATCGCGTTCACCGAGGTGGACGACGGCGCCTACCTGCCGCTGTTCAAGCCGGTGTCCTGACGATGCGCGAGATCCGGCCAGCCACCGAAGACGAACTACCGGAGTTCTATCGCCACGCAGCGCGCCAGCTCGGTCTGCCGATGAGCATGTTCGGCGGCATGAGCTCTGAGTGGACGCTCGCCGCGTTCGAGCACGGCCAGATCGCGACCACCTACGCGTTCTGGCCGCTCCAGATTCGGTTCAATGGTCCGCCGACCCCGATCGCCGGCGTGACCATGGTCTCGACCCACCCCTCGTACCGCCGCCGTGGCAACCTGCGCGCCATTACGAAGCAGCACTTCGAGGGCATGCACGAACGCGGCGAGGTGGCGTGGGCCGGGCTGCACCCGGCACTGATGGCGATCGGGCGTTACGGCTACGGCACCGTCAACATCCGCCACGCGTACACCGTTCCCCCGCAGTACATCCGTTTCGCGAAGGAGGATTATATACGCTAGTGCCCAGCTACCACCAGCCCGCTCTCCGCGAGGTGAACGTCGAGGAGGAGTTCGGGCTGCTCGTCGACGTCTACCGGCGCTTCCGCGAGGAGCGCAACGGCCTCGTCCACCGTGGCCGAGCGATGTGGGACGCCGGACCGATCAGCGACCCGCCGGCGAATCACCAGCAGACCATCCTCGCCTACGAGGAGCACGGCGAACCGCTCGGTTATGTCGTGTACCACAACGGCCCCGGCTCGGGCGTCCAGGGCCCCGGGCCGTCCCAGTACGTCAACGTGACCGACCTCTTCGGCCTGGTGCCGGCCGCTCACGCCGCGATCTGGGGCGCGCTCGCCGCCTACGACAACGCCGCCGAGGTGCGCTGGAACTACGCGCCCGTCGATGACCCGCTGCCGAACATGCTGGTGGAGCCTCGGATGCTCGACATCCGCGCGAGCGATGGGATCATGGCACGCCCGGTCACCGTCGAGGAGGCGCTGGTGCAGCGCCCCTACCCCGAACGGGGGCAACTCCGCTTTGAGCTCGTCGACGAGTTCTGCGAGTGGAACGCGGGCCGCTGGGAGCTGGAGACCGACCCCGAGGCGTCCTCGATGTCACGCATCGACGGCGAGAGTGTCGATCTGACGCTGACGCCGGACACGCTGACCGGCATGGTCTGGGGTCGCATCACCGCCACCGACGCGGCACGCGCCGGGCTGATCGAGGTCCACGACGAACGCGCCCTCGCGCGCTGGGATGCCGCCCTCAAGACGAAGCACGTCCCGTACGAGGCGGAGCACACCTGGTAGCCGTCTGTTCTACTCGCCTCGGCGCAGGACGCGCCCAACCCGGGCGTGTGTGTGCTCGCCGTCGCGCACCACAGCCTCGCCGTTGACGAAGACGAACGGCATCCCCTCGGGCGCGCGGCGCGGGTCCTCGTAGGTCGAGACCTCGGCGACCGTCTCAGGATCGAACAGCACTAGGTCGGCGTAGGCGCCTTCGCGAATGACGCCGCGATCGGTGAGCGCGAACTTCGCCGCGGGCATGCCCGTGGCCTTGTGCACCGCTTCCTCGAGCGTGAGCACACCCTCGTCACGGACGTAGTAGCCGAGGATCCTGGGGTAGCTGCCGAAGTGACGCGGGTGCGGGCGTGAGCCCCAGCCGATGCCATCGGTGCCGATCATCGTGCTCGGGTGGCGCATCACGGTGCGCACGTCCGCCTCGTCCATCATGAAAGCGATGGCGATGACGTTGCCGTCCTCCTCCTCGACCAGGCGCTTCGCGGCGTCTTCGGCCGGTAGGTCCCAGCGTTCCGACAGGTCGGCCACGCTCACCCCCTCAAGGTCGGGCTGCCCGGGGACCGCCGCGAGGAGGATGTCCGCGCCGGTCATGCCGCCGCTCGTGAAGAAGTCGTTCTGCACCATCGCGCCCAGCCGCGTCGAGCCCGCTGTGTAGGGGTACTGGTCGGCGTGCACCTCGACGCCGCGCGCCTGTGCCGCCTCGATCTGCGCTAACGACTCGCCGACGCGCCCCCAGACGGACCGCCCCGAGGCCTTGTGGTGCGAGATCTCGACCGGTCGCCCGAGCGCCTCCCCGATCGCGATCGCCTCGGCGTGCGCCTGGAGCAGCGTTTCGCCCTCACCTCGGACGTGCGAGGCATAGAGACCGCCGAGGTCGCGGAGCGGCTCGGAGACCGCGATGATCTCCTCGGTCGAGACATAGCGGCCGGGTTCGTAGATGAGCCCGGTCGACACGCCGACGGCCCCGACGTGGAGCCCCTCGCTCACCACGGCGCGCATCGCATCGATCTCCTCGTCTGTCGCTGGGCGCTGTTCGGTCGAGCTGCCGATCACCCCGCCGCGTAGCGTGCCGAGGCCAATCAACTGCGCCACGTTGATCGAGGCAGGCTGCGCCTCGATCGCTGCGAGGTATCCGCCATGGTCGTCCCAGCCCGGAACGACCGCAGGGTCGACGCCCGCCTGGCGGAGGTTCCCCGTCGGGAGGCGCTGTGGAACGACGCCTGAGCCGCAGTTGCCGTTAACCACCGTGGTCACGCCTTGCATCGACTTGCCGGTGAGGTCGGGCTCTGCCAGCACGAGGATGTCGTCGTGTGAGTGCACGTCGATGAACCCCGGCGCGACGGCCAGCGAGGAAGCGTCGATCGTCTCGCCAGCGGTGGCCTCCGCTTCGATCGCCCCGACTGTTGCGATGCGGTCGCCGCGCACGCCGAGGTCTGCGCGCTCGCCCGGCGCGCCCGTCCCGTCGAGCACGAGGCCGCCGCGGATCACGATGTCGTGGTGCTCTGGCATGGTGTCCCCCTCGCCTACGAGGTAGGCCGCAGCTCTGGATGCTTGAGGCCCGTGCGGTGTTGAACAGGACCACACGCTCATCTCGGTCGATCGCGCCGTCGTGAACGAGTCGTCGTAGCGCAGCGAGCGTTGCTCCGCCCTCCGGGCAGGCGTCGATGCCCTCGATCGTGGCGAGGGCGCGCACGCCGTTCACGATCTCCTCGTCTGGCACGGCGACGGCGACGCCATCACTCTCACGCAACGCCGTAAGGATCAGATCGTCGGCGAAGGGGCCCGGCACGCGGATCCCCGGAGCGAGGGTCGCGGCGTCGTCCCAGAACTCGGCTCGATCCGCGCCCGCGTCGAACGCCCGTACGATCGGCGCGCAGCCCTCGGACTGGACCGCCACCATCCGCGGGCGCGCCGAGCCGACGAGGTCCATCGCCTGGAGTTCCTCGAACGCTTTCCACATCGCGACGAGGCCGGTGCCGCCGCCGGTGGGATAGATGATGACATCGGGCAGTTCGCCGCGGAGCTGCTCCCAGAGTTCGTAGCCCATCGTCTTCTTGCCCTCGGCGCGGCCCGGCTCCTTGAACGTCGACACGTCGAACCAGCCGGCGCTGGCGCTGCGCTCGCGGATCAGTGCACCAGCGTCGGCGATCGTGCCATCGACGAGCATCAGCTCCGCGCCGTACGCGCGGACCTCGTCCATCATCGCCCGAGGCGTATCGCTGGGCATCGCCACGTGCACAGGCAGTCCGGCGCGCGCGCCGTAGGCCGCGGCGGCTGAGCCGGCGTTCCCGGCGGTCGGCACGCCCAGCTCCTCGACGCCCCGCGCGAGGGCGATCGAGACGGCGACGGACATGCCGCGAGCCTTGAAGGTGCCGGTCGGGTTCCCGCCCTCGTCCTTCACCAGCAGGGTGTCGAGGCCG